>NZ_JYHV01000015.1 GCF_000952685.1 Stutzerimonas stutzeri | reverse complement strand
GTCGACGAAGCTGCCGGTCGAGCCACTGGTGTTCACCTTGCCGGCATCACCGGCCACCACGCCAATCAACTGCACATTGCTGAGGTCTGCGGCTGTGGTGCCGTCGTAGACCTTGTCGGCCACATCGGCCGTGGCCGTCAGAGTTTTCCTGTCAATCGTCCCGATGTCGCCGCTGACGCTCGAGGCATCGACTTGATAGCCGTAAACCTTCACATCGCCGTTGGTTGCTTCGGAAACCTGGACATTGTCTACCGTGACCCCTTTGCCCGCCCCGGCGTTTTTGTCTGCGTAATAAGCGTCACCGAAGGAGATGACATCGATGGTGTCTCCGTCGATTGCACCACTCATTGCGAAGTGAGTCGAGGCATCGACGGTTGCGTCCGTGTTGCCGTCATAGGTCTTGCGAACCTCTCCGGTCAATTCGACCGTGACCTTCGGTGCGTAGGTATAGACATGGCCGTTGCCAGTGCCAAGTATCGGCTGACCATACCCAGTGGCGTACTGCTTGAAGTCGATGCCGAGCCCGCCCCGCACGTCATCCCATGGATTGGTCGAATACGTGAGCCAGCGACCACTGCTGTTGGTTGCGAGCAATGCGTTGGCCCCAGCGTTGTTGACGAAGTTCCGCGCCGCAACCAGCACCACGGCGTCACCGCTACCCTGGGCGGTGACGCTACCGCCAGCGTTGATGACCACATCGCCCTCGCCCGCCTGGGCGATGACATGGCCGGTCGCGTTGCTGTTGCGCAACTCGCCGTCGATCCGGATGTTGCCGTTAAGCAACGTCAGGTTGTCGTTGGCATTGAAACCGAACCCGGAGGCGTCCACGGTGGTGGTACCGCTGCCATCCTCGCGGCCAATGGTAAGGTTCTTGATGCCTACTAGGCTGCTGATGTCCGTAGCCGGCGCACTCGCATCGAGGAAGATGCCGCCGCCGGCGTTGCCACTGCTGCTGTTCAGATTGATATTGGTCGTCGCGTCGTAGGGCTCCAAGCGGATGCTTGCCGTAGACAGGTTTTGCAGCGTCGCACTGGTGAAATCGACATTATTCGCCCTGAGTGTCAGCAGGTCGTCGCCGGTGTCCAGATTGACCGTACTGGTGAAATTGATCGCGCCGTTGGTATAGATCGAGGCGCCCCCGAGCATGGTCAGCGGCGTGTTGAAATTGACATCTCCACTCAGACTGAGCAGGCCACCCAGCTTTTTCTCTCCAGTGGACGAACCGAGTTGCTTGGTGATGCCACCAGGAATGGCATCGCCGAAGTACAGTCGCCCATTGCCCAACGTGATGTCGCTAAGCAGCGTAGCGCTATACCCATTGCCGCCGAATGACAGATAAAGATTGCCGTCATGAGTGGTGATGTCAGCGCCCTTGTTGATCACCAGGTTTCCGGCACCACCTTTGTTGACCCCGGCATCCGAGTCCACGGAAATGCGCACATAACCGCCATTGGTCTGGAGCGTGCCGGCCAAGGTTGCCCCGTCCGCGCCGAGAACGGTGATGGTGCCCGCACCTGGCGTGCCGTTACCGATCTGATCGACGAGATGTGCCGGGATGTCCGCCACGTCTGGATTGTCACCTGGGCCATGAGCGATCAGATTGAAGACACCCAGATTGCCGGTCAACCCAGCGGAATTACTCTCCCCGATGGAGCCAGTACCGCCCCCTCCGGCTTGCAGATAGATGCTCCCGGTGCCGAATACCTCCAAGGTGTTCTCGGCGTTTTCAAACGTAATCATGGTGCGGGTGCTACCGCTGTTAACCACTTCCGCGCGGAAACTGACGTCTTCCTGCATGGAGATCTTGCCATCACCGCCGTTCTGGGCGAGATCACCGAAGTGAATACGCTCGGTCGCCTGCAGCAGTACGTTAGCCGCCTGGGCTTCCAGCGCCTTTTCAGTGACCGTGGCGCCCGTAATCGAATCCCCAGCGTTGCCGCCGCCGACAATATCGATCCGCGTCGGATCGAGCAGCAGATCGCCCGTGCGACCCTTGGCGGCGCGAGCATCGGTCAGGCCGGCGTAGTGCAGCGTCTGCTTGCCAGACACCTCGGCCTTGCCGCCGTCGCCGCCCTGCTCGCCGCCGCGCACGGAAATTTTGCCGGCAAAACGGTTGTCACCGTCCGACCAGGCGACCACGGTGCCGCCATTGCCGGTGCCAATGGCGTCCGCCTTGAAAGTAGCGTCCTTGCTCACGGTCACCTGGCGAGCGTTGGCGACGCTGGCGTCCCGTCCCTGCCAGCCACCGCCGACTTTTATAGTTCCGCCGCCAGTAGCGCCGCTGGCATCCAGCGTTGCGTTGGCGACGGCAATGTGTTCCCCGGTCACGAGGATGTCGCCGCCCTGGCCCTGGTCCGAGGAGACATCGAGCGTGCCCGCCACCTGGGTCAGACCGCCCTCTGCGTCTCCATCGAGCAGAATGCGTCCGCCGCGCTCGACGAGCCCTTTGGCCTCGATAATGCCGGTATTGTTGATAACGCTGTTGAGCGCGGCGTCGGCCGATCGCGCACTGAGCGCAACCATTCCGCCGTCGGCGCTGATGTGCCCATCGTTCTGCACCAGGGCATCGAGCACGCCTCGCTCGACATTGACGCTCACCAGCCCGTCGCCATGGAAGTCGAGAGCAACCTTGTCACCGGCCGCCAACACCGCGCTACCGCCTGGTGTATGGATGCTGCCGCTGTTACTGACCTGCGGACCGATCAACGCGACTACACCGCCCTCCGCAGCGTTGATCGTGCCCTGGTTGATCACGGCACCGGCACCCGTTCCCGCGTTCAACGCAGTCTTGCCGGCCAGGAAATCCTCGTCGCTGATCTGCAGTGATGAAGCCACCAGGCCACCGACATTCACTTCGGCGCCGCGGCCGATCACGACCCCGTTGGGGTTGAGCAACCAGACCTGACCGTTCGCATCGAGCTTGCCCAGGATCTGACTGGCGCTACCGCCACCGATCACCCGGTTCAAGGCGATGCTGTCGGCGCCCGGCTGATGGAAGGTGACGCCTGAACCGGCGCCCACATCGAAGCTGTTCCAGTTGGTTACTAGCTTGCCGCTGGACTGGTTGATCACCATCTGATTGCCGTTTTGGGAAATAGCACCGCTACCGCCGACTATCGTCCCTCCGGTAGGGAGATCGGCGGCATGGACGGCGCCGATGCTCAGCAGACCCAGGGCGGCTAGAAAACCAACGACACCACCGCGCTTGCCACGGGCAGCGGTATGTTCGGAAACGGCAACGAAAGCCTGTTCGGCATCGCTCCAGACAAGGCGGTAAACATGGTTCAACGAAGCGCTCTTCATGCGTTATTCCTTTTTCGAAAAGACCGATACGGTGATGTCAGAAAGCCAGCGATGCCTGTAGCCAGGCGCGCCAGTCGCTTGAGCGTCCGTCGGCGTCCAATCCGGAGATGCCACGGCCTGGGTTGTTGTCCAGAGTGCGAGCTACAGCGGTGCGAACAGTGAAATCGCCCACCCATACATTGGCCCCAAGACCTACAGCGTGCAGGTCGTAGCGGTTGGTATCGCCCGCGTTGTTGATCGAGCCCGCCCATTCATCCTCGTGCAGCCAGATACGGCCGGTGTCGACGAAGCCGAGCGTCTGCAGCTTGACCCCCGGAAGCCCCAGGTCGAGATTGCGCCGTAGCTCGAGGGTGGCCAACCAGCCCTGGTCGCCGGACGCCTCGCCCACGGGATAGGCACGCACTCCGGCAGGGCCGCCCAGGAGGAATTTCTCCGATGAGTCCAGATTGCCGCTAGCCCATTGCGCGGAAGCGCCGGCGAACAGCGTCCAGTCGCTTGCCGCCCCAAGGTTCTGCAGACGCGACAGTCGCAGATTGAGCTTATGGAAGCCGCCATCACTCTGGGCTCCCATGCTGTCGGCGAATTCATCGCCACGGTTGCCGGATAGATCAAGCTGGCCGACAGTCAGAGCGATTCCAGCATCGGTAACGCCGCCCCCACCCAAGCCATCGAAGCGGTTACCAGAAAGCGCGACGTTGAAGTTGTTCAGCTCCCGGTCACGCAAGTTGATGCCCAGCGCCCGATCTTCCAGAGCCTTATATTCGTACGTCCCGGAGAGATTGAGGTTCTGCAGGCGCGAGCGGATCAGTGGATAGCTCAGGCCCAGGGATCCGCTCTCGGCGGTGCCGCGCAGGTTCAACGGGCGGAATTGCTCCTGGTCGACGTGATAGCGCAGGTACGACCCTGCGGCATGCAAGCGCAATCCGCTCGCCGTCAGCGGCAGGCTATAGCCGGCACCCACCACGGTGCTGCCGGTGGTCTTGCTGAGACCCAGGGAAAACTGGTCGCCGATACCCAGCGGATCAGCGAGGTTGAATTGAGCATTGGCGCGAGCACTGCCCGTGCTCCGGTTTCCGTAATTGTCGCCCGACACGCCACCGCTGAAGACCGGCCCTTGCTTGGCGCTGATCAGCAAGCGGCTGCTGCCGGGCTCGGTGCCGCGCTCAAGGGCGGATTGCGCGGTTATGCCGGGCTGGTCGTTGATGAGCAGCAGCGCACGTTCAAGATCTTCGGCGCGCAGTGCTTTGCCTTGGGGCAGCGCTGCCTCGGCAATGCCACGCAGGCGACCGGTCGAGCTGCGAGTCGCCCCGCCAACCTCGATGCGCGCCGCATCCGATTGCAATTTTCCCTTGGTCAGCGCGATTTCCAGATTGCCCTCGGTCAGGTCCTGACGCGGCAGGTACGCTCTGGCCAACACATAGCCGCGACCACGTAGATAACGGGTCAGGCTGTCGGTTAGCTGTTGGAGCCCGGCGTGGTCGAGCGTCTTGCCCACCATGGGGCTAACCAGACGCTGCAGATCTTCAGTCTCGGCCAACTCCGTGTCGCCGGAAAAGCGGATCGAGCGAAGGGTCACGCGCAAACCGGACTGCCCTTCGCGCACGGCATCGGATGGCAGTTCGAACGCAGGCGGCGGCTCGGTGGATTGCGGTGCGGATGGCTGGCTCTGCTGATGCTCGTTCAGCAACTGACCGGCATCCGGCAGACTTTGAGCAAAAATCCAGGGCGCAGCAGCCGAGCCAGCCAACGCAACGCTCCACCGCAGCAGACGCTTGCCCACATAAACGAAATCCTGTTCACGGACTGCCATCGCCAAACTCCATAAAAACCGTAATGAATGCCCGTCCCGGGTGTTCGGCCGGTCGAGTTGCGGCGAATTATGCGTAGAGTTCAACAGCGCAAAGTTTGCGAGAGCGGACGTGAGCTTTGCTGCAGCGGATGGTCGAGGATTAATCCGTTGCGGCCTGACGAACGGCTATGACGCGGGGGGGCACGGTACCGAGCGTGGCGCCTATCAGTAGCGCGCCCTGACCGTCATGCCTGCCATGCGGGGCTCCCCTGTAAGCACACCGTAATCGCCCGCGCCAAGCAGGGCATAGACGGCACTGACGGAATGGCGGTCGAACAGGTTGCGCACCCAACCTTCGACCTCCCAGCTACGGTCCGAGCGGCGCAGGCCAAAGCGCAGATGGGTCAGTCCGTAGCTCGGCTGATAGCTGCCCTCACCACCTTCGAGGGTGCCGTAATAGCCGCTTCGGAAGCTGTAGTCGACGCCGCCAAAGCTTTCCAGCCCCGGCACCAGCGGTTGCCAGTAATCGAGCCCGGTCGACACATTCCATTCGGGTGCGTTGTACAAGCGTTTGCCGCTCAGGTCGCACACCCATTGGCCCTCGCCGGGTGGGCAAGGCGCGTTGCGAAACGCGCCATAACGCGCATCGCTCCAGGCGACGCCCAGCCGCAGGTCAGTGCGAGGATGCACGCGCCAAGCGGAGTCGAGCTCGATTCCCCTCAGGCGTACCGCGCCGACGTTGATGAGATTGTCACGCAACGGAGGCGCGAATAGCGTGGCCGGAGGGCTATAGGTCAGCGCCTGATAATCGTCGACATCCGTCTGATAAAGGGTCAGGCCGGCCCGCGCACGGTCGTCCCAGAAGCGACTTTCAAGTCCCAATTCGAACGATGTGGCCCGCTCTGAGCCGAACGTCGGTGCTGCCGTAGGGCCCACCACGTCGAAATTGATCCCACCCGTTCGGTATCCGCGTGACCAGCCAGCCCGGCCCGTAACGGCATCGGAAAACTGGTATCTGAACCCGAGTTCACCGGTCAGGTGTCGTTCTTCGGTGGAGTCACGCCGGTAATATGCTCCACCCAACGCAATTTGCCGAAGTAACTGACCGCCACCCTGAATGACTGGCGGCAGACCGTTCAGAGAGGCCAGGTCCGCAAGCTCCCGGGACATCCAACCTTGCTTGTGTTCTCGCCCGTAGCGAAGCCCTCCCTTCAGTTCGACGCGCTCAACGGGACGCCACGCGAGCGCTCCGAACACCGCGCGGCTTTCCGACTCCTGTGCACCGGCATAGCGCTGACTCGCACCGTTGAGCAAGGACGTCGGGATCTGAGCTGGATTTTGAAAGCGGATGCCGAACAACTGCTCGATTTCATCCAGACGATCACCGACGAACCAGGCAGCCGCATCGTCGCCAAAGCGGACAGCGGTCTCACGCCGAGCGTCCTGGCTGAGGTAATAAGCACCCGTTGAATAATCCAGGCGCGGACCGACCGACCCGCTCAAGCGCAGCTCCTGACTGAACTGCCGGTGCCGCAGATCGACATTTCCCTCGGCGACCCTAAGCGGCGTACTGTCGCCATCTCGCTTGCTGAGATAAGTCCAGTCACGATGCGCGCTGATGCTGGTCAGCTGCATCGTCGGCGCCAGCGCCCAGTTCAGCTCCAGCGAAACGGCATCCTGCGACACCCGACTGCCGGTCGGCGCGTCATGCTGGACTTCCCGCTTCTTCGGGTCGGTCGCCGGCAGATCGTAGCCGACAAAAGCGGCCCGGCGGCGTGTCTGGTCGCTGTAATGGCTAGCCATCAGTACGCTTCCCGAATCATCCGCCCGCCCATGCTCGCCCACCAGACGCGCACTGAACGCCTCGGTGGGGGTCCACAGCAGCTGTCCCCGCAGCCCTTGTTGATCCTTGTCGTTCAGCCCCGCGCCGCTGTAACGATTCTCGACGAGCGCATCGCGCTCGGTATGAAAGACGCTCAGCCGACCGGCCAGCACCCCGTCCTCCAACGGCCCTGAGAAACTTCCGCGATGCTGCCGCAAGCCCCGAGAACCCACACTTGTTTCGCCACGTGCCTCGAACTCCGGACTCGGTGGTCGGGTCACGATGTTCAACGCCCCGGCACTGCTGTTCTTGCCAAACGCGGTGTTCTGCGGCCCACGCAGCACCTCGACTCGCTCGATATCCAGCCAGTCGCCGAGGGCCATGCCCTGACGGCCGAGATAGACTCCGTCAACGAAGACCCCAACGCTGCCTTCCAGCCCATCGTTGAAGGCCGTCGCGCCGTATCCGCGCATCCCGAAACCGATATCACGGGCGTTGTGGCCAGACAGCACCAGACCCGGGACGCGTTGCTCGAGTAGGCTGGGCGCGTGTCCACCAGGGCGCTCCACGGCCTCTCCCTCCACCAAGACGACGCCACGCCGCGCGTCCTCGTGCAAGGAACTGTCAGCGTCTGCGGTGACCGTCATGTCGTCGAGCAACAGCTCCTCTCGTCGAGAATACCCGGCATCGCCTGAAGGTACGGTCTCCGCCATGGAGGCAGATGAGACTGCCAGCATCACAAACAGCATCATTACGCGCGAAGAACTCAAGAGCCAACCTCGGTAGTGATCGTTTGCCTTTGACGACATGCCCGCTCATCTATGCAGCGAAGCAGCTCACCGTTCGAAGCCGGTTTGATCAGCACGGCATCGAACTCGAGCTGTTCTGGGTAGCCAGACGGCCGTCGCGCGGGCGCCGCCGAATAAAGCACCACCGGTGTCCCTGGCCACTCTCTACGCACCTGACGCAGGAATTCCCAGCCGTCCAGATCAGGCATCATCTGATCGGTGACGATCAGGTCGACGGGATCATCGGCGAGACACCCAAGCGCCTGGGCAGCGCTGATCGCCGTCGAAACTTCGAAGCCATATCCGCCCAGCAGATCGGCCAGCCATTCCACGTTCTGCTCGATATCGTCAACCAGCAGGACGTGCCGCCCCGCTCCGTTCAGTGCCGTTGGTGGACCGTCCGAAGCGGAAAAATCGATGTCCTGCTCGGTCGCGCAGGCGAGCTGCACGGTGAAGCTCAGCCGGCTTCCGCCTTCTGCGGGCGCCTCGATTTCCAGTTCGCTGCCCATGCGCTGCAGCAAATCCTGGACGATCGATAACCCAAGCCCACTGCCCTCGTACCGCTGCGCGTTGCGACCACGCCCGAACGGCCGCATCAGTTGCTCGCGGTCCTTTGGATCGAGTCCTATGCCGGTGTCGGTGACGCAGAAGCGCAGTTGCACCTGATTCGGACGAATATTGTTCACGCAGCACACCTCGAAGCGGATGCTTCCCTCGGTGGTGAACTTGGCCGCATTGGCCAGCAGATTGATGAGAACCTGCCGCAGCCGCCGAAAATCGGCATGTACCAGTACCGGGAGGTCCTGCGCGAATTGGGCTTCGAACGCGTTGCGCTGGCGGGTAGCGAGGAAAGCGGCCTCGTCCTCCACTTCACGCAAGAAGCCATAGAGATAGCCGGGTGCGAGCGACAATTCCATTTGCTGCAGCTCGCCAGAGGAGAACTCCAGCAAGTCGTCGATCAGTTCCAGCTGCCGCCGCGTGTTGCGCTCGATCTTCTGCGGATAGTCATTTTCTGCGCCCGTCTGTAACAAGCGGGCATATTGGATCACGCTCACCAGAGGCGAACGCAGATCATGACTGATCCGAGCGATCAGCCCGCTGCGCGCGCGCAGCGATTCGCGCAGCTGTTCGGTACGCAGGGCCACCGTTTGCTCGAGGCGTTCGTGCTCGGCCTGTTTGAGATGATCGAGGTCGAGCAGCGCTCGCTTTTCCCTGGATCTGGCGCGGCTTACCTCGACCGCAAGGGTACATAACAGCAGTAAGACTCCCGGTAAGGTCGACGCCAGGCTGTAGCGCTGCTCAGGCGATTGCCAGGGAATGCTGCTCAGTTCGAAAAAATAGCGAGCAGCCAACAGCAACATGAATATCAACGGCAGCAACCAGGCCAGCCAGTCGTAGCGCACACCTCTACGCCAACCGACCAACAGCGTCAGCGGAAAAAGCAGATAGATGCCTTTCATTACCATCAGGGCGGCATCGCCTCCCTGGGCCGGGTCTATCAACGACCATAGGCGTGCACCCGCATGCGCAACGAATTGCAGCCCGAACAATACACCGATGGCTCTGGGTAACTGACCGACACGCAGTACCACTGCGGCGTAGCCCAGAAAGCATGCAAACGAGATCACGCTGGCCAGCACCGTCAGCTCTCGCGTCCAACTGAGCGCCGCCGGCCAGAGCACCAGATAGCCATTCAGAACACACGTCAGCAGAATGTAAGAACTGACGGCGCCGGCATGCACCACGACCAGGCAGGAGCGGAAGATCGCACCGATCATCAGGCTGAACAGGGCCACCAGACATACGATGCCAAGGGTGATTCCGTCCCACAGGTCCGTGGACTGCCGATGTTGGAAGCGCGCCAGATCGGACCAGAGTTGGGGGTTGATCAATATCTGCGTACCGCTGGCGACCCGAGCGACCAACACGACCGATTCACCAGCCTCCAGCGATACCGGGAAGAGCGGCTGCCGCGCCGGATACGACCATTCGTTGAGCGGATAAGCGCTTCCCGCCCGCATCGATTCCCAGCCACCCGGCACCGGTTTATAGACGCGCACGTCTTCCAGACGCGGCGCACCCACCGTCAGCCAGCGCGAGCAGCTGCTCGATCCCTCGTTCTTCAATTCCAGGCGGAACCAAAACGCCGAGTGGGTATAGCCCGCAGGCGGCACCTCCGCCTGGGCGCCGGATTCACTTTCAAAACGCGCCAGAACGCGGGCTAGGCTCAACGTCCCGCTACGGTCTTCGATCATCCGAGTAACGGGCAATAGTTTGACGTGTTCGTCTTTACATGCGTCCACGGAGACCGTGCCATGCGCGAGGCCCGAGATCGAAAGACAGAACCCGAGCAGCAGACGGCAAAACCGCGACCCAATCATGCGGAACGGACCGAGTCGGCCTCGCAGATGCCGTGGATCTGTTGACGGAACTGGGTAGGCGTAATCCCCAGCCACTGGCGGAATGCTGTGGTGAAATTGCAGGCGCTGCGAAAGCCGACCAGCTCGGCGATATCCTGGATGCTCATGGAACCGTCGGTGAGCAGTTTCTGACCGCGACGCAAACGAGCTTCGCGGATATAGCCGAAAACGGTCGTGCCCAAGTGCTCACGAAAAATCATCGACAAGCGCTTCTCGTGTGTCCCTACCATCCTCGAAATGACCGACAACGACGGCAGATCGTCCAGCCTTTCCTCGACCAGACGCATCGCCGCCCGAAGAATCACCTGATCGGGTTGGTCTCCATCGGCCGTCTCGTGCGAGGGTGCGGCGCAGGGCTCATCACGCCATGTCAGTTGCAGATGGATGCGGATCCGAGCGAGCACTTCCTCTGGTTCACAGCACTTGAGTACGTAATCGACTCCACCCAAGGTCAATCCCTCCAGCCGCTCTTCCAATGCACCCGAGGAGGTCAGAAACAGAATCGGAACGCGGCGTGTCACCGACGCTTCGCGCAATAGGCGACACAGACTGAAGCCGTTCATCTGAGGCATCCTGACGTCCAGCACGATGAGATCTGGTCGAGTGGCCAACGCTCTCTGATAGCCCTGGTAGGCCTCGGTTGCCACCGAAACTTTCCATGCCTGCGCTCTGAGAAGCGTGAGCAATCCTCTGAGTTCATCCGGCGTATCGTCGATCACCAATACATGCGGCGCGCCTTGCTGTGGCAACCCGGTCTTCTGAAGATCCACCATGCTCCCTGCCTCTTCATTGTGTGGATGTCACGTATTCACAGCGGCATCACCCAAAGCGTGAGCGAAGACGCGCCAGTCATTTGATTCATCGAGAAAACGGGCTGATCTTATCGGGCCGATCATGCGCGTGCCATTTTAAGCTGTCGGCAGCCTAGCGGTTTACTGAAGACTTATCGCGCTGATTGGTGCGATGTCTGCAAACGACGCCAAACGCTCCAACTCACGCCGCGAAGGCCGACTCCTCACTCACGCCCTGCGAAAACCTCATGGTTTCCGAGTGGCTCCTATACTGGACTGGCGGGCCACTCATCAGGAGATCGAATCATGCGTCGTATATTGCTATTCATCGCAGCCGCTGTCGTCAGCACGCCGCTCTGGGCAATGCACTGTCCCATGGACATGGCAAAGATCGACGAGCAACTGGCAACGAATCCACCAAGCGATCCAGCCGTTCTGACGCGAGTCAAAGAACTTCGCGCCGAGGGGGAAAAATTGCATAAGGCGGGCGAGCACGAACAATCGCTCGAAGCGCTGGGAGAAGCGCAAGAATTGCTCGGCATGAAACAGTAACTATTGTCACCGCGCCCTACCGAGCAGTTGCTCTGTCAGAAGTCGCTCGGTGGGCTCGATCAGCTGTCTTCGTTGCCTTTCTCCGTACAACGAACGCGCAGCTCCTTACGATCGAAATTCTCTTCGCTACTCAACGTTTCGTAACCCTTCGGACAAACCGCGCGCGCACGGGCCTCGCAACCCGGCTGTCCGGCTGCCTTGTTGCAAGCGAATACATATTCATCGGTACCGTCCGGTGGCGGTACCGTTTCTATTCCACTGCAACCAGCCATGAACGCCGTCAGCCCGGCTATTACAGCGTATTGCTCGGTCAGTTTACTCATCGTCAGTCCGAATATGATGCCAATGGAACGTGACGCCCTGGCCAGGCGCTACGCAATGTGGCTGAGCGCAACGACACGTCGCAGGTGCCGGCGCACGGCGGTGCTGCTGACGTGAGTGGCGAAACAAACCTCGAAAGATATCCGGCGAGCGGCCCAGCGGCACTAAAGCGCGTGCAGAGCGCGTAGCGCGCCAACGCTAGCGCGGGTTGGGCACGTCATCCATCTCGGCGTTGTCCACGTCGATGTCGGGGGTCTCACGCTCGATAGGCGCGCCATCGTTGCCATCTCGTGGACGCTCCAGCTCATTGCCCGGCAACTCATCGACGCCCGGCTGATCGTCAGGGTTTACATCGGTGCGTCCAGGACTCAACGGCGGTGCCGAACCGGGAATCACCACCCCATCGTCTTCGTTCTCGGCACGGGTGCCGGTAGGGAATTTGCTCAGCGGTTGGCGATCTTCACGCTCGATGCTCATCATTCACCTCTCTATTGCCCTGTACAGGTAAGAGGATCGACCAGCCTATGCGTTCAGGCGGATGAGCTGCCATTGGTCACTGTACGGGCCGGCCGGCCGTAGAAACGAAAAAACCGGCTGCAAAGGCCGGTTTTCGAGATGTCGCAACTATCGGATACGCCACACGTTTTGGTGCCCGGAGCGAGAATCGAACCCGCATACCCTTTCGGATGAGGGATTTTAAGCGGCAGCATGGCACTCGCGCCGGGTATTCCTTGGGCTTGGATACAGCTTGCTGCAGCAGGTTTTGCGGGGAATCCATGAATTAGATTATATGCCGGCGCGCGACGCAAACCGCTCCGGTTCCCTTTCGCCTGGCTCCTAGCAGGCTCCTGGAATCGGAGCCTTTCGGGAGAGCGCCTCATGGCAAAGATCAAACTGACTAAAAGCGTAGTGGTCATGGCTCAGGTCCAGACCGCGACGTTAAGCTCGGGACACAATCGTTCCGGGCTTCATGTGCAAGGTTACACCAGCCGACCGGAAGGTCTTTATGCTTCAGTACCGAGCGAACTCAGGCGTCCGCCGAAAGCCTGCGCTTGGCCAGTTCGGCGAGCTTACCGTCGAGCAGGCTCGTTCACTGGCTCAGGATTGGCTGGCCGAAGTCCGTCGTGGTGGTGATCCTGGGTTGACCACTACAGTGTTCACCATAGAAGACTCGGCAGTTAGCCTGATATTAAAGCGCCTCTGAAGACACCGTAAGGCGGTTGGCAAGCTGCTTGGTTGGAGCCATGCAGATGAAAGCTATTGCTTCGACAATGTGTGTGGAGTACGTCCCATTTGTCTTCATCCAATTCGTGTGAATCGACGGCTTGTCCCATGCGCCCCCATTCCTGCACATGCATTTGCCGAGTTGATAGTTTCTTGGGGCTCTCCAGCGAATTCAGCCAAGGCAGCGAGTCACATGCTTGACAGCCTGGTAGGCGGCAAGCCCCCAGGGGCCTAGTTCCCGGCCGATGCCGCTGCCCTTGTTGCCGCCCCATGAAGTTTCGACGAACACCGCTTGGATCGAGTTGATCCACACATGGCCGACCTCCATCGCCTCAGCAACGCGTTGGGCACGCTGCAGATCGGCGCTAGCGATGGTGGCAACCAGACCGAAACGACTATCGTTGGCCAAAGATATCGCCTCTGCTTCGCTGTCGAACCGGCGAACACAGAGCACCGGGCCAAAGATCTCCTCGACCCATAGACGGCTTTCGGTAGGCACGTCGACATAGAGCGTCGGTGCAACAAACCAGCCCTGCCCGACCTCAAGCGTGCCGCCAGCCAGGCATTTCAGATGTTCGTTCCGTCCGATACTGAGGTATTCCCCGACCTTTCGCCATTGGGCTTCGCTGCTCAGCGGCCCCATGTCGACTTCTTCATTGAGTGGGTTGCCAACGCTCAATCTGATCATCGCCTCTGCCAAGCGAGGCAGGAGTGCATCGGCAATGCCGTTCTGGATAAGAAGGCGGGAGGTGGCCGAACACATCTGACCCGCGTTCCAGCAGATACCTGCCATGATCCATTCGACAGCCTCATCGACGTTGCAGTCGTCGAATACGATGATCGCCGACTTACCGCCCAGCTCCAAAGTCACCGGCCGGCAATGCTCAGCAGCGCTGTGCATGACTCGGCTGCCCACGGCATTGCTGCCTGTGAAGGACAACTTGTCGAGCCCACGATGGGCACTCAGCGCACTGCCTATATCTGCCTTGCCGCCTACAACATTCAGCACGCCAGCAGGCAGGTCCAGCTCATCGGCAATCTCGCCATAGGTCTGCTCGATCAGTGGGGTGACCTCCGAGGGCTTCAATACCACTGTACAACCGGCAGCCAAAGCCGGTGCGATCTTCCAGGCGCTGGTCACCAATGGAAAATTCCAAGGCACGATCAGTCCAACCACCCCAATGGCTTCCAACCGGCTATGAGAGCTGAAGCCGGCTGCCGCCAATGAGACCGCACGGTTCTGCTGATCGGCCAAGCCATCGGCGAGGTCTGCGTAATAGGCGAAGGTCGCGACGGCGTCGTCAATGTCTACCTCGGCCTCGTGCCGCGGCTTACCGTTGTTGCGCATCTGCAGCTCGATCAGCGCATCTCGCCGCCGGCCTAAGCCATCAGCAAAACCTCGTAAGTAACATGCTCGCTCGCCAGGCTCGCTTGTTTTCCACTCAGGCAAGGCTTTGCGAGCCGCGGCTACGGCTTGGTCGACCTGGCGTGTGCTTGCGGCACGCAGCTCAGCAAATGGTTGGCCAAGGGAAGGATCGTAAACGCTGATGATGTCAGCGCCCTCTCCTTCAACCCAGTGGCCTCCGATGTAATGTGAGTTGCTCATGTTTGGCTCCAGCAGCCACGCCTGAGCGCGACGGAATATAGGATGCAATGTTAATAGCACCTGCCGGTGCATAACTCACAGGTAAAAACATATCCTTCGATAGCCATTCGCGTGCCAACCCAGTGGGTCGGCACGACTCATCACGGTGGCGCCTGACCCAGGCCACACTGGTGGTACGGCACCTGTGGCCGCGTCAGCAGGTTGCCCACAACAAAGGCAGTAAGTCCTATAGCCAGGCCGTTATATCGAGGATCATGATCCCGCCCCCATTTTACTAGCGGGGACATGGGCGTTCCGCGCTACGTCGGAAGAGCGGACGGCGACGCGATCAGCAATTCCGGCGTCGTCCAATGGATGCCTAGTGCCGCTTTTCAGGCGTATCCAGCGCGGGCCTGAAGGGCCGTAGACGTCGACCGGCTCAGGGAACAGATAGAGCAGGCTGAGATAGAGCACAGCCGCGATGCCCAGAGTGATCGGCAAACTGACGTCGATACCGCCTGCCAGCTCGCCCAGCGGTCCAACGAATTGACCAGGAAGATTGACGAAGCACAGCCCCACCGCCGCGCTGGGAATCCAGGCCCCGAGACCGCGCCAGTTCCAGCCATGCTGGAACCAGTAGCAGCCACCGTGCTCACCACGGGTGAATACCTGTAGATCATCGGAGCGATAGAAACCGCGTCGCACGATCAGACCGAGGATCATGATCACCATCCAAGGGCTGGTACACGTCACGATCAATACGGCGAAGGTTGAAACGCTCTGCACCAGATTAAAGGCGAACCGGCCGATGAAGATGAACGCGATGGCAGCCACACCGATCAACAAAGTGGCACCCGCTCGGCTCATCAGACGCGGGAACAGGCTCGACATGTCCAGCCCGGTACCGTACAGCGACGTGGTACCGGTAGACATGCCACCAATTACGGCTATCAGGCAGACCGGCAGGAAAAACCACGTCGGCGAGATGGCCAGCAAGCCGCCAACGTAATTGCTGGCTTCGATGTACTGCGGGGCCTGGGTCGCCACGAGGGTGGCGGTGCACAGACCGAACAGAAATGGGATCAGTGTGCCGGTCTGGGCGGCGAGCACTGCCAGCATGATGCGGCGCTTGGGTGTGTGCCGTGGAATATAGCGGGACCAATCGCCGAGAAAAGCGCCGAAGGAGACCGGGTTGCTCATGGCCAGCAGCGCACCACCGATGAACGCGGCCCAGAAACCTGACTGTTGGACGCTGACAGTTCCAGCGTAACCAGCGTCGAACGTCCCGGCAAAAGCAACAATACCGAGCAGAAATAACAGGCTGGACGCCCACACTGCGATCTTGTTGACCCATAGCATGAAGCGGAAACCGAAGATGCACACCACCAGTACCAGCATGGCGAACAAGCCGTAGGCTAGGCCAAGTGTTAGGTCTGTTTCTGGCAGGCCAATCAATCGTTTAGCTCCGCCAACCAGAGCGTCGCCAGAGCTCCACACCGAGAGCGAGAAGAACGCCACAGCGGTGAGCAATGAGAGGAAGGAGCCGACTATGCGTCCGTGTACACCGAAGTGGGCACCGGACGAGACAGCATTATTAGTGCCATTCAGGGCGCCGAACAAACCCATGGGAGCGAGAATCAGTGCGCCCACCGCTACGCCGAGGACGATTGCCCAAACGCCTGCCTGGAACGACAGACCGAACAGAACCGGGAAGCTACCAAGTACAGCTGTGGCAAAGGTATTAGCACCGCCGAATATCAGGCGGAACAGGTCAGAGGGAGTAGCATCGCGTTGGGAATCGGGAATCTGCTCGACACCAAAGGTTTCGATGCGCGTCGAATGGCTCATGTGTATCTCCAGTGCCTATCACATTTTTATTAGGTTGGCGCAGGCACGCCGACCGTTATTCACCCCCGACAGCCGCCAGGTGGTGGTGCATTGGCAGTACGGCTAAGCCGCGTGGGGGCCTAAAGGGCACCCGAAAGGTGTGTTATTCAGCACGGCGAGCTTCAGCTGGCTCGCTCGCGCACGTCTGTTTTCAACTCGCGCTTGGGGCAGACAAATGCTCGTGGCAAGCCAGCCAGCGTGCGCCGTCGTAGCGGAACACAATGGTCTCCCTTTCCCTGAGGTGCAGTTCCTCGCCGCCGGTGCGAATATGTGTAGCGACGTCATGGATGAAGATGGCGACATCGCCCTGCAGGCTAACGTGAGCGTTGCTTGAGCAGCAGCCGAGCACGGCAAACCCATCTGCCTGCCATTGCTGCCATAGCGCGCGGTATTCACAACGTGACAGCAGCGGTTTCTGCAAAGTATGGAAAACGAAAGTGGCATCCTCGCTGAAGCAGGCGAAATAGCCGGTCGTGTCGTTGCTAGCAAAGGCAGCTACCAGTTCACTTGCGGCTGTTATCACCTCGCTCTCACGACTCATCGCCGTACTACCCCTGGCAGCACGCAAAGCATTTCGTAGAGCAGGTTGGCGCCAAGCAGCGAAGTATTGCCTGTGGTGTCGTAGGGCGGTGACACCTCGACCAGATCGCAGCCGATCAGGTTCAAACCCTGGCAACCCCGAATGATTTCCAGCGCCTGAATAGTGGTCAGACCGCCCACTTCCGGCGTGCCAGTGCCTGGTGCCCAGGCCGGATCAATGCCATCGATATCAAAGGACAGGTATACCGGGCCGCCGTTAACTTTGGCTCGCACCTCTTCCATCAGCGGCGTCAGCGAACGATGCCAGCACTCCTCGGCCTGCACCACGCGAAAGCCCTGGGCACGGCTCCAGTTGAAGTCGTCGGCGGTGTAGCCCTGAGCCCGAAGTCCGATTTGCACCACCCGCTCACTGTCGAGCAGGCCTTCCTCCTGAGCGCGGCGAAAAGTTGTACCGTGGGCGATTTTCTCGCCGAACATGTGGTCGTTGACGTCGGCGTGTGCATCAACGTGTACCAGGCCGACCTTGCCGTACTTTCTCTTCATCGCCCGTAGGATTGGCAGCGTCAGGGTGTGGTCGCCGCCCAGAGTCAGCGGAGTGATGTCGCGCTCGAGGATGCCGTCGTAGTGCGCTTCGATGATGCGCACAGCGTCGAGCAGGTTGAAGGTATTGATTGGCACGTCACCTATATCGGCGACATTCAACGAATCGAAGGGCGCAGCGCCAGTGGCCATGTTGTAAGGACGGATCATTACCGATTCGCTACGGATCTGCCGGGGGCCGAAGCGAGTGCCAGAACGCAGCGAGGTGCCAATGTCGAGGGGGATGCCGATGAAGGCTGCGTCGAGCTTGTTCAACCCATCGGGCGTCTGCACATGGGGTAAGCGCAGCATGGTTGCGATCCCGCCGAAACGGGGCATCTCATTGCCGCCTACGGGCTGGTGGAGATTACTTTCCACGGAGAGCCTCACAATTGTTGAAGTTGTCTTGAGTCGATTCTGTTCGTGAAATGAGAGCAGGCAAATCTCTACAGGCAAAAATTCAGTTCAGAGATTTCTAAACTTTCGGCGGTAGACTGGCTGCATTGATAACTTGTCAGGAGCTTCAACATGCCGTCCGCATTGCCCGACATAAAGCTGCTGCGCATTTTCGCTTGTGTGGTCCGCAACCAGGGTTTCGCCGCGGCACAGCAGGAGTTGAACCTCTCTACATCAGCGATCAGCACTTACATGAGTCAACTAGAAGCGCTGCTCGGTATCTCCCTATGCCACAGGGGGCGGGGCGGGTTTAGCATGACCACCAAGGGAGAGCTGTTCCATCAAGAAACGCTGCGTTTGCTTGCTGAACTGGACGACTTCGAGCGCTATGCGGCCGCCCTCAAGGGTGAACTGCGCGGGACGCTAAACCTCGGCGTACTTGACTCGACGGTCAGCGATGCGTCTCTTCCGCTGGCTGAAGTGATTGGTGCCTACAGTGAGGAGCACCCGGCCGTACACCTGCACCTCGCGGTGCTTAGCCCCGCCGAGCTGCAATTGGGCGTGCTGGAAAATCGCCTGGACCTGGCTATCGGTGCCTTCTCGGTTCGTACAAATGGACTGATTTACCATGCGCTGTACCGTGAACAGCACTGGTTGTACTGCAGTGACCGCCACCCTCTGTACGCGCAGCGACGAATACCGGCTGAAGTAGTCAAACAGCAGCGCATGGTAGGTCGTGGTTACTGGAGCCAAACTGAGCTGGCGCGTCACGGCTTCAAGCACAGCGCCGCAACCGTAGAATCGATGGAGGCGCAGCTGATACTGATACTGTCGGGTGCCTATGTGGGTTATCTCCCAGAACACCATGCGCAGCAATGGGTAGATCGGAAGCGCCTGAAGGTGCTGTTGCCAGCCACATTCGGCTACCAAGCCCCCTTCACCCTTGCCCTGCGGCGAGGCCGCTCCCGCGAGCCGCTGATCCAGAGCTTCCGTGATCGACTCAATGCGCAGTTAAACCACGGATAGCTGTCGTCCTAGTGGCGTGAAGCAGACTCGAGGTTGATCTCTCGTCAACGCATTGATTGCCACGATCCACGGCGCTCACCACCGCCAGCCAACTCCGGCCCAAGCGGCCTTGTAGGATCAACAGTACTCAGCGCTGCGAGAGCGCTTGGCACCCTGCAAACCCTTTGGCGCGCGGATGCTCGCGCAATCGACCCAGCGCCGACCACTGTTGTATGGCGGCGCGTACCGTTAAGCGATCGGGGCGGCCACCGTGGAACGCGTGCCGGCTACGCATCAATCGAAACCTCCAATCGAACCGATCAATAATTTTAAGCTACCGGTCGGTAGTTAGCGAGTATGTTGCACGTTCTTGGCCAGCCCAACCGAGGTGAAGCCGTAACATATTCATATTGAAGGCAGCACTATGCATCCCCCAACCCCCGCGATGAAACGTGTCACGGATGCGGCAGGTAACCGATTTGCCGACCTGAGTTATGACGAAGTCTCGCTGAGCGACATTGCCAATGATCTCGGTATTCGCAAGGCGTCAATCTACTCGCACGTCGAGAGCAAGCAAGCGCTGTTTCTGACCGTCCTCGATGAAGCGTTTCAGGTAGAGGCAGCGTTTGCCCAGCAATGTTTTGATTCAGAATCGGCATCGTCGCTGCCGGGCATGCACTACTGCGAATCCCTGCCCAAGCGTTATGGCGAATCGATGCATATGCGCTTCCTATTGCGCAATGCATACCTCCCGCCAAAGAGTCTTTCCACTCGGGTTTCTTCCAGTTACGAAGACTACCTGCAGCGATTGCTTGAGGCTTTTATAAGCCAGTTGCGTCAGCGCTCAGCGACGGCACTGACCGAGCAGGATTTCTCACAGTTCGGCGATGCCTATCTGGGAATAATAGACAGCCTTCATGTTGAGCTTATTTATGTTGGTGCGCAGCGCTTTGAACATCGCCTGCGCGCTTTGCAAAGGCTGCTGTCCGCCGGTTTGGAGTTGGCAGAAAAGGTACGAGAGGAAATCAAATGAGCAACCCCACAACAGCTAACGCAGCCCAGCTCGGGGCTCCGTTGATTGTATTACTTGCGCTACTAACCGCCTTAGACGCTATGGCGATCGATATGTATCTGCCCGGCATGGCAAGTATCGCTGACGATCTAGGTGTCTCGGCCGGAAGTGTGCAGCAGACTCTTGCGATATTTCTCGCCGGATTAGCCATTGGCCAATGCATGTATGGACCGCTTCTGGACCGCTACGGACGTAGGCTACCGCTGCTTGCAGGGGTAGTGGTCTTTATACTGGGGTCCGTCGGTGCAGCCATGGCGCCAACGTTGGAATGGTTGCTGATTGCACGCTTCGTTCAAGCCATAGGTGCTGCAGCCGGGCTGGTTGCGCCCAGGGCCATTGTTGCGGATATGTGTGACGTCAATTCATCAGCGCGCATTTTTTCCCTACTGATGCAAGTGATGATGATCGCTCCCGTGCTGGCACCGATGATGGGTAGTTTTGTACTTACTCATGGTAGCTGGCGCATCATTTTCTGGGTTCTGGCGGCACTCGCCGTGGTGGGACTGGTTTGGGGCATGCGCTCGCTGCCAGAGTCGCTACCGAAGGAGCGTAGAGTGGCGCTGAGCGCCGGCAGTATCGTCCGCGGATATGCTCGGCAGATGCGCAGACGAGTATTCATGCTCTATACGCTGGCAGGTGGCTTTGTGATGAGCGCTCTGTTCACCTACATTAGTGGTGCGGCGTTTATCTTCACAGAGTACTTCTCGCTTAGCCCAGCGCTGTTCAGTTATTTGTTTGCTGCAAATTCCGTTGGACTGATCATCGGAGGCATGCTTTCCAACGCGTTGTTATCCCGTGGAGCTACAGCTGCTCGTGTCACCTACCTGGGGCTGGGCGTTCATACACTGGCTGGGGGACTGTTGTTCATCGCTGTGCTGGCCGGTGTAGCGCCTTTGCCGCTTTACGCAGGGCTATTAGGTATAGCCATTGGTGCATTGGGCCTGATCATTGGCAACCTGATTGCGCTTACGATGAACAACGGTGGAGCCCAGTCGGGAGTTGCCTCGGCATTGATGGGCACCATGCATTACCTGGTGGCCGCTGTGGTGGGGTACGTCGCAAGCCTTGCGGCTCAGCCAGCGCACGCCATGCCCCTGGCTCTTGCCCTTTGCGGTGTCGCTGGCATAGTTCTGTGTCGGCTCGCCGACGCCGGGGTGGAGCCTGATCAGACGGAGGCCGATGCGTACAACGCGGTGTAGCGTTCGTGAGTGACGCCTCGCATGGCTCGCCAGAGCGGTGAGCCATGCGGGTTGTTGACCCAGACAGTACTGCCCTCGATGCGTGGAGTTCTGATGCACCGAGCTGCTTGCGCCAGCGCGAAAGTCTGCCAGTGACATGCGGCTTAACTGAGCGGGGCTGACTCGCCTGTCCACGTCATCACGACAGCGTTTGATGCTGATAGTCGACGAAGTAGCAGCCCTGCCTGCCACGGTAGGTGTCGATAGCCGTGATGAGTCCGGCAACACTATCGCGAATTTCGACTGGGGCACTGTCACCGCCCATGTCCGTCTTGACCCATCCTGGATGCAACGCCAGTAAGCACGCTTCGGGGTGGTCCGCAGCGGAGCTCCAGCAGCGCAACAGACTGTTGAGTGCTGCCTTGCTCGCGCCAAACAGCGACATATCGCTAGCGCGGGCCAGCTCCACGCTGCCCATTTACGAACTCATGAACGTCAGCACCGATTCGGCTGGTCACCGAGCATCGCAAGTCGGCTTATCGGAGGTAAGTAGGTACTCCTGAATATCGAGAGGAGACTGCAAGGTGGGGGCATAGGGTGTTACGCCGCTGGCTGTTTAATTGAACGTGTGACGGCCGAGATTATAGGAGTGCCATGCAGCGGATCGCGGAGCATCGTGCATCTGACGCCGTAGAGCGCCTCGACTAAAGCCGGCGTAACGACGTCGTCAGGTATGCCTTGCGCAATCACGCGTCCCGCGTGCATAGCTACAAGATGATCGGCGTAACGGCAGGCACTCGTTAGATCGTGCACGACCATGACGATGGTTTTCCCCGCTGCGGCAAGCTGGCGAATCAGGTCGAAAACTTCGATCTGATGGCCCAGGTCGAGGGCCGATGTGGGCTCATCCAGCAGCAGCAAGGGAGTGTCTTGTGCGATGGCCATGGCGATCCAGGCTCGCTGACGTTGGCCTCCTGACATCGACTGTAAAGGGCGGTCGGCCAGCTCGGTCAGATTGGCGGCGTACAGAGCGGCTTCGATGACGGCCTGATCGTGCTCGCTCCATTGCTGGAGCAGCCTTTGATGTGGTTGTCGGCCGAAGCGGATCAGCTCAGCAACGGTTAGGCCATCCGGCGCGCTGGCTTCCTGTGGCAACAACGCCAGCTGTTGCGCAACCTCTCGAGTCGGCAGCTCGGTAATGGCCTTGCCATTGAGCAGCACGGCGCCACTGCTGGGCTTGTGCAGGCGCGCAAGCCCTGCAAGAAGCGTGGACTTGCCACAACCATTGGGGCCGACAATGGCCGTTACCTTGCCCTTGGGCAATAGCAAGTCGAGCCCTTCGATCACCGATGAGCCACCGTAGCCCATGCAGAGGGCACTGGCCTCCAGCCGGACGTCGATGGCGTTTCGTTCTGTGAGGATGCTGGGAAGTTCGCTCATGAGAGGGTCCGAGAAGGTTGACGTAGCAGAATCCAGATCAAATAAGGCCCGCCTACGATTGCCATGATGATGCCTACAGGGATCTCGATTGGAGCGAGCACGGTGCGGCCCACCCAGTCGGCGATGATCATCAACAGCGCACCGCTAAGCGCAGCGTTGATAACGGGTACTCCGTGTTGTCGGCATAGGTAGCGAGCCATCTCGGGTGCAACTAACGCGATCAACCCGACCGGGCCTACTACCGCGACGGCCAAGGCGGTCAGCCACACGGTCAGTACGAGCGTCAGCACTCGCATCAACTGCAGGCGGGCTCCAAGCCCGATTGCCACATTGTCAGAGAATCGCATCAGGGCCAGGGGCCGGGTCAGCAGCTTGGCCGCTGGGAGGCCGATCGCCAGGCCTATACCCAACAGGAACACTGCTTGCTCGGGGCGTGCGTTAAGGCTTCCAATTGTCCAAGGGTAAGCGGCGTTGGCTGCATCGATGTCAGTACGCGCCAGCATCAGGTTCGTCAGCGCACCGAACAGCACGCCGATCGCGATACCCACGACGATGAAGCGATAACCCCGCGCGCCTGAGCCCATGGCTAGAGCGAACGTCAAGGCTGCCGCCGTGGCCGCACCGGACAGGGCCAGCATCGATGGAGCGATGCTGGTTGGGATGGCCACGATAGAGGCGACGGCAAAGGCGGTCGCGCCGTCGTCAATGCCGATAACGCCGGGCGTAGCCAGACGGTTGCGGGCCAGCGTCTGCAAAAGGCAGCCCGCAGCACCGAGGGCCGCCCCGCTGAGCAAGCCCGCATTGAGCCTGGGTAAGCGCAACTCACGGACAAGTAGTAGGTGAATCGGCTCCCCGTCACCAAAGGCAGCACGCAGTGCCTGCCACTGGCTAAGCCCCGGCGAACCTGCGGCCAATAGCCAGCCCACCGTCAAGATCAGGGCAAGGCACAGGCAGGCGGCAACCAGCATGCTGCGCCGGTGGACGAGGAAGGACAGCGAGGCAAATCGCAGTAAGCAATAGCCGCCTGAAGCGTGCATGAGGGAGGCTTGGTTCATAACGTCGGCAACCTATGGCTGCGCACTACGGCAATTAGAATCGGGGCGCCGACGAAAGCGGTGATAACCCCCACTGGAAGCTCATATGGGCGAACCGCAAGACGAGACACAACGTCGGCAAACAGCACAATGCACGGGCCAATCAGTATCGCAAGCGCGAAGGTTCGGCGAATGTCGGTACCGACCAGACGCCGGGCAATGAACGGTACGACCAGGCCGACGAATCCGATCGGTCCGGCCGCAGCAGTGGCCGTGCCGACCAACAGGGCCACTGACAGCAGCGTGATCAGGCGTGTCATTTGCGGATGATGACCCAACCCGCTCGCGACGCGCTCGCCTAGAGAAAGCGCGGCCAATGCTGGGATAAGAGGTAGAGCCAGCAAGAGACCGGCAATAAGTCCAGGTAGGCTCCAGCCAAAGGTGTCCAGTGGCCGTCCGGCAAGCGCGCCAATCACCCAGAAGCGCATCTCGTCTGCGGTGCGCTGATCCTGGAGCAGCAGCATGTTGCTAAGCGCCATGAGCAATCCCGAAAATGCTGCCCCCGCGAGCACCAAGCGCACCGGATCCTCGCCAACGCCGCGCATCTGCGTCACTAGCAAGACCAGCACGCAGCCTACAAGGGCACCGCCAACAGCAACCAGCAAGTTGAGGGAGGCTGCGCTAGCACCCAGCGCAATGGCCAGCACCACCGCAAACGAGGCGCCTGCACTGACGCCCATGAGGCCGGGCTCGGCCAGTGGATTTCGCGTCACTGACTGCAGCAGCAAGCCGGCAGCGCCAAGCGCCGCGCCAACAAGCAAGGCCAGCTCAGTGCGAGCCCACCTCAATTCGTATACAACGAACTGCGCTTGTTCATCGGCTGCGCCAGCAAGCGCGAGCAGGCTGCGCGACACACTGACATCGCCAGCCCCGAATACCAGACTCGCGAGGCACAGCAGTAAAAGGGAGAGCCCTGTAACTGCCAATGCGCGCGACAAAGGAAGCTTGGCGCTATGCATCAGTCGAGCAGGGCCTTCTCTACATCGTCCAGGATGCGGTGCGCTGCAAGATACCCCGCACTGCTGCTCCATATCTGACCATCAACCGACACGACATGCCCGTTTTTAACTGCACCCAAACGATTGAAGGCGGGTTGTTTGCGGGCTTCTTCCAGCGCCTTCTGACCATCACTGTTGAGTGTGGCGAGGAAGATCCAGTCGGCGTCGGCCTTGCTGAGATTTTCCAAGCTAAGGATGTCCGTATGCGGCTTCTTTGTTTGGGTCGATAGCTCGTTTGGCTTGAGCCCTACCGCATCCAATAGCTGGCCGACAAACAGTCGGCTAGACATGATGAAAGGACCCTGGGGATTCCAGCGAATTACGCTGACCTGGGGACTACCGGAAAGGCGTTCACGTAGCGCTACCGAACGGGCATCGATTTCATCTTCCAGTGCCGCGCCTTCATCCTGTTTATCAAGCGCCAGGGCGTAGAGGCTATTGACTGTCCGCCAGTCTTGAAATGAACCGCCTTTGGGCACAATGGTCGGGGCGATCAGGCTGAGTCGGTCGTACTGCGCCCTAGGCAACTCGGAGGACGCCAGGATGAGGTCCGGCTGCAAAGTCAGAATCGCTTCAAGATTCGGTTCGCGGACGCTACCGACAAGAGCGATCTTGCCAGCTTTATCCTTAAGGTAATCCGGTACATCGGTACCGCCCCGGCTCGCTAAGGCACCCACAGGCTGAACGCCAAGCGCAAGTGCTACATCCAACGCGTTTTCATCGAGCGCAACCACGCGCTGGGGTACGCCGTTGAGCTTGACAGGCCCGTATACGCTATCGACAACACGTTCGGCAGCCTGCAACTGTGTGCAAAACAATAGTGAGGAAAACATAATCCCAGCTAACGCTCGGAACGAGAAGTTACGCATTGGATGTACTCCGAAAGGGACCGTACAGGTGACTGTCTGAAAGACAACCCACTAAAGGTCGTGGATTCTAATGGCAATCACTCGCATTTACGAGGGTTTACATTCGTAAATGAATGTTTTATTCCGGCGCTGTTACGCAGGATTCGTAGCCACGTGGCGGTCCTACGCTGCACTAGATAGGCAACAACGGAGTTGATTGTTAATAGACAGCAGTCCCGCCGCATTCGGGATAAGTCATGTACCAGTTGAATCGTGCGGGTGTGTTGCGTGGCGTTTTTGTGAATCTAAGCGGCTGTTATTGGCCGAGATAGCGCATTTTTGCGGCAGGTTTGTTTGTGGCCGGAGGTTCGCAAGGCCGGCCTCACCTCAGTTGGCGGGGTGGGTGCTCGTCTCACTCTCGGTAGAGCTTGGTGGCCAATCTTGAACCGACATGAACATCAAATATCACTTCATTCCATTCTTTAATGCGCCCGCGTCAAACACCAGGCTATAGATCATCCAGCGCTACCTTCACGCGCTGGGACGCTTCAAGACGCTCACGAACCGCGACGATCAACGCTTCATCTTCCTTGGTCATCAGCACTGGACGAAATGACAGCTGCCCAACTTAGTAGACCCTGGCCACAAAACCTCAATCGATATCGAACGACTTCGTCGTAGCGGCAGCTTGCCAGGTAGCCGGCACGGAATCACATAGCCTCGCGACGATAGTCCGCGCTGCTTTGAGGCATCAACCCGCAGATAAGGTAGGCCATATGCGAATCGCCATAAAAAAGCCGACCTTGCATCTACAAGGTCGGCTTTCAAATTGGTGCCCGAGGCCGGACTCGAACCGGCACGCCTTACGGCGGGGGATTTTCTTCCCACTTCGGCTTTCACCGCCGCCCAGCAAGTTGCCGAACGTTCGTGGGCTGGAGCACGCCTTCACCATAGCCTTGCGGCCGTAGGTGCCCGCCGTCTGCTCTCTACACCTTCCCAAGCAGGGCTTGGGCTTGGCTCGGCGTTGGCTCGGACACCGAAGGGTCCAGGGCTTTCGCCGAATTTGACGGGCTTCACTTCGGACGTTTCCCTCCGAAGGCTCAAATTGTTTAAGTCCCCTGTGTCTACCGATTTCACCACTCGGGCGTAGTGTGCAACGCGTAAATTCACGTACCGCAATCTATTGGCACCTAGCTGACACCTAGTCCGAAAAAACGAACTACGACGCTACCGCCTACTGCTCGCAACCCCTTGCCCACCGGCTTTTGATCCCAGCGGAAAAAGCAAAAAAGCTTTACACGGGAAATTTTAAGTTCCTTGCGTCTACCAGTTTCGCCATCCGGGCAGACGGTGAGCGCGATGCTCGATCGCGGCGCAGGACTATAACCAGCCACCCGTCGAGGTGCAACCCGAACGGCACGCCGGAGATGGAAGAGCTGCGTTCAGCGCGACAGGAGCCAGGATCAATCCAGTGCTCGGATTTGGTTGTGCAATGGCTCGCTGCAGTTCCGTTAGCGGGCTCCTCGACCAAGCATTGGACGACCAGACACCTCTGAATCGGAAGCGCCAGAATACCCAACCCGCCGAATCGAAGGCATAAAAAAACCGCAAGCTTGCGCTTGCGGTTTCTTCACTAATGGAGGCCGATGTCGGAATCGAACCGGCGTACACGGATTTGCAATCCGCTGCATAACCACTCTGCCAACCGGCCTCAAAACGATGACGCCGCATATTGCGGCGTCATCGTCAACAAACTGGAGCGGGAAACGAGACTCGAACTCGCGACCCCGACCTTGGCAAGGTCGTGCTCTACCAACTGAGCTATTCCCGCATCGTCTTGGTGACGGGCGCCATTTTATAGTTTCAGCGCCCCCCGTCAAGCCTTTGATTAAAAAAGTTTTTATTTCTTTTCTGTAGGACTTAGGTGGGGCCAGGCGGCCATCAGGTAATTGATCATCGACCACAAGGTCAATGCGGCAGCGATGATTAGCAATGCATAGCCAAGCCCTACCCAAACAGTTACCAGTGGCGGGTTGGCTAAAAGGATCACCAGCGCCACCATCTGCGCCGCCGTTTTCCATTTACCCAGGCTGGAGACCGCCACCTGGGCCCGCGCGCCCAGTTCCGCCATCCACTCACGTAGAGCCGACACCACGATCTCGCGTCCGATGATGATGGCCGCCGGTAAGGTCAGCCAAAGGTTCGAATGTTCTTCGACCAGTAACACCAGTGCCACCGCCACCATCAGCTTGTCCGCGACCGGATCGAGGAAGGCACCGAATGGCGTGCTTTGCTGGAGCCTACGGGCGAGGTAACCGTCCAGCCAATCGGTAAGCGCGGCAACGGTGAACACGGCGCTCGAGGCTAAATAGCTCCAGTGGAAAGGAAGATAGAACAACAGGACGATAATCGGTATCAGCAGTACACGTAGCACGGTGAGAATATTTGGAATGTTCATCGATACCACTGATCCGCAGATTTAGGGGGCGATTCTACTCACTGTGCAGAGCGGCATAAATCGATTCGGCGAGCTTTTTGCTGATCCCGGGCGCCTTGGCGATTTCATCGAGACTGGCGCGGCAGAGTTCTTGAAGACCACCAAAGTGCTTGAGCAGTTCGCGACGACGTTTCGGTCCGATGCCCGGCACACCCTCCAACGTAGAGGTCGTTCGCGTCTTTGCGCGGCGTGCGCGATGGCCAGTGATGGCGAAACGGTGAGCCTCGTCGCGTACTTGCTGGATCAGATGCAACGCCGGGGAATCGCCAGGCAGCGTGAATTCATGCGCGGCGTCATTGAGATAGAGCGTCTCCAGACCGGGTTTACGCGTCACGCCCTTGGCCACGCCCAGCAGGATCAGCTCCGGCACGGCAAGCTCCTGCAGGACCTCGCGGGCCATGTTCAACTGCCCCTTGCCGCCGTCCACCAGCAATATGTCAGGGAGCTTGCCCTCCCCCTCGGCGGCTTTCTTGAATCGCCGTGAGAGCGCCTGATGCATCGCTGCATAGTCATCGCCGGCAGTGACACCTTCGATGTTGTAGCGACGGTAATCAGATTTCAGCGGCCCTTCCGGGCCGAATACCACACAGGACGCGACCGTGGCCTCACCGCTGGAATGGCTGATATCGAAACATTCCAGGCGGGTGGGCAGTTCGTCCAGCTCCAACGCCTCGGCCAGGGCCTGGAAACGGGCCGCCAAATGTTGACGGTTCGCCAACCGCGCCCCGAGTGCCTGCTCGGCGTTGGTCAGGGCCAGCTGCTGCCAGCGTGCCCGGGTTCCACGAACACGATGAGTGATCGTCAGCTCGACGTCGCGCAGCTCTGCAACCGCGCTGATCAAGGTATCGAAGTCTTCGTGAACCGTATTGACGATCAGCTCCGCGGGGAGATCGCGCTCCATGGAGCTGAGGTAGTACTGCTCCAGGAATGCCTGGAGCACGTCGCTGACGCTCTCTTCGATGGCGACCTGCGGGAAGAAATTCTTACTGCCGAGAACCCGCCCGCCACGCACGCTAATCAAATGCACACAGGCACCGCCTGGGCTCACCACGGCGGCGACGATATCGACGTTACCGCTGCCGCCTTCCATGCTCTGTTGATCTTGCACGCGACGCAGAATGCCGATCTGATCGCGAATCTGCGCGGCGCGCTCGAAATCGAGCGCCGCCGCTGCCTTCTCCATGTTCTTCGACAGCTCCTCGGCCAGGGCATTGCTGCGCCCCTCCAGGAACATCACAGAATGCCGGACATCTTCTGCATATTCGTCGGCGTCGACCAGCTTCACGCAAGGTGCCTTGCAACGCTTGATCTGATACTGCAGACAAGGTCGGGTGCGGTTGCGGTAGTAGCTGTCTTCGCATTGGCGCACGAAGAAGGCCTTTTGCAGCAGACCCAGGCTTTCGCGAATTGCGCCGGCGCTGGGGTACGGGCCGAAATAACGTCCCGCCTCCTTCTTTGCACCGCGATGAATACTGAGCCGAGGAAATTCGCCGCTCGAAAGAAACACGTAGGGATACGACTTATCGTCGCGCAGCAGGATGTTGTAAGGCGGGCGCCACTGTTTGATCAACGTCTGTTCGAGCAGCAGCGCTTCGGTTTCATTCGCCGTGATAGTGGTTTCGACCTGCGCGATGCGGGCTACCAGCGCGGCGGTTTTAGGCGCCTGCCCGGTCTTGCGGAAATAACTTGCCAGACGCTTCTTGAGATTTTTCGCCTTGCCCACGTAGAGCAGCTTGGCGTCGGCATCGAACATCCGGTAGACGCCGGGACGTCCGCTGCAGGAAGCCAGAAAAGCGGAGGAATCGAAGCCGCTCATCAATTGATGGTGTCGACCATGCCGTGACGGACGGCGAGCAGCGCCAACTCGACGTCGCTGGTCACCGAAAGCTTTTCATAGATGCGGTAACGGTAAGTGTTGACCGTTTTCGGCGACAGGCAAAGCTTGTCTGAAATGGTCTGTACCTTCTGGCAGTTAGCGATCATCAGGGCAATCTGGATCTCCCGCTCGGAGAGAAGATCGAAGGGTGAGCCGTTGACCTTCGGCTGAAACGATTTAAGTGCCAGTTGCTGGGCGATCTGTGGACTGATGTAGCGCTGCCCGGCAAAGACCATGCGAATCGCCTGAATCATCTCGTCGAGCGCCGCGCCTTTCGTCAGGTAACCGGCGGCGCCCGCCTGTAACAGTCGCGTAGGGAAGGGATCTTCTTCGCAGATAGTGACAGCGATGACTTTGATGTCCGGGTGGCTGCGCAGGAGCTTACGGGTGGCCTCGAGGCCGCCAATGCCCGGCATTTTGACATCCATCAGCACGACGTCCGGCTTGAGCTCCCGCGACTTCTTGAGCGCAATCTCGCCGGATTCCGCCTGTCCGACTACCTGTAGGCCATCGATATCGGCAAGCATTCGGGAAATGCCTGTGCGCACTAGATCGTGGTCATCGACCACAAGCACCCTAATCAAGCAGACACCTCTTTCTGTGCAAATTCAAAGCTGGCTGACTGCTCGCTTCGCAAGCGGCGGACTTTAACAAAAAACACATCGGCTTACCCAGACCATACATCGCTTTATGGCCATATGGCATCACCCCTCCACCCACAGCCTGCTCCTTTATGGGAGCATCAGAGGCCAGATGCAAGCCTGACTCATTGATCAACATAGCCTGAAACCGGCGGTGCCGCTTTTTGTCTGCCCGCCTCGTCAGCCCTGGGGTTGCTGCCCGAGCTGAATCGCTCGTGGGTCGTCTGACTGACAATCGGCTGCTCAGGAATTTAGGCCGTATGGGTTGATCGCACCTGCGATCGAACAGGAGTCATGGCTGGCGCAGAGCTCGGCTGTACCACGCGCGACTTTGATTGACCGTACGGACCAGCCAGAGCATGACCGGCACTTCGATCAGTACGCCTACCACCGTGGCGAGCGCCGCCCCTGAGTCGAATCCGTACAGCACAATGGCGACCGCTACCGCCAGCTCGAAGAAATTAGACGCGCCAATCATCGCAGAGGGGCCGGCGACGTCATGGCGGACCTGCCATTTACGATTCAGCCAATAGCCGAGGCCCGCGATGAATAACGTCTGCAAAAAGATTGGCACCGCCAGCATGGCGATGATCAATGGTTGTTCGACGATCGCCTCGCCCTGGAACGAAAACAACAGAACCAGTGTGACCAACAGTGCCGCGATCGAAAACGGCGCGCTGCCAGTCAGCGCTGCCTGGAATGCCGCTGCCCCTCGCCGGATCAGCCGGGCACGAATGAACTGGGCGATGGCCAGTGGGATCACGATATACAACAACACAGAGAACAACAGCGTATCCCAGGGCACCGGAATGGATGACACACCCAATAGCAAGGCCACGATCGGAGCAAAGGCGAACACCATCACCAGATCATTGAGTGCCACTTGGGTGAGGGTGAAATTCGCGTTGCCGTTGCAGAGGTTGCTCCAGACAAAGACCATCGCCGTGCAAGGCGCAGCGCCCAGAAGGATCAGCCCGGCCATGTAGCTGTCCAGCTCGGCTGCAGGTAGCCAGGGAGCGAACACATGTTTGATGAATAGCCAGCCGAGCAACGCCATAGTGAAGGGCTTAACGGCCCAGTTGACAAACAGCGTGACGCCCATGCTCACGCGCTGGGCATACACCTCGCGCAGCGAAGAGAAATCGATCTTCATCAGCATCGGAACGATCATCACCCAAATCAGCAGGCCGACCGGAATGTTTACATGGGCGATTTCCAACCCGCCCACAGCACGCGCAGCGGTCGGCGCATAGAGCCCGAGCAGCGTTCCGGCGACGATGCAACAAAACACCCAGACCGTCAGAAAACGCTCGAAGAAACCGAGCGACGGCGCCCCAGATCTTTTGTCGACTTCACATTGACTGGACATTCGGAATCCTGGTTTCGGGGTAACAACTGACATACGCTGTTTGATATGTTTATAGTCGCAAAGCGTAGCGCTTTCGGCCCCTTAAGCATAGCCGTCTTAGGTCCTAAGCTGATTGATCGAAGACAACGAAACCTTTACCTAATATGCCGAAACAAATATATTCGCAAAACCATATCTTCTCGATGGCACCGACTCTCGATGATCGAGCACTTGACCCCTACCACCGTTTTCAAATGTCTGGCCGACGAAACCCGTGCGCGGATGACGTTGCTCATCGCCCGCGAAGGTGAACTGTGCGTCTGCGAACTGACCTGTGCCCTGGATGAGATCCAGCCCAAAGTCTCCCGCCACCTGGCGCAGCTCCGCAATTGCGGATTGCTGGCCGACCGGCGCCAGGGCCAGTGGGTGTACTACCGCCTCCATCCGCACCTGCCTGACTGGGTTCATCAAATGCTTCAGACCATCCTCAACGCCAACAAGCACTGGCTGGCGTCCAGCAGCCAGCGTCTGGATGCCATGCGCAACCGACCTGAACGCACCTCCGTATGTGGCTGAGCGAACAAGGAGCCCACATGACCGATACCGATCTGCAGTCGCATTTACCCAACATCGAAGACGAGTCGTTCGCCCTTCCCAACTTGGAAAGGCTCGGTTATTCAGGTGACCTGCCCCATCCGCCGCGGATTCTTCTGCTGTACGGTTCGAACCGCGAGCGCTCGTTCAGCCGTCTGATGGTCGACGAAGCCTCGCGTTTGCTGCGGCGGCTTGGCGCCGAGACCCGTATTTTCGATCCGTCAGGGTTGCCATTGCCCGACGACGCGCCAGACACGCATCCGAAGGTCAAGGAGCTGCGCGATCTGATGACTTGGTCGGAAGGTCAGGTCTGGTGCTCTCCGGAGCGGCACGGTTCGATGAGCGCTGTATTCAAGGCGCAGATCGATTGGGTTCCTCTCGCCCTTGGCGCTGTTCGGCCCACGCAAGGCAAAACCCTCGCGGTGATGCAGGTCTGCGGCGGCTCGCAGTCGTTCAACGTGGTCAATCAGCTGCGCGTGTTGGGTCGCTGGATGCGTATGTTCACCATCCCCAATCAGTCGTCGGTGCCCAAGGCATTTCTCGAGTTCGACGACGCTGGCCGCATGAAGCCGTCCGCCTTCTATGACCGACTGGTTGACGTCATGGAGGAGCTGATGAAATTCACCCTTCTATTACGCGGCCGTCAGGACTATCTGGTCGATCGCTATTCCGAACGCAAGGAGTCGGCTGAAGCTTTATCCCGACGCGTCAACCAGCGCTCCATCTGAACCACGCGCCACTTAGCGAGACCTGAATGCTCAATACCGTTGCGCTGTTCGCCATCACCGCCGTTGCGGAAATCATCGGCTGCTACCTGCCCTATCTCTGGCTCAAGCAAGGCAAGAGCATCTGGCTGCTGGTACCCGCCGCCCTGTCGCTGGCCCTGTTTGCCTGGTTGTTGTCGCTGCATCCGACCGCCGCGGGGCGGGTGTATGCGGCCTACGGTGGCATCTACGTTGGCGTGGCGATGCTCTGGCTGTGGCTGGTGGACGGCGTGCGGCCAACCTACTGGGACCTGCTCGGCTGCGCCGTGGCCTTGCTCGGCATGGCAATCATCATGTTTGCCCCACGAACGACCTGAATCATATAGATGGAGTGGCTTTCATGACGATCAAAGTAGGCATCAACGGCTTCGGCCGTATCGGACGTCTGGCCCTGCGCGCCGCCTGGGCCTGGCCAGAGCTGGAATTCATCCGCATCAACGACCCGGCCGGCGATGCCGCCACTCATGCCCATCTGCTGAACTTCGATTCGGTGCATGGCCGCTGGCAGCACGAGGCGCGCAGCGCTGACGACTGCCTGGTGATCGAGCGCAAGCGGATCCGAGTGACCGCGAACAAGGCGATCGCAGACAGCGACTGGTCCGATTGCGATCTGGTGATCGAAGCCAGCGGCAAGATGAAGACCGTCGAAATTCTGCAAGACTATTTACGGCAGGGCGTGAAACGCGTCGTGGTCAGCGCGCCGGTCAAAGAAGCCGGTGCTCTCAATATCGTCATGGGCGTCAACGACGAGTTGTTCGATCCTGCGCAACACCGTATCGTCACCGCCGCGTCTTGCACCACCAATTGTCTGGCACCGGTAGTCAAGGTGATCCACGAGCATCTGGGCATCCGTCACGGTTCGATCACTACCATTCACGACCTGACCAATACCCAGAGCATCCTAGATCAACCACACAAGGATCTGCGACGGGCGCGCGCGTCGGGCATGAGCCTGATCCCCACTACCACCGGTTCGGCGACAGCCATCGCAGAGATCTTTCCCGAACTACGCGGCAAGCTCAACGGCCACGCAGTGCGTGTTCCGCTGGCGAACGCCTCGCTAACCGATTGTGTATTCGAGGTGGAACGCCCGACTAGCATCGATGAGGTCAACCAGTTGCTGCAGGCGGCCGCGAGCGAAGGCCCCCTCCGGGGCATCCTGGGTTACGAAGAGCGCCCACTGGTTTCCATCGACTACCGTACCGATCCGCGATCCTCGATCATCGACGCGCTGTCGACCATGGTCGTCAATGGAACTCAGGTGAAGCTCTACGCCTGGTACGACAATGAGTGGGGCTACGCCAACCGTACCGTTGAACTAGCGCGCAAAGTCGGCCTGACCGGCTAACGAACCGACAACGATCGGGCTCGGCCTGATCGCGGCATTCGCTCAGCTCCGCCACGAATCGCACCGCTAGTGCAACGCATCAGGACTTCTTATGCACGCCCTCACCCGCCTTGCACCGGATGTTCGCCAGTACTTGCTGGTCACCGGCAACTATTGGGCCTTCACCCTGACCGACGGTGCGCTGCGCATGCTGGTCGTGCTGCATTTCCATACGCTCGGCTATACGCCGCTGCAGATTGCCGCGCTGTTCCTGTTCTACGAGATATTCGGGGTCGTCACCAATCTGATCGGCGGATACCTGGGCGCGCGACTCGGACTCAACCGCACCATGAACGTTGGCTTGGCGCTGCAGGTAGTGGCACTGCTGATGCTCACCGTACCCGCAGCGTGGCTGACGATTGCCTGGGTGATGGGTGCGCAGGCGCTCTCCGGCATCGCCAAGGATCTGAACAAGATGAGTGCCAAAAGCTCGATCAAGCTGTTGGTACCTGAGGATCGACAAGGCACGCTGTATAGGTGGGTGGCGGTGCTCACCGGCTCGAAGAACGCGCTCAAGGGCGTGGGCTTTTTCCTCGGAGGAGCCTTGCTCGCAGGCATCGGCTTTCGGGGATCACTGCTGGGCATGGCCATCGCATTGGCGGTGATCTGGAGCGCCAGCCTGTTCCTGCTGAAAAAAGACCTGGGCAAGGCCAAGGCAAAGCCGAAGTTTCGCGAGCTGCTGTCCAAGAGTCGCGCCATCAACGTTCTGTCAGCCGCACGGCTGTTTCTGTTCGGTGCGCGTGACGTCTGGTTCGTGGTTGCACTGCCGGTCTATCTATCGTCTGTGTTTGGCTGGGACTTCTGGCAGGTTGGCGGCTTTCTCGCGCTCTGGGTGATTGGCTACGGCATCATTCAGAGCTTCGCCCCCGCCATCACGGGCAAGCAGCGCGACCAGGTTCCGGACGGCCGCGCGGCGTTCATCTGGGCGTTGCTGCTGGCCGGTCTACCGGCGGCCATTGCTCTGGGAATGGGCAGCGGCATGTCGACCGAGACGGTGCTGCTCGGCGGCCTCCTGCTATTTGGTGCGCTGTTCGCCGTGAACTCGTCGCTGCACAGCTACCTCATCGTTTCCTATGCCAAGGCCGACGGCGTGTCGCTGGATGTTGGTTTCTACTACATGTCCAACGCCCTCGGCCGGTTGCTGGGGACGCTGCTGTCCGGCTGGATCTACCAGCGCTACGGCCTGGAGGCTTGCCTGTGGGTCTCGAGCAGCTTCGTGCTGCTGGCAGCCCTGATTTCGACGGGCCTGCCTCGGCATGGTCAGGCAGGCCCATCGGCCGGCTGATCAGCGCTCGGCTGGACTCACAAAATCCGGCTCGTGTCGTTCAGGTCGACCCGCGCACCGCTGTCGGACATCGTCCGGGCGGCGCATCAGCCGGAACGCTGCCGGTATCACGAACAACGACAGCAGCGGCGCGCTGAGCATGCCACCCACCATTGGCGCGGCGATGCGGCTCATCACCTCGCTGCCGGTCCCCGCGCCCCAGAAGATCGGCAGCAGACCGGCAACGATCACCGCCACCGTCATTGCCTTGGGCCGTACCCGTTGCACGGCACCTTCACGAATAGCCGCATATAAGCCGGCGGCGTCGTCCTTTCCGACACGCTGCTGCTCGATCCAGGCGTTCTTCAAATAAAGCAGCATGATCACGCCGAACTCCGCAGCCACTCCCGCCAGTGCGATGAAACCGACGCCGGTGGCCACCGACAGGTTGAAGCCCATCAGATAGAGGAACCACACCCCGCCGGTGAGGGCGAACGGTAGCGTCAGCATGATCAACAGCGCTTCATCGAAGCGACCGAAGGTCAGATAGAGCAGCACGAAGATGATCAACAGGGTCGCCGGAACCACCAGCTTGAGGCGTGCGTTGGCGCGTTCGAGAAACTCGAACTGGCCCGAGTAGCTGAGGCTCATGCCCGGCTGCAACTTCACCGTGGCATCGACCGCTTCGCGCAAGTCGGCCACCACCGAGGCGATGTCACGACCTCGCACATCGATGTACACCCAGCCGGTGAGCCGCGCATTCTCGCTGCGCAGCATCGGTGGTCCGTCGCTGACCTGGACCCGCGCCACACTGCCCAGCGTGATCTGACTGCCTTTTGGCGTAAGAATGGGCAGCTGCTCCAGGGCGTCCGGCGAGTCGCGCCATTCCCGCGCATAGCGCACGCTGATCGGATAACGCGCCAACCCCTCCACTGTCTCGCCGATGACGGCGCCGCCGATGGCGCTGGAAACGATCGACTGCACGTCGGCGATATTCAAGCCGTAGCGCGCGGCATCCTGACGATCGATGTCGATGTCGATATAGCGCCCACCGACCAGCCGTTCGGCCAACGCCGAGCTGACGCCTGGCACAGCCTTGGCGACCGCTTCGACCTGCTGACTGATACGGTCGATTTCCTCCAGATTGGCACCGGCGATCTTGACCCCGATGGGGCTCTTGATTCCCGTGGCGAGCATGTCGATGCGGTTACGGATCGGCGGAATCCAGATATTCGTCAGGCCGGGCACCTGGACCGCGCGGTCCAGCTCATCCACCAGCTTTTGTGGCGTCATCCCGTCACGCCATTGGTCTCGAGGCTTGAACTGAATAGTCGTCTCGAACATCTCCAGTGGCGCCGGATCGGTAGCGGACTCGGCGCGTCCGGCCTTGCCGAACACTCGGGAGACTTCCGGCACGGTACGGATCATCCGGTCGGTCTGCTGCAGCAGCTGAGCGGCCTTTTGTGCCGACAGGCCGGGCAGTGCCGATGGCATGTACAGCAAATCGCCCTCATCCATCGGCGGCAAAAACTCCCCGCCCAGGCGCGTCATCGGCCACAGCGTGGTGGCGAGCACCAGCAGCGCGACGGCAATGGTTGTCTTCGGACGCTCCAGTACCGCCTCCAGCGCCGGGCGGTAGATGCGAATCAGGCCCCGGTTGAGCGGATTACGCGACTCGTCAGGCAGGCGCCCGCGAATCCAATAGCCCATCAGCACGGGCACCAGAGTCACCGAAAGCCCGGCCGCCGCCGCCATCGCATAGGTCTTGGTGAACGCCAGAGGCCCGAACAGCCGACCCTCCTGGGCCTCGAGCGTGAACACCGGGATGAATGACAGGGTGATGATGAGCAGGCAGAAGAACAGTGCCGGGCCCACTTCCTGCGCTGCGGCGATCATCAGGCGCCAGTGTTCCTCGCCTTCCAGGGTTCGGCCCGGATTGGCGTGGCGCCAGGCTTCAACCCTCTTGTGCGCGTTCTCGATCATCACTACGGCGGCATCGACCATGGCACCGATGGCAATGGCGATGCCGCCGAGCGACATGATGTTGGCGTTGATGCCCTGATAGCGCATCACCGCGAAGGCGATCAGCACGCCGATCGGCAACGAGACGATGGCCACCAGTGATGAGCGCAGATGCCAGAGGAACATCCCGCACACCAGCGCGACGACCACGAATTCCTCCAGCAATTTGAACCCGAGGTTCTCCACCGCGCGGTCGATCAGCTGGCTGCGGTCGTAACTGGTGACGATCTCCACGCCCGCCGGCAGACTCTTCTTCAATGTATCGAGCTTGGCGTGCACCGCGGCCAGGGTTTCCCGCGCGTTCTTGCCGCTGCGCAGGATGACCACACCGCCGACGGTTTCGCCCTCGCCGTCGAGCTCGGCGATACCACGGCGCATCTCTGGGCCGAGCTGGATGTGCGCAACGTCACCGAGCATCACCGGCACACCGGCCTCGCTGAGCCGCAGCGGGATGTTGCGAAAATCATCGAGCGTCTTCAGGTAGCCCGAGGCACGCACCATGTATTCGGTTTCAGCCAGTTCCAGCACGGCACCGCCGGCTTCCTGATTAGCGTTGCCGATGGCTTCGATCACCTGCGCCTGGGTCACCGCAACGCTGGCCATCTTCAGCGGATCGAGCACCACCTGATACTGCTTGACCATGCCGCCGATAGTGGCGACTTCAGCGACGTTGGGCAGCGTGATCAGCTCATACTTGAGAAACCAGTCCTGCAGGCTGCGCAGTTGCGCCAGGTCATGCGTACCGCTGCGATCGACCAGTGCGTACTGGTAGATCCAGCCGACGCCGGTGGCATCCGGGCCGAGCGAAGGCTTGGCGTTGGCCGGCAACCGGCTCTGGACCTGACTGAGGTACTCCAGCACCCGTGAGCGCGCCCAGTACAGATCTGTGTCGTCCTCGAACAGTACGTAGACGTAGCTATCGCCAAAGAACGAATACCCGCGCACCGTCTTCGCCCCCGGTACCGAGAGCATGGTGGTGGTCAGCGGATAGGTCACCTGATTCTCGACGATCTGCGGCGCCTGGCCCGGATACGGCGTGCGGATGATCACTTGCACATCGGACAAATCCGGTAGCGCATCGATGGGCGTGGTGCGAAGCGCCCAGATGCCCACAGCTGTCATTAGCAGCGTTGCCAGCAGAACGAGGAAACGATTGACTACCGACCAGCGAATCAGCGCGGCGATCATTGCTGTTGCTCCTGCTTCTGCAGACGCTCGATCACCAGACCGCTGGAGGTTTCGCGCACGGCGAAGTCCACCCGGTCCTCTACTGCCACGTCGTGCAATAGATGAGGGTTGGCCACCGCGAAACGCATGGTCATACCCGGCATGCCGAGGGTATGGAATGGATCATGCGAGATCTTCACCGACTGTTCGTCGAGCTCGACGATGCGCCCTTCCGAGGCGTGCAACGCGGGGGCCGCGCTGGAAGCGTCGAGAGCGGGCTTAGGCACTTCGAGTGTCGCGGCGGTGAGCCCTCGCAGACTGGCCTCGGAGTCGATCAGAAATTGCCCGGACGCCACGACCTGTTGACCTTCCTCGAGCCCCTGGAGAATCGCCGTCCGGCTGCCACTGTCCGCCCCCAAACGAACCTCGACGGGCCGGTAGCGGCCGCCCGGCTCGGCCACCATAACCAGGGCCCGCTTGCCGGTACGGATCACCGCCTCGCTGGGAATCAGCAGCACCGGTTCGGTGCCGGCATCGGCCAGGGTCACGCTTGCCGTCAGGCCGGGACGAAGAATCCCGTCAGGGTTGGGCAGTTCGATGCGGACACGTAACGTGCGGCTGGCGGCGGTGGCTTCAGGTAACACAGCGGTCACGCTGCCCTCGATCGCTTCGCCGTCCAACGCCGACAGCCGGGCGCTGGCGTTCTGGCCGACACGTATCGCCCAGCCCTGTGCTTCCGGGACGGCGACTTCGAGCCAGACGCTCTGCAATCCGTTGATCGACGCCAGCGGAGCACCGGCCGATATACTCATCCCTTCACGTACGGCAAGGTCCTGCAACACGCCACCGATGGGTGTGTGAATAGTCAGTTGGGTACGGACCTTGCTGCTGCGCTCCAGCTGGCGGATGACATCTGCGGGCATACCCGCCAGACGCAAGCGTTGACGAGCACCTTCGAGCAGGGCCGGCTCGCCGACACGCCGCAGGGCAAGAAACTCCTCCTGCGCGGCCGCCCACTCGGGAATCAGCAGATCGACCAGCGGCGCACCTTTTTCCAGAACGTCACCCGGCGCGAGGCGATATACCCGCTCGACGAATCCCGCCGCACGCGCTTGCACGAGTGCCACGTCGCGCGCGTTATAGCCCAGTACACCAACCGCCTCGACCCGGCTGGCGAGTTCGCCCCAGGTGACTGTCGCCAGCCGCACGCCGAGGTTCTGCGTCACGCTCGGATCGATGCTGATGCTAGCTGCATCGCCGCTCTCATCGGCGTAGCGAGGCACCAGTTGCATGTCCATGAATGGCGATTTACCCGGCTTGTCGAATTTATGCTGCGGCACCATCGGGTCGTACCAATAGAGGACTTTTCGCGTGGACGAAGCCGCCCCGGTTTGCGCCGACGCCTGCGGCATGACCGAGTGGGATTGTTCCTGTGCCAACCAGTAACCGCCGGCAGAGCCGGCCAGTGCAGCCAAGCCGATCGCTATGATGGTTTTCGCTGATATCCGGCTCATTGGGCGTCTCCATAGGCGAAATTCAGGCGGGCGGCCGCAACGGCTTGCAGGCCCTGCAGATCGATCTGTTTCAGGCGGGTTTCGATCAGTTCGCGACGGGCGGCGAGCACGGCATCCAGCTCGCCAGTCCCGGCGCGATATCCGGCCAGGGTCAACTCCGCCCGCTCGCGGGCCAGTGGCAGAAACACCTCGCTGGTGCGCACCAGGGCGCGTCGAACTCGTTCGAGTTCGGCCAGATCACCGGCCAACTGCTCGGCGAAGGCTCTCCGACTGGCCTCGCGCTCGGCTTCGAGCTGGTTGAGTTGCGCGTGTGTTGCCGCTATGCGCGGGCTTTGCCGTGAGCGCTGGAAAATCGGCAGGTCGAAACTGAACACCAGATTGACCATGTCGCCATATTCCCGGCCACGCTTGAGGTAGTCGACTTCCCAGCTCCAGTCCGGCTTCCTGTCGGCCGTGGCTTCGCCGATGCGCGCTTGTGCCTCACGCAACATCGGCTCATACGCGGCAAGTTGCGGATGGCGGTACAACCGCTCCATGAGCGCTTGCTCGTTCACGGCCAAGCTGGGCAGGTCGCCGCTCAGCGGATTCTGGCCCGCATCGCCGATCCAACGTGCCAGCGCCGCGCGCGACTGGCTGCGCAAGCGCACCAGTTCGTCCTCACGCTCGGCTAGCAAAGCCGCCTCCTGGCGGGGTATCACGCTGTCGGCGATCTGCCCGCGGCGTCCGGCAATCCTTGCCTGCACGGTCTCGGCCAGCAGGCGGTTCTCATCGAACAGCGCCTTGAACAGTTCGAGCTTGCGCTCGATCGTATGAGTGGCGATCCAGGCCTGTGCAGTGGCCTGGCGCACTTTGAGCTTCTCGACCTGACGCTCCGCTTCGGCACGGCCAACACTGGCTTGCGCGAGTTCGACACGGGCATTGCGCTTGTCGCGGTTGGGGACGTCCTGCATCAAGCCGACCATCCGCATGGTCATGCCCTCCTCGCCGAGACGCCAGGCCGCGCCCCCTTCGATAGGCAGGTTCTGCACGCCAAACAGCAACTTCGGATCGGGCAGCTCACCCGCCGGCGTAGCATTCTGCCTGGCTGCGATCAGTTTCGAGGCTTCAGCCTCGAGCGAGGGTGACTGCTGCTCGGCGAGCTGCAGCGCCTGTTCCAATGTCAGTGCGCCAGCCAGCGTTGGCAACAGCATCGCGCCGCAGCACACCACCACGCCAAGCAGACGGGGGTGCAAGTATCGGGATTTCATCTTGAAGATTCCTATGAAGCTGGTGTGCCGCAAGGCACACGTACTGAGCCCATCACCTCGACAGTGAAGGGCTGCTCAGGTCAGCGGAGGAATCAGACGCGGGGTGGACGCCAGTGGTTGTCGTCGACAGGGGTGGGAATGGCGTCCGGGAAATAGACGGCCATTTTCAGTGGTGCGCTCGCGGGCATTGGACGGGCCATATCCAGCAACAGCATGCTGCCGGACTTGCACTGCTGGCCGCTCGGACACGGCGCTCCGTCATCGTCGTGCGTATGCCCGGAGTCGTCGGCGGCGTTCATGGCCGGGCTGTCCGCATGCGCCAGATGGTCTGCGGGCGCTGCCATGGCGCTCATCGAGCCGCCCATCTGGCAGGGTTCGGAACCCAGCTCGAAAGCGGCCATCCCGTTGACGGGAAGCACCAGACTGATCAAGAGAACGAACCACAACCGTAGATGGCGTTTCATGGCGCGAGTGTATCGGTTCCGCTTGGGCTGGGAAACTGATCCAGATTAGTTTTGGCCGTTTCCTCTCGCACAGGCTTATCGTTGAGCAGGTGACTCAACACCGAGCGCATTTTCCCGGCCTTGACCGGTTTGTTAAGCACGGGCACGCCCAACCCCTGGAGCTGGCGGCGGCATTCATCGCTGCGATCGGCGGTGACCATGACCACGGGTATCGCGTGACCGTAATGCGCACGTAGCGCCGTCACCACGTCCCACCCCGTCACACCATGATCGAGATGGTAATCGGCAAGTATCACCTCCGGAGGCGAGCCGCTCAGCACGGTCAGCGCCGCCGCTTCGTCAGTGGCGGTCAGGACTTCGCAGCCCCACTGCCCCAGCAATGCCGCCATGCTGTGCAGAATGCTCAGCTCGTTATCCAGGACTAACAGGCGCCGACCCGGCAATGGGTCGCCGAGCACTGGCCCCATCATCGGCGCTTCAGCAGGTGGCGCCGTGGGATTGTCGGCCAAGGGTACATCGATGCTGAAGACCGAACCCCGTCTCGGTCGCGAGCGCACCTGCACCCGGTAATCGAGCATCGTCGCGATGCGATCGACAATGGCCAGGCCGAGCCCGACCCCGGCGCGCTCGGCAGCACGCTGCACGCCAAGTTGGTTGAATTCAAGGAAGATCGCCTGCAACTGATCCGCTTCGATACCCCGGCCCGTATCCCAAACCTCGATGCGCAGAAACTCGCCACGTTTGCGCGCGCCCAGCAACACCCGCCCGGCGTCCGTATAGCGGCAGGCGTTGCTGAGAAAATTGCGCAGAATTCGCGTCAGCAACCTGAAATCGCTGCGCAGCGCGTAGGCCGGGACGAAGTGCTCGAAGCCGAGCCCTTTCGCTTCGGCTACGGACTGGAATTCGGAGACCAGCGGCAACAGCACTTCGTCTAGGCGGTAGATATCGATGTCTGGCTTGATGGCCTGTTGGTCCAGCTTGGAGATGTCCAACAAGTCGGCCAACAGGTCCTCGGCGCCTTCCAGCGCCTGATGCGCGCGCTCGACGAGGTTCTGCTCGGCATCCGGCAAGCCGCGCTCGCGCAGGGTCGAAATCAGCAAGCGTGCGGCGTTCAACGGCTGCAGCAGGTCATGGCTGGCGGCAGCCAGGTACTTGTCCTTGCTGTGGTTGGCCGCCTCTGCCGCATCGCGTGCCTTGCGCAGCTCCAGGGTACGTTCTGCAACACGCTGCTCGAGCTGCTCATTGAGTTGCAGCAGACGCAGCTGAGCCAATTTGCGCTCGGTGATATCGGCGACGAAGCCCTCGACCAGCCCTTCCTCATCGGGTTTGAGCAGCAAGTTCATCATGACGTCGATGGTGCTGCCGTCCTTGCGCCGCAACCGAGTCTCATAGCCGAAGAGACCACGCTGGGTACTCAAAACCTGACGGATCTGCTTCAGCTCCTCTTCACCGCCCATGAACAGGTGGTGGGATAGATCGGTCAGCGCCCAGAGCGTCTCGGCGGGGCTGGCATAACCGAGCATTCGAGCCAGCGCCGGATTGGCGGCTCGGATACCTTCCTGCAGACTCGCCTGGAAAATGCCGTGCACGGCATGCTCGAACAGCCATTTGTAGCGATTTCGCTCGGCTTCCAGTTCCTCCAGGCGTGCCACCAGCTCTGGGTAATGACTCTTGCGCGCCGAGTGCGTACCAAGGCCGAGCAGTCCGGCCAGCGCGTCGGACCGGTCAGAGTGCTTCGGCATACACCACTTCGACGTCGCGCTGGGTCGAGGAGCGCGGGTTGGTGAGGATGCAGGGGTCCTGCATGGCGTGCTGGGACAGGAAAGGAATATCCGAGAGACTCACGCCGTGAAGCCCCAGGGTTTCATTGAATCCGATGGCCTGCTTGAGCTGAATGACATGGTTGACCAGACGGTCGCGAATTTCGCGATGCTGCAGGCCACGGGTATCGATACCGAAGGTCTCGGCAACCACTTTGAACCGATCAGGCGCGGCGCTGTAATTGAACGCCACCACATGCTCGACCAATACCGCGTTGCACAACCCGTGGGGCAGATCGAGGAAGCCGCCGAGGCTGTGTGACATGGCGTGCACCGCGCCCAGAATGGCATTGGAGAATGCCAGCCCCGCCTGCATGCTGCCGAGCATGATTTTCTCGCGCAGCTGGATGTCCGCTGGATTGGCGATCATCTGCACCAGATGGCCGTTGATCAGTCGCATGGCTTCGAGTGCATGCGGATCGGTCAGCGGACCATGGCCGGTGGAGACGAAGGCTTCGATGGCATGGACCAGCGCGTCGATGCCGGTACAGGCGGAGAGAAACGGGTCCATGCTCAGAGTGGTTTCCGGATCAATCAGCGATACATCGGGTACGGCGCCCTTGCTGACGATGGAAAACTTCATCCGCTCTTCCTGGTTGGAGATGATCACGAACTGCGAAACGTCCGCCGACGTGCCCGCGGTGGTCGGGATCAGGATCAGCGGCGGACTCGGCACCCGCAGCGTATCGACGCCTTCGAACTCGAGGATGCTGCGTCCATGAGCGACAGCAATGCCGATACCCTTGGCACAGTCCATCGGACTACCGCCGCCCACCGCGACGATGACGTTGCAACCCTCGTCGCGATAGACCTCGGCACCGATCATCACCTCCTCGGAGCGAGGATTGGCGGACACCTGGGTAAACAGGCAGTACTCGATGTCCTGATTCGTCAGGCTGGCCTGAATATCTGCTACCCAGCCCGCAGCCACGACGCCAGGGTCCGACACGAGCAATACCTTGCGGGCACCGAAGTTCTTTGCGTAATTGCCCACGCTGTGGCGACACCCGGCACCAAAGACGATTTCGGGTGAAACGAATTTGCGTTGCAGGCTGATATTGGGGCTCATACTACGGCCTCGGTTATTGTTATACGTCCGGCAAGCGTACTGCTTTCTGCCATCAAAGCAATCCGCAAAAAGTCGCTAGGCTGGGAAGCGAACCGTTCTCACAACTGCATCCCGATGCGCTGTACAGCGTCGTACGCTCAGCCAAGCACACCCTGATAGAAGCGACATTCGCGCGCCAACGCATCCGCCAGGCTATCCGCCTGTCGGAAACCGTGACGTTCTTGCGGGTAGAAGCAGTACTCGACCCGAATGTTGCGCTGGCGAAGCGCTGACACCATCAATTCGGTCTGTGCCGGAAGCACCACGGCGTCCAGCCCACCCTGAAAGAAGATCACCGGAACCCTGATCCGCCCCGCGTGGTGCAACGGGGTGCGCTGACGGTAACGCTCGGCATGGCCCTGGGGATCACCGATCAGCCAGTCCAGATAATCCGCCTCGAACTTGTGGGTGGCCCGCCGCAGCGCAAGTGGATCGCTGACGCCATAAAGGCTGGCGCCGCCGCTGAAGCCAGCGTCGGAGGTGAGCGCACAAAGCGCGGTATAGCCGCCGGCGCTCGAACCGCGGACGAAGGTGCGGGCCGGGTCGACCTGCCCGCTCACCGCCAGTGCGGTGACGACCGCGCTGGCATCTTCCACGTCGACCACGCCCCATTGCTCGTGCAGGCGTTGCCGGTAGGCTCGACCGAAACCGCCGCTGCCTCGGTAGTTGACATCGGCCACGGCAAAGCCGCGCTGGGTCCAGTACTGGATCCGCGGATCGAATACCGGGTAGCAGGCCGAAGTCGGCCCGCCGTGCAGGAAGACCACTAGCGGTGGTTTCTCCCCCTCCAAACTCCGACAGTCGGCATTGCAGGGGGGATAGAAAAAGGCATGCGCGGTTTCGTCGGTTCCAGTGGCGAAAGTGAACGGCTGGGGCCGCGACAGCTGCTCGGCCGGTAGCGGCTGCTCGCCACCTGCGATGATCTCGGGCCGGCCGGTCCGGCGTTCTATCGCCAGCACCGTTGGCACTCGATCGACGGCAGCGGCGATGCAGTAATAGTGCTGTTCATCGGCAGCCAGTTGCCGACAGCGGGTGAAGGCCGTCGCAAGCTGGCGTTCGCGGCCCTCGTCGTTGCGTTCCAGCAGCAGGCCGTAACCATCGACCATGCGAGTCAACAGCAGACCACCCTCGCTCAGCGGCAGGTAGCTGGTCGTGCCCAGTTGCCAGGGCGCCGGCGCATGATCAAAGGGCGCCTGCGTCTCTCCAGCTTCGGGCGCGGCCCCATCGTTCGCAACAGCGAACTCCGGCACCAATCGGCCACCCTCCTCCCTCCAGGGCTGCCACCAGCCGGCCCTGTCGCTCAGGCAGTAGAGCGTCCCGTCCGCGGCGAAGCGTGGCTGTTGCAGCGACTCGCCGCCTTCAGCCCCGGCCAGGCGAATCGGCGTTTGCCAGGTACCGTCCGCATCGCGCTCGGCCATCCACAGACTGGTAGCGGTCCAGGGTTGTTCGGGGCGCTGCCATTGGATCCAGGCCATACGCCGGGCTTCGGCATCGAGCGCTGGCGACGAATAGAAATCCGCCCCCTCGGCGAGGACACTGCGCCCACCGGATTGCACCGAGAAGCTGACCAGCCGGTGCTCCACCCGCTCACCAATATGCGCTTCTTCAACCGCCACAATGGCTGTCTGGCCGGAATCGAACTGAAGGTCGCCGTAGCGGCAATCGGCCTGCTGAGTCAACATACTGGGTCCGGCAGCCTGATCGGCAATAGACTGAAGATGGATCTGCTGATCCCCTTCATTCACGAAAGCCACCCCCCGATCCGTCAGACAGAAGGCCCCACCGCCGTATTCGTAGACCCGGCTGCGCAGCGATAGGCCAGCCGGCGTGATACAGACGGCCCGGCCCGCGCGCCAGTGCCATAAGGTGCAGCGAGCATCCGCCGGCTGGTATTCGATCCAGAACACACCACCATGGCCGGCGCGAATCTCGGCAAAATCACGGCTCGCCGATGCGGCTTTCTCGGCGCTCCAGTCGCTGGGCCAGAAGCCGTAGGGGATTGCGGTCTTGGTCATCTCGATTTCGCTCAACAGGCATCGTTCGGATCGAACGACCTTACACCTTGAGGATCAACTTCGATGCCTTCTCGTTGCGGAACGTCAGTTCATCCAGACCGAGAGGTGCCTGCTCGGCTTCGGTCCGCGCGGCGAGGATAGTGCTGTGGTGTGGCGACTTGCTGCAGACCGGGTCAGCATTGACGGCATCGCCGGTGAGCATGAACGCCTGACAGCGGCAGCCGCCAAAGTCCTTTTCCTTTTCATCGCAGGACTGGCACGGCTCGGGCATCCAGTCGAAGCCGCGGAACTTGTTGAAGCCGAACGAGTGCTTCCAGATCTGCTCGATGCTTTGCTCGCGCACGTTGGGAAAGCTGATCGGCAATTGCCGAGCGCTGTGACAGGGCAGCGCCGTACCGTCGGGGGTGATGTCGAGGAACAGGTTGCCCCAGCCGTTCATGCAGCCCTTGGGGCGCTCTTCGTAATAGTCAGGCGTGACGAAGATCAGCTTGCAGGGGTGGTTCTCGGCAGCGAGTTTGTCGCGCCACTCATTGGTGATGCGCTCGGCACGCACCAACTGCTCCTTGCTCGGCAGCAGCCCGGCACGGTTGAGTTCGGCCCAGCCGTAGAACTGGCAAGTGGCCAATTCAACAAAGTCGGCTTCCAGCTCCAGACACAGCTGGATGATGCGCTCGATATTGTCGATGTTGTGCCGATGGGTGACGAAGTTCAGCACCATCGGATAGCCATGGGCTTTCACCGCACGCGCCATGGCGAGCTTCTGCGCGAAGGCCTTTTTCGAGCCGGCGAGCAGGTTATTAACCTCCTCATCGGCGGCTTGGAAACTGATCTGGATATGGTCGAGCCCGGCGGCGGCGAATGAAGCGATCTTCTCTTCGGTCAGGCCGATCCCCGAGGTAATCAGGTTGGTGTAATAGCCGAGGTCACGCGCCGCTTTGATCAGATCGGCCAGGTCCTGACGGACCAGTGGCTCACCGCCGGAAAAACCCAGCTGCGCCGCACCCATCTCGCGCGCCTGGCGGAACACTTCGATCCACTCGGCGGTGCTCAGCTCATCCTGGTTGCGGGCGAAATCCAGCGGGTTCGAGCAGTACGGGCATTGCAGCGGGCACCGGTAAGTGAGCTCGGCGAGCAACCACAACGGTGGGCCTGGCTCGAAGCCCGGTTTAGCGAAGCTCGATCCAGAACCGTTCAACGGCCACCTCCAGAAACGCGACGATATCTTCCTCAATCCCTTCTGCGTCTGGGTAGCGAGCCTGCAGATCGGCCACGATGGTGCCCAGGTTACGGGCGCCGTCCACTTCGGCCAGGACAGCAGAAGCGCTCTCGTTGAGTTTGATCATGCCTTCCGGGTAGAGCAGCACGTGGCAGTTCTGCGCAGGTTCCCATTGGAAGCGAAAGCCGCGGCGAAAGGCTGGGATCTGCGTCAGTTGGATATCGCTCATGGTCCTCTCTCTCGCCAATGTTGCATCATCGATGGCCGGTGAATTGGTAGGCCTGAAACCCATCCCACGCCGGAGCTCACTCCTACCCTGCGCATGGCCGTTACAAGGTGATCCCGCGATGCCACACACGCTCGCTGGTCACCGTGTGGTACGGCGGGCGGTCCAGTTCATAGGCCATGCTCATGGCATCCAGCATGCTCCAGAGTACGTCGAGTTTGAACTGAAGAATGTTCAGCATGCGTTCCTGGCTTTCTCGAGTCTTGTAGTGATCAAGAGTAATGCGCAAGCCGTGCTCGACGTCGCGGCGCGCCTCCTTCAGACGCTTGCGGAAGTAGTCGTAGCCGGACGCATCAATCCAGCTGTAGTGCTGCGGCCAGGCATCCAGACGTGACTGATGGATCGTCGGCGCGAACAGCTCGGTGAGGGAGCTGCTGGCCGCCTCCTGCCAGACGGCGCGCCGGGCGAAATTGACATAGGCATCGACGGCGAAACGTACACCGGGCAGCACCAGTTCCTGGGACAGCACCTGCTCACGATCCAACCCCACCGCTTCGGCCAGTCGCAGCCACGCCTCGATACCGCCCTCTTCGCCCGGCGTACCATCGTGATCGATGATGCGTTGGATCCACTCGCGGCGAGTCTCGCGATCCGGGCAGTTGGCCATGATCGCGGCGTCCTTCACCGGTATACACACCTGATAGTAGAAGCGGTTCGCAACCCAGCCCTGGACTTGCTCGCGGGTCGACCGGCCTTCGTACATGGCGCGGTGGAACGGGTGATGGATATGGTAGTAGTCGCCCTTGGCGCGCAGCGCCTGCTCGAACTCGGAACGGGTCATGGCTGGCAGGGTCATGGAGCTTCCTTACGCATGTTGTACGGGTTGTTCGCCCCGGGCAGAGCCCGGCGTGCATCAGCGACGGGGTGCCGAGCGCCGCTCGTGTTACAGCTCGATGCTCATCCCATCGAACGAGACTTCGATTCCATGCGCGTCCAACTCCGCTCGCTCGGGGGAGCTTTCATCGAGGATCGGATTGGTGTTGTTGATGTGGATGAGGATCTTGCGCGCAGCAGGCATGCCATCGAGCACCTCGATCATGCCGCCGGGGCCGCTCTGCTGAAGATGACCCATTTCGGTGCCGAGCTTGGTGCCGACTTCACGCATGAGCATTTCGTCATCGCGCCAAAGGGTGCCGTCGACCAGCAGGCAATCGGCGCCACGCATGATCTCCAGCAACTCGGCGCTGACCTTGCCCAGACCCGGGGCGTAGAACAGCGTACCGCCGGTTTTTTCATCGTCGATCAGCAGGCCGATGTTGTCGCCCGGATGTGGATCGTTGCGGTGCGGCGAGTAGGGAGGCGCCGAGCTGCGTAGCGGGATCGGCGTGATTCGAAGATTCGGGCAGGCCGGTATACGGAAGCTGCCTTCCAGCGCAATGGGGTTCCAGCGCAGGCCACCGTTCCAGTGTTCGAGCATCTTGAACAGGGGAAAACCGGTGCTGAGGTCCTGATGGACCATCTCGGTACACCAGACTTCGTGCGGACAGCCTTCGCGCAGTGTCAGCAGTCCGGTGGTGTGATCGATCTGGCTGTCCAGCAGGACGATGGCGCCAATTGCGGTGTCGCGCGGTGCACGGGCTGGCTGCAGTTTCGGAAAGGATTCCAGCTGGACACGGATATCCGGTGATGCGTTGCAAAGTATCCAGTGTTCGCCGTCGTCGCTGATGGCGATGGACGATTGGGTACGGGCGTGCGCGCGTATGGTACCGGCGCGCAATCCTGCGCAATTGGCACAGTTGCAGTTCCATTGAGGAAAGCCGCCGCCAGCAGCCGAACCGAGAATCTGGATGAACATGGGCAGCTCCCTGAAAACGAAAACCCCGACCTGAGCCGGGGCGGATAACTCAGCGATTAGCGAAGTACATGGTGACTTCGAAACCGATACGTAGGTCAGTGAAAGCGGGTTTGGTCCACATGGCTCGATCCTCTTCTTATTGGCTGACGGATTATCCCGACGGCCCCATTAAGCACCCATGTCAGCAGAAAGCAGAATGGTACTTTGGAAGGAGACAACACGCTGCCTTGGTAGTGCCTGGCACTTGGACCTAACACCTTCTTTAATTCGTCGGAAAGGCTATCGTAGAGCCCTTGGCGACCGCTCGCGCCGCTCAGGGCAGCGTCGAGGTCAGCGCACCACTGACGAGGCAGGTCCCAGACGGATCTGCCGCAGGCATCGACACAACAGCTCCGGTACGCGCCCCATGCACCGCCACGAGCGGTCGCGAAACGCCGGATTGCGGCTTATCGCGGAGCCAAAAAAAAACGCGGCCAGAAGGCCGCGCTGCGTTGACGAACCACTGAGGCCGCACCCAGTCAGCCTGTGATCCCCGCACTCAGGTGCGAGCAAATGATGCCGGCGCGCTGGAGCGAACGCGCCGGGTCCTCCGAGGTCGATCCCCGCGGCTTAGAAGAAGCCCAGCGGGTTGATGTCGTAGCTGATGAGCAGGTTCTTGGTCTGCTGATAGTGATCGAGCATCATTTTGTGGGTTTCGCGGCCGACACCCGACTTCTTGTAGCCGCCGAACGCCGCATGCGCAGGATACAGGTGGTAGCAGTTGGTCCAGACGCGGCCAGCCTTTATGCCACGGCCCATGCGGTAGGCACGGTTGATGTCGCGAGTCCAGACGCCGGCGCCCAGGCCGAACTCGGTATCGTTGGCGATCGCCAGTGCTTCGGCCTCGTCTTTGAAGGTCGCCACGCCGACCACGGGCCCGAAGATCTCTTCCTGGAATACGCGCATCTTGTTGTGGCCCTTGATCAGAGTCGGCTGCACGTAGTACCCGGAAGCCAGACCACCTTCGAGCTTCTCGGCGGCACCGCCGGTGAGGATCTGCGCGCCTTCCTGCTGTGCGATCTCCATGTATGAAAGAATCTTGTCGAACTGCTGCTCGGACGCCTGGGCGCCGACCATGGTGTCGGTGTCCAGCGGATTGCCACGCTTGATCGCCTTGATCTTCTTCATCACCACTTCCATGAAGGGCTCGAAGATCGACTCCTGAATCAGGGCACGCGACGGGCAGGTGCAAACTTCGCCCTGGTTGAAGAAGGCCAGTACCAGACCCTCAGCGGCTTTCTCGATGAACGCGGGTTCAGCATTCATGATGTCTTCGAAAAAGATGTTCGGGCTCTTGCCGCCCAGCTCCACGGTGCTCGGAATGATGTTCTCAGCGGCGCAGCGCATGATGTGCGAGCCCACCGGGGTAGAACCGGTGAAAGCGATCTTGGCAATGCGGGTGCTGGTCGCCAGCGCCTGCCCTGCTTCCCGGCCAAAGCCCTGGACGATGTTCAACACACCCGGCGGCAACAGGTCACCAATCAGCTCGGCGAAGACCATGATTGACAGCGGCGTCTGCTCGGCAGGCTTGAGCACGATGCAGTTACCAGCGGCCAAGGCCGGCGCCAGCTTCCAGGCGGCCATCAGCAGCGGGAAGTTCCAAGGAATGATCTGACCGACCACACCCAGCGGCTCATGGAAGTGATAGGCCGCGGTGTGCTCGTTGATCTCGGCGGCGCTGCCTTCCTGGGCGCGGATGCAGCCAGCGAAGTAACGGAAGTGATCGGCAGCCAGCGGCACGTCGGCATTCAGGGTTTCACGCACGGCCTTGCCATTGTCCCAGGTCTCGGCGATGGCCAGCTGTTCCAGGTTGGCTTCGATGCGATCGGCGATCTTCAGCAGAATCAGCGCGCGGTCCTGTACCGATGTCTTGCCCCAGGCATCGGCAGCGGCATGTGCGGCATCCAGGGCCTTCTCCACATCCTCCGCGCCGGAGCGCGGGAACTCGGCGATCACTTCACCGTTGACTGGCGAGGTGTTGACGAAATACTCACCCTTGACCGGCGGCACGAATTCGCCGCCGATGAAGTTGCCGTAACGCGGTTTGAAGGAAATGACGGCGCCTGCGGTACCGGGTTGGGCGTAGATCATGATGGGCCTCTCTTTCTCTGCTTGTCAGAGCCTGCGCCGGAAGGTGCACAGGGCATGGACCGATCTTAGGCAGCGCGCTCAGGCCTACGGTATGCACCCATGGCAGCGGAGAACTCCTCATTTGGTAGTAGATGCCAACGGCGCTGGCCAGCGCCCTGAGAGTGATTCAGGCGTCGTCCAGAGCCATTTTTCACTCATGAAACCGTGGAGTGTGGCTCCCCGCGGGCAGTCGGGATTGAGCCTAAGCAAGGGCGGACAGGCCGTATGTCTCTCGTGTTCGGCTAACCTCTTCGCCTGAGGCAATCGAAGCCGTATGGAACGTCAGGCCACTGGATTGCGCGGCGCTGTAGTTAACCGATCCGTAAAAACAAAAAGGCCGGCTGTTAGCAGCCGGCCATTCGTTTGGAGCCGAAGATCAACGCTTGGCTACGACCTGGTCCTTCGGCAATTTGAACGTCCAGACCATGCCGCCCTGGTTGAAGTCCTTGATGCGCTTGGCGACTTCACCGCCCCACAGCGGGACAGCACCACCCCAACCGGAAAGCACGGAGACGTACTGCTCGCCGTCCATTTCCCAGGTGATCGGCGAACCGATCACGCCAGAGCCGGTGTTGAACTCGTAGAGTTTCTTGCCGGTCTTGGCATCGAATGCCATCAGGTAGCCTTCCGGATTGCCGGTGAACACCAGGTTACCCTTGGTTGCCAGCACACCCCCCCAGAGCGGCGCGTAGTTCTTGTAGCGCCAGACTTCCTTGCCGGTCTTCGGGTCGATGGCGCGCAGCACACCGATGTATTCCTCGTTCAGCGGATGGATGGTGAACCCAGCGCCCAGATAGGCTGCGCCCTTCTTGTAGGCGACGCCTTCGTTCCAGATGTCCATGCCCCACTCGTTGGATGGTACGTAGAACAGCCCGGTGTCCTGGCTGTAAGCCATCGGCATCCAGTTCTTGCCGCCAAGGAATGACGGCGCGACGAACACCGACTTGCCCTTGTCCGCATCGCCTGGCGCGCCCGGACGGTTGGCATCGTCGTAAACCGGGCGACCGTCCTTATCCAGGCCCTTGGCCCAGGTGATCTTGTCGACGAACGGGAAACCACGGATGAACTTGCCGTTGGTGCGGTCGAGCACGTAGAAGAAGCCGTTACGGTCGGCGGTGCCGGCGGCCTTGATGGTCTTGCCGCCGTCCTGATAGTCGAACGAAACCAGCTCGTTCACGCCGTCGAAGTCCCAGCCGTCATGCGGCGTGGACTGAAAGTGCCACTTGATCGAGCCGTCGTTCGGGTCGAGCGCCAGACGCGAAGACGAGAAGAGATTGTCGCCCGGGCGCAGGTGCGAGTTCCACGGTGACGGGTTGCCGGTGCCGAACAGCAGCGAATCGGTATCCGGATCGTAGTAGCCGCCCAGCCAGGGCGCGGCGCCGCCGGTTTTCCACAGGTCGCCCGGCCAGGTCTTGCCGGCTTCACCGCCGGAGATGCCATTCTCGACCTTCTTGCCGTCCTTCATCACGTAGCCCATGTGCCCTTCCACGGTCGGACGGGTCCACACCAGCTCACCATTCTTGGCGTCGAACGCCTGGATCATGCCGACAACACCGAATTCGCCGCCCGCCAGGCCGGTGATGACCTTGCCCTTGACGATCATGGGCGCGGCGGAAATCGAGTAGCCCGCCTTGTAATCAGCGACGGTTTTTTTCCAGACGACCTTGCCAGTGTCCTTGTTCAACGCCACCAACTTGGCATCCAGGGTGCCGAAGATCACCAGGTCGCCATACAGCGCGACACCGCGGTTGATCACGTCACAGCAAGGCATGATGCCGTCGGGCAGGCGCGCATCGTATTGCCAGAGTTCCTTGCCGGTACGGGCATCCACGGCAAAAACACGTGAATAGGAGCCGGTCAGATACATCACACCGTCTTTGACCAGCGGCTGCGCTTCCTGCCCACGCTGCTTCTCACCGCCGAGGGAAAAGCCCCAGACCGGGCGAAGTTGGCTGACGTTTTCGGTGTTCAGTTTGTCCAGTTGACTGTAGCGCTGCCCCTGCGGGCCCAGGCCGTTGGTTACGATCTGATCGGTGGACTTGGCGTCATTGAGAATATCCTGATCAGTGACTGCCCAAGCCGACACGCTGGACATCGCCATGGCGGCGCATAGCGCGGTCAGGGCGAAGGGCTTGCGAAGACCGGTGTGCTTCATTGCGGCTACCTCTACGGGTTCATTGTTATCGTCGCCGGGAAGTTTTCCCGGTCTGCTGCCGATTCTTCGTTGCAGGCCCTTTGCCAACAATTGCACGCAGTACCCATTTTCCTCCTCCCTTGGTAGCAATACCGCCACGTAGGCCGCGCCAACTCGGCGTTGGAAGGCCCTGGCCGGGCGGGACCCGACACCGAAGTCGCAACCCAGGGGCCCAAAAAGACAATTCCTCGCGACGATCACAGTCCGTAAAAAAGTGGTTCCTCAGCTCACAAGGACATGAGCCATGTGTCGTTCCCTGTTCCTTATCTTTCTCCTGATGCTGGCCGCTGAAAGCCAGGCGGCGCCAGCGATTCGTATCGGCTTGAACTACCCGAGTACCGGCAACTACAAAAGCGAAGGTCTCGAGTTGCGTCGCGGCGCCCTGCTCGCTGTCGACGACATCAATCGCGAGGGTGGCGTGCTCGGCAGGCCGCTGGAGCTGCTCAGCCACAATTCGGCGGCACGCGATGAAAAGGCCAGTGCCAACATCGATCGCTTCGCCGCTCAGGGTGTTTCCATGGCCTTCGGAGGTGCCACCAGCGAGGAAGCCATCGCCGCAGGGCAACGGGCGCGCGAGCTGGGCCTGTTGTTCTTTCCGACGCTGGCCTACGCCAACGCCATCACCGGCCGCGATGGGCAACGCTACCTGTTCCGCGAAACCAACAGCGCCTGGATGAGCGCGCGCGTGCTAGGCGAGTACCTCAGCTGGCACCTGCCCAACCGCCGTTATCACTACATCTGCCTCGATGACAGCTGGGGCCACAGCATGGAGCAGGCGCTACGCGAAGCCACTCGCAGCCGCGATCGTGCGCGCCACGGTTTCAGCCGCATCAGCGTCAGGGGCGCGCGGCATGACGAATATCTCGCGGCCTTGAACAAGGCGGCCGCCAGCAACGCCGACGTGCTGGTCGTCGTGCTGCTCGGGCAGGACCTGGTGCAGATGATGCGTCTCGCGCACGACATGCGCCTCGATCGGCGAATGCAGATCATCGTGCCCAACCTGACTAGCAGCATCGTCGAGCAAGCCGGCCCGCAGGTCATGGAGCATGTCATCGGTACCACCGCCTGGACCTGGCAGGTGCCTGCGTTGGTCAAGAGCGCTGATGGCCAGGCCTTCGTTGACGCCTACATTGCCCAGCATCAACGCTACCCGGACAGCACCACCGCCTCGGCCTACAGCGTCGTTCGAGAGTGGGCCGCGGCCGTTCAGCGAGCCGGGAGCCTGGACAGCGAAAAGATCATCTCCGCGCTGGAGGAACACCATTACAGCCTGCTCAAGGATGACCAGTACTGGCGCGGCTTCGACCATCAGAACGTCCAGAGCATCTATGCCGTGCGGGTTCGCTCGCGCAGCGACATCATGCAGGACCGGTTCAAGCAGGACTATTTCAGTATCATCCACCGCATGGGCGGCGAGGAAGCGGCGCCCAGCCGTGACGATTGGCTGGAGGAGCGCGGCGACGATCCAATCCTGCGATAATCGTCGGCCTGTCGTGCCGGATACCCCTCAGGCTCCGCCTCTTTTCAACGTCAGCAGGCCCAGCGGGCGCTGACGCTTTTCGTTTTCGCCAGGTGATCGCTGCCGCACCGAACCGCGGTCGGGGCGGTGCCTGAGCGCAGCACCGCGCAGCGCTGTGGGTGCCATGACGAGGCGCGGGGGAGCGGTATCGGCAGGTCCCGATCATTTGCCGCAGGATGAGCAATGAAGCAACGATGGCCAGCGTTTCCCTGGGTCTGTTTCGCCATGTGTGTCGGCGTCATGGGCACCGCGCTCATTTCACCGCTGTACCCGCTCTATCAGCAGGCCTGGCAGCTGCGCACCAGCGACGTCTCGCTGATTTACGTGATCTACATGCTCGGTGCACTCGCCGGGCTGCTGTTCATGGGGCGGCTGTCCGACACGCTGGGGTTTCGCCGCGTGATGCTGGCGGGCCTGCTGCTCGGCTGGGGTGGCACCTTGCTGACGATGCTGGCGTGGAATCTGCCGAGTCTGAATATCGGTCGCTTCGCGGTAGGCCTGTCCTCGAGTTTGATCGTCACCAGCGCCTCGGTGGGCCTGGTGCAGATCTCCCGTGACGGCGCCTCGCAGCGTATTTCCACCCTCACCAGCTTCCTGCTCGCCTTCGGTTTCGGGCTCGGGCCCTTGACCGGCGGCGTTATCGGCCAGTGGATGCCGCACCCGCTGACGGTCACATACCTGCCTTCGTTAGCGCTCGGGGTGCTGGCCGTCTATGCCTTGATGCGCGTGCATTTGAAGCACCACGAGGCTAACGCGGACGCAGTGCTCGATTGGCGAGCCTTCATCCCGCGCTTGGCCTGGGCGAAGCGCAGCGATTCGCTGGCCTTCCTGCTGACCTGTGCCTGCCCGTTCTTCGCGTTCGGCGTGTTCGGGCTTTATGCATCCATGGCCCCATTGTTTCTGGAAAAGATGATTCCCTGGCACGGTCCGGTGGTGAGCGGGACGTCCATCGGGGTCATTCTGCTGGCTTCGGCCATTACGCAGCTGGCATGCGCACGGATTAGCCTGCGTTGGTGCGGCCTGCTCGGTCTGCTAGCAGTGGCACTCAGCAACGCCATGCTCGTACTCAACTTCAAGCTCGGCTCGCCAACCGTATTCATCATCGGGGTCTGCGCAACGGCAACCGGGCATGGCCTGTGCCTGCTAGCGGGCATTAGCATGGTCAACCGCATCGCCAGCTCGGCCGAGCGCTCCGGACTGATCTCGACCTATTTGGTGTGCGGCTACGTCGGCAGCATTGTGCCCCTGCTCGGCGCGGGCTGGATTGCTGATCATTACGGCCTGCCGGTGGCGGTGACAGCGCTGGGATTGGGTGTGATGGTGATCGCCACGCCGCTGGCGGTGTGGTTTTTCGTCCATCCACGAGTGCGCGATGCCTGACTGTGCAGGCCGCTGGATTCCCCGGCGCATCGGCCGCTGCCGAGGCAGCGGTCAGACCTCGGCCGTCAGCCGATAACCGACACCGGCCTCCGTGACGATGAATCGCGGCGCCGCGGGATCATCCCCAAGCTTGCGCCGCAGGTGCCCAACCACCACGCGCAAATAATGGGTATCGCCGCTGTGACTCGGCCCCCAGATATCCTTCAATAGCTGCTGTTGCGTGACCACACGGCCGAGATATCGGCCCAGCTCCGCCAGCACGGCGTACTCCTTGCGGGTCAGGCTGACCTCCTGGCCGTCGAGGCTCACCCGCCTGAAGGCAAAGTCGATGCACAAGGGGCCGGACACCACCTGGCTCAGCACCGATTCCTGGCCCGACGCCTGGCGCAACAGTGCGCGGACGCGGGCGAGAAATTCCTGAATACCGAAGGGTTTGGTGACGTAATCGTTGGCGCCACCATCGAGCGCGGTGACCTTTTCCGCTTCGCTGGCACGTACCGACAACACCAGCACCGGCACCTGGCTCCATTCACGCAGCTCGCGCAATACCTTCTGGCCATCCATGTCTGGCAGGCCCAGATCGAGCACCACCAGGTCGGGCTTCTCAAGCGCCGCACGCGCCAGGCCTTCGACACCGGTCGCGCTTTCCAGCACGCGATAGCCCTGAGAACCGAGGCTGATGCGCAGGAATTTTCTGATCTGCGGCTCGTCGTCAATGACCAACAGACTGGCTTGCTGGCTCAAGAGCGGTCCTTTTCGAATTCCGGTTGAGGTTGCAACGGCAGCTCCAGAACGACACTGGCGCCGTGACCGTCGAGGCCATCGCCGACCGAGACGCGGCCTCCATGGGCGCCGATCATGCCCTGGCAGATAGCCAGGCCAAGGCCGGTTCCCGGACCGCCCCGGTCGCCGCGCGCGGCGGTGTAGAACATGTCGAAGATTCGCACGCGCTCGGCCTCGGGCACGCCCGGCCCTTCGTCGCTGACGATGAAACGCAGGTGATCGGCATCCACCTCAACCTCCACCCGCAAGCGTCCCTGTGGCGGCGAAAAGCGCGCGGCGTTCTCCAGCACGTTGACCAGCGCCTGCTCGATCAGCGCTGGATGGACATAGAGCAACGGCAGCGAATCGGGGATCGACACCTCCAGCTTCAGCTCAGCGAGCACACGCTGAAGACGCTGCAGTGCGCTGGCGACGATATCATCCGGTGTGGTCCAGTCGCGGATCAGTTTCAGGCCGCCGTGCCCCAGGCGGGTCATATCGAGCAGATTCTGGATATAGCGATCCAGCCGCTCGGCCTCGTCCCGGGTCGCGTCCAGCAGTTCCTGCCGATCGGCTTCGCTCATGCTTCCACCCAGCGTCGCCAGGCTGTCGATGGAGCCGCGCATGGCGGTCAGCGGCGTGCGCAGATCGTGGGAGACGGAGGCCAGCAAGGCGCTGCGCAACTCCTCGGTTTGTCCATGCAAACGAGCGGCTTCCAGCTCTTCGGCCAGCATCGCGCGTTGCAATGCCTGCGCCAGCGGATGGGCGAGCGCGGCGATCAGCCGACGCGTTTGCGGTCGCCCCGCATGGGTCTGCCGGATGCCAAGCAGGCCGAGGGCGCGCGTCTCGCCATTCAGCGGCAGCCACCACCAGTGGCCGCTCGGCAACGTATCGGTGCCCTGCCCGGCGGGCTGGCCACGCCGCCAGGCCCAGTCGGCCGCCGCCTGCTCCTGCTCGGCGAGCACCTGCATGTCGCCGTTGAACAACCATTGCGCATCCTTGCCGCGCGTGACGACCACCGCCTGCACCCCGCGCAGCTGCTGCAACTGACGCACCGCCGCGACACCGACCGCCTGCACATCGGTGGCGGCACTGAGCTGGCGCGAGAGATTGAGCAAGGCTGCGGTTTCCGTCTGGGTCTGGCGCAACGCCTGATACTGCCGGCGCTGACGGCTGGCTAGGTTACCGGTCAGCACCGCCATCAGCAGGAAGAATAGCAGCGTGAGCACGTCTTCCTGCCGCGCCACGATAAAGGTGAAGGTGGGCGGGATGAACAGAAAGTCGTACAGCAGAAAGGAGGCGCCAGCACAGGCCAACGCCGGGCCAAGGCTGCTGCGCACGGCGACCACCAGTACGGCGGAGAGAAACACCAGGGACACATTCGGCAACTCGAGGTAGCGCGACAGCAGCAATGCCACAGCGGTGGCGACGCCCGTCGCCATGGCAGCGAGCAGGTAGTTGCGCCAGTCGAAGGGTACCTTGGTCGCTGCGGTGCTCATCGCATGGACCGGTTGCTGGGAAAGGACGCTGACTTCCAGCCCCTGTCCTGCCCTGATGAGCTGTTCGGCAAGGGTGCGCCTAGACCACAGGCTCCATGCCTTGCGCATACCCTGGCTGCTGCCGACCAGCATCACCGTGGCCAGCCGCTCGGTCGCATGCTCCAGCAGTGTTCGCGCGATGTGCTCGCCCCGCAACTCGACTACCTCGCCACCGAGACGTTCGGCAAGTTGCTGGGCGGACTGAAGAAAGCCCAACTGCATCTCGCCGCGACTGGTGCCATTGCTGACGTGGACTACCGACCAGGGCAGATGCCGCCGCTCCGCCACGCGGGCGGCGTGGCGCACCAGGCCTTCGGCGGATGCGTCGCCGTCGATCCCCACCAGCAAGCGGCCGCGCACGACCGGCGCCGTTTCGCCCAGGCTTCGCGAGCGCCGCAGCAGATCTGCATCCACGCGTGCCGCCGCGGTCTGCATGGCCAGCTCGCGCAGCGCGGTCAGGTTGGTCTGGGTAAAAAAGGCATCGATTGCCGCCCGCGCCTGCTCCGGCACGTAGACCTTGCCTTCGCGCAAGCGCTCAAGCAATTCACGCGGAGGCAGGTCGATCAGCAGGATTTCGTCGGCGTTGTGCAGGACCCAGTCCGGAACCGTTTCCCGCACCTGCACGCCGGTGATCGTACGGACTTGATCGTTGAGGCTTTCCAGATGCTGCACGTTGACCGTGGTGTAAACGTCGATGCCCGCCTCGAGCAACTCCAGCACGTCCTGCCAGCGCTTGCTGTGACGGCTGCCAGGGACGTTGCTGTGGGCGAGCTCATCGACCAGAACCAGACCCGGACGTATCTGTAACAACCCTTCCAGGTCCATCTCTTCCAGCGTCACTCCGCGATAGTCGCTGCGGGTCAGCGGTTGTTCCGGCACCCCCACCCGCAGCGCTTCGGTGTCAGCTCGGCCGTGCGACTCGACCACGCCGGCCAGCACCTGTCTGCCGAGGCGCAATTGTCTCTGCGCCGCCTGCAGCATGGCGTAGGTCTTGCCCACGCCGGGCGCCGCGCCGAGAAACACCTTGAGTCGGCCTTGCCCCTGGTGGGGCTGGTCATCCAGCAAGGCATCGGCGTGCGGGGCATCGCTCATTCGGCTCACTCGTCTCGTTCGGGCCAGCGATTTTCCGCCATCGCGAGGTTCAGAGCCAGCACGTTGACCACTGCCGGCCCTACCAACGGCGCTTCGAGGTTGGCCTGGATCAGCTGCTCCAGCTGTGCTGATGCCAGTCTACGGGCCGCAGCGACACGTGGCAGCTGGTAACGCGCCGCGGCCAAGGTCAAGTTCGGATCCAGACCGCTACCGGAGGTGGTGACCAGCTCCATTGGCACCGGCTGGTCGGGGGTGGCGTTCCAGCGGCTGGCGTTTGCGCGCACTTGTTCGAGCAGTTGCGGGTTACTCGGGGCCAGGTTGCTTGCGCCGCTGGCTACCGTCGCGTAGTCGGCGGCCGATGGCCGTGGCTGGAACCATTGCGGCCCATCGAATGGCTGCGCCAGTAGCGTGCTGCCTCGAATCTGGCCGGATGCGTCACGCACCAGGCTGCCGTTAGCCTGGTCGGCAAAGACCAGCTGCGCTACTGCAGTAACCGTCAAGGGATACAGGATCCCGGTAATCAGACTCATCAGTAGCAGCGCGGCGATCGCCGGACGAATGTGCTTGAGCATGTGTTATCTCCTGAGGTCGCGCCGATCCCGACGCAGCAAAGTCAGACCAGGCCGACCGAGGTGAGAAAAAGATCGATCAGCTTGATGCCCAGGAACGGGGCCACGAGGCCTCCGACACCGTAGACCAGCAGGTTGCGGCGCAGCAGGCTGGCCGAATCCGCAGCCTTGACGTTCACCCCACGCAGGGCGAGCGGAATCAGCCCGACGATGATCAGCCCGTTGAAGACGATGGCCGACAGGATCGCGCTGGCCGAGCTGTGGAGGTGCATCACGTTCAGCGCGGAGAGCTGCGGATAAACGCCGATAAACAGCGCCGGAAGGATCGCAAAGTACTTCGCCACGTCGTTGGCGATGGAAAAGGTGGTCAACGCGCCGCGGGTCACCAGCAACTGTTTACCAACCTGTACCACATCCAGCAGCTTGGTCGGGTCAGAATCCAGGTCCACCAGGTTCGCGGCCTCGCGTGCTGCCTGGGTACCATCGTTCATCGCCATGCCGACATCGGCCTGGGCCAGTGCCGGTGCGTCATTGGCGCCATCGCCGCACATGGCGACCATCTTACCTTCGGCCTGTTCCTGACGAATCCGCTGCAGCTTCTTTTCCGGCGTCGCTTCAGCGATCACGTCGTCGACCCCCGCCTCGGCCGCAATGGCGGCGGCTGTCAGCGGATTGTCGCCGGTGACCATCACGGTGCGTATGCCCAACTGGCGGAGCTCTGCGAACCGCTCGCGGATACCCGGCTTGACCACATCCTTGAGATGAATCGCGCCGAGTAAACGATCATCGGCACACACCAGCAACGGTGTGCCGCCGCTCTGGGCAATGGATTGGATTTCCCTCACCAACACCGGCGGCACCTGCTCGCGGTCGATGCCCAGATGGGCCAGCACCGCATCCACCGCGCCCTTGCGGTAGCGTCGTCCTTCGTGATCGGTGCCGGAGAGCCGGGTTTCAGCAGTGAACGGGATCGGGCTGATCTCCTCGCCTTTGGGTTCTTCCGCCGGCGACAGGGTCCGCAAGTACTCGACGATGGATTTGCCTTCGGCCGTGTCGTCAGCCAGGGATGACAATAGCGCCGCCCAGGACAGTTCGGTGGCGGTAACCCCCGGCGCCTTGACCATGGCGGTACAACGGCGGTTGCCAAAGGTGATAGTCCCGGTCTTGTCCAGCAGCAGGACCTGCACGTCGCCGGCAGCCTCGACGGCACGCCCCGACTTGGCAATGACGTTGAGCCGCACCAGGCGATCCATGCCGGCGATACCGATGGCCGAGAGCAAGCCGCCGATGGTGGTCGGAATCAGCGTGACCAGCAGCGCCACCAGATAGACCAGTGGCAGGTCGCCACCGGCAAACCGGGCGAACGGCTGCAGCGTGGCAACCACCAGCAGGAAGATCAGTGTCAACCCGACCAGCAGCACGTCCAGGGCCACCTCGTTGGGCGTCTTCTGGCGCTTCGCCCCTTCGACCAGAGCAATCATCCGATCCAGCGTGGACTCACCCGGATTGTTGGTTATCCTCACCAGTAACCAGTCCGAAACCACCCGCGTATTGCCGGTCACGGCCGAGCGATCACCGCCGGATTCGCGGATCACCGGCGCCGACTCGCCGGTGATAGCCGCTTCGTTCACCGCGGCGATGCCCTCGATGACTTCACCGTCGCCCGGGATCAGCTCACCGGCCTCGACACGTACCACGTCACCGCGGCGCAAGTGGCTGGCCGGCACGCTCTGGTAGTCTCCCGACTCGGTCCGCAACCGGGCGGCGAGACCATCGGAACCGGCCTTGAGGCTGTCGGCACGGGCCTTGCCCCGGCCTTCGGCCAGTGCTTCGGCAAAATTGGCGAACAGCACGGTGAACCACAGCCAGAGCGCGATCTGTACCGCGACACTGGTGCTCACCGCGCTGTCCGGCACCAGACACAGCGCCGTGGTCAGGATAGCGGTGAGCTCGACCACCAGCATCACCGGCGAACGTGCCAGACTGCGCGGGTTGAGCTTGACGAATGCCTGGCGCAACGCCGGTGTGCACAGCGCGGCGAACGACGTGGAGGTTGGCTGCTGGGCACTGTCGAGTGCCGTTTGATGGGTAGTCATCGTGACGATCCTCAGAGGCCTTGCAGAAGGGAGAAGTGTTCGGCGATCGGTCCCAGCGCCAGCGCGGGCAGGAAGGTCAACCCGCCGACCACCAGGATCACCAAAGTCAGCAGCACCACGAACAGCGGCCCGTGGGTGGGAAAGCTGTTGGCATCCACCGGCGCGCGGTTCTTCGCCGCTATGCTGCCGGCAATCGCCAGCACCGGCAGGATGTAGCCGAAGCGGCCAAGCAGCATGGCGAACGCGATCATCAGGTCGTGATAGGTCGTGTCGGCGCCGAACCCGGCGAAGGCCGAGCCGTTGTTGCCGGTGCCGGAGGTGTAGGCATAGAGGATCTGACTGAGGCCGTGTGGCCCCGGGTTGCCGATCGACGCTGCCGGGCCGGACAGGCTGACCCCCAGGGCGACCAGGACCAGCACGCCGACCGGCATCACCAGCAGTGTCGCCACCAGCAGCCGGACTTCCCGCACTTCGAGCTTCTTGCCCAGATATTCAGGCGTGCGGCCGATCATCAGGCCCGCCAGGAAAACTGTGATCAGGACGAACAGCAGCATGCCGTAGAGTCCCGCGCCGACGCCGCCAAAGATGATCTCGCCGAGCATCATGTTGACCAGCGGCACCATGCCGCCCAGCGGGCTGAAGCTGTCGTGCATGGCATTGACCGAGCCGTTCGAGGCCGCACTGGTGGCGGTAGCCCAGAGCGCCGACGCGGCGATACCCAGGCGGCTCTCCTTGCCCTCCAGCGAGCCACCCTGCTCGATTGCCAGGCCTGCCAGCGCCGGGTTGGGCTGATGCTCGGCCACCAGCGTGATGCCGAGCCCGAGGACGAACACCAGCAGCATGCAGCCGAGGATCGCACGGCTCTGGCGCAGATCACGCACGTAATGCCCGAACATGAACACCAGGGCCGCGGGAATCAGGATGATCGAAACCACCTCGAACAGGTTGCTCCAGGCCGTCGGGTTCTCGAAGGGATGCGCCGAGTTCACGCCGAAGAAGCCGCCGCCATTGGTGCCCATCTGCTTGATCGCGATCTGGCTCGCGGCCGGCCCCAGGGGTATGGTCCGGTCGGCGCCCTGCAGGGTCGTCACGTGGACGTAGCTAGCAAAGCTCTGTGGAACGCCCTGCCAGACCAACAACAGCGCCAGCATTAGGCTCAGCGGAAGCAAGCCGTACAGCACGGCGCGGGTCAGGTCGACCCAGAAATTGCCAACTTCCTTCGAGGAACGGCGCGTGAGCGACCGGCAGAACACCACCAGCACCGCCAGGCCGACCGCCGGGCTGATGAAATTCTGCACGCCGAGGCCGAGCATCTGGCTGAAGTAGCTCAGCTGAGCCTCGCCGCTATAGGCCTGCCAGTTGGTGTTAGTGACGAAGCTGACCGCCGTGTTCAAGGCCAGCGGCCAGTCCATGCCGGCCACACCTTGCGGATTGAGCGGCAGGTTGCCCTGCCCCATCAGGATCGCGAACAGCGCCATCAGGCTCGCGGCGGTCAACGCCAGCAAGGCCAGGCTGTAGTGTTTCCAGTCCTGTTCTCGCTCGGGATCGATGCCGGCGGCGCGATAGCAGAGCCGCTCGACCGGCTCGAGCACCGGCGTCAGCCAGGTACGCTCACCCTCCATGGCTCGGAACAGATAGCTCCCCAGCCAGGGCGCAGGTACCAGCACAAGAGTAAAAAAGGTCGCGATCAGCCAGTAGTCGTTGGCGTGCATGAGCCCTCCTAGCTGCGGTCGGCGCGAAGCAGCGCCGACGACAGGTAGAGGAACAGCATGATGGCCAAGCTCAGCGAGAGGCCGTCAAGGAAGGACATGGGAAAACTCCGTTTTACGCGTCTATGCGGTACGGAGATTGTCTGAGCGGGGGATGTAAAGATTCGATTGCAGAGGCACGCAAGTGGCGTAAAGAAATCGTATTTTTCGCCGGCTTGGCGGAGGTGGTTCGGTTGAACGAATCAGCATTCGACGCGGCCCTCAACACCGCGTCGAGCCCAGTTCGGTTACTCGGCCTTATATAGCTCGGGCAGCTCGTAACGCAGACCGTAGCGGTTGAACACTTGTTCGACGCTGCCATCCTCGATCAGCCCTTCCAGTTCACCTTCCAGCGCATAGGCCAGCTGACGGTTGGACTCGTGCACCGCCATGCCGAGATCCCAGGCCTGACGGCCCATGTTCGGGTAGGCATTGTCGGCCGCTTTCAGATGTTGGTCGCCAGCCTGCTTGAGCATCCAGTCGATCTCGCCGCGCATGGCCATGGTCGCGTCCACCTCACCGGCCTGCATCGCCGAGAATGCGGCCTGCGCCGTCGGGTAATGATGGAGCATTTTAGCGATGCTGCCGTTGAAAACCGAGGATAGGTAGAACGAGGGCACGCTCTCGATTTCGACGCCAACCGGGTGGAAACGCAGCACACCGACGCTCGACAGTTCGTCCAGCCGTCGATCGTCGTACGCTGACTGCCAACGCTCGCGCTGATAGGGACCGAACATCACCACCTGTTCGTTGACCAGCTCGCCCACGTCATTGCGCTTGACGGCGTATTCACGGTCATAGGGCACACGAATCATCACGTCGGCCAGAATGTCCGGCCGCAGGTAGTGGCCTTTCCAGATGAAGTTGCGCAGGTCGTCATCCAAGGTTTCGCCGGGTGTGACCCAGAGCACCTCGACCTTCAGCCCGAGTGCCTTGGCCAGGGTATTAGCGAGATCCACATCGACCCCGCTCGGCTTGCCATTGTCCATGAAGCTGTAGGGCGGGAAGTTCTCGTACATCGCCACCTTGAGCACGCCCGAGGCGATGATGTCGTCGTAGGCGCGCACCTTCGTCACCCCGGCCTGCGCCAGCGCGCACCACAGCGACAGGCACAGGACAGCTAGCAACTGGCGCATGGCGATCACCGCTTGGCAGCTTCGCTTTCAATGTAGGTCCGGATCGCCCAGAGCGCTTCCTGGCTGAGGTAGTCGGCCATGCGCGGCATATAGACGGCGCCGTCACGAACCGCACCGTTGATCACGCGCTCCTTGAACCATTCATCTCCGTCGTAGCTGGCCTCCAGATCACGCAAGTCGGGTGCGATACCCCCGGAAATCGCCTCGAGACCATGACACCGAGCGCAGTTCTGGTTGTAGGCGGATGCACCGATCTCGACGGCCTTGTCGTGATCTTCGCTGGGCGCGCGGTAAGGATTCTCGTCGACCCACTCTTCGCCCAGGGTGGTCAATCCCTTGGTTTCGACTTTCTGTGGTGTTACGTCGCCGTGGGCCAGAGCCATGCCTGTAAAGCCCAGCAGACCAGCAGCGAAGAGAGCGCGCAGTGCGATTTTATTGTTCATGACTACCACCGTTAATTTCGAATACCTGAGCAAGGCAACCCCAGTCGGAGCGCATGGTGGTCATCTTGGAGTTTGAGCCTCAACGGCAGAATGGTGCTTTGGTTGCCTGCGCCTACTCCCTTGGTAGTAGGGCCTCTTGACGCCTTCGCGCAACACCGATGTAGCGGCTCGAAAACACAGGCTGATTGGGAAATTTTCCCTGAATCAGCGGGAGCTTTTCCGTATCAGCCGCCGAGGCCGCCTTCCAATAATCGATTCGCCTGGCCGGTCGCTCACCGCACACAACCGCATCGTGAGCGCAGCGCCCGGCCTCGTTCGAATCGACCAAGGGAAACCAACCATGACAACAAGAGCAACCCTGGGCAGCAGACGCCCTCTCGCCATTGCCGTGCTGGCTGCCAGCCTCACATCCACGGGTATGTCATATGCCAAGAACGTGACGTGGGAAGACATCGCCAACGACCACCTTTCGACCGGCAACGTACTGCAGTACGGCATGGGCACCAATGCCCAGCGCTGGAGCCCGCTGGCCCAGGTGAACGACGAAAACGTCTTCAAGCTGACACCCGCTTGGTCGTTTTCCTTCGGTGACGAGAAGCAGCGGGGCCAAGAATCCCAGGCCATCGTGCATGACGGTGTCATCTACGTGACCGGCTCCTACTCGCGGGTCTTTGCGCTCGACGCACGCACCGGCAAGCGCCTCTGGAGCTACGCGCATCGGCTGCCGGCCGATATCCGCCCGTGCTGCGACGTGGTCAATCGCGGAGCGGCCATCTTCGGCGACAAGATCTACTTCGGCACACTCGATGCGCAGGTGGTCGCGTTGAACAAGGACACCGGCAAGGTCGTCTGGAAGAAGAAGTTCGGCGATCACGGGGCGGGCTACACCATGACCGGCGCGCCGACGCTGATCAAGGACCAGAAAAGCGGCAAGGTCCTGCTGATTCATGGCAGCTCCGGTGATGAGTTCGGCGTCGTCGGCAAACTGTTCGCGCGCGACCCGGACACCGGCGAGGAAGTCTGGATGCGCCCCTTCGTCGAAGGCCACGTGGGCCGTCTCAACGGCAAAGACAGCACCCCGACCGGGGACATCAAGGCACCCTCCTGGCCCGATGACCCCAACTCGCCCACCGGCAAGAAAGAAGCCTGGAGCCAGGGTGGCGGCGCGCCTTGGCAGAGCGCGAGCTTCGATGCCGAAACCAACACCATCATCGTCGGTGCGGGCAACCCGGCACCCTGGAACGGATGGGCGCGCACTGCCGATGGCGGCGAACCGAAGGACTATGACAGCCTTTATACCTCCGGGCAGGTCGGTGTCGATGCCAGCACCGGTGAAGTGAAGTGGTTCTACCAGCACACGCCGAACGATGCCTGGGACTTCTCCGGCAACAATGAACTCGTCTTGTTCGACTACAAGAACAAGGAGGGAAAAACCATCAAGGCGACCGCTCACGCCGACCGCAATGGCTTTTTCTACGTAGTCAATCGCCAGGACGGTAAGCTGCAGAATGCCTTCCCCTTCGTGGACAACATCACCTGGGCCAGCCACATCGACCTCAAGACCGGCCGGCCGGTGGAGAACGAAGGTCAGCGCCCACCAAAGCCGGAACCCGGCGAGGCGCACGGCAAATCGGTAGAGGTTTCACCGCCCTTCCTTGGTGGCAAGAACTGGAATCCCATGGCCTACAGCCAGGACACCGGCCTGTTCTACGTTCCCGCCAATCACTGGAAAGAGGACTACTGGACCGAGGAAGTCAGCTACAAGAAGGGCAACGCCTATCTCGGCCAGGGTTTCCGGATCAAGCGCATGTACGACGATCACGTCGGCATTCTGCGGGCCATGGACCCCGCCACCGGCAAGGTCGCCTGGGAGCACAAAGAACCACTGCCGCTCTGGGCCGGCGTGCTCGCCACCAAGGGCAACCTGGTGTTCACCGGCACGGGTGACGGCTACCTGAAGGCCTTCAACGCGAAGACCGGGGAGGAGCTCTGGAAATTCCAGACCGGCAGCGGAATCATCGCGCCGCCGATCACTTGGGAGCAGGACGGCGAGCAGTTCATCGGCGTGACAGTCGGCTACGGCGGTGCGGTGCCGTTATGGGGCGGTGACATGGCTGTGCTGACCAAGCCGGTCGCCCAGGGTGGCTCGTTCTGGGTCTTCCGTATGCCTAAGTGGGAAAACCAGACCGCTCGGCGCTGACCCAGCCATCCGCTATAGCGATGACGGTGCGTCAGCAGGGTTGGCGCTCTCACGGCGCCCCGCCATCGCCCTGGCCATCGCGATAGATGGCTGCGCGTTTCCCTCGATGATTTCGGAGCCACCATGGACCTGTCCCGCTTTTTACTACTCACCGCGCTGCTCGCCAGCGCACCGCTGCAGGCTGACGACGAGCAGCCGCCGCTCATCAACGGTTGTGTCATCCAGCCAGAGAGCAAATGTCCCCGTGTCGATCTGCGCGGTGCCGATCTGAGCAATCAGGACATGCGCAAGATGGATCTGGCGGGGGCCGATCTCACCGGTGCCAACTTGCGCCATGCCAACCTCGATCTGGCCAACCTGGAAAAAGCCAACCTGACCGGCGCCACCCTCACCCGCGCCAGCCTGCAACAAGCCAACCTGCGCCTGTCGATCCTGACCGATGCCCAGTTGGTCGCCGTTCAGGGCTGGGGGCTGTTCGCCCAGGCCGCGCGCTTCGACGGCGCTAACCTGACCGCGGCGAACCTGGAATTTGCGCGCTTGAGCGGAGCGAAAATGCATGGCGCGAACCTTACCGCAGCCAACCTGGAGATGGCCTGGCTGAGCAAAGCCGATCTCGATCACGCTGATCTGACCGATGCCAACCTGCAGGAGGGCAAGCTTAACGACGCCAATCTCGCGAATGCGACCCTGACCGGAGCACGTCGCCACTACGCCACTTTCCAAGGCACCCATATGGCGGGCTGTCTCGATTGTCCGACCAACTGGGAGAAGTGATTGGATCGCGGTAATGATGACCGCTGCTTGAGCTTTAATGAATGCAACGCACGCCGCTTTCGCTGTGCGGATTAGCAGCTTTTTGAAGTGGAGTTCCCGTCATCATCCGCATCCCCCAAATCACCCAGCTCGACAGCCTGCCCCGCTTCGAGGGCCTTGCCTTGGATCGTATCGTCACCCCGGCAACACCCGAGGCGTTTCGCCAGGCAGTCGAGGAGATCCTCTGCCATTCGAAAATCGGTTTCGATACGGAGTCAAAGCCCACGTTCAAGGTGGGTGAGATTTCCAGCGGGCCGCACCTCATTCAGTTCGCCACGCCGCAAAAAGCTTATCTGTTCCAAGTGGGCACGCCAGGTGCGCTCGAAGCCGCCAGGCAGGTCTTGGAAGCGGAGCAGGTATTGAAGATCGGCTTCGGCCTCGCGTCCGACCGCAGTCGTTTGCGCACCCGGCTTGGGATCGAACTGCGGCACAGCCTGGATCTCGGCTCGACATTGCGCTATCAGGGCAAGAAAGGCCAGGTCGGGCTTCGCGGCGCCGTAGCGGCAGTGCTGGGCGTCGGCATCAGCAAGTCACGAAGCGTATCTACCTCCAACTGGGCGAACAACAATTTGTCCTGCGCGCAGCAGCGCTACGCCGCCAACGATGCTTATGCGGCGCTGATGGTGTTTCTCGCGCTGGAGATGCAATCGAACACATCGTGCTTGGTTCCCGTGACTCGGCCGCTGGAGACCAGTTGAGCAAGCACTCTGCCTGAAGTGGGCGTGCAACCCGCTGCTGCTCCTGACGTCTACTTGTGACAGTTCTTAACGGAGGTAGATGTGGAAGGTATGTTTTTCAGCGGTTGGTCGACCCTGTTTCGAACCCTGGTAATCGGGGTATTGGCCTATATCAACCTGATCGTCCTGCTACGTATTTCCGGCAGGCGCACGCTATCGAAGATGAACGCCTTCGACCTGGTGGTCACGGTGGCGCTGGGCTCCACCTTCGCCACCATTCTGCTGAACCGCAACGTATCTCTGGCGCAAGGCACGTTGGCTCTGGCCTTGCTGATCGGTCTCCAGTACCTGGTGACCTGGTCGAGCGTCCGTGCCGGCTGGGTCCGCAAACTGGTGACCGGCGAGCCGGCGTTGCTGTTTTACCAGGGGCAGATGCTGAGTGGTGCGATGCGCGCCGCACGCGTGACGGAGGATGAGATCCGCTCGGCCATCCGTTCCAGCGGTTTCGCCGCAATAGGTGAGGTTGAAGCTGTGGTGTTGGAAACCGACGGCAGCTTCAGCGTGATGATGGCTGGCTCCGGCGACAATCGTTCCAGCCTGTCCGACGTCATGGCGCCCGGCCCGCGCGAGGTCGAGATCGGACCGGCCTAGATCCAAGTGCAAGCACGAGGAGGAAATATGCAGGTTCTGGTAAACATAGACGTCGCCGACCTGGATCGCGCCGTCAGTTTCTATCATGACGCGCTCGGCCTACAGCACGCGCGCACGCTGTTCGAGGGAACGGTGGCCGAGATGCTCGGTACCTGCTGCCGGCTTTACCTGATCGAACATGCCGAAGGCGAGGCCGCTACCGCCAGCCAGCAGGCCATACGCGACTATGGACGGCACTGGACGCCAGTCCATCTGGATTTTGTCGTGGACGGCATCGCCACGGCATGTGAGCAAGCGGTCGCCGCGGGAGCGCACCAGGAAACGCCCATCCGTGACTTCCCTTGGGGCAAGCTGGTGACGCTGAGCGACCCCTTCGGCAATGGTTTGTGCCTGATCCAGTTTCCCGGCGAGCCGTATGAATGACAGCGTGGCTCACCGACCATATCCCCAGCTACACTCGCCCGCTCCATCATCGTTCAAGGACAACGACCATGACCCAGCGGGGCAGCTGTTTGTGCAAGCGCGTGACATACGAAATCAACGGACCGCTGACCGACGTCCTTAACTGCCATTGCAGCATGTGCCGCAAGTTGCATGCCGCGGCGTTCCGTACCCGCGCGCGCGTGGCCAGCCGTGACTGGAAGACGCTGAGTGGCGCCGAGTCGATCAAGTTCTACGAGTCGTCGCCGGGTGAGCACAAGGCCTTCTGTTCGGAGTGCGGCTCGAGCCTGTTCACTCGTTTCGATGAGTATCCCGAAGTGCTTGGCTTTCCACTGGGAACGCTGGATACCGACCCGGGTGTGAAACCCACCCGGAACGTATACGTCGCGAACAAGGCACCCTGGTTCGATATCACCGACGACCTGCCCTGCCACGACCAGATGTAGCCACTGCGGCGCCTGCACCCATGGCGGCGAACGACAAGAAAGCGAAACGCCACCATTTCGCTACTGCTCGCTGCAGCGCATCAGGTATCGTCCTCGCTTGAATTTCGCGAACCCTATGCCGGGTATCGATTTGCCAGAGGACGGCCCGATGTTCGCCTGCTTGAATTCAGGTTGGAGTGTTTCAGCCCCCGTACTGATGACCGTGCTGGTAGGCTTGGGCGTCACGCTGTTGGCGCGCTGGGTCGTGCATCAGCGTAGATTCGCCGGTAGCGCAGCCTTTGCCTGGCTGCACATGGCGATCCTCTGGTGGCTAGGCGCTGCAGCGCTCGAGATGAGCGCCCAGCAGCCGGACTGCAAAATGTTCTGGGCGAGCATGGCCTGGCCCGCGATTCTCGGTGTGCCCACCTTCTGGGCATTGTTTCTCTGGCAGTACGCCAACAACATCCATACCCGCCTCCGACCCATGTCGATTGTCGCCTGGTCGGTGATGCCGGTGGTGTTCTGGTTGATGTCGCTGAGCAACCCCTGGCACGGGCAGTTCTATGGCGTCGACAGTGCACCTATCTCTTCCGACCCCGGTGCGCCGATCGTCTACCGGCACGGCCCGCTGTTCTATCTGGCCGCCGCCTATGGTTATCCGTTCATGCTCTTCTGCATCGCTATCACGCTGCGCGCGGCCGCGCAGAGCAAGGGCTTGCACCGATGGCACTATGTGGTTTTCCTGGTTCTGACGACTACGCCCTGGTTAGCCAATATCGGCTACGTCGCCTTCGGCTGGGCGCTGTTCGGCTTCGACCCGACGCCGTTCAGCTTTGCGATCGCCCTCATCGGCTTCGGCTGGCTGATCAGCGGCTTGCGGCTGTTCGATCTGCTGCCGGTGGCACGCCACCTGCTGCTCGACGCCTTGATCGACCCGGTATTGGTGATCGATCCGCAGCGCCGGGTGATCGAGGTGAATCCTGCCGGACTCAGGCTGGTTAACCTGGAGCGCGATTGGCAAGGTAGCGCGCTGGTCGATTGGCCGCTGATCGGCGCAGAGCTGGACGGCATGCTACACCAGGCAGAGGCTGGCCACGCGCCGCAGCTGCTGAGCATCGCTGCTCGCCAGTACTTCGAGGTACGTGTGCGTGAGATTTCCCGGGTTTCGAGTGAAGGAACAGTCGTGCTCGGGCAGATGCTCTACCTGCGCGATGTCACCGAATTCCAACGCAGCCAGTCGCAACTGGCCGAGGCCCTGGCGCTTAGCGAACAGCAGCTGGAAACCATCTCCGGCCTGCACGAGACGCTACGCAACCAGGCGCTGCGCGACCCGCTAACCGGATTGTTCAACAGGCGCCATCTGCAGGATTTCTTCGCCCAGGAGCTTGCGCGTGCTCAGCGTGACGCTACCCCGATCGCCTTGGCGATGGTCGACCTCGATCACTTCAAGCGTTTGAACGACACCCACGGTCATGCCGCCGGTGACGATACGCTCAAGGGCGTTGCTAGCTTTCTGCTTGGTGCTTTGCGAGCGACCGACGCGGTCTTTCGCGTCGGTGGGGAGGAGTTTCTTCTGGTGCTGCCCCGCAGCCAGCCTGACGAAGCACTGGAGAAGCTGAACCTGCTCTGCCAGCAATTCGCCGCGCTGTCATTGCAGACACGCGCAGGCACTCTGCAACTGACCATGTCGGTCGGCCTGGCGCATTATCCATCACAGGCCAGCGACCTGGACAGCCTGATGCAGCTCGCTGACATCCAGCTTTATCGTGCCAAGGAGCGCGGGCGCAATCGCGTTGCGACCGCTTGCCTGGAGGCCCGGCACGGGGCTCAGTGACCGACCACCACTTCACTGATCTGCCTGACCGGTGTCAGATCGGTGTAGTTGGCGATATCGGCGACGATCTCCTCGGCATGCGGGCCGATTCCAGCCTGAAAGGCTTCCAATGATTCGCAGAATATGTGGCACATCGCGATATAGGGCGCCGGTATGGCGGACGCACCTGCAGATAGCGCCTTGTCGATCGTGTAGTACAGGCACGCATCGCCCATGCGGGCCTTGAGCAACGGTAGATGGGTGTCGCGGTAGTAGTCGTGATCGAATCGCGCACCGGGGGTGTTGGGGTACATCACGCTGACTTTAATCATTGCAACAACTCCTCGATTGCGGGCCTTCCCGCGATGACTGAGATTGCGACTATGGCACGAGCGCCCTTCTGACAACCATGCCGGTGTTCTGCGGGTTGTCGCCTAGCCGGCGGCTCGGTCGCCAACCCGCAGAACACCGGTATCGATAGCCAGGTGAACCAGCTCGGCGTGGGAGCTAACCTGCAGCTTGCTTTTGAGCAAGGTCAAGTAGTTGGAAACAGTCTTACCGCTGATGCACAGTCGCTCGGCGATCAACCGGGACGGAGTGCCCTTGGCAAGCATCACGAAGATTTCGAACTCTCGCTGAGTCATCGCTTGCAGGCGTGGGTCCTGAGCGTTTGCGGCGGCTGGATTGCGCGCCAACTGGGTTGCCAGGGGTTGCTCGATATAGGCATAGCCGGCCAAGGTACGCCGTACCGCGTCCACCAGCACCTCAGGCGACGAGTTTTTGGTGATGTAGCCAACAGCACCTGCGTCCAGCGCTTGGCGCACCAATGGCAGCTCATCGTGCATGCTGAAAAACAGCACCCGCAGTTGCGGCAAGCGCTGCAGCAATCGTCGGGTGGTCTCTACGCCACTGATGCCCGGCAACCCGACATCCATAATCACCAGGCTGGGTGGGGAGTCATATGCCTTGAGCAGCGCTTGCTCACCGTCGCAGGCTTCGATCACCTGCGCCTCGGGCAACAGCACACGCAGCAGTGCGGCGTAACCTTGTCGCACCACTGCGTGATCATCGACGAGCAGTATCTTCATCAGACCGAGGGCTCCTTGTATGGAACGTCGAGATAGACGATCCAGCCGTTACCTCTGCAATGGGCGGCAATCAGGAATCCACCCAGTGCGCGAGCCCGCTCTTGCATCGAGCGCAGGCCTATGCCCGGCTGCCGCCCTTCGTGGTTGCCGACGCCGTTGTCACGGACCAGCAGCCTTAACCTCTGTCCGCTCAGGCGCAGCCGCACACACACAAAGCTGGCGCTGGCATGCTTGGCTACGTTGGTCAGTGACTCCTGAAGCAGGCGATACAGATGTTCCTTGACCGTCAGCGGCAGGCTAGGAAGGCGCCTGTCCACTCGCAGATGCAGCTCGACACCTTGCGCGCTCTGCCACTGTTCGGTCAGTAGGCATATGGCCTCGGGCAACTCCAGATGATCGAGCATCACTGGGTAGAGTTCACGGGTCAGCCGCCGGAATCCGTTCTGCAGTTGCTCGCAATGTTCATCGAGGCAGCGTGCGGTGCTGCTGACCAGCTGTGGTTGGTCATTGATCGCTTGCAGCAGGCACGCCTGGGCACGGATGCCGGCCAGGTACTGGCCCAGATCATCATGCAGTGCCTGAGCGAGCTGGGTCCGTTCACGTTCCTGCAGTGCTAGCAATGAGCGGGTCAGCTCGTCGTTGTCCCGCCGGGCGTGTTCCAGCGAGCTGACCATATGGTTGAAATGCCCGGCCAATTGCCGGGCTTCGAGCATCGAGTGAAGCTGCAGACGCGTATCCAGCTGACCGTGCGAGACACGACCGAAGGCGGCCAACAACTGGCGCAACACCTCCGAAGCCGGTCGAACGGCCCAGCGGATCGCCAGAAGGCTCAACCCAAGCGCGATGCCGAACAGCACCAGCAGCTGGCGCAAGGAATCGCGTACTTCCTCGATTTCATCCCGCGGGTCGACACTCAGTCGCAGTACCCGGCCATCGGGCAAACGCACGATCAGCGGCTCCGGGAGCGCGTTCGGATACAGCGCCGCTTCGAGCCAGCTACGCCGCTCTGCCAGCCGCGGCGCATGGATAACATCACTGTCCAGCCAGTGCACCTGTACGTGGCGCAAGTGACGGGTCAGATCGGGTTGCAGGTCGGACGGGTCGCGCTCCGCAACCTCCTTGAGATAACGAAGAATCGCGGCCGCAGCATTCAACTCTCGTTCGACATCATGACTGGCCTGACGCAACAGAACGGCCATGCAGACAGCCGCCACAAGGCCGAAAAATAGCGAGACCAAGAGGCTGATTCGCCAAAGCGCCGACATCTGCATCGTCTCGGGCCGGAGGCTCAGAAGGCCTACGCCTTACTTGACCACGAACGCACCTTCCATGCCTTTGTTCTGCAACCCCTCGCAATAGAACGGAAAGCTACCGGGCTTGACTGGCACGAAGAAAAGCTCGGCTTCTCCGGCTTCTTCAAACTCCAGTTCGACCAGGGTGATTGCCTTGATCTCGACGCCGCCGGCCTCGACCTTGCGTAGGAAAATCGAACGAGCGAATTCCGGTGCCTGGAACGCACAGGCCTTCTGGCCATCGGCGATTACCTTGAGCTGGTAGGCGACTCCGGTTTCCAGCTGATACGTCTTTTGCGAGACGGCGTAATCGCTTTCGTCGGAACCGAAACTCAGATCAGGCAACGCCTGTGGGCGCAGGGTCAGGTCGCCGGCGGCATGAACCTGATCGAAACCGATAAGGCTGCCGATTAACAACATATTGAGGATCAGTGCTCTGCAAGGCGTCATGGAAGGCTTCTCTTTTTATTGTCGACGAGCGTCATGCTAGAACGCATCGCCAGCGGCCAGGCTACTACCTTGGTACACAACGACTGGTACTTTCTGCATATTCCCCCGCCTGTCCCAGGTTCCTATGCTGGTCGCAACGCCATAGGAGTCGCCCATGCCCCATCCTTTGCTACGCGCCGGTTGCCTGTTGGCACTGAGTTGCTGCGCCGCGCTGGCGAGTTCCGCTGCGATCGCTGCCGACGCGCTCGATGTGCGGATCGCCTATCTGGGTTACCGCCCGGACCCGGGTCCGCTGCTTTCGAATGTCATTCCTGAACCGGCGGATGCCGGGCAGCGCGGCGCGGAACTGGCGATCATCGACAGCAACACCACCGGGCGCTTTCTCGGCCATCGCTATCAACTGACCGCGCGCAACAGTGATTCGCCTGAGCACTTGCTCGACGAGGCGCGCAAGTTGCGTGATGACGGGCTAAGGCTGTTCGTCGTCAACGCACCGGATGCAAGCCTGCAGCAGCTCGCCGAAGCCTTGCCGGACAGTCTGCTGATCAACGCCGGCAGCGCCAGTGACGATCTGCGCACAACGATCTGTCTGGCCAACGTGCTACACACCCTGCCTAGCCGTAGCATGCTCGCCGACGCGCTCGGTCAGTTTCTTGCCGTACGCCGCTGGAACCGCTGGCTGCTGATCGTCGGCCCGACCGCCGAGGACCAGGCGTTTGCCACCGCCATGCGCCGCGCGGCCAAGCGTTTCGGCCACAAGATCATTCTCGAGAAGCCCTGGACCTTCGACAACGACCAGCGCCGCAGCGCCCAGGCTGAAATGCCGCTGTTCACTCAGGCCGACGACTACGACGTGGTGGTGGTGGCCGACGAGCGAGGCGACTTTGGAGAATACGTACCCTACCAGACCTGGTTGCCGCGGCCGGTGGTCGGCACGCAGGGGCTGATTGCAACCGGCTGGCACAAGACGGTGGAGACGTACGGCGCCGCTCAGTTGCAGAAGCGCTTCGAGGCACTCGCCAGCCGCTGGATGAACGACCGCGACTTTGCTGCCTGGATCGGTGTGCGCAGCCTCGCCACCGCGATCACCCGGCTGGGTAACACTGACCCAGCCGCCATTCACCAACTCTCCCTTGGCGAAACGGTGCCGGTGGATGGGTTCAAAGGTCGCAAGCTGACCTTCCGGCCCTGGAGCGGTCAACTGCGCCAGCCAATTGCGCTTATCCATCCGCGCGGTTTGGTCTCCAACTCACCTCAGGAAGGCTTCCTGCACCCCACCAGCGAGCTCGACACGCTGGGCTTCGATCGGCCCGAAAGCCAGTGCCGATTGAGCGACAAGGAGCGGTGACCAGTGCTAGCCAACCTAACCCGCGTGGCGCTGGCCCTGATAGCCCCTGCCGCCTTTGGCCAGACCAGCGACCTGAGCTACGAGTCTTACGTCGATAGCGACAAGCGAATCAAGTGCCTCTACGGCTACGCGGCGCAGAAAACCGGCGATCACGCCTCGGCGCTGAAGATCTTCGAGGACTGCATACATCGCTGGAACGACGTCTACTCATTGATCTGGTTGGCGCAGATGTACGAGTCCGGCGTCGGTGTGCCATTGAACCTGGAAAAAGCCGCCGCCCTCATCAAACGCGGCGCAGAGCAACCGGACTCCGCGGCCTACGTCAGTTTGGCGCGCTACCACTGGGGCGTTGCGCTCGCTGAAGGCCGCGGCGTCGCAATTGACAAGGCGGCCGCACGGCGCTGGCTACTGCGCGCCTCGAACGACGGACAGACCGAAGCCGACGAATACCTGTTGCGACTGGATAACCCCGCTGCCCCTAGACGCTAACGCGCCCTACAACAAGAACGAGATCCTACAAATGAATCGAACGCTCCTAGCCACTGCCATTGCTTGCGGGCTCGCCTGGACCAACGCTTCCGCGCTGGCGGCCACCGCCTATGTTTCCAACGAGAAGGACGACACCATCAGCGTGATCGACCTGGACACGCTCGAAACAGTGGAGACGCTGGAGGTGGGCCAGCGCCCACGAGGCCTCACGCTGTCGCACGACAACAAGCTGCTCTACATCTGCGCCAGCGACTCGGACACGGTCCAGGTCATGGATCTGGCGACGCGCGGGATCATCAAACAGCTGCCCTCCGGCGCGGACCCGGAACAGTTCGCGCTGCACCCCAACAACAAATGGTTGTACATCTCCAATGAGGACGATGCGCTGGTGACCGTGGTGGACGTGGACAACGAACAGGTGCTGGCCCAGATCGACGTGGGGGTGGAGCCCGAAGGCATGGCGGTGTCGCCCGATGGCAAGTGGGCGATCAACACCAGCGAAACCACCAACATGCTGCATTGGATCGACACCACCAACAACACATTGATAGACAACACTCTGGTCGACCAGCGCCCGCGCCATGTTGAGTTCAGCCGTGACAGCAAGACGCTCTGGGCATCGTCGGAGATAGGCGGAACGGTCTCCATCGTGGACGTCGATCAGCGAAAGATCATCAAGACGATCGACTTCAAGATCAAGGGCGTGCATCGCGACAAGGTCCAGCCCGTCGGCATCCGACTCACCGCCGACGGCAAGTACGCCTTCGTCGCCCTCGGTCCGGCCAATCACATCGCGGTGGTTGACGCGAAAACGTTCGAAGTACTCGACTACCTGCTGGTCGGTCGGCGTGTCTGGCACATGGCGTTCACTCCCGACGAGAGTCGACTGCTGGCCACCAATGGTGTCAGCGGCGACGTTTCGGTCATCGATGTGAACGCGCTCAAAGTGGTCAAGTCGATCAAGGTTGGCCGTTACCCCTGGGGCGTGGTGGTCGCGCCATGACCGCGCTTCAGGTGGAGAATGTCGGCTTCGCCTACGGTGCTCGGGAAGCCTTGAAGCATATCGACTTCAGTGCTGCAGCGGGCCGCTTCACCGCACTGCTCGGCCCCAATGGCGCCGGCAAGTCCACGCTTATCGCATTGCTCACGCGACTTTACGACCTGCAGCAGGGCGAAATCCGCGTGGCCGGCTACAGTCTGCGTAACCAGCCCCGCGAAGCGTTGCGACGCCTGGGCGTGGTGTTTCAGCAGACCACTCTGGACCTTGATCTCAGCGTCGAACAGAACCTGCGTTATCACGCCGCGTTGCACGGCCTGCCGCGCAGTTTGGCGAACGACCGCATCGAGTTGGAGCTGAACCGTCAGCAGCTCGGCGAACGGCGCAAGAGCAAGGTACGCGAGCTCAATGGCGGTCACCGCCGGCGCGTCGAAATCGCCCGGGCGCTGCTGCACAAACCCAGTCTGCTGCTACTCGACGAAGCCAGCGCCGGGCTCGATCCCATCAGCCGCAGGGCTCTCAACGACCACGTACGTACCCTTTGCCACGAGGATGGCATGAGCGTGCTCTGGACAACCCATCTGCTCGACGAGGTACAGGCCGACGATGCGCTGATCGTCCTCAACCGCGGCCAGCTCGTGGCGCAAGGCCCCGCCGATTCGCTGTCTGCCATGGATGGCAGCCTGGAGCAGGCCTTCGACCGCCTCACTCGTAGCCCGGAGGTGGTCTGATGCGTGTAATAAAAACCCTGCGTCCTGCCACGCACGGCAAGCTGGAGGCAGGGTCGTGATCGCCTATTGGGAATGCCTGCGTGCCATCGTCTGGCGCGAGTGGCTGCGCTTCGTACAGCAGCGCTCGCGATTCTTCAGTGCCCTGGTGCGCCCCCTGCTGTGGCTGGTGGTGTTCGCAGCCGGATTCCGCGCGGCGCTGGGCATCGCCATCATCGAGCCGTACGAAACCTACATCACCTACGAGACCTACATCGTGCCTGGCCTGGCCTGCATGATCCTGCTGTTCAACGGCATGCAGGGCTCGCTGTCGATGGTCTACGACCGCGAGATGGGCAGCATGCGAGTGCTGCTCACCAGCCCCCTGCCACGCGGTTTCCTGCTGGCGAGCAAGCTGGTGGCGACGGCATTGATATCACTGCTGCAGGTGTACGCCTTTCTCGGCATTGCCTGGCTCTACGGGGTGCAGCCGCCGGCTGTCGGTCTGCTGACGGCGCTGCCGGCGCTGCTGTTAGTGGCGCTGTTGCTCAGTGCGCTGGGGCTGTTGCTATCCAATGGCATTCGCCAACTGGAAAACTTCGCCGGCGTGATGAATTTCGTCATCTTCCCGATGTTTTTCCTATCCTCGGCGCTTTATCCGTTGTGGAAAATGCGTGAGGCCAATGAATGGCTGTACTGGATCTGTTCGTCCAACCCGTTCACCTATGCCGTGGAACTGGTGCGCTATGCGCTGTACGAGCGACTCAACGCGGTGGCGCTGGCGGTCTGCCTGGGCCTGACGCTGCTGTTCAGCCTGCTCGCCGTGCTCAGCTTCAATCCCCAACACGCGGCGTTACGCCGCGCGGCCTGAGGAAGCTCTACTACTTTGGTGCCGATTTGCCTGTCGATTGTAGGATTTCAAAACAACGCTTATTGCTCTGTAATGTGGTCGACAGACGGACTGGGAAATAGAAGAAAATGCCGAGCCTGCCGGGTTTGAGGCTGATCGCCGTTCACAGGGGGCGGCCGAGGATGTCTTCCGTTGTACAAGCGTCGTCATTCGTCGATGCAGCTTCCGCCACGGTCCCGACACCTGCCCCAGTTCGCGCGCTTTGTTGGCGTCCTTCCTCCGGTCTGGGAATATGCGCAACCCAATTGCCCCTCCCTGATCGAAACCGCCTCGGTGCGCCGCCTGGCGCTGAGCGATCTAGGCTGCAAAGAACGAAAATCCACCCCAGCATAATCACAACAATAAGGTGACCGGCCATGTACAAGATACTGATAGCTGATGACCACCCGCTGTTTCGCGAGGCCATTCAGAACGTCATCCGGGACGGTTTTCCAGGCAGCGAGATTCTGGAAACCGCCGATCTCGATAGCGCGCTGGCGCTGACCTTGGAGAACGACGATCTGGATCTGGTCCTGCTGGACCTCAACATGCCCGGCATGCATGGCCTCAACGGCTTGATCAACCTGCGCAACGAAGCGCCGACCATTCCGGTGGTCATCGTTTCCGCCGAGCAGGACAAACAGGTCGTGCTGCAGGCCATCACCTATGGCGCCTGCGGCTTCATCACCAAATCCTCCCCGCGCGCACAGATGACCGAAGCCATCGAGCAGATCCTCAACGGTAACGTCTATCTGCCGTCGGACATCATCCGTAGTCAGAAGGCCACCACCCGTCGCGCGCAACACAATGAACAGAGCATCCCACCCGAGCTTCTGCAGGCGCTGACACGCAAGCAACTGCTGGTGCTGGAGCGCATGACCAAGGGCGAGTCGAACAAACAGATCGCCTACAACCTCGACATCGCCGAAACGACCGTCAAGGCCCACGTTTCGGCGATTCTGCGCAAGCTAAACGTGCACAACCGCGTACAGGCCATTCTGTCGGCGGGTGATATCGATTTCACCGCCTATCTGCGTCGCTGACCGGCAACAGCACGTCAGTATTCCTTCCGGTCAGCGGAGCCATTGCGAATGGCCGTGTTCCAGCATGTGGCACATGGCGGTCTTGAGCTTCATCGGCCGCACCGGCTTATGCATCAGCATGTGGCCCAGCTCACGCACTTGCTGCTTGAGTTCATTGCTGTAATTGGCGGTGATCATCAGCACCGGTAGCGGGCTGGCGCGGCGCGCGTTGACCGTGGCGACCACCTCGACGCCGTTGCAGCCGTTATCGAGATGATAATCGGCGATGATCAGATCGGCGTCGGCATGGAAGTTATCGACCTGCCCGGCCAGATCTTCTTCCGAAAGCGCGGTGATCACCATACAGCCCCAGCCTTCGAGCAAAGTACGCATGCCCGCACAGATCGCGGTGTCATTGTCGACTACCCAAACCCTGGCCCCTTTGAGGCGTTCCAGCAGCAGGTCCGAGGAGCTCGGCTCCTGCCTGGCCTTGGGCGCACGCTTCGACAGCGGTACTTCGACGGCGAATACCGAACCGCGCCCCGGCTGCGAGCGAACCAGGATCCGGTGACCGAGCATGCGCGCGATCTTGTCGACGATTGCGAGCCCCAGGCCAAGCCCGCGGTCCTGGTTGGGACGCACCCCCTCGCCTCGTTTGAATTCGTGGAAGACTTCTTCCAGGCGATCCTCGGCGATACCAACCCCAGTATCCCAAACCTCGATGGACAGGCTTTGCCGCCGACGCCGGCAACCGAGCAGCACGCGACCTTGAGGGGTATAGCGAATCGCATTGGTCAGCAGGTTGCGCAGAATCCGTGCCAGTAGCTGGATATCGCTGCGTACCAGCGCCGAGCATGGGATGAAATCCAGCTGCAGGTGCTCGGCGCCAGCGATCTGGCGGAACTCCACAGCCAGGTTTTCCAACAGCTCGCTGACGGCGAAGGGGGCGATATCCGGCTTGATCACACCCGCGTCGAGCTTGGATATATCCACCAAAGTACCGAGCAGGTTCTCCACATCCTCCAGGGAATTACTGATGTTGCGAATCAGGCCGCCGTTCGGCGCAACGGGTTGCTCGAGCAAAGCGCTGGTGAATAGCCGTGCGGCATTGAGTGGTTGCAACAGGTCGTGGCTGACCGCGGCGAGGAACTTGGTCTTGGATAGATTCGCCAGCTCCGCTTCACGCTTGGCTTCGCGCAGGCGGGCTTCGGCATGGGCGCGCTCATCGATTTCACACAGCAACTGCTCATTCAGGCTGGTCAGCTCCGCGGTACGCTCGCGCACGCGTTGCTCAAGGTTCTGATAGGCCTGATGCAAGGCTTCAGCGGTGCGGCGGCGGTCGGTGATGTCCTGGATCAGCACGAAGATGCCCGCCACCTCGCCATTGGCCTGCCGATTCGGCACATAGGAGCGCAGCATGTACCGCTGCTGGCCCGAATGGTTGGGCTCGGCCATTTCGAAACTGACGTTCTCACCGGACATGGCGCGTTCGATATAAGGTTCGAGCTGCTGCCAATGTTCCCCGCTGTGGATCTCACGCAGGGACTGACCGAGCATGCCGTCGCTTGGCCAGCGATACCACTCTTCGTAGACCTTGTTGGTGAACTCGTAGGTCAGATCCGCCGAGACGTAGGCGATCAGCGCGGGAACATGATCAGTGATCAGGCGGATCCAGCGTTCGCTCTCGCGCAGCGCCTCGGCATGCCGGTAGCGCTCGGTAATGTCGGTGAACGTATTGACGAAGCCGCCAGTGGGTAACGGATGAGTGCGGACTTCCAGGGTACGGCCATCGAACAGGTGTTGCTCTAGCTCGCTCAGAGGATTGCCCCGGGCATCGCGGCTGTTGGGTGTCAGCAGTTTCAGTTCACTGTCGGCCATGACCTCTTCGAACGGCCGGTGCGCCTCGATCGGTGCCAGGCCGCAAAGCTCCAGAAAACGACCGTTCCACAGCTCCAGGCTGCCATCTGCGCTGACCATGGCGACGCCTTGGGACAGGTTGTCCACGGCGCGCTGGAGCAACCGCGACTTTTGCGCCAGGGCCTGCTCACGGCGCATGGTTTCGCTGACCTTGACCTCGGTAATGTCGGTGTAGAGCATTACCAGGCCGCCCTCACGGGTCGGCCGTTCGCTGAGTTGCACCCAGCGCCCGCTCTGCAGACGGTAGACGGTTGGCTCGTTGGCCTTGCCGCGATGCTCTTCGGCGATCATCCCGCTGCTTTCAGCCAGTCGTTTGAGTTCCGAAAGCCGCGTGCCGCTGTTGATGCGCGCCCGAGTACGGCTCCACAACGACTTGAAGCGCTTGTTGAACAGGACGATGCGCTGATCCTTGTCGAACAGCACGAAGGCATCGGAAATGCTCTCGATGGCGTCCACCAGATGCTGATGTGCGGTTTCGGCGCGCATTCTTGCGTCGCTGAGCAGGCGGTTGCTGGCTTTGAGCTCCGCCATCGCCTGGTTGAGCGCATCGGTTCGCTCGCGCACCTGTTCGGCCAGTTCGACCGAGTGCTGGAAGGCCGCGTAGGATGCATCGCGCCCGGAGCCGCTGGACTCGATGCGTTCGATCAGCGCGGCGTTGATGCGCCGCAGCTTGTGGTTCTCGCGTTCGAGTTCGGCCTGTCTGAGGCGTAGCTCAGCGAGCGCTCCTTTCTCCAGCCCGTCCTCCAGGCCGACCGATGGCGACGCCGGTGAAGGTCTGGTTGATGTGCATGCCATTGAACTGCTCTCCGTAGGTGTTGAAGCCGATCACCTGTTGGCGTCGGAGAAACGCGGACATCTGCTGCGTCGAACCGTCGCCTTCGATTTCCAACCGCCGCAAAAAGCAATCGCAGCCGATGGTCAGCAGTGGCGAGCCGAGGCGCTGTTCGAGCCGTTCGAACAACGCCTCGAGATTCGGCATCATCGGCCCGGGTTGCATGGCGGTCAGGACGATGCCGTTCTCCACCGCGCAGTAGAACGTCAGGCTGAGGTCTGCGTTGACCTTCTGTATCGAGCGCACGTAGTAATGCTCGTTGATGCGCACCGCCAGCGGGTGGGCGGCGAACAGCCGGTGGTCGAGGTCATTGACGTTCACGCCGATAAGCCGGGCGTATTCCTCGGCGGCGGGCTCGGCGTTCAATTCATAGACGCGCCGGGCATGACTGTCGGCGTGCGTCACCACGAGCTTCTCGCTGCGCGCCAGCATGTGATGAGTGGTGAAGACCTCAAAGTCCAACCAGGTATTGACCAACACGACGATGGCTGCACCGCTGTGGAACTTGCCGTCGTAGTAGACATGGGTGTCAGCTAGATGATTATCGTCGCCCGCCGAACCGCCGAAGTGAGGAATGCTGCCGAAGGCGGCACTCAGGGCCGATAGCACGATTTCCTCGCGGCTGGACAAACCATCGAGCAGCGTCAGGGCGAAGCTGTGGTTCTTGATCGGCGCCAGCGAGTTGCTCCGACAGTCGCTGCCGAGTCGCTCGACCAACTGCTGAGCGTCGATCAGCCCGAAGCGATCCATTTCGACGATCAGCTCGCTGGCAATGGAAAAACTGCGGTGATCGAAACCAATCGCCGTGACGCAACTGCGCCCGTAACCCTGCGAGGTGATCTCACCGGCCGAGGTGCATCCCACCACCCTTACGCCGCCGAAGTACTGCTTCAATGCATCACCCAGCGCCGGCAGGTCATATTCGGCCGAGCAGAAGAACAGGACAAAACCCAAGTGCGGATGAATCAGCTGACGCGCCAGATCCTGCGCCACCGTCTCGGCGTCATGGGCTTCGGACATCGCTGTGCGTATCGCCTCGCCGTCTTGTTCGATCACGCACCGCACCCCATACACCGATATTGGATGACCTCATTCTTGGTCAGGGCATTCGGCACGAAAATGCTACTTCAGTACCGGTGGTGCCCTGCCAAGGTCGCGATGCGACAAACGCACTCGGTAGTCATCGGCGTCGGAACCCCCGGCCGTCCCGGGACGCTTGAACGCTTCGCCCCGAAGATAGGCCTGCATCAGCCTGGGCCTCTCGCAGCGAGTGCTGTTTCGGGGCCAACGATTCGTGCAGAAAAAAGAAACCCCGCCGTTTCGGCGGGGTTCGTCACCGGCAGGTCGCGCAGGACCTCCGGTGCGTGCAGCAGTGGGATTTACCAGTTCAGCACGGCGCCCACCGCGAAGGTATTGGTGTCTTCATTGAGACTGCTTCCAGCAGCCGCGTCGACTTCATACTGGTTGTACTCGGCCACCAGTTTGAGGTTGTCGTTGATGGTCCGGAAGTAGGCGATCCCACGGGTTTCATAATCGGCCTCGCTACCCAGCGCCACCACGTTGTTGCCGTCGTCCTGGGTCTTGCCGTACGACAGCGCGAGGCGGTTCTTGCCAAAGGTATAAGAACCCTGCAGCAGATAGCCGTCACTGTCGGTTTCGCGTAAAACCGGCTCGAGGAAGTTGTTGGTGAAGAACGGGCTCATGCCCTTGGCCTGGAACCCGGAGGCGGTCAGCGAGACCCCACCCATCTTGGCTTGTACGCCGTAACCGAGGCCTTTGGAGGTTACTTCATCCACGGTGGAGTCGGTATTGTCAGAGGTCTGATAGGCGCCGTTCAGCCAGGAGTATATCTGCGCGCCACCGACATCGAACTGGTAGGTGACTTCCGACTCGAAGCGCGGATTGTCCTGGTACGACTGGCCGCCGTTGGTGGTGTCGTTGTTGGTGTCGACCGGGTCCATGATGCCGGCGGCCACGCGCAGCCCTTCCATGACCGGCGAGCGGTAGGTGATCTGCGAGGTCGGGAATGGATAGGGGTACCCGGTGCCGATGTTGCCAAACGAAACGCCGGCACCATCCACCAGACCGAGAGCGTCGGCCGAGTTGCCAAAGCTGGCCAGCATCTCGTCCATGAAAATGTTGGAGCGAGCAAACAGACCGAAATCCTTACCGATCAGGACCTCGCCCCACTCGCTACCAACGGTACCGTAGAACTGGCGTACGTCGATGGCGGTGGCCGTGCCGTTGGTATCGCTGTCGTTGATGGTGACCCAGAAAGATGAACGCGCACCAAGCTTCAGGTCACCGACCTGCTTGCCGAAGTTGAAGCCGATCCAGTTGGGCAGGAATCCCATCTTCACCCGCGACTGGCGGCGGTCGTTCAGCTCGCCTTCGCGGTCGACGTCGCTGTTGACGAAGAAGGCGTTCACATAGCCGTCGGTGGAAAAGGTAGTGTCGTCCTGGTCATACAGGACAATTTCAGCCATGGCCGACTGGCTCAGGCTCATGGCAATCGCGCTGGCCAGAGCCAGGGGCAAAAAGGTGGTAACCGCTTTCTTCTTGTTGTGCATGGCGCTCTCCGCTGATGTGACGACAGGCAGTCGTGTCGAGGCGGATTATCGAAAGCGCAACCGCGAGGCCATACGCTGCTATGGCGGCAATTGGCTACTTCTTTGGCCGCTAGCGTTGTCTTGCGCTTTAAGCACATGCCCGTCATGCCGGAGGAACTAGCGCCTAGGTAGTACGCCGTCACGCTTAGGTATGCCCAGGCAACACCATACGGGCCTGTCCGTACGGCCAAATCATGGCGTTTGGATCGATTAAAGATGGCGAGGATCCGCGCGGCAATGGCGCGAGAACGGCGCAGCAGCGGAGCGGAATCAGGACCAGTCAGGGGCCGGCGCGGGTGCGTTGGCAACCACGACCCAGCCCCCGGTCGCAGCACGCAGGGCATCCAGGGCTGCGGTTAGATCGTCGCGTCGCAGGCTGCACATGGCGGCGGCAACCTGCGCGGGATGCGCAACGTCATGCCCTGCCAGGACGCTCTGCCAGGCCTGCTCTGCCCGGGCGTGCAGCTCTGTCGGACTGACAACATGCCTGTCGCTCGCTTCGCGGGCGGCACGCTCGACGATCTCGGTGGACTGCTCCGCCAGCGTCGTGGCGAAGTCCAATAGGAAGGTCTGAATATGGTCAAGAATCGCTTCGGCGGACGCCACTGGCGACTGCACCGCGAAGAGCATGCCGGCGTGGCCACCCAACTGACAGAAGCGACTGAAAACCGCATACCCCAGCTGCAGCTCGCTGCGCAGGCGGCGGAAGAAGGCCCCTTCAAGCAGACGCGCTAAGACACGCCAGGCCGCTTCGCATGCGACCGTGCGGTCCGGCAGCGGACAAAACAGCAGAAAGGCCGTTTCGGCCATGGGCGCCCCGCCGCCGATATCGTGCCAACGCCGGCCTGCGAAATGGCGGGCCATTGCGACGGGTGCGCTCGAGGGCGTTCCCGGCAGCCTGCTGATCGCATCCGCGAGCGAGTCACTGAAGGCCGGTGCAAAGCCTATTGCCAGACCGTGCCATTGCGCCGATTGCCAGTACCGAGACAAGGCTAACGGCTCCGTCAATACGGCATCCCGACCGGCGTTCCGGGACACGCTCGCGAGCAGCCGAGGCAAGCGTTTGAGCAGTTGACGGATCAGCATCTCACCGTCACTGAGGGCCACCTCACGCTCGGCAAGCCGGTCGCCCAAGGGGAAAGATTCCGCGGGCGGCTCGAGCAGCAGCCGCGATATGTCGCCAAGAATCATCGGTATGGCCTCGGCGAAGCCCTCGAGTGACAGGCACCAGCCCTCCACCAGATCCTCGAAACGCAGCGTTACGCCGGCCTGCTGCGCCGCCCAGATTCCCGAGCGCAAGGCATGCGACAGCGCGTGCCATAACCCCGACGGTGGCTGCCCGGCAGCGAATCGCCAATGCACGAACAGCGCCCCACGACCGCTGGCATCATCTGGCCCGAGCCGCCGTAGCGCCGGCGTTACCGAACGGGCCCCGTGCGTCGCGGCACAGGGCTGCAGCCACGGATTGGGTGCCGGCTGTTGCCAGCCCCAGGAGTGCGGTTCTGTTGGCGACGGCGTTTCCAGTCCCAGGCGCAGCGGAAAACCGCCGGTTTCGATGGCTTCGCAGGCGGCGGTGTCAGCGGTCAACACCAGCGGGCCGGCCCCGATCATCTGCCTCAAGAGCGTACCCAGCGCCTCGCGGATCACCACTTCGTCGCTGTCGTTGGCCCAGGCCAGCGGGTCCGCCCAATGGCGTAGCTTGGCCAGCGGCTCGGCACCCTGCAGGCTTCGCTGACGGATGCTTCGATACTCTTCGCGACAGGGTTGCCAGCGTGCCTCGTCCGAGAAGAAGCGCAGCCAGTCGAGCACCGCGTCGACAATCCTCGCTCGCTCGGCTAAGCCTCGCGCGGTCAGCATCAGCTCGATGACCACCACGCCCTGCCCCGCATGCCAATAAGGCACGCGCAACTTCAACGATTGGCACAGGTCTGCCGCGCGTAGCCGCTGGACAACACTTTCAGGCGCCTCGGACGCTATCCAACTGGCAAAGTGATCCAGTGCTGGCGCGCCGTGCTCAGGCATCGCGTCAAGGGCGAACAGGAGATTCAGCCGCGGCTGAGCGCTTGCGATCTGTAACCGAAGCCAGCTATCACGATTGCAACGCAAAGGCTGCACGGCGCGGGTGACGGCGCCGCCCGCTGTGAGCGTGTCGTCCGCCAGGGCCGCGAGCCGCTGCAGTTCGGCAACGCTCTGCGGTCCGGCCAACAACAGCTCCATCTGTCCACACTGGTAGAAGCGCTGATGAAAATCGAGCAGCGTCTGCTGAAACTGCGCATCCTCCACCGGTAGCGTGTCCCGGTTGCCGGCATGAAAACCGCTGAACGGGTGAGCAGGATCGAAGGCTGTGCTCAATGCGGCATCGCAGAGCGTTTCGATGTCCTGGGCGCGGGCGCGGTATTCGGCATGCAACACCTCGCGTTCGCGCAGCTGTGCAGAGGGATCGAGCAGCGGATGCGCCAGCATATCCAACAGACGCCGCAAAGCTGCTTCGAGCTTGCTGGCCGGGAGCTGGAAGAAGAAGTCGGTATGACGTTCGCGAGTCGAGGCATTCAACTGCCCGCCGCACCCCTGAACGAAAGGCATCAGGCTTTGTGCCGCGCCATAGTCGCGACTGCCGAGAAACAGCAGGTGCTCGAGGAAATGGGCCAGCCCTGGGTAACTCTCGGGAGCGTCATGGGAACCGGCATGAACCCGCACCAGGGCGGCGGCCTGCGCGCCGTGCGACAACGGTAGCAGGCGCACCCGCAATCCTTTGGTCAGAGCCACTTGTGGAGGACGCTGCGTCGGATCGGAAGTCTGGAGCATGGCGTCATCGTGTTCCGGCTGAGGTCGCTAAGCATCGCGCCGAGTCGCGGCCGACACAATGATGCTTAAGCATCGGACCCTGCGCGCCGTTCAGCAAGGCCGGCTGACGGCCGTGTCGGTGGTCGTTAGGTATCCAGATGCCCGTCGAGAAGCTGCAACAGGCGGCGCTGCATCAACTTGCCCGAAGTGCCGAGGCAGGCAATCGAGGCCCCTCTAAAAACTTCTTCCGAAAATTCTGTCCCCTCGCCTACCAACGCCAGCGGGCAGTCGATGCCCAGCGAGAGCTTGGTCATTTGGCGCATTAGTACCGCGCTCGGCGGGGCGTTGACATAAAGCACCAGCGCGCGCGGACGAGCCTTTTCGCAAACCAGCGGAAGCTCATCGAGAGGCTGTCCGAGCCCCAGCACATTGACGGCTACGGTGTCGCTGGACAGCAGCAGACCGGTGATCAACAGCTCGAGCTCTCGACACGGTCCTGGCAAGGCCGCTAGCAAGACGCGCTTTTCTGCCTGGCTGCTGGCAATCTGTAACCGCTGCAGCACGCGGGCGCGGAGGAACGCATCGAGAAATAGCCATTCGCTGGTCTGGCCATATTCGCCCTGACGCAGCAGCAGCTGTTGCCACACTGGAAGCAACACATCCTGAAAGACCGCCGCCTGCGGATAGAGGGAGAAAATCTGCCCGTAAAGCTGATCCAGCCGGGCCCCATCGAAACTGCTCACGGCGTGCTGCACCTGCACCATCCATTCGCTCCATTCACCTATCGCTTCCTGCTGCTCCACCGGTAAGGCGGCTCTGGTTGCAGCATGGCGGGAAAGAATGCTGCCCACCTTGCTGACGGCGACGCCACGGTCGGTCCAGGACCGGATGCTGCGAATGGATTCAATATCGGTCAGGGAATAAAGGCGATGGCCACTTTCGGTGCGGGTGGGCTGGATCAGACCATAGCGCCGCTCCCAAGCGCGCAGCGTGACCGGGTTGACGCCCGTCAGACGCGAGACTTCCCGAATCGGGAACAGCTCTTCCTGCCGGAGCGTGTCGGAAGAAAGCCGTGTGGATACCTGGGCAGGTTCGGTCATGACGCGGGCAGCTCATGCAGATGATCGGCGCATTGTAGCCCAGGCCCGAGCCGTTCAGACCGTGCTGAAATACGCAGTTCGGCTCGCTCCAGTATCGACCGGCCGCTCTGCCCCACGCCAGACCGTGCCGTCCCGTCCGAAGTTGATCTAGAATGCCGCGACCACGAATGAGGGGCCTCAGATGATCAATGCCAAGCTGCTGCAAAGGATAATCGACGCCTCGAACGATGGGATCGTGATTGCCGAGCAAGAGGGTGAGGACACCATCTTGATCTATGCAAACCCAGCCTTCGAACGCCTGACCGGTTACGCCGTGGAGGATATCCTCTATCAGGATTGCCGCTTCCTGCAGGCAGACGACCGCGCCCAGCCCGGTGTCGCGGCGATTCGCGAGGCGATAAGGAGCAGCCAGCCCTGCCGCCAGATCATCCGCAATTACCGAAAGGATGGCAGCGCGTTCTGGAACGAGCTTTCGATCACACCGGTATTCAACGAAGCTGACCAACTCACCTATTTCATCGGTATTCAAAAGGACGTCAGCCTCGAGGTCGAGACTGGACAGCGGGTCGTCGAACTGGAAGCCGAAGTGCAGCAACTCAAAAGTCAGCTCGCCGCACTTAAACGCTAACCGCCTCTGGTCGTCCTTTATCCATTTGCCCTTCAGCCGGTCAAACTGTCGCCGATACGCTTGAAGCATGGCCGATGTGTCAGATCGCCCTGCTGCGAACAGATAGTCAACCATTAACCACCGCCTAGCTGAACGGCGGATGCATTCGGACCCGTATCCTTGACCGCCTACGCTTTCGCCGAAAACGCAACGGTAATGCTCGCTCTCTGCTGGCTGCTGTCCTATACCGCGCGCCAGTGGGGACAGCGCCATCACCGCCGGGCAAAGTGCATGGCGGGCCTGTGGTTCGGCGGCGCCTGCATCGTCGGCATGCTGATGCCGCTCTCCATGCAGTCGGGAATCATATTCGACGCGCGCACCGTGGTGCTGAGCATGGGGGCGCTGTTCGGCGGCCCGATCGTCGCCGGTATCGCCGGCGTGTTGGCAGGCAGCTACCGGTTGTGGCTCGGCGGCTCGGGCGTCTGGGTCGGGTTGCTCAACGTAATGCTGCCAATCGGTCTGGGGCTCGGCTATCGATATTTTCATCAGCGCGGACAACTGGCGATCGGCTTCCGGCCGCTGCTGCTGTTTGGCCTGCTGCTGCATGCTTGCGTTGTCGCCACCCTGCTGCTTTTGCCAGCGCCCTTCGTGGCACCCACCATCGATCAGGTCGCGGTTCCGATGTTGCTGGTCATGCCGACCGCGGTGGTGTTACTCGGCCTGATGCTGGCCGACATGCTCAATCGCGCGCAGATCGAACGCGCGATGCACCTCAGCGAAGCTCGCTTGAGGGCTATTACCCAAGCGATTCCCGACGTGCTGATGGTGCTCGATGAGGATGGTCGCTACCTTGAAGTGATCGCCAACGATGCCGCCGTTTCCCATGGCACTGACCCAACGTTGGTGGGCAAAACCCTGGATGACGTGCTTCCAGCATCGCAGGCATCGCGTTTTCGTGAATTCATCCGCAGTACTCTCGCCAGCGATTCGCCCGGCCTTTTCGAATATTCCATCCAAAGCGCTGGCGGGCTGAAGGTCTTCGAAGTACGGGCACAATGCCTGACATTGGCGCAACCGTATAAGCCGGCAGTGGTCTGTCTGAGCCGCGATATCAGCGAGCGCGCCAATGCCGAGCAGGAGCGGCGCATCGCCTCGATCGCATTCGAAAGCCAGCAAGGCATGATCATCGCCGACGCGGAGAATCGTATTCTGCGGGTGAACCAGGCATTCAGCGATATCAGCGGCTACAGCGCAGCGGAAGCCATTGGTCAGGACACTCGTCTGCTCGCCTCCGGACGGCACACTCCCGACTTCTACCAGGCCATGTGGCGCAGTATCGAGCAGACCGGCGCCTGGCAGGGGGAAATCTGGAACCGGCGCAAAAGCGGTGAGATATACCCCGAGTGGCTGTCGATCACTACGGTTCTTGACGCGCACGGCAAGGTGTCGCATTACGTAGCGGCTTTCACCGACATCACCGAGCGCAAGGAAGCGGAAGAGCGCATTCATCACCTCGCCTTCTACGATCCACTGAGCGGCCTGCCTAACCGCCGTTTGCTGCTTGATCGTCTCAAACAGGCGTTAGCAGCATCCAATCGCAGCCAGCGTTACGGTGCATTGATGTTCATCGACCTGGACAATTTCAAGAACATCAACGATTTGCATGGCCATCAGGCGGGCGACCAGCTGCTTTGCCAGGTCGCCGAACGACTAAGCAACGAGGTCCGCACGATCGACACTATCGCCCGGCTCGGCGGCGACGAGTTCGTGGTCATGCTCGAAGACCTGGACTTACGGGCGGAATATGCGGCAGCCCGGGCCGAGCAGATCGGAGAAAAACTGCTCGCGGCGCTCAGCGCGCCTTACCGGCTGGAGTCGCTACTGTTACACAGCAGCGCCAGTATCGGCGTAGTACTCCTTAATGCCTGCGACGGCGACGCCGAGGAGCTGATGAAGCGCGCCGACATGTCCCTGTACGAAGCCAAGCAAGCTGGTAGGAACGCGCTGCGCTTCTTCGACCCGCGCATGCAGCAAGCGGTGCAGGAACGTTTGCGTCTGGAAGAGGAGATTCGCCGCGGGCTCGACGCCGGCGAGTTCGTGATTCAGTTCCAGGCACAGATCGAACGACATCGGGGGCTCGTCGGGGCGGAAGTGCTGGCGCGATGGCAGCATCCGCAACGCGGCCTGCTGTTCCCTATCCACTTCATCGGACCGGCCGAGCGCGCTGGACTGATCGAAGCGCTGGATTTCGTCGTACTGACCCAGGCCTGCGAGCAGCTTGCCGCTTGGGCCCACCAGCCGGGCCGAGACGAACTGACGCTGGCGGTCAACCTCAGCGCGAGCCTGCTGTATCAGTCCGACTTCGCCCACCGCCTGCTCGAGCTGCTGGAGCGCACTGGCGCCGACCCACGACTACTCAAGCTCGAGATCACCGAATCATTGCTGCTGGATGACATGGAAGAAGCTGTCGTGCGGATGAACATCCTGAAACAGCACGGCATCCGCTTTGCGATCGACGATTTCGGCACCGGTTATTCGTCCATGGCCTACCTGCAGCGGTTACCGCTCGATCAGTTGAAGATCGATCAGTCGTTTGTCCGCCAGTTGGCCGAGGACCCCAGTAGCCAGATGATCGTCCGGGCCACCTGCGCGCTCGCCGCGGGGCTCAATCTGGAAGTCATCGCTGAAGGGGTCGAAACAGAAGCGCAACGCTCGTTGCTGATTGCCAACGGCTGCGAGATGTTCCAGGGCTACTTGTTCAGTCGCCCCGTCCCACTGAACGAGTTCGAAGCGCTGCAGCTTGTAGTCGTGGCGTGATCGCAGGCTTCCGTAGCGGGAGCCGCGCTCGCACCTGACCCACTGAGCTGCAAGCTGTGGCTGGCCTCCTACAAGGCCTGCGGCGCCCTCCGGCAGAGCGCGACCAGCGCCTGCACCCAGCTTTCGTGCGTATTCAGGCAGGGAACCAGCTGCAGGTTTTCACCTCCCGCGCCAATGAATTGCTCACGGCCGCGATCACCGATTTCCTCCAGGGTTTCGATGCAGTCCGCAACGAATGCCGGGCACATCACCAAGAGCTTTTTCACGCCCATAGCCGCGAGCTCTTCCAGGTGCGCTTCGGTATAGGGCTCGATCCACTTGGCGCGGCCTAACCGTGACTGGAACGAAACCGACCACTGTTCCGGGCGAAGCCCGGCGCGCGTGGCGAATGCCGCGCCACTCTGCATGCATTGGGCGCGGTAGCAATTGGCGAGCACCTCGCCTTCGGCTCGCTGGCAGCAGTCCGCGCTTTTCAGGCAATGCGAGCCCGTCGGGTCGGTCTTGTGCAGGTGGCGTTCGGGCAAACCGTGGAAGCTCAACAGTAGATGATCGAAATCCTGCGCCAGGTACGGCCGAGCACTATCGACCAGCGCGTCGAGGTATTCCGGCTGGTCATAGAACGGCTGCAGGATCGAAAGCTTGATCTCGAGGCGCTTCTCTCGGATCACACGCTGCGCCTCGTCAATGGCGGTAGTCGTGGTGCTGTCGGCGAACTGCGGATACAGCGGCGCAAAGGTCACCTGCTTGATGCCCTGCTTCGCGAGCTTGACCAGCTTACTCTCGATCGATGGCTCGCCGTAGCGCATTGCCAGTTCAACGGGACCTTCAGTCCAGTAAGGACGCACTGCATCGGTCAGGCGCTGGCTGAGCACGACCAGTGGCGACCCCTCCGGCCACCAGATCGATGCGTAGGCATGAGCGGATTGCGCCGGGCGTTTGACCAGAATCAGCGATACCAGCAAGCGGCGGATGGGCCATGGCAGATCGACGACATAGGGATCCATCAGAAATTGATTGAGATAGCGGCGCACATCCGCGACCTCGGTAGAAGCCGGTGAACCCAGGTTGACCAATAACAACGCCTGCTCAGTCATGCATATTCCTGACTACTGATTAAAGAATTACGCCGCCAACCCGCCGCGGGCGGCGCATTTTCACACAGCTGACTGCGGCTTGCGCAGGTCCGCCAATGCCGCATCCAGCTCGACGAAGCGAAAGTGAAACCCTGCTGCCCTCAACCGCGCCGGGATTGCCTTCTGACCACCGAGAATCAGCCCGGACAACTCACCCAGCGTGCCTCTCAAGGCGAGCGCCGGAACCGGTAATATCGCCGGACGCCCCAGACTGCGCCCCAGGGCCTTGGCGAATTCGGCGTTGCGCACCGGTTGCGGCGAGCAGGCATTGTAGGGGCCGTGCGCAGCCGGCTGCCGCAACAGAAAATCTATCAAGGCGATTTCGTCGTCTATGTGAATCCATGGCATCCATTGCCGGCCGCTACCCTGACGACCGCCCAGCCCCAGCCGGAACAGTGGCATCAGACGCTGCAAGAATCCTCCGTCTCGGGCCAACACCAAACCGGTGCGCACCAGGACAACGCGGATTCCGAGGCGCTTCGCGCGCATGGCGCTTTCTTCCCAGGCTCCGCAGAGCTGGCTGGCGAAATCGTTGCCGGCAGGGCCATCGTCTTCGCTCAGCTCGCGCTCGCCCCCATCGCCGTACCAACCCACTGCCGAGCCGGATATCAGCACCTGCGGTTGCTTCAATTGCCCGGACAGCCATTCGATCAGCTGCTCGGTAAGATTGATCCGGCTGTTCCAGAGCAGCAGGCGGCGCGAGCGGGTCCAGGGGCGATCTGCGATCGGTGCACCCGCCAGGTTGATAACCGCATCCAGCGGAACTTGATCCATCTCCTGCAGCTGACCGACGCCCGTCACCCCCTCGCCACAGCGCTCGGCCACTCGCTCCGGCGTACGGCTCCAAACCCAGAGCTTATGCCCCTCTGCCAGCCAGTACTGGCAGAGCTTTCGCCCGATCAGGCCAGTCCCACCGGTCAGCAATATGTTCATGATGGCGACCTCCTTGGTTCAGCGAAGGACCGCTCCTGCCCCGGAGGCTGGACGGCCATGTACTTGATAATAGCCTTGTACAGGCAGGGTTAATATGCACAGCTTTTAGCCGCACTGTGGGGCGCGCCGTCCCACTCCGCCGCGCAAAATCGTCGCCTCGGCGTTGCCGCCGGCTTCTTTGCGGAAAATCCAAAAACCTGTGATACCACGCATGATCATTCGGGCGAGGTCATTGAGACGATTGACTTGTACAAAGGCGAACCTAGAATGGACAAAATTGTACATATAAGTATGTCTGTACAATAAATAGTTGAGGCCAGCCCAATGCTTACTCCGTCACGTCCTGTCATCAAGATTGGTATCAGCGCCTGTTTGCTGGGCAGTCCTGTACGTTTCAATGGTGGTCACAAGGAATCACGGTTATGCAGCGAAACGCTGGCTCGTCATTTCGAATTCGTGCCGATCTGTCCGGAAGTGGCCATCGGCCTGGGTACACCACGCGAGCCGATTCGGCTGGTCGGCGAGCCCACCAATCCTCGTGCCGTCGGTACCGTGCATCCGGAGCTGGACGTCAGCGACGCGCTAACCGCCTACGGCGAGCGGATCGCCGCTGAACTGGATGACCTCAGCGGCTACATCCTGATGCAGAAGTCCCCCTCCTGCGGTATGGAGCGGGTGAAGGTTTATCAGGCCAATGGTCATCCGGTTGATGGCGGCGGATCCGGTCTGTTCGCGCGCGCCCTCATGCAGGCACGGCCGGATTTGCCGGTGGAAGAAGACGGCAGGCTCAACGATCCGGTGCTGCGAGAAAACTTCCTGACGCGGGTCTTCGCCCACGCCGAATGGCAGCGCCTGCGGGATACTGGACTGACGCGCAAGGCACTGGTGGATTTCCACTCACGTTACAAGTATCAGCTGATGGCGACCGATCCATTGCAGTACAAGGCACTCGGTCGGATGGTCGCGACGATCGGCAAGATGCCGTTGGACGAATTCGCTCCCACCTACTTCCGCCAATTGATGCAAGCCTTGAAGAAGACCGCGTCGCGCGGCAACCACAGCAACGTGTTGCAGCACCTGAGCGGCTACTTGAAACGTGACATCGGCAGCGAAGATAAGCAGGAGCTGCAGCACCTGATCACTCAATACCGCGAAGGCGTCGTGCCGCTGGTGGTGCCGCTGACGCTGCTCAAGCATCACTTTCGCCGGCATCCGGATCGCTATGTTGCCAATCAGGCCTATCTGCAGCCGCACCCCGAGAATCTCAGCCTGCGCAACGCAATCTGACGCGACTGGAAACCAAATCTGAAATGACTCAACTGCTCTGGCTGCGCAGCGACCTGCGCGTTGCCGACAATACCGCCCTGGCCGCGGCTATGAACGCCGGCCCCACCGTCGCCCTGTATCTGATTACCCCCGCGCAATGGCTCGCCCATGACGACGCCGCGTGCAAGATCGACTTCCAGCTGCGCAACCTGGGCGTGCTCTCCACGCGTCTCGCCGAGCTGAACGTGCCGTTACTGATTCGCCGTGTGGAACACTGGCAGGCGGTACCGACGCAGATCGTCGATCTGTGCCGTCAGTATCAGATCGACACCCTGCATATCAACGATGAGTACGGAGTGAACGAGCAACGCCGCGACGAGGCGACCGCCGAAGCACTTCGCAATACCCCTACGAGACTTCAGCGGCACCTGGATCAGTTGCTCTTTGCGCCGGGCAGTGTGAAAACCCTCGCGGGCGATTGCTTCAAGGTCTTCAGTCAGTTCCGCAAGGTTTGCTATTTGCGCCTGAGCCATTCGCTGCCGCGCTGCCTGCCAGTGCCCGCCCCGCAAGCCTGGATGCCCGTTCCTAGCGATCCGGTACCAACGGCCGTTGCAGATTTCGCCTCGCCCAGCGACGTATTACGTGGGCGCTGGCCCGCAGGTGAAGAGGCGGCACACAAGCGCTTGGCATCGTTTGCCGAGCATGGCCTGGCCGAGTACCAACAGCGTCGCGATTTTCCCGCTCAATCCGGTACCAGTCAGCTGTCGCCATACCTGGTTGCGGGCGTCATTTCGCCGCGACAATGCCTACACGCCGCGTTGGCAATGAACCAGGGCGAGTTAGACAGCGGTAATCCGGGCGTTGTCACCTGGATCAACGAATTGCTCTGGCGGGAGTTCTACAAACACATCCTCCATGGCTATCCGAGGGTTTCGATGGGTCGGGCCTTCCGTAGCCAAACCGAGGCCCTGCCCTGGCGCCACGCACCCGACGAGTTGGCGGCCTGGCAACAGGGTCGCACCGGCTTTCCGATCATCGATGCCGCCATGCGTCAGCTGTTGGCGACCGGCTGGATGCACAATCGACTGCGCATGATCGTCGCCATGTTTCTGAGCAAGAACCTGCTGATCGACTGGCGCGAAGGTGAGCGCTGGTTCATGCGACACCTGATCGATGGCGACCTCGCCGCGAACAATGGCGGCTGGCAATGGAGCGCCTCGACCGGCACCGACTCGGTGCCCTACTTCCGCCTGTTCAATCCACTCAGCCAATCGGCCAAATTCGATCCGCACGGTGACTTTCTGCGGCAATGGTTGCCGGAGCTGGCTCACTTGAGCAACCGAGACATCCACGACCCGCGCGCTTCCAGCGGGCTCTTCGGCACCCCCGGATATCCGCTGCCGATCGTGGATCTGACGACGAGCCGCGAGCGCGCCCTGTCCGCCTTCAGGAATCTGGGCGAGCGACTGTGATTCATCCGTTCTCGCCGCGCTGAAGCCAATGCCGGTTTGTAGCACCGATTGGAATCGACATGACGCGGTGTTTTGATTGCGCCTTGAGAAGCGAAGAGCTTCACCATGAACAATCGACAGGAGCCGAGCCCATGATCCCTGCCCCGCTGATCGAGGCACTGCGCCAAGCCCGCCATGTGGTGGTATTTACCGGTGCTGGCGTCTCGGCAGAGAGTGGCATTCCGACATTTCGCGACTCGCTGACCGGTCTTTGGGCGCGTTTCGATGCCACCTCGCTGGCTACACCCGAAGCTTTCCAAGCGGACCCCGCGCTGGTCTGGGGCCGGTACGAATGGCGCCGCATGAAGGTCCTGCAGGCTCAGCCAAATGCGGCCCACCTGGCCATCACCGAATTGGCCCGACAGGTGCCCCGTCTCACGCTCGTTTCACAGAACGTCGACGATCTGCATGAGCGCGCCGGTAGCACCGAGGTCGTTCATCTTCACGGCAGTTTGCATCAGCCGCGCTGTTGCAAATGTGGCGAATCCCCAAAGCAGCCGCTGGACATGCCCAACGAGCCGGAAGGCGGCCGTCGGCTGCAACCGCCAAGCTGCACCATTTGCAGCGGCCTGTTGCGTCCCGGTGTCGTCTGGTTTGGCGAAAACCTTCCTGCCGCTGCCTTGAGCGCCGCCTTCCAAGCCGCAGAAACGTGCGACCTGCTGATTTCGGTCGGCACCTCCGGCATGGTTTATCCCGCCGCAGAAATTCCTGGGCTTGCCTGGCGTGCCGGGGCGGTCATCGTCCACGTCAATCCCCTGCCCCATAGGCAGCACCGCGAACGGGAATACACCTTGGCTGGCCCAGCGGGCGAACAGCTGCCGGCACTGGTCGCGCAGGCGTTCGGGGATCGCTGAGCGCCGTTAAAGGCTGACCGAGCCGATAGATTGTTGCAGCTCGATGGTCTGCGGATTGGCGAACAGCTCGCGGGAATCGCCAACCTCATACACCTTACCGTGGTGCATGAACACCAGCTTGCTGCCCACTTCACGGGCGAAGCGCATCTCATGGGTGATGACCATCACTTGAGACCGGCAATGCCCGCCACGATCAGTGCGATCGACAAGAGCTTGAGCGGCGTCAGCGCCTCGCCCAGCAGCAAGGCACCCAGCAACACCGTGCCCAGCGTGCCGATACCGGTCCATATGGGATAAGCGATGCTCACCGGCAGATCGCGCAGCGCCAACGTCAGGAAATAAATCCCCGCGCTCGCGCCGACGACCACCAAACCACTGGGAAGCAACCGAGTGAAACCCTCGGCATACTTCATCGACATCGCGAACAGCACTTCGAAGCCAGCTGCCAGCAGGAGGAATGCCCAGCCGCTGGCCATCAGAAGTCCATCGCCAATTGCGCCAGACGCCGCTGCGCAGCCTGGTAGGAATCTTCGAATGCCATTCCACCGAACTCGTCGTTTTCCACAGCAATCACCTCGACGTCGGTAATGCCGATCAGTCCCAGTACATCGCGCAAGTGGGTATCGGCATGATTGAGGTGGGCGTTCACACCGTCCGGACCGTAGCCGCGATCACCTCGGGTGGTAATGATCAACCCGCGCTTACCCAGGACCCGTGGTTTGTACTGGCTCGTCGGGTCCTCGGGGGTGAAGTCGAAGGTCCGGCCGATGCGCACGATCTGGTCGATCCAGGCCTTCACCCCACTGGGAACACCGAAGTTGTACATGGGCGCGGCGATGACGAGACGATCCGTGGCGAGCAACTCATCAACCAGCTCATCGCTGAGAGCAAGGTCCGCCTGCATCGTCGAGGAACGGGTAAGGGGGTCGTGAAAGGCGGCTGCAACCCAACCTTCGGTTACTGCGGGTAATGAAACGCGCCCTACCTCCCGATGCGTGATCTCAGCGCCATGCTGCTCGGCTGTCAGCGCCTCGAGGAAGTGATCGAGCAAACGCCGAGAGTGTGAACGCTCGCCTCGTGGGCTACCTTGCACAGCTAGAATTTTTTTCATCAGTGACCTCCGTAAGCCGCGCCAGTGCGGCTGTAGGAGCCAAGTTATTTGCTGCCAGCCCGGACGACAAATGAGCAATACTCGTCCAGAATGAATTCAATTCACCTGAGCATCGATATGTTCGCGAATCTGCCTCTCACTGCATTACGCACCTTTGAATCGGCGGCGCGGCTGAAAAGTTTCAAGTCAGCAGCCGAGGAGCTCGCGGTAACGCCCACTGCCGTTTCCCATCAGATCAAGCTGCTCGAAGGCTGGTTGGGGGTACCGTTGTTTCAGCGGATGGCCCGCGGCGTACGGTTGACTGACTGCGGCGAGCGGCTGTTTCGCAGTCTGCATGGGGCGCTGCTGGACGTCGTGCAAACGGTCGACCATTTGCGCCCCCAACCCAGTACCGGCAGCCTGACGTTGTCCACGACGCCGGCCTTCGCCGCACTCTGGTTGATCCCGCGGCTCGGGTACTTCTATCAGGCTCACCCAGGCATAAAGGTGCGTGTCGAGACCAGCACCGAACTGCTCGATCTGCATCAGGATGCCAGCATCGATCTGGTGATCCGCTATGGCTATAACGATCACCCCAGCTTGCACAGTCAATGCCTGCTCGACGAGTGTTTCGGCGTTTATGGCGCACCGGGCCTGCTGGCGTCGCTCGACCCAACGCGCCTGACCCTGATTACCGTGCGCTGGCGCAATTCGCAGCTCTATGATCGCAGCTGGAAAGCCTGGTGCGAGGCTGCGGGCGAGACATGGATGGACACCGCCGAGCTGCGTGAATATGACGAGGAGCATTACGCCTTGCAGGCCGCCATTGCAGGACAGGGTCTGGTGCTGGCGAGCAATGTGCTGGTGTCGCAGAGCCTGGCAATGGGGCTGTTACAGCCCTACCGCAGCGAAATTACCGTATCCGGCGCCTCCTATACGGCGCTCTGCGTCCCCGGCCGCGAGCGCCACCCACCCGTGAAGGCCTTCCTCGACTGGCTGACCAACGAATCCTGCAGCCGCTGAGCCCGATCAGGTTAGCGGCGTAACCACCGCGGTCTGATACGCCGTACGCTGCTGCAATCGCTCATACCAGTCGCGCAGGTGCGGCTGATCCGGCCGCTCGATCGGCATCTCGAACCAGGCATAGGCGAAACATCCCAGAGGAATGTCGCCCATGCCGAATGAAGTGCCGGACAGATAGGGCTGCTCCGAGAGCGTCCGATCGGCGATCGCCAGCAACTTGCCGCATTCCGCCAGCGCCGCCTGCACCACCGCCATGTCGCGTTGTTCCGGTGCGGTACGCACGATGTTCCAGAACAGCGGACGGAAGGGTGCGGCCAAGGATGACGTTACCCAGTCCATCCATTTGTCCGCCTCGGCACGCCGGCGCGGATCGGCATTCCATAGCGGTTCTGCGCCATATTGCGCGGCGAGGTAGCGGACGATGGAGTTGGACTCCCAGAGCACCAGCTCGCCGTCTTGCAGGCAGGGCACCAGGCGATTCGGATTCATCGCAGCATATTCGGCCTCACCGACTACGCCGAAGGTGCCACCGGCGTCGATGCGTGTGTAGGGCACACCGAGTTCTTCCAGACACCACAGCGCCTTTTTCACGTTCGTTGAATTGATCCGACCCCAGAGCTTCACCATGCATCTACCCTCTCATCCGCCAGCGCTGCGCGCCAAAACCTGCACCCTAGCGGTAAACCGGTGACATCAGCTAGCACTGCGATGCGCCATCGGACGGTATATCGCTACCGACTCCTCCCCCGGCCAGCCAGCAGCCGAGTTGCACCCTGGGGCTTGTGCGTATACCAGAACACCCGACTGACGCCACGGGTGATCGCCACATAGGCCAGGCGCAAAGCCTCGTCGGCCATGGCCTGATCGTAGCTGTTGCGAAAGAACCCGCAGTAGGCATACAGCGCGTTGCGCAGAGGGTGACGCTCAGCTGGCAGGCAGTCATCGACGATAATCGCAACCTCCGCCTGCAGGCCCTTGGCGCGGTGAATGGTGTAGGTCTTGACCGGCAACTTGCGGTCCAGCTGCGCCTCGATGGCCCGCAAGGGTTCGTTACGCCGGCTGAGTACCAATACCGCATTGCGGTCCGCGTTCGGTCGCTTGCCGACATGTTCGCACTGGGCCTGAATCTCGCGGACCAGATCAGGCAGTTGCGTCTTCACGTCGAAACGGGTGATCAGCTTCACCCCATGGTCTCCCGGCTGCGTCGCTTTGGCCGCCTGGCTGGTCTTTGCCTGCTTGAACGCCACGTCGCCCAGCACTGCCTCGCCATCGCGGATGATGGGTTCGATCGAGCGGTAGTTGGTTTCCAGCATCAGCACCCTGCTCTTCTTCGACGCGCCGCGCCCGGGGAAGTACTTATCGAAATCCATGAACAGTTCCGGCGAGCTGCCACGCCAACCATAGATCGACTGCCAGTCATCGCCAATGGCCATCAGACTCACCGTTTCGCCCTGGCGGGTCAGCGCACGATGCAGCGCCTGCAGCCACTGCACGATCTGCGGCGAGATGTCCTGGAATTCATCGATCAGTAGATGGCTGAACGGTGCCAGGGCGGCGGGCGGCAGGCCGCGATCGGCCAAGCGTTTAGTCAACCCTTGGAAGGCACCGTTGAAAGTGGTCAGCCCTTCACGCTCAAGAAGAGCCTGGAAATGCTGCCAGAACAGGCCTAGCGCTTCGATGAACGCACGTTCAGCTGCGGAGCAGTCCATCCGGTCCGGTTGCATCTGTTCGATCCGGATGCCGATGCTCTCGATAAAACCGGCTTGCACGTAGAAGGCCTCGAACAACGGTACCGCGCTGAACTCGCCGACCAGTTTGAACTTGTCGAGCGGCGCTTTGGGTACGCGCTTGCGCTTCGACTCGTCCGGCAACGGCAGCTGCAGCAGCTCGTGCACCCGCGAACGGAAATCTTGATCTTCGGCGTAGCAGTTCTGGTAGGCCTGTTTCAGCAGACGCTGCTGTGCCGGCCGCAGACGCGCGGTGGTCAGTGGATTGTCCAGGTCGGTGGGTGATGCGCCCTTCTCGTCCAATTGCTCGAACCAGACCGGCTTGCCCAGCACGTCCTTGGCCAACACCGCCATCGCCGAGTGGAAGGTTCGCACGCATTGGCGCGCACTGGCCGGATCGAAATCGAAGTTCCAGAAACCCAGCACCCGAATCAATTGCTCGCGCAGTTGCGCGCAGGAAGCATTGGTAAAGGAAATCACCGTCAGCCGCTCTGGCGCGATGCCCATGTGACAGAGCATGAAGACCACCCGCAACACGAGCGTGGTGGATTTGCCCGAGCCGGCCCCAGCAAAGATCCGCGTCACCGGGCTATCGCTGAGGATCATTGCCCATTGTTCGTCCGAAGGCGCACAGATCACGCCCGCTTCGACTGCACGACCGACTCGCAAGCGCATTGCCTGGACCTGCGGGTCGTCGACTACGAGCTTTGCCGGCCCGTAAATGCCTTCGCTAGCAGCCTTGCGCGATGCAACCCGAGGCTTGACGGTCTTCTCCCCGGCCGATTGCTTGGGCGCGCGACCGACCTTGGCCGGCGGGGTGCCGGGCTTCTTGGTGGCGCGCTTGGCTGTACTGGTGGTGGCACTGGGCCAGCGCCGCAGCACCAACTCTTCCTCCGACTGCAAATAAGCCGATGTACGAGGGAAACAACGTGTCAGGGCCCCTGACAGCAGAAGCTTGTAGCGCTTGACGGCAGACAACATGAAAAACCAACCGGTGCATCAACAGGTGATTGTTATGGTAAGGGTTTTTCGCCGCCGGCTGGCGTCCACGCAAGGGATCGATCAACTAACGTTCGTCAGATTAACGGCACGCCATGCGGGGTCTGGGCACTAATGAGGACAGCCATCTGTAGCACCCGGCTCAGGAGTGCTGCTCACCACAGGTCGTTATGTTCAGAATCGGTTTCGCCTGCATGTACCGCCATCCCGGCCACAGCGAGTCGCTGAAGGAGCTGGAAACCATCGAACGCGCCTTCAATCCGCGTTCGACCACGCTGCGCTGGCTCAACAGCGTGTCGCAAGACGTGGCACGGGAAAAGCTCAGCGACATCATCGAGCACAACCTGACGGCACAATCGCGGCTGCTCGACTACGTCGGCACGCTGCCAAAACAGTTGCGCATGCTGCGCCTGAGCAGCGATCTACTGCCCTTCTACAGCCACCCCGAAGCCGCAGACTTCTACCGCCAGCCCGACGTGCGCAAAATGATCGAGAATGGTTTTTCCAGAATCGGCGCCGCTGCCAGGTCACTGGGCATCCGCCTTTCGCTGCACCCCGGCCAATACTGCGTACTCGGCTCGGACAAACCGCAGGTGGTAGAAAACAGCCTGGCGGAGTTCGAGTACCACGCCGACATGATCCGCATGATGGGCTTCGGCCGGCAGTTCCAGGACTTCAAATGCAACGTTCACATCGCCGGTCGCCTGGGTGTAGAAGGCATACGGGCGGTATGGTCGCGCCTGTCGCAGGAGGCCCGCTACAGCATCACCTTCGAAAACGAGGAGAAAACCTACGGTGTCGATGACTGTCTGGCGCTGGCCGATCTGGCGCCAGTTGTGCTGGACATCCACCACTGCTGGATCAACGAGGATGACTACATCGACCCGCACGACCCACGGGTGGAGCGGATCATCGACAGCTGGCACGGCGTGCGTCCGACCATGCATTACTCGCAACCACCGGAAAGCCTGATGGAGCTGGGCTTCTGCGCAGAGGAGAAACTCGAGATGCCGGCCCTGCTGGAGAAAGTCAGCAAGCGCGACTTGTACAGCCATAGCAAGCGCATGTGGAACGACTGGACCAATCAGTATGTTCGAGAATTTCTAGACCGCTTCGACATGATGTTCGAGGCCAAGGACAAGAACCTTGCGGCCCTGGATTACTACGCCGGCTACCTGGCAGACGGGGCAGCGGTAAAAGCCTTTAACGCCGCCACAAATACAGGAACCGGAGGGAGTCATTGCTAGTGTGGAAGTTGCGGTTGCAGAGCGCACGACTAGCGCTGGCCTGCCTGGACGGCTCAGCCCGCCTGGCGAGTCCCTGCGCAAACCCCGTGACGGTTTGCGCAGGGAATGGAAGTTAAGAATTCCTGACTTGAATGTCTTGCTCCCTGCGCTTGGCCAATATGTCAGCCGCCACAAGTGCCAGTAGCGGTAGCACACCGACCTTCAGCGCGAGCTCCCATGATCCAAGGAAACCAATCAGTACCGCTCCTACAACCACGATTACGGCTATGCAGTGCGCACAGAAGCGCCACAATTCGAGTGCAACGACCTGAGCATTCTGGTTGTTGATCATACTGAGCCCCTCTTTGTTGTTGTAGTAAGCCTTGTATAAGGTTCAGCGTAGCTACCCTGAGCACATGCGCAAACACAATTTTGTTTCAAAAATGTGTCTAGGACGCAGGTTCCAGCGATCTTCCCCAACAGCTCGAACGAAGCCAAACGGCTCGATAAGGGTTGCCAACTCCATCGTCGCCCAGCTTCGGTGGCATACGACGACGTATCGATGATCGAACGAGTCGTCTGTTACTCGCCGAGAATCTTCCCCAACGCGCGCTGCAGAATCTCGACGGTACGGTCCAGGTTTCTCAGCTTTTCCAGTCCGAACAGGCCGATGCGGAAGGTCTGGAAATCAGCCGGTTCGTCGCACTGTAGCGGTACGCCCGCGGCGATCTGCAGCCCTTGCTCCGCGAACTTGCTGCCATTCTTGATTCCGCTGTCGGTGGTGTAACACACCACCACACCAGGCGCCTCGAAGCCAGTCGCCGCAACGCTGTTGAAACCTTTCTCGGCAAGAAGCGCCCGCACCCTGCGACCCAACTCCTGCTGCTGCGAACGAAGCTGCTCGAAACCATAGCCTCTGGTTTCGAGCATGACGTCACGAAACCGCGCCAAGGCGTCGCTCGGCATAGTCGCGTGGTAGGCATGCCCGCCCTGCTCATAGGCCTGCATGATCTGCAGCCACTTCTTCAGATCGCATGCGAAGCTGCTGCTCTGGGTTGCCTCGACACGCAACCGGGCCGCCTCGCTGAGCATCACCAATGCGCAGCAAGGTGATGCGCTCCAGCCCTTCTGCGGCGCGCTGATCAGCACATCGACACCGCTGGCCTGCATGTCCACCCAGAGCGCGCCGGAGGCGATGCAATCCAGCACGAACAAACCGCCAACCGCATGCACCGCCTCGCCCACCGCCTGCAGATAGTCGTCCGTGAGGACTATCCCAGACGAGGTTTCCACGTGCGGCGCAAACACTAGATCCGGTTTCTGTGCAGCAATGATGGCAACCACCTCGTCAATAGGCGGGGGCGTGAATCCAGCCTGGGGGCTCTGGCTTTGCGGTCGCGCCTTGAGCACGGTGGCGTGCGAGGGAATACCTCCCATCTCGAAGATTTGGGTCCAGCGATAACTGAACCAGCCATTGCGAATCACCAGACAGCTGCGCTCATGTGCCAGTTGGCGTGCCACCGCTTCCATGCCGAACGTGCCGCTGCCGGGCACCACCGCCACCGCGTGGGCGTTGTAAACGGATTTGAGGGTGGCGGAAATATCGGTCATCACGGTCTGGAACGACCGGGACATGTGATTCAGCGAGCGGTCCGTGAAGACGACCGAATATTCGATCAGCCCATCAGGGTCGACGAGCGGGTAAAGGTCCGACATGGAGATGACTCCGCAACAAGAGAGCTGACTTCGACCCTGCCCGAAGCCCGACCGCTTTACAAGCACTACCAATCCTTGGTTCTTCGCTCACCGCCGCAACGAAAAGACAAAGTCGTTATGAAGCCATCTCGCCGATCATGCGAACGAGGCGAGCACGGAATCAATCGAGCCGATTCGGATAAGTTCAAACATCAACTTACCGTTTGTCGGATTTGCATCAATTAACGGTTGATCAACACGTTATCAATGTTCAAAAAAATGGCGCCATTAATTAACCAGGCGCCAGATTTAGCTGGCTCAGAGCGCACCTAATAGTAGCCTTTCAATATCAAAGCGATCACACCCAGACAACCGGACGTATTATTGACGTCGGTATCCGGTCGAACGTAGTTCCATCTATTTATAAAACAAATTATAAAGCTACCCAACGAAGCGGGACTGCACCCATCCGCTCTTCTGTTTCGCCAAAGGGTTCGTTCTGCCTGTGGGATTTCACCTGCTTTCACAGCGCTGTTCTCGATATCCCGTCTTCATTTAAACGCCGCGCTTTTTGCGTTTGAAAGTTCATTGTCATGGTGAGTCAAATGCCCATCACAGCTTTTCCGAGCGTCCGCAAAGGCCTCATGTCCGCCATCGCCCTAGCCGCACTGTTGGGCTTCTGCCCTGGCGCCAACGATGTTCAAGCAGCCACGGTCAACGGCACCAGCACATCGGCAATTTCCTACTCGGCGCTGATCAACAAGTTCACCAATACCTACTGGCTGAATGGCTCCTGGCGTGCCTCGGCGGGTGTTTCGGTCGCCGCTACCGCGCAGAACATTGCGGCATTTCGTGTCGGCACCGCCGTACGGACAGCCGACGGCCAGATACGTACCGTCACGTCGGTGAAGCCCGCCAGCGGTGCGCTGACGATATTCATGAACGGCCCAGCACTGAATGGTGCGGTGGTCGGCTATCCCAACCGACTCAGTGTTAGCAACGTACCCGCCCCAACGCCGGTTACAACCGCGCCGAGCAACACCGCAGTCGCTGCGCCAAGCTACGCCGCGCTGATCAACAAATTCACCAACACGTATTGGCTGAACGGTTCCTGGCGCGCCTCTGCTGGCGTATCGGTCGCGGCCACCGCGCAAAACAGGGCCGCTTTCGTAGCGGGCGCGTCGGTGCGCACGGCGGACGGCCAGGTCCGCACGATTACCTCGGTCAAGCCCGCCAGCGGCGCTCTGAGCGTGTTCATGAGCGGTCCCGCGCTCGACGGCAACGTGGTGGGCTATCCGAACAAGCTCAGCCTGGTGGCTGCGCCAACGATTCAGCCCGCTGCCCCTTCCGCTCCGGTCGCAGAAGCAGTGCTGCCTGCGTCCGGTCCGGTGCAGCTGGTAGGCGTTGCGCTGTCCGGGGCCGCTTTCGGGCCTTCTGTGCTGCCCGGCAAGCACGGCACCAATTACATCTATCCGGCCGAGTCGTATTACAAGAAGTACGCCGAGCAAGGCCTGAAGCTGGTTCGCCTGCCGTTTCTCTGGGAACGCATACAACCGCGGCTGAATACGGAGCTCGACGCCGCGCAAGTGGCATTGTTGACCCAGTCGCTCGATTTCGCGCAGAAGTACGGGGTCAAGGTCGTGCTCGACATGCATAACTACTACCGCTACTACAAGCAGCCGATTGGCTCCGAGACGGTGCCCATCCCGTCGTTCGCCAACACCTGGAAACGCATCGCGCAGAAGGTCGGTAGCCACCCAGCGCTCAGCGGTTACGGCCTGATGAACGAGCCGAACACCAAGGGGCTTTGGCCTGAAGCGGCACTGGCCGCAGCCAAGGAAATTCGCAAGGTCGACAAGACCCACTGGATCTACGTTGCCGGCGACCGTTTCTCCAGCGCATGGCATTGGCCTCAGTCCAATACTCAACTGATTGCCGATCCCTGGATGCGCGACCCTGCGAACAAGCTGATCTTCGAAGCCCATATGTATCTGGACCGCGACACCTCGGGCCTGTACATCGACAAGACCGAAACCTTTGCGCCGGACCTGGGAATCAACCGCGCCAAACCCTTCGTGGACTGGCTGCGAACCAACAATCTGCGCGGTTTCATCGGCGAGATGGGCGTACCGAACTATGCGCCCGACGCGATCGTCGCCATGGACAATCTCCTCGGTTATTTGCGCGAGAATTGCGTGCCGCTCACGTACTGGGCCGGCGGCCCATGGTGGGGCAAATACATCCTCGCGCTCGACGTATCGGGGGGCGCTGAACAGCCCCAACTGCCGGTTCTGCGCAAGCACGCCAATACACCGAATAGTTGCGCTGCGATTGGCGAACCGATGTAACCTTCTGCAAATACGCCAGGGCCTGCCACGTATTGCGTGCCAGGCCTTTTTTGCGCCCGGTCTCGCGCTCGCTGCAAACCACCCTTGTTCACCACAACCTCAGGCAAACGGAACCATTCAATGGTCAATGGGACGAATTCCTTGTGCCTGGTTTCAGGTACCGGAAAGGTTGGCATGACGTCGACCTGAAAAACGCCGAGGATCGGGTATGACGGAAGGCATCTTGTTGGGAGCGACGGGCCTGCTCGTCGTACTGACCCTTTTGCCACTCTGGAAGCATCCCGCCTGGTGGGTGCGAGGGCTGGATTTCCCTCGCTTGCAGCTGTGCGCACTGGCCCTGGTACTGCTGTTGGCCCAGGCATTGCTGTTGTCTTACTCCGAGCCGCTGCAGATCCTGATCTCGCTGGCAGCTGCCGGCTGTCTCGGCTACCAGGCCTGGTGGATCATTCCGTACACCCGGTTATGGCGGCCCGAAGTAAAGTCCGCCGACACCAGTCGCAACAGACCTCGTATCCGTGTCATGGCGGCCAATGTACTGATGCCGAACCGTCAGGCCGACATGCTCAGAAGTCTGGTCCGCGAACATCGACCCGATGTACTGGTGACGCTCGAAACCGATGACTGGTGGGAGATGCAGCTCGAAGAGCTGACCGAGGAATATCCCCACTGCATCCGATGTCCGCTCGACAACCTCTATGGCATGCATGTGTGGTCGCGACTGCCGCTGGAAAATGCCGAAACCTGCTTTCTGGTCGAGCAGGATGTCCCATCGATGCATGCGCAGGTCCGGCTGAACGACCGGCTGGCGATCCGCATGCATTTCCTGCATCCGGCGCCACCCAGCCCCACGGAGAACGACGAATCCACCGAACGCGATATCGAGCTGCTGCTGGTGGCCAAAAGCGTTCAGGACGACGAGCCCGACACACCGATCATCGTGACCGGTGACCTCAACGATGTTGCCTGGTCAGCCAACACACGTCTGTTCCGCAAAATCAGCGGATTGCTCGACCCGCGGGTCGGCCGTTGCATGATTAACAGCTTTCATGCCCAGCACTGGTACCTGCGCTGGCCGCTGGACCACTTGTTCCATAGCCACCATTTCCAGCTGGTGCGTATCCAGCGATTGCCATCATTCGGCTCGGATCATTTCCCCGTATTGGTCGAACTGCAGTACGACCCCGCCTCCGAGCAACAGAGCCTGCAAGGCGGCGCAGCAGACGAGCAGGAGGCCGCGCAAAAGATGGGTGAGAAAGACCTCAGCGAATCCGATGTGCCTGAGCCGGAAAAGCGCTGAAACCGGTTTCGCCTGCCCTATTACTTGGGACCAACGTTCAAACCTCGTCGACCCGGTTGAACTGCACCGCCAGACGCATCGTTTCGTGAGACTCGAGCGCCAGCAAATCATTGGCGAGGTCCCGCGCACCGTCAATTTCGGCTCGGCGTGCCAGTGAGCGATACAGATCCATCACCTGATTGTGAATGGTGAAAACTTCATAGGAAATTTCTTCAACGCTCATCGCCGCGTACGGCATGGCTTGGGGCTGGCTGCGAATCACCGGATTGCGCGCCACGTAGTCATAAATCCAGGTACGCAGAGCTTTCGGATCGGCGTGGCGCTCCACACGTTCAATGGTATTGGCCAGGATCTTTTCGTGATCAGCGAGATAGGCCAGCAACCATCGTGCTCGCTGTTCTTCGTGACGCAAAGCGCTGCGTCCCAGGCATCTGGAAAGCTCTCGGTGGGTATCGCGGGTCCAGTCGATGAGGTCTTCGAATCGTTCAATTTTCATATTCCTCTCCACGCCTTTCGATGGTACGCAGCCACTCGCTGACGAGTAGATGCCGCGTCCGCAGACGGCTCACCCGAATCCTCGAATAATGGCCTTACGGTCCATGGTTGAAGATTAGTCATGACTGACTGAATAGGCTGCCAACAAGAGCGTGTCGAGCTGTATCAGGGTTTTACCGCTCGCCGCCACCTTCCGACTGCGGTGCCGTGAGGGTCTACGCTGCTAGAAGGCAGTGCAACGCTCCGACTAACAGGATGGGGCTGGCGAACCCAACCACATCGCATGACAGAGGACAGCGACATGGCGACCACTACGCTCGGCATCAAGCTAGACGAGGCTGCCCGTGATCGACTCGAGGCAGCCGCCCGGCAGGTCGACCGCACGCCACAGTGGTTGGTAAAACAGGCGCTGCTGAATTACCTCGAACAGCTGGAAAGCGGCACAGCCCCTCTCGGCGCCGCCCCGGTGGAACACGTCGCCGATCATATGGACGTAGAGATCACATCCGATAGCCAGCCGTTTCTCGAATTTGCCGAGAGCGTGCTACCGCAGTCGGTGTTGCGCGCGGCTATTACCGCAGCCTACCGCCGTCCGGAGCCGGAAGCGGTGCCGGTCCTGCTGGAGCAGGCGCGCCTGTCACCGGAAAGGGCCGAAGCCACGCACCGGCTGGCCTTGCGTATCGCCGAGAAGCTGCGCAATCAGAAAAGCGCTGGCGGACGCCAAGGCCTGGTGCAGGGGCTGCTGCAGGAGTTCTCGCTGTCGTCCCAAGAAGGCGTGGCACTGATGTGTCTGGCTGAGGCCCTGTTGCGCGTGCCAGACAAAGGCACGCGCGATGCGCTGATCCGCGACAAGATCAGCACCGGCAACTGGCAACCTCACCTGGGCAACAGCCAGTCGGTGTTCGTCAACGCCGCGACCTGGGGCCTGATGCTCACCGGCCGGCTGGTCGCCACGCATAACGAATCCAACCTCTCCTCCTCGCTCAACCGCCTGATCGGCAAGGGGGGCGAGCCGCTGATCCGCAAAGGCGTGGACATGGCAATGCGGCTGATGGGCGAGCAGTTCGTCACCGGCGAAACCATCAACGAAGCCCTGAGCAATGCGCAGACCATGGAAGCCAAAGGCTTCCGCTATTCCTACGACATGCTCGGCGAGGCGGCCCTGACCAGCGCAGATGCGCGGCGCTATCTGGCCTCGTACGAGCAGGCGATCCATTCCATCGGCATGGCCTCGCGCGGGCGCGGCATCTATGAAGGCCCGGGAATCTCGATCAAGTTGTCGGCGCTGCATCCGCGCTACAGCCGTGCGCAATACGACCGCGTGATGGACGAGCTGTACCCGACCTTGCTGTCCTTGACCGAACTGGCGCGGCGCTACGACATCGGCATCAACATCGATGCCGAAGAAGCGGATCGCCTGGAGCTGTCGCTGGATCTGCTGGAGCGGCTTTGCTTCGAACCCTCGCTGAGCGATTGGAACGGCATCGGCTTCGTCATCCAGGCCTATCAGAAACGCTGCCCCTATGTAGTGGATTACCTGATCGATCTGGCCAAGCGTAGCCGCCATCGGCTGATGATTCGCTTGGTCAAGGGCGCTTACTGGGACAGCGAAATCAAGCTGGCACAGGTCAACGGCCTCGAGGGGTACCCGGTTTACACCCGCAAGGCCTACACCGATGTGTCCTTCATTGCCTGCGCACGCAAGCTGCTCGCCGCGCCCGAGGCAATCTACCCTCAGTTCGCCACCCACAACGCCCACACCCTGGCCGCGGTGTACCACCTCGCCGGCCAGAACTATTACCCCGGTCAGTATGAGTTCCAGTGCCTGCACGGCATGGGCGAGCCGCTCTACGAACAGGTGGTCGGCAGGGGCGAAGGCAGACTCAACCGGCCGTGCCGTATCTACGCCCCGGTCGGCAGCCACGAAACGCTGCTGGCTTATCTGGTGCGGCGTCTGCTGGAAAATGGCGCCAATACCTCCTTCGTCAACCGCATTGCCGACAAGAGCATTTCGCTGGAAGAGCTGGTGGCCGATCCGGTGGTAACCGTCGAACAGATGCTCGCGGCGGAAGGCACGCTTGGCTTGCCTCACCCGCGAATCCCGCTACCGCGCAACCTATACGGTGAAGGTCGCCTCAATTCGTGCGGCATCGACCTTGCCAATGAACAGCGCCTGGCCTCGCTCTCCTCCGCCCTGCTCGCCAGCGCCCATCAGCGCCATACGGCAGCGCCTCAGCTAGGCTGCGAGACGGTTTCGACGATGCCGGTCGAGCCGCTGCTCAATCCTGCGGATCAGCAAGACGTGGTCGGTCAGGTGCAGGAAGCCAGCGAGGAGGATGTCGACAATGCCCTGCGTTGCGCAGTGGAGCATGCTGCTGCCTGGCAATCCACTGCGCCGAAAGAACGTGCGGCGGCGCTGTTAAGCGCTGCCGATCTGATGGAACAGCGCATGCAGATGCTGATGGGCGTGCTCATTCGTGAAGCGGGCAAGTCCTACGTCAACGCCATCGCAGAGGTTCGCGAAGCAGTGGACTTCCTGCGCTTCTATGGCGCCGAAGTGAACTGCAATTTCGATAACGACACCCACCGCCCAGTCGGCCCGGTAGTTTGTATCAGCCCCTGGAACTTCCCGTTGGCGATCTTCACCGGCCAGGTCTGTGCCGCACTGGGCGCCGGCAATACGGTGTTGGCCAAGCCGGCCGAGCAAACCCCGCTGATCGCCGCGCTTGGGGTGCAGATACTCCACGATGCAGGCATTCCCAGAAGTGTCTTGCAGCTGCTGCCCGGGCGCGGCGAAACCGTTGGTGCGCGCCTGGTGAGTGACGAGCGCGTTCGTGGTGTGATGTTCACCGGTTCTACGGCGGTCGCCTCGATCCTCCAGCGCAGCATCGCCGGACGGCTGGATGAGCGCGGGCGGAGCATTCCACTGATCGCCGAAACCGGCGGCCAGAACGCGATGATCGTCGACTCCTCGGCACTCGCCGAGCAGGTGGTGATGGACGTGATGAACTCAGCCTTCGACAGCGCCGGTCAGCGCTGCTCGGCATTGCGTGTGCTCTGCATGCAGGAAGACGTTGCCGAACGGGTCATCGGCATGCTCAAGGGGGCGATGGCCGAAGCACGCATGGGCAACCCGCAGCGACTGGCGGTGGACATCGGTCCGGTTATCGATGCCGAAGCGCGGGACAATATCGAACGGCACCTACAGGCCATGCGGGACAAGGGCCGCCGGGTGCATCAGATGGCTCGCGTCGACGAACAGGAATGTGCCCATGGCACCTTCGTGACGCCCACACTGATCGAGCTGGAACGCCTGGACGAGTTGCAGCAGGAGATCTTCGGCCCGGTGTTACATGTGCTGCGCTATCGCCGTGCCGATCTGGACAAGTTGCTGGACCAGATCAACGCCGCCGGATACGGATTGACCCTGGGCGTGCATACCCGCATCGACGAAACCATCGCCAAAGTCATCGACCGCGCCAAGGTTGGCAATCTATACGTCAACCGCAACATTGTCGGCGCAGTGGTGGGTGTGCAGCCATTCGGCGGCGAGGGGCTCTCGGGCACCGGACCCAAGGCCGGCGGTCCACTGTATCTGTATCGCCTGCTGTCGGAGCGGCCCTACGATGCATTGCTGCGCGCGCTGAACTTCGGTGGTGCTCAGACATTGCCCGAGGTGCAGCAGTCTCCGGCGCAAACCGCTGCCGCCAAGCAGTTCAGGCAATGGGCGCACGACAATGGCCGAGGCGAACTGGCCGCATTGTGCGATCGCTACGCCGAGCAATCCCAGAGCGGCACCACGCGGCTGCTCAACGGGCCCACAGGGGAACGCAACAGCTACAGCCTGCTACCACGCGAATATGTGCTGTGCCTGGCCGAGGATGAACGCGATCTACTGACCCAGCTAGCGGCAGTGCTGACCGTCGGCAGCGAAGCTGTACTGGCGGATAACCCATCCAGCAGCAACCTGATCGGCCAGCTGCCCGAAGCCGTGCAAGCCCGAATCATCCGCGTCGCGGATTGGACCAGTGACGCCGTACGCTTCGATGCGGTGCTGCACCATGGCGAGCCCGACCAACTGCGTGACGTCAACCAGCGACTGTCCCAGCGCAGCGGCCCTATCGTCGGCGTGCAAGGGCTGGCGCCGGGCGAAACCGATATCCCGCTGGAGCGGCTGTTGATCGAGCGCGCCCTGAGCATCAACACCGCGGCGGCCGGCGGCAACGCCAGCCTGATGACCATCGGCTGAGCCCCGAACGCACCGCAGCCCTGATGAAGTACGCGCAACCAGCGTCGAAAGCGGGCTTTGTGTCTCCCGCAGAGCCAAAGTTTCGCTCCGACGCAAGCCTCTCATGCCAAGCCATAAACATGACAAACCAGATGCAAAATATGATGTAAACTAACTGAATATGAAACGTATCTTCACTGTATCAAGACATAGTAAAGCCTGAGACACCACCTCTGGCTGGCGCTCCCCCATCAACAGATCGTCAGTACGCCGTACTGCTGGGGTCGGCCATCTACTAGCAGCTTGCCCTCGTCACCCTCGTGGCAACCGAGCAAGGCCCGTCCCAGCGGTGAATGCGGAGAAATGACCAGCACTTCGGTTTCGCCCACTTTTACCTTCAGCCCTGCGGCGTCCGGACCTAGGAAAACCCACCGGCAACCACTCGCCAGTTCAAGCGAAACCAGAGCACCCAGCCGAATCGGCTCGCCCGTCAGATCGCGCATAGGCAGGTTGCGATAGCTCGCCAGCGCCGCTTCGATTTCTGCGACCCGGCGGCGCTGGCCGTCCGCCAGGTACGCCGCTTCCAGCCCGCGGGTGTCGTATTTGTTTTCCGCCTTGCTTTCGGCATGAGTGGCCGCCTCGTGAGACGCCCTCAGTGCGTCCTCGGCGATCCTCAGATCGGCGAGCAGCTTGTCGATGATCAGCGTCTGCAGATGAATCTTATCCATGCGGGCTCGGGTGAGAGGAGTGGCCGGCTAGCATGGCATCGCAGGCGGCGGAGAGCCATGACCCAGTGCTGTTGTGACGCGTCGCGCTGGCCGTCCGAGCGCAACGACGCCACTATGGCACGCCCGATCCGCAACGTGCCGGAGTCGCCGCGCGGACCGCTGCAGCCAGATGATGCTAGACGAACCACCGGAGCTTATCGATGACACTACGCGCAGTATTTCTGCTGCTTGCCGTTTCGGCGAGCGGTGCGGCATTTGCCGACGGCCAGGCACTGACCGTAAGGCTGAACGGCATCCAGCATGACCAAGGGGCTGTCCGGGTCGCGCTGTTTTCCGACCCGAAGAGCTTTCGCAAGGTCGACAAGGCTTTCGCCACACAGGAGGCCCCGGCGGCGAGAGGTACGGTCACGCTGCTGTTCGAGGACGTGCCCGCCGGCCAGTACGCCATCATGGTCTACCACGATGAGAACGCTAACGGCGAGTTGGATCGCCGCTTCGGCATGTTTCCCACGGAGGGCTACGGGCTGTCCAACAACCCCAAGGTGATGGGCCCGCCGACGTTCGAAGAAAGCGAGTTCGCGGTAAGCGGCACAGCGCCGACCGAACTGGATATCGATATTCGCTACTAGCCGCTGCCGGTCCCGGCGGGCAGATCGGCGTGTCGGTTCGGTGCCTGAGCGAGTCCCGCCGGATCGCCAGCCACGCGCATGCCTGGCCCGGCCAAACCAGGGCCACACCGTCACCAAACGCCTGCAACGAGGCGTCGCGGGGAGCGATTGCAGCAATAGCCGATGGTCGGGCGGGCAATGAACCGAAGCTGACAGGACGCTGTCCAGACAGAAGCGTCCGGATCAGCTGCAACATGCGATTTTGTCAGCCGGCCAACATATTTTTTTTACAAAAGAGGAAATTTGCCGCAGGCGACAGGGCGAGACGCTGCTTATACTGACCACCCAACCCAATCTGGAGCCACACCCGTGAATAAAGCCGAGTTGATTGAAGCTATCGCAGCCTCCGCCGATGTTCCGAAGAGCACTGCCACCCGTGTACTGGATGCCTTCACCGAAAGCGTGACCAATACCCTGCAGAACGGCGACAGCGTGACGCTGGTCGGCTTCGGCACCTTTGCCGTCAAAGAGCGTGCTGCGCGTGACGGTCGCAATCCGCAGACCGGCGCGACAATCAAGATTTCCGCAGCCAAGCTGCCGGGCTTCAAGCCGGGCAAGTCGCTGAAAGATGCGGTGAACTAAGCACCTCATTCGAAAACCGGGCCGCTGACGTCCCTTGTGGACGCAGCGCCTGATCAAAACGCCCCGCTGCTCCCCTCTTCGTCTACTCTCGCAAAACCGCTCTCCAGAGCGCCTGCTGCATTTCGATCTGAACAACCATCTCCCTGTGAATCCCAGCACCTTGCGTGCTCATGGGACGCTGCCGCTGTGCCTGTGGCGTTGCAGACCGGCTTCAGCCCTCCGAACCGTACAGTGTTGCTCGGTGGGCTGCAGCGGCACGCCTCCAGCCCACCCTAGGTCTATTTGTCGCGATCGACCGCGAAGCCCGCCCACGCTTGGCGCGACGGCATGATCTCCAACCGATTGATGTTGATATGCGCAGGCAATGTGGCGACGTAAAAGATCTGCTCGGCGATATCTTCTGCCGTCAACGGTGTGGTGGTGCTGTAAAGGGCATCGGACGCCGCCTGATTGCCCTTGGTACGGACCAGGGTGAATTCGGTTTCGGCCATGCCCGGCGCAATATCGGTGACGCGCACGCCGGTGGCGATCAGGTCGCAGCGCAGGTTGTAGCTGAATTGCTGAACGAAGGCCTTGCTGGCCCCATATACGTGGCTGCCGGGATACGGCCACTGCCCTGCCACCGAACCGATATTGACGATACTGGCGCCCTTGCCCGTATCGATCAGCGTCGGCAGCAGTGCATGGGTGACATTGACCAAGCCGGTGATATTGGTATCGATCATGGTGTGCCAGTCGTTCAGATCGGTCTTCTGCGCAGGCTCCGGGGCCAGCGCCAAGCCCGCGTTATTGACCAGGCAGGTCACGGCCCGAAAGGCTTCGGGCAACGCGGCGATCACTTCCTTGACCGCCTCGTTCTTGCGCACATCGAGCGTCGCGACATGAACGGGTACTTTACCGTCCAGTTCGGCTTTTAACGTTTCCAGGCGCTCCGAGCGGCGACCGGTCAGGACCAACGACCAACCGGCTTCGGCAAATCGGCGAGCCGTAGCGCGCCCGAACCCGGATGTGGCGCCAGTGATGAAGACGACCTTGCTATTCATGCTGTTCCTCTTTCGATTGACGGTACTCGTAGAAGCGCCGTGGTGGTAATCGGTGAGCTATGGTCTGTCGACCGGCAAAAAAATTCGAGTGCTTTCCACGCTGTACGGCAACTCCGATACGCCACTGTTCAGCCGGGATTCGCTACGGCGGCACCCTTGCCGTGCAAAACAACCCGTTGAGAGAAGTGAGTAAAAGCGGAACTGCTGCAGCGCCGGCGCGTTTATCCACTTGAGCCCGATGAGCTACACGCACAGCTGGTCGTTCTGCCCGGCCCGTCAATCCATGCCTTCAGCGCTGGATGAACAGACCTGGCGTCTCACCGTTTCGTATGGGTTCGTCTGCCGCTTATCTCCAATTGATACAAAGCAAAACGCTGGCACTTTCGCTCCAAAGCCCAGCGTTTTCGTGTGGCATCCATTGACGGCCGTAAGAATTAATCCCCCGTAGAATACAGTTCAGCTTTTCGGCGGATACACAGTCACAAGCGCGCCGGCTAGAACTCAGGCCTCCTTCACTCAAGGAACTCTGAAATGCAGACAAGAAAAACAATCCTGGCAGCGGCCATTTCAGTATTACTGGCGAATCACGCCTACGCCGTCAGTGAATCGACCCAGGATCAGACGGGCAGCGACAACTATGCCGATGTGATGCAGCAAGGCGACGAGGGCAGCATTACGCAAGTACAGAACGGCACAGGCAATGTTGCCTACACCGACCAGAGCGGGGTCGGTCTTACGGCCAACAGCAACCAGACTGGCAACGGCAACATCTCCACCATCGAGCAAACAGGCTTGAACGGCGAAATCACTGTCAACCAGGACGGTGCTTACAACCTCGCTACCGTACTTCAGTCTTCAGCAGAAGTTGGCCATTCGGCATCCATCTCGCAAGTGGGTACGAGCAATCTGGCCTATATCGAGCAGCTGGACTTCAACGCAAACAGCGCTGCTATCAGCCAGAACGGAGAGAACAACTCAATCGAGGTGTTTCAGGAAGGCTTCCTCGTCAAGAATTACAGTGGGGTGCAGAACGGCTCTGGGAACACCGCCTATATCGAACAAATAGGCGATACTCATGCGCAGACCGAGCAGAACGGTACGGATAACGCCATCAACCTCACTCAGGATGGCTTCCCCTTCGGCGCCACCGCAACGATCAGTCAGAACGGTACGGCTAACCAGGCGACGCTCGACCAACGTTCACCCGGTCGCTACTCCTCGGGTACCGTTGAGCTGATTCAGATCGGCACGGACAACGTCGCGGATGTCGTGGAGTCTGCCGGCTTCGGCTCGTTCTCCTTCACGCAGAATGGCACCGGCAACGAGCTGACCGCACAGCAAAGCGGGCGTTCGACTAGCGTAGAGGGGAACTCCACTGGCGATTACAACCGGGTGGATATCCGGCAGGATTTCGACGGCAGCAGCCTGATCATCGACCAGAACGGAACCGCCAACGAAATCGATGTGGATCAGTCCGGCTACTACAGCTCTGCCAACGTCGGTCAGATCGGCACCGAGAACTACGCGTCTGTCGTGCAGACCGGCACGCTGGATAGCCCGCAGAGTTACAACGCTGCGATCATGCAGAACGGAACGGGCAACTCGGCGTTCGTGACTCAAGGCCCGTAAAGGGTTACCGCCCAGCCTCCTCGACAAGCCCGCTGAACGCGGGCTTTTTGCTGTCAGTGGCTACCTCGACGCATGCCTGATGCAATTCAAGCCCCTTCCAACGCCTGAGATACGACTCGCTCCAGATCGCTGAAGAAGAACGGCTTTTGCAAGGTGGGGATGTCGGAGAATCGCGGGTCCATGCCATCGACCCCATAGCCGGTGGCAAACAGCAGCGGGATGTTGCGGGCGATGAGCTGTTCGGCGATCGGAAAACTGGCGACGCCATCAAGGTTGACATCCAGCACGGCCAGATCGAAAGACCCGGTCTCGGCCGCTTGCAGCCCATCGGCGAAGCGCGACAGAACTTCCACGTGTGCGCAGCCGATGTCGCTCAACATATCCTCTAGCAACATGCCGACCAGCGCCTCGTCTTCCACGACCAGAACCCGGAGATGTTCAAAACTTCTCTCGCTTCTAGTATTCGCGCTGTGATCGATCATGGCAGCGGAACCTCGATATCACAGGTCACACCGTCGACCGGATAAGCCAGTCGTACCTCGGCATCGAGTTCACCCGCCAGACCGTACTCGAGCAGGCGCGATCCGAACCCCTTGCGCGCCGATGGCGAAACCGGGGGGCCGCCAACCTCCTTCCAAAACAGATGCATGGACTTAGAGGGTGTGACCGTCCAATGAATGCGAACGAAGCCCCTCTCACTGCTCAGCGCACCGAACTTCGCAGCGTTGGTACACAGCTCGTGAAAAGCCATCGCCAATGCCAACGCAGCTTTAGGTTTCAGGCGCTGGGGCGGCCCCTCGATAACGAAGCGCTGGTGACCTGGGGCCTGAAACGGCGCCACCGCCTGATCGATGATGTCGTTCAGACTGGCAGCTTGCCAGTTCTCCTTCGACAGCACGTCATGAGCCTTGGACAGTGCGATCAGGCGTCCTTCGAACCAGCGATAGCCTTCGCTGATCTCGTTCCTCCGGAAACTTTGCGCGGCGATCGACTGTACGGTTGCCAGGGTGTTCTTGACCCGGTGATTCAACTCGTTGAGCAACAACTGCCGATGATCCTCGGCGACCTTGCGCTCCGTGATATCCACCAGCATGTTTACCGCGCCGATCAGTTCACCAGCCTCGTTGTGTAACGGTGCGGGGTACGCCAGAAATGGCACCCGAGTGCCATCCGGTCGCTCGGCCATCGCCTCGGCACCATGAATGGCGCGGTTCTCGGTGAGCGCGATGGCCATCGGACAGGTCGCGTGAGGCATCGGCGTGCCGTCTGGCCAATACAGCCGCCAGGTAATGCACCACTCATCGGTGCCGATCGCCGGCACGCGGCCCGCCAGTTTTACGCAGGCCTGGTTGAAGTACGTGACCTTACCGTTCGCGTCGGTGGTATAGACGGCGCTGGGCAGCGCATCGAGAAGGTCGGCCAGCCGACGCTCCGCCTCGCGGGTCGCCGCCTCCAGACGCTTGCGAACGGTGATATCGCGCGTCACCGCCAGTTGCACGAAACCACCTGACGCGCCGCGGAGGCCGCCGGGCAGCGCCATGGGAACGGCATGGGTCTCCATGTGCCGCCGGGTTCCACCCAAGCTGACGATGTCGAATTCCCAGTTGAGCTTCTCGCCTTCACACACCCGCCGGTGTTGGTCCCGCCAGTATTGTCGGTGCTCCGGCACGATCAGATCGAAGACACTCAGCCCCTCCACATCGGATGGGTTTTTCGCGTCCACCATGCGCAGGCCCGCCGGGTTCATCTGCACCAGAGTGCCGTCCTGGTCGACGACCTTTACGCACTCAGGCGTGTTTTCGACGATGGCGCTCAGCCATTCGACGCTGCGTCGACGATCGGCGTTGCACTGTCGGGATGGCGTGTTGCCCTGAAAGCAGATGACGGCACCGGTGATCTGCCCGGTATCGCTGCGCATCGCCTGGATGTTGGCAAGGACCGGCATCGGCTCGTCATCGGGCCGTTCGATCAGCAGGGCAATGTCCTGACTGGTACGTCCTGTACGGATCGTATCCGCCAGCGGTGAGTCGGCGAATGCCAACGCAGCTCCATCCGGGCGCAGGATACGAAGCCGCCCATACACCTCCAGCCCGCTTCCGCAAAGCTGACCGGCGATTCGGTTGTAACGCAGCACCGCGCCATCGGCATCGAGCGTGCAGACGCCGATCGGCAGCACATCCAATAGCGCTTCATCGAAGGGCAACGGGCAGTCGGGTCGATCGACCACCTGTTTCACGCCGGGACTATCGGTACTCAACATCTATAGTTGTTCCAAGGTCACAGTTGGGTCTCGTTTTGCCAGTGAACCAGGCGCTGCGATATGCAGGCTTACCCTCGGCGTGGCAACGCGAGCTCAGCCAACGCTGTGTATTTATGCAGACCCACTATGCGCCAACCCGCATTGATGTGGATAAATTTGCACTCTAGGATCAGGAAAGCTCAATCGGCCTTTATTCAATAACAACAATCGCTAGGACCCACCATGACCCAGTCAAGTGCCATCCCCACAGTCAAACTCCTGATCGGCGGTGAGCTGGTCGAGTCCTCCACCAACGAGTGGCGCGACATCATCAACCCGGCGACGCAGGAAGTACTGGCCCGCGTACCCTTCGCCACCGAAGCGGAAATGAACGCCGCCGTCGCCAGCGCCAAGGAAGCCTTCAAGACCTGGCGCAAGACGCCCATCGGCGCGCGCTCGCGGATATTCCTCAAGTACCAGCAGTTGATTCGCGAAAACATGAAGGAGCTGGCCGCAATCCTCACCGCCGAGCAGGGCAAGACCCTGCCGGATGCCGAGGGCGACGTGTTCCGCGGCCTGGAAGTGGTCGAACACGCCGCCGGCATTGGCAACCTGCAGCTCGGTGAGCTGGCCAACAACGTCGCCAACGGCGTCGACACTTATACGCTGCTGCAACCGCTGGGCGTCTGTGCCGGCATCACCCCGTTCAACTTCCCGGCGATGATCCCGCTGTGGATGTTCCCGATGGCCATCGCCACCGGGAATACCTTCGTGCTCAAGCCGTCCGAACAGGACCCGATGGTGACCATGCGCCTGGCCGAACTGGCGCTTGAAGCCGGCGTGCCGCCGGGCGTGCTGAACGTCATCCATGGCGGCGCCGATGCGGTGAACCTGATCTGCGACCACCCGGACATCAAGGCCGTTTCATTCGTCGGCTCGACCAAGGTCGGCACCCATGTCTACAACCGCGCCAGCCAGGCCGGCAAGCGCGTGCAATGCATGATGGGCGCGAAGAACCACGGCATCATCCTGCCCGACGCGCACAAGGAGCAGACACTCAACAACCTGGCCGGTGCCGCGTTTGGCGCTGCGGGCCAGCGTTGCATGGCCCTGTCCGTACTGATTCTGGTCGGTGAAGCCCAAAGCTGGTTGCCGGATCTGGTCGCCAAGGCCAGGACGCTGAAGGTCAATGCGGGCGCCGAAAGCGGCACCGATGTCGGCCCGGTCGTCTCCTGTGCCGCACTCGATCGCATCAGTTCGTTGATCGAACGCGGTGTTGCCGAAGGTGCCGATCTGGTCCTCGACGGCCGCAACCCGCAGGTCTCGGGCTTCGAGAAGGGCAACTTCGTCGCGCCGACGATTTTCTCCGGCGTGACGCCTGAGATGAGCATTTACCGCGAAGAAATCTTCGGCCCCGTGCTCTGCGTGATGCAGGTCGACACGCTTGATGAAGCCATCGAGTTGATCAACGCCAACCCCAACGGTAACGGCACCGCCCTGTTCACCCGTTCCGGCGCCGCAGCACGGCATTTCCAGGAAGAAATCGACGTTGGTCAGGTCGGCATCAACGTGCCGATTCCGGTGCCGGTGCCGATGTTCTCCTTCACCGGCTCGCGCGCCTCCAAGCTCGGCGATCTCGGCCCGTACGGCAAACAGGTGGTGCAATTTTATACCCAGACCAAGACCGTCACCCAGCGCTGGTTCGACGAGAACGAAGTCGGCGGATCGGTCAACACCACCATCAACCTGAAATAACCGCGGCAGGCGTCGTGGCCATCGGTCGCGGCGCCGCCAATCGCCCTTAATAAGAAGAAGGAAACGGCCATGCATATCGGTTTTCTCGGACTCGGCAACATGGGCGGGCCCATGGCCCACAACCTGCTCAAGGCCGGTCATCAGGTCTGTGTCTTCGATCTTTCCGCCGCGGCGGTCGCCAATCTGGTGGAGGCCGGCGCGAAGGCAGTCACCTCGCCCGCCGCCGTCGCCCAGGCCGGCGTGGAGATGATCATCACCATGTTGCCGGCTGCGGCCCATGTAAAACAGGTCTACCTGGGCGATGACGGCCTGCTCGCGCACGTGCCGGCCGAGGTGCTGTTGATCGACTCGTCCACCATCGACCCGATGAGTGCGCGCGAAGTCGCCGCCGCCGCGGCGAAGAACGGCAACCCGATGCTCGACGCCCCCGTCTCCGGCGGCACCGTTGGCGCGGCAGCCGGCACCCTGACCTTCATGGTCGGGGGCGATGAGGCGGATTTTCAGAAAGCCCAGCCGATTCTCGCGACGATGGGCAAGAACATCGTCCATTGCGGCGGCAGCGGCAACGGCCAGGTGGCCAAGGTCGCCAACAATCTGCTCCTCGGCATTTCCATGATTGGCGCCGCCGAAGCCATGTCCTTAGGCGTCGCGTTGGGCATGGACCCCACAGTGCTCGCCGGGGTGATCAACTCTTCCAGCGGTCGCTGCTGGAGTTCCGAGATCTACAACCCGTTTCCCGGCGTCGTGGAAAACAGCCCCGCCTCGCGCGATTACAGCGGCGGCTTCGGCACCGATCTGATGCTCAAAGACCTGGGTCTTGCCAGTGAAGCGGCCAAGCAGGTACGCCAGCCGGTTATCCTCGGTGGCCTCGCGCAACAGCTGTACCAGGCCTTCAGCATGCAGGGCAACGGTGCGCTGGACTTCTCCGCGATCATCAAACTCTACCGTCAGGAGCATTGAGCATGACCCAGGCAGAAGCGCCGGTATTGATCGAGGTTCGTAACCGCGTCGGCTACCTCACCCTCAACCGTCCGGCCGGACTGAACGCAGTGACCCTGCCGATGGTCCGCAGCCTTCATCGTCAACTGCAGGACTGGGCTGACGACCAAGACGTGGTCGCCGTGGTATTGCGCGCCGCCGGCGAAAAGGCCTTCTGCGCCGGCGGCGACATCCGCTCGCTGTACGACAGCTACCAGAACGGCGAGGACCTTCACCGCGTCTTCTTCGAGGAGGAATACGCCCTCGACCAATACATCCACGCCTACAGCAAGCCGCTGCTGGCACTGATGAATGGCTTCGTGCTCGGCGGGGGCATGGGGCTGGTCCAGGGCGCTTCGCTGCGGGTGATCTCCGAGCGCACGCGCATGGGCATGCCGGAAGTCGGCATCGGTTATTTCCCGGACGTCGGTGGTAGCTACTTCCTGCCGCGCCTGCCGGGCAACCTCGGCATCTACATGGGCCTGACCGGCAACCACATCGATTCGGCCGATGCGCTCTATGCCGGACTCGCCGATTATTGCGTGCGCCATGAGCGTTTCGCTGAACTCGAACAGGCGCTGGACCGTCAGGACTGGAGCACCCCGCCGGTGCAGGCGCTGACCAATCTGCTGGTATCGCTGGGCTGCACCGAGCTGCCGGACGCCTCGTTCAAAGGGCTTTTCCCGGCCATCGAGAAGCACTTCGGGCATGACGACGTCGCGGCCATCCGCGACTCCCTGGCGAGCGAGAACCGTCCGGAATACCGCGACTGGGCGGCCGAGACGCTCAAGATCATCGACAGCCGCTCGCCTCTTTCGCTCGGCATCACGCTGGAAATGCTTCGTCGCGGACGCGCACTCTCACTGGCCGATTGCTTCCGTATGGAGCTGCACCTGGACCGCCAGTGGTTCGATCAGGGCGACATCATCGAGGGCGTTCGTGCACTGATCGTCGACAAGGACAAGAACCCACGCTGGAACCCGCCTACGCTGAGTGAGGTGACGCCTCAGCGGGTTGCCGATTTCTTCGCGGGCGTCTGAGAGGGAACAATCCATGCAAGACATCGAACTGAGCGAAGAACAACGGATGATCCGCGACATGGCGCGCGACTTCGCCCGCGCCGAAATCGCACCCAAAGCCCAGGCCTGGGAGCAGGCCGGCTGGATCGGTGACGAGACCGTGACCCAGCTGGGCGAGCTCGGTCTGCTGGGCATGATCGTTCCCGAGCAATGGGGCGGCACCTACATCGATTACGTCGCCTACGCGTTGGCGGTCGAGGAAATCTCGGCCGGCGACGGTGCCATCGGCGCGTTGATGAGCATTCACAGCTCGGTCGGCTGTGGTCCAATCCTCAAATACGGCACGCCGGAACAGCAGGACGAATGGCTGCCGGATCTGGCCGCCGGGCGCGCCATCGGCTGCTTCGCCCTTACCGAACCCCAGGCCGGCTCCGAAGCGCACAACCTGCGCACCCGCGCCGTGCTGGAGAACGGCGAATGGGTGATCAACGGCGCCAAACAATTCGTCAGCAACGGCAAGCGCGCGAAGATCGCCATCGTCTTCGCAGTCACCGATCCGGAGCTGGGCAAGAAGGGTCTTTCGGCTTTTCTGGTGCCTACCGACAACCCCGGTTTCGTCGTAGATCGGATGGAAAGCAAGATGGGGATCCGTGCTTCGGATACCTGCGGCGTCACCCTGCGCGACTGCCGCATCCCCGAAGCCAATCTGCTCGGCCCACGCGGCAAGGGACTGGCCATTGCCCTGTCGAATCTCGAAGGTGGGCGCATCGGCATTGGCGCCCAAGCGCTGGGCATCGCCCGCGCGGCGTTCGAGGCGGCGCTGGGATATGCCCGCGAGCGCATCCAGTTCGACAAGCCGATCATCGAGCACCAGAGTGTGGCAAACATGCTGGCGGACATGCACACCCGCCTCAACGCCGCGCGACTGCTGATCCTGCATGCGGCGCGTCTGCGCAGCGCCAACCTGCCATGCCTATCCGAAGCCTCCCAGGCCAAGCTATTCGCCTCGGAAGTCGCCGAATACGTCTGCTCCAAGGCCATGCAGATCCACGGTGGCTACGGCTATCTCGAGGATTATCCGGTCGAGCGTTACTACCGCGACGCACGCATTACGCAGATCTATGAAGGCTCCAGCGAGATTCAGCGGCTACTGATCGCTCGGGAGCTCAACAACTATGGGCTGTGAAAGATCGCGCATGGAAAAGCGGCGCGCGGACTCATCTGTTCGTGGCCAGGCTCGCGAATGCAACCTGGAGGGCCAAGGGAGCGCTAGTTCAGCGCGAAATCATTAAAGCTGGCGGGTAAGACCCGTTAAAGACGACAAGCAGTCAGTAATCCGAGTTATGGATGTCGAGCCATATCAGCCGCCATCCACACAACAATAAAAAGGATACGAAGATGCTCAAAGGTACGATGCAGCAGACCCCGCTGATGATCAGCGGCATCCTGACCCACGCCGCCCTCGCCCATGGCGATCGGGAAATCGTCTCGCGGCTGGTAGACGAACCTCTCTGGCGTTATGACTATGCCGGGCTGGCGAAACGCGCAGGCCAGGCGGCCTCGATGCTGCGCAGTCTGGGCGTCAAAGCCGGCGACCTGGTCTCGTCCATGGCCTGGAATACGCATCGTCACTTCGAGCTGTTCTTTGCCGTACCGGGCGTCGGCGCCGTGCTCCACACCGCGAATCCGCGGCTGTCGGATGACCAGATCATCTACACGTTGAATCACGCCGGCAGTGGCGTGTTGCTGTTCGATCGCAGCTTTCTCTCCGTGGTCGAACGCGTTCGGCCACGGCTGGAGCACATCCATACCTTCATCATGCTGTCGGATGCCCAACGCACCGAACCCGGCGAAGTAGGTGCGCAGAGCTACGAGACCCTGATTGCCCAAGAAGAACCGATCACCGATTGGCCGCAGTTCGACGAGAATGCCGGCGCCATGCTTTGCTACACCTCTGGCACCACCGGTCATCCGAAGGGTGTGGTGTATAGCCACCGCTCCGTCGTCCTGCATGCCATGGCCGCGGGACTCACCGGCGCCTTCGGCTTCTCGGCGTTCGACTGCATCATGCCCTGCTCCTCGCTCTATCACGCGACCGCGTGGGGCGTGCCCTTCACCGCGGCGATAAACGGCTGCAAGTTCGTCCTGCCGTGCGACAAGATGGATGGAGCCAGCCTGCAGGAGCTGATCCAGAACGAAGGCGTGACCTTTTCCGGCGGTGTGCCGACCATCTGGACCATGTACCTCAATTATCTGGAACGCACCGGCGAGGGCACCGGCCAGCTCAAGTGCCTGGTCATTGCCGGCTCGGCGGTACCCAGGGCGCTGGCCGAGAAGTTCGAGACCCGCTATGGCGTCAGTGTCCGCCAGCTCTGGGGCATGACCGAAACCAGCCCGCTCGGCGTGGTCGCCACCCCGACGCCCAAGTTGGCCGCCCAGGGCGAAGCGGCCACCAACGAGGCCATCTGGACCCGCCAGGGCAGGCTGCAATTTGGCATCGAGCTCAAGATCGTTGACGAAAGAGGCAATGAGCTGCCCCACGATGGCACCAGCTCCGGCGCGCTGCTGGTGCGCGGCCCCTGGACGGTCGAGCGCTACTTCCGCAGCGACTCCAGCGCACTGGACCAGGATGGCTGGTTCGACACCGGTGACATCGCCACCATCGACCCCAACGGCTACATGCGCATCACCGATCGCAGCAAGGACGTGATCAAGTCCGGCGGCGAATGGATCAGCTCCATCGATATCGAAAACATCGCCGTGGCCTGCCCCGGCGTGCGAATCGCGGCGGTGGTTGGTGTGACCCACGAAAAATGGGAGGAGCGCCCGATTCTCATCATCGAAGCCCACGATGACGCTGAAGTGTGCGCTGAAGCCGTTCTCGCCTATCTGGAACCGCAGATCGTCAAATGGTGGATGCCCGACGCGGTGATCTTCGACAGCGTTCCGCTAACCGCCACTGGCAAGATCGACAAGAAGACCCTGCGCGACCGCTACCGCAACCACCTGCTTGAGATGAGCGCGGTGGGCAGCTAAACCGCCAGGGTTGCGCCCATCCTACGACCACCACAGTTGGATCTCGCTTCGCCGAGCCATCTGCCCGTTCGATGCGCTAAGCCTCGGGAGCTACCGATGTCGATAGACCAATCACAACCCCGCCAAGGTCCCCTGCTCGGCCTTCGGGTGCTCGAATTCGCCAGCATCGGCCCCGGCCCGCACTGCGCAATGCTACTGGCCGATCTCGGTGCCGAGGTTATCCGCATCGAGCGTGAAGGCGGCAACGGCTGGCCCAATCCGGTGGCGGATCGCGGCCGCAAGCGAATCACACTCGACGTCCGTACGGACACAGGGCGCGAGCGATGCCTGACCTTGGCCGAAAACGCGGACGTGTTGATCGAAGGTTTTCGCCCCGGGGTGATGGAGCGACTAGGCCTTGGGCCGGAGCAGATGCACGAGCGCAACCCGCGCTTGGTCTATGGCCGAATGACCGGTTGGGGCCAGACCGGACCACTGGCCAAGAGCGCCGGCCATGACATCAATTACTTGGCGATCACTGGCGCGCTGGCTGCCATCGGCGGCCGCGAAAGTCCGGCGATCCCACCGTTGAATCTCGTTGGCGATTTCGGCGGAGGCTCGCTGTATCTCGCGTTCGGCATCATGGCTGCCCTCTGGGAGCGGGATCGTTCGGGAAAGGGGCAAGTGGTCGACGCCGCCATCGTCGATGGTGTGTCGTCCATGATGACCTTTTTCGCCGGGCTCCTGCCCAGCGGCGCCATCTCCCTGGAGCGAGACCGCAACCTGCTCTCCGGTGCCGCCCCGCACTACCGCTGCTACACCTGTGCTGATGGTCGCGACATTGCCGTTGGGCCATTGGAGCCGCAGTTTTTCTCCGAGCTGATGCAGCGCATCGAGGCGCCGGAGAGCCTGCGCCAAGGCTGTTCCGACCCGGACCGCTGGCAGGAACAGAGCGAGCAACTCGCCACACTGTTCGCCAGCCGGAACCAAGCCGACTGGTGCGCGCTGCTCGAAGGCACCGATGCCTGCTTCGCGCCGGTACTCACGTTGGAAGAAGCCGCGCAGCACCCGCACATGCGGGAACGCGGCGTGTACCGCGACATCGACGGCACCCCCCACGCCGCACCCGCCCCGCGCTTTTCGCGAACGCCGGGGGCAATCAGGGACTCGGCAGAGGACACGAAAGGCTGGGATTGAACGAGAGGTGAGGTCATCACCCTTCCGCTTCGCAAGCCAGTGTCATCTGGAATATCGACGCAGCCTAAGATTTAGCCCCGTAGGTGAGCGTCAGCCCACCAGGGCCATGGTTGCCGCCCCATTGTGGTGAGTTTCAGCCCACCCGGAGCCAAACGGCTTGCGCATCAATATCGAACAGAGGATTCACTCCCCCAAGTTGCGCGCAATTACCAATCGCTGAATATCGCTGGTGCCTTCGTAAATCTGGCAGACACGTACGTCGCGGTAGATGCGTTCCACCGGGAAGTCCTGCAGATACCCATAACCACCCAGCGTCTGGATCGCTGCCGAGCAAACCTTCTCCGCCATTTCCGAGGCAAACAGCTTGGCCATGGAGGCTTCGACCAGTGCAGGCTGGCCGGCCTCGCGCAGTGCGGCAGCGTGCAGCACCATCTGCCGAGCGACGGTGATTTGGGTGGCCATGTCGGCCAGGCGAAAGGCGACGGCCTGGTGTTCGGTAAGGGCTTTTCCGAACGCCTCACGCTCGCGCGCGTAATCGCGCGCGGCTTCGAAGGCCGCTCGGGCCATTCCCACGGCCTGGGCGGCAATGCCGATGCGGCCACCTTCCAGATTCGCCAGTGCGATGCGGTAGCCCTCGCCCTCCTCGCCCAAGCGCTGCGACTCATGCACGCGCATCTCTTCGAACGCCAGTTGGCAAGTGTCGGAGGCGTGCTGGCCGAGCTTGTCCTCGATCCGTACCACGTGATAACCCGGTGTATCGGTCGGCACGATGAAGGCGCTGATGCCACGCTTGCCGGCGTCCGGGTCGGTCACGGCGAAGACAATTACCGTGCCGGCGTGTTGGCCCGAAGTGATGAACTGCTTGGCGCCGTTGATAACGTAACCATCGCCGTCACGTCGGGCGCGGGTGCGCAAGCTGCTCGCATCGGAGCCGGCATGGGGCTCGGTGAGGGCGAAGGCACCGATCTGCGAACCGCTGGCCAACGGCGTGAGGTAGCGCTGTTTCTGTTCATCATTTCCAAAGCGCAGGATCGGCACGCATCCGACCGAGTTGTGCACGCTCATGATGGTCGAGCAGGCGCCGTCTCCAGCCGCGATCTCTTCGAGTGCCAGCGCATAGGCGATATACCCGGTGTCGCTGCCGCCCCACTGTTCCGGGCAGAGCATGCCGAAGAAGCCGAGCTCAGCCATCTCGGCAATCGCCTCGGCCGGGTAACGATGCTCGCGGTCCCAGTCGGCGGCGAAGGGTTTCAGCCGTTCCTGGGCGAATTGTCGAGCCATGTCGCGAATACTGGTCTGGTCATCATTGAGCAGCATGGCAATTCCTCAGTCGAGTAGTTCGACGGCCATAGCGGTCGCTTCGCCACCGCCGATGCAGATGGCCGCAATGCCCTTGCGCAGCCCACGGTCGCGCAGCGCGGCGAGCAGCGTGACGAGAATGCGCGCACCGGATGCACCGATCGGGTGGCCAAGCGCGCAGGCGCCGCCGTTGACGTTGACCTTGGCGTGATCCAGACCGAGCTCGCGCATGGTGACCATGCTGACTACGGCGAAGGCCTCATTGATCTCGAACAGATCCACCTCGTCGAGACGCCAGCCGGTGCGCTCCAGCAGCTTGTGGATGGCACCGATGGGCGCGGTCGGGAACAGGTTGGGCGCATCGGCGAATACCGCGTGGCCATGGATCACCGCTTGCGGCTTCAGGCCGAGCTTTTCGGCCCGGGAGCGTCGCGTCAGCACCAGCGCGGCGGCGCCATCGGAAATCGAGGAGGAGTTGGCTGCGGTAACAGTGCCGCCCTCGCGAAACGCCGGCTTGAGAGACGGAATCTTCTCCGGCATTGCCTTGGGCGGCTGTTCGTCATCGCGCACGGTGCGCTGCTCACGACCCTGCGTGACCTCCAGCGGGACGATTTCACTGGCGAAACGGCCAGCGGTAATGGCGTCGCGCGCCCGCTGCAGTGAGGTCACCGCGTAGGCATCCTGCTCCTCACGGCTGAAACCATGATTCTGCGCGCAGTCCTCGGCAAAGGTACCCATCAAGCGGCCCTTGTCGTAGGCGTCCTCGAGGCCGTCGAGGAACATGTGGTCAAGCACCTTGCCGTGGCCCATGCGGTAGCCGCCGCGGGCCTTTTCCAGCAGGTACGGCGCGTTGGACATGCTTTCCATGCCACCGGCAACGATCAGGTCGACGCTGCCAGCGCGCAGCGCGTCATGGGCGAGGATCGCCGCCTGCATGCCCGAGCCGCACATTTTGTTCAGCGTGGTGGAAGCGGTTGCCTTGCCTAACCCGGCGCCAAGCGCGGCTTGACGTGCCGGTGCCTGGCCGAGGCCGGCTGGTAGCACGCAGCCCATCAGCACCTCCTGCACCTGTTCGGCTGAAACACCGCTGCGCTCCACTGCAGCGCGAATCGCCGCCGCGCCCAGCTCCGGCGCGCTGAGGCTTTTCAGATCGCCCTGGAAACCGCCCATGGGCGTGCGGGCCGAGCCCAGAATCACGATTGGATCGTTGTTCATTGCTGTCTCCGATTATTTCGCGGCCATGCGCAGCGCACCGTCGAGGCGGATCACTTCACCGTTGAGCATGTCGTTTTCGATGATATGGCGTACCAACGCTGCGTATTCCGGCGCGCGACCCAGCCGCGGAGGGAACGGCACGCCTGCGGCCAGTGAATCGCGCACTTCCTGAGTCATGCCGGCCATCATCGGCGTCTCGAACACGCCGGGGGCGATGGTCATGACCCGAATGCCGTGGCGTGCCAATTCACGTGCGGCCGGTAGCGTCATCGCGACCACACCACCCTTGGAGGCCGCATAGGCAGCCTGGCCGATCTGGCCGTCGTAGGCCGCGACGGAGGCCGTATTGATGATCACGCCGCGATTGCCCTCGGCGTCCGGTTCATTCCTGGCAATGGCCTCGGCAGCCAGGCGCAGCATGTTGAAAGTACCGATCAGGTTGAGGCCGATGACCTTGCCGAAACTGTCCAGACCATGCGGCCCCTGACGACCGAGTATTCTTTCGCCGCTGGCAACGCCGGCGCAGTTGACCAGCCCGTGCAGCGCGCCGAACCGCTCCACCGCCTCATTCACAGCCCCCTGCGCCGCAGCTTCGTCACATACGTTGGTGATCACACCCAGGGCATTGGCGCCCAACGTCTCGCAGCGCTCGTTCAGCAGCTTGGTATTGATGTCCGCCAGCACGACTTTCGCACCGGCCAGCAGCAGTATTTCGGCAGCCGCCGCGCCCAGCCCGGAGGCGCCTCCGGTGATCAGGAAAACCTTGTCTTGAATGTCCACAGCACAACCTCTCGAAAGCGTCCGAGATCGCCGCCGCAGGCACCTATGGTCAAGGCCGGCGCCCAAGCGATCCCCTTGGCGGCATCTTCATCAGCCCGATCGGTGCGGACAATGGTCGTTCTTCTCAATCTGGCTGACCGTTTTGGCCAATCTGACCTGACTGAAGTCTAGACCGTACCCAGAATCAGTCGGCGGTACTGGCCGGGGTTGGTCCCGGTCCATTTGCGGAACGCCTTGTAGAAGGAGCTGACATCGGCAAAGCCGAGGCGATCGGCGATTTCGCCATAGGTGATGGCGGCATCGGCTAGCCACAAGGTCGCCATTTCCTGCCGCACCAAGTCCTTGATGGTCTGGTACGGCAGCCCGGCTTCGGCCAGCCGACGGCGCAGGGTCGACGGCGAAACGCACAGTTCTTGAGCCAGCAGGTGGCTGGTCGGCCATTGCTCGGCCGGCAGCCCGCGCAATTTCGCCTTGATGCGGCTGGCCAGACTGGTGTCATCACGGTACCGGACCAGAATGTTCGCTGGCGCCTGGGCCAGGAAGCCATGCAGTTCGGACTCACTACGGCGAACGGGCAGACCCAGCACCTCGGCGGCGAATATAAGGCGCGTGGTGGAACGCGAAAACCGCAGGTTGTCCGAAAACATCACACGATAGTCATCGCTGTAGTCAGGCTCGTCGCAGCGCAGCTCCACCGCCAGCAACGGAATGCGCCGCCCGACCAGCCAGCACGCCAGCCCATGCAGCAACATCCAGAAGGTGAAGTAGGTAAATGCCCGTCGTGGCGACGTATCGCGCTCCAGCAGCACGATCTCGGCCAGACTTTCGCTACGGTTCAGTTCGCCGCGGAAGGCTTCGAAGGTTAACCCGAAGAAGTCCAGCGCCACTTGCATCGCACTGTCCAAGGTCGGCTGCGCCATCGCTGCGCGGCAGACGAAGGCAAAGCTGCCGACTCGCATTCGCCGCGCATCCATGCCGAAGAATTCATCGTCGAAATGCCGTGCCAGTCGCCGCCAGAGCTTGCTGTATTCAGTCACATCGACCCGCGCCTCCGAGTCGTCGAGCGCGATTGGCGAAAGTCCGAGGTTATCCAGCAGGGCCTGAACAGGCAGCACCGGCGTCGTAAAGGCCAGCAGTGCCTCGTGCACCAACTGGACCGAAATGGTGCCCTTGTCCTCGCGGATCATGCGCGCCCCATCATCTGATCCTGGCTGCTGGCGGCGACGGCGCGGAGAAAATCCCAGCACACGCGCATCCTCGCCAGGTCCTTGTTTTCCACGGGCATCAGCATCCAGAACGTACGGGTGAACTCGATTTCGTCGACCAGCACCTCCTTGAGCAACGGCTCCTTGCGTGCGGAGAATGCGGGCAGTATCGCAAGCCCGGCCCCGGCGGCGACGGCTTCCTGCTGCGCAAGAATGCTGGTACTGCGCAGCGAATGCTGACGGGGGCGAACGATCTCGTCGAGGAAGAACAGCTCCTTGCTGTAAAGCAGGTCCTCGATATAGCTGACGAACACGTGGTGGCTCAAATCTTCACGGCTGCGGATGGGCGGATGTTGAGCGAGATAGGCCTCCGACGCGTAGAGCCGCAACACGTAGTCGGTCAGCTTGGTGATCACGTAGGGGCCACGTTCCGGCCGTTCCAGCGTGATGACGATGTCCGCTTCATGGCGCGCCAGACGCACCGAGCGCGGAACGGCCAGCAGATCCACGCTGAGGTGCGGGTAGTCGCGGGTGAGCGTGGCCAGTTGTCCGGCCAGCATCAGCGTGCCATAGCCCTCGGTCGCGCCGATGCGGACCTGACCGGAGAGTTTGTCAGCCGTCAGGCTCGGCTGTTCGATGGAGGTAATGGCGCTCTCCATCGCCTCGGCTTGGGTGAGTAATTCACGACCGGCTTCGGACAACCGATAGCCCGCCTTGGCGCGGATGAACAGCTGCCTGTCCAGCGCCTTTTCCAGTGCCTGCACCCGGCGCGCGACCGTGGTGTGATCGACCGCCAGGCGCCGCGCCGCCACCGTCAACTTGCCCGCGCGCGACAGTTCGAGAAAGAAACGCAGGTTGTCCCAATCCACCGTAGGCTCCAGATCCGTGAGGTCATCGCGCGCACGCCAACAGGGCCGGCTGTGCAAAAAAACAGAATACATCTGCATTTAGTCGCATGTGTTTACTATTTTTACACTGCTAGGCTCGTTCATCGAACCCTGCTCGCCTTACGACGTGCACATCATTCCAACGAGAAGGAACCGACATGAGCCAGAAGATCCAGCTCGAGATACGCGACCACACCGCCCTGCTGACCATCGCCAACCCGCCGGCCAATACTTGGGACCGCGAGTCGCTGGCCTTGCTGGAACAACTGATCGGTCAGCTCAACGACGATCCGAACGTGTATGCGCTGGTCATCACTGGTCAGGGTGAAAAGTTCTTCTCGGCCGGTGCCGACCTCAAACAATTCGCCGACGGCGACAAGGCCAGCGCCCGCGAAGTAGCCGAGCGCTTCGGCCATGCCTTCAATGCGCTGACGCGTTTTCGCGGCGTTTCCATCGCGGCGATCAACGGGTACGCCATGGGTGGCGGCCTGGAATGCGCGCTGGCCTGCGACATCCGCATCGCAGAGGAACAGGCGCAAATGGCGCTTCCCGAAGCGAGCGTCGGCCTGCTGCCCTGCGCTGGTGGCACCCAGAACCTGCCCTGGCTGGTGGGCGAAGGCTGGGCCAAGCGCATGATTCTCTGTGGCGAGCGCATCGATGCACAGCGGGCCGAGAAGATTGGCCTGGTCGAGGAAGTCGTCCCACGCGGACAATCGCTCGAGGCTGCGCTCAAGCTCGCAGCAGGCGTCAGCGCACAGAGCCCGTCCTCCATCAGCCGCTGCAAGCGCCTGGTGATGAATGCACGCAACGAGACCCACGCCGATGGCTGGGCCTCCGAGCGTGAGCTGTTCGCGGAACTGTTCGATACCCAGGATCAGAAGGAAGGCGTCAATGCCTTCCTGGAAAAACGCCGCCCGAGCTGGAAAAACGCCTGAGCAACAAGGCCCTGCGCGACTGCAGGGCTATCTCACCGCTAGACAGCTTCGCCCCGGGGGCGGGGCTCCCCACAGACCGTATCTACCGAACGTCGCATGCGGGACCTCCCCAATTGGCGTGCGCTTGCTCACCGCGGCTTTGGCACCCACACCGGCCCGCTTTCGTGAGAGGCGCGCCCCGCAGCGAATGCCCACCGGACCGCCCAACCCTGGCCGCTTCACCCGGGTAACTCTCCTACCATTGGCGAGCTACTGCTGTGCGATCGGTCCTGCCTGGGGACCCGGACGCCTCCTGTCTCCGCTTCCGGTCGCCTTTTACTTGAAATTGCGTTTGATCAGCCGCTCCAGCCAACCCACGATGCCGGAGCGGAACAGCAGCACGCAGAGCACGAAAATCACGCCCAGAATCACATGCACCCACTCGCCCAGCGGCCCGTTGGATAGCGAGCTCTGCAAAGTCACCACCACCGTCGCACCCACGATCGGACCGAGAATAGTGCCGACGCCGCCCAGCAAGGTCATCAGGATCACTTCGCCGGACATGTGCCAGTGCGCATCGGTCAACGAGGCGAGCTGGAACACCACAGTCTTGGTCGAGCCGGCCAGGCCAGTCAACGCCGCAGAGATGACGAATGCCAGCAACTTGTGCGCATCGACGTTGTAGCCGAGCGATATCGCCCGGGGTTCGTTTTCGCGAATAGCCTTGAGCACCTGGCCGTATGGTGAGTGAATGGTGCGCTGAATGATGGCGAAACCGAACACGAACACCGTTAGCACGAAGTAGTACAGCGCCATGTTGTTCTGCATGTCGAACAGGCCCAGCAAGAACCCGCGCGGCACGCCCTGCATACCGTTTTCGCCGCCTGTGAACGGTGCCTGCACGAAGACGAAGAAGGCCATCTGCGCCAACGCCAGGGTGATCATCGCGAAATAGATGCCCTGCCTACGGATAGCCAGCAGTCCGAAGATCAGCCCCAATATTGTCGATGCCAGCGTGCCGGCGAGAATACCCAGCTCGGTGCTCAGGCCGCTGTAGCTGCTGAGCATGTAGCCGGTGATATACCCGCCACAGGCGAAGAACGCCGCATGCCCGAAGGACAGCAAGCCCGCATAGCCCAAAAGCAGATTGAAGGCGCAGGCGAACAACGCGAAGCACAGCAGCTTCATCAGAAACACGGGGTAAACCATCATCGGCGCCACCAGCGCCAGCCCCAACAGCACCACGTAGAACAGGTATTTGCGGCGCATCGCAGCACGGCGGCGCTCGCGTTCGGCGTTGGCTCGCGTGGCCACCGGAGACGCTTGAACGCTTTCTTGAGTCGACATGTTCATGCCTCCTTACCAAACAGGCCGGCGGGGCGAACCAGCAGGACCAGAACCATGATCACGAAAATCACCGTGTTTGCCGCCTCGGGATAGAACACCTTGGTCAGTCCCTCGATCAGCCCCATGGCGAGCCCTGTAATGATCGCGCCCATGATCGAACCCATACCACCGATCACTACTACGGCGAACACCACAATCAACAGATTCGAGCCCATGCCCGGCGTCACCGCGTAGATCGGCGCAGCCAGCACGCCGGCAAAGGCAGCAAGCGCCACACCGTACCCATAGGTCAGGGTGATCAACAGCGGTACGTTGATGCCGAAGGCCTGCATCAGCTTGGGGTTTTCGGTACCAGCGCGCAGATAGGAGCCCAACCGGGTTCGCTCGATCATGTACCAAGTGGCGAAGCACACCGTCAGCGCTGCAACAATGACCCAGCCACGGTAGGTCGGCAGGAACATGAAGCCCAGGTTATGCCCGCCCTTGAGCATGTCCGGCATTGGATAGGATGAACCCGAGACGCCGAACAGTTTGACGAAGCTGCCTTCGACGATCAGCGCCAGGCCGAAGGTCAGCAGCAGGCCGTACAGATGATCTTCCCCAGCGATGCGGCGCAGCAGGCCGCGCTCGATTCCGATGCCAAGCAGCCCGACCAGCAAGGGCGATAGCAACAGTGCCGCCCAGTAATTGATGCCCAGGTAGTTCAGCCCGAGAAACGCCGCAAAGGCGCCGAGCATGTACTGCGCGCCGTGGGCAAAGTTGATGATGCGCAGCAGGCCGAAGATGATCGCCAGACCAAGGCTCAGCAGCGCATAGAACGACCCGTTGATCAGGCCGAGCAGTAGCTGCCCGAACAGAACGCTCAGGGGGACGCCGAAAACGAGAGTCATGATTCACTACCCAAGGAATTTTCCGGGGTACCCAGCCGCTCTGGCGAGAGCCGGCCAGGTAAAGGCACGGATCGGGCGAGTCAGTTCTTCGCCGCCATCTTCTGGCACTGGCTTTCGCCTATAGGCCGGAACGCTTCATCGCCAGGGATGGTGCTGACCATTTTGTAAAGGTCCCACTCGCCCTTGGATTCGGCTGGGGTTTTCACCTTGACCAGATACATGTCATGCACCATGCGCCCGTCCTCGCGGATGCTGCCGTTTTTGGCGAACATGTCGTTGATCGGCGTCTTGGCCATCTGCGCACGAACCACTTGAGCATCATCACTGCCGGTTTCTTTCACGGCGTTGAGATAGTGCATGGTCGCCGAGTAGATGCCGGCCGGCACCATGCCCGGCATGCGGCCGACGCGATCGAAATAACGCTTGGCCCAGGCGCGGGATTCCTCGTTCATGTCCCAGTACCAACCGGTGGTCAGCATCAGGCCTTGGGTTACGTCCAACCCCATCGCGTGGATGTCGTTAAGGAACACCACCATCCCGGCAAGTTTCTGACCGGACTGGGTCACACCGAACTCGCTGGCGGTCTTGAGCGAGTTCACCGTGTCGGCGCCGGCGTTTGCCAGGGCGACCACGTCAGCGCCGGACCCTTGTGCCTGCAGGATGTAGGACGAGAAGTCACTGCTCGGGAACGGATGGCGAACGGTGCCGACCACGCTCCCGCCCTCAGCCTCAACGACTTTGGTGATATCGGCCTCCATGGCGTGACCGAAGGCATAGTCGGCGGTGAGGATGAACCAGCTCTTGCCGCCATCCTTGAGCACTGCATTAGCGGTGCCGTTGGCCAACGCGAAGGTATCGTAGGTCCAGTGAATATGGCTGGGCGAGCAGTACTCGTTGGTAATGCTCGATGCGGCCGCGCCGGAAATCAGCGCCAGCTTGCCGCCCTGCTCCACGACCTTGGCCGCCGCCAGCACTACGGAGCTGGCCACCATGCCGGTCACCATGTCCACATTGCGCTCGTCGATCCACTGCCGCACGGTGTTGGCGCCCACGTCGGGCTTGTTCAGGTCATCAGCGTTAAAGGTCACGATCTTCTTGCCATTGACCGTGCCGCCGAAGTCTTCGATCGCCATTTGCAGTGCTTCGAGGCCGCCCGGGCCGGACAGATCACGGTAGGTTCCGGACATATCGGCGAGATAGCCGATGCGAACTTCGTCGTTGCTGATTTCGGCCTGCGCGGCACCGGCGATCATGCTGGAAACCAGAACGGCAGCTGCGGTCTTCTTGATGGTTTTCATATTCACCCACTGTGTTTGTTTTTGTTGTTGTGGCTCTTGGTGTATTGGCCGGCGTGCACTTCGAACCGGCGGGACTTCCTGACGAAAAGGGCCGTCAGACCCCCAGACAGCTATTCAAAAACTCCTTTTTCGAATCCAGTTCTGCAGCACTGATCTCTTCGATGATCCGGCCGTGCTCCATCACGTAATGACGATCGGCCAGAGGGGCGGCAAAGCGGAAGTTCTGCTCCACCAGCACGATGGTCAGCCCGCGTTTCTTCAGTTTGATCAGCACTTCGCCGAGCTTCTGCACGATCACCGGGGCCAGGCCTTCGGTAATCTCATCGAGCAGCAGCAGGTTGGCGCCGGTACGTAGAATGCGCGCCATGGCGAGCATCTGCTGCTCGCCGCCGGACAATCGCGTGCCCTGGCTGAAACGGCGCTCATACAGGTTGGGGAACATCTCGTAGAGTTCGTCCAGCCCCATGCCACCGCTGCGGACAGTGGGCGGCAGCAGCAGGTTTTCCTCGACACTGAGGCTGGAGAAGATGCCTCGTTCTTCGGGACAGTAGCCAACGCCGAGCCTTGGAACCTGGTGGGCCGGCATGCCGATGGTTTCGTTGCCGTTGATCACGATGGAGCCGGTGCGTCGCCCGACCATGTTCATGATTGCGCGCAACGTCGTGCTGCGACCGGAACCGTTGCGGCCGAGCAGCGTGACGAGCTCGCCCCGCCCGACGACCAGATCGACACCGTGAAGAATATGGGACTCGCCATAGAAAGCATGCAGATCATCCAGTCGCAGCTGGTCGCGGTCGGCCATGGGCGTCATGGGTGCACCTCTTCTGCGGCGGCTTCGCTGCCCATGTAGGCCTCGCGCACCTGGGGATTGGCCGAGACGGTGTCATAGTCCCCCTCGGCCAGCACCGCGCCGCGCGCCAGCACCATGATGCGGTCGCAAAGCCGACTCACCACGCTGAGGTTGTGCTCGACCATCAGCACCGTGCGATTCACTGCGGCTCGCCGTACCAGCGCCACGACCATGTCGACGTCTTCGCCCCCCATACCCTGGGTGGGTTCGTCGAGTAGCAGCACAACCGGATCCAGCGCCAGCGTGGTTGCAAGTTCGAGCGCCCGCTTGCGGCCGTAAGGCAGTTCGATGGCGAGCGTCTGGGCAAAGGTTTCCAGATCCACGTCCGCCAACAGCTGCATAGCACGGTCGTCCAGTTCACGCAGAATCCGTTCGGATTTCCAGAAATGATAGGAATTGCCCAGCTTTTGCTGCAGCGCGACACGGACGTTCTCCAGCACGGTCATGTGACCGAACACCGCCGATATCTGAAATGAGCGCACGAGGCCCAGCCTGGCAATCTCGTTGGCTTTCATCGAGGTGATCGCTTTGCCGCGGTAGAGAATGTCGCCGCGAGTGGGCGTGAGAAATTTGGTGAGGAGGTTGAATACCGTGGTCTTACCGGCGCCGTTGGGGCCGATCAGTGCATGGATGTGTCCCTTCTGTACGCGCAGATCAACGGAATCCACTGCGGTGAAGCCGCGAAATTCCTTGGTCAGGCCGCGCGTTTCCAGCACGAACTCTGGTTCCATTGGATGCCCTCTAACCTTGATTATTGTTGTTGGTTATGGCGCAGGTCGCTGCGTGACCTTTACGTAAACGATAACAACCGCTTACGACTCGAGGCAAGCTGCAATTTCAAACGGCCGATTGACTTCTGGAGTCAATGATTCGAGGCCGCCCGAACGGAATTCCTCATTGAAGGTAGCCTAAAAAACCGGGCCACAACGGCCCGGCAAAGATCAACGAGGAGGGGTTGCGGTGTTGCGCTCTCCGGTTACCAGAGCGCCAGGGTGTAGCTGAGGATCAGACGGGTTTCGTTCAGGTCGGAGCCGAAGTTGCTGCGCACGGTCGCGTTGCGCACTTTCATGCCAAAGTTCTTCAGCGGTCCACTCTGCACCACGTAGGCGATATCGGTGTCACGCTCCCACTCCTCGCCTTCCCCACCGGCGGCCAGGTTGACGTTGTCACCGGACACGTAACGAGTCATCAGGCTCAACCCTGGCACGCCCACGGCAGCGAAGTCATAGTCGTAGCGAACCTGCCATGATTTCTCATCTTCGTTACCGAAGTCATTGATCTGCAAAAGGTTGATCAGCATGTTGTCGCCACCGCTGACATATGCAAAGCCGGTGTCGCCGCTCATCTTCTGATAGCCACCGGTAAAGCCATGGCCGCCGAGCCGGTAGGTGAACAGCGCGCCGAACGCGTTGTTGTCGACGTTGCTGCCGCCGTCGTCGGTGGAGCGCACGTAGCGCAGATCGGTTTTGAAGCTCTGGTTCTCACCCAGCGGCATGATATGGACCAACTGCATGTTGTGCTGGTCGTAGATGCCGTCCAGTCCGCCGTAGTAGTAGCTGCCGGTCAGTTCGGGGCTGAACTGATATTTGCCCCCAGCAAACAGGAACTCGTCGCTGGTCTTGGTGCTACCCAGCTGGATATTCCGTGCGCCGCCATTGAATACTGCCATCTCCTCGTAATCGGACGAGTCGCGATAACTGGTGCGATCGAGCCGCCCCGCATCCAGGGTCAGCCCTTGGACTTCTTTGCTCTGCAGCCAGGCACCGCGGTAGACGTTGGGGAGCAGGCGGCTGTCGTTGCGCATCAGCACCGGAATGATCGGCTGCAGGGTGCCAACGTGCAGCGTGGTGTTTGATAGTTTCGCCTTGGCGGTCAGCCCCGCGGTGCCGTAGTCATCCTGGGCGCGCTTGGTCTCCAGGTCGCGCTGCAGAATGCCGGTGCCGGAACGATCAGGGCTGGAGTCGAGCTTGACGCCCAACAGGCCGATGGCGTCGAGGCCGAAGCCGACCGGCCCGTCCGTGTAGCCTGATTCGATTTTCATGATGAAGCCCTGAGCCCATTCGTCGGCCTTGGACTGGCTCGCACCGCTTTCGCGGAAATCACGGTTCATATAGAAGTTGCGAAGCTCGACGGCCGCCTTGCTGTCGTCGAAAAACGCGGCTGAAGCCATCGTCGAGGCGCCCAGGGCGGATGCCGTCAGGCTGCTTAGGATGAAAAAACGGCTCAGGGGTTTCAGTTGCATAGTCATCTCTCTTGTTATTGTCTTGGTTGATGCAGCTGTGAGCCCGACCTGCTCCAGCCGGGGCTCGTATCTACCGCATATGCGGCAAATCCAGGGCTGTCGCTCAGCTCGCGGCAGGCTTGGGCACGCGGCCCAGCAAATAGAATTCGTCGTTGGGCGGTGTGCGCGCCATCGACACCAGACGATTGGATAGACCGAACAGCGCGGCAATCGCGCCGATGTCCCAGATGTCGTCCAGCGTGAAGCCCAGACTCTCCAGTCGTGTCTGCCAAGCGTCATCCAATACGCCACGCTTGGCAGCCAGGTGCAGGGCGAAATCGAGCATGCCCCGCTGGCGTTGGCTGATCGGCGCGGTGCGATAGTTGACGGCGACCTGATCGGCGATCAGAGGATCCTTGGCCAGGATGCGCAGGATCGCGCCATGGGCCACCACGCAATACAGACAGCCATGATCGGCGCTCACCGCGACCACGATCATCTCTTTCTCGGCCTTGGTCAGGCTGGTGGACTCGCGCTCCATCAGCGCATCGTGGTACGCGAAGAACGCGCGAAATTCAGCAGGCCGATGAGCCAGCATCAGGAAAACGTTAGGAACGAAGCCTGCCTTCTCCTGCACGGCGAGAATACGCTCGCGTACATCCGCAGGCAGCGCGGCGAGATCCTCGACGAGCGGGAAACGACTGATCGATTGAGTCATGTGGCGCTCCGTATCGTTGCGATCGACAATGCGAGCGGCCGGTGCTGCTGACCGGCACGCCGCTGCTTGGTTACTCAGCAAGGCCCAGCTCAGCGACGCTGACTTCGCGCATCTTGAATTTCTGGACTTTGCCGCTGATGGTCATGGGAAATTCGTCGACGAACTTGATGTGGCGCGGCGTCTTGAAGTGGGCGATGCGCCCCTTGCAGAACGCGCGCAGATCGTCCGCCGTAGCCTCATGGCCGGGATGCAGCTTGACCCAGGCGACGATCTCTTCGCCGTAGGTCTTGTCCGGCACCCCGATCACCTGCACGTCAGCCACGGCCGGATGGGTGAAGAGGAATTCTTCGATCTCGCGCGGATATACGTTCTCACCGCCGCGAATGATCATGTCCTTGTTGCGCCCAACGATCTTCAGATAGCCCTCGTCGTCCATGATCGCCAGGTCGCCGGTGTGCATCCAGCGCGCGCCGTCGATGGCACCGGCGGTGGCCTCCGGGTTGTTCCAGTAGCCCAGCATCACGCTGTAGCCACGGGTGCAGAGCTCGCCGATCTGCCCGCGCGGAACGATGCGGTTGTGCTCGTCGACCACCTTGCTCTCCAGATGCGGCTGGGTACGCCCGACGCTGGTCACGCGGCGCTCGAGGTCATCGTCGGCACTGGTTTGAGTGGACACCGGGCTGGTCTCGGTCATGCCGTAGGCGATCTGCATTTCGGCCAGGTGCATGTCGTCGATGACCCGTTTCATCACCTCGATCGGGCAGGTCGAGCCAGCCATGATGCCGGTGCGTAAGCTGCTCAGATCCAGTGAGGGGCGTTCCGGGTGGTCAAGCATGGCGATGAACATGGTCGGCACACCGTACATCCCCGTGGCTTTTTCTTCGGCCGCGGCCTGCAGCGCCGCTAGCGGTTCGAATGCCGCGCTCGGATAGATCATGGTGGTACCGTGGGTGACGCAGCCCAGGTTGCCCATGACCATGCCGAAGCAGTGATACAGCGGCACCGGAATCACCAGCCGGTCGTGCTCGGTCAGCTTGAGGCTCTCCCCGACCATGTAGCCGTTGTTGAGGATGTTGTAGTGGCTGAGCGTCGCGCCCTTCGGAAAACCGGTGGTGCCCGAGGTGTACTGGATGTTGATCGGGTCGTCGAATTGCAGCTGCTCGCTGCACAGTCGCAGCTGCTCGGGTCCGACCTGATCGGCCATGTCCATCAGCCCTTTCCACAACAGCATGCCGTCCACCGGTGTGTCGCACAGGCTGATCACGCCGCGCAGCTCCGGGAGCATGTGACTTTGCAGGGCGCCAACGGCCGATCGCTCCAGCTCCGGCAGCAGCTCGTTGAGCATGGCGTGGTAATCGGAGGTTTTGAAGGCATCGGCGCAGATCAGCCAACGGCAGCCGGACTGCTTGAGCGCATACTCGAGTTCGTTGAGGCGATAGGCCGGGTTGATGTTCACCAGGACCACACCAATCTTGGCGGTCGCGAACTGGGTGATGCACCACTGAGCATTGTTCGGCGACCAGATGCCCACCCGTTCGCCCGGCTGCAGACCGAGCGCCAGCAGTCCCCTTGCGCAGCGGTCTACCTCATCGGACAGCTGGGCCCAGGTGTAGCGCAAGTTCTGATGGCGAACGACCAGGGCCTCACGCTCGGCGAACCGCTCGACTGCCCGATCGAACGCCGCACCGATGGTCATCGCCAACAGGGGTTTGGTCTGCGGACCGCAGGTGTAACTCGGAAGACTCATGTCGGACTCCTCAGTCTTATGTTTGTTATGAGGCCTTGCCGTCCGGGGATATCGATGAGTTGACAGTTATCCCGGCGTTTGATTACGTTAACGTAAAGGTAACAGCGTGACAACCCACCGCACCCTACATCTAAAGTCGCTGTTGGAGCGTGGTGAGCGAACAGGCCGGACGACAGGCGTTATCAACGTTTCGCGACGTCCGGCAGTCGAATCAGAACAACTACAAAACAGAACAGGTGGCACATGAACTACTCCGGCCTCAACTTCGCCCTCGGTGAAACCGTCGACATGCTCCGCGACCAGGTGCGCGGTTTCGTGGCTGACGAGCTGGCGCCCCGCGCCGAAGCCATCGACCGTGACAACCTCTTCCCCAGTGACATGTGGCGCAAGTTCGGCGACATGGGTCTGCTCGGTATCACCATAGACGAGGAATTCGGCGGCGCTGGCATGGGTTATCTGGCGCACGTCATTGCCATCGAGGAGATCAGCCGCGGCTCGGCTTCGGTTGGACTCTCGTACGGTGCGCATTCGAACCTCTGCGTCAACCAGATCAACCGCAACGGCACACCCGAGCAGAAGGCCAAGTACCTGCCCAAGCTCGTTTCAGGCGAACACGTCGGCGCCCTGGCGATGAGCGAGCCGAATGCCGGCTCCGACGTGGTCTCGATGAAGCTGCGTGCAGACCGCAAGGGCGATCGCTTCGTGCTCAATGGCAGCAAGACCTGGATCACCAACGGCCCGGACGCCAACACCTACGTGATCTATGCCAAGACCGACCTGGACAGAGGCGCCCACGGCATCACTGCGTTCATCGTCGAGCGTGACTGGAAGGGATTCTCGCGTGGGAACAAGTTCGACAAGCTCGGCATGCGCGGCTCCAACACCTGCGAGCTGTTCTTCGATGACGTCGAGGTGCCGGAAGAGAACGTGCTGGGCGTCGAGAACGGCGGCGTGAAGGTACTGATGAGTGGGCTGGACTACGAACGCGTGGTACTGGCCGGCGGCCCGGTCGGAATCATGCAGGCCTGCCTTGATGTGGTCGTGCCCTATATCCACGACCGCAAGCAATTCGGCCAGAGCATCGGCGAATTTCAGTTCATCCAGGGCAAGGTAGCCGACATGTACACCCAGCTCAATGCCAGCCGCGCCTATCTCTACACCGTGGCGCAGGCCTGCGACCGCGGTGAAACCACCCGCAAGGATGCCGCTGGAGTGATCCTCTACACCGCCGAAGCGGCAACGCAAATGGCCTTGCAGGCCATCCAGATCCTCGGCGGCAACGGCTACATCAACGAATTTCCCACTGGCCGACTGCTGCGCGACGCCAAACTCTACGAAATCGGCGCCGGTACCAGTGAGATTCGCCGGATGCTGATCGGCCGCGAGCTGTACAACGAAACCAAATAAGTTCGCCGAATAACGGTGGGCTGAAGCGGAACGTCGCTCAGCCCACGCTACGCAAGATATTCAATTCGGAGTGAGCCGCATGGCTATCCTGAATACCCAGATCAACACCCGCTCCCCCGAATTCGCCGCCAATCGCGACGCTATGCTCGAGCAGGTGGAAAGCCTCCGCACCCTGCTCGGCCGTGTCAGTGAAGGCGGTGGCGAGAAGGCCCAGCAGCGTCACATCGCCCGCGGCAAGTTGCTGGTACGCGACCGCATCAATGCCCTCCTCGACCCCGGTTCGGCGTTTCTCGAAGTCGCGCCGCTGGCGGCTTACGAGGTTTACGGCGAGGACGTTGCCGCCGCTGGCGTGGTCGCCGGCATCGGGCGCGTCGAAGGCGTCGAATGCATGGTCATCGCCAACGACGCCACGGTAAAAGGCGGCAGCTACTACCCATTGACCGTGAAGAAACACCTGCGCGCCCAGGCCATCGCTCAACAGAACCGCTTGCCTTGCATCTACCTGGTGGACTCGGGCGGTGCCAACCTGCCGCGTCAGGACGAGGTTTTCCCGGACCGCGAGCACTTCGGCCGCATTTTCTTCAACCAGGCCAACATGAGCTCGATGGGCATTCCGCAGCTTGCCGTGGTGATGGGCTCCTGCACTGCCGGCGGCGCGTACGTGCCGGCGATGGCCGATGAAACCGTCATGGTGCGCAACCAGGCGACGATCTTTCTCGCTGGCCCGCCCCTCGTGAAAGCCGCCACCGGCGAAGTGGTCACCGCTGAAGACCTGGGCGGCGCCGACGTGCACTGCAAGACGTCCGGTGTGGCCGACCATTACGCCGAGAATGACGAGCATGCACTGGCTATCGCCCGTCGCTGCGTGGCCAACCTCAACTGGCGCAAGCTCGGCCAGCTACAGAGTCGCGAACCACGCGCGCCGCTGTACGCCGCCGACGAGCTGTACGGGGTGATCCCGGCCCAGGCCAAGCAGCCTTATGACGTGCGCGAGGTGATCGCACGGCTGGTCGATGGCAGCGAGTTCGATGAATTCAAGGCCCTGTTCGGCACCACTTTGGTTTGCGGCTTCGCCACGCTACACGGCTACCCCATCGCTATCCTGGCGAACAACGGCATCCTCTTTGCCGAAGCGGCGCAGAAAGGTGCGCACTTCATTGAGCTGGCCTGTCAACGCGGCATCCCGCTGCTGTTCCTGCAGAACATCACAGGCTTCATGGTCGGGCAGAAGTACGAGACCGGCGGCATCGCCAAGCACGGCGCCAAGCTGGTCACCGCGGTGGCCTGCGCTCAGGTGCCGAAATTCACCGTGGTCATCGGCGGCAGCTTCGGCGCCGGCAATTACGGCATGTGCGGACGCGCCTATGATCCGCGCTTCCTGTGGATGTGGCCCAACGCGCGCATCGGCGTGATGGGTGGCGAACAGGCTGCAGGCGTACTGGTACAGGTCAAGCGTGAGCAGGCTGAACGCAGCGGACAGGAGTTTTCCGAGCAGGACGAAGCCCACCTCAAGCAGCCGATTCTCGAACAGTACGAACGCCAGGGACACCCCTACTATTCCAGCGCCCGGCTATGGGACGACGGGGTTATTGACCCGGCGCAGACACGCGATCTGTTGGGCCTGGCACTCTCGGCCAGTCTCAACGCGCCGATCGAGCCGACCCGCTTTGGCGTATTCCGGATGTGAGCGGCGCTCACGCCCCCAGTGATTGAGGATTTGCCGTCATGACCGATTTCACCACCGTACAACTGGAAATGGATCCGCGCGGCTTCGCCACGCTCTGGCTCAATCGACCGGAAAAAAACAACGCCTTCAACGCCGAGATGATCCGTGAACTGGTGCTCGCCATCGATCAGGTGCAATCGGACAAGAGCCTGCGCTTCCTGCTGCTGCGTGGCCGTGGCAAGCACTTCTGCGCAGGAGCCGATCTCGCCTGGATGCAGCAATCGGCGAAGCTGGACTTCGATGCCAACCTCACCGATGCCCGTGAACTGGCTGAAATGATGTACAGCCTTTACCACTTGAAGCTGCCGACGCTTGCGGTCGTGCAAGGCGCGGCCTTTGGAGGCGCAGTCGGGCTGATCGCCTGCTGCGACATGGCCATTGGCGCGCAGGACGCACAACTGTCGCTCTCGGAAGTGCGCATCGGCCTCGCGCCAGCGGTGATCAGCCCCTTCGTGGCCAAGGCCATCGGCGAACGGGCCGCGCGCCGCTATTCGATGACCGGCGAACGCTTCAGCGGCGAACGCGCTCGCGATCTTGGCCTGCTGTCGGAAACCTATGCCGCTGAAGCGCTGGACGACAACCTCTGCGGCTGGATCGATACGCTCCTGCTGAACAGCCCGCAGGCCATGCGCGCCAGCAAGGATCTGATGCGCGAAGCCAGCAGCGGATCGCTCAACCCGGCGCTTCGCCGCTATACCGAAAACAGCATCGCCCGTATCCGCGTCAGCCCTGAGGGGCAAGAAGGCTTGAATGCCTTTCTGGAGAAGCGCAAACCGAATTGGATGCAGGAGCCACAACAATGATAACCACCCTTCTGGTGGCCAACCGCGGCGAAATCGCCTGCCGCGTGATGCGCACCGCCAAGGCCATGGGCCTGACCACCGTCGCCGTGCATAGCGCCATCGACCGTGACGCACGCCATGCGCGCGAAGCCGACATCCGCGTCGAGCTCGGTGGTGCCAAGCCCGCCGAAAGCTATCTGATGATCGACAAGCTGATCGCCGCAGCCAAAGCCAGCGGCGCCCAGGCGATCCACCCGGGCTACGGCTTTCTGTCCGAGAATGCTGATTTCGCCCGTGCCATCGAAGGCGCCGGGCTGATTTTCCTCGGCCCGCCCGCCTCGGCCATCGACGCCATGGGTAGCAAGTCAGCCGCCAAGGCGCTGATGGAAAAGGCCGGTGTTCCGCTGGTACCGGGCTACCACGGTGAAGCCCAGGATGTGGAAACCTTCCGCGCTGCCGCCGAGAAGATCGGCTACCCGGTGCTGCTCAAGGCCACCGCCGGCGGTGGCGGCAAAGGGATGAAGGTCGTGGAGCGCGAAGTGGATCTCGCCGAAGCACTGCAATCGGCCCAGCGTGAGGCGCAATCCTCGTTCGGCGATTCGCGGATGCTGGTGGAAAAATACGTGCTCAAACCACGCCATGTGGAGATTCAGGTGTTCGCCGACCAGCACGGCAACTGCCTGTACCTCAACGAACGCGACTGCTCGATCCAGCGGCGCCATCAGAAGGTCGTCGAAGAAGCACCAGCGCCAGGCCTCTCCCCCGAATTGCGCCGAGCCATGGGCGAAGCGGCGGTCAAGGCGGCGCAGGCCATCGGTTATGTCGGTGCTGGCACCGTGGAGTTTCTGCTCGATGCGCGCGGGGAGTTCTTCTTCATGGAGATGAACACCCGCCTGCAGGTCGAGCATCCAGTCACCGAAGCCATCACCGGTCTCGATCTGGTCGCCTGGCAAATCCGCGTCGCCCGCGGTGAACCCCTGCCGATCAGCCAGGATCAGGTACCGCTTAACGGCCACGCCATCGAGGTGCGACTGTATGCCGAAGATCCTGACAATGACTTCTTGCCGGCCACCGGTACCCTCGACCTGTATCGCGAATCCACTGAGGGGCCGGGTCGTCGGGTCGACAGCGGCGTGGCTGAAGGCGATACGGTTTCGCCGTTCTACGACCCCATGCTTGGCAAGCTGATCGCCTGGGGCGAAAACCGCGAAGAGGCGCGTCTGCGGCTGCTGGCCATGCTCGGCGAAACCTGTGTTGGCGGTGTGCGCACTAACCTGGCGTTCTTGCGGCGGGTGGTTGGGCATCCTGCCTTCGCGGCGGCGGAACTGGATACCGGCTTCATTCCCCGGCACGAAGCCGAACTGATGCGCCAGCCAGGCGAACTGGCGGATGCGTTCTGGCAGTTGGCCGCTGAGCTATACATCGAAACCGAACCGGCCAAGGTACGCAGTGATGACGTCCACTCGCCCTGGTCGAATCGCGCCGGTCTGCGCTTCGGGATGCCGGCGCGGATTGGCGTGCACCTGACGTGTAACGGTGAAAACCGCCTGGTGCGGGTGGATGAACCGGCCATTCAGCGCGAACCTGCAGCTGGCGGGGTACGCAAGCCGAAGGCAATTCGCCAAGGCCACACGCTCTACCTGGAGTGGGACGGCGAGCTGCACGCGGTAACCGCATTCGACCCCATCGCCGAAGCCGAAGCCAGCCATCAGCACCACGGCGGCCTGACGGCCCCTATGAATGGCAGCATCGTGCGCGTCCTGGTCGAGACCGGGCAAAGCGTTGAAGCCGGGGCCACGCTGATCGTGCTTGAAGCGATGAAGATGGAGCACAGCATCCGTGCGGCAGAAGCCGGCGTGGTGAAAGCCGTTTACTGTGCCGAAGGCGAGATGATCAGCGAAGGCACCACGTTGGTGGAGCTTGAGTGATGACCGTTACCGGCGGCTGGCAGATCCGGGAGCACCTGCCAGTGGCGCCCCCCGGTGATAGCCTGCGGGACGTCGGTGCTGCCCTTTGCAGGAGCGAGCTCGCTCGCCAGCCAGGCCCCTCGCGAGAACGCCCTAGCAGACCAATTCGCTCCAACAGAAGTACAAACGCCGCTCAATGGCTACATGCGGAAACGACGCACAAGCCCATTCAGGCCCACCGCCAGGCGCGAGAGCTCCTGAGTCGCCACGCTAGTCTGCTGGGCGCCAGCGGATGTTTGCACCGAAAGATCGCGAATGCTGACCAGGTTGCGATCGATCTCACGGGCGACCTGCGCCTGCTCCTCCGACGCACTGGCAATTACCAGATTGCGCTCGTTGATCCCAGCCACCGTCTCGGCGATCCGCACCAGGGCGACGCCAGCCGCCTCGGCTTTATCGAGTGTGCCCTGGGCGCGAGCGGCACCCTGTTGCAGCGCTTCAACCGTCCGCCCCGTGCCTTGCTGGATGCTACCAATCATCGATTCGATTTCGCGGGTCGACTCGCCGGTACGTTTGGCCAACGCTCGTACTTCATCCGCCACGACAGCGAAACCACGCCCGGCATCGCCGGCGCGAGCAGCTTCGATGGCCGCATTCAGCGCCAGCAGATTGGTCTGGTCGGCAACGGCACGGATCACATCCAGTACTCGGGTGATGTTATGGGTCTGATCGGCCAGTTCGCCGGCGCGTGCCGAAGCGCTGACGACGTCATCCGCCAACGCCTGAATCGACGCGATCGCCTCTTCGAGCTGCTTACGCCCCTGCTGAGCCGACTCGCTGGAGGCCCGCGACGCTTCAGAAGTGGACACGGCATTGCTGGCCACCTCTTCGACTGCGCAAGTCATTTCGTTCACCGCAGTGGCCGCCTGCTCGATCTGGTCGTTCTGCCGCTGCAGGCCCTGGGTGCTGTCCAGCATGACAGCGCTCATCTCTTCGGCCGAGGCGGTCAATACATGGGCCGAATCGTTGATCTGGCCGATGATGTTACGCAGGTTGATCTGCATTTCGCTCAACGAGGCCAACAGTTCGGTCGCTTCGTCATTGCCATCGACATGCACATCATGGGTGAGGTCGCCTTTGGCTATCTGATTCGAAACGGCGACAGCCCGACGCATGGGCCGGACGATACTGGCGGTCAACAGCAGGGCCAACGCAACGGTCGAGACCAGCGCAATCAGGATCACCGAGGCGATCACCATCTGCGCCTTCTGGTAAACGGAAGTAGCCGCCTCCACTGCATGGTGAGCGCCCTCTTCGTTGAAGGACCGGAGCTTCGACAAGGCCTGCTCGAACTGGTGGCTAAGATCGTTAACCCGCGCCTCAGCCCTGGCGGCCTGCTCGGCACTCAGGTTGCTATCAAGCACGCGCTGCCGGTCCTGAAGCGCCTGCGGATAATTCGCGTATACCTCCTTGACGATGCTAAATGTACGAGCCTCGTCGGGGTTGGAGATGTGATTCTCATAACGAACCATCAGGCGACCGATTTCAGTCATTGCCGCGGCGATCTCCTCACCACTCTTACGAAGCGTTTCGGCATCGTGAAAAGCAAGCTGACGCATGGATTCGATCCGTACGTGAGCGAAGTTCAGCGCCATATCGTCAGCGGCCGCCTGGCTTGGCATCCAATCGGAGTCGATTTCGCTGCCTGCGGCACGTATCGCCGCCATCTGCATCAGACTAAACAACCCAAGCGCGGTCAGCAGTACAGCGACAAGCGCAAAGAACAACAGCGTACGGTGGGAGATCTTCAGTTTGCGTAGCATGGCGGTTCTCGAACGTGGTGCCCCGCCAAGGAGCGGGTCTTCCAAAGTTATCTGCCATGCTGCTGGGAACTTGAGGGAGCAGAGTCGCCGTATGACCCATGGGTCTCCCCAATTTACCGGGACGGCACCGGCACTTGTTCATGAGGACAATCGATGACTACAACCACCGCAATGCCACGCCGGGTACGCCTGGTTGAAGTGGGCCCCCGAGACGGGCTGCAGAACGAAAAGCAGCCGATCAGCGTGGGCGATAAGGTACGCCTCGTGGACGACCTGAGTGCCGCCGGCCTGCATTACATCGAGGTCGGCAGTTTCGTGTCGCCCAAGTGGGTCCCACAGATGGCTGGTTCGGCCGAGGTATTCGCGCAGATCCGGCAGAAAACCGGGGTCACTTACGCCGCCCTGACGCCCAACCTGAAAGGGCTCGAGGCCGCCATCGAAGCCGGAGTCAGCGAGGTTGCGGTGTTCGGCGCCGCTTCCGAGGCTTTCTCGCACAAGAATATCAACTGCTCCATCGAAGAAAGCCTGGCGCGCTTCGCGCCGCTGATGGCAGTCGCACGAGAGAACGGCATCCAGGTGCGCGGCTACGTGTCCTGCGTGCTCGGTTGTCCCTACGAAGGCGAAGTGGACCCCAAGCGCGTCGCACATGTCGCTCATGAGCTGTTCGCCATGGGCTGCTACGAGGTGTCGCTGGGAGACACCATCGGCACCGGCACACCGGGCAAGACCCGGCAGCTGTTCGAGACGGTCAGCCGTGAGGTCCCGCGCGACAAGCTCGCCGGGCACTTTCATGACACCTACGGCCAGGCGTTGGCAAACATCTATGCCAGCCTGCTGGAAGGCATCTGCGTGTTCGACAGTTCGGTTGCAGGCCTGGGCGGCTGCCCATACGCCAAAGGCGCCAGTGGCAACGTGGCCAGCGAGGACGTGCTCTACATGCTGAACGGCTTGGGCATCGAAACCGGCGTCGATCTCGACGCCCTGATCGCCGCCGGACAACGCATCAGTGACGTGCTGGGACGACCCAACGGCTCACGAGTCGCTCGTGCGCGCCAGGCGGCGCAATGACGACAAAACGCCCGCTTGCACCGGCGCGTTCCGGTCCTATGGTTTGAGTGGCGGCACACGGAAAAACACGAGGTTCATATGAACAAGCTCTATCCCAACGCCCAGCAAGCGCTCGATGGCCTGATCGAAGACGGCATGACGCTCGCCGTGGGCGGCTTCGGTCTGTGTGGCATTCCTGAAGCGCTGATCGAAGCACTACGCGACACCGGCAAGAAGGATCTTACGGTGATCAGCAACAATGCGGGTGTCGACGGCTTCGGCCTGGGCGTACTGCTGGAAACGCGCCAGGTGCGCAAGATGATTTCCTCCTATGTCGGCGAGAACAAGGAATTCGAACGCCAGTACCTGGCCGGCGAATTGGAACTCGAATTCACGCCGCAAGGTACCCTGGCCGAGAAGCTGCGTGCAGGCGGTTCCGGCATTCCCGCGTTTTTCACCCGCACCGGCTACGGCACGTTGATCGCCGAAGGCAAGGAAACGCGCCAGTTCAATGGCGAGTGGTACGTGATGGAAGAATCGCTCACCGCCGACATTGCCCTGGTCAAGGCGCACAAGGCCGACAAGGCGGGCAATCTGGTGTTCAACAAAACCGCGCGCAATTTCAACCCGCTCGCAGCCATGGCCGGTAGGGTCTGCGTGGTGGAAGTCGATGTACTGGTCGAAACCGGCGAAATCGACCCCGACCAGGTCCATCTGCCCGGCATCTATGTGCAGCGCATCATCCACAACCCGAACGCCGAGAAGCGCATCGAAAAACGTACGGTGAGGAGCTGATCATGGCCTGGACACGTGAACAGATGGCGCAACGCGCCGCGCAGGAATTGCAGGATGGCTTCTACGTCAACCTGGGGATCGGCCTGCCGACGTTGGTGGCCAACTATATTCCGGACGGCATGGATGTCTGGCTGCAGAGCGAGAACGGTCTGCTCGGCATCGGTCCGTTTCCCACCGAGGAGGAGATCGATCCGGACCTGATCAACGCTGGCAAGCAGACCGTCACCGCCCTCCCCGGCAGCGCCTTTTTCGACAATGCCATGAGCTTCGGCATGATCCGCGGCGGTCATATCAACCTGGCGATTCTTGGCGCCATGCAGGTGTCGGAGAAAGGTGATCTGGCCAACTGGATGATCCCCGGCAAGATGGTCAAGGGCATGGGCGGCGCAATGGACCTTGTCGCCGGGGTCAAACGCGTGGTGGTGCTGATGGAGCACACGGCCAAGGGCGCGCACAAGATCATCAAGCAGTGCGATCTGCCGCTGACCGGCGTCGGCGTGGTCGACCGTATCATCACCGACCTGGGCGTGTTGGACGTCACGGAACAGGGACTGAAGCTGGTCGAACTGGCTGACGGGGTCACCTTCGAGCGGATTCAGGAAGCGACCGGCTGCGCGATCCAACGCTGACGCAACGAGCGCTGGCTAAAAGCCACTGGGCATCGGGCCAGCGCAGCGTGTAGCCTTGGCTCGTTTCACATAAGTACAAGCGCCCGGTTCGTCGCGAGCCGCGGGTGGACAGGCAAGACTGGATATATTCATGGCAAAGCAGACCTACAGCATTTCCGATTTAGCCAACGAACTCGACATCACCACCCGTGCCATACGCTTCTACGAAGAACAGGGCATGCTCTCGCCGACACGGCGCGGCCAGGAACGCATCTACACCCCCAAGGACCGCGTCGCGCTCAAGCTGATCCTGCGCGGAAAACGCCTCGGTTTCTCGCTCGCCGAATGCAAGACGCTGATCGAGCTGTACGATCCCAAGGCGGGCAACCAGAAGCAGCTCAACATCATGCTCGGCATGATTGCCGAACGCCGCCAGCAGCTTGAGCAGCAACAACTGGATATCCAGCAGATGCAGCTGGAGCTCGATACTGCCGAAGAGCGCTGCCTCACCGCATTGAAAGCGACCCTGGGCAAAGAAGCGAGCTGAATGCCCAACGCACGGCGAGCGCCTAGCGCCGTCTCGGTAACCGTCCCCCCGTTCTTAGCCGCAGCGACTCGCCACAACCACGTGGTGGGGTCGCCGTCTCGGCGTGTCCAACGCACTCACTGTCCAGACCAAAAGACACTTTTCCAGATTATTGGACATACAAAATAATCCGCGCTCAGCATGTCCAGCCTGCTGGACAACACTTTCACCAGGTTGTTGGTGAAATGGCTCTGGGACGCGCGTTTCAACGTATTCATCGGGGCAGGCACAGAACCTGCTAGGTGATAAGCGCTAGAGGCCAGAATATCTGGCGGACGAGCGACCGGATGTCACTCGCCCGCCTCCACTGCGCAGCGCCACACCGGGCTGCACCTTCTGGTTATCCAAAACAACAAAAACAAGGAAACCTGCGATGTCAGTAAAGAAAAAGCTATCCCGCCTCGCCTGTGCCATTGGCGCAACCACACTTCTCAGCGCCCCCCTGTTAAGTGGAAACGCGATGGCCGCCGAGAAGATTCGCTGGCAGGTGCCGTTGGCCTTTCCATCCCATCTCGTCGGCCTGACCACGCCGGTCAAGCACCTGTCCGAGTCGCTCAAAGCGATTTCCGGTGGCGATATTCAGCTGCGCTATTACGAACCCGGCGAACTGGTCCCGCCATTCGAGATCATGGATGCGGTGAGCAACGGCAAGTATCCGGCCGGCTACACCTGGATCGGCTACGACCAAGGCACCATCCCAGCGCTGCCGCTCTACTCCGGTGCGCCCTTCAATATGGAGCCGCCAGCATATCTGGCCTGGTACTACGAGGGTGACGGCAAAAAACTGCTCGAAGAGATCTACGCCAAGCGCAACATCCACCCCATGCTGTGCAGCATCATCGGCCCGGAAGGCGCCGGTTGGTTCGCCAAGCCGATCGAGAAGCTGGAAGACATCGACGGCCTGCGCATCCGCTTCGCCGGTATCGGCGGCAAAGTGCTGGAGAAGCTCGGCGCCTCGGTCACCATGATTCCAGGTGGCGAGATCTATCAAGCATTGGAACGCAAGACCATTGATGCCACCGAGTTCTCGCAGCCGGCGATCGACAAGATGCTGGGCCTGGATCAGATCATCAAGAACTACATCATGCCGGGCTGGCACCAGACGTTGACTACCTCACACCTGCTGGTGAACAAGGGCGTGTGGGACAAGCTGGAGCCGCAGAGCCGTGCGCTGATCGAGATGGGCTGTGAATCCGCCACGCTCAAGGGCTTCGCCGAAAGCGAGTGGGCCCAACCGACCGCACTGGGCGACTACGAGAAGCAGGGTGTGGAGGCTCAGGTGCTGCCCGAAGAAGTGTTGCGGGAGCTTGAACGCGTAACCAACGAGGTGCTCGACGAACTCGCCGCCAACGACGAAACATTCAATCGAGTCCTGACCAGCCAGCGCGCGTTCATGAAGCATCACTCGGTCTGGCACAGCAAGGGCTATCTGCCACGCGATTACTACCAGTACGACTGATCGCTGCGCACTGACTCCGGTGCCCTGATAAGTAGGTGCGTCAGTCAGGTTCGAATGCTCGAGCCCCGATCAGGCGTTTCGATCGAGGCGTCAGGCAGCGAAACTCGTTGACCTAGCCAACCAACCAGGGCGCTGACGGCACGGCTTCGGTCGTGCCATTTCTTCATGAGTGCCGGATTACCGAGGTGGCCGTGTCCGTTCTTCCCGTTTCCCCTGACGATGCAGTGCCCACCGCCCATGCGGATGCACTGCCGCACAACAAATTTTCCCATTGGCTGGACAAGGCGCTGGTCGCCATCGGCGAAGCCAGCGCCTGGATCTGGCTGCTGGTGCTGGCGGTGGTGCTGACCAACGTCTTCAGTCGCTTCGTGCTGTCGCGCGGCTCGATCGCACTGGAGGAGCTGTCCTGGCACCTGTTCGGCGCGGCATTGATGCTCGCGCTCGCCTATGCCGTGGTGCGTGATGACCATGTACGCGTCGATGTGCTACGCGAAAAATTCACCCTGCGCAGCCAGGCCATCATCGAGCTGCTATCCATCCTGTTCCTGGCTCTGCCGATCGTGCTGCTGATGGTGGATGCGCTGATTCCCTTCGCCTACCAGGCCTTCATCCACAACGAGCGTTCGCAGGCGCCGAGCGGCCTGCCGCACCGTTTCATCTTCAAGAGCGTGTTGCCGCTGGGCCTGACCCTGGTCGCCCTGGCCCTGCTGTCGCGGGCCACGCGTTGCAGCACCTTGCTGTTCAATTTCCCGCGGGCGTTGTCAGCCCCGACGAATGACCGCAACCGCGGCCATTCGCAGCCCTGATGGAGTAGTCGTAGTCATGGGTCTGGAACAAATTCTCGTCATCAGCATGTTCGCCTCGTTCATGGGGCTCCTGCTGCTTGGTTTCCCGGTGGCCTGGTCGTTGGCCGGCATCGGACTGCTGTTCGCCGTATTAGGCCATGTGCTGATCGAACACTTCGATGCCGACCTTTGGTTCACCTGGGACGGCACCATCGGCGTGCTCGATGCGCGCATCTACGGCATCGTCGCCAATGAACTGATGGTCGCCCTGCCGCTGTTCATCTTTATGGGCATCATGCTCGACCGTTCCGGCATCGCCGAGCGTCTGATGCACAGCCTGGTACGGGTCCTCGGTCCGTTGCGCGGTGGCTATGCAGTCACGGTGGTGCTGGTGGGCATCCTCCTGGCCGCCTCCACCGGCATCGTCGGCGCTTCGGTGGCACTTTTGGGCATGCTCTCGATCGGCCCGATGCTACAGGCCAAGTACAACAAGAGCCTGGCCGTCGGCACCGCCTGCTCGGTAGGCACCCTGGGGATCCTGATCCCGCCGAGCATCATGCTGGTGTTGATGGCCGACCGCCTCGGCACTTCGGAAGCCTCGGTGGGCAAACTGTTCATGGGTGCGCTCATCCCCGGGATGATGCTGGCGCTGATGTACATCCTCTATATCGTCATCGCATCCTGGCTGAAAAAGGATTTCGCGCCTGCACCGGCCAACCGCTCGAAGCTCGACGCCCGCGCGCTGCTCGACGTATTCTGGGCCGTGGTGCCGCCCTTCGTGCTGATCCTCGCCGTGCTCGGGTCGATTTTCTTCGGTATCGCTACTACCACCGAAGCCTCCGCCGTCGGCGCGTTCGGCGCGGTGCTGATGGCGGCCTGCAGTCGCCGTCTGAACATGGCCGTGTTCAAGGAGGCGCTCTATCAGACCAGCCGCACCTCAGCCTTCATTTTCGGCATATTCATCGGTGCCACGGTGTTCGCCGCCGTGCTGCGCGGCCTAGGTGGAGACGACGTGATTCGCGCGGCACTCACCGGCCTGCCCTTCGGCCAGACCGGGGTGCTGCTGACGGTGCTGTTGATCACCTTCCTGCTGGGATTCTTCCTGGACTGGGTGGAGATCACCCTGATCATTCTGCCGCTGGTGGCACCGGTGCTGTTTTCCATGGGTGTCGACCCGCTGTGGTTCGCGATTCTGTTCGCGCTGTGCCTGCAGACCTCGTTCCTGACGCCACCGGTGGGTTTTGCGCTGTTCTACATCAAGGGTGTATGCCCGCCCGAAGTGACCACCCGCGACGTGTATTTTGGGGTACTGCCCTACATCCTGATCCAGTTGATCGGTCTGGCACTGGTGTTCTTCTATGCGCCTCTGGCCACATGGCTGCCCAACGAGGTGTACGCCCAGTAAAAACTACCTGCGTTGGCAATACTGCGTTGAAACCGGCCTCAGAAAGCCGCTTGCGGCTAACGCGCTTTAGCGCGGCCCGGAGGGCGAACGACGTGAGTAATGCTCATTTACATAAAGTAAACTCGTACGCGAGCTCGGTCCGCTTCTTCGGCCGTTTGACTCGCTGCGCTCGCCCTTCGGGCCAGCCTTCGGCTGTTACTCCCGCTGGTCGTTGCGCCTTGTCTTGCCTGCCTCGCTAACGTTTTTCCAGCCTAGCTGCTCCGGCCCGGCTACCTTGCTTGAGGCAGCCGGGGCCTCCCATAATCGGCCGAACCCAAACGGATTTCTCTGCCCATGGCGATTGCGCGCAACGACCTCGACCACAACGGCCTGATCATCGGCGTTTCGCCGGAGCGTTTTCGCGCGGTGGCGATGCCGTTGCTGTTCGATCACCTCAATGCGCAATGCGAAGGCACCATCGCGGTCAACCGCCAGGCGCGCATCGTCTGGATCAATGACAAGTACGCCGAGAAGGTCGGCATCAGCGATCCGCGTAGCGTGCTCGGCAAGGAGATCGAGGAAGTGCTGCCGGCCAGTCGTCTGCGCGAGGTGGTGGAAAGCGGCCTGCCGAGCATGCTCGACCTGATGGCATTCGGTGACGAACATTTCGTGGTGACCCGTATCCCGCTGCGTGACGAGGACGGCACGCTCGTGGGCGCGCTGGGGTTCGTCCTGTTCGACCGGGCGCAGCATCTCAAACCGCTGATGTCCAAATTCAACATCCTGCAGACTCAGCTGGTCGCCACCCAGAACGAGTTGGCCAAGGCCCGCCGCGCGCGCTACACCATTGCCGGTTTCATCGGCACCAGCCCCGCCGCCAGCGAGGTCAAGCGCCAGGCCCGGCGCGCCGCACAGCTCGATGCCACGGTGCTGATCCGTGGCGAAACCGGGACCGGTAAGGAATTGCTGGCCCAGGGCATCCACAACCTGTCGCCGCGCGCTAACGGCCCCTTCGTCGCGGTCAACGTCGCGGCCATTCCCGAAACCCTGGTGGAAGCGGAGCTTTTCGGCACCGCACCCGGTGCCTTTACCGGCGCCGATCGCAAGGCACGGACCGGCAAGTTCGAAGTCGCCAATGGCGGTACCTTGTTCCTCGACGAAATCGGCGATCTGCCCATGGCGCTGCAGGCAAAGCTGCTGCGTGTATTGCAGGAACAGGAAATCGAGCCGCTCGGTTCCAACCAGGTCAAACCACTCAACGTACGGGTGATCGCGGCCACCCATATCGATCTGGAAGCCAAGGTCGCCACCGGGCAGTTTCGCGACGACCTCTACTACCGGCTCAATGTTCTCGCTCTCAAGGTGCCGTCACTGCGCGAACGTGCCAGCGATATCCCGGCCCTGGTCGAACACCTGCTCGATGACATCGCTAATCGATCCGGCCAGGCGCCGATGGAGCTCACCGCCGACGCCGTGGCGCTGCTCTGCGGGCAACCCTGGCGTGGCAACGTGCGCGAATTGAGCAACCTGCTGGAGCGCGCACAACTGAACGCCGACGGTCTGCCGCTGGAGTCGAGGCATCTGCTGCCCCTGCTTGGCGAGCAGACCCACCGGGTCGCACCGCCGGCGGAGCCAGCATTGTCCGCGGTCGAACTGCCCACGCTGGAAGATTCGCCCTTGCAGCTGCTGGCCGAAAGCGTTGCACAGGCCGAGCGCCGCGCACTGCAACATGCGCTGCGCGCCTGCAAGGGCAATCGCCGCCGTGCCGCTGTCGAACTGGGAATTTCTCGAGCGAGCTTGTATTCCAAGCTTCAACTGCATGGATTGAGCGAGCGGTAGGTCGCTGCGATAGCCACGCGGACCCAGCCGCGTCGCATGCGAGCCGTGAGTTCGAATCTTACCGCCCCATCACTTATGGATTATCGGCCCTTCTGCTATTTTCGGTTGCTTTGGCCTCTGCGGAGCCAGATACGCATCGCTGGCGCGATGCACTCCAGCGGCGTGGCCATGCAGGAGCGCAGGCACGGACCGGCCGTGCCGACGGCAGCCATGGGTTTCGCCGCGCTAGTCGATCATTGCGCCAGCCAGCCGCCATCCACGTTCCAGGCCGCCCCGCGCACCTGCCGAGCGGCATCGCTACAGAGAAACAGCGCCAGGTCACCCAGCTCTTCAGGCGTGACGAAATCCAGCGAGGGCTGTTTCTCCATCAGCAGCTCACGGGTCGCTCGGCTCGGGTCGCCATGGACCTGCGCCTTGCTATCGATCTGCTGTTGCACAAGTGGCGTCAGTACCCAGCCGGGGCAAAGCGCGTTGCAGGTAATTCCAGTGGTTGCCGTTTCCAGCGCAACCGTTTTGGTCAGCCCGATCACACCATGCTTGGCCGCCACGTAAGCAGCTTTCTGCGCGGAGGCCACCAGGCCATGTACAGAGGATATGTTGATGATCCGCCCCCAGTTGCGCTCACGCATGCCCGGTAATACCAGGCGCATGGTATGGAACACCGAGGACAGATTGATGGCGATGATGCTGTCCCAGCGCTCGACCGGGAATTTCTCGACCGGAGCGACATGCTGGATGCCTGCATTGTTGACCAGCACATCAAGGGAACCGAAATCACGCTCGGTCTGGCTGACCATGTCGCCGATCTGTTCAGCATCGGATACATCGGCCGGGTGGTGCAGCACGCGCGTGCCGTACCTGGACACTTGGGCGACAGCCGCCTCCACATCGCCGAAGCCGTTGAGCATCACGCTGGCGCCCGCCTCCGCCAGTTTGCAGGCGATGCCCAGGCCAATGCCACTGGTCGAACCGGTGACCAGGGCGGTTTTGCCTTTCAAGATCATGGCTGTCTCCGATAACGGCGAATGACGGTCAGGGCATTGGTGCAGAAGGCACCTTGCTGACAATCAGAATAGCGGCTGCCACGAAGGGCGCTGTGCGGGGCTATGGCAAAGCGGGACGGCATATGGCCGGCGGTCGCTCCCCCAGAACGTTCGAGTAAGGCATTCATGCAGTTTTCCTTATTGTTCTAGTCACCCGCACTCCAGTCGGCCCCGCGTTGCGGTGCGACTGGGATAACAAGCGGGACAGTGGGAAACCAAGAGCGAAAGCCGTGCCAGACCGGGACAACTGCCAGTGAAAGCCCTCGAGGCCGTGAAACGGCCGCACTCCGCATCGAGATGCGGTGCGGCTCGCTACTCGCTACGGCATTGCAAAGTGCCCAGAACACTGGACATGCTCACCTATCGATACACATCCGCCTGCCGCATGTCCTGCCGGCTGGACGATGCGGCTCGACGGCGCCCGCATCTATTTTGCCATGCGACTCTGTCGACCTGTTTCGAAAGACAACTGGCGGGGCTCGCCTCCTCGCTTTCCGGCAAGTACGATCGCTCGGTTAGTTGGTGCGCTAATGAACTTCCGCGCATCGATGAACGATGAGTGGCTAGAAGCCTTAGTGCCGGAAGGATTCTCAAATAACAGGCGATGGGAATGCAGCAAAATAGCATTTGCTGTCGCCTCGTTTAATATCGACTTTCAAGACAGAAGGAGAACTCCATGACTGACAAGAAAGAAGGCATGAGTGTTAACGAGGCGGGCCGCAAAGGAGGCGAAGCAACTTCCGCATCACACGATAAAGAGTTCTACCAAGAGATTGGTAGCAAAGGCGGCCAGAACAGCGGCGGCAACTTTGCCAATGACACTACGAGTCTTTCTGATCGAGAGCTAAATCGAGCATTGATTCGCCTAGAGCCTCACGTCCCCGCTCTATCAGAATAGTTGCAGCGCTTTGGATATCCCCTAGCTCCTTGTTCTGGCTCAGCTTGAACTTGGCAGTGAGCCGAGTGATCTCGATCTCCAGACCGACAATAGCCAGCATCATCGAGGCAATGTATTCCTTCGGTGCGTCGGTCATTTTCCATGGCTTGGGTTCAGAGGCCTCATGCGTACGGGTCAGTTTGGCGACGAGCCCTCGCACATAACGCTCGTCATCCCGAATCCTGATACGGCCGTGCGCATGTACCACCTTGTAGTTCCAGGTGGGTACCTGCTTGTGGTGTTCTTGCTTGCTCGGATACCAGTTAGGCGAGATATAGGCTTCCTCTCCCCGAAATACGACGAGCACCTCATCACCGTTCCGGACGTCTGTCCAAACCGGGTTATTGCGCGCGACATGGGCATGCAGCGTCCCAAACGCACCTGCCTCCGCGACCAATTCGAAGGGAATGTGATTGGCGTCCAAACCGCTTTCGCCATGTGTAAAAAGGACACCTAAAGGATGCTGTCTGACGAGCTGGAACATGGCGTCAGTCGAAGGGGGATCGAAGTGCTCTGGAACGTACATATCACCACCCGTGGGTTGACGGGACATCGTTAGAAAATGAGGAATTGGCCAGGCATCGCCGGACATGCAGCTGCAGGTATTGCAGCCATCTCAGTGCGAAAAATCATCGTCATGGATATTAGTCTCCCAACCTGCCGAGCCCTAAAGCCATTGCGACAGGAGCATGGATGCCGGATGAAACGTCGCTCGACAGGCTTCGAAGCAACGAGGGATCAGACTGGCCCCTTACCACCAAAGCCAAAACTTCTCGACAACTCGGTACCTCCTTTGGACGTCACGCTCAGCGCCCTGGAGTCCAGATGACGAGTGACCCAGCCACGTTTAAGCATTAGCTCCAACAACGCCGCGCCCAACGCACCGCCGACATGCGGCGATCTCTCGCTCCAGTCCATGCACGGATACGCCAGGCGTCTGCGCTGACGGAGCACTGCGTCGATATCGATCCCCCGCCTCGCCAACGCTTCGGTTCCCACCTCGGTGAGTTTGTAGTCCCTGCCTTGCACCTGTATCCAATTCGCTTCAAGCAAGGCGTCGTGCAGCTTGACCGCGACCTCACCCGCGCAGTGGTCGTAACAGGTTCGCGCGTGCCTCAAAGCGGAGGGGGTCGAGGGCCGGAACGCCGCCGCGGAGCCATTGGCCAGAGACAACAGCGCCTCCAGAACCCGAGCCACCTGGGTACTGGCCAATCTGTAATACCGATGCCTGCCCTGCACATGCAGCTCGACCAGGCCCTGTTCACGAAGGCGCGCGAAATGGCTGCTGGCGGTGGAAGCGCCTATGTCGGCGACGGCCGCCAGTTCGGTCGCAGTGCGAGCGTGTCCATCGAGCAGGCTGCATAGCATTCGCGACCGGGCTGGGTCGGCAATGGCGCCTGCCACCGCGGCGAGATATGCGTCAGCGGTATCTACATCCATAGTTCGGCTACCCCCGAAGTATTCCGTGTCGCCGTCATCATACTCAGGTTCAAACCACTTGAGCGGCGGCAGGAATGAACCAATCCTTTTTCGGCAGGAAAGTCGTAGCGGCAGCCTTTGTAACGGCCTTGCTCGGGTGGGGAATAGGCTTCTACGGCCCGCCGATATTTTTGTACTCCGTCATCCAGAGAACTGGCTGGTCCGTGCAACTGTGCTCCGCGGCCGTCACCGTGCATTTTCTGGCTGGCACCCTGGTGGTCGTGAACCTTCCTAGATTGTACAAACGCTTTGGCATCCCTCGGATCACTGCCTTGGGCTCCCTGCTGCTTTCCTTGGGCGTGTACGGCTGGTCAATTGCACGCGAACCCAACGAACTGTTCATCGCGGCAACCCTCAGCGGCCTGGGATGGGTAACCTTGGGCGCCGCGGCAATCAACGCGATCATCGCGCCATGGTTCGTCACCAAGCGTCCCGCAGCTCTGGCAATGGCCTATAACGGCGCCAGCATCGGTGGCGTGGTTTTCTCGTCTGCCTGGGTCTATCTGATCAACCAGCTGGGCTTTTCGCAGACCGCATTGCTGATAGGTGTGCTGACCATCAGCACCATCGGATGCCTCTCGCTAAAGGTCTTCGGTGTTCTCCCAGAGCACCTCGGGCAACATGCAGACGGAGCCGAGGTCAGACTTGCCGAGCTGAATGCCCCGCCAATCGCATCGGCGATATCTCTCTGGAGCAACCCCCAGTTCGTCACCCTGGCGGCCGGAATGTCTCTGGGCCTGTTCGCGCAGATCGGGCTGATCGCCCATATGTTTCTGCTGCTGGCTCCCTATCTCACCGAGCAACAGTCCGGCCTTGCGATGGGATTGGCAACCGCGAGCGCCATTGCAGGCAGATTCCTGGTGGGTTGGTGCATGCCCGCGAATGCCAACCGACGAACAGTCGCTTGCATCAGCTACGCGAGCCAGCTGGCGGGTTGCCTGATCATGGCAGCACTGCATACCCATCCCATCTTGTTGTGGATAGGCATCGTCATGTTCGGCGCAGGTATAGGCAACGCCACGTCCGTGCCTCCGCTCATCGCACAGGCCGAATTTCCCAAACATCAAACGCAACGCGTGATCGCACTGATCGTCGCGACATCACAAGGCTGCTATGCATTTGCCCCGGGCCTGTTCGGAATCCTGACATCGCTCACCGACGGGCCGGGCTCGGCGATGCTGCTGTTCGGTTTCGCAGCCGTTCTTCAGGCAGCAGCCATCCTGGTTTTCATGCTTGGCGACAGTTCGACTCGAAGAAAAAACATGGTTCAGCGTACGGAAAATTGATCGCACTAATCCCCAATCATCTAGCCGGCCTCGGTAAGCAACCAGTCACGGAAGGCCTGCACCTTCGGCAGCTCGCCATTCTCTGGACGATAGACGACGTAGTACGCCTGCGTCAGGGGGCAATCCAGGCCTTTGTCAGCGAAGGGGCGGATGAGGTGGCCGGTATTCAAGTCCCCCTTGACCATCACACTGCGCGCCAGTGCCAGCCCTTGCCCCTCCATCGCTGCCTGCAGGACGGCCGCCGAGTTGTTGATGCGCAGGCCATGATCGCTCTTCACATGGTTGAAGCCCGATGCATCCAGCCACATTCGCCAAGTGGGGTAGTCGCCATAATGTGCCATCGACAGGTCGTGGATCAGCGTGCAACGCGACAAGGCGTCGGCGGGCAATCGTCCGCTCTTCAGCAATGGATAGTTCGGCGAGCAAACCGGAAATATGACTTCGTCCATCAAACGAACGGCGCTTAAACCTGGCCAACTGCCGGAACCGTAGCGTACGCCGACATCGATACGCTCAGCCTGAAAATCCACTGAACGCGAATTGGTATCGAGCAACACATTCAGGTCTGGATAGGCCTGCTGAAACCGCTCGATACGAGGCAACAACCATTTTGAAGCGAAGGCGGGACTGACCGTGATGGTGAGTTCCGCGTGCACACCGGCGTCCTTCAACCGAGCCAAACCCAGCCCCAGTCGTTCGAAGCCCTCGCGTATATCAGGCAGTGCCGCACGCGCTGCATCGGTTAACACCAGGCGTGCCCCCCCACTTGCAGCGCGAGTGAACAGAGCGATCCCCAGCCATGACTCGAGGTTACGCACCTGCTGCCCTACGGCTGCAGGGGTGACGTTCAACTCGGCTGCTGCGGCAGAAAAGCTCTGATGTCGCGCAGCCGCTTCGAAGGCGCGCAAGGCATTTAGGTACGCAGGCGTACTCATTGAAAGTTTTTCTTTCTCGGAAAGCGAAATCTTATGCGTTGTCGGCAGTGTCTGGCAAATCAACAATTCGCAGCAGGTCGGCAAACTAACGTTACGCGAAGAGCCTTTGTCGGCCACCATTCCTTGCGCTCAGTAACACTGAGGAGATCAGAGTATGAATAGTTTTTCTAACAAGATTGCCATCGTCACCGGCGGCGGTTCGGGTATCGGTAAGGAAGTCGCCAAGCGTCTGGTCACATCCGGCGCTTCGGTGGTTATCGGCGGACGCGATGCGGCCAAGCTGACCCAGGCAGCCCGGGAAATCGATGCCAGCGGTCGCCAGATACACACCCTGGCCGGCGATATCGCCCACCCCAGCACTGCCCAAGCATTGGTCGACGTGGCGGTACGTGAATTCGGCGGCGTCGACATCCTGGTCAACAATGCGGGCGTGTTCAAACCCAAGCCGTTCCTCGAGGTGAATCCTGACGAGTATGACTGGTTCCTCGATACCATCCTCAAGGGCAAATTCTTCATGGCGCAGGCGGCAGCCAAAGCCATGCTTCAACGCGGCGGCGGCGCTATCGTGCAAACGGGTTCGTTGTGGGCCATCCAGGCCATCGGTGCGACGCCTTCGGCAGCCTACTCCGCAGCCAATGCCGGTGTGCATGCGCTGACTCGCAACCTGGCCATTGAGCTTGCCAGCTCGAACATCCGCATCAACACCGTGGCCCCGGCTGTGGTCGAGACGCCGGTATACGGCACATTCATGAATGCTGAACAGGTCAAGGAAGTACTGCCGACGTTCAATGCCTTCCATCCTTTGGGGCGTAACGGCCAGCCGGGCGACATTGCGTCAGCCATCCTGTTCCTCGCCTCAAGCGAGGCTGCCTGGATTACTGGCACCGTGCTGCCGGTCGATGGCGGCGTAACCGCCGGCCGTCACTGAAGGAGTTTGCTCGATGCAGGATTGGAATGAATATTTTGGCGGGTTGATGAACCGGGCCGGTGAGTTCGCCCAATTCGCGCCACAAACCATGCGCGGACTGAACACCATGGGCAGCGCACCGGCCAAACATCTTGATCCGAAAATCCACGAGCTGATCGCGCTTTCGGTGGCCGTTACCACCCGCTGCGACGGCTGCATCGCGGTTCATGTTCAGGATGCGCTCAAGCATGGTGCGACCCGAGAGGAAATCGGCGAAGCCTTGGGCGTGGCCATCGCACTGAACGCGGGCGCTGCCCTGACCTACAGCGCTCGAGTATTCGATGCCATTGGGGCTTTCGGCGAGCCCTGATCTGCAATGGGCGCCTCTAAGCGCCCGTTTCTTATCAGCTCACCTTCTTCCTTCGAACAACGCCGCGATATGGGCCAACTCTGCGCCATCGGAGCGTGTAGAGATATGCCATAGCGAACCGGGATGCACCGCCGAGGCGTTGCTATGTCTCGCTCAGGAACTTCCAATCTGCTGGAGTGATATGCCCGCGCCGCTCCCCCGCGGCCGAATGGCTATCGCAAGACAAGCCACCACCGCCGACGCAATCAGTGCATTAAGGGAACTTGTAGCGGTCAGCGTGGCGCCAAATAGCGGCGTGCCGATAGCCTGGCCAATCGCAAGGACAAGAAAGGGAATGCCTAAACCCAGGTCGGGACGGTCCGGAAGCAGGTTGATGCCTTGGATCAGATAGGCTCCCGTCGAGACGATATAGGCAGCGCCAAATACGCCCATAGCTACAACGCCGGAGATGGCCGACATGGAAGCTGTTGCCAGTCCTACGGTGCCAAGCGCTATTCCCAGCAGCGCAAATCCATGGACTCGTCCCGTACCGAAGCGGTTGACCAGAACACCAGTCAGCGATCCGCTGATGCCTGCCACGCCCAGCGCTATCCAGGCCCATGCAATACGGGCGTCGGTAAAGCCGAATTCATTGCGCAAGATATCCGCCCCGAACGTCCAGATGGCAGTGCTGGCCAAGCCCATCAAAAAGGCGCTCACGCTCAGCGCGCAAAGACCTGGCCGACCGAAGATCGCGAGGGAAAAACGCTGTGGGGCGTCGCCATTGGCGCGCGGCGGGACGGCGAACCAGAGCCACACCGTTACGCCTGCACCACACAGCGCGAACATGGCGTAAAGCTCGCGCCACGCACCAGCGGCCGTCAAGGCTGCCGCGCCTGAAAATACGATGCCTGCGGCCGTTCCGGCGTTGATCGCTCCATTGGCTTTAGGGCGGTCTTGGTCACCGAACCGGGCTGCAACCGCGGACGCGAGCGGAGGCGATGTCAGGCCAGTACTCACGCCTCCAAGCGTAATGCCTAGGCCCAGCGCCCAACCCGACCATGCAAAAAATACGAGCCCCATGCCAACGGTAGCAGCCAGTCCGGCCAAGCAAGCGATAGTGCGCGGACCGAGTTTGGCAGCGCTTAGAAATGCGAAGACGATACCGACGCAGTAAGCGGCAAAAGCACTGCCACCAATCCACCCGGCTACGGCTACATCGAGCGTCAGTTCCTCGCGGATTTGCGGCAGAAGGAGCCCATAGGCAAAACGTGCGAGACCATAGGAAAGCGCTGTCAGGGCGAAGGCTGCGGCGATGAGATTCAGGCCGCGGCTCATGAGTGCTCTACTCGGGCATGTTCGAGAAGCGACAACGCGGCAGCCTTGGCGTCGTCAATGACCGAAACACTTGTCACACTGGCCGCAGCAGTGGCGCCTTCGAACAGTAACCAGACTTGGGTGGAAAGCGCCGGGCTCTCATACCCAAGGGCGCTTTGAACGCGTTTTTCAACTTCGTTACGGAACTCATCCTTCTGCTGAAGAACCAGTGACACGATTGCGCCGCTGGCTTCGGCGTATTCGCTGCGCGCGCGCAGCAGCATGCATCCTCGCGCGCCGTGCTCTTCTATCCACTGCCGCAGCGTATCGAAAAGCGACTCAACCGGATTGACGTCCGCTGACTGCGCTTCGAGTTGCGTCATGAATGCATGATGCCTCGCTTCGAGCACCGCGATAACCAGTCCGTCTCGTGAGCCGAAGTGCTTGTAGAGCGTGCGGGTGGAGGCACCGGAAGGCGCGAGCGCACGATCGATCCCGATTCCTCGGAACCCCTCTGAGTCGAACATGCGGGCCGCGCCCGCGATCATTTCTTCACGTTTGTCCATGGGCTCAGTGTAAAACGATCATTTTACACGTCAAGCTTGCTACGGCTCTCAATGCCCATATGCCAACTCGCGCCCTACCGCGTGCCGCCTGGAGCAGGCTCCAACTCGCCACAAGAGTCGATTGAAAGGATTAGGCAAGGCCCCAGAGGCGCTGGCATGGGTACGTTGGGCACGGTGAAGTCAGGACGCGCGACATCGTTGCGCTCCTGCTCGCTTGTTCCGGCTAGAAACAGGTGCGCTACCCGGCGCTTTTGGCCTGGCTGATCATACCTAGTTCATCAGGTCGCAAAGTCAGCACCGAAACGCCAGAAGCGGTCACGGCAACGGTGTGCTCGAACTGCGCAGAAAGCGATCCGTCCTTGGTGACAACGGTCCATCCGTCTGCCTTGGTTCTGACATTCCGCGCGCCTCGATTGAGCATCGGCTCGATGGTAAAAACCATGCCCTCTCGCAGGACGAGTCCGGTGCCTGGCCTACCGAAGTGCAGCACCTGAGGTTCCTCATGCATCTCGCGGCCGATGCCGTGGCCGCAATATTCGCGCACCACCGAATAACCGTTGCGCTTGGCATGATGCTCGATTGCCGCCCCTATATCACCAAGCCGGGCACCTGGACGAACCGCCCGAATACCCTTCCACATGGCTTCGTAGGTAACCTGGACCAAGCGTTTGGCGGCTGGGCTGACTTCTCCGACAAGATAGGTCTTGCTCGAATCGGCGATATAGCCATTTTTCTCCAGGGTGATATCGAGGTTGACGATATCGCCATCTCGAAGCACTTCCGATTGCGATGGAACGCCGTGACAAACCACGTCGTTGATCGAGCAATTCAGCACGAAGCCGTAGCCATATTGACCTTTGCTGGCCGGCCGGGCTTGCAGTTCCCGGACAATGAAGTTCTCGACCATTTCATCAATCTGAAGCGTCGACATGCCAATCAGTGGGGTTCGATCCAACAGCTCGAATACGGACGCGAGCAGCCGGCCGGATTCAGCTAACAGCGCCAGTTCCCAGGGTTGCTTGATCATAGGTAGTTCATGGTCAATGGCTGAGCCGAGACCCCGGCGCCGCTGAGCTCGCGTTGGATGATCTCGTTGAAACTGAGCGTAGGGTTGGTCTCACACAGCATCCCCACCTTGATCCAGAAGGCCGCCTGCGCGTTGATCGAACGGCAGGAAACCTTCGTTGCCCGGCGCAATTGATCGTGTAGGTCGTCGTCGATGTTCACAATACCCATTGGCTTCTCCATATATGCTTCGTATATGAATAGCATATGTTTCGCTTACTTAAAAGCCAAAAGCAATTTTGGACGCTGAGACACGCCGTGGTAGTCGCTATGGAATGAGTCAGGGGTGCGATTCGAGCGCTTGAAGGCGGCGATGGCAGCTGAAGGTAAGGCACTCGGCGAAGACTACCCCGACATCATCGTGGTAATAGTCATCGGTCATTGAGCAAGCGGAGCTGGCGATGAAGCGGCTACGCCATCGCCAGAAAGGGTCAGCTCCACGAAGCGCGGAAGCCGACCGTAGTGAGAGGCCAGGTCGGTTCAGCCGGCCAACACGCCATCGACCAAGGCTTTGGCTTCTTCCTGGATGCGCTTGAGGTGCGCCTCGCCTTCGAAGCTTTCCGCATAAATCTTGTAGACGTCTTCAGTGCCGGACGGGCGTGCAGCGAACCAGCCATTGTCGGTGACTACCTTGAGCCCGCCGATCGCCGCGCCATTGCCCGGCGCCTCGGTGAGAATCTGTTTGATCGGTTGGCCAGCCAGCTCAGCTGCCGTGACCTGTGAGGCGCTGAGCTTACCCAGCTTGGCCTTCTGTTCGCGATCAGCCGGAGCATCGATACGCTGGTAGACCGGCGCACCGAAACGCTCGGTGAGTGTCTGGTAGCGCTCGCCCGGATCCTTGCCGGTCACCGCGGTGATCTCGGCGGCCAACAGGCCGAGGATCAGACCGTCCTTGTCTGTCGACCATGCGCTACCGGTCTTGCGCAGGAACGACGCGCCCGCAGACTCTTCGCCACCGAAGCCGAGGCTCCCGTCCATCAAGCCATCGACGAACCATTTGAAGCCCACTGGCACTTCCACCACTTTGCGCTCGATACCCTGGGCAACCCGGTCGATCATCGAGGAGGACACCAGCGTCTTGCCAATGCCGGCTTGCGTGCTCCACTCGGGGCGATGGGTGAACAAATATTCGATCGCCACGGCCAGATAGTGGTTTGGGTTCAGCAGCCCGACGGAACGCGCGACGATGCCATGGCGATCATGGTCGGTGTCGCAGGCGAAGGACACGTCGAAGCGGTCCTTGTTTTCGATCAGCCCGGCCATGGCGTGCGGCGAACTGCAATCCATACGGACCTTGCCGTCCCAGTCCAGACGCATGAAGCGGAACGTGGGATCGACACGCGTAGACAGTACCTCGAGCGGCAGCCCGTAGCGTTCAGCAATGCGCGTCCAGTAGTGCACGCCGGCACCGCCGAGCGGGTCGACGCCAAACTTCAGACCCGAGCTGCGAATCGCCTCCAGGTCGATTACCTGGCCCAAGCCGCCGACGTAGTGATCGATGAAATCGAATCGTTGAGTGGTGGCAGCCTTCAGCGCTTGGGCGTAATCCATCCGCTCGACGCCCGTGAGCCCGGCCGTCAGCAGGGCGTTGGCGCGATCCTGAATCCACTTGGTCACGCCGGTATCAGCCGGACCGCCATTGGTGGGGTTGTATTTGAAGCCGCCGTCAGCGGGAGGGTTGTGCGACGGGGTGATGACGATGCCATCGGCCAGACCAGTACTACGGCCAGCGTTGTACTCAAGAATGGCGTTGGAGATGGCCGGTGTCGGCGTGTAGCCCGGCTCGCCATTGGTTTCGCTGCAGCCGGCGTCGATGCGTGTCTCGACGCTGTTGGCCGCCAGCACTTCCAAAGCGGAAACGAAGGCCGGTTCAGACAACGCATGGGTGTCCATGCCGACGAAGATCGGGCCGTCGATACCCTGCTCGCGCCGGTAGTCACAGATCGCCTGGGTCACGGCAAGAATGTGCCACTCATTGAAGCTGTTTTTCAGCGAGGAACCACGATGGCCGGAGGTGCCGAACGCGACCTGCTGCGCCGGATCGGAAGGGTCGGGTCGCTCGCTGTAATAACGCGAGATCAGTCGCGGGATGTTCGTCAGGGTGTGTTCGTCCGGCAGGCGTCCTGCATTGAGGTCGAGACTCATCTGTCGTTCCTTTGGATAAAGTGGAAAGTATCGCCTCAGGCAAAACCGTGTGCCGCATGGGAGGCAATCAACACAAAAAGGCATCGTTCAACGCCGTTCACTAGGCGCTAAGACCATCATCCCTTGGGCTTTGGTTCCCCGTGCGATCGGACCAATGTTCACGCTCGCCGGCGGCGCATGATATTGCCTGTTCCTTCTTCATCCAAACGCCGCTATTTCTGGGTCTGCTGGGGGCTCGCCTTCCTAGACGAAGCTGACGGAAGCCAGGGGATAAACCATGGCCCTGAGCCCGCCTCGCTTTCGGCGATCAGAGCGAATCCCTGCACGCTCTCGCATCGTCGGGTATTGAGTTGAGCGATTGTGCCGCCGTCCAACGAGGGCGTATCGCCGGGCGGGTGCGATACGCTGTATCAGGATCAGGGGTCAGCACACCAGCTGACCCCTGATCAGCGATATCAAGCCGCCTTGGCAGCCGTCGAAAGGCCCGCTGGGCGCTGCTCCCGGAACGCGAGCAGGAACGTCAGGAAGACGCCGAGTGCGAATACCGCGGGGAACAGCCAGATGCTCTGCCAATCGTGCCCGTCGGTTACTGCGAAATGATCGGTCACCTTGCCCGCTACCCAGAAACCGATGAGCATGCCGACGCCATAGGTGGCCAATGTGATCAGCCCTTGTGCCGAGCCCTTGAACGTCTCGCCCGCCTTGGCGTCCGTGTAGATCTGCCCGGAAACGAAGAAGAAGTCGTAGCAGATCCCGTGCAAAGCGATACCTGTGACCAGCATGAACAGCAGATCACCATTGTTGCCGTAGGCGAACAGTACGTAGCGCAGCGTCCAGGCCAACATGCCCAGCAGTAGCGTCTTCTTGATGCCGAAACGCTGGATGAACAGCGGCAGCAACAGCATGAACAGCACTTCGGAAATCTGCCCTAAGGTCATCTTGCCGGTCGGATTGTCGACGCCGATTTCGGCCAGAAACGGGTTGGCGTTCTGGTAGTAGAACGCCAGCGGGATGCAGATCAACACCGAGGCGAGAAAGAAAATGGCGAAGCTGCGGTCCTTCAGAAGCTTGAGCGCATCCAGCCCGAGTATTTCCTTCAGCCCGCCCTGCTCTCGTCGTGCCAGCGGTGGCGTGCTCGGCAGGCTGAAGCTGTACAGCCCGAGCAACGCCGACGCGATGGCACACATCAGGAAGGTGTTACGCAGCGCACCGGCCGCGATGGCCTGTTGGGAATCCCAGCCGAACAGAAAGCTGATGACCAATCCGGCGATGATCCAGCCCACAGTGCCCCATACGCGGATTTTCGAGAACTCCTGCGCCGGGTCGCTCATCTGCCGGAAGGCCACGGCGTTCACCAGCGCCAGGGTCGGCATGTAGACGATCATGTAGCCCAGCACGAAGGGGTAGAACGCGCTGAAGTCAGCCGCCCGATAAAGCTGGAACAACAGCACGGCGCCGACCAGATGGAGGATGGCCAACAGGCGCTCGGCGTTGAAATAGCGGTCGGCGATCAGGCCGATCACGAACGGAGCCAGAATCGCGCCCCAGGATTGGGTCGAAAACGCCATACCAATCTGGCCACCAGTCGCGCTCAGGTTGTTGGCCAGAAAGGTGCCGAGGGTAACGAACCAGCCGCCCCAGATGAAGAACTGCAGGAACATCATCAGGCTCAGCCGTGCATTGAGTGTGCTCATGGTCTTGTCCTTGTTTTAGTGCACGTCTTGTCAGTGAGATACGCCGTCATCGAGGCCCAACAACCGACGGTTTCTCGAGGCGCTGCTCGCAACGCCGGCAAAATCGTCGAAGGCTCGCGTGGCGCGGTTGATCAAATGCCGTCGAATGAAAGAAGCGCCCTCCTCGGCCCCTTGCGCTGCATCTTTGAGGCAGCACTCCCATTCGAGTACTGCCCAGCCCTCGTAACCGTACTGCGTCAGCTTGCTGAATATCTGTTTGAAATCGACCTGGCCGTCGCCCAGCGAGCGGAAGCGCCCAGGACGCTCGACCCAGCTCTGATATCCCCCGTAGACGCCCGAACGGGCATCCGGGCGGAACTCTGCGTCCTTGACGTGAAACATGCCGATGCGCTCGTGATAGCGATCGATGAAACCGAGGTAGTCCAACTGCTGTAGCAACAGGTGGCTCGGGTCATAGAGGATTTTCGCGCGCCGGTGATGGTCGACCGCATCGAGGAAGCGCTCGAACGAGGCGCCGTCGTGCAGGTCCTCGCCGGGATGGATCTCGAAGCACAGGTCGACTCCGGCTTCGTCAAAGGCATCGAGAATAGGCCGCCAGCGCCGCGCCAGTTCGGCGAAGCCCTCCTCGATCAGACCACTCGGTCGCTGTGGCCAGGGATACATGTAGGGCCACAACAGTGCGCCGGAAAACGTCGCATGAGCGGTGAGCCCCAGGCGCCGACTGGCTTTAGCGGCTAGCAGCAGTTGATCCATGGCCCACTGGGTACGAGCCTTTGGCTGACCACGCAGCTCCACCGGTGCGAAATCATCGAACAGGTCGTCGAATGCCGGATGCACCGCGACCAGCTGGCCCTGCAAGTGAGTCGAAAGCTCGCTGATTTCGACGCCCGCCTCGGCGCAAAGCCCTTTCAGTTCGTCGCAGTAGGTCTGGCTCTCGGCGGCTCTTTTCAAGTCCAGGCATTGCGTGCCAAGCGTAGGTAGCTGAACCCCGCAGTAGCCGAGCGAGGCGGCCCAGCTCACAAGGTTTGCAAGCCCGTCGAACGGTGCTTGCGTGCCAAGAAACTGCGCAAGAAAGATGGCCGGACCGCGAATACCCCTGGGTGTGTGGGTGTGCTCCATATTCATACCTGCCTTTCGGTGGCTGCGAATGCCGTCCACTTGCTGTCGCTGCGATGGCTGGCAAGGACCGTCTCGATAAAGGCCATGCCGCGCAGGCCCGCCTCGATGCCGGGGACATCAGGCGTCGCTCCCGATCGGATGGCAGTGGCAAAATCGCTATAAAGGTTGGCCATTGCCTCGAGATAACCCTCCGGGTGCCCAGCGGGCAGGCGCAGGCGTCGCAGGGCTTCGTCACATAACCAGCCCTGATCGACCCCGGCGCGGAGCAGGCGTTGGGCTTCGCCAAGCGGGCGATGGACCAGGCTGTTCGGTTCCTCCTGGCGCCATTCAAGACCGCCGCGCTCGCCGTACAAGCGCAACGTCAAGGCGTTCTCTTCGCCTGTGCAGACTTGACTGGCGATGAGCACGCCGCTTGCGCCTCCGTCGGTCTGGAACAACACAGCACCGTCATCGTCGAGCTGCCGTCCTGCGACATGCACGCCGAGATCCGCGCACAGCCGCTCGATGCGTTGGCAACTGACGAACTCGGCAAGATTGAAGGCGTGCACGCCAATGTCGCCCATGCAACCGCTCGGCCCGGCCTGTTCCGGCTCCCCGCGCCAGACAGCTTGCTTGTTGCCCTGCCCGGCCTGGTCCTGGCTCAGCCAGCCTTGGGGATACTCGACATAGACCTTGCGCAGACGGCCAAGCACGCCGGCTCGCACCATCTGTCGCGCCTGCCAGACCATGGGATAGCCTTGGTAGGTATGCGCCAGCCCATACAAACGTTCGCTACCGGCCAGTGTGGCGGCCAAACGCTGCACCTCGGCGAGCGACAATGCCGCCGGCTTCTCGCTAAACACATGGAAGCCCGCCCGCAGCGCCGCTTCGGCAATAGGTGCATGCAGGTGATTGGGCGTGACGATGGCCAACAGCTCCATGCGTTGGTCCTCCGGCCGCGCCTGCTCTTCGGTCAGCAGCGCCTCCCAGGATCGATAGCAGCGCTCGGGGCTCAAATGCAGTGCTTCACCGCTTCGTCTGTTGTTCTCAGGGTCCCGGCTGAAGGCACCGCAGACCAGTTCGATCCGGTCATCGAGCCGCATTGCCTGACGATGCACCTGGCCGATGAATGCTCCCTCGCCGCCACCCACCATGCCCATCCGGACCCTCGCCCGACTGGCTAAAGCCATTTCCATACTCCGTTCTAATTGTTTTATGATCAATGTAACCGGTTACATTGATCAAGAAACTAGCACCAAAGCCTGTGCTGTCAAGAAAGATTGAATAGAACGTAGCGCGCAGACCGTAATCGTCATCCGAACGTGGCAAGTCGTTGCAACTACCCACGCATGAGCCAAATCGCTGCGTTACGCTATCGACTTGCCGGCGGACCGATCACCACCGGATTGATCAACGAGGAGCTATGCCGAACATTCGCAAGGTGGCCGAACTGGCGGGGGTTTCTGTTGCCACCGTATCGCGCACGTTGAAGTCTCCTGAGAAGGTTTCGCCGCAGACCCGCGATCGCGTGCATACGGCAGTCGAGCAAGCCGGCTATCGCCCTAATCTGATGGCTATACAATTCCGTTCCCGCAGGACCCGCAACCTTGTCGTGCTGGTGCCGGTTATCGCCAACGTATTCTTCGCCCGCGTCATCAGCGGCATACAGGAAGCCGCGCAGGCGTTCGATTACCGCGTGCTGCTGTGCGATACCCGGGGCCGTGAGGAGGTCGAGACGGCCTACGCGGAGCTGGTCCACGCCCACCAGGCCGACGGTGTCATCCAGCTTCGGGCGTTCAATCCGTTCAGCGAGACCTGCCGTCACGGCGACGACCCGCCACCTATGGTCAACGCTTGCGAAGTGCTCGATACGCCGCCCTGTCCCACTGTTCGTCTGGATAACCGTGCCGCCGCCCGCACGATGACCGAACACCTGCTCGCGCTGGGCCATCGTCGCATCGGCCTGATCAAGGGGCCGCAAGGCAGTCCATTGACGCGTGACCGGATCGCCGGCTACGAGGATGCCCTCAGCGCCGCGGGCATTGCAGCCGACCCCGAACTGCTCTGCCGCGGCAACTTCACCTTGCAGGCCGGCTATCAAGCGGCAGACCAGCTATTGCGTTATCCGAACCGTCCCACGGCGATCTTCTGCGAGAACGATGAGATGGCGATTGGCGCCATCCAGCGCATCCGCCAATCCGGCTTACGGGTCCCGCAGGATATGTCGGTCGCCGGATTCGATGACATCCCCTTCGCTGCCTTCTGCGATCCGCCATTGACGACCATCGCACAACCCGCCGAAGCGTTCGGCCGGCAGGCGGTCGAGATGCTGGTGGCGCAGTTCGAAAAGCGCCCTCTCGAAACACCTCATGTCGTCCTGCCTTACGAGCTGGTCGTGCGCGGCAGCACGGCCGCCGCGCCTTGCTGAGCCTGGGAGCTTGCGCCAGTAAGCGTCGGGCCGTCAGGACATACGACCGCTGTCGGACGTTCGAGCGCTCGATTGGCAACGTTACCCCATGTACGCAGGTACCTGTTGCCCCGGCTGGGGTTCATCGCGCTGTCAGCTCGATCGATTCGAGGCTCGGTAGCAGCTTGTCCAAGGTCAGCGGGAAGTCGCGCACGCGGATGCCCGTCGCGTTGTACACCGCGTTGGCTACCGCTGCTCCAGCACCGCACACGCCCAGCTCACCGAGCCCCTTGCTACCCAGCGGATTGGCATTCAGGTCGGGCTCCCCGATGAAAACCACATCCATATCGGCTATGTCGGCATTGGTCGGCAGCAGGTATTCGGCCAGGTCATGGTTGACGAAATGCCCGTATCGCCCGTCGAGCACGGTCTGTTCCAGCAGCGCCGCACCTATGCCCCAAGCCATGCCGCCGAGTATCTGCGAGCGCGCGGTCTTGGCATTGAGGATGCGCCCGGCATCGATCACCGAGAGCATTCGGCGCATGCGAATCTCGCCGGTATCGATGTTCACCGAGACTTCGGCGAAATGTGCCCCGAACGAATGCTGGGAAAAGTCCTTGTACGCATCCCCCATCGGGCCGACGCTCGCTTCGGCCCGCAAGCCGGCCGGTGCAATCCGCCCTAGCAAGTCGGTCAGCCGCTCCCGGTGCTCGCCGATAGCAACGGTGCCATTAACGAATCGGAGATCGTCCGGGTTGGCGTTTTCATAAGGCGAGTCAGGTCGGGCGTTAGCCGCTTCGACGATCAAGGATCTCAACTGCAGACAGGCCGCATCGACCGCCGACGCCGCGCTCGATGCGCCCCATGAGCCGCCCGAGCCTGATGTCCGCGGGAAACGCGTGTCGCCCAGCCGAACCTCGACTGCCGACATCGGGACGCCGAGCCGCTCAGCAGCGACCTGGGTCAGGATGGTATAGGTGCCCGTGCCGATGTCGGTCATGTCGAGCCGGACGCTTACCCGCCCGGTGGCGCTGATCGCCACATGTGCCGAAAACCGGCCCAGGTAGTTCGGACGAATCGCCGCGGCCATCCCCATTCCGATGAGCGTCCGCCCTTCTCTGATCTTCGCCGGGGTTGGGTTGCGCCGCTCCCAACCGAAGCGCTCGGCGCCGGTACGCATGCATTCGATCAATGAGCGAGAAGAAAACGGAACGCCGCGCTCCGGATCGACCTCGGGCTCATTACGGACCCGCAGCTCGATCGGGTCGACCGCCAACCGCACGGCCAGTTCGTCCATGGCGCATTCGAACGCCAGCATGCCAGGCGCTTCGCCTGGCGAGCGCATCCACTCGCCCCGGTTGAGGTCCGTGCGTACCAGGCGGTGACGGGTCAGGCGATTGGGAGCGGCATACAGCGAGCGGGCAAAGATTGCCGTTTGCTCGCAGAACTCCTCGACACGCGAAGTGGCCGACCAGACGTCGAAACCCATCGCCTCGAGCCGGCCATCGCGGTCCGCCCCTAGGCGTACCTGATGCACCATGGCGGCGCGGTGACCGGCGTTGGCGAACATCTGCTGTCGGGTCAGCGCCACCTTGACGGGCCGCTCCAGCTCGCGCGCCGCCAGTGCGGCCAATATGCAATCGGCGTGGGGGATCAGCTTGGCGCCGAAACCACCGCCAACGTAAGGACTCACGACCCGCACCCGCTCGGGCGCAATACCAAGGGTGGCCGCTACTCCCCCTTGGGTGTTGGCCAGCGTCTGCGTGGAGGTATAGAGCGTCAGACCGTCGCTCGACCAGACCGCCAGCGCCGCGTGCGGCTCCATCGGGTTATGGCTCTGGTACGGCGTGCTGTAGCGGACATCCACCGTAAAGGCCGATTGCGGGAATACCGTCTCGACGTCGCCCATGGCGCTATCGGTCTCGAAGCCGGCATTGGTTCGCACCGGTGTGTACGCCTGTTCCAGACGGGAACGCAGATCGAACTCGCCTTGCTCCGTGGCATAGCGAACCCGTATCAGACCCGCTCCGGCCCGAGCGGCTTCGAAGGTTTGCGCGACCACCAGCGCCACTGGCTCATCGTAATAATGCACATCGGCGGTCGCCAGCATTGGCCGCGCACGGGTGAAGGTCTCGGCTGGCGTCGGGGTCACCGGTGGGCCGAACGATGGCTGGTTCGGCGCGTTGCGATGGGTCATGACATGGAGCACACCGGGTGCCCGCTCGGCCTCGCGGGTATCGATCTCGACGATACGTCCCCTCGCAATCGCCGCGCCGAGAATGTAGCCATAAACCATCCGCTCCACATCGCAATGTTCATAGGCATAGGTGGCTCGCCCGGTCACCTTGAGTCGGCCGTCCACTCGGTTTACGGGCTGCCCGATGGGCCCTTCATTCGCAGCTGTCATGAGGGTACTCGCTCCGTACGGGTGGCCGCCGCCAATGTCTGGCGCACGACTCGCTTGGCCAATGGAATCTTGAAGTCGTTGTCGCCGCGCCCTCTTGCTTGTGCCAACGCAGCGTCGGCGGCGGCGACATAGCTCGCGTCGGTAGCCGGTTGCCCAACCAAACGCTGCTCCGCCTCGCTCGGCCGCCAGGGCTTGTGCGCGACGCCGCCGAGCGCGATGCGAGCGTTGCGCACCTCGCCGCCACCGGCCTCGACGATGACCGCCACCGATACCAGCGCAAAGGCGTAGGACGCCCTGTCACGTACCTTGCGGTAGAGCTGCTGGCCGTCTGGCGCAGGCGGCAGAGTCACCGCGACGATGAGTTCACCCTGCGCCAGGTCCGTTTCGATGTGCGGCGTATCGCCGGGCAAGCGGTACAGACGCTCGATCGGAATGCGGCGCGGCGTGCCGTCCGACCGCAGGGTTTCGATGCTGGCGCCCAGCGCAGTCATGGCCACCGCCATGTCGGAAGGATGCACGGCAATGCAGGCGTCGCTGGCTCCGAGCACCGCACTTACGCGATTGTGCCCCTGTAACGCCGAGCAGCCGGCGCCAGGCTGACGTTTGTTGCACGGCATGTTCGTGTCGTAAAAGTAGGGGCATCGGGTCCGTTGCAGCAGGTTTCCGGCGGTGGTCGCCTTGTTGCGAATCTGCCCTGAGGCGCCCGCCAGCAACGCTTGCGTCAGCAACGGGTAGCCGTCGCGCACTCGCTGATCGGCCGCAAGATTGCTGTTGCGCACCAGCGCCCCGATACGAAGGCCGCCTTCAGCGGTTTGCTCGATCCCGGTCAGCGGTAGTCTGCTGATGTCGACCAGCTGAGAGGGCCGCTCGATGGACAGCTTCATCAAGTCGATCAGATTGGTACCACCACCGATGAAGCGTGCTTGTGGGTTCGCGGCAACGGTGGCAGCTGCCTCTGCGGGACTGGAGGCACGCTGGTAGTCAAACGAAAGCATGCTCAGGCCTCCTCCGCCGCGTCGCGAATGGCGGCGACGATGTTGGGATAGGCGGCGCAGCGGCATAGATTGCCGCTCATCCGCTCGCGGATTTCCATGTCGGTCAGGGCGGGACTCGCGCGCCCGACATCCGCCGTGACATGGCTCGGCCAGCCGGCCCGGACCTCCGCCAGCATGCCGACGGCGGAGCAGATCTGCCCCGGCGTGCAGTAACCGCACTGGAAGGCATCGCGTTCGATGAACGCCTGCTGCAGTGGATGCAGGGTTTCCCCGTTGGCAAGGCCCTCGATGGTGACGATGTCGTCGCCTTCATGCATCACCGCCAAGGTCAGGCACGCGTTGATTCGCCGGCCGTTCACCAACACCGTACAGGCACCACACTGGCCGTGGTCACAGCCCTTCTTGGTTCCGGTCAGGCCAAGGTGTTCCCGCAGTGCATCGAGCAATGTGGTCCGCGCATCGAGCGCCAATTCGTAATCGCTGCCGTTGACCAGCAAGCGGAATGATGCGGCGTCGACCGGAGCGGCAGTTGGAGATGCAACTTCAGGTCGAGCCAGCGCGCGCACACCGGTGGTGAGCAGCAAGCCGGCGGCAGCACCGGCCTGCAAAAGGGCTCGGCGGGTCGTTCGTGGGGTGTTGTTCTCGTCCATGGTTGTCTCCCGAAACAAGCGGTTGCTCGGGAGTGTCGTGGATCGATGTGCAGCGTTCTTTCAACTATGCGGAAGAATGTCAGCATCCCGGACGCGATGACGCCGATAGAGGTGCGGCGTGGTACCGGTCAAACGCCGGAACGTGGAGGTGAAATGGCTTTGACTGGAAAAGCCGAGCTCGAGCGCCATGAGGCTGATCGGCATTGCACTCGACTGCAGCAGCGCTTCGGCGCGGCGCACGCGGCGCTCCAGCACGTAGGCATAGGGCGCCATGCCGGTTTCCGCCCTGAAGTGGCGCGAGAATGTATCGACCGGCATGCAGGCCAGTCGCGCCAGGTCGGTCAGCGAAATGTCGCTATCGAGTCGCGACTCGATGTATTCCGTCAGACGTTTCACCAGTTGGGGCCCGAGCCTCCGCCGGCGCTTACCTGGTGATTCGTCGGGTCCGCCATTTGCCAAGCGAAGGCTCACCAGGCTCACGAGATGCTCCAGATAGACCGAATCCGGCAGATGCCCGGCACTGACTTCGGCCGCGAGCGAGCCAATCAAGCTGCGGACCACCTCATCGCTACCGTTGACCCGGATCGGTCGATCCAATAGCGCAGAACATCCCGGAAGATCCAGCGATGGATCCAGCCACAGGGCGCTGTAGACCAAATCCGCCTCGTGAAAGTAACCGGAGCGTTCAACACCGGCGGGCACGAAGGACAAAGCCCCCGGACGGTCGCTGCCCTGATAGATGCGCCGGGATTCGCTGTAAATCTGCGTGGTCGTGGTCATGCCGCGCTCGGTCAGCACGATGACATGGCTGGGCGCGGTCCATTGAATCTCCGCCTCTTTGCAGGCCCACCGGCGCCGGTCGAACGTCACCAGACCGCCGAGCAGCGACAGGGTACCAAGGCCCGTAGCCTCTGCAGCGGCAGCACGCAGCGTTCCGTTACCTAGAAGCGGCTCGAGCGATGCGGACTCAGCTGCAGCCATGCAAGGGCCCTCCTCGGATCAGCAGTTGCGACATGATGGTTGCTCTCAGGCTTTATACACAGCGCATCTTGAACGGCTTATTACGAGCGATGGGGTCAGCAGTTTCGAGAAGAAGCCTAGCCCAGATTGGCTGAAACGAACCTGAGCTCGTCAGCAGCCAATCATCGAACAGGCCGCGCTGCTGGCTTCGGCGGTTTAGCCAGCGCGCAGCAGCCGGCCGTTTGCTTTAGATCCGGTCAACCATCAGTGCCCTCTGGCAGTTTCGCGATCACCTTGATTTCGAACTGGAAGCCGTAGAGCCAGGTCACGCCGACAGCGGTCAGCGTCGGGTGCGGCGCGCTTCCCCAGAACTCGGGTACGACCTTCCAGATGGTTTCGAACGTCGATTGCGGATCGACCATGAACACGGTGACGTCAACCACATCGTCGAAGGTGCAGTTTGCAGCCTTCAGGATCGCGTTCAGGTTCTCGAACGCGAGCCGTACCTGAGCCGTCAGATCCGGCTCCGGCGAGCCGTCTTCACGGCTACCGACCTGCCCCGAAACGAACAGGAAGCCGTTGGCGCGGATCGCCGGCGAATAGCGGTTGCGTTCGTAGAGCGCCTGGCGCCCGGGTGGGAAAACAACATTGCGCTGGGTCATGGGGTTACCTCGGTCTATAGGCCGTCGCCGGCCTGTGATTCACGATGGGTTGAATCTAAGGCGGGCATACCTGGCGGATAAACTGGCGCGTCTACCCATCACTGTTTGTAGAATCCAAACAATCCCCCGAGGCTGGAGCAGAGATGGACCGTTTTGATGCGATGAAGGCATTCATCCGCGTGGTTGAGACCGGCAGCTTCACCAAGGCAGCCGAAACCCTGCACATGAGCAAGACCACCGTGTCACAACTGGTGCAGCAACTGGAGGCCAGATTGCGTGTCAGGCTGCTCAACCGCACCACCCGCAAGGTCAACGTCACGGCCGACGGTGCTGCCTACTATGAGCGCGTAGTACGGCTACTGGCCGACATGGACGACGCCGAAACCAGCCTGTCCAGTGCCTCGGCACTCCCTCGGGGTCGTTTGCGCGTGGACGTGCCCAGCCCCTTTGCCCGGATGATTCTGGTACCAGCGCTGCCTGCGTTTTACGCTCGGTATCCGGACATTCAGCTGGACATGGGCGTAAGCGATCGCACGGTCGATTTGATCGGCGAGAACGTGGACTGTGTCGTGCGCGGCGGCGAACTCACCGACCAATCACTGATAGCGCGGCATGTCGGCGACCTACGGCTTGGGGTCTACGCGGCGCCGAGCTACCTGGAGCGGGCCGGCACGCCCTCACATCCGCGGGAGTTGCAAGACACGCACCACCGGATTGTGGGTTTCCTCTGGGAACGGGCCGGCAAAGTCGTCCCGTATGCCATGCACGGCAACGGAGAGAACATCAAGGTGCTCGGTCGCTATCTGCTCTCGGTCGACGACGGCAACGCTTACCTCGCGGCCGGCCTGGCCGGGCTGGGTGTTTTATGGCTGCCGGATTACATGGCCAAGGATCATCTGGCACGCGGCGAGTTGATCCCCCTGTTCGAAAGCTGGCAACTCGATTCGATGCCGATGTATATCGCGTTTCCCCCGAACCGACATGTCAGCGCCAAACTGCGCGTGTTCATCGATTGGATCGCAGAGCTGATGGCGCAGCACGCACCCGTAACCGGCCGGCACGGTCGATAACCAAGACGCTTGCGCACGACCACGACTGCAGGCAATCAGGGCAATAACGTCGCCAAGGCAGACAGCAACAACAGTACCGCCAGGCTCCGATTGAACATTACCCGCCGTACCCTGGATCCCAGGAGCGCTGCCGCACCTCGTCCGAGGAGCGCCCAAGCGCCCAGGCACGGCAGGGAAATGCAGAAGAACACCAGTGACAGCTGCGTCACGTCATCCCAGCGCTCCGCGCCGGGGCGGGCGAATACGCTGATGACCGCAATGGCCATCATCCAGGCCTTGGGATTGACCAGTTGCAGGCCTGCCGAGGCTAGAAAACCGATACGCGACCCTGCCCCCCCATCTTCCACGCGCTCGGGTTCCGGACTCGTGTAGATCTGCCAGGCGAGATAGCTCAGCCAGAGGATACCGAGCCCCTTCATCAGGCTCTGCAGCAGAGTGTGCGTCGCCACCGCATCGCCAACGCCGAGGCCAACCGCCAGCACCACCAGCGCGGCACCTGCGCAGCCACCCAGAACGATTGGCAAAGCGCCAAGCACACCGAAGCGCACGCTGTGGCTGAGCACCAGCACATTGGTCGGCCCTGGCGTGATGGATGCCACGAACGCAAACAAGGCAAACGGCAGGAGTTCGATCATAACGAGCCCCCCCGGCGGCAGTGATTGTGCAACGGCCTATCGAAATTATCGCTCATGTCGTCCGACTCCTGAGTAGCGTCGGTGCCAGTCTGAGCAGCCAGTAATCAGTCGTCTGGAAGATTCGAGCAGCGCGTGCGGTAGTGCGCCGGGGTCAGGCCATAGGCGCGCCGAAACCACCGGCCAAGGTGGCTCTGGTCGGCAAATCCGAGGATGGAGGCGACCTCGGCGGGCGCTTGCCCTCGGGCCAGCAGATAGCGCGCCCTGGCCAGCCGCAACTGGATGAGATAGGCATGCGGTGCGAGCCCAAACGCCGCCTTGAACGCGCGGGACAAGCGAAAGCGACTGACTCCAGTCACCGCAGCGAGCTCATCCAGCCCGATGTCCTGATCGAAATGCGCATGCAGGTATTCGCGCGCACGAATGGCCACCCGTGGCAGTCGCGGGTCGTCCTGTCGCTCCTGCCGCCAGCGAAGATGGCCGCTCAGGTTGAGCAGCAGCGTATCCAGCGCGGTTTGCCGCACGATGCGCAGGTCGCATTGCTCCAGCGCGTGGAATGCGTTCGCGATGGCACTTAGCAGCTGGGGGCGCTCCGTCAGGGTTCTATCGAATCCAGGTTCACCACAGGCTAGCGGCGTATCGTCAAGCGTACGCAACTCCCGCGCGAGCCAGGCCGGCTCCAGGTAAAGCATTGAATAGGTGAACCCGCCGTCGACAGGTGCATCACCGTCGTGGATCTCACCGGGCTCGACAAGAAAGATCTGGCCGGGCGTGCTCTTGTGCAACGCACCCCGGCAACTGAATTGCTGAACGCCCTGTTCGGTGAAGCCAATCAAATAGCTGTCATGCCAGTGAGGGTCGAATGCATGGCCCTCGAAGTGCGCACGAATGGTCTCGATGCCGGTATCGGCATCCTGGCGAAGGGTGATCCAGCTACGATCATCGGTATGCATCGAGCACTCGGGGCAGAAGTATCAACGTGCGATGGGTGATCCTAGTACGGAGTCAAACTCATGTCTGGAACATTCGTGCGGGCGCTCAGCCAGTGTGCTCTTCCCCGCCACCCAGTTCGCTTCGCAGGCATCGTCGAAACAACTGATGCAGCGGCAACTGCTGCGCGCTGTGGCGGCTGACCAGCATTAGTTCGCGATAGAAGGTGGCACTGCCGAGCGGCAATATGCGAACCGTCGGTTCACGCTCCAACCAGAGTCCGGCTTTGGGCACCAGCGCCACGCCCAGTCCGCTTTCTACCATTTTGACGATTGCGTCGAGCTCGTCGAGTTCGAGCCCCGGGCGAACCTCCAATCGGTGTTTGCGCAGGAAATGACTGACCTGTCGGCCACCGAACGAACTGCGGTCGTAACGCACCAAGGGATGATCGGCGAGCAACTGGAACGGGTCGTCGCCTTCGGTTTCCAGGGGCGCGATCAAAACGAACGGCTCCTGCTGGATCAGCTCGACATGCAGTTCCTTGGGCAACGCAAACGGGGGGCGGATCATCACCGCCAGGTCGATATCGCCCGCATCGACCTGTGACAGCAGGTTCAGCGAAACACCAGGGACGAGTTTGGGCGCAACGCCTGGGGCCTCACGCCGCAAACGCAACAAAACCGGCGGCAGCAACCCGGTCTGCACCGTGGCGATCGCGCCGATACGCAGCTCGCCACGGTATTCAGTCAGCGACTCGGGCTGGCCCATCTGTGCGAACGTCTCAAGAACCTGCTCGGCCAGCGGCAACGCGCGCAACCCGGCGGCATTGAGATGCGCCGAACGCCCGGTTCGATCGAACAAACGCAGGCCTAAGCTCTCTTCGAGATTTTTGATCTGGGCGCTAACGGCCGATTGTGTCAGACCGATCTGGTTGCCTGCCGCCGCGAAGCTGCCGCACCGAGCGATCGCCAGGAAGGTTTTTATCTCGCGAATCATGGGCACCGTTCCGATCGATTTTTTTGAGGCTCGGATCAAAACATATCCGTTGTTGGCGGGTGCGACAAATAGACCAGAATGGATGCTGTCGTTCCCACAAAAAAAAAAGGAAGTCCCGATGAGCCTCTCTCCCTTTCACCTTGCGATCCCCGTTTACGACTTGCCAGCGGCCCGCCATTTCTACGGAGAAGTATTCGGTCTTGCCGAAGGGCGCTCGTCCGAGCATTGGGTCGACTTCGACTTCTACGGGCATCAACTGGTGATCCATGAACACCCGAAGACCCAGTCCCAGGATGCCGCGCACACCAACGCGGTAGATGGCCACGACGTGCCGGTGCCGCACTTCGGCATCGTGCTGAGCTGGCTGGAGTGGGAAGCCTTGGCCGAGCGCCTACGCTCTTTGGGCACGCAGTTCGTCATCGAGCCTTATGTGCGCTTCCAGGGCCAGGTCGGCGAGCAAGCCACCATGTTCCTCTTCGATCCCTGCGGCAATGCACTGGAATTCAAGGCATTCAAGGATATGAGCCAGCTGTTCGCCAAATGACCGCGTTCGCAGTCCGATGCCAGGCTGGGGCGGCGCGCAGAATAGTCGCGCCTAGTCCGGTATATGACATGCGAGCAAGGGTCGATTCGAGTCGGAGGACGGCTCGCCTCCAATGACCACCCAGCCTTACGCCCTGCCGAGACGAATCAATGGACTCCCGTAAACCTTTGGATGCGATGGCCGTTGGTCTGATGCTGCTGCTCTGCCTGATTTGGAGCGCGCAACAGATCGCGCTGAAGGCGACCGCAGCGGATTTCTCCCCTGTGTTGCAGATCGCCCTGCGTTCGGGCATCGGAGCACTGCTGGTCGCGACATTGATGCTCTGGCGTCGTGAACGACTGACCGTCGCGCAGGGCATGTGGAAGCCAGGGTGTCTGGCCGGTATCTGCTTTGCTCTAGAGTTCCTGCTGGTTGGCGAGGCCGTGCGGCACACCTCTGCCGGACATGTCGTGGTATTCGTCTACACCGCGCCGGTGTTCGCGGCCCTCGGCCTGCACTGGAAGCTGCCGAACGAGCGCCTCGCCCCGCTGCAGTGGGTTGGCGTAGGGCTGGCCTTCGTCGGAATCGCTGTGGCCTTCCTACGCGGCGCCGACGCTGAGGCCGGGTTAACCAGCGTGCTGTGGGGCGACTTTCTTGCCCTGCTGGCCGGCGCGGCCTGGGGCGCAACCACCGTGCTGATCCGCGCCTCTCGGCTCTCTTCACTGCCAGCAACCCAGACGCTCCTGTATCAGCTGCTGATGGGTTTCGTACTGCTGCTTCCTATCGCCGCTCTGATCGGTCACACCACTTTCAATCCAACTCCGCTGGTTTGGCTGAGCCTGGGCTTCCAGTCGCTGATCGTCTCCTTTGCCAGCTTTCTACTCTGGTTTGCCTTGCTGCGCCGCTATCTCGCGTCGCGGCTTGGTGTGTTGTCCTTTCTCACGCCATTGCTGGGCGTTGTGCTCGGTGCATGGCTGCTGGCCGAGCCGGTAGAGCCCAGCTTCATTGCCGGGGCGATTCTGGTGCTGAGCGGGATCGTACTGGTCAGTGGCTATGGCTGGATCGCGTCGGTATGGAGGCGGTAGGCCGCGCATGCGGCTAACCTCGGGCGTTCACTTCCGAAGCGCGTAGACATATGCCTCGACTGTCTGGCCGCTGGCCAGCTGCACGACGGTCGGTGTGCGCATGTAGGCGTCACCTTCGAAGGCGTCGAGTCTTGCCCAGTGGTCAGACAGCTGATCGGAGCTGAAAACCAGGCCGTCGATGGTGTCGCCCTGCTCCCCCAGGTCGAGCCCGGGGAACCCCATCGCGGCGCCCCAACCCTCTTCACGCAACGTGCCCGTCACGCTCGCCGCTTCCCAGGAGCCGGGCACGCCGGCCAGGACGTGTTCGTTCGGCCGTCCGGGTGCCAGCGAGCCGTATACGAAAAGCCGTTCCATCTCCAATCCCCCCTAAGTGGCGGGCGCCGCCCAGCCAAGATTATCGTCAACATGTCTAATCACCGAGCGATAGGACGCGCTTTCACGCACTCGCTGCGGCCTGCCATTCCCGCGGACTGGCACCGGTCTTCCGGCGGAAGGCACGGGCCAGCGCCGACGGGCTCTCGTAGCCGACCTCGTCGGCGATCAATGCGATCGGTCGTCCCTCGCGCAAGCGCTTCTGCGCCAAGCTGATACGCCAGCTGGTGAGGTAATCGGCCGGCGTCTGTCCGACCACCGCGCGGAAACTGGCGGCAAAGCTGGCCCTGGACATGTTCGACTCCGCCGCCAATTCAGCCACTGACCAGGCACGCTCGGGTTCGGCGTGCATCAGCGTCATCGCGCGTGCCAGACGCAGGTCCGCAAGACCGGCCATCATCCCTGAGGTCATGGTCTGACTGGCCATCAGGTGGCGCAGCATCTGCACGATCAGCAGCTCGAAAAGCCGCCCCATCACTGCCTCCCGGCCGCAATAACTGGCAAGCGCCTCCTCGAAAAGCCAGTTCAGCGCGCCATCGAGAATCGGCGCTTCGGCAACCGGCAGCAGCAGTACGTCGGGCAATGCGGCTGCCAGCGGATTGTTCACCCCGCCACTGAAGCGCAACGTCGCGCAGACCAGTCGTGCATGTTCGGATTCACTGGCAATCATCCGGTGACGATAGGGTCGTGGAAATACCATGACGGTTGGCTCGGTCAGCTTGACCTCGCTGTTGTCCTCCAGGCGAAGGGTCATGCTGCCCTCGCGCAAAACGTGGATGTAGCCCACCTGATCGGCCGTTTCGAAAGCCGCTACACCGCACAATTCCCCGCTGTGATAGAGCCCTGCACTCATGCCGAAGTGAGTGAGCAGGCTAGATAGACGATCCATGACAAGCCTCGATTAGACGATCAGTTGCATATTGTCGACGATTTGAACCCAAAGCAACGTTCCGCCTGCGCATTATGTCCCTGCACCTGACGCATGCCGCTCACGAAGTCCTGAGCCATTTCCAGTGTTGGTGCTCTGGTCCGCTGAATGCAACCAGCGACCGACACGCGACCCCGAATCATCTCATCGACAAGGTAGATCAACGTCATGACCACCGCATCCAAAACCCGCAAAACCATAGCCTCCGCTCTTTTCGCCGTCTCCACGCTGGGCAGTGCCATCGGCTTCGCCGCCGACAAACCCACCGTGATTCTGGTGCATGGCGCCTTTGCCGAATCCGCGAGCTGGAACGGCGTAGCCGCTCGGCTGATCGACCAGGGCTACCCTGTGGTCGCCGCAGCCAACCCGCTCCGTGGGGTGGCGAACGATGCGAAGTACGTATCGAACATCATCGAGCACACATCCGGGCCCATCGTATTGGTCGGCCACTCCTACGGCGGTAGCGTCATCACCAACGCAGTGAAGGGCAGCAGCAAGGTTAAGGCGCTGGTCTACGTCGCTGCGTTCGCACCGGCAACTGGCGAAAGCGCTGCCACGCTGGCAGGTAAGTTTCCCGGCGGCACCCTGGGCCCGACGCTTGCGGCACCGGTGCAACTGAGCGATGGCAACCAGGACCTGTACATCCAGCAAGACAAGTTCGCCGAGCAGTTCGCCGCGGACGTCGCACCGGCCGAGGCGGCACTCATGGCGGCGACCCAGCGCCCGATCACCGCCGCGGCGCTCAACGAGGAGAGCCAGCAGGTCGCCTGGGACTACGTGCCGTCCTGGTTCGTTTACGGCACGGGTGACAAGAACATTCCTGAAGCAGCGCTGAAGTTCATGGCCGACCGTGCCGGGTCGAAGAAAACGGTGAACATTCCCGGCGCATCCCACGTCGTGATGACTTCGCATCCAGACGAAGTGGCGGCCCTGATTGCCGAAGCCGCCGAAGCTACGACCAAGTAACCAGCCTGGCCTCGTGCGCCGTTCGATGAGCTCGCCTCATCGAACGGCGTTTTCATTCCAGCAGGAGTGCTTGCGCGTAGCTGCGCGGTTTCGCCAGTTGATGGTTTGCCGACTCACACTGAACGGGCGATATGCTCGCGCAGCCACTGGTGCGCCGGGTCGCGGTGGGAACGTTCGTGCCACAGCATCGCCATTTCATACCCCGGCACCTCAACCGGCGGTTCAACGAACCGCAGCGCCGCGTTGTCGCGTACCAGTCGCCACGGCAGCATGGCGACCAGATCGGTACTCGCCAGCGCCGCCATCACGAACAGAAAATGCGGAACCGAAAGCGCCACGCGGCGCGACAGACCGGCAGCCTGCAACACCTCGTCGGTCACACCACGAAAGCCACCGCCATCCGGCGAAACGATGACATGCGCAAGCTTGCAGAACTGGCTGATCGACGGCCGCTTGCGCAGGCCTGGATGCCCTGCTCGCCCCGCCAGCACATAGCGTTCGGCAAACAGCAAACGGCGATGCAAACCCGGCGGCGAGCCGTCACTGGTATGGAAGGCGAGATCGATAGCGCCTTGCTCCGCCTGTTTGGCGATACGCGGCGGAGCCATTTCAATGACGGCCAGTTGAACACCAGGCGCCTGGGAATACAGCCCTGCGAGCGCCGGCATCACGATTGTCGATTCGGCGTAGTCGGTGGCTGCGATCCGCCAGGTATGAGTTGCCCTGGAAGGATCGAAGGGAGCCGAAGGCGACACCACCTGCCTCAGCGCCTCGAGTACCTGACGTAGCGGCTCGCGCAACTCCTCCGCTTTCGCGGTGGGTCTCATGCCCCGCGGGCCGGGCAGCAACAGCGGATCGCCAAAGAACTCGCGCAGCTTGGCCAGATGCACACTCACCGAGGGTTGCGCCAGATTCAGACGCTCCGCCGCGCGTGTCACGTTGTGCTCAGCGAGCAGTACGTCGAGTGTCAGTAGCAGATTTAGGTCGAGCCTGTGGAGATTACTCATTGCAATACCTGGAATTTCAATTATTCATTTTTAACATAGCCGAGCACGGGCGACCCTAGGCACTCACCTACTCGCTCACCCTTCTGATGCACCAACGGAGCTCAGCCATGAATATTCTTCTTGTTTACGCCCACCCTGAACCCCAATCACTGAACGGCTCTCTGAAGGACTTCTCGGTCAAGCGGCTCGAAGCGGCAGGCCATGACGTCCAGGTTTCAGACCTCTATGCAATGAAGTGGAAGACCTCGGTCGACGCCGAAGACAATCTGGAGCATCCGATCGATGCGCGCTTCGAGCCATCGCTCAGTTCCAAGCAGGCGTAAGAGAACGGCAGCCAGCGCGCGGACATCGCCGCGGAACAGGAGAAACTGCGCTGGGCCGATGCGGTGATTCTGCAATTCCCGCTGTGGTGGTTCTCGATGCCCGCCATCCTCAAAGGCTGGGTCGATCGCGTGTATGCGTACGGCTTCGCGTATGGCGTCGGGGAGCATTCCGATGCGCGCTGGGGCAACCGATACGGTGAGGGCACGCTCGCAGGCAAGCGCGCCATGCTGGTCGTCACCACGGGCGGGTGGGAGTCGCATTACAGCCCTCGCGGAATCAATGGCCCGATGGACGATGTGCTGTTTCCAATACAACACGGGGTACTGTACTACCCGGGCTTCGACGTTCTGCCGCCCTTCGTCATCTATCGAACCAGCCGGATGGACGAAGACCGTTACGCAACGGTCTGCCATCACCTCGGCGAGCGGCTCGATACGCTGTTCAGCACCGCACCGATTCCCTTCCGCCAGCAGAACGCCGGTGCCTACGAGATACCGGCGCTCACCCTGCGCGATGAATTCGCGCCCGGCGAATCGGGCTTTAAAGTGCATGTCGCTCGCGAGTAGATCGGCCGACCGCTAAGGGCCACATTGTTTTTGTGATGGGGAACCGACTCGGAGGGGCTAAACAAAAGCGACGATCTACCGATAACCCGGCATGCCAGGCGAAACGTATCTTTCGGTACCGTCTCGCGGCATCAGTCAGCCGGTTCTTCACCCTGCCCCGTTCAGCGCGGCGGGTGCCAAGGTCGGTATCGCCCATCTGCAAGCGGAGCCCCACCGTGCAACTGATCGATAATCGAGCGCTGATCAACGATGCCCTGAGCCAGTCTGCGGAGCTCACTGGAGGTCGCTTCGATCATCGCTACTGGTTGAGCAAGGTGGCGGACGTGAAGTTGCTGATCATTTCCAAGCCGGAAGTACTGTTCGACCTGTCGGTCAAGGTCTACATTCCGCTGCCTCCCGGACAGAAGACACCACTCACCTACGGCGACGGCTGGTTCAATTGGCACTTTCTCGGTAGCAAAGGCGCGATGGTTACTATCGCCCGGGAGATTCTGACCATCGCCATGCGCAATCGGGCATCCAACTCATCCGTGCTGCAGGTCTGGCTAGCCCAATTGGTGTCGTTCAAGCACAGCGACCATACCATCGCCGTGCTTGAACCCGAGCCGCATAAGGACCTGGTGGGGCACTAGGCCGGTTCGCCCGAACCGAGCGCCGCTTCCTCGTAATCCAGTTCGCGCAGCAGCGTCTGCAGCATCTGCTCGTCAATGACGTAGCGTTTGCGCATCCGATAGAGCTCCTTACGCTGCACCCCGATGGCCTGCATGCGAATGTCGCGCTCCAGTGCCATCGTCTCGCGGGCCTGGTTGGTTCGCTCGTGGTGATCCATCAGAGCTTCGATGTCCTTGCGGTAGGACTCGGTAACCCGCGCCGTCACTTCGCTACGAAGCAGCACTTGGTCAGGGTCATCGACGGGGTTGGCCTGCTTCCAGTTTTCCAGCCAGCTGACGGCTGCCTGGGCTGCCGTCCGGCGGGCCTTCTTCAGCTCTTCCCGGTGCAGTTCGACGTCGTTGTTGGGCAGCTTCTTGAGAAAAAAAGGAATCCCCAAGGCCCCCACCAGCAACGACAGGATGATCACCGCCGCGGCGAGGAAGATCATCAGGTCGCGGCCCGGGAACGGGGTATCGCCGATCATCAGCGGGATCGACAGCACGCCGGCAAGGGTAATCGCCCCACGTACGCCCGCCACTGCGCTCAGCGCGGAAAACAGGGGAAGCGGCTTGGGTTGCACCGTTCTGCCGAGCAGGCGAAGCACACGCGCTTCCCCCCAGTGATAGGCGAAGACGAACAGGAAGCGGATCACCAGCAACAGCGCCATGATGGCCAGCGCGCTGAATATCAGCATCGGCATCCGGTAGGTCTCGTGGCCAGCGGCCTCCCAGACGCGTTCGACGATGCGGGGAAACTGCAGCCCCAACAGCAGGAAGACCAGGCCGTTGAAGCTGAAATCGAGCATTTCCCAGATGCTGCGGTTGAGAATGCGCGTGCTGGTCTTGACCGGCAGCATGTCGATGCGGCTCTGTACCATCCCCGCCGCCACCGCCGAGAGAATGCCGGACATCCCGGCATGCTCGGCCAGGAAGAACGCGGCGAACGGCAGCAGCAGGATCATTACCACATAGGTCGACGGATCGAACAGGTCGCGTGCCGTCATCCACTGCTTGGCCTTACCGACCGCCCAGCTCAAGCCGGCGCCGATGGCCAACCCGCCGAGGGCGATGACGAAGAATTCACCCGTCACGCTGATCATCGAGAACGAGCCGGTAATCGCTGCCGCCAGCGCGAACTTGAAGGAAACCAGGCCGGTGGCGTCGTTCATCATCGCCTCGCCTTCCAGCTGGTGCGCCATATGCCGCGGGAGTCTGCCCTGGGCAATGGCGATCACAGCCAGCGCGTCGGTCGGCGACAGAATGGCTGCCAGCGCGAAGCTTGCACCGAGCGGAATGGCGGGCAACAGCCAGTGAATGAAGTAACCGACCACTACCAGGATGATCAGCACGAGCACCAGTGACATGGCGGTCATTTCCGCGCCGTGCTCGGTGAACTCGCGCTTGGGAATTTTCCAGCCGTCGTAGAACAGCAGCGGCGGAATGAACAGCAGCATGAAAATTTCGGGTTGTAGCTCGACCCCCATGCCGAACGGCGGAAGCGCCAGCACACTGCCCATGATGATCTGCAGGATCGGCAGCGGTAGCGGTACGACATTGGCCAGAACGCGGCTTGCACCCACCGCAAGCAACAGCAGGAATATCAGGTAGAGCGTTTCCATGGGGCCGGCGGGCTCTCTGTAAAAGGTAATAGACGGGATGCACGCAACAGATGCGCATGCGAAAAAGTATAGCCAGGTGTTTGGGTATAGCCGCCTCGTTCGTCAGATCTGATCGGACTAAAACCAACGAAGCCGCGTTCGGCGCTTTGTAGCATCAGACGTCGCACCCGCAGGCAACCGTCACTCGCGATGACAGGATTATCGCTCGCCAGACTCACCACCTGTCGGATGTCCGATCCGCTGGACACCATGTCCAGCCTGCCTGGCATTTATTACCGTTCATGTCCCCTCCGCTGGACGGCCGGCGCGCGGGCGAAAACTCCATCTACCCTTAGGTCCGTGGCGCTAGAGCGGCGCACCGGCGCTCAGCGACCAGTTATCGGGAGCGGGGCCGTGAGCGGCTGCGCCTGGCATGGCTTTGGCTCTGATCGATACGCCTGGCCGCTGCCGTATCCTCCGCCCGGGCGCTCCCGCCTCGTGGCGTCTGCACGAGGCACGACAACAACAAGAAGAAGGAAGCCCACATGAAAGCACCCCGTACAACCCGCGCACGCCGCGCCGGGTCGTCGCGTCTGCTGCTGGCCGTACCTGCCTTGCTGGCAGTGGCGATTGCCCAACCCACCTTCGCCGCCAGCTGCAGCGAAATGACCGGAACCCAGATTCCCGCCGCGGCGATCGCCCTGCCAACCTCTGGGGCCCAGGTGATGTCTGCCACTTCGGTGCCAGGCGGCGGTAGCGCACCGCAGACCTTCGGCCCGTATTGCGACCTGAACGTGGAAGTCGCGCCGGTCGACCCGAGCGCACCAACGATCAAGATGCGCATCGCGCTGCCTGAACAGTGGAACGGTAAAGCGATGATGTATGGCGGTGGCGGCTACAACGGCACCATTCCCAACGTCGCCGGCAATGTCCCGGCCGGACCTGCCAACCAACCGACGCCGCTGGGCCGTGGCTATGCCGTGTTCGGCAGCGACTCGGGCCATGTGGCCAACCCGATCAATCCCGGTGATTTCGCCTGGAATGAAGAAGCGCTGGCCAACTACGCCCATGACGCGCTGAAAAAAACCCGCGATACCGCTATCTACCTGATCGAGCGCCGCTACGGCCAGCAGCCGGTTCGCAGCTATTTTGCCGGAGGTTCCACCGGCGGCCGTGAGGCGCTCGCGGTGGTGCAGCAATGGCCTGAGGATTTCAATGGGGCCATCGTTCTCTACCCTGCCTACAATGCGGCGGCGCTGGACCTGCAGTTCGGCCGCATCACCCGTGCGCTGGCCGCTCCCGGCGCCTATCCCAGCCTGGAGAAGCGCTCTGCATTGCTGGAAGCCGCGATGCAGGCATGCGACGGGTTGGATGGCGCCATGGACCGTGTGATCAGCAACCAGGCGGCATGCAACGCCCGGTTCGATCCGGCCAAAGCCAAACTGAACGGCCGTCCATTGCGCTGCCCTGCCGGCGTCGATACCGGCGACAGCTGCCTGTCCGATGCGCAGATCAACGCCTTGAAAATCTTCGATACGCCGATCCGTTTCAACCAACCGCTGGCCAGCGGCGAGCTCGGCTACCCCGGCTTCAACACCTGGGGAACGGATCTGGGCCGGCCCGGCGAAGGCCTGCAGGCGATCGTCAACCGGCTCGGCCTCAACACGCTGCAACCCGATTACCCGATGCCGGTGCACGGGACGGGCTTCGCCGAGGGCGCGCCCTACCACTCCGGATTCTGGGATGAGTGGGTGCGCTACTTCGTGACCCGCAATCCGGCGTTCAACTCGCTGACGCTGGATCCAGCCAACCTCGGTCCATGGCAGACGCGAGTCGACGCCCTGTCGCTGCGCCAGGATGTCAACCAGACGGACCTGTCGGCCTTCGTCGCCAATGGCGGCAAGATTCTCATGGCCCATGGCACCTCGGATCAGCTTGTCAGCACCCGCGCCACGGCCGAGTACTACCAGCGCGTGCAACGGGACATGGGTGTCGGCCAGACCCGCAGGTTCATGCGTTATTACGAGATCCCCGGCTACGCCCATGCCGCCAGCACGGTATTCAACGCCGCCTGGGATTCGTTGACGGCGCTGGAAAACTGGGTCGAACAGGGCATCGCGCCAAAGCGGCAGGTCGTCACCGACACCGTCGCGGTGCCCGGCCGTACCCGGCCACTTTGCGAGTACCCCGCCTGGCCGAAATACAAGGGCCGCGGCGATGTGAACGACGCCTCGAGCTTCGTCTGCGTGAAAAGCCAGAAAGGCCGGCACTGAGCTGAGCCGTCGGGCGGACCTAAACCATCAGCTGCGAGCCTGATAGCTCGCCGCTGATGGATGCCTGTCCCGAACCCTATGCCGTGATCGTGCCATGGGCCATACGAGCGCGGCAGCACCGATCCGACGCGGGCTGCAGGCAGATCGCCGTGCCGTCCGTGATATTGGACAGCAATGAATCCGCCGTTCTGAGCATGCCCAATTCGTCGGACAACTTCAGCTGCCCAGAAGCCATGAAGCTGCTGTCCAGATTGACGGGGCACACCGCTCTGGCTCGCTCCTTTCAGGCACTACCTGATGCTTTTTTTCTTGAGCCGTCAGTGCTGGCACGGCATTCGCTCTAACCCAACCCATCGAAACCAAGCGATCACTCTGCTGGCATAGAGGCCCTTCACGCGCGGCTGGCTATAGAACAAGAACAGAAAGGATCGCCCACCGCTTGCGATCCGCCCCACCCGCCTGCGCGCTCACGGTTGCCAGCACATCGGCACGGCGTCAGCGCCGTGGAAGAACTCCGCCCTTGATTCACCCGCAACGCTGCACCCATAACAACAAGAGGAAACACCATGCATCATGACCGCAAGACCATCTGCCAACTGCTGTGCGCAGGCGCCGCTCTGAGCATCGCCGGGCCAGCCAGCGCGGCCTTCATCGACGACAGCAAGGCGAGCGTCGAGCTGCGCAATTTCTACATGAACCGTGATTTCCGCCAGAGTGGCGCGTCCCAGTCCAAGGCCGACGAGTGGGCCCAGGGCTTCATCATGAAGATCGAGTCGGGCTACACCGATGGGCCGGTCGGCTTCGGCATCGATGCTCTCGGCCTGCTCGGCGTCAAGCTCGATTCAAGCCCGGATCGCTCCGGTACCGGCATCCTGCAGCGCGACCGGGAGACCAACCGCGCCCAGGACGACTACGGCTCGGCCGGTCTGACGGCCAAGGCCCGGATCTCCAACAGCACCTTGCACGTCGGCACGCTGCAACCGGTCGTCCCGGTATTGATGCGCAACGACAGCCGCCTGCTGCCCAATACCTATCGCGGAGCCTGGTTGCAGAGCAAGGAAGTCGACGGACTCACGCTCGATCTCGGCAAGCTCGACCGGATCAACTACCGTGACTCCTCCGATAATGAAGAAATGACCGTTTTCAACGGCGGCCGACGCAACATTACCTTTGGCAACAAGACCACCAGTGACGAGTTCCTGTTCGCCGGAGGCAAGTATCAGTTCAGCCCGGAACTGACCGGTAGTTATTACTACGGCGGGCTGGACGGCATCTACGATCAGCACAACGTCAATCTGGTGCATGTGCTACCGATCGGCGACAAGCAGAGCTTCAAGACCGACCTGCGCTACGTGCGCTCCACCGATGATGGCGGCAGCAATGTCGACAACAATGCCTTCGGCGCCCTCTTCACTTACCGGATCGGCGGACACGGCTTTACCGGTGGCTACCAGAAAATGAGCGGCGACACCGGTTTCGCCTACGTCAGCGGCGGCGACAATGCGCTGATAAACCTCCTACAGATCAATGACTTCGGCAACCAAGATGAGAAGTCATGGCAAGTTCGTTATGACTACGACTTCGCCGCACTGGGCGTTCCCGGCCTGAGCCTGATGACCCGCTACGTCACGGGCGACAACGTTGATCGCGGAGCTGGCCTGAGCGAAGGCAAGGAATGGGAGCGCGACACCGACATCGCCTATGTGGTCCAGAACGGTCCGCTGAAGAACTTCGGCATGAAGGTGCGCAACGCCACGGTGCGCAGCAACTTCGGCGCCGATCTGAACGAAACTCGCCTGATTCTCAGCTATACCCTGGCGCTCTGGTAGTCGAAGGGCGCACACCGCCCCCTCCTCGTTGATCTTTACCGGGCCGCCATGGCCCGGTTTTTCATTTGGATCAACTGCGGAGAAAGGCCAGTACACGCTGGGTGAAGTCGTCACCCGCCTCGACGCAGGACAAGTGCGCCGCCTCCAGTTCCACCAACTCGGCACCAGCGATACGATCCTGCATGAAGTGTCCATGTTCGGGTGTGGTTACCGGATCCTGGCGGCCGCAGACGATCAGCGTGGGAATCTTGATCGCGCCAAGCTGCTCCCGATAATCGGCGTCGCGCACCGCCGCGCAGTTGGCCGCGTAGCCGGCCGGTGAGGTGTTGGCGATCATCTGGGTGAGACGATGGGTCTGAACCGGCTCGCGTCCGGCGAAGGTCGGCGTGAACCAGCGGGCGATCGAGGCATCACGCATGTCGCGCATGGCCTGTTCGCCGCCTTTCAGTACGGTGTCGATGCGCTCGTTCCACACCTCGTCGGTACCGATCTTCGCGCCGGTGTTGCAGATCACCAGCCGCGTCAGCCGCTCGCCCGCGTTGATCCCTAGCCACTGGCCGATCAGCCCCCCCATGGACAGGCCGCAGAAGGCGAAACGGTCGGTCCCCAGGGCATCTACCAACTCCAGCACGTCACGGCCAAGCTGCTCGATGCTGTATGGCCCCGGCGTAGCGGCTGAACCGCCGTGCCCGCGGGTGTCATAGCGCAATACGCGAAAGTGCTCGCTGAAGGCCGGCACCTGCGCGTCCCACATTTCGAGCGTGGTCCCAAGCGAATTGGACAGTACCAGGACCGGCGCGTCGACCGGACCATCGAGACGGTAATTCAGTTCGCCATCGGCGAGTTTTACGCTGGGCATTTGAAAGCCCTCCTCGAGTTGAGATGTAACGATAGCCGCGGAGCGAGACAGGCGCAGTGCCTGCAATCGAAGCGTAGTCATGGCGCGGCAAAAGCCCATCGATGCGGCGCAAGCCATGCTGGGCTAACGCCCACCCTAGGGAATTGGCGTTGCAGCCGTTGTAGGGTGGGCCGGACGGCGCTCCGCTTCAGCCCACCATAGGACCGTAGGATGGGTGCAACCCATCAACCTGATTCGTGCAGTGATCAAGCACAGGCCGGGCACATAGTCGTCCGCCATCCAGGCACGCCTGATGAGTTCCCTGGGGGGCCGTCAGACCCTTTCCAGTGCCAGCGCTAGACCCTGTCCCACGCCGACACACATGGTCGCCAGGCCAAGCTTGCCATCGGTCTTCTCCAGCGCATGCACCGTGGTCAGCACCAGCCGCGCACCGCTCATGCCCAGTGGGTGGCCGAGGGCGATGGCGCCGCCCTGCGGGTTTACCTTGGGGCTATCATCTTCCAGTCCCAAATCGCGGGTGACCGCCAACGCCTGTGCGGCGAAGGCTTCGTTGAGTTCGATCACGTCGAAATCGCTCACGGCTAGATTCAGCCGCTCGCACAGTTTGCGTACCGCCGGTACCGGCCCGTAGCCCATGACCCGCGGCGCCACGCCGGCACTGGCCATGCCGAGTATCTTGGCGCGCGGGGTGAGGCCGTACTTCTGCACCGCCTCGGCGCTGGCGAGAATCAGTGCTGCCGCCCCGTCGTTAACGCCTGAGGCATTGCCCGCCGTGACCGTCTTGTCCGGGCCGTTGACCGGCTTGAGTTTGGCCAGTGCCTCGGCTGTGGTATCCGGGCGGGGGTGCTCGTCGGTATCCACGACGGTGTCACCCTTGCGCCCCTGAATAACAACAGGGACGATCTCTTCAGCGAAAAACCCCGCAGCCTGCGCCCTGCCAGCGCGCTGTTGGCTGCGCAGGGCGAAGGCGTCCTGATCCTCACGGCTGATCTGGTGTTCTTCGGCGACGTTATCAGCGGTCTGCGGCATGGCATCGACGCCGTACATCTCTTTCATCTTCGGGTTGATGAAGCGCCATCCGATGGTGGTGTCCTCGATCTTCTGCGTGCGGCCGAACGCCGTATCAGCCTTGCCCATCACGTAGGGCGCGCGGGTCATGGATTCGACGCCACCGGCAATCGCCAGCTCCATTTCGCCGCAGGCGATGGCACGGAAAGCGCTGCCCACGGCATCCATGCCCGATGCACAGAGGCGGTTCAAGGTCACGCCCGGCACGGTTTCCGGCAACCCGGCCAGCAGCGCGGCCATGCGCGCCACATTGCGGTTATCTTCGCCGGCCTGGTTGGCACTGCCCATGAAGACCTCGTCGACCGCGGCCGGATCGAGCCCGGGATTGCGTTCGAGCAGCGCCTTGATCGGGGTTGCCGCCAGGTCGTCTGCACGTACCGCAGCCAGGGCGCCACCAAAGCGGCCGATGGGTGTACGTACCGCATCGCAGATAAAGACGTCGCGTGTCACTCGTCACCTCCAGATTGTCCGTGGGCGGCGGCGGTGCGGGCTTCCAGGGCGCGCAGAGCCTCCAGTTCAGTCTTGGTGGGCGGTGCTGTTTCGCTCAGGGTGTCAGCGAAACGGATGGCCCAGCCGGTGTTCTCGATCACCTGCTCGCGGGTCACGCCCGGGTGCAGCGAGGTCACCACGAATTCGTTGGACCCGGCTTCCGGCTCCATGATGCACAGGTCGGTGATGATGCCCACCGGCCCATTGCCTGGCAGGCCGAGCTGCTTGCGGTGGTCGCCGCCCTCGCCAAAACCGACCGAGGTAATAAACGCCAGCTTGTCGACGAAGGTGCGGTGCGACTGCTTGAGAATGATTAGCACCTGCTTGGCCGACCCCGCAATTTCCGGCGCTCCGCCCGCCCCTGGCAAGCGAACTTTCGGTTGGTGATAGTCACCGATCACCGTGGTGTTGATGTTGCCGTACTTGTCCACCTGCGCAGCACCGAGAAAACCGACATCGATACGCCCGCCCTGCAGCCAGTAGCGGAAGATTTCGGCGGTGGGCACCACGGTGTCGGCGGTCTCGGCCAGTTCGCCGTCGCCGATGGACAACGGCAGCACAGAGGGCTTGGCACCGATAGGGCCCGATTCGTAGATCAGCACGACGTCCGGTGCATGGGTCAGGCGCGCCAGATTGGCAGCCTTCGACGGCAGGCCGATACCGACGAAGCAGACGCTGCCATCGCCCAGGCGGCGGGAGGCGGCCACGGTCATCATTTCGTTGGTCGAATAGTCCATCACTTGGCCTCCTGCTGCGCGGCCAGCTTGGCCTGGAATGCTTCAAAGTTCTCGGTGCCGTGAATGAATTCGTCGACCCAGGCGGTGAAGGTCTCGCGGTGGCGAGCGATCGGATCCCACTGCTGATAGAAGCGGTTGTCGCGCTCGTAATAGCCATGCGCATAGGACGGATGCGCTCCGCCCGGTACCTGGCAAACGGCGCTCAGCGCCCAGGTCGGCAGTACGCATGCGTTCATCGGCGCCTGCAAATCGTCGACGACTTCTTCGACAGTGACGATGCAGCGCTTGGCAGCCAGTGCTGCCTCCTTCTGCACACCGAGAATCCCGGCAATCAGCACGTTACCCTTGCGATCGGCCTTCTGTGCGTGGATCACCGTGACATCCGGGCGCACGCTAGGCACGGCCGCGAGCTTTTCCCCGGTGAACGGACATTCGATGAACTTGATCATCGGGTTCACGTTTGGCAGGTCGGAACCCAGGTAGGCACGCAGCACGGCAAACGGCAAGCCGGACGCTCCGGCCACATAGGCGTTGGCCAGGTCGGCGTGGCTGTGTTCTTCGATTTCCAGCGGCTGCGGCCAGCCTTTTTCCACCGCGTCACGCAGGCGATGCAATGAGCCGACGCCAGGATTGCCGCCCCAGGAAAACACCAGCTTCTTCGCGCACCCCGCACCTATCAGCAAGTCATAGACCAGATCGGGCGTCATTCGGACCAGGGTCAGGTCCTTCTTGTTCTGACGGATGATCTCGTGCGCGGCAGCGGTGGGAATCAGATGGGTGAAACCTTCAAGGGCAACGGTGTCGCCGTTACTGACGAAGCGATCGATTGCTTCGTCTAGGGATAGGAGTTCGGCCATGGTCATGTCTCGTATTGATGTCCTAATCACGAACGAATCCGTGTCTGAGGCAAACACTAAACATCGAGCCGGCATAGAACAATCCGATAATCGATTCACCGTTCGATTATCGAACAGAACATCTGATTACCCGAGCACGTTATTCCCCATTGAATTGTCGGCACGGGCTCGATCAATGGAACAGTCGGGTGCTCAGTTCCTTGCTCGCCTCCAGTAAGACCGGCAGGAAGCGCGTTTCCAGTTCCTGCTTGGTCACCCGGCTGGCATGAGTACCGACATTCAGCGCAGCCAGCACCTGACCGGCGGAATCCTTCAGCGGCACGGCCAGCGAACGCAGGCCGACTTCCAGTTCTTGGTCGATGATCACCCAACCCTGCTGGCGGATTTCCTCGATGGACGCTCGGATGGCCTCCGGCGTGTGTAGCGTGCGGCTGGTCTTGATCTGCAGATTGGCATGTTCCAGATAGTCTTCCAGCGCCGCGTCATCCAGCGCAGCCAGCAGAATCCGTCCCATGGAGGTGCAATAGGCCGGCAGTCGGCTGCCCACGCTGAGATCGACCGAAATCAAGCGTTGCGGCGTGGCCGAGCGTGCTACGTAGAGCACCTCGTCGCCCTCCAGGGTCGCCATGGAACAAGCCTCATGGAGCTGATCGCTGAGGCGGTCGAGGATCGGCTGTGCGGTGACCGCGAGAGGCGTTGAAGACAGATAGGCGTGGCCCAGCGTCAGCACCTTGGGCAGCAGCGAGTAGGTACGTCCATCAGTGGTGGCGTAGCCGAGCTTGATTAGCGTGTGCAGGCAACGCCGTACCGCCGCGCGGGGAATCTCGGTGCGATGGCTGATCTGGGCAATGGTCAGATGGCGCTTGCGCTCCTGAAACGCGTGAATCACCGCCAGTCCGCGTGCCAATGAGGTCATGAAGTTCGGGTCGCCGGTCAGCGCTTCGATTCGCTTGGCCGGCGACGCAATGATGGCCGGTGCCATCGGAACACTACGAGGACAGGATTCGTCGTTCATGGGCGGACAGCCTTGTCGGAATGCGGTGTTCGATTATCGTCCAGCTGATCGATAATCGCAAAATCAGCTCTAGATCAGCGCTCCGCCATAGCGGGCCGGGTTACGGCAGCTGCCAGCTGAAGTTGAAGTTGAAGTTGAAGTTGAAGATCAGAGTGCCTTGACGCGCCGCAGAACGAGCCCCGATAGGTCTGGTTCGATGGGATGGCGTCAGATCTGGCTCATCGCCGAAGCGATGCTTTGCGCCAGCATGTCCTGGTTGAATGGTTTGTCGAGTCGGGGAAGACTACCGGCCAGGCCGCTCAGGTTGTCGGCGTAACCGGTGGCGAGAATTATCGGCAGCGCCGGATACCGCTGCCTGATGACTTCGGCCAATTGTGATCCGGTCATCTGAGGCATGGTCTGGTCGGTCAGCACCAGATCGACGACGTGCTGCGCCAGTACTTCCAGAGCAAACTCCGCTGAACTCGCCTCGTATACATTGCATTCGAGCTCTTCGAGCATCGCGGCGGTCGTCATCAGCACCAGTGGATCGTCATCTACCACCAGAACATTGAGCGCCACAGGCCGCCGTGGCTCAGACACGTCAAGTACGGCTCCTTCAAGCGGCATACCGGCGCTTGCCGCAAGCGGCAGCCACAACTCAGCAGTGGTGCCACGGCCCTTCTTGCTCTCGAGCACCAGCCGGCCACCCGATTGCGCGGCAAGACCGTGGACAATCGAGAGACCCAGCCCCGTACCCTTGCCGACATCCTTGGTGGTGAAGAAAGGCTCCATCGCCTGCGCCAGTGTCGCCTCGTCCATGCCTTCGCCCTCGTCCGTCACAGCCAGGCATAGATAGTTTCCCGACGCTAACGGCCCGTCAGTCGAATCGAGCCTGTGCTCCCGCGCGGAAATCGTAACGGTACCGCCTTCCGGCATCGCGTCCCGGGCGTTGACCGCCAGATTGAGCAGCGCCATTTCTAACTGATTGACATCCGCCAACACCGGTTTGAGCGAGAGAGGGAAACGGGTTTCGATTTGAATTCGCGGACCGAGCGATTGCCGAAGCAGGTCAGCCATACCCTGCACCAAAGCCGGCACCTCAACGGCTTCAAGGTGCAGTTCCTGGCGCCGCGCGAATGCCAACATACGCTGGGACAAGGCGATGCCGCGCTGAGCGCCATGAATGGTGTTATCGAGCAACGGGACGATCGTAGGGTCATCCGCAACCCGTCGACGCACGATTTCCAGCCCTCCCAGAACGGCCATAAGCAGGTTGTTGAAATCGTGGGCGATGCCGCCGGTAAGCCGGCCGAGCGACTCCATCTTCTGTGATTGAAACAGCGCCTCGCGCGCCTTCTCCAGTTCGCGCTGTGCCTCGACGCTTTCGGTGATATCGCGGGTAACCTTGGCGAAGCCAATCAGGGTACCGGTATCGCTGCGGATCGGGTCCACCGCCACGTTGGCCAAAAAGCGCGAGCCGTCCTTGCGCACACGCCAGCCCTGGCTCTCGAACCGCCCCTCCTGCAGCGCGGTTGCAAGGCCGCGCTGGGGGGCGCCGTTTTGTCGGTCCTCCTCAGTGAAGAACACCGAATAGTGCCGACCGATAATCTCCTCGGGCAGGTAGCCCTTGATACGTTGAGCCCCCTGATTCCAGTTGGTCACCACCCCTTCCGGGTCAAGCATGTAGATGGCGTAATCAGTGACGCTCTGAACCAGCAAGCGGAACTGCTGTTCGCTCTGTTTCAGCGACTCCTCAGCCAGCTTGCGCTCGGTCAGGTCCCGGGTGATCTTGGCAAAACCGAGCAAAGTACCGGTAGACGACCAGATCGGATCGACCACCACATGACACCAGAAGCGCGTACCGTCCTTGCGCACGCGCCAGCCTTCCCCTTCAAAGCGCCCTTCGGCCGTAGCGGTATCCAGCGTGCGCTGCGGCATTCCAGCAGCACGATCGTCGTCGGTGTAGAAGCGGGAGAAGTGTTGGCCGAGGATTTCAGCCTCTTCGTACCCCTTGAAGCGCTTCGCACCCGCGTTCCAACTGGCGACTCTGCCATCGGGGTCGAGCATGTAAATGGCGTAATCGGTCACTGCGTCGATCAGCAGACGGTATCGATCCTGCACGTCTATCGGCGCATTTGAAGATCCAACCTTATGCATGAAAAATATCCACAGCCGACTAATTCAGTCGGGATTATGACCAGCCCCATGGAGAAAAGAAAATTACAGGAGGTTCTCTAGCCACAGGCTGGGTATCGAGAGGATCGTTTGTGCCCTTCCGCTGACGAATCATCCGCCACGCCACTAAACCCGCTCGAAGCCAGGCAGAAGCGGTACGCGCTGCTCAAGAAACTCCAGCAACAGACGCGCCCGCAAGGGCTGATAGCGTCGCTGGGGATAGATCAGAAATGCCTCATGGATTTGCCCTCGCCACTGGGGAAGCATCCGTACCAGCGCGCCCGACTCGATCAGATCACCCACCAGCCAGGCCGGCGCGAAGCCGACCCCGGCACCGAGCAACAGGCTTTCACGAATCGCCAATGAGCTATTCGCCGTATAGCGGCTCTGCGGGGTGATGCGAGCCGTCGCTCCATTTTCGTGCGTCAGCTCCAGCGTTTCGCCCGCCGCCAGCCAGGCGAACCGGAGATAGGGTAGCGCGAGAATATCCTCGGGCCGCTGTATGTCGGCGGCCGTTTCGAGAAGCTCCGGCGCGACCACCAGATACCTCGGTGACGTTGCCACCCGGCGCGCCACTGCATCGAGCGGAAGGTCGCCGCCCAGGCGCAACGCAACATCGATGGATTCCTCGGTTAGATCGACGAAACGGTCATTGAAGCTCAACTCGACATCGATTGCCGGATAGCGCCGCATGAACTCCACCATCAGCGCATTCAGACGGAGCACACCCAGACTGACGGGCACATTGACGCGCAGATGACCTTCCGGCCGCTCAGTCTGCCCCCTTACCTCCGCCACTGCCTCGTTGTATTCGTCGAGCACGCGTCTGGCTCGTTCGTAGAAGCGCTTACCCGCCTCAGTGGGCACAAGGTGGGTGGTAGTGCGATTCAGCAGGCGTGTACCTAGATGCCTTTCAAGCGCCGCCACCGTCTTGCTGACGGTCGGCTGGGTCGTCCCGAGCTCACGCGCCGCCGCTGAAAGACTGCCCAGCTCCACGGCCCGAACGAACTGATGCATTGCGCCTAGCGTGTTCATGGCATTCCATTTTCGAATGATCGGCATGCCATTCTGCGCTCTACCGTAGCCAATCGGAATAACCCAACCTGACCGGACTTATCCCTGTCTCGGAGTCACCCAGTGAAGACACAGACGCTTCTTTCATCCGCTGTAATGTCGCTCGGCCTGCTTTGCATCACCGCGGCAGACGCCAACGCAACCTGGTACAGCACCTGGACCGCCGCGCCGCAGCCGATATGGCGCTCCAGTATCCCTCTGCCGACTGGATTGCCGGCCACACTCGACAAACAGACCATTCGCCAGATCGTTCGTGTCAGTACGGGCGGCAATCGGGTCCGGGTCGTGCTTTCGAACCGGTACGGCACGGTACCGCTGACCATCGGCGCGGCATCCGTGGCGCTGACAGTAGAGGGTGCCCGCGTAAGTCCCAATTCTGCGCGGGCGCTGACCTTCGCCGGCCACAGCGCAGTGACGCTGCCGCCTGGCGCAAATTGGACCAGTGACCCTGTCGAGCTTGCCGTACCGGCGTTAACCCGAATCTCGATCAGCTTGTACCTGCCGGAACCAACGCCCCCAGCCACGATGCACTGGGATGCCAGACAGACCGCCTACCTCGCTCCGGGCGATCGCGTCCAGGCAACGGATCTGCCATACGACTCGACATTTACGTCTGGGCTGCTGGTCACGGATGTGTTGCTCGAAACCCCGTCCCCAGTTCGTACGATTGCGGTGTTGGGCGACTCCATCACCGATGGCAACGGGGCCAGTCCGGATGCATTCAAGCGGTGGCCGGACTTTTTCGCGGAGCGTGTGGCCAACGACGGCATCGCCGTGCTGAACGCCGGTATCTCCGGGGCACGTCTGCTCGAAGATGGGATGGGTGACAACGCGCTGGCGCGCTTCGAACGCGACGTCCTGAGTAAGCCGCATATCGAAACGGCCGTGGTGTTGCTGGGAATAAACGATATCGCCTGGCCTGGCAGCACCTTCGCGCCGGATGCGCCCGCGCCCAGCTTCGAAGCGTTGATAGCCGGTTATCGGCAGTTGATCACGCAAGCGCATCTTCGCAACGTTCGCATCGTCGCGGGGACGCTGCTGCCATTCGAAGGTGCGCTACCGGACTCCCCCATCCACCACTATTACTCACCGGAGAAAGAGCGTCTGCGTCAGCAGGTCAATGAGTGGATTCGCACCAGTGGCAGTTTCGATGCGGTGCTGGACTTCGATGCCTGGCTACGTGACCCCACTCACCCGACACGGCTTCTCGCGCGGTACGACTCGGGCGACAGGCTTCATCCCGGCGATATCGGCAATCAGGCGATGGCCGAACGAATCGATTTGCAACTGCTGCTCGGCAAATCGCCACGCGACGCTCGATAGCGTGGCCATTGGCGGCCCCGCCTCAGCGTGCTTGCGCAGGCGCCGCAAACCGCGATTTCCGCAGCTTTGATCTCTTCAGCGCAAAAGACCTGGATACCCCTGTTCAGCGCGCAAGGTATCGGCAATGGCCTGGGCCGCCACCGACAGTTCGTGGCCGGGCTTGGTCAGAATACCGACCGGCTTTTCGATCACCGGATCACGTAGCGCCACGCAGCGCGCACCGAGTTCCAGCATTTGCGCACGGCACAGCGCCGGTACGGCACTGACTCCCAGACCGCTGGCGACCATGCGGCCGACCGTGGCCAACTGATGACTCTCGAACTGCACCGGCAGCTGGCGTCCGCGCTGGCGCAGGTGGTCTTCGAGCATGAAGCGCACGGTGGAAGGCCGCTGCAAGGTGATGAAGGGATATCCGAGCAAGGCGTCCCAGGCGATCTCGGGCTGAGACGCGAGCGACGATTCCGCCGGCACGACGGCAACGAATCGATCGGTGTATAGCGACGTGAAGGTCAAAGGTGCGCTCGGCTCAGGCTCGAACGCGATGCCCAGCTCCACCTGACGATCGCGGACCATTTCCATTACCTGTTCGTTGATCACGTCATGCACCGTAACGCTGATCGAGGGGTATTGATCGCTAAAGGTTCGTAGCACCGCTGGCAGCAGGTTACCGGCAAACGAAGGCATCGAGGCCAGCGCCACCCTGCCCTGTTTCAAGGTGAAGCGCTGGCGCAACTCATCCTCGGCGTTGTCCCAGTCGGCCAGTAGCCGTCGCGCTAGAGGCAACAATGCTTCGCCCTCCGGCGTGAGGCTGACGGCCCTCGTGGTTCGGCTGAACAAGCGGCCACCGAGCCCATCCTCCAACGCCTTGATGGTCAGGCTCAGAGCCGATTGCGAGAGATGCAGGCGCTCGCAAGCCTGGGCGAAGCTAAGCGTGTGAGCCACCGATAGAAAGGCGCGTAATTGTTTGACGGTCATGGAAGTGTCCGAGCGAATAGACGTACCAACGCCGTAGATTATTCTGTTTTTCCAATTAATAACGCTTAAAAATCAACTTAACAAATCACATCTCTGCAGGAACACTCGACGGCAACGACTCTCACGTCCTCCAACAACAAGAAGGAATGGTTTATGGCTGGTTTCGACAAGCGCGTGAATTCCTACGCCGAAGCCCTCGACGGTCTACAGGACGGCATGACCGTACTGGCCGGCGGTTTCGGCCTGTGCGGTATTCCAGAAAACCTGATCGCCGAGATCAAGCGCAAAGGCACTCGCGACCTGACAGTGGTCTCCAATAATTGCGGTGTCGATGGTTTCGGCCTCGGCGTGCTGCTGGAAGACCGGCAGATCCGCAAGATGATCGCCTCTTATGTCGGCGAGAACGCCTTGTTCGAAAAGCAGCTGCTCAATGGTGAGCTGGAAGTCGAGCTGACGCCTCAGGGCACGCTCGCCGAGAAGATGCGCGCGGGCGGTGCTGGCATTCCGGCCTTCTATACTGCGACCGGTTACGGCACCCCCATCGCCGAAGGCAAGGATGTGCGCGAGTTCAATGGTCGCCCGCACATCCTCGAACACGCCATCACCGGAGACTTCGCCATCGTCAAGGGCTGGAAGGCCGACCGCTACGGCAACGTCATCTACCGCCACACAGCGCAGAACTTCAACCCGCTGGCCGCCGCCGCCGCGAAGATCACCGTGGTCGAAGTCGAGGAAATCGTCGAGCCCGGCGAGATCGACCCCACTCAGATCCATACGCCCGGCATCTACGTCGACCGCATCATCTGCGGGACCTTCGAGAAGCGCATCGAGAAGCGCACTGTCCGCAGCTGATCCCCATACTGGTTGAAAGAATAAGAGATCAAGACCATGGCACTTTCCCGCGAACAAATGGCCCAGCGCGTCGCCCGCGAACTGCAGGACGGCTACTACGTGAACCTCGGCATCGGTATCCCGACCCTGGTCGCCAACTACGTGCCCGAGGGCATGGAAGTAATGCTGCAGTCGGAAAACGGCCTGCTCGGCATGGGCCCCTTCCCCACCGAAGAAGAGCTCGACGCCGACATGATCAATGCCGGCAAGCAGACCGTCACCGCGCGCATCGGCGCCTCTATCTTCAACTCAGCGGAATCCTTCGCGATGATCCGCGGCGGGCATATCGATCTCACCGTGCTCGGTGCGTTCGAGGTCGACGTACAAGGCAACATCGCCTCCTGGATGATCCCTGGCAAACTGGTCAAAGGTATGGGCGGCGCGATGGATCTGGTCGCCGGTGCCGAGAACATCATCGTGCTGATGACGCACGCCTCCAAGGACGGCGAGTCCAAGCTGCTGCCCAAGTGCACCCTGCCGCTGACCGGGGCGGGCTGCATCAAGCGCGTACTGACCGATCTGGCCTATCTTGAGATCGAGAACGGTGCCTTCGTCCTCAAGGAACGCGCACCGGGCGTGAGCGTCGAGGAAATCATCGCAAAGACCGTCGGCGAATTGGTGGTACCGGACCATGTGCCGGAAATGACCTTCGGCTGATCCAGTGCCGATAAAGGCCTCGCGATGAGAAATCATGCGAGGCTTTTCCCGTTTATAAGATGAGAGGAAAAACGCCATGCAAGACGTCGTTATCGTTGCCGCCACCCGTACCGCCATCGGCTCGTTCCAGGGCGCATTGGCCAACATCGCCGCGCCGGATCTGGGCGCGGCCGTGATCAAGCGTCTGCTCGAACAGACCGGACTGAATCCCGCCGACGTCGATGAAGTCATCCTTGGCCAGGTATTGACGGCTGGTTCCGGTCAGAACCCCGCTCGTCAGGCTTCGATCAAAGCCGGCCTGCCTCACGCCGTGCCGTCCTTCACGCTGAACAAGGTTTGCGGTTCCGGCCTCAAGGCGCTGCATCTGGCCACCCAGGCCATCCGTTGCGGCGACGCCGAGGTGATCATCGCTGGCGGCCAGGAGAACATGAGCCTGGCGCCCTACGTCCTGCCGAAAGCCCGCACCGGCTTGCGCATGGGCCATGCTGAGTTGGTCGACTCGATGATCAGCGACGGCCTCTGGGATGCCTTCAACGACTTCCACATGGGCATCACCGCCGAGAACTTGGTCGACAAGTACCAGATCAGCCGCGAAGCCCAGGATGCCTTTGCCGCATCCTCGCAGCAAAAGGCCGTGGCCGCCATCGAGGCCGGGCGTTTCAAGGACGAAATCACGCATATCGAGATTCCGCAGCGCAAAGGCGAGCCCCTGCGCTTCGACACCGACGAGCAGCCACGTGCCGGGACCACCACCGACGCCCTGGCGAAACTCAAACCGGCATTCAAGAAGGATGGCTCGGTCACCGCCGGCAATGCCTCCAGCCTTAACGATGGCGCCGCCGCGGTGCTGCTGATGAGTGCCGACAAAGCCAAGGCGCTCGGCCTGCCAGTGCTGGCGCGAATCAAGGCCTACGCCAACGCTGGCGTCGACCCGGCCATCATGGGCATCGCGCCGGTATCGGCGACCCGTCGCTGCCTGGACAAGGCCGGCTGGTCGTTGGACGAACTGGACCTGATCGAAGCCAACGAAGCCTTCGCCGCCCAGGCGCTGTCGGTGGGCCAGGAGCTGGGCTGGGATGCGAGCAAGGTCAACGTCAATGGCGGCGCGATCGCTCTGGGGCACCCCATCGGTGCATCGGGCTGCCGCGTGTTGGTCACCTTGCTGCACGAGATGATGCGCCGCGACGCCAAGAAGGGCCTCGCCACGCTGTGCATCGGCGGTGGCCAGGGCGTTGCGTTGGCGCTGGAACGGAGCTGAAGCGGCGCGGTTCAGATTCAAGCAGGCCTTCATCCCCGCTGTTCGGTCGCGTAGACGTCCGGGCAGCGGTAGTTACAGCAACTCGCTTCAGCAAGCGCCGCCAGGCTGCCGCGTTACTCCTGCGGCCGGCGATATCCAAAAGAAAAACAAACAGGATCCAACGATGCTTCACACCATCACAGCAATGAGCGTGAAACTGGTTCAGCGCTATCTTCCCTCACCGTTCGTATTCGCCATTCTGCTCAGCCTCATCGTGCTCGCCGCCAGCATGCTAGTCACCGGTCAGGGTTTGCCTGCCATGGCTAAGCACTGGGGTACGGGCTTCTGGAACCTGCTGACCTTCGCCATGCAAATGGCCCTGATCCTGGTCACAGGTCATGCCTTGGCCAGCGCGCCCTTGATTCATCGTCTTCTCGCCGGTTTGGCGCGAACCGCCAAGACACCTGGCCGCGCCGTGGTATTGGTCACCCTGATTGCACTGGCCGGCTCCTGGATCAACTGGGGCTTTGGCCTGGTCATCGGTGCCGTGTTCGCACGCGCACTGGCGCGGGAGGTCAAGGGTGTGGATTACCCGCTGCTGGTCGCGGCGGCCTACTCCGGCTTCCTGATCTGGCATGGTGGGCTGTCCGGCTCCATTCCACTGTCCCTCGCCACCGGTGGCGCGGACCTGGAGCGCATGAGTGGCGGCGTCGTGACAGCTGCAATAGGCGTTGGCGATACCCTGTTCACCCCCATGAACCTGACCATCATTTCCCTGCTCGTCATCGGCCTACCCATCCTCAACTGGGCCATGCATCCGAAGCAGCCGAAGGTCGCCGACCCCGCTATGCTGCTCGATCCCGCACACGAGCCATTGCCTCGCAGCACCCTGGCGCAGCGCCTGGACGACAGCCGTATCCTCAACCTGATCATCGTCGCGCTGGGTGTCGTCTACTTCGGTTACTACTTCGCCGAGAACGGCTTCGCGCTGACCCTGAACATCGTCATCGGTCTGTTCCTGTTCATCGGACTGGCATTGCATGGCTCGCCAGAGCGCTACATGCGCGCGGTGCAGGACGGCATCGGCGGGATCAGCGGTATCGTCATCCAGTTCCCCTTCTATGCGGGGATCATGGGCATGATGGTCGGCGCCAACGCTGACGGCCTATCGCTGGGCAAGCAGATCACCGATACCTTCGTCGCCTGGTCCTCGGCCGACACCTTCCCAGTGCTGGCCTTCCTCAGCGCCGGCCTGGTCAACGTCTTCGTGCCATCCGGCGGTGGCCAGTGGGCCGTGCAGGGTCCGATCATGCTACCAGCGGGCCAGGCACTCGGTGTGGCACCCGCCGTCACAGCCATGGCAATCGCCTGGGGCGACGCCTGGACCAACATGATTCAGCCGTTCTGGGCGCTGCCGATCCTCGGCATCGTTGGCCTGGGTGCGCGCGACATCATGGGCTACTGCCTCCTGATGCTGGTCTACTCGGGACTGGTGATTGCTGGCTGCCTGTATTTCTTCGGCTGACACATACGAGCCAATCTTCAGCCTCACGTAGGGTGGATCTCGCCTCATCGATCCACCGAACGGCGCCACGGTGGATGTAAAAAGCGACATCCACCCTACCGGGCGTAGGGTGGATCACGATCCACCGATCCACCGAGCGGCGCCACGGTGGATGTAAAGAGCGAAATCCACCCTACCGGGCGTAGGGTGGATCACGCTTCACCGATCCACCGAGCGGCGCCACGGTGGATGTAAAAGCGACATCCACCCTACGGAGCTGAACCTCTTCGGCTGCTAGTGACCGGCACTTTGAGAACGGACGGCCTTCATGAAAAACCCCGCAAAAGCGGGGTTTTCTTTGAGGCCGAGCTGATCTGGCGAAGCAGCGCGTCAGATCAGGCTACGATCAGATACGGAACTGCCGGACCAACCCACCCAGACGTTCGCCAACATCGGCCAGATTGCGCGCGGTGCGTGCGCCCTGCTGGGTTTCCTCGGCGACATTTTCCACCGCCGTAGCAATCTGGTGCACGCTGCGGTTGATCTCTTCAGCGACCGCGGTCTGCTCCTCGGCGGCGCTGGCGATCTGCGCGTTCATACCGTTGATGGTGGCGATCAGGTGCGCAATGGCATCCAGCGATGCACCAGCCTGGTTGGCCTGCGCGCTGCTGGCGTCACCCGCCTCACTGGAACGGCTCATGGCGGCCACGGCCTGCTTGGTCCCGGTCTGCAGGCGATCGATCATGCCCTGAATTTCTTGGGTGCTCTGCTGGGTCCGGCTGGCCAGCGCGCGAACTTCATCGGCGACCACGGCAAAGCCGCGGCCCGCTTCACCAGCCCGCGCAGCCTCGATGGCGGCGTTCAGCGCCAACAGATTGGTCTGTTCGGCGATCGAGCGGATCACGTCGAGCACGCCGACGATGGCATGCACGTCCTGTTGCAGCGCGTCCAGCGACGTACCGCTGGTGCGGATTTCTTCTACCAGCGAGTGAATCTGACGAATGCTGGAGTCCACCACGGACTTGGCCTGTTGGCCTTCCTGGTCGGTCTGCTGTGCGGCTTCGGCAGCCCCCTGAGCGCTGTGTGCGACTTCCTGGGCGGCGGCGGACATTTCGTTGATCGCCGTGGCGACCTGATCGGTTTCCTGCCGCTGGGTTTCCATCGCGGTTTCGGAACGCTGCGCCTGTGCCGCTACTTCGGCGACCATGCCCGTCAGTTGCCCGGTCATCTCCGCGACCTGGCTGACCATGGTGTGGATCTTGCCCACGAAGCGGTTGAAAGAACTGGCCAGCTGGCCCAGCTCGTCGTTACGGTCTTCCGGCAGGCGGTGCGTCAGGTCGCCTTCACCGGCAGCGATGTCGTCCAGTTGCGCACGAATCACCTGGATCGGCTTGACGATGGAGTTGCTGATGACCACGCCAGCGATGCCCAGCGCCACCAGCATCACGCCGGCGATCCCGAGGATGCTGGTCAGGATCGAATTGACCCGGCTATCGATTTCCTTGCGGACCTCGTCCAGCGCCAGTTCGATACCGTCCAGATTGACTGCCGTGCCCAACGCCATGTCCCACTTGGGCAGGTAGTAGCTATACGCGAGCTTGGGTACCGATACTTTTTCGTTGCCGGGGAGCGGAGAAGAATAGTTCACGAAATAGGTGTTGTTCTTGGCTACCGTCACCAGCTCACGGTTGATGTAAACACCGTTCGAGTCGCGGCGATCGTTCAGATTGGCACCGACATCCACCGGGCTGTCGCCACGGAACAGGCGGACCACGTTGGAGTCGTGACCGAAGAAGTAACCGTCCTTACCGAACTTGATCTTCGACAGAATGGCGATGGCCTGAGCACGGCTGGCCATATCACCCTGCGCCGCAGGCTCGTAGAGGTGAGCGACACTGCTCACACCGATGCGTATGTAATCCTCGAGCCGGGCACGGCTCTCGTCGATCATCCGCTCGCGAGTGCTTTCCAGCTCCTCGTCGGCAAGCGAGTGAAGGATTTTCGCCACCGCGCCACTGAGTACCAGAGCAAACAAGGCAACGGGTATCAGTGCGAGCAACAGCACCTTCAGTTTCAGGGTCATGCGCATAAGAAGCTCTCGATGAATGATCGGTACTCATTCATCGGCTGAGCAGTTAAATACTTCAGCACCCGCATGCAGAAAACCCCCGATCACCCCGGCTTCTGTGATCAAGGTCAATTTGTCGATCAGTATCAGCGTTTGGAGCTGGCGTTCCGACTATGCGTCCGCTGCGGAAGGTATTCGGATGACACGGCCTGAATCGACATTTCCTACATCGCCACGGGAAGGAACGCGACGGCGTGGCCGTGGCAATTTCCGGCCGTTGTCGAGCCATGCGCTAGCTGCGAGTTCACTGCGCTCAAGCGCTTCTTTTTTTCTGTATGTGACGACACGTCACGGCGACACCATCCGTCTTCGCTTGCAGAGGCTTTGGAAGCCCCGTTTCGCTTGATATCAGGGGCGATATCCACTCGTCCGGGTAGAGTCCCAGCCGGATGAGCGGCGCAACTTTTTCTTACAACTCCGTGTCATTGTTAACAGACAGAGCCGAGCATTCCGTGCAGTGAAAAGGACTGGGTCTGCCGCAGCGCCGCCCTAAACGGCCTGCAACCGGGAGAGTTTCAGCGGCGCGCCGTTAGATTGCGGTTTATCGGGCTTCGCGATTCATCCGTACAAAACACCGCTCTATTCCGAAGGGCGGTCGTGGATGTTCAGGGATAAGGAAATGGACGATGCTCTTCAACTCCATGGTTTTCATCGCCGGGTTTCTTCCGGTGGATCTTCTGGGTTTCATTGTTCTAGCAGGTTCCGGTAGGCAGCGTTACGCAGCCATCTGGCTGACGTTAGCGTCGCTTGTTTTCTACGGCTGGTGGAATCCCGCTTACGTGCCGCTGCTGATGGGCAGCATGGTGGCGAACTACTTTATCGGCGGCTACCTGATGCGCCGGCCCTCGCGGACGGGTTTGATTCTTGGCGTCGCCGCCAACGTGGCACTGCTCGGCTACTACAAATACACCGGATTCCTGTTCGGCACGCTCGATGCCACCTTTGGCCTGGGCTGGTCGGTAGGCGACATCATTCTGCCGCTGGCAATTTCCTTCTTTACCTTCCAGCAGATCGCCTACCTGGTAGATGCCCATGACGGTGAGGTGACCGAGCACGACTTCGTCAACTATTGCTTGTTCATCAGCTTTTTTCCGCAGCTGATCGCGGGTCCCATTACCCATCACGGCGAGATGCTCAAGCAGTTCAACGACAGCAGCACCTTCCGCCCGCGACTCGACAACATCTCGCTGGGGCTCACCATATTCCTGCTTGGCCTGTTCAAGAAGGTGATCATCGCCGATCCGTTGGGGGCGAAGACCTCCCCGATCTTCACCGTAGCCAGCGACGGTATCGTGCCGGCCTTCTACGATGCCTGGTTCGGCGCCCTCACCTATACCTTGCAGATCTATTTCGATTTTTCCGGCTACAGCGACATGGCCATCGGCCTGGGACTGTTGTTCGGTCTGCGACTGCCGGTCAATTTCAACAGCCCGTTCAAAGCGCACAACGTCATCGATTACTGGTCGCGCTGGCACATGACCCTCACGCGCTTCCTGACCGCCTATATCTACAACCCCATCGTCATGCGGATCACACGCTCGCGCATGGCCGCCGGCAAACCACTGCCGCGCCGCGGCAAGATGAGCCTGAGCACCTTCGTCGTGCTGGTCGCCTACCCCACCGTGCTGACCATGTTCATCTCGGGCGTCTGGCATGGCGCGGGCTGGCAATTCGTCGTATTCGGCCTGCTGCACGGCTTCTATCTGGTGGTTGCCCACGGCTTCAGGGCGATCAAGGCGCGCAAAGGCCTGCCAATGGACAGCGAGAACGTCCTCTATCACGCCGCGGCCGTGCTGCTGACGTTTCTCTGTGTCGTGGTCGCCATGGTGTTCTTCCGCGCCGACAGCGTTGCGACTGCGATGACGATGCTGTCCGGCATGGCCGGACTGAGCGAGCAGAGCGTCAAGTTCGACAAGTCTGACTACTTCCCCGTGGTGATTCTGCTCGCGTTCGTCTGGCTGATGCCCAACGTGCAGCAGTGGATGTCGCGCTTTCGCGCCGCGCTGGATGCGCAACCTCGCGAGCACTGGCTGTTGCGCTGGTTTCCGATTGCTTTGTGGAGCCCGACGCCGGTGATTGGCTTAGCCGTAGGCGTGCTGGGGTTCTTTGCGCTGGCCGTGGCGTTCTCTGTGGCTCCAACCGAGTTTCTCTACTTCCAGTTCTGATATTCAAAGGAGTGAATGGCTAATGGATCAGCTTCTCTGGCTACCGCAGCATACTGACCTCAGTGCCGCCATCGGCGAGGCCAAGCGCGCTACCGATCCGCTCGCACGGCTCGTCGAAGCCATCCGGCTGGCGGGCTATCGTCGCGACTTCACCCAAACGATTCGCCTGGACCGGCTGGCAAGCGAAGGGCTGCATGCCATAGCCAACAGCGAAACGCCCACAGCGGGATTGCGCTCCCTGCGGATCGCGCTGCTGTCATCACATACGGTGGACCACCTCGTTCCGGCCATCCGGGTCGCCGGCCTGCAGCGGCGCCTGGCGATCTCGGTAAAGGTTGCGCCGTATGGCATGTACCGTCAGGCGTTGCTCACGGAAGACGCTGAACTGGCCCGCTTTGCTCCGCAGTTGATCGTGCTGGCGCTCGATGCCCGCGACGCGCCGCTGCGGCTGCCCCTGGATGCCTCGCAGGAAGAGGTCGAGGCGGCGGTGACCGAGCGTGTCGACGAGTTGCGCCTGCTTTGGCGCCGCGCCCGCGAGCGTTACGCCGCGCAGGTGGTGCAACAAACCATCGTACCCGCCGACCCGCCGCTCTTCGGCTCGTTCGAGGCCCTGGTGCCGGCCTCGCCCGGTGCCGTGATCGAGTGCTTGAATGCAGCCATCCGCGCCGCGGCCCGCAAAGACGGCGTGCTGCTGATGGACCTTGCCTGGGAAGCGGCACGTGGCGGCTATGGTGATGGCTTGGCCGAACCGCTGCGCTGGCACCAGGCCAAGCAACTGGTCAGCCCCAACCTCGCGCCGCTGTATGGCGACCAGTTGGCTCGCATCGCCGCGGCGAGCGTCGGCCTGTCGCGCAAATGCCTGGTGCTGGATCTGGACAACACGCTGTGGGGCGGCGTGATCGGCGACGACGGCGTCGACGGCATCCATCTCGGCCAGGGCTCGCCCAGCGGCGAGGCCTATCTGGCGTTCCAACGCTATGCGGCCCTGCTGGCCCGGCGCGGCATCATCCTTGCGGTGTGCAGCAAGAACGACCTGAGTGTGGCCGAAGCAGCCTTCAACCACTCGGAGATGGCACTCAAGCGCAGCGACATCGCAGCGTTCGTGGCGAACTGGGAAGACAAGGCCGGCAACCTGCGGCGCATCGCCTCGATGCTGGACATCGGCCTGGACAGCCTCGTCTTCGTCGACGACAACCCGGCCGAGCGCGACATCGTGCGGCGTGAGCTGCCGGAGGTCGCGGTGCCCGAGCTGCCGGACGATGTAGCCGACTATCCTGCTCGCGTGGCGGCGGCCGGCTACTTCGAGGCGGTCTCCTTCACCTCGGACGATGCCACCCGCGGGCGCAACTATGCACTGAACGCCGAGCGCAAGGCAGCGATGAGCCAGGCGACCGACATGGAAGGCTACCTGCGCGGGCTGGAAATGGTGCTGACCGCCACCCCGATCGGCACTGCCGAGCTCGCCCGCAGCACTCAGCTAATAAACAAAACCAACCAGTTCAACCTCACCACCCGCCGCTACAGCGAGGCAGAAGTCGAGCGTATCGCCGGCGATCCACGCTCGGTGGCGCTGGCGATCCGGCTGGCCGATAAATTCGGCGACAACGGCTTGATCAGCGTGGTGCTGGCGCGCCCTGATGCCAGTGTTGGGGCGGATGAACTTCTGATCGACAGCTGGCTGATGAGCTGCCGGGTGCTCGGTCGACAGGTCGAAGACGCGGTGCTCGAGGTGCTCGCTCGCGCGGCCGTCGCAGCCGGCTATCGCGCGCTGATCGGCGAGTATCGCCCGACCGAGCGCAACGGAATGGTCGCCGAACACTATCCGCGGCTCGGATTCGCCCAGCATCCAACACCTGCCGATGCGACGAGCGACGCGACCTTCTGGCGCTTCGCACTCGACTCTATCCGCACTTCCCATCATTTCATCGAGGTATCAGCATGACCGAAGCAGAAGTACTCAAGGCGCTCACCCCGGTTTTTCATGACGTATTCGACGACGACAGCATCGTGCTCTCACCGGACATGACCGCCAACGACATCGAGGGCTGGGACAGCCAGACCCACGTCATGCTCACCGTTGCGGCCGAACAGCGCTTCGGCATCAAGTTTCGGACCGCCGAGCTGGAATCGCTGCGCAACGTAGGCCACTTCGCCCAGGTCATCAGCGCCAAACTCGAAGGAAAATAGCCATGGCCCATACCGCTGAATTTCCCAAGGACGGAAGCACCATCGAAAGCGGAAAAGCAAGCACGGCCAGCGCGCCGGGCCAGGTGCGTTCGCGGTATCTACTGTCCTTGTTCGCCGGCTTGTTCGGTGCGTTGGCCCTGTTCTGTCTAACGCTGCTGGTGCTGGACCGAACCGGCAATCTGCCGCCGCCGGCCTTCTCGAACATCTCCTGTGCGGACGAGAAGCTCAGCTTCATGCGCGACAACCCGATTCAGTCACCGAACCTTGTGATAATCGGTTCGTCTGTGGCCTGGCGTCACGTCGACGGTAATGTGCTGGTGCAGACGATGCCGGAACTCCGCCCCATGAACGGCGCGTTCTGCGGTCTTTTCGCCAATCAGTCCACGTACGTGGGCAATTGGTTGCTCGATCGCGAGCCCAGCATCCGCAGCGTCGTAATGATCGCTGACCCACAGGATTTCGCTGGCTGCTGGCGCGTGCCGACTGCCGTGTTCAACCGCGAGCACGTCGATCCCTACGTCTATGAAAAAGCATCTCCCTGGAGCCACTACCTGCGCTATTTCTCACCGAAGTCACTGGTACGCAACGCACTGACGGTGAAGGCCCAACGAGCCGGACAGATCGAGTGGGATCCGCTGGTATTCAACCGGTTCGGCGATGGCCCGCTGGATACCCCCAACACTCGCGAGTTGTTATATGGCCGTCCGGAGCCGCTGGATCGCAGCTGCTTCAAGGCGCTAAGGGACATGGGCACACGCCTGCAGCAGGAAGGTCGACGGCTGATGGTCGTTTCAACCCCGCTGCATCCGGAATGGAAAGAGAAATACGACCCGGACGGCACTTTTCTGGCCGACTTCGACAGGCGCGTCCTGAACTCTATCAGTGCCACCGGTGCTACCTACTGGAACGCCGACAAGGATTGGAAAACACCGGTAACCTCGTTCGTCGATGCTGTTCATTTGCGCTGGTCGGCGGCCCAAGAATTCACCGCCGCGCTCGCCGAGCAGATGCGCAACGCAGCGACCGGCCCGGCACCATCGATGGAAACCGCCCGGGTGCCCTGATAAATCGGCGCGAAAAAAGCCCGGTTGCCGGACCGGCAACCGGGCTTCATGAGAACCGCTTCAGCGCGAAGCGGGTAGCACCCGACCGCGGCATTCGCCGAACCCGATTGCGCCATACCCCTCGCGCTGGCAGCGCGCCCTGAAGATGATCTCATCGCCGTCTTCGAGGAAGGTACGGGTTTCGCCGCTCGCCAGTTCCAGCGACTGTTTGCCGCCCTGGGTGATCTCCAGCAGGCTCCCGCAGCTATCGGTGGTCTCACCGGACAACGTGCCGGAGCCGAACAGATCGCCCGGCTGCAGGCTGCAGCCATTGACGCTGTGGTGGGCGATCATCTGAGCCACGGTCCAATACATGTTGCGCGTGCTACTGAGGGTGATGCGCTGCGCCGGCAGATCCTTGTCGCGCATGGCCTGGGTCTGCAGCAGCACCTCCAGCTCGATGTCCAGAGCGCCCTGCCGCTGATCCTTTTCGTCATACAGATACGGCAGCGGCTGAGGATCGCCTTCGGGACGCGCCGGCTGCGCGCAGCGGAACGGTTCCAGGGCCTCGGGCGTTACCACCCAGGGCGAGACGCTGGTGGCGAAACTCTTGGACAGGAACGGCCCCAACGGTTGATATTCCCAGGCCTGCAGATCGCGCGCCGACCAGTCGTTGAGCAAACAGAAACCTGCCACGTGAGCGCCCGCTTCGCTGATCGAAATCGCCTCGCCTCGGGCATTGCCTTCCCCGATCCAGATTCCCAATTCCAGCTCGTGATCCAGGCGCTTGCTGGGGCCGAAATTCGGCTCGCTGGCGCCAGGCGGCAGCGTCTGGCCATTGGGCCGCTTGACCGTGGCGCCGGACACATCGATGGTCGATGCACGACCGTGATAACCGATGGGTACGTATTTGTAGTTCGGCAACAAGGGATTATCCGGGCGGAACAACTTGCCGACGTTGTTGGCGTGATGGATGCCCACATAGAAGTCGGTGTAGTCGCCCACCTTGGCCGGGAGATGCATCTGACATTGGCTCATCGGCTGCAGCAGGGTTTCGCCCATGGCGCGCAGACGATCACGGTGCTCGCAGGTCTCGGCGAGCAAGCCTTGCAGCGCCTCGCGCAACGCTTTGCGAGCCGACGCCCCCAGCGCGAAGAAGGTGTTGAGGCTGCTGGCGCTGGCGGCCTTCGCCGCTTCGGCGGCGCGCCCTTCGAACAGGCCTGCATCGCAAGCTGCGGCAAGGTCGAGAATGCAGTCGCCGATCGCAACGCCGCCGCGCGGTAGCCCGCCGTTCCGGCTGAAGACCCCCAGCGGCAGGTTGGCGAGGGAAAAGTCCGAATGGCCATTAGCCGATTCGACCCAACTGCGTAGTCCCTTTTCCGCGGTTATGTTTTGTTCGGTCATGGTCTGTGCAGTCCTGTTATTTCTGTTTCTTGTCGAAAGTCTTGGCCAGGCCAGCCCAGCAGCTGTCGTAATCGTCCTGCAGTTGCGGGCTTTCCAACGCCTGGCGCGTGGGGCGAAGCACCTGGCCGGTTTCGAACATGAAGGCCATGGTGTTCTCGATCTTGTGCGGTTTGAGTTCGGCGTTGATCGCCTGTTCAGTCGACACGTGATCCGGGCCGTGGGCGCTCATGCAGTTGTGCAGCGAAGCACCACCGGGCGAGAAACCGTCGGCCTTGGCATCGTAGGCGCCATCGATCAGGCCCATGAATTCGTTCATCAGGTTGCGGTGGAACCACGGCGGTCGAAAGGTGTTTTCCGCCACCATCCAGCGTGGCGGGAAGATCACGAAGTCGATGTTGGCCATGCCGTGGATGGCGCTGGGCGAGGTCAGTACGGTGAAGATCGAGGGATCCGGGTGGTCGAAGCTGACAGTGCCGATCGTGTTGAACCGGCGCAGATCGTACTTGTAGGGCACGTTGTTGCCATGCCAGGCGACCACGTCCAGCGGCGAGTGCCCGAGCTCGGTGGCCCAGAGTTCGCCGAGGAATTTCTGCACCAGCTGAACGGGTTCGTCGCGCTCTTCGAATTGCGCAACGGGCGCCAGGAAGTCACGCGGATTGGCCAGGCCGTTGCTGCCGATCGGCCCCAGATCCGGCAGACGCAAGGCACAGCCATGGTTCTCGCACACGTAGCCGCGGGCAGTCGTGTCCAGCAACTCGACGCGAAAGCGCATGCCGCGCGGGACTACCGCGATCTCAAGCGGGCCCACCTCGAGCACGCCCAGTTCGGTGACCAGCTTCAGCGCACCTTGCTGCGGCACCAGCAACAGTTCGCCATCAGCATTGAAGAAGACTCGCTCCATCGACACGTTCGCCGCGTAACGATAGATGCTCGCTCCCGCCGGCTGGTCGGGCTCGAAATTGGCCGCCACACACATCAGACCATCGAGGAAATCCGTCGCGGTCTCAGGGAATGGCTCGGGGTTCCAGCGCAGCCGATTGGGTGTGACCGGTCCCAGCTCGCTGCCGAGCTGACGATCCAGACGCTGATACTGGCCATGGTTGGCCGAAGGACGGATTCGATACAGCCAGGCCCGACGCGCTTCGCTGCGGGGCACGGTGAAGGCCGTGCCGGAGAGCAACTCGGTGTAGAGGCCGTACGGCACCTTCTGCGGGGAGTTCTGGCCGACCGGCAGCGCGCCCGGCAAGGCCTCGCTACTGAATTCATTGCCGAAGCCGGACAGATATCGAGCAGTTTCACCAGATTGTTGTTGTCGTTGCATAGCTGTATCTCTTTAGCGTAATGCGTTTACGCAAAAAGTAATTTGAACTCACCGAGGCGTCAAGCTATAAACAGCGCCTTCAGAAAAGTGGCCGCAGACACAGGACAGCTGAACTCATGGCAGACAGCAACGCGGATACGGCGCCTCGCCGACAGAAAGTACAGGCCGCCGAGGTGGGCACGGACATCCTCACTGCATTGGCCGAACTGGCTCCTGCCACGTCACTGTCGCGCCTGGCCGAACACGTCGGCATGCCCGCCAGCAAGGTCCATCGTTATCTGCAGGCGCTGATGGCCAGCGGCTTCGCCGAGCAGGATCCGCTGACCAATCACTACGGCTTGGGCCGCGCTGCCTTGTTCGTCGGGCTGGCCGCGCTGGGCCGGCTGGACGTGGTCAAACTGGCCACGCCGCATCTGGCGCAACTGCGCGACGAGCTCAACGAAACCTGCTTTCTCGCCGTCTGGGGCAACCGCGGGCCGGCCGTCGTGCATGTCGAGCAGGCGGTCCGGGCCGTCACGCTGGTGACGCAGGTGGGCTCGGTGCTGCCGCTGCTGGGTTCGTCCACCGGTTTGGTGTTCAACGCCTTCATGCCGAATGCGGAAACGGCCGAGTTGCGCGAGGAAGAAATGAAGCTCCCGTCCGCCCCTTCCTCCACCGCCCTGTTCGCCACCATGAGCGAACTGCAACGCACCCACATCCAACCCGTGCACGGCCTGCTGATGGCAGGCGTCAACGCACTGTCCGCGCCGCTGTTCAGCGGCAATCAGCGGTTGGCGGGCGTCATCACGATAGTCGGCGCCGAGCCAGGCTTCATGGCAGAGGTGGATGGCGAAGCGGCGCAGCGCTTGCTGGGCGCGGCTAGGAAAATCAGTGCCCGGATGGGAGCGGGTTCGTTCACTCCATCGGCGGATGAATGAACCGCGGGAACGAACCACCGGATACCAGGCACCAGGGCACGTCGCAGAAACATAGGGCGTGGAGCTTGGCGGCAGCTTCCCACCAAAGCAGATGACGGGGCGAGCAGTGAAGCGACATCTGCACCACACCTTGCTCGCCACCACCCATAGCCCGCACCGCCCTGGCACCTATAGCGTAACCACGACCTTGCCAAACTGCTCGTTCGATTCAACGAAGCGATGCGCTTCAGCTATCTGCTCGAAGGGAAGCACCTTCGCGATCACCGGACGCAGCACACCTGACTCCAGACCGTTGAGAATAAAGGTCTTGGCCGCCTGGAGACGTGCGCGGTCAGTGGTGATCTCGTGCACGAGGTAACCACGCAGAGTGAGCGACTTGCTGAGCACCGTGAATAGCGGGAACGGCGTTGGCTCCGGGCTGAGCCCACCGTATTCGAGGAGAATACCGCCTTGCGCCATCGCTTCGGTCAACGGCTCGAACAGCGGGCCGCCAATAGGGTCCAGCACTACCCGTGCACCCCTTGGGCCTGTGATTTCCTTGAGACGGACAGCAAGATCCTCCTCTGCCATCGCAATCACATGGCGGGCACCGGCCGCACTCAAAGCGGATCGTTTGGCTGATGTGCGAGTGACGGCGATTGGCGTTGCGCCCACCAGATTGGCGATCTGGATAGCCGCCAGGCCGACGCTGCTGGAGGCTGCCGTCACCACCACGAAGTCATCCTTGCCGAGCTCGGCGATGTCCACCAGCGCGCCGTAAGCGGTGAGGTACTGCATCCAGATCGCCGCAGCCTCCTCCCAGGCAAGAACAGGCGGATGCTTGACGATCAGTTCGGCAGGAAACAGCGCCAGCTCGCCATATGCGGGCCAACGGACCATGGACTGCGGCGGCACTACACTGACCGCGTCCCCTGGCTCCAGCCCTTCCACCTCTTCACCCACACTCTCGACGATGCCCGCCGCCTCCAGTCCAAGCCCCGAGGGGAAGATGGCTTGCTCGATATAACGCCCCTCGCGCAACAGCGTTTCCGCCCGATTGATTCCCAACGCCTTCACGCGTATCCGGACTTCTCCCCGTCCCGGCTTCGGTATATCCACCTGCTCGATGCATAGGACTTCGGGGCCGCCATGTTCGTGAAACCGCACTGCTCGCGTCATTTCCTGCCTCCAAAATAGAAACCAAATGGATGCAATCAACTATCCCAAGCCCGGAGATGCGTGATAAATGACGGATAAGATAAAACACTCGAAACCAGGAGTTTCCAATGGACCGGCTCACCAGCATGGCGGTATTCGTCAGGGTCGTCGAACTCGGGTCTTTCGCTGCCGCAGGCAACGCTCTGGACCTTTCCGGGCCTATGGTGGGCAAGCACATTCGCGCGCTCGAAGAGCGCCTCGGCGTGCGGCTGATTTCCCGGACCACGCGGCGTCAAAGCCTGACGGGTATCGGCAATGCCTACTACGAACGCTGTCGGGCGATCCTCGCGGAAGTGGAACTGTCCGAGGCGCTCGCCGCTGACCATATGGCCGAGCCAAGGGGGAAGCTGAGAGTCACGGTGCCTGTACACTTCGGTAGACACTGCGTCGCGCCGGTTCTGCTGGAACTGGCCCGGCAATACCCCGCCCTCGAACTCGATATCTCTTTCAACGATCGGCTCTCGGACCTGGCCGAAGACGGCTTCGACCTTGCGATCCGCACCGGCGTCCCGGCGGATGACACCAACCTGGTGGCGCGACGCGTTGCAAGGCAAACCATGGTGGTCTGCGCCGCCCCCGGCTATCTCCTCGAACATGGCCAGCCACAGCGGATCGAGGACCTAAGCGAGCATCAAGCCATCGCCTATCGACGCTCAGGCCCGGTGGCGCCCTGGCTATTTCCCCACGATGGTCAAGCACCTCTGGAAATTCTGCCCCGTTACCGCCTATGCCTGGACGACCTCGACGCGATAGCTGACGCAGCAACCACTGGCATCGGCCTGGCCTGGCTTCCCTACTGGCTGGTACATGAACGCATCCTTGCCAACACACTGGTGCAGGTGTTTCCCCAGCAGCCAGGCCATCTCTACGATGTGTACGCGCTCTGGCTGCAAACCCCACGGCTACCGTTGAGAGTGCGTCTCGCCGTCGATGCATTGGCCGCACAGCTGCCAGGCAGTGCCCCACTCATCCGCGACGTCGAATGAATCTGCAGACACATCGGTCGGTCCGTCATGCCTCGGGCAAAACAGACGGAACAAGACCGCTACGAGCACCTGCTAATCTGCCAGTCATTTCATCAGTCGCACGGCTCGGATGGGTTCTGCGCTGAACGATCGTATTCGAGATGACACGTCAGGGAGGTTGCGGACATGAATGCAAAGCAGCGAGAGGCGCTAATTGGCACGCTGAAGGTTCGCTTCGAGGCGAACATGTGCCGGCATGAAGGTATTGAATGGCCTCAGGTGTGTACCAGGCTGGAGGCTTCGCCGGAAAAACTGCAAGCGCTGCAGAACATGGAGAGCACTGGCGGCGAGCCAGACGTGATAGCTCGCGATACGGACACGGGCGAGATCATCTTCGTCGACTGTTCTGCCGAAAGTCCCGCTGGCCGTAGAAGCCTCTGTTATGACCGGGCGGCCCTGGACTCAAGAAAGGAGAACAAGCCGGCCAACTGTGCTACCGAGATGGCTGCCGACCTGGGCATCGAGATTCTGACGGAAGCCCAGTATCGGGACCTGCAGAAACTAGGCTGCTTCGATGCCAAGACCTCCAGCTGGGTGCAAACACCCTCTGCCATCAGAAAGCTTGGGGGTGCGCTCTTTTGTGACCGTCGCTATGACTGTGTTTTCGTTTATCACAACGGCGCGCAATCTTATTACGCCGCGAGGGGGTTCCGCGGCACGTTGGTGGTCTGAGCAGGCGGCCAGCTTGGATGTTTGGTGTGTGGATTTAGGGGAGCGGACTCGTCTGATAAGCCCAGCTGTCACCATGTTATATTCACCAAACGTGAAACAAATAGGTGGAACATGGCGCCGTGAACACACTTCGTGATCAATTGCCATTACCGGAAGACCTGCGGGTTTTCCTCACGGTAATTCGCAAACAGAGCTTTGCCGGGGCTGCGGATGAGCTTGGGGTATCCCCCGCCTATATCAGCAAGCGCGTCCAAATTCTGGAAAGCGCACTGAAAGCGCGGCTGCTGCACCGCACCACTCGCCGTATCGCTTTGACTGAGGATGGCGAACGCGCTCAACGCTGGGCCGTGCGCATCCTGGGTGATTTGGACGACCTGTTCGACGAACTCTCGCAAGCACGGCAGACCCCGAGGGGATTGCTGCACATCAGCAGCTCGTTCGGATTCGGCCGTAACCACGTCGCGCCAGCCATTTCCTTATTGGCGGAGAGCTATCCTGAATTGGAGATCCGCCTGGAGGTGTTCGACCGCGTCGTTGACCTGGTCGGCGAAGGGTTCGACCTTGAGATTCGCGTCGGCGACGACCTGCCGGGGCAGCACATCAGCAAACGCCTGGTGACCAACAAACGGATTCTCTGCGCCACACCCGAATACCTCGCTCGGCGCGGCACGCCGCAAAGCCTCGACGACCTCCAACGCCACGATTGTCTGGTATTGAAAGAGCGTAACAACGCATTTGGCGTCTGGGCGCTGGATCGTGCCGGCAAGCAGCATAGCGTTCGCATCAGCGGCCCGCTGTCCTCGAACAACGGAGAAATCGTGCTGCAATGGGCGCTGCACGGTAGAGGGATTTTGCTGCGCTCGTTATGGGACGTGAGGCCGCTGCTGGAAACTGGCGAGTTGGTACAGGTGCTACCGGACTACAGCCAGAGCGCGAACGTCTGGGCAGTCTACCCGACGCGCCTGTCCAACTCGGCCAAGCTAAGGGTCTGTGTGGAATTTTTAGAAGAACACTTCCGCGCGATTTCACTGTAATCCGCACAGTACTGTGCGACGCGCCGACGCGAATGACGTCTCACAGGCCCCGCTGGGGCTGGTTCGCCCTGGGCCAAGCCGGGCCGAAGCCAGGGCCGGCCCAGGGCATAAATCAGGCAAGCCAGGGGTTGGCCTGCAGGTGCCGGATCTCGAACGCCGTGATCTGATCGGTGCGCTGCAAGGTGCTGCCAATGGCGTCCAGCCCGAGCAAGAGGGCTTCTTTGCGCAACGCGTCGATGGCGAACTCGATCGACCGTCCTTCCTGAAGTACTATCTTCTGTTCGCCGAGGTCGATGCGAATCGTCGCGAACTCAGGCCGGGCGACCAGTTGCCCGACCTCACGCAGTTCCGCATCGCTCAGCTGGATCAGCAACAGGCCATTGCGCTGACAGTTATCGAAGAAGATCCCAGCGAAGCTGGTTCCGATCAATGCGCGGATGCCGAGCTGCTTGAGCCCCCAGACCGCATGTTCGCGGCTCGAGCCACAACCGAAATTGGGCCCGACGACCAGAAAACTGACCTCGTTCCAGGGCCGCTGATTGAGCACGAAGTCCGGGTTCGGCTCACCGTTCGGCAGCCAGCGCAGATCGAAGAACACGCCGCGATCGAGACCGTTGCGGTCAATACCCTTGAGGAACTGCTTGGGCATGATCACATCGGTGTCGACATTGGCCGCCAACATGGGGGCAGCCGTGCCGCTAATGGTAACGAAGGGTTCCATCTCAAGCCTCCTCGGACAACGAACGAACATCGGTCAAACGGCCCGACACCGCAGCGGCAGCGACCATCGCAGGGCTCATCAAATGCGTACGCGCTCCTGCCCCCTGACGGCCCTCGAAGTTCCGGTTGGTACTGGACGCACAGCGATCACCGGGAGACAGCACATCGTCATTCATCGCCAGGCACATCGAGCAACCTGACTGGCGCCATTCGAAACCCGCATCAAGAAAGATTTTGGCAAGCCCTTCGGCTTCGGCTTGGGCACGTACCTGGGTGGAGCCAGGAACGACCATGGCCCGTACGTGAGCCGCCACTTTGCGGCCACGCACGACACGCGCCGCATCGCGAAGATCCTCGATCCGCGCGTTGGTACAAGAACCGATGAAGGCGTGGCTGATCTCGATATCCGACAAGCACTCTCCCGGTTCGAGGCCCATGTAACGCAGGGCGCGCTGAGTATCCTGACGGCGGACGGCATCGGGCTCATTCAGCGGGTCCGGAACCCGGTCACTGATTGCAGCCGCCTGATCGGGACTTGTACCCCAGGTGACCATGGGCTCCAGCGTGCCGACATCCAGATCGATGTCGGCGTCGAATTCAGCGCCCGGGTCGCTGTATAGCTCACGCCAGCGCGCCACGGCCTGTTCCCAGAGCGCGCCTTCTGGTGCACGGGGTTTGTCCGCGAGATAGGCGTAGACCTTTTCGTCCGGCGCCATGAAGGCGCCACGCGCACCCGCTTCGACCGCCATGTTGCAGATCGTCATCCGAGCTTCGACACTCAAGGCTTCGATCGTGGGTCCGGCAAATTCGATCGCGTATCCGGTCGCGCCAGACGCACCGATGCGGCGGATCAGCGCCATGATGATGTCCTTGGACGTCAGGCCGTTACCGAGCTCGCCCCGCACGTGCACGCGCATGGTTTTCAGGCGCTTGTAGACCAGCGTCTGGGTTGCCAGCAGGTGTTCGATTTCGGACGTGCCGATGCCAAAGCCAAATGCACCCAGCGCGCCATAGGTGGTGGTGTGGCTGTCCCCTGCTGCGACCACCATGCCGGGCAGAATGAAGCCCTGTTCAGGGGCGACGACGTGTTCGATGCCCTGTCGCTTGTCCAGCACATCGAACAGCTCGATACCGAAGTCGCGACAGTTCTCCCCGAAGGAGGAAACCTGCCGCGCACCGCCTGGATCGGGCATCGTGGCGATACGGTCCGGGCTCGTTGGGTTGACATGATCGACGACTGCCAACGTGGCTGCCGGGCGCCAAACCTTGCGGTTGGCATGCCGCAGGCCGCTGAAGGCCTGAGGGCTGGTGTATTCGTTGGCGACTTGGCGGTCGATGTAGAGCAATACATGGCCTTGGTCGTCGAGGTTGCAGACCGTATGGGAATCGATGTGCTTTTCGTAAAGAGTCCTGGGGCGATTCATGGCTGTTCTCGCTTGAGCTTGTTATGCGAGTGTCCGAAGACACGGCACCTACTGTTAGACCTGCTCGGCAAGATCATTGAATGCAATACGTAACTCAATATCGTATCTTCGTTTTTTGAATTCATGATTCGTGAATAATCATTCAACACTGAATGGTAGAACGGCTCACGAACGTTCCGGCAAAACAAAGCCCAGCTCAAAGGCTGGGCTCGTTTTCTGTTCTGGAACGGATTAAGGGAGCGGATTACCCAGACCCGGCTCATTCGGGTCGAACTCTGGCGCTTTTCCCGGCTGATCGGTGGGCCTTGTGCCATTACCAGAACCTGGCTGGACGTCTGGATTATCCGTGATGAAATCAGGCTCAGGGGAATGACTGGGGTTCTGGTCCTGCCCCGGCACGGGCTGCTGGTCATGGGGTCTGTCGAGCGGATCGATACTCATGAATCACCTCCGGTCGAGCCGTGAATGGCTCACAGATTCGAGGCTGTTTCATTCGATAAGTGCGGGCCGCATGTCGCGCAGCAACCGATGCGCCGCCCCATGTATCCAATGGCAATCGCCCCGATCGACCGAACACTGAGCTCATTACGCCGGGCGCTCGACTGACGCCTCCTCGTGGCTTTGTGACGAAGTTCCCTCCTCGGCAACCGCGCTCTGCTCCACGGATGCAATGATCGCCGAGCTCGCCAGGGCGTTGGGCATGACGGGCTGATGCAACGGTGCGTCTTCACGCAGATGGTCACCTTTCACCTTGCGCTGGCTGACCGCGACCGCCAGTAGCGCCGCGCAGACGGCGAGATAAGCATAAAGCCAGGACGAGCCATACAGGTGCATCACGCCCCCGGCGATCAGCGGACCGAGACAGGCCCCGGCGCCGAACGTCAGCAATACCATGCCCGCCAACGGGACTCGCAGCTCCGACTCGATGTTGTCGTTGGCCAAGGCAGCGCCGAGCGGGTAAAGGCAGAACTGAAAAAAACCTACCGATGCGCTGAAAACCAGCAGCCACGGCAGTGTCAACTGGACGATGCCCGTTAGCGGCAAGCACGCGATGGACAGGAGTAACGCAACGACGCGGATCAGGCTGGCGCGCGGCAACCGATCGGAAATCCAGCCGAGCGGCCATTGCGCCAGCAGGCCTGCGCCAATCGCCAGCGCCATGAACTGCCCTACTTCTGCGGTCGATAAGCCCAACTTCCTTGCATAGATCGCGGACAAGCCGAAGAAGCTGCCGTTGATCATGCCGGACACCAGGATGGTGGCGAGCGACAGAGGAAGCCGCCGAAGGAACAAGGTGATCGAAATGGGTACGGGCTCCACCGCAGCGGGATGCAGGCTACGGGTCAATGCGACCGGCACCAGGCACAGCGAGAAGGCTATCGCGACAACGATCAGCACCTGCGATCCGAGATCGCCGTTGACCGTCAAGGCAAGCTGCCCAAGCGCCATCCCTACGTAGCTGGCGACCATGTACAAGGCCAGCGCCCGGCCTCGGTGCTCGCTATGTGTCTGCTCGTTCAGCCAGCTCTCCAACACCATCAATTGGCACATCGTGGCCGCACCCATGACGCAGCGTAACAGCAGCCAAATGCCGAGATTGTCGAAAAACGCGTGGGAAAGCACCACGGCAGCAATGATGCCTGCGCAGGCTGCGTAAGTTCGAATGTGCCCCACGGTCTGAATAAACCGGGAACCGATACTCGCCCCCAGCACCATGCCAAGCGAGTTGGCCGCCATCAGCGCACCGCCACCGAGTCCTTCGCCACCATTGCCGGCCATGCTCAGTGCCAGGTACGTCATCATCAACGTAGCCCCGAACTGCATTAGCACCGTCGCCAGATAGAGCGCACCGAAGCTTCGTGCAAGCATCAACATGTTTTTGATTTCCAGCTGAAATGAAAAGCGCCGCCGCCCCTGTAAAGGAGTGGCGGCACGTTATCGCTGCAACATTACTCGAGCCCGTGACGAGCCTTCCAGTCGCCTGGGTGGACGACGTAGCCGAACAGTGCCTGCCCCCCATAAACCAGCTCAGTTCCCTCTGGAATCCATAGCAACTGGCCGGGACGGACGCGATACACCTCCCCGTTCGCCTTCAGCTCGAAAAGTCCTTCTATGACGAAAATCGCCTCATCGTAGAGGAGCGTCCACGACACTTCTGCACCTTCCCAACGTGCGAAGCCGATGCCCATGTTCGGTGAGATCTCGTTGCTCACCGCACGCGCCACATAGGCCGCGCCAGGCGGGCCGCCTCGCAAGGTGAATGCCAGATCCTCGTGATCGATGTGCAACACGGGGGATTGCGACGCGGGGCGGATCATAGCTCGCTCCGGCTGTTCCAGGCGGCCAGGCGAATTCGCGAACGCACGCCCAGGCCGAGAAACGGCTCAGGAGGATTGAGCGAAGGCATCCCGGTGACCGTGCGAATATCGTTCAGCTGAGAGGACTCCACCCCGGATACAAGGTCAGCCAGGAGCGTTCCGGAGATGGTGCCCCATGCCGCGCCGACCCCATTGTCGCAAGCAGAGGCATACACCCCTTTCTCCAGCTCGCCGAAGAAGTTGGTGAAGTTACGCGAGATAGCGTACACACCGCCCCAGGTATGACTGAAGGGCACAGCGGCCAGCTGCGGGAAGCGCTTCAGGAACGCTGCACGATGCGCTTCGCGGACCTTTTCGCGCATGCCGTCGCTCGTGCTGCGGCCATATCTGGGCACATGCTTGTAGGTGTTGCGGATGATCAGCCGACGGTCCTGCGTCATACGCACCGTTGTGCCAGCGTGGTCAGCCGGGGTAAGGCCCCAGTCCAGCTGCCCGCCATAGGCCACCATTTCGTCGTCCGTGAGCGGGCGCGTCCAGCTAGCGAAGGTCATCACCGGCAGCAAGCGATTGCGCAAATAACCGAACTCACGGGTAAAGATGCTGGTTGCCAGCAACAGTTGATTGCAGTGCGCTGTGCCCTGCCGCGCATGCAGCAGCCATCCCCCCTTCCCGTCCCGCTCCAACCGATTGATGGGCGACTCTTCCAGCAATTCCACATTTGCCGGCAAGGCGTTGGCCAGCCCGGCGACCAACGCCGCCGGCTGCATGAGATAACAGCCCGGCGTGAAGATCGCGCCGCTGTAATGATCGGTCCCGAGGGTCTTTGCCAGCGCTTTTCGTTCGACATCCTGAAACGGCTCGCCGAGATCGGAGAGCAGATGCCGGAAATGCTCGAGATAGGCCAGGCCTCGCTCGCCCACCGCCCCTTGATACTTACCGGCGCGGGACCATTGGCACTCGATGCGATGCTGCTTGACCAGCTGCTCGAGCTGGCTGATCGCAGCACGGTTGAGGCCAAGCAGTCGCTGCTTGTGAAGCGGATCGGGATGCTCCAATGCGAACTTGTGCGGCAGATCGATCACAAAACCCGAGTTGCGACCCGAAGCACCGTAGCCAACGCGCTGAGCATCAATCAGCAGGATGCGCGCCTGAGGGTTGAGCACCGCCAGCCGCCGGGCCGCCGCCAGCCCGGCGAAGCCGGCGCCTATAACCGCGTAGTCGGCGCGCTGCTGACCGTCGAGCCGTTTGATTGCCGCCCGTTCCGGCAGGTTGGCGTACCAACCGCATGTGCTGTCGTCGTGCGGTAGGTTGATTGTTGTAGTCATCAGGATTCCCTCAGGCAACCGCACGATCAGTGGTATGGCACGACTGCAGCCAGGCATTGCGCTGGGTTTGCGCTTCCTTGCCGAGCAGTACGAACCCGCGCAGATGACCCTGCGTGTCGTAGAAGCCGGCGCTCATGCCATCGGTTGTGGCTGTGCATTTCCAGTCCCCCTCACAGCCTGGTGCAGGCGGCAGCACGCTGAGTGGCGCAGCCGGCGTCTTCACAATGATCGGCATGTGCGGGTAGCTGACCCGGGTCGGCTGGCCGAGCAAGGTCCGGGTCAGCGCTTGCACGCCTTGGTTGATGGGCGCGAGATACGGCAGCAACTGCCCATCGATCTCGATGCAATCACCCAGAGCGAAGACGCCCGGCTGCGAGGTGCGCATGTGGTCGTCCACCTGGATACCGCGGCCGATCGCCAACCCGGCGCGCTCTGCCAGGGCGACGCTTGGACAAAGTCCAACCGCCGATAGGACGATGTCCGCCTCCAGCTGTGCGCCGTCAGCGAGCAGCAACCGATAACCAGCATCGGTCTTATCGACACGCTTCAGGGTGTTCTGCAGATGCCATCGCACCCCCTGCGCCTGCAAAGCGTTTTGCAGTTGCGCACCGACTTCCTGGGGCAGCAGCCGCTCCATTGGCCAGCGCCCCAGCCCGATGACACTGACCTCGAAACCACTGGCGGCCAGGTCGTTGGCAAACTCGCAACCGATCAGGCCGTCACCCAGAATCGCAATGCGCCGCTTGCCGACCAGGGCGCTGCGAAACGCCTTGTAATCCTCGAGGTTGTTCACGCTGACGATGGCTTCCCGGTTGCCGTCGATCGGCAGGCGAATCGGTTCCGCACCGCTCGCCAACACCAGCTGCCCGTAGGCCAGATCGCCCAGGTTGGTATGCAGCGTTTTCGTAGCGGTGTCGATACGCTGGACCTCACAGAAGGAACGCACGCTGATCTTCAGGCGTTTCTCGATGGCGAACGGTGCTTCGCCGCTGAGCGTCTCGATGCTCTTGCCCTGTGCCAGGCCAATCGACAGCGCGGGCTTGGAATACAGATGACCGCATTCGCGGGTGATGACGATGATTTCCACTTTCTCGTCAGCCTTGCGCAGCGCCTGCACGAGACCGTAACCCGCATGGCCGCTGCCGATGATGACGATGGGCTGCTGCGGTTGCGCAAACGTCGGCGGCACCGGAACGGGCGCCTCGCTGACGGCTGCCGCCACCTCGCTGACGTCTAGCATCTCGAAATCGCTCTTGCCCACCCCGCATTCGGGGCACAGCCAGTCCTCGGGCACGTCCTCCCAGCGTGTGCCAGCCGCGATACCGTCCTGCGGCCAGCCCTTCGCCTCGTCGTAGATCAAGCCACATACAACGCACAACCATGTCTTGAACATGACGGTCACTCCTGCGCTACGCGAATCGCCACGTTCTTGGTGCGAACGTAGCTGTACAAAGCCTCTTGCCCCTTCTCACGGCCGAACCCGGACAGGCCGACCCCACCGAAGGGCGTCTCGATGCCACCGGCATACCACTCGTTGATGAATACCTGGCCGGACTTCAGCCGGCGCGCGCAACGCATGGCCCGGCTCAGGTCCTGGGTGAACACACCGGCGACCAGACCGAACTCCGTGCCGTTGGCGATTTCGATTGCCTGCTCTTCGGTATCGAACGGAATGATCGCCAGCACCGGCCCGAAGACCTCTTCCTGCGCGATGCACATGTCCGGCGAAACGTCGCGGAACACGGTCGGGCGCATGAAGTGGCCGGCGCGATCATTGAAGGCCTCGCCGCCGGTCGCGACGACCGCGCCCTCGGCAACAGCGCGCTGGCAAAGGGTCTGAATGCTGTCCAACTGACCGGCGCTGATCACGGGGGTCAACTCGGAATCATCCTGTCCCAGACCGACCTTCAAACCTTCGGCCAGCTGAACGACGGACTCGATCACCTCTTCATAGATGTCGCGCTGCACCAGCAGACGAGACATCGCGGAGCAGACCTGACCGGCGTTGAAGAAGATGCCGCTCTTCACGCTGCTCAGCAGTTGCGCCAGGTCGGCATCAGCGAACACCAACGCGGCCGACTTGCCACCCAGCTCCATGACGCTGGGGATGGCCCGCTCCGCCGCGGCACGCAGAATGCTCTGCCCCGTCGGCACCGAACCGGTAAACACGATCTGGTCCACCGAGGGGTGGGAAACGAGGTGCGCGCCGATCTCACGGCCGCGCCCGCAAAGCAAGCTAACCGCACCACGCGGCAGGCCGACCCGATTGATCGCCTCGATCAGCATGCAGATGCCCAGCGGTGACAGTTCCGGCGACTTGACGATCACCGCGTTGCCGGCCGCGAGGGCGGGCGCCAGCGAACGCGCACAGATCGAAACCGGGAAATTCCAGGGGACGATCTGCACGGAGACGCCCATCGGGTCATAGACGGTGAAGTCCATGTAGTCGTCGCCCAATGGGATCGAGGCGCCTTCGATCTTGTCGGCCATGCCGGCGTAGTACTCGAAGTAGCGCGCAGCTTCGATGAACTCGTCTCGTGCATCCCTCAGGCTCTTGCCATTTTCCTGGCAGAGCACCCAGGCGCCCTCTTCGGCCACCGAGCGAACTTCATCAGCAATCGCCAGCAGCCAGCTGACGCGTTGCGCCGGGCGCACTTTGCTCAACGCGCGACTATCCACACAGCGCCGAGCCGCGACCAGTGCCCGCTCAGTATCGGCGATGCTGGCCTCGGCAATGGTCGCCAGGGGCTCTCCGTTGCCGGGGTTGTTCACGGTCAGGTGCCTATCGCTGTCGCACCACTCACCGTCGATGTAATTAAGCCAATGGGAAGCTAACGAATTCATGCGAGCGTCCTCAGGCCGACCGTTGAGCGGCGAGGAACTCGCGTGCCGCCCATTTGTGGAAATGATGGGTGGGGACGTCCATTTCAGGAGAGAACACGCCGCCGGTGTAACCCGGAGATTGCCGACCTTTCTGCATGCCTTCGACCGAGGCGATGTCCTCGGCGAATACCACCTTCCAGGATTCCAGAACGGCGTTGCGACAGCCCGCGTACTCGTCCTGCAGCGCTTCGTCGCCGACGTAGAACACACGCAGGTGCTCCAGGGTGCGACCCGGCGCGATTGGCTCTAGCTGCATGGCGAAGGCGTGATCAGCCTGGATGCCCAGCAACACGTTGGGGAAGAACGCCACGTACTCCGCGTTTTTCAGGCGGTCCTGCGGCCAACTCGGAAATTTCGGCAAGTGCGTGCCGGCGACATCGGACAGGTTGTAGGCATAGCTGCCCTGTCCGGCAAAGCGCTCGTTGAACAGGATGTTGTAGTGGTCTTCCAGGCGGGAATAGGTGTTCAGGCTCGGGTGAACCCATGGCAAGTGGTAGGCCTCGCAGTAGTTTTCAACGGCCAGTTTCCAGTTGCAGGCGATATCCAGCATGGTCGCATCCTGGCCGGGCCGGCTGCGCAACAGCGACATGCCGTCCTGACCCAGGAACTGCGACCAGCGCGCAGTCAACGGAGCGAGCATTGTCTCCAGCGGCTCGGCGTCACCGGACAGGTTGACGAATACCATATCCATCCAGATGGCACTGCGGATGGGCTTGAGGCCGTGCTTCTCGCAGGCGAAGCGCTCGTCCTTGTGCTGGTTGATGCCGCCGACATGCGGCGTGCCGCGCAGGCTGCCGTTCAAGTCGTAAGTCCACGAGTGATAGGGGCAACGAATCACGCCTTGTACTTCACCGGCCTGCTCCACCAGCTTCATGCCACGGTGGCTACACACGTTGTGGAACACCTGCACCAGCCCTTCACGGTTGCGCATGAGCAGCAAAGGCAGGCCCATGAAATCGACGGGCTTGACCGATCCGTTTTTGGTCAGGTCGCTAGCGAAACCGACGCACGCCCAAGTGTGGCCGAACAGGGTGTCGCGCTCGTATTCGAAAATGCGCTGCTCGGTGTAGAACTCGTTGCTCAGGCCAGTCGCTTGATGGATGGGGCCGAGTACGGTTTCCAGCTGCTGGATCGGGATACGTTGAGAGATGGCGTTGTTCATTGTTTTGTCTCCCCTCATTGGGCTTGTTTTCTATTCTCGGAAGGCACGCAAGCCGTATCCGTTGTCGCCGAGTGTGGAAAACGCACACTACTGCCACAAACGATTTTTTCTCGCCCAATTAGTGAGAAATTTGCATGAATTACTTTTCTAGCTTTCCTGCATTCACGAGGGAGTCGAAAAAGAAGAGGTTCTCTTATTGATTCCGATAACTCATGAATCAATGAAAATAAATAAGTTGTGCCGCCAGAGTCCCGAAGTTCATTTTGTCGCGGCAAGCGGGGCCCAAAAAAACACAAGCACACCGCCCACCTGACCAGCCGAAATGTGGCAAGACGCCACCGTGAACGGTTGGTTTGCAGCAGAGCCCCGCACGACAAGAACCCTTAACAAAAACAAAAGGGGACATTCCGATGCGTGCACAGACAGGCCTTTTCAAGGGCCTTAATCCCACCGTAACCGTTGCGTCAAAGCTGTTGGTCATTAGCTTCGTCCTGCTCTGCGTCATACTTGCAGAACAAGCTGGCGCATTCTTTCAACACACCTCCGATGCGATACTGAGCCACTTCAAGTGGTTCTATCTAAGCCTGGTCACCGGCGTCCTTGGGCTGCTCGTGTACCTGATGCTCAGCCGGTTCGGGCATATCAGGCTGGGCGCCGATGACGAAACGCCGGAATTCGGATTCACGAGTTGGATCGCTATGCTGTTCAGCGGCGGCATGGGCATAGGCCTGATCTTCTGGTCCGTCGCCGAGCCCATCTGGCATTACTCGTCGAACCCTTTCACCGTCGATATGAGCGACGAATCGGCCACCATGGCGATGCGCCTGACACTCTTTCACTGGGGCCTGCATCCTTGGGCGATCTTCACCATCGTAGGTCTGTCCCTTGCCTACTTTGCGTATCGCAAAGGCCTGCCGCTCAGCATGCGCTCCATCTTGTATCCGTTCATTGGCGACAGGATCTACGGCCCGATCGGTCACGTAACCGACATCCTTGCCGTCGCTATTACCGCCTTTGGTGTTTCGACGTCACTGGGACTGGGTGTTACCCAGATCAATACCGGCTTCAATCAGGTATTCGGATTGCCCGTCAGCTTCGGTGTACAGGCGATGCTGATCGGACTGATCAGCTTGTGCGCCATCCTTTCGGTCATGTCCGGCGTCGCCCGAGGCATTCGCAGCCTATCCGAATGGAACATGCTGCTGTCGATTCTGCTGCTGGTCGTGGTGCTTGCGATCGGCCCAACGCGCTATTTGCTGAACCTGATGCTCGAAAGCTCCGGCGATTATCTGCAGAACCTGGTAGGGCTGAGCTTTTGGACAGACACGCAGAAAGACAGCGGCTGGCAGAACTGGTGGACGGCGTTCTACTGGCCTTGGTGGATGACTTGGGGGCCCTTCGTCGGACTGTTCATTGCGCGGGTATCGCGTGGTCGCACGATTCGAGAGCTCATTGCAGGCACCCTGCTCGTTCCAACCCTGGTCACCATCGTCTGGATGTCAATCCTTGGCGGCTCCGCCCTGAAAGCCGAGCAGGAAGATCGTCAAGCTCATCAGCAACAGGTCGAGCAAGGCGTGTTGACTGGTGACGCCGCGACGTTTACCGGGGGTGACATCCTGACCGCGACCAAAAAGGAAACCACGTCGGCGATGTTCACCCTGCTGTCGAAAATCGACATCGGGCTGATCGGCCAGGGCCTGAGCATCCTGGTCTGTCTGCTGCTGGCCACCTACTTTGTGACCTCCGCCGACTCAGGAACACTGGTGCTCTGTACGCTCTGTGCAGAGGGGCACCCGGAACCGCCCCAGGGAATCCGTGTGCTATGGGGCATTCTACAAGCGCTGATCGCCATGGCCCTGCTCTACGCCGGAGGTTTGAAAACAGTCCAGATGGCTTCGATCGCCGCAGGTCTGCCCATCGCCGTGTTCATGTTGATCATGAGCATTGCCCTGATGCGCTGTTTGCGCCAAGAAGGCTTCGCCGGACTTCCACGGCCATTGGCAACCGCATCTGCAGTCCCACCTCAAGCGCACCCCAAAGAAGGCAAGGACGCGACGATCGCCCTGAATCTAGGAAGTGCTAATCCTGTGGTCGTCCACGCACAAAAAGCCAGTTAGCCACTAACGTCCAGCGAAGCTCACGGACCTCAGGGCCGCCGATAATGAATCGGCGGCCTTTTCTTTTTCCTGCGTCAGGGATGGACCGGCAATTGATCCATCAGCCAGGCATGGAACAGCCTGACGCTCGGGCGAGCACGGCCCCGTTCCAACGGCTCGAGAAGGCAGAACTGAGCATCGGTGGTCAACGAGGCTTCGATCGGACGCACCAGGTCGCCGCTCTGCAAATGGCTATCGACCAGATTCAACCACCCCAACGCAATCCCCTGCCCACTCAAGGCAGACTGGACCAACATCGAATAACTGTTGATATTGATCCGGCGCTTCGGCTCCGGAGGCTTGCTTCCGAGTCGCTCGAACCACTCGTTCCAGCCGATCCAATCCCTTTGCGAGTCTTCGAGCCACAGCCAGGTGCATCCAGCCAACTGATCGATATCACGCAGCTCTGGATGCTTCGCCAAGTACTCGGGACTGCACACCGGGAACACCTCCTCCCGGAACAGAGGAGTCACCAACATGTCGTTCGGCGTGCTGCGGCAGTAGTAAAGCGCGAGATCGCATTCCAGACGTGAATAACTCTTCACGTGGTCATGGGCGATGATGCGAAGATCGATGTCCTCGTTCGCCCGCTGAAATTCTGTGACTTTGGGCAACAGCCAAAGCGAGGCCATTGCCGTACTGGTAGCCACCGTGACCTGCTGCGCGCCTCGCCAGTGCCTGATCTCACCGGTGGCCTTGGCAACATCGAGCAAGGCCGATCGCACCGTTTCATAGTACTGAGTCCCGGTCGGCGTCAGGCGCATCGAGCGAGTCGTCCGCTCGAACAGACCTTTGCCCAGATACTCTTCCAACAGACGAACCTGACGGCTGATAGCACCTTGCGTGACGCTCAACTCACTTGCCGCCGCGGTAAAACTCAGGTGGCGCGCGGCAGCTTCGAACGCCACCAGGCTATTGAGTGGGGGAAGCGGCTGGATCTTCATGATTCACGGTCTGGGAGTTATTTTTGTCGGAGCAAGCTTATCGCGTCGTGACTGAGAGCTACAGCGAACACATGCGCTCCAGCCTACGATTCATTGGATGATCTCAGGCAGTTCACCACCGACTGCAGCTGACCGCACGGCTGCCTGCCAGGTGTGATATCCGCAGCCAGATGCGGGTGCGATGTTATCGGCTCACTAGGGCAACAAACAAAATCCATAAACCGCCAACAGCGATCATCTAACAGCTTTGGCCTGTCTCAACAAATAAACTTAGCCTGAGCTGTTTGTGACTCGGTATTAGCCCAGACCAGCGACTATCCATAAAGAAAAACCGAGAGCCTGCCAAATACAAAAGAGGCAATGCTACTGGCGTAAGATGACGGACAACGAAAGGCCGCTTTCGGCCAGAAGCGGACGGTTAGCCCGTGAGTAAATCTGTCACCTTATTACGCAACGTACCTATAGGCCTCTCTGTGACGGCCCCTCATGCTCCTCGGTACAACGTCAATTGAGGCCAATTGCCATCAATGGTCGTATCGGTTAAAACTTCGTATTAACCGGTATCCGTGAGGCGTCCTGCCCGGAAGGATTCGTATTTGAGCGGATGAGAAATAGGGACATGGTCGCGCGATGAAAAAATTACATTTCCAAGTGGACTCACGATTGGCAACTCTACTCAGCCAAGAGTACTCATCCACTGAGAAGGCATTGAAGGAGCTAGTAGATAACGCTTGGGATGCTGATGCGGAGCAGGTGTCGATCACTCTACCTGCCCCCCTCAGCAATGATCCAGTTTTAGTCATAGATGACGGGACGGGGATGACCGCCCAGGAACTCTCCGCTCATTACTTAAAAATTGCATCTGATCGTCGCTCCAAACGCGGCCTGCGAACGACTGGAAAGCAACGACTAATCAAAGGTCGAAAAGGAATCGGTAAGTTCGCAGGCTTGATGGCTGCATCAGTTATGAAACTGACAACTTACGCACGGAGCAGTGAAGTCAGCTTCACGTTGAGTTTAAAAGCGCTGGAGGAGCAGGCTGATATCGAACACTTACCAATTGATGCTGAAGTGGTGCCTTGCTCACCAGAGCTTCACGGCACCACAATAACGCTGTCGGATCTACACCAAGAACTAGCCTACCCCGATGCCATTAAGCTTCGCCAGATTCTTCTCCAAGAGTATGGCAGACAGAAAGGCTTCAGTATCATGGTCAATGGCAAGCCCCTGGCCATCGACGATCTCTCTGGGACTTACCGCGAAGACAGCACCACTCTACCTGATGTAGGTGATGTAATCTTGCGCTTCGCCATCAGTGATGCCAAGACCGGCCTGCGCCAGCCGGGAATCACGTTGATGGTCGACGGTAAAGCCGTGGGAAAGCCAAGCTTCTTCGGCCTAGACGAATGCGATGATTTTCCGCCCAAGCTTCTCAGAAAAATGTTTGGTGAAATCGACGCCGATGGGTTGAGCGAACATGTCACTGCGGGATGGGATGCTGTTGTAGAAAACAGTGAGTTATTCCACCAAGTGTCAGAGCACGTACAGGCGAAGCTTAGGGATGCGTTTGTAGAGACGCACGGAATGGAGATGCGTCTGGCTCACGCTCGGTTGCAGAAGACAATTCATGAGCGATTGGCTGGAATGCCAGAGTTCAAGCGTGAGTACGCAGATCGTGCCATCAAACGAATCTTGGAAAAGTACTATGACGAAGCCCCTAGCAAAGTCGAGCCAATCGTATTTGTAATTTTGGAAGCACTCGAACGGTCCGACTACCGAATTCTTCTTGAGCATGTTGCCGATGCAAAGCGTCGTGACATCTCTGCCGTAGTGGACTCACTCAGCGAATTTGGCCTTGCAGATATGGCCTTCCTTGTAGAACAAGCCAACGCTCGATCCGCTTACTTGGATCAACTCGAGATGTTGGCAGCAACGACCAACACCCTTGAGGCGACTATGCATCGAGCGATAGAGAACAGCCTCTGGATACTTGGGCCAGAGTACTCGCTGTTCAGCTCTAACAAGACACTACAACGTCAGGTGGAAGACTATCTCGGTGACCGGTACGTAGGCGAACTCGCCTCCAAACGACCTGACCTCCTCCTAAGCGAAGACCTCAATGGAGCATATTTGCTGATTGAGTTCAAACGCCCCAGTCATGCACTCAAATACGTTGATTACCAGCAAGCGACCAGCTATCGCCATGATTTCGCCAAACATGTCAGCAAACCAATCAAGGTGCTGATAATCGGAGGCAAGCGGTCTGAGGATTTCCCCGCTGCCAACCTCGAACCTAACGTTTCGGCAATGCTTTTCGTCGATGTCTTTTCCACTGCCAGAAGACAAATTCAGTGGCAGTTGCAATCACGTCCGGCCTAGTTCTCCTCGCCACATTAGCAATCACACCCTCAAGGTTTACAGGAAGTCGGGCATGACCTTTGACGCTAACATCTACGCTGAAGCCTATTACCAAAACATCCTGCCCTCGCCGGGCAACGATTATCCAAGACTCAAAGCCTGGGAGTTCCTTTACGAGTACATCTGGAACGAATCCCGTGCTAACTGGGCTGACCTCATCTCAGAGGATCAGATAGAGACCACTGCGCTACACATTGGCTTCTACCTAGCGAACTGGGGAATGTTTCGCGGCTCATCAGGGCTTTTGCAGAATAGCAACCTAGATCTGATGAAGGCTTTAGCCAAGCTTCTGTTTGAAGGTCAAGGCCCCGAGTTGTTGGAGCTTTCTATGGATGATTTCGCCCCAGGCGCTCCGAAACTGGTATACCACCAGACGTTGATGGACTCAGTACTGGGCTCCATGGAATCGTTAGCATCTAACGTCTCTTGGACTGCTACTCTCAAGACGAAAATTCTGATGGGGGTCTGGGGAGAATGCCCGGCGCTTGACCGTTTTTACATCGCGGCCTGCCGTGATTTATTTCCCCGACGTCCCTTCATAACCGCCGCCAGCGGGAAGGGACTTACCGCTTTGGCCGGCGTGGTTCGGGAGCTAAACGCCCCCACCTTGCACCTAGAAACAGGACGTCTAAAACTTCCATACCCCACTGCGCGAGTTATGGACATGGCGCTATTTCAATACGGATTAGAAATCGCGTAATTAAACACTCCGTCCTTTTTATAAGTATGTAATGACTACTCTTGGCCGGTATTTGCCTATCGTGTCAGGCTCGAAGCGGCCAAAAGTAGCCGGCCTACCCTATAAATAAGTCCACACCCATTTCTCATAGGAGTAAGCATGGATTGGAAGTTCTTGATCACAACGGCAGTTGCAATATTGGCACTTGGTATTTCTTGGAAAGCACGGCGAGAGGCCAAGCAGGCATCGAATGCAACTTTTGATTTACAGAAACGCTTGGAGCAATACGAGCATTTCCCCATCATCAAAGTTTCTGTTATGCCAGAAAATGATCGCGTTAGGGTTGATGTTGCTAACATAAGCTCCAGGAATAGTGTTTCGTCATTCAAGGTTAGGTTCATTTTGCGTATATCTGCTGGAAACAATACATTCAGCGTAGTGAAGGAAGACTATACTTATCTTGGTGGTCTTATTAATCCGAATAGTGTGGAGCGCATCTATCCAGATGAAATAAATGAGTGCATTGCTCACGCGCTTCCAGTATTAAGCAAATACCCTGCAGAGCAAAACCATTTTGTCTTGCGTGCATATGTAGAATGCACTCCTCCATATAATAATTCGGAAAATATACACGTAAATAACGCTGGATATTTTGCGCTCCGCAATGGAACTCTTGTACTCACAGACTCGCCACGCTAAAGCATTAGGGCGTTGCAGACCCGATCTTATCCTGCCGTTATGAATAGATGCAGCGTCGCAGGCCAGTTTTTGTGGTGCACTAGTGGCGTTCGCTTCAGGCCGTTTGCTGTAGATCATCACAGGCAGCTTCTGGCCCGGAAGCGGTCATTCCAAAGTACCCTTTAGCGTTGCATCCGCTCCATATTCCTGAGCACCATGTGCGCACGCTAGTTATCGCTGAGTAACTTGAAATGACACCGGCTTAGGCAGCTACTTCCGAAAGCTGTCAATCTCCGTATATAGAGACACCCACAAGCTGCCTGAAACACTTTTGCTTTTATTCAATGGGCTTAAATTGAGTTCGAACGAGGAGTCTATTAGGCTTACGGCCAGAGCCGACGAATTTAGATCTTTGATAGAGATATTTTTCCAGGAGGTTGAGCCTTCCTTATTCGTAACTGCTGCCAACACAGAATTATCAGTTCCTTTGAGGTTTTGGTAGGACGGAAGGGGTGCTGCCTCTTTCCCGGAGCTATCCATGATTAAACTTGCTCGTGCAGTAAGCTCTTCAGAAGAAGGCCATTCTCTCCAGGACTGCTCCGCTTCACTCATCGCGGAAACTAGGCTTGCATCCGCCAGCAAGGTCGTAATCTGTCCCTGAAAACCATCGCTCACTGAAATATGAGGTTGTGTATCATAAACCTTGATACGAAATTCAGCATCTCGCGTCGATAATTCAAAGAAAGCTACCTGCCGTTCAGCAGAGGTAAAAGCGCCAGAATCATCAAACGCTATCGACGATAAAGACTTCCGGTCCAGACTTTCAAAAGGATTGTCCGAAGATGCGTCGTCATATAAGGATTCAGCACCATACTGAATATTCAGGAGATAATTAGCGGCTTGCTTGGCGAGCCCGACTCGACCTGGATCATTGGATTTCGGTATTTCTTTAAGAATATCTGCATCTTTTCCTTTTGCGGACAATTCGCTATGCATGTTCTGGATGAAGCTATCAAACGAGGCGGCGGACGCATTCGAGTTAGTGGTGCTACGCTTAAGGATTGTGGCTATTTCTAAAGCAGCGGAGGATAAGGAAACGTCATTTTTAGGGAAACTGCTAGATGCATGCTGGAGGGGCGGCAGGAATTCGTTAGTTCCTATCTGTATATACTTGGATAATGACCCTGCCTGCCTATCTATCGTTGACATAATAGTTTCGGCACGAATTCCATGCATGTTATACCCCGGCATATAGTCTAAATAATTTAAATTAACCTATTTGCATATCGGCAAGCGCCTCCCAATCTTTAGAGTGAATTTTATTTGCAAGTATCGATAAGGATTTCAATACAGCAGATTGTACGGTTGAGTATTGGCTAAAAGAGTGCCTCCCTTTTCAGCAGCGTGAGGCTGGGCGGTTACAAATTAAGCAGAGCTGAGCGTATGGTTCACGGCGACGGTCAGGTAGAGAAGTGGCAAGCGCCGCATACGGCCCGGAAGGACTGGTGTAACTGATGTGCCGAAGTAAGGACGACTGCTTCTGGCCGAAACCAGTCATCGCCACTGCTTCTTCGCTTCAACGATGGGCGCGCTCATGGGGCGAGACGGCCTGACTCGCTCGATGCGCAGCAGGCAGCGCTATTATCCAATTCTCAGCCAGCCCTTTGCGAATCTTGCCCTTCCAACTCTTGCTCGATGCGACTCCAATCCCCACGAAGTCGAAAACGCAGATAGGCGACCAGAACTTTGTGGCGCATGCGGCGGAACCTGGAACTCCGACGAGCCTGCTGGTTGCTGTCAATGGTATCGGCAAGCCGGGTGCTGTCGAATGCCGTCCATATCGGTGGTATAGGTGCCTGCATGTTCGAGTAGCAAACGGGTGCCACCTCCTCGAAAAAGGCTTCCTTTACCGCAGCACGGTCGTATCCTGCCACCTCCCGTGCTATTGCCGGATAATCGATCTCGTTGTCGATGAAGACATCTGAAAGCGCCGACCATAAACGAACTTTGTCGTCGTGTGTCAAAACACTTCCCAATTGGAGAGCTCCTCGAGTTCGTCATCTAGGGCATCGGCCGCCAGGCTGCCTGCAACTCCGCCAGCTGCACTGCCTGCAAGTACCAAGGCAATGGCACAGAAAGGAGCGCCAGGGCCGCAGACGAGCGAGACGCCAAGGCCTGCGAGAAACCCGCCAGCAGCACCGGCGCCGATAATCATGCCTTGGCGTGCAGTCTCCTTTACCTTCTTACCAAACTTGCGGGCGGCGTACTTTTCGAATAGTTCAGGCAGGGTTGGTGGAGTTTGCTTGTGCTGCTGTGCTTTGGCGAGCCCGGTAGCCGAAGTCAGCTTGCGGTGCTCCGCCATGATTTTGTTGCGCATCTCGTGGCAGAACTCGACCCCTGCCTGGCTGCTTATCCTGCCTGCTGCCACATCCGACCGTACCTGAGCGGATATCCGCTTGATGTTTGCGGCGTAGCTGGCGCGTGTCTGCGCGTCGTTGATGGCATCAAGTGAAAATCTTGTCGCCACGCCTTCCATGCTGGCGAGGGCCTCGTCGAGTGGCGAGCCGGGCAGGGTGTGAACGCTCTGAGTCTGGTATTGGCCAAGTACCTCAATGCTCCCCGTCATACTTGGCTACTCTCAAAGATGATAGCGAGCAGCTTGTCCGTTACGGCGGGCTGCTCGCCAGCCTCTGGTACGGGGATCTCAACGCGGGTGCAGATTGACCCCGAGAGATTGCTAAAGGCCACTCGGTTGTCGCTGCCGATGACGCCATCAAGGCTAGATCCGTCATCGAAGTGGGCGATGCACTTCCAACCGGTGTAACGCTCAGTTGCCGGAATCTGGAAGCTGATCCATTTGTCGGTCGCCAGAGGTGGCGGAGCGGTGAAGGGCGACGTGATAACCGTATCGCCAATCAGCACATCACCCGATCCGCCGATGATTACTCCGCCATGGCTCAGCGTACTGTCTAGCATCGCGGCATTCTTGCCGTTGATAAATACGGTGGAGGAGAAAGCACCGGATATGGCCTGGCCACAGCCAGCAGCATCTCCAAGGCGCGCAGCGGGGAGGTTATTGAACAGCACATCCGGGGAGCCGGACGTGATGGCCGGTGTGCCATGTCCGGGGACCGGGCAGGAGGTTGGGTCGCTCAGGCGAGCTGCGGGTTTGCCTGACATGAGAGTCCTTCTCGTGGTTTCGTCCAAATATGGATCCGTTGGGTCACTGCCTACTGTAGCTAACGGGTGAGCGTTGCGGTGATTTTCGTCGCGCATTGCATTTATGGTCAGCCTCAACGAGGTCCTATGCGCCATAAAGTTGGAGGTCGGAATCTTCCTTTGTTTCGTAGATGCTCAATGACCCCTCTTGGCCGGTAGAGGCCATTCGAACTATGTAGAGATCGGTCAGCAAGCACTTGCTAGCAACTACACCCCAGCATGTTCGCCCTCCCCCACACCGCGCACGACAAGGGCTTGCTGATGCAGGTCTCGAACCTTTAAGAGCATTGGCAAGGTTCTACCGGTCCAACGGCCATCCTTTGGTCCTTACATTCCCTCAACGACAAAAAATGCAGCGCCAACCCGCCGGATATCGGCTTGCGGCAGTTATGGATCGCCTTCTACAGTGATCACTTATCTCTGTGCAGAAGCCTGCTCTCATGCTCACCGACGCCCTCGCCCGCTTCCCTCGCCTTGAGTTGGTTGCCGCAGCCACACCTCTCGAACATTTACCGCGTCTGTCACGTCACTTGGGTCGGGATGTCTGGATCAAGCGCGACGACCTCACCCCGCTGGCCCTCGGTGGCAACAAGGCGCGCAAGCTCGAATACCTAGGCGCCGATGCCCTGGCCCAAGGTGCCGAAGTGTTGGTCACCGCCGGTGCCATCCAGTCCAACCATGTACGCCAAACCGCGGCGCTGGCGGCCAGGCTCGGTCTGGGTTGTCTGGCGCTGCTGGAGAATCCGCTGGGTACCACCGAGAGCAATTACCTAAGCAACGGCAACCGCGTGCTGCTCGACCTTTTCGGCTGCGAGATCGAAGCTGTCGCCAATCTGGACAACGCCGACGAACTGCTAGAGACCGCCGCCGAGCGCCTGCGCAACGCCGGACGCAAACCTTACGTGGTGCCCATCGGCGGCTCCAACCCGCTCGGCGCACTGGGTTATGTGCGTGCCGGCCTGGAGCTGGCCGAGCAGATGCACCGCAAGGGTGAGGATTTCGCTGCTGTGTTGCTCGCCTCCGGAAGTGCCGGAACCCACAGTGGTCTGGCCTTGGCGCTGGAACATGCACGGCCAGGCAGTCGGGTGGTCGGCGTCACCGTATCGCGCCCGGAGGCGACCCAGCGGCCGAAGGTCGAAGGCCTGTTGGAGCGCACCGCCGATCTGCTCGGTGTCGACGTGCCGGCGGGGCTTCAGATCGAACTCTGGGACCAGTATTTCGCGCCGCGCTATGGCGAGCCGAATACCGGCACCCTGGCCGCCATCCGCCTGCTTGCCGAACAGGAAGGCGTGCTGCTCGATCCTGTATACACCGGCAAGGCCTTCGCCGGCCTGCTCGACGGCATTGCCCAGGGTGCCATCCCTGGCCGGGGTCCGCTGTTGTTCCTGCATACCGGCGGTGCCCCGGCGCTATTTGGCTATCATCCATGGGCACTGTAGTGCGTTACATATTCCAAAAATATCGGACATGATATTTTCTAATTATTTTATCGAATAAACCTACACGCTTAGAGTTGACCGACACTCACCTGCCCATCCCGAGGCCCACCATGAAATTCACAACGCTGCGTCGTCGTTTTCTGCTCGGCACCCTGAGCCTTCTGCTCGGCTCCAGCCTGTTCTCCCCGGTGTTCGCCGCCGATCTGCTGGATGAGGTAAAGGCCAACGGCACCCTCAAGGTTGGACTGGAAGGCACCTACCCGCCCTTCAACTATCAGGACGAAAGCGGCCAATTGACCGGCTTCGAGGTCGACTTCGCCAAGGCGCTGGCCAAGGAGTTGGGAGTCAAGGCCGAGTTCCAGCCGACCAAGTGGGACGGCATACTCGCCGCTTTGGAATCCAAGCGCCTGGACGTGGTGATCAACCAGGTGACCATCTCCGAGGAACGCAAACAGAAGTACGATTTTTCCACGCCCTACACCGTCTCCGGCATCCAGGCACTCACCCGTAAGGCTGATGCCGACAGCATCAAGAATCCCGCTGACCTGGCTAGTAAGAAGGTCGGCGTCGGCCTCGGCACCAACTACGAGCAATGGCTCAAAGAGAACGTGCCACAAGCCGATATCCGCACCTACGATGATGACCCGACCAAGTTCCAGGACCTCAACGTCGGTCGCATCGACGTGATCCTGGTCGACCGCCTGGCGGCCTTCGAGATGGTAGAAAAAACCGGAAATCGCCTAGCCGTGGCCGGTGATGCCTTCTCCCGCCAGGAGTCCGGCATCGCGCTGCGCAAGGGCAACCCGCAACTGCTCGCCGCCATCGACGCGGCCATCGCCAAGCTGCGCGCTGACGGCACTCTGAAACAGCTCTCCGAGAAGTGGTTCAAGGCTGACGTCACGCAATGATCGATGACAGCCTGCAGTTGGTGCTGGACTCGCTCCCCTTCCTACTGAAGGGCGCGTGGTGGACCGTGGTGCTGAGCCTGGGCGGAATGTTCTTCGGCCTGCTGCTGGGCTTCGGCCTGGCCCTGCTGCGACTGTACGGCTACTGGCCGCTGCAGTGGCTGGCTCGGATCTACGTGTCGTTCTTCCGTGGCACGCCGCTGCTGGTGCAGCTGTTCATGATCTATTACGGCATGCCGCAACTGGGCATCCAGCTCGATCCGCTGCCGGCCGCGCTGATCGGTTTCTCGCTGAACATGGCGGCCTACACCGCCGAGATTCTGCGCGCCGCCATCGCCTCCATCGACCGTGGCCAGTGGGAAGCGGCCGCCAGTATCGGCATGAGCCGCGCACAGACTCTGTATCGGGCCATCCTGCCGCAGGCCGCACGCACCGCCCTGCCGCCTCTGGGCAACAGCTTCATCTCGCTGGTCAAAGACACCGCCCTGGCCGCCACCATCCAGGTGCCAGAGCTGTTCCGCCAGGCGCAGCTGATCACTGCTCGCACTTTCGAGATTTTCACCATGTACCTGGCCGCCGCGCTGATCTACTGGTTGCTGGCCAGCGTGCTGGCGTACTTCCAGGGTCGCCTGGAAGACCGGGTCAACCGCCACGAGCAGGACGCCTGATGATTACCGTGCGTAACCTGAAAAAATCTTTCAACGGCCAGGACGTCCTCAAGGGCATCGACCTCGACATAGCTCCCGGCGAAGTGCTGGCGATCATCGGCCCCAGCGGTTCGGGCAAGACCACCCTGCTGCGCTGCCTCAATCTGCTGGAGCAACCCAGCGGCGGGCAGATCAGCGTCGGTGCGATCCACATCGACGCCGATAAACCGCTCAAGGCGCAGCAACGACTGATTCGCCAGCTGCGCCAGCACGTCGGTTTCGTGTTCCAGAACTTCAACCTGTTCCCCCATCGCACCGCCCTTGAGAATGTCATCGAAGGGCCCGTGCAGGTAAAGAAGGAGCCGCGCGCCCAAGCGCTCGAACGCGGCCGCGCTTTGCTGGCCAAGGTCGGCCTGGCCGGCAAGGAAGACGCTTACCCCAAGCGTCTCTCCGGCGGCCAGCAACAGCGCGTGGCGATTGCCCGTGCACTGGCCATGCAGCCGGACGTGATTCTGTTTGATGAACCGACCTCGGCGCTCGACCCGGAGCTGGTCGGCGAAGTGCTCGCCACCATTCGCGGCTTGGCCGAAGAAAAACGCACCATGGTCATCGTCACCCACGAGATGAGCTTCGCCCGTGACGTGGCCGATAGGGCGATCTTCATCGATGACGGAGTGATCGTCGAACAAGGCGAGGCCAGGCAGTTGCTTAGCGCGCCGCAACACGAACGCACAAGACAGTTCCTCAGCAAGTTCATCGGCAACCATCCAGCGCACTAGACCAGCCGCCGTCCGCTTCCTTCCCCTTCAAGGGCATGGGCATTCCATGCCCGAGTTTTCCGAGGTGAACTGTGGATACGGCTTGTTGCTCAGTAACGGCGCTAATGAAGGTGTACGTGCCAGCAGCTTCAGAAGATAGCTCGAAGTAGTCAAAGCGCTGGGAGTGGGGTGCACCGCTGTCGTAACGCAACGCGGTAAACACGCCTGCTCCTCTCAACGGCCCCCGCAGCTGCAGAAGCAGTATCTGCAGCCAATGGGTGAAACCTTGACGGCACTCGATGCTAAATGCCGATCAACCCTTCAACGCCGCTTCGATCGCAGCAATGTCGATCTTTTGCATGCCCATCATTGCTTCGAACGCGCGCTTGGCCGCTGCTTGATCAGGGCTGGTATAGGCGGCCGTCAATACGCGTGGCGTTATTTGCCAGGACAGGCCCCATTTGTCCTTGCACCACCCGCATGCGCTTTCTTCGCCGCCGTTACTGACAATCGCATTCCATAAGCGGTCCGTCTCGGCCTGGTCGTCGGTTGCAACCTGGAACGAGAACGCCTCGTTGTGTTTGAACGCCGGCCCCCCGTTAAGCCCGAGGCAAGGAATGCCCATCACCGTGAACTCGACAGTGAGCACATCGCCCTGCTTGCCCGACGGAAAGTCGCCTGGCGCGCGATGGACGGCGCGCACCGCGCTGTCCGGGAAGGTTTCGGCGTAGAAGGTTGCGGCCTCCAGTGCGGTGCCGTCATACCAGAGGCAAACGGTGTTTTTGCTGATCATGTTGGGTCTCCATGCTTGGCTGATAGATGAGTTCGTGAAGCTGCGGCAGGGTACTGCTTATCCCCCCGCGCTCGCCTCGAAGCTGCCGATAGACAACGCTAGTAACAGACTAGAAATAGCGCCAACCGCGGATCTACCCGGCCACCGTCGCATCGCCGGTAACGGCCTGGCTTTCAAGCGCCGCGAATGCCTCTGCAATGGTTGGCGGTGCCTTGGGCCGGGCGTACATCGACTGCAGGTACGCTTTCAGCCGAGGCGCGCCCTCGAGCATCTTCTCCTCGTTCGCCCAGTCCAGCGTATAAGCGGCGTTGAAGTCGGCCACGCTGATCCGGTCGGCAACCAAGAATGCGCGGTCCCGCATGTGTCGCTCGAGCACCGCCACCATCTCCAAGCATTCCAGCTTCGCCAGCTCGATATCCTGAGGCAACCGTTTCTCTTCCGGGTACAGGAAAGTGTGACGCACGATGCGCCATAGGGGCTGCTCGATCTCAGTCATCAGAAAGAAAATCCAGCGATACATCTGGGCCCGATCCTCTACCGACTCCGGGATGAAACCCGCCTGGGGATATTTCTCAGCCAGATAAAGCTGAATCGCGGCCGACTCGGTTACCACGAGGCTTCCGTCGACCAGCACCGGGACTTTGGCGGCGGGGTTGAGCGCCAGAAATTCCGATTGTCGGTTTTCACCTTCAAGGATGCCCACCGGGAGCATCTCGTAGTCCAGGCCTAGCTCGTTGAGTAACCAGATAACGCGCAACGCGCGGGTCGGGGGTGTTCCGTACAGTTTGATCATGGTCAGCTCCGTCGGTTTAGATACCGCAATTTCGATAACTGCTGGTCTAGTCGTACGGGCGTCTGTGAAATCGACACGTCCGAAAATTTGTCGCGTCCGATTTAACCAATGGATGCATAGCGCTACAGGTGTGTCGCGTATCGGCTATGTCTTACTGCTCCGAGTCGTCTGGCAACGTTTCGATAGCGTGCCGGTGGCCGATCGAAGCGCATCTGCCTGATTGTCGGACCGTTGCGCGCACAAGAGCCTGGCAATAACCAGGCTCTTGTGCGGTCGCGCTCTTTGTCTGGCGTCGACTCCAGCGCTCGCGCACCGGGCCGTCGACCTGGGCTGGGGCACTCGCTCGGCGTTGATCCTCCCCTACTCTCGTCTCGACAGGGGGGAGGACTTCACCCAGCGAGCAACCGGTGAGATCAACCGCGGCGCGCGTCCAGACTGAAACGACCGCCACCGAACGCCACCACTTGCAACAGCCCACCCGCCATGGCGAGGTTCTTGAAGAAGTGAATGAACTGATTCTGATCACCTAGCTGGTTATGGAACGCCAGCGCGGTCACCACGCTGAACAATGCGAGACCCGCAGCTACCAGTCGAGTCCGATACCCGAGCACCAGGGCGATGCCGCCAACCAGTTCGATCAGAATGGCAAGCGTGAGAGCCAGCGCCGGGAACGGCAAGCCGACGGATTCGATATAACCGATCATTCCGGCAGGCGCGCTGACTTTCGAGAGCCCCGACAGAATGAAGATGGCGCTCAGCAGAACGCGTCCGGCGAGTGCCGTCGAAGCGAAAGCGGAAGTGGCGTTGTGGGTGGTGCTGGAGCCTGCGATTGAATGGGTCATGTCGTATTCCTCTGAGTGGGCCACCACCTTGGTGAGCCGCAATGAGGAAATGATGCACGGGAGCTTCTTAACTAAATAGCCGTTAAATTTAGATGATTAGGTTCCATAAAATAGAACAGGGCTGAAAGGGACGGCCGACTTGATCGGTCGACGATGTGCAAGCAGAGCAAGCCAAGCTTTATGAGCACCCACTTCACCCTTCACCCTTCAACCTTCAACAACAGGCGCGGGATAACCATCGTCCTAGTGGATGACGATTGGTCGTCTAATTATAATTGGTTTTTCAAAATCGAGATCTTTGTAACATGGAACCAATGATTAAAAAAATAGCAAGCACGCTGAAGGCCATTATTAAACATAAATTTCGGGCCACAGCAATATTAGTAATACTTGCATTCACCCTTTTCGGTTATTGGCTTATCGACCTCCTAATTGATGGAGATTACTTTACTAAATATAAAGAGTTAGATCCGTTTGCTAAAGAATTAGTCTCGATAGAGGGCTGGTGGCTTGAAACCCTAATAGGGGGTTGCGTCCCAATGTTCCTTGTTTTTGGCATACAGTTCTATTTGCTTAAATTTGACTTAGAGCCGGAGAAAAGAGAATTCATTTTCGCCGCCCTTCCGTTTATACCTAAACTAAAGTGGCTCACGAATAAGCCCATTATTTTTATGCTCGGCACAAGCTCAATATTTTTAGGAATGGTGTTGTATCTCGGAATTGAGGGGAACACGAAATACTTAGCAGCCTTGTTCATACCGGCATTATTGTTTTTATTTATTTACTTACTGAGAATAAGCTCATCACAAATTTCATCAGGTGAGGGTTTTTCCAAGTTCACTCATAAAAAATGTGTATCCATTGGCTGGGCCTGCATTGTTCTTTCTTTTTCCTGCTGGGTATATGCCGATGTTATTTTGCCTTTCAGTGACGCACTGAAACTCTGGAGTGAGCTCAACAAAAGCTAACAAGACGTATGGACAAGTCCCCACAACCAGTAAGAAAAAGCTTTTCCGATCCTATCGTCAGCGCGGATGCATTCATATATCCGGCGTGTTCCGGGCGATGCCCTGGCATTCTGTAGTTCGCGCAACAGGGGCCAAGCGATCAGGCGATCAAACGATCGCGAAAATCATCTTTGTTATTGGTCTTGTTCTGCTACTGGACTCGCATGTTCCGACAGCCTCGCTCTCACTACACCAATTAACCTTGATAACCCGCAGCTCTTGGCAGCGACGAGCTTAACCCGCATTTAAGCAAAATCAGAATTCATCAAGTAACGCTCCATTACGATGGTTCGCTCCTCGCCGTGAAAGGCCTCGCGTACAACAGAGTAGCCAAGCTTTTTATAGAAGCGCTCTGCTGTGATCGAAGATGGAACTCGCAAGACTTCGATTCCCAGGCCCCTCGCTGTTTGCTCGAGGGTGCTCATGAGTTGGCTGCCAATACCTTGTCCGTGCGAGGACGGATGGACAAATACGGTCCTGACAACTTGGTCATCGAGGCTGGCAGTCCCAATAACTTTGCCCGCTTCTAGAGCGACAAAAACCATGCGCTTGGATATCAACGCTGCGACAGCGTTCGGCGAAAAACTTTTCTCGACCTGCTCGATTACAGCCTGAGCATAATCCTTGGCGTTGGTGGTTCTCAGGGCTGCGATGATGACTTCGCTTATGCCTTCAGCATCATCTTCGTTGGCGGTTCTAATCTCGATTGCCATCCATCCCTCGCCAGACATCGCCGCTATTCTCCAAACAGTCCGTCCCAACACCAATAGCGTATGTGAAGCCGCCAGAACTTTAAGCTGGCGCTCATTTGAAAAAGTGACTTGGCGTCGTCCCGAACTGTTTTTTGAACATGGTGGCGAACGCGCTAGGACTGTCGTAACCCAACGCGCCTGCCACGTCGATGATTTTCTCGCCTACGGCGATGCGCTCAAGCGCCAACAGCAGCCGCGCTTGCTGGCGCCACCGACCGAACGTCATGCCGGTTTCCTTGCGAAAGAGCCGCTGGATCGTCTTCTCGTCGAGATTCAGCCGGTCGCTCCACGTCGACAGCGTTGAACCATCACTCGGGTCAGATTGCAGGGCCGAACAGATCATTTTGATCCGTCGGTCGACCGGCTGGGGCAATTGCAGAGGCAAAGTCGGCAACAGGGTGAGTTCATCGAGGATCAATCGCATGAGCCTCGCCTCGCGCGAGTCATCCTCGTAGGGTGCCGTTATCGCGACCGAGCGCTTGATCAGCTCGCTCAGAAGCGCGGAGATGCTTACGGCTCGGGTTTCATTCGGCAGTTCACGAAACAGATCAGGCCGCACAAAAACGCTACGCATCTTCACCGAGCCAACGCAGCGAATCGAATGTATCTGCCCGCTCGGCATCCAAATGCCCCGGCTGGGCGGTACGGTCCACTGGCTCACTGCGGAATGCACAACCATCACGCCTTCGATGGCGTAGATCAGTTGGTGCTTGGCGTGTGAGTGGGGTTCGATAAACCAGCCTTCCGGATAATCGGTGGCGCTGCTAATGACCGGCCAGGGCACTTCGTCCACCGCAGCCAATAATTCTTTCAACGGCTTGGGCATAATTCCCTTTTTGCGAGAGCTCTCGCCCATATCAAGCAAGACAGACAATTTATTGGAAACCTAGGATAGCGCCAGGTCCCGTGGCCAGACAGCAACACTGAAAGGAGAACGCGATCCGCGATCCATACGGCGCCTGATTTTAACGCCTGCCGAGCCGCGAATGCCGACGCCTTGCTGTATGGCCTGGTCGGACACTCACCCTAATGTTCCCTTCCCTGTGCGGATGATTTGCGATGTCCAGCAGCATTACTCCCTCGGCGACCGCCTCGGTAGCCAGCCAAGCCAGTCCCCTGGTCATGCGCGTGATCGGTGCTTGCGCCTTGGCGCATCTGATCAACGACCTGATTCAGGCCGTGCTTCCCTCGATCTATCCCATACTCAAGGCCAACTACGGCCTTACCTTTACCCAGGTAGGGCTGATTACACTGACCTTTCAGCTCACCGCGTCCTTGTTGCAGCCTTGGGTCGGCTACCACACCGACCGCCATCCCAAGCCCTGGCTGCTGCCAGCGGGCATGGTCTGTACGCTGCTCGGCATCGTCATGCTCGCCGTTGTGGGCACCTTCCCTGCGATCCTGATCGCCTCGGCGCTAATAGGCATCGGCTCCTCGACCTTCCACCCGGAAACATCGCGCGTGGCACGTCTGGCCTCGGGTGGTCGTTATGGCCTCGCACAGTCGACCTTTCAGGTCGGTGGCAATGCCGGCAGTGCCTTCGGCCCGCTGCTCGCCGCAGCCATCGTCATTCCGTACGGGCAAGGCAGCGTTGCTTGGTTCGGCCTGTTCGCGGTGTTCGCCATCCTAGTGCTCTACGGGCTCAGCCGCTGGTATCGAAATCACTTGAATCTGTTCAAGCTCAAGCAGGGGGGCAAAGCGACCCATGGGCTTTCCAGGAGGAGAGTGACCTTTGCGCTGGTGGTGCTGGCGCTGCTGGTGTTCTCCAAATATTTCTACATGGCCAGCTTTACCAGCTATTTCACCTTTTACTTGATTGAGAAGTTCGATCTGTCCATCGCTAATTCTCAGCTTTACCTGTTCCTGTTCCTCGGTGCCGTCGCCGCTGGCACCTTCTTCGGTGGCCCCATCGGTGACAGGATCGGCCGCAAGAAGGTGATCTGGTTTTCGATTCTTGGTGTCGCCCCTTTCACTTTGGCGCTGCCCTACGTCGATCTGTTCTGGACCGGGGTGCTGAGCATGATCATCGGCTTCGTACTGGCCTCGGCGTTCTCTGCCATCGTGGTCTTCGCCCAGGAACTGGTGCCGGGCAACGTCGGCATGATCGCCGGCGTCTTCTTCGGGCTGATGTTCGGTTTTGGCGGTATCGGCGCGGCACTGCTCGGGCATCTGGCAGATGTCCACGGCATCGAATACGTGTATCGGCTGTGTTCCTACCTGCCACTGCTCGGAATTCTGACGATTCTGCTGCCGTCGACCAAAGGGGTGTGAGCCGTGTGTTCCGCTCCAGCGAGCTAGCAGCTACGCAGATCGAGGTCGCCATATGCTCGGACGAAGAGATCCACGGCGGCGGCGACACGGGATTCGCTTGTCGGCATGACGGTATTCGAGTCGAGGCTGCCAACGGCCAATAGCAGGAATTGCGAGGCCGCTTGCGCAGGATCGCTACAACCTGTACAGCGGGACAATACCTTTTCAAGCTGCAAGCGGTACGGGCGGTGGCGGCGCCGCCACTGTTTGGGTGGAATGCACGCAGACTGCGAAAGAATGCGCGCAACCGTCAGCGAAGCCGGATGGGTGGCGTGCCGAACCAGCGCTTGCGCAATTGCGTTCAGCTGCATGCGTAACTGCCCATCGGGAGCATTCACCGATACCGCGTCGGGGAGCTCATTCAATCCGTCATGTACGACGGTTCGAAACAGCTCGGCCTTGCTGCCGAAACACGCATACAAGGTTCCCTTCGTCACGCCCGCGGCTTCAGCGATTAAAGCCATGCTGGAAAGCTCGTAGCCGAGCGCGGTGAAGGTATCGCTCGCCGCCTGGATCATCTCTCGCCGCTTGGCCAACCGGGCCTGTTGCGATCGATCGGGAGCGGGCACAGTCTGGGCCAAAGAATCACCTGGAAGAATCCCAACGACGGAACAGCGCGCTGGCATTGACGCCGCCGAACCCGAACCCGTTCGACAAGGCGTACTCGATCGGCATTCTTCGCGCCGTCAGGCCAACTAGATCCAGGCCGTCGGCGGCCTCGTCGGGGTTGATGAGGTTCAGCGTGGGCGGGACGATCTGATCGCGTAGCGCCAGCACCGTGAAAATGGCTTCGATTCCACCGGCGGCGCCGAGCAAATGGCCGGTACTGGATTTGGTCGAGGTAATCGCTGCGCCCGACCCTGTCCCGAACAACGATCGAATGGCGCCTAGCTCGCCCCGATCGCCCACCTGGGTAGACGTCGCATGGGCGTTGATGTGCTGCACCTCGCCGGGAGCAATACCGGCCTGCCGCAGCGCCTGCTCCATCGCGCGTCGGGCGCCGCTGCCATCCTCAGGGCCGGCCGTCAGGTGATAGGCATCGGCGCTGGTGCCGTAACCGACCAGTTCCGCCAGAGGCTGCGCGCCGCGTGCCAGAGCATGTTCCAATGACTCGATTACCAGCAGGCCAGCGCCCTCAGCCATAACGAAGCCCTCGCGATCACGATCGAACGGGCGCGATGCTTGCTGCGGACGGTCGTTGAATCCGGTGGACAACGCACGCGCCGCCGCAAAGCTTCCGAGGGTAACGCGGTGGATGGCGGCCTCGGTCCCGCCGCAGACCGCAATATCCGCTTCGCCGCTGCGGATCAGCCGGGCCGCGTCACCGATGGCCTGCACACCTGCCGCGCAGGCGGTCACCGGCGCCCCGAGCGGGCCCTTGAAGCCGTGCTGGATGGACACGTGTCCGGCCGCCATATTGGCGAGAAACGAAGGGGCGGTGAATGGCGAGAGCCGACGTGGCCCGCGACTGTCGGTGGTGCGCACAGCCTCGGCGATTGCATCGAAGCCACCGACGCCGGAAGCGATAATGGTCGCGGTTCGTTCGCGTCTTGCCTCGTCGGTGGGGTGCCAGCCCGCTTGCTCAAGCGCCTCGCGTGCAGCCACGAGAGCAAACTCGATGAAACGATCCATCTTCTTGCGGTCTTTGGCAGAGATGTGGCGATCCGGATCGTAGCCCGCCTCGCTATCGTCGGCCAAGGTGGGTACCTGCCCCGCGATGGCACAGCCGGTACCCTCCGATATTTCGTCAGGCAGCGCGCGGATGCCCGATTGCCCAGCCAACAGACGAGCCCACACCGTCGCCGTTCCACATCCCAGGGGCCCGACGACACCTGTGCCCGTCACTACGATACGGACTGAATTTCCACTACTCATTTCATACCTCGCTTTCAAATGGTCGACACACCATCAGGCTATGCAGATGACGGCCTGCGTACTGTCCTGTGGGCTCGCCCCCAGGAGCGGCACCTCCGACGGCTTAGCCGCTGGCGCTCAGATCAAGAATCAGGCAACTAGTCGAGCCGATGGCATAGAGGCGGTCCTCCACGTCGTACAGACGCCCCTCGGCGACAGCGGTCGATCGGCCTACATGCACCACCCTGCCCTCCGCGCGCACGGGCCCGACACCGGCGCGCAGTGCACGGATGTAAGTGATCCGTAGGTCAGTCGTCGTATAGCCCTGCCCTGCCTGGAGTCGGGTATGCACCGCGCAGCCCATGCAGGAGTCCAGAAGCGTCGCTGCGTAGCCGCCATGCACGCTTCCCAACGGGTTGTAATGGCGCTCGTCCGGGGTGCCCTGGAACAGGAAATAGCCTGACGCCCAGTCCACCGGTACGAAGCCCATCAGCTCGCCCATCGGTGGACGCGGCAGTTCACCCCGACCAATGGCATCGAAGAATGCATGAGGCGTCATCGCGGCGGCCTCGGCGAGCGGCACGGTACCGAGCGTTCCCAATTGGGCGCGCGCAGCGTTCTCTGCATCCAGCCAGGTGGCCAGACGTTCTTCACGTTCTGCATAGTTCATGGCGAGTCCTCGACAGATGGGCGGTTGCAAGCCTTATTAAATTATGGTCAACATATAAAACACATGATGGCCATCATGTAAAGCACGCAGCATCTATCTATCGAGGAAAGCCCCATGCCACGGCCGCTGTCACCACCACGCCCCCATCCTCATGCTGCTGACAGCGCGATGCCCATGCCGACCGATTCGGCAGATCTCCGGAGACATTCCATGCACATCGCCAACACCCACGAAACGGCACCGATCATCGGCGCTTCCAGCACCAAAATATGGGAGCGCAGCGGAGGCGGCCTCGACCACGTGCCGGCGCAGATGGTGATGGAAGTGGAAGCGATGGTGGACGCCGCCTTGTGCGGGTTCGACCTGGGCGAGACAGTCACCCTGCCGTCGTAGCCGGACGCCGAGGACTGGAACCGCCTGCTAGCGGCACGCGCGGCGTTGGGGCCGAATCTCTCGCGTAACCAGCCGGCACCGCGCGACAGAGCGAATGCCTAGGACTGCGGTATATCCGCGCCAGTCAGCTTCAGCAGGCTGGCGCGGGTGTCCTCGAGCAAGCGGTCGGACAATTGCGGATCGACCACACTGCGCGACAACATCAACGCGCCTACCAGGGCGCTGAGCACCATCGCCGCGTGCTGGTCATCTTCAAGGTGGGCGCCAATCTGCGCCAATCGGTTGCTCACCGACTCGTCGGTGACCGGGCTGGCCTGACCACGCTGGCCCAGCTCGGCCGACAGAGTGGGAAACGGGCAGCCCTGCGCCGGGGTGGCGCGGTGGCCTTTCGACAGGTAATGACGAATGAACGTGGCCAGCGGTTGGTCGCCTGAGAGGCTGCTGGTGGTGATTTCGTCGAGCTCACTCGCGCAATAACGCAGTGCCTCCTCGACCAGCTCATCCTTGGATTTGAAATGGGCGTAAAACCCACCGTGCGTCAAGTCCAGCGCTTTCATCAATGTCTGCAGGCCGGTGGCGTGCACACCGTCGCGACGAAAACGCCGTGCGGCCTCTTCGACGATGCGTTGGCGGGTCTGGGCTTTGTGATCTTCGGAATATCGCATCAGTGCCTCGATGATTCATATGCTACCCGTCATGCTACGCCTTTAGGCTGGTTGGGCAAGTCCACAGTCGCGGCGAATCCCAAGCGGTGGCAGCGAATAACAAGGGCGGCCTGGGCGATCACGTCAGCCCCCATCGGCCTGCGCCCACGGCGCGGCGGCGAAGCGTTCGGCCAGGTATTCGATCAACGCTTGCACGCGAGCCGGACGGCTGCGCCCTGGCGGGGTCACGATGTGCAGCGCGATCGACTCGACTTGCCAATCGTCCATCGCCGTCTCCAGCGCTCCCGATTGCAAGTCTTTCCAAGCCAGAAACTCCGGTTGCAGCGCCATCCCCAGTCCCGATCGCAATGCCGGTGCCAACGCCTCGGCATTGTTGGCCAACAGCGACGCGGACAGCGCCTGGGCGAACTCTCCATGCCGTTTATGGCGAAACCGCCAGTTGTTGCCACCGCGAGAGTAGCTGTACTGCAATATGCGATGTCCGGTCAGATCGCGTGGGTGGCCGGGACGCCCATGGCGCTCGAAATAGGCCGGTGAGCCAACCAGCAGGATGCGCACGGCGCACAAGCGCCTGGCCAACAAGCTGGAATCGGCCAGGGTCGAAATCCGCAGTGCCAGATCGACCCCTTGGGCAACCAGATCGACCATCTCGTCGCTGAAACTGACGTCGAGCACCACGTCGGGATGACGCGCCATGAATTCCGGCAGGAGCGGCGCGAGGTGCGAAACACCGAACGACATCGGTGCCGCAATCCGGATGGGCCCGCGCAGGCTGGTTGATTGCTCGGTTACCTCGGCCTCCACCGCCTCGCCCTCGGCCAGGATGCGAGCGGCGCGCTCCAGCGCGGCATGCCCGCTTTCGGTCAGCGACATCCGCCGTGAGGTCCGGTGGAAGAGCATGGTTTTCATGCGCGCTTCCAGTCGCGTGATGGCCTTGGAAATGGTGGCTTGCGACAGGCCCAGCTCGGCTGCGGTCCGGGCGAAGGAACCCGTTTCGGCCACCTTGGCGAAGATCGCCCAGGCTTCGAGATCCGGTAGCCTCTTCATAACACGCCTCGAATTAATTCGATCATGACCATTCCTGACTTCCTCGCGGTTACTTAGCAGGCGCCTGATATTAATCTAATAAATGGAAAGTATCTTATTCCATCCATTCCATTCTAAAGATTGTTCCTGCTGCCTATAGTGGCTCCATCGAAAACGAATCGACCTGGAGAAACAGCATGATCGAACATCGCCCTTTTAATACCCTTGGTGGCGCCCATCACGGTTGGCTCGATGCCAAGCATCATTTTTCGTTCGCCGAGTACCATGATCCGGAGCGCGTGCACTGGGGAGCACTGCGGGTCTGGAACGATGACACCATCGCTGCCAACACTGGCTTTCCACCACATCCCCACGCCGACATGGAAATCATTACCTATGTGCGTGAAGGAGCGATCACCCATGAGGACAACCTCGGCAACAAGGGTCGCACCGTGGCAGGTGACGTACAGGTAATGAGTGCCGGCACCGGTATTCGCCATTCCGAGTACAACCTCGAATCGGAGGTCACGCAGATCTTTCAAATCTGGATCATCCCCGACCGCCGTGGCGAGCCGCCAGCCTGGGGTTCCAAACCGTTTCCCAAGGATGACCGTTCCGGCCAGTTCGTGGCCTTGGCCAGCGGACTGAAAGGTGACGAGGATGCGCTGCCGATCCGCGCCGATGCGCGAGTGCTAGGCGCAACTCTGAAGGCCGGTGAGACGATCGAGTACCGCTTCGCCGATGCTGACCGCTACGGTTATCTAGTGCCGGCCAAGGGCAAGGTGGAAATCAACGGCGTGGCGCTGGAGACGCGCGATGGCGCCGCTATCCACGGCGAGACGCTCATCAGGGTCACCGCCCATGAGGGCGCCGAACTGGTGCTGGTGGACGCCGCAGGCTAAACGGCCCTGGGCATGTAAGGACGCCCAGTCGGTCGAAGATGGCAGATGTTGGCGCGATGCAGCGATGCCGGGCAACCGCATTTGACATCGCTGGGGTCGTAGGAAACGCGGGATTGCTTCGAGATAGCGGCAGCCGATCATGCCCGGCTGCCGTCTATCGATCAGTCGGTGGTACTTAAAACGCCACGCTGAATCTGATCACGCTCGATGGATTCGAACAGCGCCTTGAAGTTGCCTTCGCCGAAGCCACTGTCGCCCTTGCGCTGGATAAATTCGAAGAACACCGGCCCCAGCAAGGTGCCGGAGAAGATCTGCAGCAGCAACCGCTGTTCGCCGTTCTCGGAGGCGCCATCGAGCAGGATGCCGCGGGACTTTAGCGCTTCCACCGGTTCGCCGTGGTTGGGCAGCCGCCCTTCGAGCATCTCATAGTAGGTTTCCGGCGGTGCAGTCATGAAAACCGTGCCACTGGCCTTCAGCTTGTCCCAGGTCTGGATCAGGTCGTCGGTGAGGAAGGCGACGTGCTGGATGCCTTCACCGTTGAACTGCATGAGGAACTCCTCGATCTGCCCCGCCCCCTTCGACGACTCCTCGTTGAGCGGGATACGGATCATGCCGTCCGGCGCGGTCATAGCCTTGGAAGTGAGGCCGGTGTACTCGCCCTTGATGTCGAAGTAGCGAATCTCACGGAAGTTGAACAACTTCTCGTAGAAGTCCGCCCAGTAGGCCATGCGACCGCGGTACACGTTGTGGGTCAGGTGATCGATGATTTTCAGCCCGGCACCCACAGGGTGACGATCGACACCTTCGAGGAAGACAAAATCGATGTCATAGATCGAGCTACCTTCGCCGAAGCGGTCTATCAGGTACAGCGGCGCACCGCCGATGCCCTTGATCGCAGGCAAACGCAGTTCCATCGGGCCGGTAGGCAGCTCGATGGCCTGAGCACCCAGCTCCAGCGCACGGGTATAGGCCTTCTGCGCATCTTTCACACGAAACGCCATGCCACACACCGACGGGCCGTGCTCGGCGGCGAAATACGCCGCGACGCCCTTGGGCTCGCGGTTGACGATGGCGTTGATTTCGCCCTGACGGTACAGCGCCACATCTTTCGAGCGGTGATTAGCGACATGGGAGAAACCCATGCTCTCCAGCACCGGTTCGATGACGTTCGGGGTGGGCGAGGCGAATTCGATGAACTCGAAGCCCATGAGGCCCATTGGGTTTTCAAACAGGTCGGCCATGATTGGCTCCTTGATTAACTGTGCATGAGAGGGTCGACGCGAAAGCGTCAGGCCGGTGGTGCACAGGAAATGCCCCGAACGCTGCGACCGAGGTGGTCGCCAAGCGTGAGGCGGAAGCCAAGGATTTTCATTCAGCGACTCACTGGGGCTTCGCTGATCATCGGATAGAAATCAGCGGATCGCGGCGCCACCACCCTGCTCTGCCGGGTCAAGGTGAAACGGCGCGACTGCTTATGCTCATCAGCGTGACAGCACCGAATAGCCGGAACCGTGAGGCCATTCATCTCTCTGGACGCCCAGGCGCTCCGGAGCCGACGAGGCGAAGGGGTACGGTAGTAGGTGTGTGCATCCATATTCTTTGCCACGACTGCATGTTGGGGCGCGCTATTGTGAACGCCATTCTTATTTTCGCGTAATCAGATTACGTTTAGCGCAATCTGCGGTAGCCATGCTCGACTGTCAAGCCTTTATCGGTGTGGCACCACAGCGCCGACGATCACGCCACTCATCCACTGCTGAGAACGAGTTGTCGCACGACGATGCCAAACCTTATGACAACGACAAGCCACATAAGGAACCATCATGAATCGACTTTTCGACAAGGCCACTCCCCAGAATGTGCATGGCTGGGAACGCAGCGCGTCAGTCGCTGGCGGGCTAGTGCTGTTGGGCAAAGGCCTGCGCCGCGGAGGCATAAGCGGCCTGCTGCAGCTGGCAATGGGCGGCATGGCATTGGCGCGCGGGATCAGCGGACGCTGCGAGGCCAAGCGCATCCTGACCGAGGTCGAGCAACGGACACGGCATCAGAACGTGACGGATAAGCAGCGGTACAGCCACATGCCCCTCGATTCGGAAGTGCACAGCCCCGACTTCGCAGAGCCTGAAGTGACGCTGCCCAACACCACGCCGATGGGGCATGAAACGCATCCAGGGGAGCCGCGCAGAAGTACTTGATACGGCACTGGGGCGCCACGGGATTCGCTCATTTCGATGAGGCGCCAGTCAGGGTCGGCACAGGCAGCTTGTCGGCTTATTTGCATTTCTGAGCGCTAAAGCCGACCTCCTTTAGCCCTGCCGCCGAACGGCAATTGTCGATCTTTTGACGGCATGCTATCTATGCGCCGTGATTCCGTCACACCTCGTAACATTTCTAAGGAAGACATCATGGACATGACGAAAATGGACACAGAAGACGCTGGCCAGTGGGGAGTCGTTTACTCCTACGGCAGCGTGCTGGCAGTGTTTCAAAACGAGCAGGATGCCCAGTACGAAGCCGCTAGCTTTGGCGGTGCGGTCGTTCGCATAGCGCGAAACCTTTTCACTGCGGTCAGCGAAATGGGTGCAACCGCTACATTTGGCAATCAGTCCCGACCGGCATGATTCAATCGGTTAACGTGAACCGCCTCCCCATTCACGCAAGAAGGACCCAGGGCGTCCAACCACGCCCCGACTTGGCCTCTGGCAAAGGCATCGGCACCGAGACTGGCGGCGTCGAAGATAAGGGACGGGACTCATGGTGATACGGGACCAGACCGGTCCCGGTTCGCTGGAACTCGACGAAGCTGTAGCCGTCTGCCCAAATTTCCGCCTCGTCTTGAAGCTTGTTCATTGTTCCTGAACCTGCTGAACGATCCCATCCGGCTGGCTGCGCAACTGGCCCCGCTCCATCACTTTCTGACGCTGTTGGAAAACGAGGTCCAGGGCGCGGCTGGGCTGTATCTCGATATCGTCGAAGGTGATCAATTGCCCTTGCTCGACGGCCCGTTTGAGCACGGTGTTGCGCAGCAGACCGATGGGCACATGGTCGAGTTCATCGGCGAGCCGCACCGCTTCGCCGCGCACATCGAAGCCGCCAATACCCCGGCTGATCATGTCGCCCGCCCGCATATCGCGCTTAGCGATGGCCGCAACACCTAGGGTGGGCTCAGTGGAGTTGTTCAGTAGCACGCCGCCGCCGGCCAGAACACGGCGCACTGTCTTTCCGACCTCGAGTGAGCACAGATGAAACGGGCGTGTCAGCACGTAATACGGGCCGGGACCCAGTTTGAAGTACTCGATCGCCGGGGCTTGCTCCTGGTCGTGACGGCAGACCAGAAAGACCCCGCCAGCCGGGTAGCCGCTTGGCAGAACGTAATCGACGATGGGTTGGCCGATGCCATCAGCGATCAGCCCAAGGATATTGCCGCTGCGGTTCAGATCGGTAGAAGCCAGGCCTTCCAGGCCACGTCGAGTAATGGTCGCGCCGAAACCATTGCCGACCACCACCTGCTCGATCTGCACTTTGGTGCCATCGGTGAAGGAGGTGGTCTGCTCGATGCTGATGCCCTGCCGCTTGGACCAGTAGGCCATTTCTTCGCGGCTCGGGTCGTGGTTCAGGTAGCCCTTCATGTTGCCGTATACGAGCGGCTGAAAGCCCATCTGCAGGGCCTCCTCGCGTAACGCGGCCAATGACCCGGGCTGGTCGCCTTCGGCTTCGGTCAACAAACCCTTGCCGGCCAGATAGGACCCAGTGGTGACCTGGAGTTCAGCATTGACGGTAACGACCGGCAATCCGGCTTCGAATGCCCGCTCGATCACTTCCGTCCCGAAGAATACGTCCCCAGTGCACTCGACGATGATGTCCGAGTGAGCAATGAGTTCGTCAATGGAATTCGTCAATGTTTCCGGCAAGGGGAAATCGCCTAACGTGCCGATACTTCTGCGGGTCAGGACCCGGCTGACGTGCAGGTCCTTATAGTGCTGCATGATCAGCCGAACGAAACAGTGCGAGATCATCCCTGTACCTGAAACACCTACGCGTCGAACAGCTGAATCGGTCATCACGGAATTCCATTCGCTAAACGTGCAGCTCAGACCGTTACATTCGGAAAAAGTTTTCACCCTGAACGGTTCAGCGTTGGCCTGCTCCTTGCGCAATCGCAAATCGGGCCAGGCTAGGCCCTTCACCGCCAATCTGTGGATAGGCTCTGAACGGTACACGGCTGGGTGCCGGCCCGAAGGGCACGGACGGAACATCGTTCATCTGCCTGATCACATGGCGCAGCTCGTCGCGCCACGGCTTGGGCTTGATGCCAAAGGTACTTTCGATCCGACTGCAATCGAGCACCGACCAGGCCGGTCTGGCCGCAGCGCGCGGCAGGCTCCCGCTGGTCACCGGCAACACCTTGGGCGCCTTGTCGATCAAGCCGACCCGCTCGGCTTCCCGGAAAATCTCGACAGCGAACTCAGCCCACGAACAGGGCGACGTGCCGCTGTAATGATAAAGCCCCCATTCGAGATCGCCGTCGCGGCAGTAGCGCAGCGCCAACTCGATCAGCACCCGCGCAACACTGCGTGAGCGGGTCGGGCAGCCGATCTGGTCACTGACGACTGAAATTTCGTCGGTCTTGCGGCCCAAACTCAGCATGGTCTTGACGAAGTTGTTGCCGTGCTCGCCGTAGATCCAGCTGGTGCGCAAGATCAGGTATCGGTCCAGTGTCTCGCTGATGGCGATCTCCCCTGCCCTACGCGTTTCGCCATAGACGCAGATCGGCACTGCCGGGTCGGATTCCCGATAAGGCACCGAGGCTTCGCCCGAGAAAACGTACTCGCTGGAGAGGTGGAACAATGGAATCCCGAAGTGCTTGGCGGCCTGAGCCAGATTGGCTGCACCTTCGCTGTTCACCGCTTCGGCATGAGCGACCTCGGCTTCGGCATGATCGAGGTTGGTATAGGCCGCCGCGTTGATGATGAGCGCCGGCTGGTACTGTTCGATCGCCCGATTGATCTGCGCAGGAAGGGTTATATCGAGATCCTGATGCGTCAGCCCGATGGCCTCCAGCCCAAAGCTGGCAGCTTGATTGACCAGACAGCTGCCCACCTGGCCTCCGGCGCCACACACCAGGACACGCATGTTCGACTTTGGTTGAGGTGCAAGCGCCGAGTCCATGGTTTCCTGCGTCACTGTAAGCTCACTTGCTACAGCGGTTGGCGCATCGACCGGAGCCTGTGAAGGGTCAGCTGCCTTCAGAACAGCACTCGACAACTTTGGGATCAGTTCGCGCACGCTTACACCCAGCGCCTCCACCGGTGCGTCGGCCGCTTCTGGCTCTGGCGAAAAGCGCACGCTTTCAAGCAGGCCATTCACAACAATCCTGGCCTTGGTAAATTGACGGCGCCGCAGCATCTGCAGGACTTGCCCCATGCGTGAGAACAGCAAGCCCAGGATACGGCGCTTGCGAAAGTATTTACGCGCCACGAAGAGTTCGTTGCGCACCAGATGTCGATGCAACGCAACCCGCTTCGGATCCGTTTCCCGGAGGATATCGATGGCACCGCTGACCCGCCGCACATGCAGCACCCTGCTCGCCGCCACCAGATAACCCGGTACCTCCTGGCTGATGCGCAAGGTGAATTCGGTATCGTCGCCCCACATGAACATGGGTGCGATAGGCAGGCCATGCTGTTGCAACGACGCCCGAGGCACGAGGATCGAAACGAAAGTAGCCGGACGTACGGGGATCACCCCGATGTCGAGCAGTGCCGGCCAATTTTCATAATCAATCGCATTGGTACGTTCATCGATGCGGGGAACATTAGTCAGCAGCCCCTCGTCGGTATGAGCCGTCGAAATGAGGAATGAGCATGGCTTTTCACGCTCCCGGAGCCGCTCATTAGCCTCTACCAGCTTTTCCAGAGCATCCGGTTCGGGGATGACGTCATCATCCATCATCCAGACAAAATCGGCTCCTTGCTGATAGGCGATGCGAAACCCGGCACTGAACCCCCCCGAGGCACCGGTATTGCGCGACAGCACGTATACCTTGAGATTTGCAATTCCTGAGTCGAGCAGCATCTCCTCAGTTCCGTCATGGCTGGCGTTGTCGACGACGATGATGGCGTCGCATGGCCGGGTCTGAGCACTGATGCCATCCAGGCAACGCTTAAGCAAGCCTTTACGCTTGTACGACAATACGACGGCGTATATCTGATCCATAAGTCGCTTGATCCATGATCGAGAGGCAGGTGTCATTCCGGTCTGGCGTTTGAGCACAGCGCTCAGCTCGGACCGAGGAACGCGAATGAGGTTCAGTGCCCCGCAACGAAATGAAGCAAAAATCGAACGTGACCTATTGACACGCGCAAAGAGCGACCGTTTCAGCCGTTTCGAAAGGGGCTCAAACGCCGCACTTGCCTGGCTAAGCCGCACCGGTAGCGGCAATGCGCGCCCGTCGCCAAAGCTTCTCGAACTCGGCTGGCCCGCCCTGTTCAGATGCTGGGCAGCCTGGCGACGGCAAACGATCCAAGCGTCCCTGGTGAACACAGCGTTAGATACACCCGCCCGCTGAACATCGGCACAGGCTGCTCCCTCCATCAACTTCATTTCGGCTATACGTTGCCCAGACGTTGGAGACACCTCGATGACCCAGAATCCGCAACATAACCGTCGCGTTCACCTCGCCTCCCGTCCCAACGGCGCACCGACGCCCGATAACTTCCGCCTGGAAACCGCTCCAGCCCCTAAACCCGAGGACGGCCAGTTGCTGCTGCGCACTGTTTACCTGTCCCTGGACCCTTACATGCGCGGACGCATGAGCGCCGGGCCGTCCTACGCCGCGCCCGTGGAAGTAGGTGATGTCATGGTCGGCGGCACGGTCAGTCGGGTCGTCGAATCCCGCCATGCGGATTATCGCGAAGGTGACTGGGTGCTTAGCGGCAACGGCTGGCAGGACTACGCCGTGTCCAGCGGTGAAGGCCTGCTCAAGCTCGACCGGGAAATGCAACATCCCTCCCATGCCTTGGGTGTGCTGGGCATGCCGGGCTTCACCGCGTACATGGGCCTGCTCGATATCGGCCAACCGAAGGCCGGGGAGACGCTGGTGGTTGCCGCAGCCACAGGCCCCGTTGGCGCTACTGTCGGCCAGATCGGCAAATTGAAGGGCTGCAGGGTTGTCGGCATCGCGGGCGGGCCCGAGAAGTGCCGGCATGCGGTCGAGACGCTTGGCTTCGACGCTTGTATCGACCACCGCGCGGACGATTTCCCGCAGCAGTTGGCCGAACGCTGCCCGAACGGTATCGACGTGTATTTCGAGAATGTCGGTGGCAAAGTCTTCGATGCGGTGTTGCCGCTGCTCAATACCAGCGCACGGGTACCGGTCTGCGGGGTGGTCTCGCAATACAACAGCACCCAGCTGCCAGATGGACCGGATCGCCTGCCGCTGCTGCTCGAAACCATCCTGAAGAAACGCATGCGCATGCAGGGCTTCATCATCTTCAACGACTACGGCCATCGCTACAGCGAATTTGCCCGGGACATGAGCGCCTGGTATGCCGAAGGCAAGATCAAGTATCGCGAGCAGATTGTGCAGGGATTGGAAAACGCACCCGAGGCATTTATCGGCCTGCTCGAAGGCAAGAACTTCGGAAAGTTGGTGGTGCAGGTGGGCGAGGCCTGATAGGCCTGTCGTTGTGCTTTATTGTGGCAGGCTAAAACCACCCTATGCCGGACAGGCTGGCGTGGAGCGTCGCTTGTTTTCAGCAAAGCGCTCATCTGCACCCCAAGCGGATCAGCCCGTGCTCAGGCCTGTCGACGCATCGCAGCGGCGTGCATCTCTGGCCTGCCCCGTGGGCGGCGGACGCACGCCGGGAATCGGATTAGCCAGGCGGATTTTCAGGAACTCGGTTACGTCCGCATTCAAGGCCCGCCCTCCTCCGTAAGGAAAATTGTTGTCGTTGACGACCAACAAGGTGCGCGAATCGAGTGGTAACAAGCTCTCGATGGTCGCGTAGGGGAACGTGAAGGTGCGTTTGCCGTCGCCGTTCAGGTCATCGGGGTCGGCCAGCCGCATGAGGTCGACCACCTCTGTCTTGGGCACTTCCGCGCCACTGGCGACACCGCGGATGTCGATCAGGTAGATCTTCTTGAATGGAGTGCCGTTAGTGGCCGTCGCGCCATTGCGCTCGATAACCAAAAAGCGTGTCTCGTCGATCGCAGTCATTTCACCGATGGCGAGTCCGGGTTCTTGCAGGCGGTAGAGGAACACCTTACCGGTGTAACGCTCCTGATTGATGTCGAACTCGTTGATGCGCAAGGTACCGGTTGCATCACCGCTGACGGTCTTCTCCAGCAGTGCGTACAGTCGCTCCCCGCTCGGATTGATCGCCATGCCTTCGAAACCGCCTGAGCCTTCCAGGTTCGCGGTTGCGCTTCCAGCCACCACATCGACATGCTGCGGCGCGTAGACGCCTGGCAGTGAGATGGCGCTGCGAGTGACGGTGCCCGACGCATCGGTCTTGATCAGGTAGGGTCCGAACTCGTCGCCAAACCACATCGCGCAATTCTTGTCACGGCGCACCGATTCGATGTCCAGGTCAGCGCCTGTCAGCAAGCGGCCGAACTCGATTGCACTGTCAACGCGTGGCCTGGAGTCGTCGTTGTAATAAAAGCGGTAATCGGCCTGAATCGGCAGTTCGAGCTTCTGGTTGATGTCGTTCAGAGTGAGGCGCGACGCGTGAGTGAAGCGAGCCAGTGGCGCACCGCTGAGATAATCGCTCGCACTGACACTCCCGCTCCCGCCCTTGGCCGAGCGGAAATCAGGCCGCACGCTATAAAGCCGCAACAGCGTATCTGCAGAGTTTGTCTGACCACCGAAGCCGTTGTCAGTCATGAATATGAAGCTGTTTTCATCCGCACCCGGCAGCACGGCGGAAAAACCCTGCACAGGCTGACGATTCTCATACGGGGGCACGAAGGTGCCGTAGGGGTTGGCGTTGGCCATCTGAGCCGATGTCGGACCGTCAGAGAAGGTGTCGGCAGGCATCATCGCCCAACCCACCAGGGTATTGCTGCCGGCCATCGCAGCGGTGGAGATCGCAGCGGCCAGCGCCACGACCAGCGGCTTCGAGATTCCCATGAGCAGTGTCTCCATCCGGCGGAGCCGGCTAGCTGACGCTAGACAACTCAATTACGCGATGCAACTGGCCTCAAGCTCTCGTACTAGGCCACCCCGTGTCCACGTGCCGCCTGGGCGAGATGGAACCATGTAGGCGTATCCAGCTGCAGATCGGCTCCCTGCAAGGCCTCCTCGATGCGCTCCCAGCGCAGGCTACCGAGGATCGGCACTGGCTTGCCTGGCAGTTTACGCAGCCAGGCCAGGGCGACCTGATTGGCTGTGGCGCCCAGCGCCGCGCCAACCTCTTCGAGCGCCTGCTGCAATCGAGGGCCGAAACGTCCACCTCCCATCGGTGACCAGGCCAGCACATGCAACCCTTCGCTTTCCATGGCGTGCAGCCGCCCATCCCACGCCGCCGACTGCGCCTGCAATGACAGCTCGATCTGGTTACAGCGCAGGGGCAGCTCGCGGGCCAGTATCTGGCAGTGCAGGAGTTCGGCGTTGGATACGCCAAGCCAGCCGATCTTGCCGCTGCCGACCAGATCGTCCAGCGCCCGGGCAACCTCGTCGACCCGCAGCAAGGGGTCTGGGCGATGTAGCAGAAAGCCATCCAGGCGTTCCACGCCCAGCCGCTTCAGCGAGCCCTCCACCGCCTGGGTGAGATAGTCCGCCTGGGTGTTGTAATGCTTGACCTGCCAGCGCGACCGGTCCTGCGCAGCCGGCACGATGTCGGCCTTGCCGATCAACTGGATCTGCTCGCGCAAGGCAGGGCGCAATTTCAAAGCGGCACCGAAATGCGCCTCGCATTCTCCCGCACCATAGATGTCGGCATGGTCGAAAGCGGTTACGCCGCGTTCCACGCAGCGTTCCAGGAAGCCGAGCAGCGCCTGAGGCTGCGCCAGTTCGGGGTATTGCATCAGGCGCATCATGCCCAGCAACAAAGGATGTTCGACGACCTTGTTCAAGTGATCTCCGCGATTCATCAGTGATTGAGGCAGGCGGCAAGGTTAACCGTGCCGAGGTTTGGACGTCGTACTGACCGAGCCCGCCACGCAAGGTTCGGCTCCGCTCGGTTGCACCAGTCGTTTTCAGATGGGCGACGGCAGACGAATCGCCCCAAAAAAGGGAGCGGGTTACGAGTACCGCACCCTTGTGGTTCGCGTGGACAAATAAGTCCGGTATGTAGGGTGAGCTCCAGCCCACCAAATACGGCAGTCAGCCCCGGCGCACTACCCGCTACACACCGCTGGCACGCAACCTGCTATGGGACAGGTATCGCCTGCCGAACGATTCGGCAGCGCATCCCGCCGGTCAACGAAGACCATCAGCCGCGAACGGCACGGGACGGGTGCTACGAGCAACGCCGCTCGAACCATCACCTCACAATTCTTGAATACCAGGCAAAGGCGCCTGGAGCTGCCCGACAGCTCCAGGCGCCTTTTTGTTTTTGTACGACGACGCCGAACAGGGCTTCGACGGAGGAACCGGTCATGAACGCAATCGTCACCCCGATCAAGAGTGAAACGCTGGTGGTCATCGGCAATGGCATGGTGGGGCATCACTGCGTCGAGCAGCTGGTCGAGCGCGGCGCCCTTGGCCAGTACCACATCCATGTCTACGGCGAAGAACGCCAACGGGCGTACGACCGAGTTCATCTCTCCGAGTATTTCGGTGGCCGCGACGCCGAATCGCTGGCCATGTGCGAAGCCGACTACTACGCGGCCCACGGCGTACACATGCACCTCGGCGTGCAGGTGTTGGAGATCGACCGCGAGCGCAAGGAAGTGGTCACCCGCGAAGGCCGCCAGCCCTACGACAAACTGATCCTGGCCACCGGCTCCTACCCGTTCGTGCCGCCGATTCCAGGCGCCGAAGGCAGTTCGCGCCTGGTCTACCGCACCCTGGACGATCTGGATTCGATTCGCGCCGCTGCCAACAACGCCAAGCGCGGCGTGGTCGTCGGTGGCGGCCTGCTCGGACTGGAAGCGGCCAACGCACTCAAGTCGCTCGGCCTCGAAGCCCATGTCGTCGAGTTCGCCCCGCGGCTGATGCCGGTACAGCTCGATGACGACGGCGGCAAGGCGCTCAAGGCCCGTATCGAGGCGCTGGGCGTCGGCGTGCACCTGTCCCGCGCCACGCAGGAAATCGTCATCGGTGAGGAATACGCCTACCGCATGAACTTCCAGGACGGCGAATACCTGGAAACCGACTTGATCGTGTTCTCCGCCGGCATCCGCCCGCAGGACGCGCTCGGCCGCAGTGCCGAACTGGAGATCGCGCCGCGCGGCGGTGTGGTGATCGATGCTGACTACCGCACCAGCGACCCCTCTATCTATGCCATCGGTGAGTGTGCCTCCTGGAACGGCATGGTCTTCGGCCTGGTCGCACCCGGCTACACCATGGCACGCAACCTGGCCGCCCTGCTCTGCGGCGAGCCGCACCAGCCCTTCAGCGGTGCGGACATGTCGACCAAGCTCAAGCTGCTCGGTGTCGATGTCGGCTCCATCGGCGATGCCCACGCTGCCACGCCAGGCGCCAAGAGCTATCGCTTCATCGACGAAGCCAACGCCAGTTACCGCCGCCTGGTGCTGTCTGAAGATGGCAAGCGCGTCATCGGCGCCGTGCTGATCGGCGACAACAGTTATTACGACACCTTGCTGCAGTACGCACAGAACGGCATCAAGCTGCCGGCCGATCCGTCCAGCCTGATCCTACCCCTGTCCGATGGCGCACCGACGCTGGGCGCCGATGCCCTGCCGGACACCGCGACCATCTGCTCTTGCCACAACGTCACCAAGGGCGCAGTGTGCTGCCAGGTGGACGCCGGGATCACCGATCTTGGCGAGCTGAAAGCCGCGACCAAGGCCGGCACCGGCTGCGGTGGGTGCTCGGCCCTGCTCAAGCAAGTGTTTGAGCACGAGCTGACCGCCCGTGGCATGGAAGTCGACAAAAGCTTGTGCGAACACTTCGCCCACACCCGTCAGGAGCTGTACGGCATCGTCCGGGTCGAGGGCATCATCAGTTTCGAGGAGCTGCTGGCCAAGCACGGCCGCGGTCACACCGGCTGCGATATCTGCAAGCCGGCGGTGGGCTCGATCCTCGCCTCCTGCTGGAACCAGCCGATCACCGACCCCGGGCTGATTCCGCTGCAGGACACCAACGACACCTTCATGGCGAACATGCAGAAGAACGGCACCTACTCCGTGGTACCGCGCATCGCCGGTGGTGAAATCACCCCAGACAAGCTGATCGCCCTCGGTGCGGTGGCCAAGAAATACGACCTCTACACCAAAATCACCGGCGGCCAACGCATCGACCTGTTCGGCGCTCAGCTGCATGAGCTGCCAGACATTTGGGGCGAGCTGATCGAGGCCGGTTTCGAGACCGGGCACGCCTACGGCAAGTCGCTGCGCACGGTGAAATCCTGCGTCGGCAGCACCTGGTGCCGCTACGGCGTACAGGACAGCGTCGGCATGGCGCTGCGCCTGGAGGATCGCTACAAGGGTTTGCGTTCGCCACACAAGATTAAATTTGGCGTTTCTGGCTGTACCCGCGAATGCGCCGAGGCGCAGAGCAAGGACATCGGCGTGATCGCCACCGAGAACGGCTGGAACCTCTACGTCGCTGGCAACGGCGGCATGCGTCCGCGCCACGCTGAGCTGTTCGCAACAGACCTCGATGACGAGACCCTGGTGCGCTACATCGACCGCTTCCTGATGTTCTATATCCGCACCGCGGACAAGCTACAACGCACCTCGGTGTGGCGCGAATCCCTCGAAGGCGGTCTCGACTACCTCAAGGAAGTCATCATCAACGACAGCCTGAGTCTCGCTACCGAGCTCGAAGCGCAAATGCAGCTGGTGGTCGATCGCTACGAATGCGAGTGGGCCAACGCCATCAAGGACCCGGAAAAGCTCAAGCGCTTCCGCACCTTCGTCAACGACCAGCGCGGTGACCCGGACATCCACTTCGTCAAGGAACGCGGCCAGCGCCGACCGGTACACGCACACGAACTTCACCTGATTCCCGTAACCGAGGAGGTGCTCTGATGAGCCAGTCCAACGCCGTACGTGTCGATTCCGTTCAACCCGCCGGTTGGCGCGCCCTGTGTAGCCGCCGCGATCTGGTGGCCAATTCCGGTGTGGTTGCCTGGCTCGACGGCGAGCAGGTCGCCCTCTTCCACCTTCTCGAGACCGAGGCCGGCGAGCAGGTGTTCGCCATCGCCAACAAGGACCCAAAGTCCGGCGCCAATGTCATCGGCCGCGGCATCGTCGGGCAGCTCAAGGGCGATCTGGTTATCGCCTCGCCGCTGTACAAGCAGCACTTCCGGCTGCAGGACGGCACCTGCCTGGAATATCCCGAGCAGCGCCTGCAGGTTTGGCCGGTGCGCCTGAACGGTGACGCGGTGGAAATCGCCGCAGCCTGAGCCTTACCGCAGCGGGCCTTCTGTGCGGTACGCCAGCACCGCCCAGGCCCACGAAAAGAGAAACCCGACCTCAGTCGGGACCGGATCGCCAATACAGAGAATCGAATATGTCCTACATCATCCCTTCGGAATTCGTCACCAAAATGGTCGACGCCGGTGAGTCCAAGATTTACATGTCTACCCGGGACACCTTGATTCGGGCCTTCATGGCCGGCGCGATCCTCGCCCTCGCGGCGGTCTTCGCCATCACCATCACGGTGCAGACGGGCTCGCCGCTGGTAGGCGCCATGCTCTTCCCGGTCGGTTTCGTCATGCTGTATCTGATGGGCTTCGACCTGCTGACCGGCGTGTTCGTGTTGACGCCCCTGGCGCTGCTCGACAAACGCCCGGGCGTGACGGTCAATGGTGTGCTGCGCAACTGGGGGCTGGTATTCCTCGGCAACTTCGCCGGCGCGCTGACGGTGGCCGTGATGATGGCCTTCGTCTTCACCATGGGTTTCTCAACCGACCCCGGCGCAGTGGGCGAGAAAATCTCCCATATCGGCGAAGCACGCACCTTGGGCTATGCCGAATTCGGCGCAGCGGGCTGGACGACCATCTTTCTGCGCGGCATGTTGTGCAACTGGATGGTGTCGATGGGTGTGGTCGGCGCAATGATCTCCACGACGGTCAGCGGCAAGGCCATCGCCATGTGGATGCCGATCATGCTGTTCTTCTATATGGGCTTCGAGCATTCGGTGGTGAACATGTTCCTGTTCCCTTCGGCCATGATCCTGGGCGGCGACTTTTCGGTGATGGATTACATGATCTGGAACGAAATCCCCACCGCGTTGGGTAACCTTGTCGGCGGCCTGGCATTCACGGGTCTGACGCTCTACACCACTCACATCAAAACCGCACCCAAGCGCGCCCTGCGTTGAGTAGCCCAGCGAACCCCGGCCCTCCCTGGGTTCGCTGCATTTCATGACCGCACAACTCACGGTTTCGGTGGGCCAACACACCGACAAGGGTCCCAAGGAAAGTAATCAGGATTTCCACGGTGCCTATATTCCCAAAGAACCGCAGCTGAGCGCCAAGGGCATCGCCCTCGCCATCGCCGATGGCATCAGCAGCAGCACCGTCAGCCATATCGCCAGCGAATCGGCCGTTACCGGATTCTTCGCCGACTACTACTGCACCTCCGACGCCTGGTCAGTCAAAACCTCTGCGCAGCGGGTGTTGATGGCGACCAACTCCTGGCTGCATGCGCAAAGTCAGCAGAGCCAGTATCGCTACGATAAGGACCGCGGCTACGTCTGCACCTTCAGCGCACTGGTAATCAAATCGACCACCGCGCACATCTTCCACGCCGGCGACTCGCGCATCTATCGCGTTCAGGGCAAGACGCTAGAACAGCTCACCAACGACCATCGTCTCTGGCTATCCGAAGAAAAAAGCTACCTGAGTCGGGCCCTGGGTATTCATCCGCAGCTGGAAATCGACTACCGCGCCGAACGGGTGGAACTCGGCGATACCTTCATCCTGGCCACTGATGGGGTATACGAGTTTGCCAGCGCGCAGTTCATGAGCGAGACCATCGCACGACATGCAGCCGATCTGGACGCCGCCGCGAGGGAGATCGTCAACGAAGCGCTGCAACGCGGCAGCGACGACAACCTCACGGTGCAGATTTTGCGCATCGAGCAGCTTCCGATTCAGGCCCCGGACGAGCTCTACCAGCACCTCACCGAACTGCCCTTCCCGCCCATGCTCGAGGCACGGGCGCGGTTCGATGGCTACACCATCGTTCGCGAGGTGCACGCCAGCAGCCGCAGCCACGTCTATCTGGCGACCGACGACGACAACGACACGCCGGTGATCATCAAGACGCCGTCGATGGAGCTTCAACAAGATGCGGCCTATCTCGAACGCTTCCTCACCGAGGAGTGGGTCGCGCGACGAATCAACAGCGCACATGTGGCCCAGCCGTGCCGGCAGACGCGTAAGCGCAACTTTCTCTACAGCGTCAGCGAATTCATCGATGGCCAGACGCTTACGCAGTGGATGATCGACCATCCGCAGCCGGACCTGGAGACGGTGCGCGGCATCATCGAGCAGATCGCCAAGGGCCTGCGCGCCTTTCACCGGCTGGAAATGCTGCATCAGGACCTGCGCCCCGAGAACGTCATGATCGACGCGACCGGCACGGTGAAAATCATCGATTTCGGCTCCACCCGAGTTGCCGGCATCATGGAGATCGCCTCGCCAACCGAACGCAGCGAGTTGCTCGGCACCGCTCAGTACACGGCGCCGGAATATTTCCTTGGCGAGAGCGGCACGCCTCGCTCGGATATGTTCTCGCTGGCCGTCATCACCTATCAGATGCTGACCGGCAAGCTACCGTATGGCGTTCAGGTCGCGCAGTGCCGCACCCGCGCCGCGCAGAACAAGCTCAGCTACAGCTCGATCCGCGAGCACGACCGCGAGGTGCCGGCCTGGATCGACGATGTGCTGCGCAAGGCACTGCATCCTGATCCGTACAAACGCTACGAGGATCTATCGGAATTCGTCTTCGAGTTGCGCCACCCCAACAAGGCCTTTCTCAACAAGGCCCGGCCGCCGCTAATGGAGCGCAACCCGGTACTGTTCTGGAAAGGGGTATCGCTGGCGTTAGCCATTGCCCTGGTCGTACTGCTGGTGCGTTGAAGGCTGCCGCCCCACCGCGGGCGATCTCACTCGGGGCGCTGCGGCGCGTAGACGTTGAGCGCAGGATCGGTGATGCCATCTTTCGAAGGGTCGAGAATCCAGCGCAGCTGGGTGACCAGTTCCTCGCAGTTCTCACCGCGTTGCAGCCAGTCCTGGAAGGCAATTCGCGATGCCGTCAACGCCACTTCGGCTACCTGCTCAGTCTCTGACGCCCGATTGCCAGGCTGCCACTGGTCAAACACAGCCTTGAGTGCCTGCTGCGCTTCCTCGGCGCCCAGCTCCCCATCCGACCAGCGTGAAGTGATGTCCTGAGCCTTCTGCAAGGCCGCTACCGTGGGGTTCGGTGATTCCATCTTGAGCTACCTCCCGCAATTCGTTGTATAGCTTGGAGTCTGCATGCGTCGCTGAATTCGTCTCCGCCCATCAGCGCCGTCTCTGATCGTACCGTTGATCCGTACATGCTCCATGCAATAGTGCCGGCCGCGCCTGCCCGTGGTCGGATCAACAAAGCCCACCGCCCATCGGAGCTGCGACATGTACCTGACCCAGTTGCTGCTTCCCCTTTATGACAATGACGGACAAGCGCTGCCCAAGGCCCTTTTCGCCGAGGTGAGGAACGAGCTGGTGGAGCAGTTCGGCGGGCTCACCGCCTATGCCCGTGCGCCCGCGAACGGCCTGTGGCGCGAAGATGACAGCCGAGCGGTGCGCGACGATCTGGTCATCTACGAAGTCATGATCAGCGAACTCGACCGTATCTGGTGGGCCAACTACCGGACCTCGCTGGAAGCCCGGTTCCGCCAGGAACAGCTTCTGATCCGGGCCCACCCGGTGGAAGTGCTGTAACGTCGCCCCTGAGCACGGCCAGCGTTGGCCGGAACGAGCTCGACCTAGCATGAAATGATGAACATTCAGTGAACCTACAGCGCTCCCTGCTGTCAGTCCTGTCTGCAGGACCATGTGGGGCCTAGGCTCAACCGGAGAGAACGCATCCTCCCGCTCACCCATCAGCACATCCGACCAGCCAGCTGCCGCCCGTAGCGGCAAGCTGACGGCACAGTGCCAGCTCCGGATCCGCTTTTGTTTCGGCCCGTTCATCGGGGCCATCATCCTTTTGTCAACGCGAAGACCACCATGTCCATATCCCGTCATCTTCTCGCCCTTCTCACCCGTGTTTCGGGATCTGCCACGCAGCGCCGCGCGTTGCGTGGCAGCCTGTTCGGTACCCTGCTGGCCGTCATCGTGCCGGCCCATGCGCAGCAAGCGACCAATGAACGCTGGGTCAGCGACAGCCTGACCACTTACGTACGCAGCGGCCCAACCGACGGCTATCGCATCGTTGGCTCGCTCACGTCCGGCGAGAAGGTCGAATTGCTCGATACCCAAGGCGATTACAGTCAGGTTCGTGGCGCAAATGGCGACCGAGTGTGGATCCGCAGCGCCGATCTGCAAGAGATGCCCGGCCAGGCGGAGCGCTTGCCTGAGCTGGAGCAGAAGGTTGCCGAGCTCAGCGAAGAGCTGCGCACCATAGACGACAGCTGGAAGACCCGGGTACAGGGCATGCAGGAGACACTCGACTCCCGCAAGGCGCTGATTGATGAACTAGAAGCGCGCCGCCAGGCGCTGGATACCGCGCTCACCGCAACCGAATCGGATCTGCGCGATGCCCAGGCGCGTCTCGGCGACGAAAACAATCAGGTACTGATGCGTTACATGGTCTATGGCGGCAGCATCGCCGGCGCAGGCTTGCTGGCCGGGCTGATCATTCCGGCGATGACACGCGGCCGCAAGCGCAACGACCGCTGGTTCTGAGCAAGCTGAAGAGTCGCCGGTGCGGTTAACCCCTGCTTACCCGGCGAGAGTGCAGGCCGGCTCGACCCGCGCGCGCTCGGCGCGCTCAAGTACCTGTGCCGCAGTCATCGGTCGATCAAGCAGAAAGCCCTGGAGCGTTTCACAACCGAGATCTGTGAGGAACGCCTGCTGTTCAGGTGTTTCCACACCTTCGGCGACTATCTCGAGACCCAACGCTTTGGCCAGTGCAACGATCGCCGAGACGATGACCGAATCTTCGTTGCCAACGCTCATTTCCTTGACGAATGCGCGGTCGATCTTCAGCTCGCTGGCGGGTAACCGCTTCAGGTAGAGCAGACTCGAATAGCCCGTTCCAAAATCGTCGATGGAGGCCTTGACGCCAAGATTCGTGAGTTTCTCCAACGTCTCGATGGTCACTTCCGGATTACGCATGGCAACGGTTTCGGTGATTTCGAGCGTCAGCTGGACCGCCGGAATGGCATAGCGATCGAGAATCTCGGCCACCATACCCGGCAGATCCGGCTGGTCGAACTGCACCGCTGAAAGGTTGACCGCGATCGTCCACTGGCTGAAGCCTTGTAGATGCCACTCGCGCAACTGTCGGCACGCCTCCTCCAGCACCCATTTTCCCATCGGGATGATCAGACCGGTTTTCTCAGCCAGCGGCAGAAACGCATCAGGGCTGAGCAGGCCACGTTTCGGATGCTGCCACCGCAACAATGCCTCGAAGCCACGTACGGGACCGGCGGGTGCCTCGAACTTCGGCTGATAATGCAGGCGTAACTCACCGCGCGCTTCGGCCAGCCGCAAGTCATGCAATAGCTGCAAATGCTCCGCGGCGTTGGCGTTCATTGAAGGTTCGAAGAAGCTGTAGCCGTTCCGGCCGGCGCTTTTGGTGTGGTACATGGCGGCGTCGGCGTGCAGCAGCAGATCACGCGTGCCCTCGCCATCATTGGGGTATATCGCAATGCCGACGCTGAGCGAGACACGGAGCTCGTAGCGCGACAGCTCAAAAGGTTCGTCGATGCGCTGCACCAGCTTGTCGGCCAGTGTCGCTGCATCATCCGGGCTTGTAACGACCGCCAGCAACACGAACTCATCTCCGCCAAGGCGTGCGAGTGTGTCCTGGGCGCGAATGCACGAACGCAACCGTTCAGTGACGCTAACCAGCAGCTCATCGCCGATATGGTGTCCATAGGCATCGTTTACGGCCTTGAAGCCGTCCAGATCCATGAACATCACGGCAAAGCAGGAGCGCTCGCGCTTGGCGATCTCCAACGCCTGACTCAGGCGATCCTCCAGCAGGAGTCGGTTGGGTAAGCGGGTGAGGTTGTCATGCAATGCCAGCTGGACCAGCTCGCTGTTGGCCTTCTCCAATGAAGTCGCCAGCAACGATGTACGCGATTGCATTCGGCTATCCAGAATCGAGACGATCAGCGTGATGGCCAGCACGGCCAAGGTCAGCACGATCACCAACAGCGCCAGCCAATGGGTTTCCACACCCGTGATGGAAGCCCCGCAAAAGCTACCTTCGGGAAAGCGCGCCGCTGCCATGCCGGTGTAATGCATGCCGGTGATCGCGAGCCCCATCACCAGGGCGGCCAATGTACGCCAGAGTTTCAGGTGGGCCAGATTGCCGCGCAGGCGAAACGCCAGCCACAAAGCGGCTGCCGAGGCGAGCACGGCAATGGCAACCGAGGCAATGAACCAACCCGTGTGATAGTCAATGCCTGGCTGCATGCGCAGCGCCGCCATCCCGCTGTAATGCATTGCGGTAATTCCGGCACCGATCAACAACGCCCCCACCCCGATACGGGACCAGGGCAGCTCACGCTGACATACCAGCCACAGCGCAACGGCAGAGGCAGCAATGGCAATCACGAGCGAGCCGGCAGTGATCAGCGGATCGTAGCCGAGCGGAAGCGGCAGACTGAACGCCAGCATGCCGATGAAGTGCATCGACCAGATTCCCAGGCCCATAGAGAAGGCGCCACCGGCCCACCATAGGCGCGCCGCACGACCTTCGGCAGTCGCGACCCGTCCCGCCATGTCGAGCGCGGTATAGGAGGCAAGCACAGCGACGACGAACGAGAAAAACACCAGGACGTCGTTATAGCTACCAACTAGCATGGTCAGGTTCCTGCGTGGGCTGCGAATGTTCGGTCTGGATCCGAGACGAGCGGCGCTCCGCCCGGACAGCCCCACGAAGAGGCCACGGTGAACCCGCAACGTGGCCGCCGCACCAGTTCATCGTTCGCTTGGAGATTTTCTGAAGTTTGCAATTGAAGCAGGTGCCGAACGGTTGTTCGACCTGCCTTGGCCAAAAGGCGGCGAAGTGTACCTGCGGTTCGGTGGACCCGCTATTTCCTAGGAAAAATATCTAGCTAGAAGTTGCAGGCCGGAGGCTTAAGCTTTTTTCTCGTCCGGCTTGTCGGTGGCAATCAAATCGAACCCCCAATCGCCGTACAGGTACCAGTCGTCACCCATCATCTCCGCAGGATGCTGAGTACGACCTGCGCCGTTGCCGCAGGCAAGCGAATCCGATGGACAATATCGATCGCATCCCCAGCAGATGCGCTCGGGATGCGGAGGATTCATCGGGAATTTCTTGGCCATCTCAGGGGCCTCGTCTTGATCTCAATCGAGCCTTCAGACTAGCCAGGCGTCCTTTGCAGGGACTTGATCAGGCTCAAGAACGCAGCCCTGGACGTTCACACCAATACCTCGCTCATCTTGAGAATGTGAGTGATCGCGCCCGACCGGGCATCCCACACGTAGCGCAGATGTGGCCCCTGCACCGGCAACGAGACCGCCCGCGGACGAAAGGCCGCGACGCATTCGTGCCCTTCCAGCCGCACACTTCGATAGAGCAAACCCCAGGTCTTGCCGTCACGTTGCTCACGGGCGAATGCCTGGCTATTGCCATAGGCGGCCGGATCGGGTTGGTGCAGCTCGGGCATGTCGCGCACGTCGATCAGCGGTTTGACGACCTTGTTGACGTACGCGCGCATGGTGATTTCGACGTTCGCCTCGCGGGTGGCTGCCAGAAAACGCTCTTGATGGAATTTGGTCTCGGCGATGGCGGCATCCAACGAACTGGCACAGTAATAGACACCGTAGCTGCCGTCGCTGAAGCGGCTGGCATTGCCGATATGGGTAAAGGCCGCCATCACCGCAGTCGAACCCGGCCCGCTGACACGGTCACCCGGCGCGACGCGCTGCAGGGCGCCCAGTTCCTCGCGCAGCCGATCGTTGGTCATGGCTTCCAGCGCGAAGGCGATCTCCAGGTCATCCGGGCTGAGCGTGTCCTCGAACACGTCCAGTGGCGGGAACGAGCTGTTGATGATGCGATACGCTCGCCGCCAGGCCGGCAGGATTTCCTGCATCAGCCCCGCACCCAGTCGAGATAGCGACGTACATCGGCCAGATCGACCACCTGCCCACCGAGCATGTAATCGAGCGCGCTCACGCCATTGAACGGCGCGGCATCATTGGGCTTGTGCACCCACTCATATGCCCGCTCCGCCTGATTGCTGAAAAGGATACGCAGCGCCTTGTGAATACCCATCAGGTAGGAAATACGCTCCAGCGTATCGCGCGGCAGACGAACTTCAGGAAGTTTCTTGTACTTGAAGTAAGTCGTATTACCCACCGAGCCAAGCAATATCCGCTGCTGCTCGGCGCTGCAGTTCCATAACCGCATGAGGTTGAAGAAGAACGTCAGCGCGACTCGCCCTGCCTCGGGCGAAGCAGTGTCTGGCTTGCTGACCGCCTGTTCGAGTTTCATTTCCGCTCCGCCTGGTTATTGCCACAGGACACAGATTACTCCATATATGAATAATCTCAACTTTTAACTACGCATGCGGATAGCATTAACTTCGAACTTGACGATAGACGCACAACAGAACGGGAGTAGTGCAAGGTCATCAGAGAATGGCCGGTCGAATGGTTTGCTCGATCGACTCGAGGCGACGCAAGGGGTAATCAGCTTTTTAGAGCGCCACCGCAGCTCGATCCCTGTCCAGCGGTACAGGCGTAGCAGTGATCACGCGTGACGATGGAGTTACCGTCCAGCCTCAAGGGCGTCAGCAAATCGCGCAGGTGCGCGCGGTCCCGGCTGATGAGCCTGGGAAGCGACATCGGCAGGTTGAGCATCTGATTGAAATCACAGTCGTACAGGTAGCCCTGCCAATCGACGCTCACCAGGTTGCGGCACATCACCGCGCCGAGATTTTCAGGCCGATAGCTGTCGCGCAGGAGTTGCATGTAGTCATTGAACTGCCCCCTGCTCACCAAGGTACTGCCGAAGCGCGCGATCGGTTGATTGGTGATGGTCAGCAAGTGATTGAAGCGGATACCGAAATCCTCGGCCAGGTGCGCTTTGTAGTCGGTTTCCAGTTGCGCCTGTGGCGGCGGCAACGACGGCCCCTGCGGGTTATAGACGAGGTTGAGCACCAGCCCACGGCCCTCTTTTCCATAGCCCAACGCGTTGAGCTGACGCAGCCCGGCAATACTCGCGTCGAACACGCCATCGCCGCGCTGCTTATCGACGTTTTCCTGCGAGTAACACGGCAGTGATGCCGTCACTTCAACCCCTTGTTCAGCAAGGAACTCGGCCAGATCCTCATGACCCGGCTCGCTCAGAATGGTCAGGTTGCAGCGATCGATCACCCGCAGCCCTTCGCGGCGGGCATGCCGAACGATCTCGCGAAAGCGTGGATGCATCTCCGGCGCGCCGCCGGTCAGGTCGAGTGTCTGCACCGGGTGCGCCTCGATCACCCGATGCAGCAGAGCCAGGCTCTCGTCGGTCATCGCCTCCTTGCGCGTCGGCCCGGCGTTGACGTGGCAGTGCAGACAGCGTTGGTTGCAGCGGTAGGTCAGATTGACCTGCAATGCCTCCAGACGACTGCGTCGGATCGGCGGAAAGCGCAACGCATCGAGCAGCGGTAAAGTGTCACGCATGACAATGTTTCAACCTTCAAAACGTCTCAAGGAAACCGACGCGTAGATCGCTCGCAATCGGCAACCGTTTCATCAGCGTAGTCAACGCACGCGCAAGGTTCTGCCTTTGCTTCCAGGGGAAACCGATTTGACCTCAGATCCTGCCATGCCCTGCCTGGTCCTGCTCTGTAAAAGACCCGCACTGGGCCACGCCAAGCAGCGACTGGCAGCGACACTCGGGCAGCATGCCGCGCTGTCCATCGCTCAGGCACTGCTCGCCTGTGCACTGGAGGACCTGCAGCAATGGCCAGGGCCGAGGGCGATCGCACCGGATCACGTGCAGCATCTGAACTGGGCGCGATCGCTGGCTGGCGAGGCGCTCTGCATGGCGCAGCCAGACGGCAATCTCGGCGAGCGCCTGAACGAACTGGACCGCACGCTACGCGACCAAGGCCAGCGCAAGCTGATCTTCATCGGCAGCGACTGCCCTGCCCTGCGCCCCGCCGACTACCTGTACGTCGCCCAGCTGCTGCAGCGGGTCGACACCGTGCTGTTCGCCGCCCGTGATGGCGGCGTCGTACTGATGGCCTCCAATCGCCCCTGGCCGGATCTTTCCCGCCTGCCCTGGAGCACTGATCGACTCGGCCATGCGCTCGTGCAGTTGTGCCGACGGGCAGGTCATGAGGTCGTCATTGCGGGCGAGTCCTTTGATATCGACCATGAGCAAGACCTGCTGCCCCTTGCCGCGGCGTTGCGCGAAGACAGGCGGCCATCGCGTCGAGGCCTACGCGCGGTGCTCGAAGCACTTGGGACTCGTCACGATGCCTGAGCAGAGCGCAATCAGCGTGATCATTCCATGCTGGCGCGACGAGCAGGCGCTGACGCAACTGCTGAGCAGCCTCGTCCCGCTTTTCCAAACGACCGAGGTGAATGGCGAAATCATCGTCGTGGATGGCGCCAGCAGCGAGGCGTGCCGATTGCTCTGCGCGCGCCACGGCGCATCCTGGCTGCCGACCGCGCCCTGCCGCGGTACGCAGCTTCGCTTGGGTGCCAGCCATGCGCGGTATCCAGTGCTGTGGTTCCTGCATGCCGACGCCCAGCTACACGGCAACCCGTTGCCCTCGATGCTGACGGCGATCGCCGACGGTGCGGTGGGAGGCTATTTCAAGTTTCGCTTTGCCGGCCGAACCGGCTGGCAGGGCGCGCTGCTCGAGCGCCTGATCACGTTGCGCACTCACTTCGGCGTGCCCTACGGCGACCAGGGGTTGTTCGTAACGGCGGAGGCCTATCAGCGCTGCGGTCAGCACAGCCCTTGGCCGCTGTTCGAGGAGGTCGAACTGGTGAAATGCTTGCGCCGAAATGGCCGGTTCGTACGGATGAATGACGGCGTCCGCGTCGATACACGCCGTTGGCAGCGCGACGGCTGGTGGCGACGCTCGCTGCGCAATCGCCTGCTGGCGCTGCAGTTCGCCTGCGGCGTGCCCGTCGGACGCCTCGCCGAGCGCTACAGCGCGCCTCGCTCCGACCGATCGGGTGGCTAGAGTCAGCTAATCAGAACAGCCCGAGCTGCTCGTCGATCAAACCACTGAAGCTGTCGCCGACGAAAGGCAGAATGGCATCGGCGATGGGCTGCAGCTGGCGTGTCACGTAGTGGTCGTAATCGATTGCCGCGCGCCGCACTTCCAGAGGCTCCGGGCCGCCCACGGTAATCAGATAGCTGATCCAGCCACCATTCTGGTATTGCCGCTGACGGCCCTGCTGCAGGTTGTAGTCATCGGCAATCCGTGCGGCGCGTACATGTGGCGGGACGTTGCGTTCATAGTCATCCAGGCGCCGGCGCAATCGCTTGCGCAAGATCAGCAACTCGTCCAGCTCACCGTTCAGGGTGCGGCGTACATAGTCGCGCACGTAGTCCTGATAGGGTTCGCGGTTGAAGATGCGCCGGTACAGCTCCTGCTGAAATTGCTGGGCCAGCGGCGACCAGTCGGTGCGCACCGTTTCCAGGCCTTTGAACACCAGCCCGTCGCTGCCGTCCGGGCGGGTGACCAGGCCGGCATAGCGTTTTTTGCTGCCTTCTTCGGTGCCGCGAATGGTCGGCATCAGGAAGCGCTTGAAGTGGCTTTCGAACTGCAGCTCCAGCGCACTTTGCAGGCCGTACTCACGCTGAAGATGCTCGCGCCACCACCCATTGATCTGCTGCACCAGTTGCCGGCCGATGCGCGCCGCATCCTCGTCGCGGTGTGCTTGCTTGAGCCAGACGAAGGTGGAGTCGGTGTCGCCATAGATCACGCTGTAGCCTTCAGCTTCGATCAGCTCGCGGGTGCGGCGCATGATTTCGTGCCCGCGCAGGGTGATGGATGAGGCCAGGCGCGGGTCGAAGAACCGGCAACCGCTGGAGCCGAGCACGCCGTAGAAGGCATTCATGATGATCTTCAGCGCCTGGGACAAGGGCTTGTTGCCCTCGCGCTTGGCAGCTTCGCGCCCTTCCCAGACACGCTCAACGATGGCCGGCAGGCAATGCCGGTCGCGTGAGAAACGGGCACCGCGAAAGCCCGGTACCGAGTTGCTGTCGTCAGGATTGCGCATGCCTTCGACCAGCCCCACCGGATCGATGAGAAAGGTGCGGATGATCGACGGATACAGGCTCTTGTAATCCAGCACCAGCACCGATTCGTACAGGCCCGGCTGGGAGTTCATCACGAAGCCACCGGGACTGGCTTCCGGTGGCCGCTCACCGAGGTTGGGCGCAACGAAGCCCTGGCGATGCATCAGCGGGATGTAAAGATGCTCGAACGCGGCCACCGAGCCACCCATGCGATCGGCGGGCAAGCCAGTGACCGTGGCGCGCTCGAGCAGAAAAGTCAGCAGCTCGGTCTTGTCGAAGATCCGCGTGACCAGTTCGCAATCCTTGAGGTTGTAACGCGCCAGCGCCGGCTTGTCCTCGGCGAACATACGGTTGATCTCGTCCATGCGCTGATAAGGCGTATCGATCGCCTTGCCCTCGCCGAGCAACGTCTGAGCGACGTTCTCCAGGCTGAACGAGGGGAAACTCCAAGTCGCCGAACGCAGCGCCTCGATGCCATCGATGATCAGCCGCCCCGCCGCTGCTGCGAAGAAATGATTGCTGCGGCTGCCGTGTTCGCGCCAGGCCATCTCCTCACCGCCGCGCCCCAAACGCAGCGGCACCTGATAGCGCTGGGCCTGTTCGCGCAGTACACGCAGATCGAACTGCACCAGATTCCAGCCGATGATCACATCCGGATCGTGCCGCGCCAGCCAATTGTTCAAGCACTCGATCAACTGCTTGCGGCTGTCGCAATACTCCAGCTGGAAATCCACCGTACTGGCATCGCCATTGGCCGGGCCGAGCATATAGACCTTGCGCTGGCCGCAGCCCTCCAGGGCAATGGAGTACAGCTCGCCGCGCATGGTGGTTTCGATATCCAACGAGACCAGCCTGAGTGGTGGCCGATAATCCGGTGCCGGCTTGATCTGCGCCTCGACGAGAACGCCTTGCGTATCCGGCCGGCCGGCAAAGCTGACCGGTGCGGTGATAAACCGCTCCATCAGATAACGCTCCGGCGGTCGGATGTCCCCCTCGTAGACGTCAAGCCCCGCCCCGCGCAGACGCTTGTCGAGATTCATCAACTGGCGGTGCTGTTTGCAATACAACCCGACCACCGGCCGATGGCGGAAGTCGGTCAGGCTCAGCGGACGCAGCTCGACGTCGCGCTCGCCCTTGAGCAGGATTTCAACCTTGCGCTGCTGTGCCGCCGGAATGAAGGCAACCGACGGTTGGTAAGGCACGCGCAGACGACGCGGACCGGTATCGGTGGCCAGCCAGAACTCCACCTCAGTACCGGCCGCCGTGTCGCGCCAGTGTCGGGTCAGGACAAAGCCCTGTTGCAGATTCACCGTCCGCCGTCCTTATTCTTTCGGGGCGCCCATTCTACGTGGCAACGTCCAAGCGAAGGCGACAAACGAGTCGAACCAGCTCATACGACGTCGAACAAGATACAGAAGGTGTTAAAGATCTTCGTTCGTCAGCAAGAATAGGCTTTGACAAGCGGTCATACCCTAACAATACTCATCGAGGTTGTACGACAACATCACCCTACAATAACAATGGATAGTCGCATGCCCCCTTCTCCACGCCCGACCGCCAAGCGCGTTCTGCCGTTGTTGCGCCACGCACATAGCCCGCCTCGACTGAATCGCTGACCCCTCGCGTATCGCCTGACCGCCTATCCCGGTGGAACGGGCTCGCTCGCCCATAAAAACTTCACGTAGGACGCACGCCATGACCACAACGAATGACGATTCCGCCAACGACCCACGCAATGCCCGCCGAGCCTTCCTGAAAAACTCGCTGATGGTGTCGGCTGGAATCGCCTCGATGGGCAGCCTGGGCCTGCCCCGGCTCGCCTTGGCCGAACCATTGACCCAGCGCTACCCGGATGAACTCGTCGAAATCCTCGATGAGAGTTTCACCAAATATCGGTTGTTCAACGCCAGCGTCGAGAAGATCGCCAGCGGCATGCGCTGGGCCGAGGGCCCGGTCTGGGTCGGCGATGGCCGTTACCTGCTGGTCAGCGACATTCCGGAAAATCGCATCATGCGCTGGGATGAGATCACCGGTTCGTTCGACATCTATCGCCAGCCCTCGAATCATTCCAACGGCCTGAGCCGCGATCTGCAAGGACGGCTGCTGGCCTGCGAAGGCTCGACCACCAATGACCAGGGCCGTCGCGTCACACGCACCGAGCCGGACGGCAGCATCACGGTGCTGGCCGATCAGTTCGAAGGCAAACGTTTCAATTCACCGAACGATCTCGCGGTCAAGCAAGACGGATCGATCTGGTTCACCGACCCGCCTTTCCAGACCAGCAACTTCTACGAGGGACACAAGATTCAAACCGAGCTGCCGGACGCCGTCTATCGCATCGATGGCGAAACCGGTGCCGTGACCCGCGTGATCGACTCGATCGCCGGCCCCAACGGACTGTGCTTCTCGCCCGACCAGAAGACGCTGTATGTCGTCGAAGGCCGGGCAAAGCCCAATCGGCTGGTCTGGGCCTACCCGGTCAACGCGGACGGCACGCTGGGCGAACGTCGCAAGCACATCGAGGCGCCTGCCTTCGGCGCGTTGGATGGCATCAAGTGCGACGAGGATGGCAACCTGTGGTGCGGCTGGGGCAGCTCGGGCTCACCGGAAGCCGTGACCGCCGATCTGGATGGCGTGATGATCTTCAATCCACAGGGAAAGGCGATCGGGAAGATCAGGCTGCCGGAGCGCTGCGCCAATCTCTGCTTCGGCGGCAGCAAGGGCAACCGGCTGTTCATGGCCAGCAGCCATTCGTTGTACGCGCTGTACGTCAACACGCGTGACGCGGCGTTCGGCAAGTACGGCGCCTGACCGAGCCTAGGCGGAGGTGGCCGATCCGGAAGCCACCGCCGCTACCAACCAGGTTCTCAAGCGACCGAGGTGTCCTCACCGAGATGAATCACCCGCGCCGCGCGCAGCATGCACTTGGCCATTTCCGGCGGCGAGAACTTGGTGAGGATGTCATTGGCGCCGGCGGCCTTGGCCTTATCGGTGCTGATGGTGCTGTCGAGAGAGGTATGCAGCAGGACGTAAATGGACGCGTAATCCGGATGCTTGCGCAGCGCCTGGGTGAATGAATAACCGTCCATTTCCGGCATCTCGATATCCGACACCACCACATTGATCGCTTCGTAGCTGTCCTTCAGGCTGTCGAGCTTCTCGAAGGCCTCGCGAGCGCTGCGTACCGAATGGCAGGTAACGCCCATCTTCGTCAGCGCCGACATCGACATGTGGATCGCCACCTGGCTATCGTCGACGATCAGGGCGCGCGTTTCGGTCAACAGCTGGGCGTCCTGATCATCGAGATGGGAAATGTCCGCCTCGCCGGGAACCGGCGCAATGTTGTGGATGACCTTTTCCACGTCGAGGATCTGGATCAGTTCGCCGTCCACTTCAGCGGTACCGGTAATGAAGGAATTGTTTCGCGCGCCGTAGGGCGGCGGCAGGATCTTCGATGATTGGATGTGCACGATCTTGACCACCGCCTGCACATGCAATCCCTGCTTCGAACGACTGATTTCGGTGACGATCAGGCAACCGCCTTTGGGATCCTGCAAGGGCGCCATGCCGATGGCCAGGCTCAGATCGATGACCGACAACGGCTGGCCGCGCAACGTGGCGACGCCTCTGACATGAGGGTGCGACTCTGGCAACCGGGTCAGCGACGGCGTCGGAATGATCTCGCTGACCTTCAACAGGTTGATCGCCATCTGCTTGCCGCTGCGAAGCGTGAACAGCAGAAGCGATAAGGCGTCGGTGGCGGATGCGTTGTTCATGAATAGTCCTGTGGGAAAGCCGGTCTCTTGGCGTAGATATCACCCTCGCCAAAGCTTGTCGGCCATTTCGGCAGAATCTTCAATCGAAACGGCTATGCCCGACGAACGCGAGCGCAGCCGCTATCAGCAACGCTCGAAAACCGCTGCGATGCCCTGCCCGCCGCCGATACACATGGTCACTAACGCATAGCGGCCCTGTATGCGCTGCAGCTCATGGATGGCCTTGACGCTGATAATCGCACCGGTCGCGCCCACCGGGTGCCCGAGGGAAATACCGGAGCCATTGGGATTGACCCGCGCCGGGTCCAGCCCGAGCTCCTGCATTACGGCGCAGGCCTGGGCGGCAAAGGCTTCGTTGGCTTCGATGACATCGACCTGCTCGAGGCTGATGCCGGTGCGCTCCAGCACCTTGCGCACCGCCGGCACCGGGCCGATCCCCATGTAAGCCGGGTCGACCCCGGCATGGGAGTAGCCGACCAGTCGCGCTATTGGCACCAAGCCCAGCGCTTTAGCCCGCCCGGCCTCAGCCAGCACCAGCGCCGCAGCGCCATCGTTCAGCCCCGACGCATTACCAGCGGTCACGGTACCGTTTTCTTTCTTGAAGACCGGCTTCAGCGCCGCGAGGCGCTCGGCGGTGAGATCGGCGCGGATGTGTTCGTCGACCTCGAACTGGATGGTCCCCTTGCGGGTCGCGACGGTCACCGGGACGATCTGCTCGCGGAAATGGCCCTGCTCCACTGCGCGAACAGCGCGCTGTTGGCTTTCCAGCGCGAGCGCATCCTGCTGCTCGCGGCTAATGCCGTAGCGCTCAGCGACGTTCTCCGCAGTCACACCCATGTGAAACTTGCCCCAGGGATCGTGCAACAGGGTGTTCATGTAGTCGATCGCCTGGCTGTCGCCTAGGCGTGCGCCCCAGCGCATGTCCGGCAGGATGAATGGACCGCGGCTCATGCTCTCCGCGCCGCCACCGATGGCCACGTCGGTATCGCCGAGCAGGATGGACTGCGCCGCCGAGATCACCGCCTGCAGGCCGGAGCCGCACAGGCGGTTGACGTTGAAGGCCGGGGTTTCCAGCGGAATGCCCGCGTCCACCGCGGCGACCCGTGCCAGGTAGCCGTCTCGAGGCTCGGTGGGTATCACATTCCCCATCACCACGTGGCCCACGGCATCGGCGGGCGTACCGGAGCGTTCAAGCACGCCGCGGCAGACTGTGGTTGCCAAGGTGATCAGATCGACATCCTTCAGCGCGCCACCAAAGGAGCCGATCGGGGTGCGCACCGCACCGACAACGACGATTTCACGTTCAGCCATGGAGTCCTCTTCGGAGCAAAGGGTCAGGCGCGCCGATCCGGTCCGGCGCACGGAATCGGCCGATCCTAACGAACTCAGGCAAAGGAACAATAGCCATGTGCGCAGAACCGCTGTGCAGCGTTGCAGAACCGGCCGGTCAGGTGGCGTTTACGATCAGCCGCTCCGATACGGCCAGATCGTTGATCCTCAGGGTGCCGGTAGCGGCCTCGGAGCCATGGCGTCGGTTACGATCAGACCGTCGTGACCGCGGCGCCCGGCCTTTTCGGCCCTCTTGCGCGCACTGACGGTCGCCACGCATTGATCCTCGTTGTTGAGTATGACGATGCATTCCAGACACTGGATGCATTCGTCATAGTCGATGCGGCCATCGCGTTTGATGGCGCCGATCTCGCAGTGGTTCTTGCAGTGTTGGCACGGCTTGCCGCAAGCATCGATGCGGGTGAGCCAGGCGAACAGGTGGAACTTGCCGAGCATCGCCAACCCAGCCCCCAACGGGCAGACGTAACGACAGTAGAACTTGTGCACGAACAGCCCGAGGCCGAGCAGAATCACCGCATAGAGCACGAACGGCCATGAGCGCACGAAGAACAGCGTGATGCTGGTCTTGAAAGGCTCCACCTCGGCGAGCCGCTCGGCCAGCGTCAGCGAGTAGAACGCTGTCGGCACCAAGCCGATCAGGATCAGGTACTTCAACCATTGCAGGCGCTGATGATTGCGATCCGATATTTTCCACTGACGGATGCGCAGACGCTTGGCGACCCAGCCGAGCATCTCCTGCAGCGCACCGAACGGACACAGCCAACCGCAGAACACACCGCGCCCCCAGATGAACAGGCTGACGAAAGTGAAGCTCCAGAGCATGAAGATCACCGGGTCCATCAAAAACACCCGGATATCGAAATCCTGTCGCAACGCTAGAAGCAGCGTAAAGATGTTTACCACCGATAGCTGGCCCTGAGCGTAGAGCCCGATAAAAACCAGGGTGAACAATAGAAAACCCGCACGGAAGACATGAAAGCCCTTGCTGTGGCGGCTGATGCGGTGCTGCCAAATGAACACGGCGGTCAACACCAGCAACGACAGTCCCACCAAGCCGACCTGCCACCAGCGTTCATGCCACATGCGCAACCAGACCGGAACCGGCTCGGCAGCGACCTGCGCCTGCTGGATGTCGAACAGTGCGGGATCGAGCCGAAACGCTCGGCTGAAATGGGCGTTGGTTTCCATCAGGTGGTTGCGCCGCAATCTGACGTTGAGCCGCAGACTGGCCGGCTCGACCGGATTGAACGCGCTGTGGGCCTTGATACGGAATATGTGCGCTTCGCTCGCCTCCACCGGCACGTTCAACGCGTCGAGGACCGCTCCATTGTTGAAGTTCATGTCATGCAGTTCGATCGCATGATCGTTCTGCATCAGCACCAGCCGATCCGGTGCGGTAGCTGGCACGAAGTCGTCCGGCACGTGGCGATACATGCCGGATGACATCACCAGCAGCGCCTGCTCGTTGGGTAGCAGCTCCTCCCTAAGCCGTTGGAATCTCGTCTCGCCCAGCAGGTTACGGCCGATACTCGGCGCATTCAGATAGGCGAAATACAGGTCGCTGAAAGGTTCGTCTTCGGCGTCCGCCTCGAGATCCTGATAGCCGTCAAGCGAATGGCCTATGGCCTCCTCGACCTCGTCGTCGCTCAGCGTCCAGTGCTGGACGAAGCCCCGCTCCAGCAGCTCGTTCCAGCCGAGCGGTTGATATACGTCTGGTTTGGCGGTGGCCAGCGGGCCACTAGCGAACCCATCGAGCAGCTGCCGTGCGACGTTCAAGGCGGAAAGCAGAACGGTTTCGTTGAGGATCACCACCGAGACCGTCGCCTTGCTGACCCCGTCGATGCGGGTCACCGAGTCGCTGTCAGCTGTGGCCCCTTCACGATTGCCCACGACGATGGGCCTACTGATCGATTTCTGCCGATATTGCTCGACGAAGTCGAACAAGGACTGCTCGCCAAGCCCGTGCAGAAATACCGGCTCATGATGTTCCAGCACCTTGATGCCAGCCAATACACCCTGCGGGTCCATGCCGATCAGCAGCCGTATCGGCTTGCCGGAAAAACCCTGCAGATTGGAGTAATCAGTGGACTCGAAGGCGTAACCGAGCAGCTCGTCGAGCTGATACGCACGGTAAACCGGCGGGTTCTCCTGCTTCGGCTCGATGCGCGTCGCCCTGGGAAACAACTGTCTGATCTCGGTCTCCAGGCCCTGCTCATCTGGCGCCTGAGCGTAGAGCATCGGACTGACGACCAGGACGCAGAACAACACAAGCGTACGTACGCACGGAAGGAGGCTGACGCTTCGAGTCATGGGTGCCTCTGGGCTTGTCGTTACGCCCCATGCTAGCCAGCGACAGCTCCGACACCATGCGACTTGCAGGTGGTAAAGGCTGTACTTCAGTCTAGGTTTGGTGGCGCCGATAGCGGGCCGGTGAGCCGTGCGCTGGCAGGTTCACGTTCATCGCGCGCATCGCCACCGTCGGGAACGATGCGCCGCTGCCTCGGCCCAATCCAGACAACCCAAGGAGGTCCAGCGATGAGCAAGGCCGTCAAACCGGACGCCGAACAGCCCTACTTCGACATGCCCGCGCACATCCCCAGCGGCAGCGATCACCAGATCCCTCACAGCCACCGGCTGGTCTACCGCGATCACGAGGTGATCGTGCACATCACTGGGTACGAGTATGAAACTTACGGCGAGACGCTCTGGGCCGTGGGCGCGGAAGTGGTGAAAGACCGTGAAATCGTCGTTCCGGTAAGCGTCGATCAGACGCAGCACTACCGCAGTTTCGACGAAGCGCTCGAGCGCGGCTGCGAGATGGGACGAAAGCTGGTCGACTCGCTGTAGCGGCTACACCCTGCCCGGTTGCTATACAGGCCGGGCCTGATTTCCCTACGGAAGGAACATTTCGATGAACGACGCAACAGTACGACACGACGAGAATGCGCACCGCTACGTGCTGAACGTCAATGGCCAGGACCTCGGTTTCGCCGAGTACCGTGAGGAAGGCCCGCGCCAAGTGTTCACTCACACTGAAGTGGACCCGAGCCTCGCCGGGCAAGGAATGGGCAGCAGGCTGATCCACGAATCGCTCGACGATGCCCGTCGACGCGGCAAGCGCGTCGTGCCGGTATGCGGTTTCGTCGCCGACTATGTGAGCAAGCATCCTGACTGGAACGACATCATCGATACGCCCTCGCCGTGAAAAAGGCCGGCGCGGAGGAGAATTATCCCGTTTGGCCGAGTACTATTCGCGCCCCGAAACAGGCGCCCCCTGATGAGCTGCACCAACCGCAAGATCGACCAGCTGCGCCGAAAAATCCCAGGCTTCGCCTGCGAACCCGGCTGCCACGACTGCTGTGGACCGGTGACGGCATCTTCCGAAGAAATGGCGCGACTGCCTCACCGCAGCGACGCCGAGCACGACGCCGCCCTGGCGCACTGGAACTGCGTACACCTAGGCCCCAACGGCTGCGAAGCCTATGCCGAGCGTCCGCTGATCTGCCGGCTGTTCGGCACCACCGCGAGCCTGCCCTGCCCCCGTGGCCGCGGCCCGGAACAGGCCACTGCGGCCAAAGTGGAAAAACAGGTGCACCAGCTTATCGCCAGCACCCGCCAGGTGCTGGTCTAGCCCGGATCATCCAACGAGAAAAACAGATGAACGACGAACTGCAGATCGAGGACCTTCAAGTTGGCGACGGCAAGGAAGTGGTCAAGGGTGCCCTGATCACCACTGAGTACCGCGGCCAGCTGGAAGACGGCACCACTTTCGACTCCAGCTACGCACGTGGCAAGCCATTCCAGTGCGTGATCGGCACCGGGCGGGTAATCAAGGGCTGGGACATCGGACTCATGGGCATGAAGGTGGGTGGCAAACGCAAACTCTTCGTCCCCGCCCACCTCGCTTACGGCGAACGTCAGATCGGCGAGCACATCAAGCCGAACTCCAACCTGCTGTTCGAAATCGAGCTGCTGGAGGTACTGACTCGCGACGATTGACGACCGCGGCGTTGCCGCAGTCGCCAATGCTGGTCACGCCAGCGCAGCCTCCGGACGCGAGCCGGTCATCGAGGTAGCCGAGCCCAGCGACTGGCTCACCACATCGCCGATCATGTCCGCGGTTATTGCGCTCAGGGTCCAGCCGAGGTGCCCATGGCCGGTGTTGTAGAACACGCAGGCCGAGCTGCCGCGGCCGACCTTGGGCATCATGTTCGGCATCATCGGACGCAGCCCCGCCCAGGGCACCACGCTCTGGGTGCTGACGCCGGGGAAGCACTCGGCGACCCAATCCACCAGGGGGCGAATCCGATCAGCGCGGATGTCACGGTTGTAGCCGTTGAACTCGGCGGTGCCGGCCACTCGGAGGCGGTTGTCGCCGAGGCGGCTGGTGACCAGCTTGGTTTCATCGTCCAACAGGCTCACGGTCGGCGCGGCAGCACGGCTGGCCTCGTCATTGAGGTTGACGGTTATCGAATAGCCCTTGACCGGATAGATGTTCACTCGATCGCCCAACTGAGTGGCCAAGGCACGGCTGGCTGTACCGGCGCAGATCACCATGCCATCGAACTGCAGGGTTTCGTCGCCTCCTGGCGTGCCGAAAATGACGCTGGCCTGCCTGCCATCTGTCGCCACGCCCTTCACATCCTGGCCATACCGGCACTCGACGCCTAGGCGGCTGGCCGCTGCGGCGAGGCCGTTGGTGAATAAGTGAATGTCGCCGGTGGAATCGCACTCGGTGTAATAGCCACCGTAGTATTGCCCTGCAAGCGTCGGTTCGATGGCACGCATCTCGTCCGGCGTCACGCTGCGGCGCGGTAGGCCACCCTGGGCTAACAATGTGGATACCTTGCCCGCGTGGTCGAAGCCGGCCTTGTCGCGGTAGATGTGCAGGATGCCGGCCTTCTTCAGGTCGAAGTCGATGCCCTCTTCCTCGGCCCAGGCGAACAGGTGCTCACGCGCGGCGATGGCCAAACGTGCGGTTTCGATGGTGTTCTGACGGTATTGCGGAATGGCACCGATGAACTCGGCGAACCAGGACAGCTTGTGCCAGCTGGGCTTGGGATTGACCAGCAGAGGCGCGTCGCTCTTGAGCATCCACTTGATGCCCTTGAGGATGGTCGACCAATGCGTCCACACCTCTGCGTTCGACGCGGAGAGCTGGCCGCCGTTGGCGAAGGAGGTTTCCATCGCCGCGTAGCGATGCTTTTCGAACAGGGTAACGGCGAAACCGCGTTTGGCCAGCGCATAGGCGGTAGTGATGCCGGTAATACCGCCACCAATGACAGCGATCGTTTTCATTTTGAGGCTCCAGAACGTCGGGGTTAGAGCTCGTCCGCTATTGCAGATCGAGCGCCCCCTCTGTTCTGGACCTGAGAGTTTCACGAACAGCCATTGTGTAGCGGCGTTCGTTTGCTCCTTCGGTGCAACGGGCGACGACTGCCCGTCGACTCTTCAGAGTTCAAAGCGGTGGTATCGGTCCTTTTGCCTGAGAGTTTCCGGGGCGGTTGCTCCTTCGGCGCTGCGACGGCGTTGCCGCTGCAGTCTCTCCCGATACCACTTCATTGCGCACCAGCGCGCTCCACGTCGCTCTGGCCGCTACAAATCAGATGGCAAAGGTGCCAGAAATTTCGGCGCACGGCACCCGCTTTTTTTTCAGGCCCACTGATGGAGCCGTAAATCCATCTCACCCACAGCGCGAAATGCTCCTCAAGGGCCTGTCGCGTATGTGTCTCCTGCACGGGCAGGCCGCGGAAACTGGGCTACGTACGGCTTCAAGCTCCCACGATGGAAATCAACCGATCGATATCGACGGGTTTGGTCATGTGCACGTCGAATCCGGCGTCCAACGCTTTTTCCTTGTCGCTCGGCTGCCCCCAGCCGGTAATCGCCACCAGTCGAACGCAAAACGTCGAGGGCTGCGAACGAATCATCCGTGCCACCTCATCGCCACGTAGGCCGGGCATGCCGATGTCCAGCAGCACCACTTCCGGCTTGAGTTGCTGATAGCGCTCAAATGCCTCGTTGCCGTCGAAGGCCAGATGCACCTCATGGCCTTCCAGCCGAAGGACCTCAGCCATGGTTTCGGCGATATCTCGGTTGTCATCCGCGACGAGGACCCGCCGCGCATGGATCGCCGCCTTGCCCGGCTCGGCACGCTGCCCGTCGCTCGGCAATACCGCGAGGGCCGGCAGAGTCAACCTGAACTCCGCGCCCTGCCCCAGCCCTGCGCTGCTGACGCGGATATCGCCGCCATGAAGATTGGCCAGCCCCTTGGCCAGTGCCAGCCCGATGCCCAGACCCGTGTTGACCTGCGTCCGGTTTGTGGGCACCTGGGCGAAGCGTTCGAAAATCAGCTTGAGGTGTTCACGAGCGATGCCCAGGCCGTTGTCGGCCACCGAAATCATGGCCGTCCCGCCCATCAGTGTGGCGCTGATACGAATCCGCCCACCCTGCGCGGTGAACTTGGCCGCGTTGTTGAGCAAGTTGACGAGTATCTGCTCGAGTCGAAGCGGGTCGGCCTCCAGCATGATCGGTTGCGCCGGCAACTCCACGATCAACTCGTGCTGTTTTGCCTCGATCTTGGCGCGAGCGGTTTCGACGGCTGCCTCGATGACCGCTCCAAGATCCAGCGACTCCTTGCGCAGCACCAGCTTGCCGAGGGTGATACGGGAAATGTCGAACAGGTCGTCCAATAGCAACGCCATGTGCCGAACCTGCCGCTCGATGATCTGTTGGCTGCGCAGCTTCTGCGCTTCGGACGCGCCGGGTGAACCGAAAAGGCCCGCAGCCAGACGTATCGGTGCGAGCGGATTACGCAGTTCGTGAGCCAGCGTCGCGAGGAACTCATCCTTGCGCCGGTCAGCCTCCAGGATGGCCTGTTCCTGGTGCTTGGCTTCCGTCACGTCAGCGAACCAGACGGCGATGCTCTGCTCGTACGGCGTCGCCACCAGACGTACCCAGCGATCGCCGCCGAACGCCGTACTGCGCAGCTCCAGATCATGCGGTTGTTTATAAGTAGCCACCGCCACCAGCGTTTCCATAACCCGAGAATTGGCGTTGGGGCCCAGCACTTCGCTCAAAACACGGCCGGTCAGTTCCGTCACCGATCCGCGCAGAAAGGCGGCCCCCGTCGGGTTGATGAAGGCCAACACGAAGTCCGTCACCTGTCCCGTCGAATCGTACAGCGTGGAAAGAATGCTGAACGGCACCGAGGACGAATCCAATGCAATCCGTAGACGCTGCTCGAACATGCCGGCCTTGGTCTGGGCTCGTGCTCGATCGATGAAGACGGCCGCGAGACCCGCCGCAAGATCGGCCAGGCGTATCTCGCGCTCCGTGGGCAAACGACTGTCCATGAGTTGCACGGTCAACACACCGAGAACGCTGCCATCGCTGTGCCTGATAGGCGTGGCATGCACCGAGCGGAACCCCTCGGCACGGGCGAGTGGGACGAGCGCGGCAAAACGCGGATCGGCTTCGGTATTCGCGACGGTCACTCGACGGCCTTCCAGGACGGCCGCACCGTCTACGCTGCCCTCAAGCGAAAGGTTGTTCAATTGCAAAAGCGAGGTCGCCGAAAAGCCTTTCGAAGCCTGAACGCGTAACGAGGAATTCCCCTCCCGGGTGGTCAGCAGGCCATGCTCGGCACCATGCAACTCGCACAGCACCTCGACAATCGCCTGCAGTTGATCGTCCAGCGTCGGCAATTGCAGCAACTGATTGCTGAGCGCCTGTAGCGATTCCAGATCGCTGACCTGCTCGGTGAGGTCCTGCTGAGCCAGCTCCAGCCGCGCCAACATGCTGTCACGCTCGGCTTCGCTCGCCTGGCGCGCCTGCGCTGCGGCGGCTAGCGCCCGCCCCACCTCGCGCACTTCCTCGATCTCGCTCTCCGGTGCCTGGTGCACCGACTGACCTCGACCGATGGCTTGCGCCGCCCGCCGCAACTGACGCATCGGGACATTGATCCGCCGCGTCGCGAACAACGCCGCAGCGACCGCAAACAACAACGAGAGCAGCAGCCCACCGCCGTAGAACGTGAAGGCCCTGACGGCGCCGGCTTGAACCTCGTCGGTGGAAACCCCGGTCGCCACCACCCATCCCGAGGGAGACAACCGCACAAACGCCGTGAAAACGGGCAGGCCTTCCACAGTCATGGTCATACCCATGCCTTCTTCTGCCTTATCTTCCTGCAGCAACTTCGCCAGGGTCGGAGAAGCGGGCAGCCCCAGCGTCTCAATATGCCGTTGAGACCGGGCGATTCGTGAACCACTGGCATCCAGCACAGTGGTCACCCAGCCCTTCGGCAACCGCCGATTGTTGATGACGTCTGCGATGGCGCCGGGTTCGAGCACTGTCGTCAGGATGTAGCGGATAGTTGCGCCATCATGTACCGGTACGCGCAAAGGAATGCCCCACGCGCCACCAGGCCCTTGCGCCATGTTGCCGATCTGAGGCTCTCCCGTGCCAAGCATTTCAACGAAGCTGCCAGGCTCGGCTATCACCTTCGACTCCGGGGAGTTATGCGACGAAACGCGCCGAACGACCTCACCCTCCGGCGTGATGATCAGCAGCGAATGCCAGCTGGGAACCGTCGGTAGTACACGCAAAACCATCTCGGCAAAGCTTTCGACGTCGCCTTCGTCGAGCAAGGGCGACTGCGACAGTGCCTGCAACAGGTTCATCGAGCGCACCAGCTCGATCTCGATAGCCGTAGCGGCCAGGCGCGTTACCTCGAGACTGCGTTGCTTGGCTATTTGCTTCTGCTCGCTGACGATCGATACCAGCCCCAGGCCGGCGACCAATGCCAAAGGCAGGATTCCGGCAAGCGCGATGGTCAGCAGACGACTGCGCAACGGTACCGAGCGGGCCGGTTTCGCTCCACTTGCGTGACTCAAAATAGCGTTACCCCTGATGCCTCGGCCAGAGGCATGAATATCGTGATATGCACAAACAGTGCGACGTCGACAGTGCTCAAGGTGTCCGACGTCGCGGGAACAAAGAGGTGCTGTGTCGAATGAATGCTTTAGCTTAAGCGATTCGTGCCGACGATCCTTAAACTCCCATACATTCGCGCCAGGCGGTCCATCGCATTAGCTGGCCCACCCGGCACGCGGCTTATCAGATAGACCACTCAAGAAGGAAACTGACATGCTGGAACTCCGGCCCGGCTGCGAATGTTGCGATACCAATTTGCCGCCAGAATCTCCCGAGGCAGTGATTTGCTCCTTCGAATGCACCTTCTGCACGACGTGCGCCCAGTCCAAACTCGGCTTCGTCTGCCCCAACTGCGGCGGTGAGTTGGTCGCTCGTCCACGCAGGCCCGTCGAGAAACTTGCCGACAATCCCGCCTCCACCCAACGCGTATACAAGCCGCAGGGTTGCAACCCGGAAAACCGGGACACTTAAAAAGGAACGATCTCGTGCAATTGAACGCCATCCCCTTCGGCACTACCGACTGGTCACTGGTTCAACCCAGCGAACATCCGGGCGAAACCGGCAGCGCGCTCTGGCGCACCTGCCATTTTGGCGACATCCGCGTTCGGATAGTCGAATACAGCGCGGGCTATCTCGCCGATCACTGGTGCAGCAAAGGCCATATCCTGTTCTGTCTCGAAGGCGAGCTGCATACCGAGCTGGACGATGGCCGCACTTTCATCCTCAAACCTGGCATGAGCTATCAGGTTGCCGACAACGCCGAAGCGCACCGCTCATCCACCGCGGTCGGCGCCAAGCTGTTCGTCGTCGACTAAGCAATCTCTGGACAGCAAAAGGCCCGCATTAAGCGGGCCTCATAGGCAGAGCAACTGGTTCGGGTTAGTCGGGGAGCCTGAAGGTAATGAAGCTCGCCCGTCCGTCCCGCAGGACACGCATCGACACGGAGCGGTTCTTCGGCAACGCCTTGACTACCTTGCTGAAGGTTTTAACCGAGTCGATCGCCTGGTTGTTGAGATGCGTGATGACATCTCCCGGGCGCAGGCCGATCATCGCTGCAGGGCCCTGACTGACCTCCCTGATGACCACTCCCCCGCTGATTTCGAGCGCCTGACGCTGCGCATCGGTCAGCTCGGTCACGGATACCCCCAGACGATTATCGCTGCTCGTGGCGCCGCCCGGACCGCCGGCTGACGCCAGAAGATCGCCATCTTCGGGCAGTGCCCCGATCTCCAGTGTCACCGTCTTGCGGTCGCCCCCACGGACCACTTCGAGCTTGGCCGTGCTGCCCGGCTTCATCGCGCCAACCAGGTGCGGCAGGTCGCCGGACATGTCGATGGACTTGCCGTTCAGGCTCAGGATGACATCGCCAACCTTAAGGCCGCCCTTGGCTGCCGGGCCGCCGTCCATGACCTGCGCAACGAGCGCACCGGCTGGACGTTCGAGACCGAACGACTCGGCCAGATCCTTGTTCACTTCCTGAATGACCACACCGAGCCAACCCCGGCTGACCTTGCCGTCTTCACGCAGTTGATTGGCGACATCCATGGCGACATCGATCGGGATCGCGAACGACAGCCCCATAAAGCCACCGGAACGGGTGAAGATCTGCGAGTTGATGCCGACCACTTCTCCATCCAGATTGAACAGCGGGCCGCCCGAGTTACCGGGGTTGATCGCCACATCAGTTTGAATGAAGGGCACATAGCTCTCGTTCGGCAGGCTACGCCCAGTCGCGCTGACCACCCCAGCGGTGACTGTGTGATCGAAGCCGAACGGCGAGCCGATAGCAACGACCCACTCCCCCGCCTTCAACTTCTCGGAATTACCGATCTTCACGATAGGCAGATCGTCGCCATCGATTTTCAACAGGGCGACATCGCTGCGCGGATCGGCGCCTACCAGCTTGGCCTGCTGCTCACTACGATCAGGCAAACGCACCATGATTTCATCGGCATCGGCGACCACGTGGTTGTTGGTCAGGATGTAGCCGTCCTCGGAAATGATGAAACCGGAGCCCAGGGACTGCGCCTGGCGCCGGCGATCCGGTTGCTGCGGCATGCCGCGCTCGAAGAAGTCGCGGAACATCGGAGGTATGCCCTCGAGATCAGGCATCTGCATCGGCCCGCCGCGTACCGGCGTGGACTGCTTGGTGCTGATATTGACCACCGCCGGTGAGGCGCTCTCGACCAGCGGTGTGAAGTCCGGCAGCTCGGCATGAGCGACGAGCGTCTGCGCCAGCAACGCAACGCCAGCCACGACAGCCAGGAAATTTTTTTGAACGATCACGGTGACGGGTCTCCCCACGAAATGTTTAAACCAACCTGCTTTCGCACGATGCCAAAGTCTAGGTTAAAAAAGCAGCGGACCGCCGCGGCTGCAACAGCTGTCAACTCAACAACCGGGCCGCGGCGGGTCCACCCAATGGAGCCGGCTGTTCCATCAGCCTGAACAGGACTTTACGCTGCTGACGGTCAGCTTCGTGTGAAGCGGACGTAAAGGGAAAGTAAGGTTTTTCCCGACACTGGGCCAGAGCTGGCGCTGATGACAGCCTTTATCACGCCAAAAGCGGACTTCACGTGAGGTCCGCTTCGGTTTGCACGGCATCGGCGGGCTCGGTCAGCGCCGCCCGCCCGGTGACGATCAGTCGGCACCGCGGGCTTCGCGCACGAAGTCCTGGTAACTGCGCAAACGGCGTCCCAGGATGGCTTGCAAGCGCTCCACCGCCCCTTCGCCCGCATGCATGCCGTGCTTCTGGATGCCGGCCATCATCAAGCGCATGTCATAGGCCATCCAGGATGGGCCGAACGAAGCCATTTGTGCTTCGAAGGCGGCCACGTCATCACCGGCATAGGCGATCTCCCGCCCCAGAGCGGAGCTCCAGACCTGCGCCGCAGAGGCGCCGGTCTGCACGTCCGGGCCGACAAGATCCAGCGTCACCGGCTCGAGCGCACCGGGGGCCTTATCGCGTCGGAGCAACTCGGCGACGGCGATATCCGCAATGTCGCGTGTATCGATCATCGAGACGCCCGCTGAGCCGATCGGCATCGGATAGACGCCATAGTCCTGAATGGCCTGCTGAACCATGTACTCGTTCTGCATGAAGTAGGCCGGGCGCAGGATGGTGGCAGCTATGCCGAAGCTTTCGATCATGCGCTCGACGGTATGTTTGCCGGTGAAATGAGGCACGTTCGTGTACTTCTCGGCATGGATCACCGACAGGTAGACCACGCGTTCGATGCCGGCTTCCTGGGCGAGGTTGAGGGTGATAAGCGCCTGCGTCACCTCGTCCGGCGTGACGGCATTCAAAAGGAATAGCGTTCGCACCGAAGAAAGCGCGGCGCGCATCGACGGCACGTCGGTCAGGTCTGCGACGACTTCGGTGACACCTGCCGGGAAGCTTCCCTTGCCCGGTTGACGAACCAGTGCGCTGACGTCCGCGCCTGCAGTGGCGAGGCGTTGAATGATGAGAGAACCGATTGTGCCCGTGGCGCCCGTAACAAGAATGCTCATGTGAATCTCCAGTATCGGATGGATGTGAGGGTGGGTTAGCGCGAGAAGTCCGCAACGACCTTGCCGAATCGCGAGGCGGTGCGGTTGCGTTCGATGGCCAGAGGAAGGTCGGCGACGTTGACGACCTCGCTGATGTGGGATTGCAGCGCGCCACTTGCGACCTCGGATGCCAAGGTCTCCAGAAGCGCGGCGTCTGGCGTGTTCATGAACCACAGGCCACGGCGGCCTGCCGGCGTACGGGCCAGGATGTCGGGCGACGTGGTGCCTACGATGGCGCCGGCCGCCGTCAGGACTTGCCATGACCGATCGAGGACATCGCCCCCGACGTAATCGAGCACCAGATCGATGCCCCAGGCGATGTCCTCGAACCGTTGGCGTTGGTAGTCGATGACATGGTCGGCACCGAGGCCGCGGACATAGTCGAGATGAGCCGAAGCCGTCGTGGCGAACACCTCGGCGCCTAGCCTTTTGGCGAACTGCACGGCAAAGCCACCTACGCCACCTGCCGCACCATGAATCAGGATCCGCTGACCCTGACGGACCGGCCCTGCATGGTGCAGGCTCTGCCAAGCCGCCACGGTTGCCACCGGGAGCGCTGCGGCCTGGACGTCATCCAGCGAATCCGGCGTGCGGGCCAGGTTCGCCTCGGCGACCGCCACGCACTCGGCATAAGCGCCGAGCCCGCCTAACGGCCCCATCACTCGGTCACCGACACGAAAGCGAGACGTGTTGGAACCGACCGCCTCGACGACGCCTGCCAACTCGATGCCCAGCACAGCCGGCAATTGCAGTGGAAAGGCATCCCGCACATAGCCCTCGCGAACTTTCCAGTCGAGGCCGTTCACCCCGGCAGCGCGAACCCGAACCAAGACTTCGCCCTGTGCCGCTTCTGGCATGGAAACATTCGCGACCTCCGCGGCATCAGCGCCGCCGTAGGCCCGGATGAGTAAAGCGCGTTGCATGGTGCTCATGGTGGTCACTCCTTATCGATCAGTAGTGACCAGACGATAGGCCGTTGCACATACAAAACGCAGACCACAAACTGAAGACACCTCGTTTCAAATTTGGAACACCTATGGACATCAACGCACTGGTCGACTTCGCACTCGTGGCCACCAACGGCGGGCTGGGAAAGGCCAGCCGCGCGAGCGGTAGGTCCAAGGCGACCCTGTCACGCCGCATCGCCGACCTCGAGGATCAACTCGGTGTGCGGCTGATCGAGCGCAGCGCCCGTGGCCTAAAGCTCACCGCGGCGGGCGAAATGTTGATGGCCCGAACCGAAGGGCCGATGAGAGAGGTGGCGGAAGCTATGACGGCCACTCGCGAGGGGCTATCCATCCCCCGCGGCCATCTTCGTGTGGCTTCGCCAGTGCTGTTCTCGCAGCTCGCCATGGGGCGGATCGGCGCCGAGTTCTGCGCCGCTTACCCGGAGATCACCATCGAGGTCCTGGCGGAGGACCGCCTGGTCGATCTCGTCGAGGAGCAGTACGACGTCGCCATTCGGGTCAACCCCAGCCCGGATAGCGACCTGGTTGGCCGATGTTTCGCCAAAGACCGACTGATCGTAGTGGCCGCCCCGTCCATCCCGATCCCGCCGCCCGGCGCGGCCAGGCAGATACCCGGCATTGTGTTTTCGAGCTTTCAGCCAACCAGTTGGAGCCTCGACGAGGGGCGCCTGATCATAGAACCCGTGCCGAGGTTGAGGTTTTCCTCATTCCTGATGATCCGCGACGCGGCTGTCGCGGGCGGCGGCGCGGCGCTCATTCCGCAGTCCATTGCATGGAACCAGCTTGCGCGTGGAGAACTGGTTCAGTGGGGCACGATATCCGGTGCCGAAACGTCGCTCTGGGTCCTACACACATCCAGACGCCTCGCTGCACCTAAGGTCCGGGCGTTCGTTGAGTTTCTGTGCGATCGCTATCCGGGAGCGTCTCTTGTACTGGCGGATTAGAGTCGGAAGCAGAGGCGGCTATCGGGCCAGGAGCGGACAGACTTTTTTGAAGGATCGGCCTACTCTACTTAAGCCATCTAGAGGGAGTGCGATTCCAGCATGCTAGATGTCGTGGCGCGATGCGGAGTGCTTTACGGGCGTTCCCGCAATCGCAGAGCACTCTCAGCGCGCGAACACCTCTTTGCTCATAAGTATGTCTAATCGATAGACATGAGCCGGATAGGCAAGTATCGAATTCATCCGCGTGATGTCTCTGAATATTTTTCCACCGCCACCTTCCACGTGGGCCTGTCTTCCTGCCAGATTCGGGAACGCTTCGAATACGCCGAAAGTCGTCTGCGAGTACCGCACGCCATACCAAGGTCCGGTAGCCGGCTCCTGCTCAACACAGGCGAGAATGTCCCTTAGCATCAGCACGACCTGATCCTCGCTGCCAGGGATGGCCTCAATGTGAATGTAGAAGGCTTTGCGACCGTCATCGCCCTGTTCGCCACTAACCTGGACGCCGTGGTGGGGCAATACGGGTGCGGACGGAGCCGGGAATAGAACAGGGCCTGGTAGGGTTGTGTTGTCAGTCATGATCACCTCCTATCGAGAGGCTTCAAATATAGAGTCGGCATGGCTGGGTGGAGCGCTGGATTCATCCGTTTTCTAGCCTGATCATCCAGAATCAACTCACGTCGCTCAGTCCGTATGGCAGGATCAGGGTATGGCCGAGACGCTACTTGAAATTGTTCGCCGCCATACCGAAGGCGCGTGTGCACGTGACAGTGTTGCATCTACCGCTTGCGGGCTTATTGCTGTTCGCAAAACCGCGACTACTTTATTGGAGCATACGCTGCCACGGCCGCTGTTGTGCCTGGTGCTGCAGGGCAGCAAGCGCGTTTCCATTGGTAGCCAGCAGCTGGATTACGCTGCTGGCGACTCCATGCTGATCACTGCCAACCAGCCAATGGTCAGTCAGATCATGCAGGCGAGTGCGAGCACGCCTTATCTGTCGCTCGCACTTGATCTGGACCTTTGCATAATCGCCGATCTGGTGCTGGAAATGCAGGCGCAGGCGTTAAGCGTCAAACCTCATGAACATACTTCAACATACGAGCAAGTCGCCGACACAGCGTTGCGTTTGATGCAACTGCTTGACCGTCCGGCCGCATTGGCCATGCTACATCAGCAATTGCTGCGCGAAATCCACTACTGGCTACTCACGGGTATGCACGGCGCAGCGATACGCCAACTCGGCACGCCTGACAGTCATGTTCATCGCATAGCCCGCTCCGTTGCGGTACTGCGAGCCGAGTACGCCAACGCGCTGCCGGCCGAACGGCTGGCTGCCGTGGCGGGTATGAGTCGCTCTTCGTTTCACCAACATTTCAGGGCAGTCACTTCACTCACACCGTTGCAATTCCAGAAGCAATTACGATTGATCGAGGCGCGGCGCTTGATCGTGTCTGAAGGCAGGTCATCCAGTAGCGCAGCGTTCGAAGTTGGTTATGAAGGTGCTTCGCACTTTGCAAGAGACTACCTACGCATGTTTGGCATATTGCCTGGCAAGGATCGGCTAGAAACCAGCAGACCGCGTCGCAAGGAGTAACGCCAATTGTCGCTAGATCCGGGAAGGATGCCTCCGCCATCTGCCGCTTTTGCCGATCGCGGTGACAGTCAGCTATCGGCCGATTCTGTTGAAAAAGTCCCGCCTCGATATTGGTCCACGAAAGAGCGTGAACGACGTTGAAATCTGGTTCGCTCGGAAGGCGGGGTTGTTTTGGTTTTTACGTAGCAACACCAAAATCGAGCGTTTTTTGAGCAGCCGAAAAGCAACTCCCTCGGAGAGCGACTTTTTCAACAGAATCGGCCAATAGCAGACATTGAATGTGTCTGGAAAGCCGGGGGCGATTCAGTCTCGACATAGGGAATCATTAAAAGGAGGACATGTAGCCTCCCCCTCACATACCTGTATCAGCAGTGTTCTGGACGTCATAGATCTTCTCTGAAAAGTGAGATTTCAACCGGTGATCCAGTAGTGCTTTGAAAATATCAGGGCAGCTTTCTGGAGTAGGCGCGATTTTTCCGTCAGCTTGGAAGGGGATGTTTAGGCCAAAGTTAGCGTACTCGCGTCGCAGATTACCCATGAATCTTGCGTCGAGATAATGGCCCTTCATCTTGATGGCCGACGCCCTGCGAAGCTGCATGGCATTCGTCCCAACATAAGCGCTCACCGCGTCGGTAGTGGTGAAAAGCGCCTGGAAATCAGCCTGAGCTAGGAGCTGAGTAAAGTCATCTTGGTGGGCGGCTTTGTGGCTCAATATCGATTCAAAGCTGGGTTTGTGTTTGATGAATATGGTGTCATCCAGCACTGCCATGTCGAAGTCCTTCGCAATGTGAAAGCTGGGCGCCTCATCAAGTTTCAGCGTTTTGGATTTGAAAAAGGTGTGAATGGCACCAGCTCGCTTCCTGGTCTTCCATGTGGAGTCCGTCTTGCGCACGCAGTACAGATTGCTCTGAGCACCCGAGAACTTCACCACGTAGAATTCGGCGTTGGCGAGCTCCTTCATTTCGGAGATTCGCTTGGCTGGAGTCTGGTCATGCGACTCTGCGACGAACTTGGCTGCATGGGTTTCGTCCTGCGGAATTGTGAGCGCACTCGATTGATTGTTTTCAGCAAGCAACCCGTATTCAAGCGTTTCAGTGAGCGCTGCTTTGAAGACCGCTGCCGTCGACTTCAATGCCAATTTTAGGTCTTTATCCAGGCTTACCCATTTGCCCGTGTATTTGGGCTCCGGTGGCGTGCCTTTTGTATATCGCCTGAATACCCAGAAATTGACCGTCGATTGTTCGAGATCGAAATCATGTAGATCCTGCAGCACTGTCATGGCTAATCCCTTTTTACTATGACTTCTTGTATGAACTCGACGTCGATGGTGGCGTTGGCCGCGGGTTTGAACTCAGTTCTGGCCAAGGCTTTATCTACGCGCTCAGTTGGGCTGTTCTGGTACGTGTATTTGATCTCGTACAGCTTCCAACCCATGATTATCAGAATTGGATTTAGAACGACTTGACCAGTTTTGTAAGATAGCCAAAAGATCCAAATCATGAATAGCGCAAAGCCCAGAACTTTGGTCAATTGTGAGTATTCAAGGCTCATGAACGAGACGATGTAAGGCACCGCGTAGTTTATCAGGTCAGTTGGGATCTGTTTTGACTCAATGATGTTAATACTCTGAGGCTCTTGCTTACACCAAATCACAAAGACGGTGGTTAAAAAGCAAGCTAGGCAGCAGAGTGCAAATCCAATCGAAAGGCCAGGGTTGTTGAAAGGGAGCTCGCACTTCGACGACATCTGCCAAAGCGTTGAACAGAAAGGCCTACTGAAGAGGTCGACCTTCAAGTCCTGAACCAACAGAATGATGCTGAGCGGAAGGTAGGAGCCCAGAAAGATTGCTGCGGCGAATACTAGCCTGAGTTCCATTTTGCATCCCTGCAAGAGCGGGGCGAATTTACCCATCCCGTTGCGCTAAAGTTATCGAGGTCAGGATAACGGCGATCACTGGCTGCTGCTAGTGGCGTTGTGCCTCAGCAAGTTAAAGGGTCTAGGTTGTTGGCGCTGATGCGATTTTTACCCAGGCTGCGAATTAGCTTGGCCCGCATGCTGCACCCCAAATCACCCACAATAAGTCGCCCCGAATTTTCCACCCACGTTGAAGGTCTGCTACTGGCCGTTTGGCAGATTCAGTTGGCCATCTCGGCAAGGCAGACGGCGACGTAAGCTAGCTCCTGAGTCAGCTCATCTGCCCGCCTGCGCAAGAGTCTCAGGCGCGCCTCAGCGTCCTTTTGCACCGCTTCTGGGGCCTGAGCAAGCTTGGCAAGCTTCGCTACCCACTGATCAATCTTATCGTTCACTTCAACCAGCAATGCCTTACATGCAATGTCCTTCTTGAGAGGAAAAAGCTGGCATTCCAGTAAGCGAACCGCATCGTAGATCCTGACCACTTCCTTGCTGGTTTTTGAATGTACGAAGTTCAAACTTCCCTCATCAAATGCGTGGTGTTCCTGGTTCTGGCCGGCCCAGTTCACCAGATCATTTTTGATCAGATTGAAATGGGCAGGATCGTAAGCGAGCACCGGCTCGATCAGTGAGAAGGTTCTCTCCAAACTGACCTGCAGATATACATTCTTCTTCAGCTGAGACTTACCGAACTGAGCAGTGATAGACACGGCATTTTCCAGGCAGTACTCGATAACGATTGACTCAAACCAAATCCGGCAATAGATCAATGCCTGCCTCACGTCGTAAACGCGCAATGCATCGTGCACCTTGCCTTGAAACCCACCGGAGTGGTCGACCGCCACGATGCCTTTGTTCGTATAACTCAAAACGCAACTTGTATGCTGATCGGCTTGAGGGTGCCGATCAGCGATGATGCAGAAGCGCTCCCAGAACAGACGATCATGTGTTGTCACGACCATCTGAGTACGCCGGAGGTAACGGTCAGAGAAAAACAGATCGATGATGTTCGACCGGTGATCGCTATCGATCGCGTTCACGACGTCATCGAAGACAATCAGTGGGAGCTTATTCTTCTCTGCCATTGCCAGCAGAAGCGAAAGGCCGAGCACACGAAGGTGCCCTTCGCTCAACACCGAGAAAGCGTCCTGCACTGTGCCGTTCGTAGCGTTGATCTTGATTCGATAGCTGTCGTTGATCCTCTCGAAGCGGATAGCATCAATACGCTCATGCTCATCGTCATGATCGTTGATGGCTTTGTAGTACTCAGCCGCTTTTGTCTCGACCCCAGTAATACGTGCCTTCTCAAGGTGCAGTTTGTACCCCAGCAGATCTTGATAGAGATTGCCGTACTCATCCTGTAACTGACGAATGAGGGTATTGAACCGAGCCGTATCGGCATCATCACGTTTTAAACTATTTCGTCGATCAATGAGGCCCGCGATTTTTTCGCCTGCATTCTCAATCAGTTTTCTACAGGTATTTTTGGCGCCAAACAGATCTTTGATTGCATCTTGCTTCTGCTGGCGTAACTCGGCCGATCTACCCAGGCGGGAGATCTCCTCCGAAGCTTGCGCGAACACTTCGTCCTTCTGTTTACAAGCCTGTAGGTAGGTCTCGATCTCGGCTGCCTCATCTCTAACAAGCGAGACAAAGTGACTTAGCACGGATGCCGCACACGCTCCTCGGTCGGCGGATGTCTGGAGGTTGGCCAGTTCGCTTTTGAGGCCGTCTAGATGAAGACGACAAGGGATATCCAACCGGGTATTCTTTTCGACTCCCGCAAGCCCAGCAGCCACCGCTCTAACGACTTGAAGAATCTTCTCGTCATTGCGCTGGTCAGCGGCTCTTAAACGCTCCAGCCGGCTTAAGGCCTGAAGCTCGCGTTTTGCCTTTTCAAATGGGTTCTCCACGACCAGTTGCAACGGAGTAGAGCATGCTGGACAAGTGTCATTTTCTTCCACTTGGCCTAGGTCTTGAATGGCTAAGTAAACGGCTTCGTAGTTAACATCCTTGGCACTTTTTAAAAACAAAGCCTCGATCATCGACTTTCGGGCAAGGAGGTAGCGAGCGGCACGTGCTGCGCGCTCAATTCGAACGAAAGAATCGACGACTGGAGCTTCTGCAAGTTTTAGTTGCTCCGCCTTGCGGATCCTGATCTCGATATCGCTCTTCAGCCGCAAAAATCTAGTTCGGACAGCAGATTGCTGATCCGACTGCAGACCGAGCGCCTCGCATACTTGGTTATTGATCTCATTCATGCGGTTGAAGTGACCCTGGCGCTCGGCAAGGAGGTCTTTTCGGTCTAATTCAACCTGGGTCAACGCTTCGGCCTGGTCTGGCTTCAAGTACTGGGTGAGATTGAAGCTCTCCGGTCTCACGAACCGCCCGATCACCTCTTGGAACTCTTCAAGGCCGAAGAGGCTGGCCACTACATCGCTTTCAGCGCTCCCTGTATCCTTAGAGCCGAGCAATGAGAACTCTTGCAGACGGTTGCGATCAATGAAGCAAGCTGACCAAGCTAGACTCTTGGTCACGGCTTTTCTGTCCCGGCCCACCAACGACAGCGTCGGCTTTGCACTGCCTCTCGCAATATAGGCCTTCACCTTCGTTTTCCGGCGATCTGCTTCTTTGATATGCCCGGTCGTACCGTACTCAATCGCCTCGCAAAGCGAAGACTTCCCCCCACCATTAGGTGCGTAGAAGATGTTCTTCATTTTGCTAAAACGCAGAAAGCATCCCCTGTCATCCGCAGACAACTCGCCGAAGCCCCTGAAGTTTTTAACCTGCAAATCCTGCAATGGGCTGAGGCCTGAAGGCGCCACCCAGTCCAGTTCTGGCCTAGACTCCAGCCCCCTTTTAAACAGCGCACCGATACGCTGAAAATTAGTGTTCAGTAGTTGGTCAGCGTTCGACGCGAGATAGGACTTGATGTGGTCTGAATAGCGTCCGCGATCCTGGCTCGCCTTGGCCATGCACCAGAGAAGGGCCAGATAGCCATCCGATTTGCCACTCAAGTGGCTTCTGGCAAAGCTCAATAGATACTGGCTCATTCGCCTGCCCTCCCTGAAGTATCTTCAGCCTAACCGGAGCGGGGGCATTTCGCTATCAGGCAGACACCTGCAGTAACTAGCTCAGCAGTCCCACCGGCCGCTTTTGGCCGATTCTGTTGAAAAAGTCCCGCCTCGATATTGGTCCACGAAAGAGCGTGAACGACGTTGAAATCTGGTTCGCTCGGAAGGCGGGGTTGTTTTGGTTTTTACGTAGCAACACCAAAATCGAGCGTTTTTTGAGCAGCCGAAAAGCAACTCCCTCGGAGAGCGACTTTTTCAACAGAATCGGCCGATAGCAGCCTTGGGCGTCCGGCAGCATGGCCAAAAGCGGTCTTTAGTAACCACGAAATGTAGAGCAAGCCATTTCAAGAGGCGGCAGCGAAGTTCCACATGTCCTGCGTGAGCCTGCCGTAGATCAATGCATTGCTCGCGGCAACAGTACTTTGATACAGCCCGCTAGGGGCTCCTGGCATGGTGCCTTGGTGATGCGGCTGCGCGAGCCGTATCGGTTTAAACGCTGGCCGTCAGCTCGCGCAAAAATTGGAACGCCTATGAGTAGATGAGCATCAGTCAACCGCCATTGTTCCTAATGGGGCTGCCTGATATGGGGCGGATCCCGTAGCACACCTGAGCTCAGCTCTCTAGCCTAATAACGTTTGGCAGTGCATTCTCGTAAAGGACACTCTGGCGTAGCGCATCCAGCTGCGATGGAGAGAGAACAGTTCCTGCCAATTCATCGTACTTGGCCACAAGCTCATCATCCGATAGGGGATCTTCTGGATCGCCTTTCCGAGTTAGCTGCAAGTGGTTTATCTGACGTCCATCCCTCAACCGCACCAGCAGCTTGGCCATGCGTTTTTTGGGGTAGGCGGCGGCCAGTTCTACATCTTCGCTAACAGACACCTTTTGCATCAGAGCTAGGATAGCTGGATGAGCAAGAGCTTCAGGGTCAAATGCAGCCAAGCGTACACATCCGAGCACTGACTGCGCAGCGAGGCAGTACTGAATGCTGAAGCGAGCCTCCTGGGCCGACTTGGGATTGGCACGGTTGCACATCTGATAGGTCGCGCCGTAGCCAGCCACATGGATCGAGTCGATATCCCCGGCAGCGAAACCCTCCCTCTCCTGCAGCAGCCTCAGGCCATCGAGGGCGGGAAAGATATGCCCGCAGCAGCCGTGATTCTTTACCGTGATGCGCATGATAGGCGTCCACTCTCCCAGGTCTTCGAGCGCCGTTATCCAGTTGCCGCTGGAGCCGCTGGTGGCCGCCGCGAAGCCCTTGTCGCCATGCAGGCTGTCGAGGGAAGCCGTCACGCCACCCGCCGCCGCGATGCCCGCAAGGATGCCGGCATCCGCCGCATGGCCGGGATGCATCGCCTTGGCCATGCCCTCGTCCTGAAGGTTTTGCTGGTGCCCACCGGCAAAGCTGCTCGACAGTGCGATCGCATAGGCGATTCGCTGCGCATCCGCCCCCAGAATCATGGCGGTTGCAACGGCGGCCCCGATAGTGCCGACCGTGGCAGTAGTGTGCCAGTAACGATAGTGGCTGGGCTGTATCGCCAGGGAGATCCGGCACCCGACCTCGTAGCCGGCAATGATCGCGCGATGCAGTTGCTCGAGCGAAGCGCCCCTGTCCTGAGCGACGGCCAGCGCAGCTGAAATGGTCGGGCTGCCTGGGTGATAGCCACCATCCTTGAAGATATCGTCGAATTCGACCGTATGGCTTGCGCTGGCATTGAGCAGCGCAGCATGGCGGGGCGAGCCAGGCTGCCCATCCACATAGCAGATGGCATTGCCCGAGCCGCGCCATGGAGAAAAAGCCTCGGCCAACAGGGTTGCCGGTGGCACTACACAGCCCGGCAAGGTCGTGGCAAACCAATCGAGAATAACGCGCCGCGTAGCCCAGATCACGCTCTCGCTCAGATCGCGGCTTTGCCAGTTCGCCGCGGCAGCGGCCAGCACCTGGATGGGATTAGTCATCACGCCACCTGACAGTCAATTGATGACACCGGCTGCGCGCAGCGCGTCGATCTCCTGCTGCCCGTAGCCTAGTTCTGCGAGAATCTCGGCGCTCTGGGCGCCTACCGGTTGAGGCGCGAGGGTGATCTGCGGTGGGCTGTCCGACAGATTGAAAGCCGCCACTGGAACCGTCAGTCCATCGACAACGCTGCCCGGGCTCGTGTGTTGCTGCAATACTTGCCGGCATGCCACCTGCTCGTCAGCGATAGCCTCCTCAAGGCGGCGAATGCGTGCTGCGGGAATACGCCGGGTCTGCAGAAACTTCTCCCAGTAATCCGCCGACATCGTACCGATGATTTGCCTCAGTACCTCTGCCTCTTCTGCATGCGCATCCAGGCGTTGATTGTTATCGGTCTTGATCATGTCTTCACGACCGAGCGCCGTCCACAAACGACGTTGTTGCACGAGGTTCGAGGCGCCGATCATCAACGGGGCATCGGAGGCCTGGTAACAGCCAATGGTGGCAAAGGGGAAGGTATTGCCCTTTTGCTCCGGATGCTTGCCGTTCCAGAGCAATCCGGTGAGGTGCGAGCTGGTCAGGATCAACGCGACATCGAGCATGGAGACGTCGATGAACTGGCCCTTGCCACCATTGCGTTCGCGTTGAAAGAGAGCGGTCGCGATGGCATAGGCTGCTGATGTGCCGGTCGCATAGTCCACCACCGGCGCACCGGACTTCAGAGGCCTGCCATCTCCATGACCGGTCATCGCCATCATTCCGGAAAAGGCCTGGATGACGTTGTCATAGGCGGTCTGTTCGCGGCGCGGTCCGTTAGAGCCGAAAGCCGAGATGGAGCAGTAGATAAGCTTGGGGTTGAGCTTCGACAATTCGTCATAACCCAGGCCCAGCTCATCGAAAGCGCCGGGGCGATAGTTCTCCACGAATACATCGGCCGTCGCGATAAGTCGCTTCATCGCCTCGCGCCCCTCGGCGTTGGAGAGGTCCAGCGCCACGGTCTTCTTGTTCGATGCCTGGGCCATGAACGCCGTGCCCATGCCCATATCGTTCAATGCGCGATCAGAGCCCTGCATGCGCGCCTGGTCGGGATCGCTGGGCGATTCAACCTTTATCACTTCAGCGCCAAGGACGGCCATCTGATAGCTGGCAAAGGGGCCTGCGAGTACATGCGTCGTATCAACGACGCGAATTCCTTCAAATGCTTTAGACATGAATCCTTACCCTGTAACGACGGCAGTTTCACCCTGAAGATGTGCTTACCGGTCAGTCGTCAGCGACGCCCAACGAGCTGACCGTGGATCTACATCACGTCACGCTCTTCAAAGTCTGAACTCACTGGATATAACCGGCTTCCTTGAGCTGGACTTCCGCCACATCCGTTACACGGTTGACGAAGCTGGTGTACTCGTCAGGCCCCATCCAGGAATCCACCACGCCGGCGTTGCGGGCATATTTCTGATACTCATCCGAGCGCATCGCCTTGTGGATAGCATCGGCGATCTTCTGCTGCAGTTCCTTGGGCATATTCGCAGGCCCGAAAACGCCACGAACTTGCAACCAGCTGGTGTCCACCTCATAGCCCTGCTCGGCGAAGGTGGGCACGTCGGACAAGCCGGTCAGTCGCTCTTCACCCAACACACCAAGGCCTTCGATGCGACCGGCATCGAAGAAGGGTCTGACCGCGCCAAGATTGGAGACCCCGACATCGACGTGGCCGCCAAGCAGTGCCGCCGTGATATCCGGGGTGGAGTTGAATGCCACCCAGTTGAACTTGACCCCGGCGGCCTTCTCCAGCATCGAGATTCCGATGCTCTGCATGGAGCCCGCCGGGCCGAAACCGCCAACATTGACCTGCCCATTGTTCGCTTTTGCCTTGGCCACCAGGTCGTCCAGGTTCTTGATGTCGGAACCGCTCTTTACGTACAGCAAAATCGCATCTTCCTGGGTCGAGGCGATCCAGGAGAAATCATCGATGGCGTAGGTACCCTTGAGATTGGTCAGCATGCTTGTGAAATGCGACAGGGTATTGATACCCAGCGTCAATCCATCGGGTTTGGCAGAGAGGATGCGCGTCATCTGCGCTGCGCCACCGCCACCAGGGGCATTGATGACGATCACTTTCTGCCCGATTTCAGGCTCAAGGGTTTTTGCCAGCGTCCTGATGAACACGTCAGCAGTCCCCCCTGCTGCGGTGTGCATGACCATATTGACGGGGCCCTTAGGCCAATCGCTTTCAGCCAACGCGATGTTGGCGGTGCCGAGCATGGTCATGGCAGCGAGCATGGTTGCACCCAGCACGTTCTTTCTAGCTTTGCTTAGCATCTTCAGACTCTCCGACGATGTTATTTTTGTTGGTCGCTATGAGGGTCACCCCCCTGAATCAAGGCTCCCAAAAATGAATCCTCGACGGTACTGATGATTTGTCAGCCAAAGCAGGCGTTTATATTAGGCAAACAGTAAGGGGTGAGGCAGCACAGTGCCCCCTGGCGCAGCACTTGGGCGATGGCGAAGAAGTCGGGGGTTGGATTGATCCAGACGAACGAAGGCTGGCCCGCACAACACGAGCTAGCAGGCTATTGAAAAACGTAGGCGGCGACTGCATGGATACAGGAGGTAGAGCGAAGCAGGAAGCCGAGCCGAGGCAGCCAGTGGGTCAGGCTGGCTTATCAGTCGGTCTGCGCCAGCAGCTCACGCATCCAGGAGAGAAACTTCAGCAAGGGCTCCGACGGTCTCATATTACGTGGCCAGGTCAGGTAATAGCTTTCACCGGTCTTGCAGGTATGTTCGAACGGTGCGATGAAACTACCGTTCTTGAGCTGTCGCTCGACGAAGGCCTTGACCGCGATAGCCACCCCCATATTCATCGACGCGGCCTCATAGGCTAGCGCCGAATTATCGAAGCGAACCCCTGAGTCGGCATCGACTCTGGTATTGATCGATGCAAGCCAGCTTGCCCAGTCGTTCGGACGCGCCATGGAATGCAGCAGACGCGCGCGGGCGAGATCCCGAGGTGATTCCAGCTTCGCAGTCTCCATCAGCGTCGAGGAGCATATGGGTATGAGTTCGATATCGACGAGTTTTTCCGCATGCAGATCAGGCCAGTCACCACGTCCCGAGCGAATCGATGCATCGATGTTCTGCGTTTCGAAATCCACTGGTGCAAGGGAAGACGAAAGCCTGATCTCGATCGACTCGTGGGCATCATGGAAATTGGCCAGCCTAGGAATCAGCCAGCGCTGCGAAAACGTCGTATAGGACTGTATGGAGAGAATATCCCGTCGCCCTCTGCGCGACACTTTGCGCGCCGCACTGCTGATGTCCTGAAACGCTCGACTGATCCCCTCGTAGAGCTCCTTGCCCTCGCGCGTCAGCTCGATCCCTCTGTGCAGGCGTCGAAACAGAGCCACCCCGAAGTACTCCTCGAGCACCCGCACTTGCCGACTGACGGCAACCTGCGAGACGTTCAGCTCCTCGGCAGCGCTCGTCAAACTGCAGAGCCGGGCGGCGGCCTCGAAGGCTCTCAAGGGATTCAACGGAGGAAGGGGGTATTTCATGGGATCACCGTAATCACGCGAAAAAGCACCAGCCGCGGCCAGACAAAGGCCGCTCGACTGGTGCATGGGGTGTCAGAGAAGACTTAGCGGATAACTGATGATAACGCGGGCGTCGTTGGCGTCACGCGCGAAGTCAGATCTATAGGTTGCGCTGCGCAGGCGCACGCCCAAGCCCTTGAAGCTGCCGCTTTGGAACACGTACTGCAGTTCGACATCCAGTTCGCGTTCACTACCTGAGTCGGTCCCCCCCACATCCGCTCCGCTACCACGCAGGTAGCGGGTCATGAAGGTGAGACCAGGAATTCCCACCTTGGCCAGGTCGTAGCCGTAACGCAGTTGCCAAGAGCGCTCATCCTTCTCGGCGAAATCGCCAAGCTGGACGAAGTTGACCAGATAGGGATTCGCGCCTGCGACATAGGGGAAAGCCGAGTTGCCTGACATCACTTGGTAACCCGCGCCCAGCGAATGACCGTTGAGCTTGTAGGTGCCCATGGCGCTGACCGCGCGGTTGTCGATGGCACCACCATGAGCGTTACCCTCGTCGTCGCTCAGAAAAAGGCGGATATCGCTGTTGAACGCGCCCCAGTCGCCCTTGCGTTGATCACTGAGCCCAACGAACTGCTGCCGATAGATATTCTCAAAGCGAGCGAATTGGTAGCTGAGGTCGGTATTTTCCAGGACCCGGTAGCTGAGCCCGAACAGGTCGAAGTCACCTCCGTCCCGAGAACCGCTGAAACGACGATTCTTATTATTCAGCATCAAGCCTTCGTCGCTGGTCTGATCGCGCTGCACGACGCGCTGAATCTGCGCGCCAGTAAGCTCCAGCCCCTGCAGCTCCCGCACTTGCAGCTGCATCCCCTCGAAGGTCTGCGGCAGCAGACGACCATCGTTGGCCTGCAACGTCGGCCACTTGGGAATTAGCGTGCCCACCCTGAGCTCGCTGTTGGACGCTCGCAGCTTGAGGGTCGCCCCGGCCTTCGAGTAGTCGTCAGGTACGTCACCATCGTCTTCCACCGGCAGAAGCCCCGTACCGGCCCGGCCACGCCCCGAGTCGAGCTTTATACCAAGCATGCCGATGGCGTCAATGCCAACACCGACGGCACCCGGGGTATAACCTGACTCGTAGCGCAGGATAAAACCTTGGCCCCACTCTTCACGCTTCGACTGACCACTTCCCTCCCTGAAATCTCGGTTCATGTAGAAATTGCGCAGATCCAGCGATGCTTTGCTGTCTTCCAGAAAGCCTTCTGCAAATGCCGAAGGCAGCATGACTGCAAACCCTGCTCCAACGACGTACAGAGACATGTGTTTTATTGTTTTCATTGCAAGTACCTGGTTAAAGGCCGGACACCGCAGCCAAGCGTGGGGCCGGTCGAGGGTGGGCGAAGCAGGACTTGGAAATCACCAGGCAAGCCGGCCCCCTGCGCACTAACTTTGCGCCAGCAAGATGAGCGACTAGAGATGACCCAAGCGAGTCCGATTTAAATAGGAGAACGTGCTACTGGAAGCTATTCATCCGCAGATGATGTGCCTTGGGTTGTACAGGGTATTGGACATGACTGTGCAGGCACGGCGTCTTGAACTTGGCAGGTAGGCATCGGATAAATGAGCGTTACCGAGAACTGCCCTGCTGAGACGGCAAAAGAGGGAATTTTCATATAGACCTACTTGTTGTTATGAGTCTGAAATGAACACCCTTCGATTATGCAAGCACAATTTTCATGTTCAACCGAGCCGTTCCACTGCTTGGAACAGGAAGCACTGGCCAGCAGGTCACGCCCTCCTCCGTAAGGGGCCGGAGCAACTAACATACCGGCGGCAATCGACGATGACAGAGCGCTTACGTCGCGGTTGCGTTACCTGGGCAGCAGGCCGAAAATCGGCGCCTGCAGGAACCGCCAATGGCCTCAGTCGGGCAAGGACAATCGCGCGAACGCCAGCATTCGAGTCATACGTTGTAAATGGGCATTGCGAGGGCCAAGGCAATGATCGACCCGCAACTTCAGGAACTACGGTTAAAAGGCAAAGAAGCGATGCCATCGGCACTTCCCGGTCAAGGGAAATCAACGCCGAATCGCTCTCTCGAGCGTGGCCTGGATTTGTTGAGAGCCTTTCGCCCGGGTTGTGAATATCTGACCAATGGAGACTTGAGCGAAAGGACTGGCCTCTCCAAGTCGACCGTCAGTCGCCTGACACAAACGCTGGTGCGTTCAGGCTTTCTCGATTACGACCTCATCAGTGGCGCCTACCGACTGGCCCCCTCTCTGCTCAGCCTGGCACACACCCTGCATCACGGAAGCACGCTGATACGAGTGGCGGAGCCATTGATGCGCGAAGTCGCCAGACAACATCAGGTGAACGTTGGCTTGGCCGCTGCCGATGGCGATGAGATGGTCTATCTGGAATCGATCAGACTGAGCACACGCAAATCTCCGCGCAGTGTCGGTACAGGGCAGCGCCTACCCATAGAGCTGACCGCTCTTGGACGTGCCTACCTGTCAGCCGAGAATGAGGTTCGCCGCAATACGCTACTGCAACATTTCCAAACGCGGCGCTGCGCCTCTCGCTGGACGGACCTGAGCAGGGAGATCGAGGATGCCATGCGCAGCGTCGAGCGCCATGGCTATTGCGCAGCATCCTGGCAACCGCAGGTGATATCGATAGCCGCGCCTCTCAATCTCCCCTCCTATCGCGCCCACGCATTGAATATCAGCCTGTCGACCCGTGAAAACATCGACAAGGTCATTGCGAGCTATTCGGGCCCGCTGATCGAACTGGCCGATACCATCAGGAGCCAGTTGAGCGAACAAAGTGATTCATAAGGGGCCAACCAGCCAGGACTTAGCGCTGACGGCCCGGCACTCAGGATGCGCCTTTTGATTCAAAGCGCCGCGCCACTGCGATGAACCAGTGAACGCCTGGCATGAATATGCAGATCCGCACGATCTGAAACGAAACGATGATAGCTACGCTGTAGCCAAGGAACTGCGCGGTCAGCGCCATTTCAGTGACCCCTCCGGGCGCAGCGCTGAGCACCATGACCTCCCAGGGAAGCCCAGTCAGGCCTGCAACCGCCACAGCCATCATGCTGGTCAGGAGAAGGAATAACAGCATGGACAGGATGATGCAGAACGTCAGCTTCATCTCCAGAAACAGCTCCTTGGTGAACACCGATCCCAGCCAGGTACCCAGAACAACCTGAGCGATGGCCAACACTAGCGCGGGATAAGGCGCAACATGCAAGCCACTGCTGGACACAGCGGCGGAAATCAGCAGCGCGCCGAAGAAGTACGGGTTCGGCAATCTCAGCCATTTGAACAGCACGGCACCCGCCAGGGCGGAAACTGCCAGCAGTGCGACACCGCCGATATCGAGCGCACCGACCACGCCCAGAGTACGGTCGGCATTTCCCGGCCAGCCATCCACCACATACAGAGCGATGGGAATGATCACCACGACGCTCGCGATTCTGATGGTTTGCGACAGCACCACCACTCCCCGATCCAGGCCGAACCGTTCAGCGATCACGGCTGCCTCGACCGGGCTGGTGGGGATGGTGCAGAGCAATGCGGTCGAGTAATCGAGACGAGTAAAGCGTTTGAGCAGCAATGAGACGAACAGCGCACAGAGCCCGGTAAGCAGGGCGAGGCCGACGATCTCGGGCCCCATTTCGAGGATGACCACCAAGGCGTCCGGGGTAAATGCCAGGCCTACGGTTGAGGCAATGATCATCTGGCCATAAGGTCGAGTTTTCGCCGAAATAGCCGTCTTCATCACACCGCTCATATACAGCGCAGCCGTCAGCAGCAAAGGCCCGATCATGTACGGCAACGGCATGCCGATTTCCACAAACACCCGGCCCATTGCAAAACAGAGCCCATATAGCAAAAGCAACCGGACAAGGCCGGAAAGATCCATAGCCATCATGAAACCCTTAACCATCAACCGGCACCATCAGCAATCGCCAGAATCGGCGAGAATCACAGCGCCGCCCCAGTGAAAGTACATGCCGGAAAGGAAACAGCCCGGAACGACAAGCCATGGCAGGCTTGCCGTTTCGGGCCATGAAGTACCACGCTCTAACCCCGTTCAGCCAGGCGCTCGCACGGGACGAGGTCGAGCGCCTTATCCGCCGAAACTTCCGGTCCTGGGAGTCCACCGTCATGCGAGACGCTGGCGGGTGAACCTGCCGCGCACGAATTTCAAAGCAGGCAATGCGAAGGAAATCACGGCAACCGCCAGCAGGATCAGCGTCAGCGGGCTGCTGTAGAACACCGAATAATCACCATTGGAAATGACCAACGCCCGACGGAAATTGGTTTCGAGCATTTCCCCCAGCACCAAGGCCAGAATGATGGGCGCGAGGGGGATGTCCAGCTTGCGCAGGATATAACCGAGCACGCCGAAGGCCAGGGTGAGATAGACCGGGAACATTGAGTTCTCGGAGGCGTAAGCCCCCATCAGACAGATGGTGGCTACCGTCGCGGCGACAGCCGGGCGCGGAATGTCCGCCACCTTCGCCCAGTACTTCGCCCCCGCCAGGCCGACGAAGATCATTACCGGCACACTGACCCACAGGGCCGCGATGACGGTGTAGGGAATCTCCGGATTGGTGGTGAACAGCAACGGTCCCGGCTGAATACCATGGATCATCAACGCGCCGATCATGATGGCGGTTGTCGGGGAACCTGGGATGCCCAGCGCTAAGAGCGGTGCTAGTGCGCCAGATACCGCGGCATTGTTGGCCGACTCCGATGCGGCGATCCCCTCGACGCTGCCCTTGCCAAATTGCTCGGGCGTTTTCGAGGTTTTCTTCGAAACGGCGTACGCCACAAAAGAAGCAATGGAAGCGCCAGCACCTGGGATCACTCCGATGACGTAGCCAAGAACGGAGCTCCTCAACAGGTTATATTTCAATTTACCGAAGGTTTTTAAGGGAACCGCAAGTATCCCTGTCATCGGGTGACTTTTAGTCTTGCCGGAAGCTCCAGCTTCTACCATGAAGAGCACTTCAGAAAGCGCAAACAATCCCAACAGCACAGGCACTAGGTGGAACCCTTCAAAAAACTCAGGGTTAGGGCTAAAACGCGGGATACCCGTCTGGGTATCCAGCCCAACTGTTGCCAGAGCAAGACCAATGCCCATTGCAATAGCACCTTTGGCCGCAGAACCATTGGAGAGCGTAGAGACAAGGCTCAACCCTAGAATCGCTAGCGCAAAATAAGCTGTAGGCCCGAAATTGAGTGCGAATTCGGAAAGCGGAACTGCGGTCACCAGCAACAGGAATGCGCTGATAAAAATACCAAGGCCGGATGAGATGATAGATATATTTAGCGCTACACCAGCCTTTCCTTGCTGGGTCAGCGGAAAGCCATCCCAGGACGTGGCCACTGCAGCTGCAGTTCCGGGGGAGTTGATAAGAATCGCGGAAATCGCCCCACCATATTCGGCAGCCGCATAAAGAGAGATCAGCGTCACGATCGACACCAACGGATCGAGGCTGTAGGTGAAGGGAATCAGCAAGGCCACGCCGAGGCTCGGGCCCAAGCCGGGTAGCGCACCAATCATGTAGCCCAGCAGCGCACCGACAATCAGGCCGACCAGCACCAACGGGTCGCCAAAGGCCGAAAACCCGATCAGGATATTTTCAAACATGGGGTTACCTCAAGAAAAGCTGACGCCGAGAGCCAGGACGAAGACCGCATACAACCCCAGGCTCAAGCCCAGGGAAACGGCAATGATCTGCATTGGTCGACGCTCACCCGCGGCGAGCATGGTCAGCGCAGCGAGCAGAGCGACGCCGACGAGGGGCCCCAGCCTGTCCAAGTAGGTGCCGATACCCAGCAGTACCAGCACGGCCAACAGGACTGACAGAGGGCGACAAGTCGTGACCACTGGGTGGGCCGAGCGCCGCGCGCACTTGACCACCCCGACACCTAGCATCAGCGCGACAGCGACCAGGCTTACAACGGCGATGATCACGGGAAACTCACCGACACCTATTCCATTGGGGTTCATCGGTCCAGGTAGTTGCATGGCATGCCAGCCATACAGCCCAAAGACGCCCAACAGAACAATACCGACAAGAACATCCAACACGCCCGCTGGGGCTTTGACGACAGGCTCCGCCTTGCGCGCTCCCGCCGTCGAGTCCTTAGTTTCTGCTGAGGTCGTAGACGCACTCGATGTGTTCATTTTGTACTTCCTCTCACCGCGAACCGAGATCGCGGATTTTCGCGCCTGCCAGTGGCGCGGTTGTTTTTATTGTTTGGGGTTGTCTACTTCCTGATGCCAGCAGGCATATTCCTGCTCTGCTTCAGCGGTAGATTCGATAACCGGCAGTTCTCAACCCATCTCTCGTACTGCGTCTTCACTATGACCGAACGCGCAGCCCCCCTGAACTGAGTATTTATTTGGCCTAGAGCAGCAGGTTGTTTGTCATGCACCACCGCTGATCCAGCTGAATAAGCCGCAAGCCCAGCAAACACGGCACCTTAAAGCAGGTGCCTGGCAATCTCGCGACTCACGTCACCCTCGAAGCCCCAACCGCGGCCTGACGATCCCGCAGAACATCCCAACGTTTTGTTAGACCAATCGACATCTTTAGTCATTTGAACAGCCGCCAGGTTGATCGAAGAATGCCAAATAGGATGACGGGCGAACTAAACGCTCCATTCACGCCTGCAGTCGCCCAACCGCAATCAGCCTGCCTAGTGCCAGGCAAAACTCGATCGGTTTATTTAATTACAAGAGATCCAATAATGAGCCAGAACACTCTTATCAACTTTCAACAGGAAAACGGCATTGCTGTCCTGACCCTCAACCGACCAGAAAAACGCAATGCGATGAGCGACGCCATGCGCGCCGAACTGGTTCAGTTGCTGGAGAAGTTGCGCAGCGATCGCAGCGTTCGAGCGCTCATCATCACTGGCACCGGCAAAGGATTCTGCGCAGGCGGTGATATTTCCGGAATGAAGGCGCGCATGGAGGCCGATCCTGCCGTCGTTGGTTTCAACGGTTGGGAGCGCCAGCAAGGCGTGCACTATGCCGCCAGCCTCCTGCTCAACCTGCCCATTCCCACCATCGCGGCAGTCAATGGCGCGGCAGCCGGCCTTGGCGCCGATCTCGCTCTGTCCTGCGACTTCGTCGTGGCTGCCCGTCCGGCCACCTTTACTTGGGCTTACATCGCGCGCGGCCTGATACCCGACGGTGGCGGCTTGTACTTCCTGCCGCGCCGTGTCGGCTTGGCGCGGGCCAAGGCGCTGATCTTCAGTGGCCGCCGTGTCGCCTCCGAAGAAGCGCTCGAACTGGGTATCGCAGACCGCCTCTGTGAGGCCGACGACCTGCTGAGCACCGCCATGGCCATGGCTGACGAGATGAGCCGCGGCTCGCGCACTGCCACTGCCCTGACCAAGTCCATCATCAACCGCAGCTACGAGATGTCTGAACACCAGGTGTTCGCCGAGGGCAGCAAGGCCCAGGGTATCTGCTACACCTCGCAGGAACACCGCACCTCGGTGCAGGCCTTCCTCGACAGTGCTAAGGAGGCCGGCAAATGAAACAGCTCGATGCCTTGCTCAACCCGAAAAGCGTCGCCGTCATCGGCGCCTCGGCGGACGTCAACAAAACCTCGGGACGCCCGGTTTCCTATCTGCTCAAGCACGGCTTCGAGGGCGCCATCTACCCGGTCAACCCGAAAGCCAGCGAGATCCAGGGGCTGCGCTGCTACGCCAGCATCGAGGAACTGCCGCAGGCCCCTGATGTTGGCCTGGTGCTGCTCAGCGCCAAGCGCAGCATCGATGCCGTGCGCTCGCTGGCCAAGATCGGCTGCAAGGCGGCGGTGGTGCTGGCCAGCGGTTTTGCCGAAGCCGGTGAAGGCGGCCTGAACCTGCAGGAGGAGCTAAAAGCCGCCGCCGGGTCGATGCGCATTCTCGGCCCCAACACCATTGGTCTGGTCAACCTGTCCGCCCGTATCCCGCTGTCCGCCAGCGGCGCCCTGGAGATCAGCGACCTGCCCGCCGGCCATGTCGCAGTGGTTTCGCAGAGCGGCGGCATTCTCGGCGCCCTGCTCTCTCGTGCCGCCGGTCGCGGCATCGGCCTCTCGTCGCTGATCTCCACCAGCAACGAGGTGGATCTGGAAGTCAGCGACTTCATCGAATATCTGGTAGATGACGACAACACCAAGGTCATCGCGCTCTACCTGGAAAGCGTGCGCAACCCGCAGCGCTTCCGTGAAGTGGCGCTGCGCGCCCGCGCGGCGGGCAAACCGCTGGTGGTGTTCAAGATCGGCCGCTCCGAAGCCGGTGCCAGCGCCGCCAGCTCCCATACTGGCGCATTGGCCGGCGAAGACCGCGTCTACGATGCCTTCTTCCGCGAGCTGGGAGTGATCCGCGCCAACACCTTCGATGAATTCCTCGACATCCCCGCCGTACTGGTCGCCGGGCGCCGCCTGGCTGGCCGCCGCGTGGCCATCCTGACCTCCACTGGCGGCGCTGGCACGCTGATCGCCGACAGCCTGGGCATGAACCATTTCGACACCCCGGCCCCGGATGCCGCCACCGCCGAGAAGCTGCGCGCCCTGCAGGGCGACACCCCCACTGCGCTCGACCGCAACCCGATCGACGTGACCCTGGCCGGCCTGCAACCCGACCTGCTGCGCCAGGCGATCCGCACCCTGCTGGCCAGCGACAGCTACGACGCCTTGGTGGTGATCATCGGCTCCTCGGGTCTGGCCATGCCGGATCTGGTCGTCAACGCCATCCAGGATTGCCTGGATACCAATGACAAACCCGTGCTGGCCTACGTCAGCCCCCATGCACCGGAAACGCTCAAGCGCCTCAATCTCGCCGGCATTCCGGGCTTCAGCTCGCCGGAAAGCTGCAGCGCCGTGCTCGCTGCCCTCGACCTTATCGCGCAGCCGCTGACCTGCGTCGAAGCGGCGCCGAGCATGCAGCTCCCCGAGGCGGCCACGCAGGCCCAAGGTTCGCTCGACGAGGCTGCCGCCAAGGCGCTGTTCAGCCAGGTGGGGCTTCGAGTACCGCAAAGCCGTGTGGTCAGCAGCCGTGAGCAAGCCGTTCAGGCCGCTCGCGAAATGGAGCAGCCGGTGGTACTCAAGGTGCTGGACGCCAAGCTGCTGCACAAGAGCGATATCGGCGGCGTGGCCCTGCAGCAGACGGCAGAAACCATCGGCGCGCGCTTCGACAAGATGATCACGGAAGTGGCCAGCCACGTCGGCTACCGCCCGGATCGCTTCCTCGTCGAAGCCATGGTCGCTGGCGGTCACGAGCTGATTCTCGGCGCCAACCGCGATGCCCTGGGCACCACCATTCTCCTTGGGGCCGGCGGCGTCACCGCCGAGCTGTACAAGGACACCGCGCTGCGCATGCTGCCCGAACAGGGTGGCCTGACGCTGGAACAGGCCCGCTCGATGATGCAGCAACTGATCACCTGGCCATTGCTCGACGGCTATCGAGGCTCCAAACGCCGCGATACCCAAGCATTGGCCCAGGCCATCGTCGATTTCTCCGCACTGGTCGCCGCCTTTGGCGAGCGCCTGGTGACGGCTGAAATCAACCCGCTGTTCGTCCTGCCCGAAGGCCAGGGCGTGGTGGCGGCCGATGCCGTACTGGTGCTGGAGCAGGCAGACGAAACCCAGGCCAGCGGAGAACGACGCTATGGCTGAGGCCCCGAGCAACGGCCAGGTTCACCTGGCCTACGAGGGGGAGATCGCCGTGATCACCCTCGACAACCCGCCCGTAAACAGCAGCACCGACGCGGTCAGAAGAGGCATCCTCCACGCGCTGGCGAGCCTGGATATGGCGCAGGCCCGTGCGGTGCTGCTGACCGGCGCCGGGCGTAACCTGATGGCTGGCGCCGACCTGCGCGAGCTGGAGAACGAGCCGACCGAGCCCACCCTGCCCCAGGTGACGGCGGCCCTGGAAGCCTGCCCCCTGCCGGTGATCGCCGTGATCAAGGGCCACACCCTGGGTGGTGGTCTGGAACTGGCCCTGGCCTGCGATGCCCGCCTGGCCACGGCCAATGCCAACCTGGGCCTGCCGGAAGTCACGGTGGGCATCATCCCCGGTGCCGGCGGCACCCAGCGCCTGCCCCGCGCAGTCGGCATGGGCACGGCCCTGGAGATGATAGTGACCGGCAAGCCGATCAACGCCGGCAAGGCCCTGGAACTGGGCCTGGTGGATCATCTGCTGAGCGCCAGCGACGAAGCCGAGCAACATGCCGAAGCACTGGCCTTTGCCCGAAGCTACCAGGGCGGCAAGCGGCCACTGAGTGCGCGCCCCGTGGCCGCCGAGGACAAGACCGCCCTGCATACGCGAGCTCAGAAGCTGGTGTCCGGCGCACGCGGCCTGCCGGCGGCAACGGTTGCCGCCGAGGTGGTTCTGGCTGCGGATGAGAGGATCTTTGCGCAGGCAATCGGCAAAGAGCGCGCCGCCTTTCTCGCCCTGCGCGGCAGCCAAGCGGCCCAGGCCCTGCGCTACCTGTTCTTCGCCGAGCGCGCCGAGCCCTATGTCCCGGCGCAACCGACAGAAGCACGGGTACTGGAACGGATAGCGGTGATCGGTGCCGGCACCATGGGCAGCGGTATCGCGCTGTGCGCACTGCAGGCCGGCTGCACGGTGGATCTGCTCGAACTGAATGCGCAAGCACTCGCAACAGGCGTCAAGCGCATCGAAGACGAACTGGCGCGCGACGTCGAGCGCCAGCGCCTGAGTGCCGACAAGCGCGATGCCATCCTCGCTCGCCTCACGGCCAGTCAGGACATCCAGACCGTCGCCAGGGCCGACCTGGTGGTCGAAGCGATCATCGAAGACATGGCGGCCAAGCAAGCACTGTTCCAGCAACTCGCCGAACAGGTGAGCAGCGACACCCTGCTGGCGACCAACACCTCTTATCTCGATATCGACGCGATCGCCGAAGGCATTCCTCACCCCGAGCGCGTACTCGGCCTGCATTTCTTCAGCCCGGCACACCGCATGGCCCTGCTGGAAGTGGTGCGCGGCAGTGCGACCGGCGAGCAAGCGTTGTGCGCGGCGCTGAAATTCGCCGAGCGCCTGAAGAAGAAAGCCATCGTCGTCGGCAACGCCTGGGGCTTCGTCGGTAACCGGCTGTACGCCGCCTACCGCCGCCAGTGCGAGTTCATGCTCGAAGAAGGCGCCAGCCCTGAGCAGATCGACGCAGCCTTGGAGCAATACGGCTTCGCCATGGGCCCGTTCAAGGTGGCTGACATGTCGGGCCTGGATATCGCCTGGCGGATGCGCCAGCAGACCGCCGCCACGCGGCACCTGCGTCGCTACGTCGGCATCCCGGACCTGCTCTGCGAAGCCGGTCGTCTGGGCCGCAAGACGGCCAAGGGTTACTACCGCTATGGCGAAGACAGCAAGCCCCAGAGCGACAGCGCGGTTGCCGAGCTCATCGCCGGCTATCGCTGTGAAAAAGGCATCGAAGCCAAAGCCTTCAGTGCTGAAGATATACAGCAGCGCGCTGTGCTGGCACTGATCAACGAAGCCCTGCTGCTGCTCGCGCAAGGCGTCTGCCAGCGCCCGGAGGATATCGATATCGCCCTCGTCCACGGCTATGGCTTCCCGCGCTGGCGCGGCGGGCCGGTGTTCATCGCCCGTAGCATGGGATCGAGCGAACTGAATGCCGCTCTGGATGGCTTCGTCGAAGCCTCCGGCAAAGGCCAGGAGCGTGGCGATGCCGCCCTGTTGGAAGCTGGCACCAAAGCAGAGAAGGAGTGAGGAAAATGTCAGAAGCTTATATCTGCGATGCGATCCGCACGCCTTTCGGCCGTTTCAATGGCGCGCTGTCCTCGGTTCGCACCGATGACCTGGCCGCGCTGCCCATCGTCGAGCTGATCGCACGCAACCCGGGCCTGGACTGGAGCCTGATCGACGACGTGATCTATGGCTGTGCCAACCAGGCCGGCGAAGACAACCGCAACGTCGCGCGCATGGCTGCGCTGCTGGCGGGCCTGCCGATCTCGGTGCCCGGCGCAACCCTCAACCGCCTGTGCGGCTCCGGCCTCGATGCGGTGGGCAGCGCTGCCCGCGCCCTACGCTGCGGCGAGGCGCAGTTGATGATCGCCGGCGGCGTCGAAAGCATGAGCCGCTCGCCTTACGTGCTGGCCAAGGCGGAGCAGGCCTTCGCACGCGGCCAGCTACTGGAAGACACCACCATCGGCTGGCGCCTGGTCAACCCGAAGATGAAGGAACAGTATGGAGTTGACGCCCTGACCCTGACCGCCGAGAACGTGGCCGAAGAAGAAGGCGTGTCGCGTGCCGATCAAGACGCCTTTGCCCTGCGCAGCCAACAGCGCTGGCAACGCGCCCATGAGGCAGGCTTTTTCGACCGGGAAATCATGCCGCTGACCATCGCCCAGCCGCGCAAACCCGAGCGGATCGTCAGCCAGGACGAGCATCCGCGCCCGGACAGCACGCTCGAAGCGCTCAGCGGCCTGAAGGGCGTGGTCAAGGCCGATGGCACGGTGACCGCCGGCAATTCCTCGGGCATCAACGATGGCGCCTGCGCGCTGCTGATGGCCAGTGGCGAGGCCGTTGACAGGCACGGTCTCAAGCCACGCGCCCGGATCGTGGCCATGGCCACCGCTGGTGTTGCCCCGCGCCTGATGGGCATGGGTCCGGTACCGGCTGTGGAAAAGGTCATGCGCCTGAGCGGCCTGGATATCGGCCAGATGGACGTGATCGAGTTCAACGAGGCCTTCGCCGCACAAGCCATCGCCGTGTGCCGCCGCCTGGGGCTACAGGACGACGACTCGCGGGTCAACCCCAACGGCGGCGCCATCGCCATCGGCCACCCGCTGGGCGCTTCCGGGGCGCGGCTGGTCACCACCGCGCTGAACCAATTGGAGCGCCAGCAGGGCCGCTACGCGTTGTGCAGCATGTGCGTCGGGGTCGGCCAGGGCGTGGCCTTGATCATAGAGCGGATCTGAGAAGCCGGCGGAAACGCCCTTTACCATCCGGCTGCAAGCGCGCTTGCAGCCGGACGTCCCCGGCCTACCAGGAGAGGATCATGAGCTATTTCTTTGAAGCCTCGATCAAGCCTCGCTTCAGCGAGACCGACATGCATGGACACATCAGTAACACCGTAGTACCGGTCTGGCTTGCAGACGGACGTGCAGCGCTATTTCGCGAGAAGCTTGGTTCGAAAGTACCGACGATGGTTGTCAACCTGAACGTAGATTTCAGGCATGAGCTTCATTGGGGATCAATGGTCACAGTACGAACTGCCGTCGAGAGGATCGGCAATAGCTCCATCTGCTTTATTCAAGAGTTGTGGCAAAACGACCGGCTATGTGTGCAGGCGCGCACGACCGTCATAGCTGTGGACGTCGAAACACGACAATCAAAGCGGGTCCCTGACGAGGAACGAACGCTTCTGTCTCCCTATCTACTCAGCGCCCAGCCTACACCTTGATCGCCTCAGGCTTTATAGGCACCTCCAAATCACAAAACATAGCCTTGGTGAACGTCCGCTTCTGGCCGATTCTGTTGAAAAAGTAGCTGCTTCCCCATGCCTTCGGCAAAATTGCTCTGTCAGTGAGCGTGGGGGCGAACAGCATGATGGGACAGTTACCGGGAGGGCAGCAGCGCCTGTTTTACTCGTTCAATCTGGAAGATCACGTCCCGCCCCAACACCTCCTGCGCAGCATCGACCAATGCCTGGATCTCAGTGATCTGCGCGCCTACCTGGCGGATTTCTATAGCCCCATCGGGCGTCCCTCGATTGACCCGGAATTGATGGTGCGTATGCTCGTCGTCGGCTACTGCTATGGCATTCGTTCCGAGCGTCGATTGTGCGAAGAGGTGCACCTGAACCTTGGCTATCGCTGGTTCTGCCGGCTGGGTCTGGAAGACGAAGTACCCAATCACTCGACCTTCTCGAAGAACCGACACGGCCGTTTTCGTGACAGTGGCCTGTTCCGCTGGTTGTTCAATGAGGTGCTGCGCCGCTGCATGGCGGCTGGCCTGGTCAAAGGCGAAGGCTTCGCTGTGGACGCCAGCATCATCAAGGCCGATGCTAGCCGCCAACGTGGCATGGCGGGTAATGAAGTCGATTGGAACGATCCAAAGCTCAGCAGTCGCGCCGTGCGCGAGTACCTCGAAGCCCTTGATGAAGAGGCGCTGGCTGAGGCTCTTCCTAAGAAAATTTCGCTCACCGATCCTCAGTCCCGTTGGACAGCAGCACCAGGCGGCCCGGCCTTCTTTGCCTACTCCACGAATTACCTGATCGACACTGAGCACGGTGTGATCATGGACGTGGAAGCTACCTCGGCGCACCGTACCGCCGAAGTCGATTCGACCAGGACGATGGTCGAGCGTGTCGAAGCGCAGTTCGATCTCACACCGGAACGCCTTATCGGCGATACCGCTTATGGCATCGCCCCGATGCTGGCCTGGATGGTAGAAGAAAAGGACATCGAGCCGCATGTTCCGGTGTGGGACAAGACCGAGCGCAAGGACGACAGCCTCTCCAGTAACGACTTCCACTGGAACCAGGAAGCCAATGAATATCGCTGCCCAGCCGGCAAACCACTACGCAGTGAATGGCGCGCCTTCACCCAGAAAAGATCGCGGGTGACCAAGGCCAACACCATCATTTACCGCTCCAGCCAAACCGACTGCGCCACCTGCTCGTTGAAAGCGAAGTGCTGCCCCAACACGCCGACTCGGAAGATCGTCCGCAGCATCCATGAGGCTGCCCGCGACGTGGCTCGACGTATCGCCAAGACACCGGAATACCTAGTCTCTCGCTGCGAACGAAAGAAGGTGGAAATGCTATTCGCCCACCTCAAGCGGATAATGAAACTTGATCGCTTACGGCTGCGCGGTCTGACGGGTGCGACTGATGAATTCACCCTGGCGGCGACGGTGCAGAACCTGCGCCGCATGGCCAAGCTTTTGCCTCAAGGGCCACCATTAATGGGATAGGTACGCCTGCTGCGAGCAGAAACCCTCAAATTAACCCTCAGAGCTGAGCAATGACGCTCAGCGAAACGCCGAAAGGCAACTTGAAGTGGCTTGCAGCCACTTCGACAGCCGGTACATCCGACCGCCTGGCTGCCGCTAAACCTGCTTTTTCAACAGAATCGG
>NZ_JYHV01000011.1 GCF_000952685.1 Stutzerimonas stutzeri | reverse complement strand
CCGATTCTGTTGAAAAAGCAGGTTTAGCGGCAGCCAGGCGGTCGGATGTACCGGCTGTCGAAGTGGCTGCAAGCCACTTCAAGTTGCCTTTCGGCGTTTCGCTGAGCGTCATTGCTCAGCTCTGAGGGTTAATTTGAGGGTTTCTGCTCGCAGCAGGCGTACCTATCCCATTAATGGTGGCCCTTGAGGCAAAAGCTTGGCCATGCGGCGCAGGTTCTGCACCGTCGCCGCCAGGGTGAATTCATCAGTCGCACCCGTCAGACCGCGCAGCCGTAAGCGATCAAGTTTCATTATCCGCTTGAGGTGGGCGAATAGCATTTCCACCTTCTTTCGTTCGCAGCGAGAGACTAGGTATTCCGGTGTCTTGGCGATACGTCGAGCCACGTCGCGGGCAGCCTCATGGATGCTGCGGACGATCTTCCGAGTCGGCGTGTTGGGGCAGCACTTCGCTTTCAACGAGCAGGTGGCGCAGTCGGTTTGGCTGGAGCGGTAAATGATGGTGTTGGCCTTGGTCACCCGCGATCTTTTCTGGGTGAAGGCGCGCCATTCACTGCGTAGTGGTTTGCCGGCTGGGCAGCGATATTCATTGGCTTCCTGGTTCCAGTGGAAGTCGTTACTGGAGAGGCTGTCGTCCTTGCGCTCGGTCTTGTCCCACACCGGAACATGCGGCTCGATGTCCTTTTCTTCTACCATCCAGGCCAGCATCGGGGCGATGCCATAAGCGGTATCGCCGATAAGGCGTTCCGGTGTGAGATCGAACTGCGCTTCGACACGCTCGACCATCGTCCTGGTCGAATCGACTTCGGCGGTACGGTGCGCCGAGGTAGCTTCCACGTCCATGATCACACCGTGCTCAGTGTCGATCAGGTAATTCGTGGAGTAGGCAAAGAAGGCCGGGCCGCCTGGTGCTGCTGTCCAACGGGACTGAGGATCGGTGAGCGAAATTTTCTTAGGAAGAGCCTCAGCCAGCGCCTCTTCATCAAGGGCTTCGAGGTACTCGCGCACGGCGCGACTGCTGAGCTTTGGATCGTTCCAATCGACTTCATTACCCGCCATGCCACGTTGGCGGCTAGCATCGGCCTTGATGATGCTGGCGTCCACAGCGAAGCCTTCGCCTTTGACCAGGCCAGCCGCCATGCAGCGGCGCAGCACCTCATTGAACAACCAGCGGAACAGGCCACTGTCACGAAAACGGCCGTGTCGGTTCTTCGAGAAGGTCGAGTGATTGGGTACTTCGTCTTCCAGACCCAGCCGGCAGAACCAGCGATAGCCAAGGTTCAGGTGCACCTCTTCGCACAATCGACGCTCGGAACGAATGCCATAGCAGTAGCCGACGACGAGCATACGCACCATCAATTCCGGGTCAATCGAGGGACGCCCGATGGGGCTATAGAAATCCGCCAGGTAGGCGCGCAGATCACTGAGATCCAGGCATTGGTCGATGCTGCGCAGGAGGTGTTGGGGCGGGACGTGATCTTCCAGATTGAACGAGTAAAACAGGCGCTGCTGCCCTCCCGGTAACTGTCCCATCATGCTGTTCGCCCCCACGCTCACTGACAGAGCAATTTTGCCGAAGGCATGGGGAAGCAGCTACTTTTTCAACAGAATCGCCCGATAGCGGACATGACAGTTTGCGCTTGAGAGATAGCTGTGGATTCAGACAAAGGGACCCATCAGCTTACGCACGCTATAAATGAAACTGGAGTGGTGGTTGGATGACCCTAATCCCACGCGCTACTCTGCCCGGAAGCTCCAAACTAGTTGCACCATTCTTACTGCCAGAATCAGATAAAACACCCACAGTGATAATTGCAGCAGCTTGTGGTAACGCATCCGGGCGACGCGGTGCAACCCATCACTTATGGTGAGAAACATTAAAAGCGCAGATATCACTAACAGCCCTACGCCAGTTACCCGCGTGCTTACCAGGCCGAGCATCACCGGCTGCTCTGCGTGCAGAGCACTGGTACCCGCTGCAAAAAGAAGTGCACATACCAATAGATTCTTTACGTTGTCAAAGACCTTGGCGCAAAGGTCTTTTTCTAACAGCCTCAGGTAACACACCCATAGCTTCTTCATGCTCGACCTTTTCGCACCCGTTCAACTGTTTCCAATAGTTGCCTTAGGCGTCAAACGCGCGATCCTCGAGGGCTGGCAGCCTACGACACTGTCTTCCGCCATGTTCGGATTAGTTGGCTTCATATCGATTATTAACGAAAGCGTTTACGTCTTCGGCCAAGCCCTTTATCGCCGATTTGAAGTCATTGACGGTAATAGCCTGACGACTGCTCCCCAAAGTATCGCCAAGAACCTTTCGCACGATTTTCACAACCGGTTGCCCCGTCGCTGCATCGAGAAGATCGGCTTCCACATACAGTTCAGTATTCTGGTCGCGGTAACCCGCTGCGCCTGCAACCATGCCGGCCACTGCTGTTACAGGCAATACTTCGTACCACTGCATACCTTCGTTGGAAGCAGTCACGCCTGTGATCGCGGCATTTAAAACTAAGGAGCGGGAGCTTGCTAACGCGGCGTCTTCGCTAGGCACAATAGTGTACTTTTGAGCCAATGCGCTTTTTACGCTTGTGCTTGTGAGTAACTGAAGTTCCCGCAAGGTCTGTAAATTGATTCGCTCATTCGGCTTCGGTGTCGGATAAAGCTCGAGTTGATCGAACACGATCGTGTCGTAGGCGTCGGGGTTGAAACCCTCAGCTACCCAACGCATGACAGGCTGACCGTTTGCCGAAGTGGTTTGCTTCAAGCCTTCGTAGCTTGTCAGGAAGCCAGAGTATTGCCCTTCTTCTGTAACCTTCGAAGCACACCCGCCGAGCATGACATTGCTCAGAACAACGCTTATCAAAAACGCTTTTGACATGTTCATTCAAGGCTCTCCGTTTATTGGCGCTCTAACAACATTTGCAAAGGTGTTACCTGTAGCAATGCGGTGTTCATCCCTAGTCTCCGTTAATGCATTGAGAGACTCGTTGCCTCCTATAATTGAAACCTTTAGTTCGATAACGACGCTTCTGAACAAGCGAAACACTGCCAATTGAAAAGCATTTGCTCGCAGCCAGACATGTGCTGCCCCGCTAACACGCCGACTTTGCATTTTGCTTCGCAGCGAGCTCATGAATGCCTACGAAAAGCGGATGCGGTCTCACTCAATAGGTATAGCTGGTCAACTGCTTGTTTGTTGGCTCGTGCGAATCTCTGCCAAGCGATATCAAACCTTCTTCGTTCCCAGCAGCCTTCAGCAGTTGCATCCGTAATGAGGCACCGCGGTCACCAAAAGCACGCGCACCAGGATCAAAAATCGGCACTCGGCTCGTCGTTCTTTTAGCGCTGATCCTTAAATGTTGTTAGCCACATGTTCAAACGAACGCGGTCTCGGCCACAGCAATGCCGCCAGAACAACGGCGTACAGGGCTGCACACAGTACATAGGCGATACGGGTCGAAAACAGCTCCAACGTGCTGGTCGGTAGTGGCGATATACCGAGTCCGAAGAGGATCAGAAAGACGATAAGCCCGCCACCAAAGATCTTACCCCGGGTGTTGCCGATGGCTGCGTTGCCTGCGAACAATAGACTGACCAGCAGCACGATCAGCGCTACAAGCCACAGAGAGGGGCGCAGCTCGACTATGGCGAACGCCAGCGATGCCGCCGCTCCTCCAAGTAGGTTGACCAATACCAGACCAAGCGCAGTCCGAAAGTTCATGCTCAACTCGAATTGGCTTAGCAACGAGGCGACAGTAATCGGAATGACCATTGCAGTGGCCAATCGCGGATCGCTCAAGCACAGGGCAACCATGGCCAGTAGAATTACTCCGCTGGCCGCGGCCTGGCGAATCACCAGAGCAAGATCATACCCGAGCGTACATTGCTCTTCCCGGTAGTCACCGACTGGATTTGGCAGCAAGGCATGGGTAGCCCATGACAACATCATTCCCAGGCTAATCGCCTTAGCCAACAACAGCACGATCGGCTCACCCAGGTTGTCCTGCAGAATGTCGAGCAACGGAACGACGATGGCGATCAGCAGCATCAACACCGGCACGGCACCGCCCCGCTGTCGTCCTTGGGCAACGAAGCACACGAAGTAAAACAGCCACAGCAGGGGTAGCAGTACCCACGGACGCTCCCTAAGAAGGCCGGATAAAAATACTAATAGCGCACCGGTTAGGATAATCACCAACACAATCACCACCCCTTGAAGCAACGCAGGCGGACGACGGCTCGCCAAGAGGAACTGGGACGCAAACAACGGCGCAAGAAATGGCAAAGGATCGCCTAGCAACAGCCCCATACATAAGCCTACGGTGACGGCGATGGCGACGCGCAGCCCCTGGCGTTTGGCCCACTGCAGCTCCAGTCGCGATGGTTTTTCAATTGACATAGTTGAGCCAGGCACCCAGCCGTATGGTGAATGCGCCCAACCAGTTGGTGACGCGATCGTCTTCCGTATACACCACGACGGTCACCTGTGAGCCGTAGCGCGGACCGGTTGGGCGGGGACCTTCCACGATCAGACGTACAGGAAAACGCTGCGGGTCGCGTACCCAACCGCTCTGATTACGCACTGATGGCAATGCAGATTGGCTGCTGCCTGCCGGCGCAACGCCCCAAGCGACGCTCTCGACATGGCCCTTGAACACACGGCCAGGCAACAGATCGAATACCAGTTCTGCGCGATCATTGGCCTGCATGTGCTCCAGGCTGTTTTCTTTAAAGGCAGCGGAAACCCAAACGGTGCCGGCATCGATAACGGTTAGCGCTGGTTGGCCGGCGCTCACTACCTGGCCGACAGCAAGCTGAAGGTTGGTCACAACGCCATCGGACGGCGCGACAACTTCAGTACGGACCAGATCGAGCCTGGCTTTTTCCAACGTAGCCAGGGCTTGCTTGAGCTGCGGATTGTCGTTGCCATCGGCACCCAGTTGCTGACGTGCACGTTGCAAGTCTGCCTGTGCTTTGCTCACGGCTGCTTCGGCGGAGCCAAGGGCCGCATCGGTTTCATCCTGACGCGCGCGGGCGAACACGCCTCGCTCGACCAGATGAGTCACGCGCCGGGCTTGTTCACGCACGTTGTCGCGCTGTGCACGAGCCGACACCAGCATGGCTTGGGCAGCGTCCACCGAGGCGGTATTCGCCCCTATTGCCTGCCCCGCTGCTTCCAACTGCGCCTCGGCATCAATGACTGCCAGCCTGTAAGGGAGTGGGTCTATGCGGAACAACAACTGGCCGGGCTTTACCCGCGCGTTGTCGATCACGGCAATTTCGGTCACACGGCCACTTACCTCGGCCGCCATCGGCACCACATAGGCCTGCACCACGGCTTGCGAAGTCAATGGCGTGTGACGCTCCAATGCAATGGACACAGCAAATAGCACCGCAATCAAGGCCACCACTATCAGCGCGACGCGTCGCAGCGGGTTGGCCGATGCAGGTTTTTCCAGGAGCGGCTCAGGGGCACTCGCCGGCTCGGCGTGGTCCGGCGTGTTCGGAGTTTCGGCCATATGTACTCCTGCGAAGCATGCAGTCGAGGGTCATCGGGTATGGGCCGGAGCGAGCTGGAGTTACTCAGACCACGCCGGGAGTAATGACCCGTGCTCTGCGGATAAACAGCGCCCGCAGCTTTTCCCAGAAGTTGCCACCGAGCACAAAGAAGCTACCGATCAACAGCACGTCTCCCAACAACTGCAGTGCCCAACTGTTGGGGCGAAGGCCCGGCGCCAGGGCGTCGATATAGGGCTCGAGAAACGAAGAGAGCAAGGGCAGGCAGAACATCACCATTCCGATACGGTGGCGCGTGGGGCTCACTTCGACGTCAGCGCTGGTGGCAAAGCCTGATACATGACGAAAAAGGTGTTGTTTGAGCTCCTGAAATCCGGCTTTGCCCATTACCGCTATCACCAGTAGCAGCAGCACTTTGTTGACGATGAACAACGCACCGGTCAGGGCCGCGATGGTGGACCCAGGGACATCTGCTGCCGCGGCCAACGGCAAAAGCAGCCACAAGATGGGCATCAAACAGAGCAAGGCGATGCCAAGTTTGAAACGCCACTTCGCGGATTCTGGCGCTACCGAAACGCTTGCCGTGGTCATGATGTATTACCTTTCTAAGGATGGATGGCCGGTTTCTTCCCATTGGCTCAGCGAATGAGCTTCTGTTTCTCCCTAATTCTTCAACGACATTTCCGAGCTACGTCGTTAGCCGCATCGCTGATTTGCTCGACCAAGCGTTGCAGATTGTTCTGATGGGCGATCACTATGTCGTCGATGTCTACGCCCGCCGCTGTCTGTAGTGTGCTCCTGCAATGCACCATTGCATTGCCTCCCTCTCCGAGGTCCCGCAGCCGCCATTTAACGTCGATCAATGCGTATTGGCCGGGAATCGAATCCAGACGCAGCACATCCAGCCGTACCGAAACCCTACGTCCAGCGGCGATATTAGGCAGTTGCTGTGCGATAGCACTGCGCAGTTCTTCAGCCAGGCTCGCGCCCCACCAGTGGGTTTCAAGGATCGCCAGGCTGCTGTCACTCTGGCGAATTACGATCTGCTGTCGGTCGACCTGAGGCGGTACGCTAATGGCTTCGATCCCCACTTCCGCATCGAGCCGTACTGCGGCGACTGGCTGGATTGGGGTCAGGGTGTGGAACTGGATCGGATCACTGCGGCATGCAACGAGCGCAAGCAACGCAGCTGCCAGCGAGGTAGTCCGGGGAAATACCATAGTGTGCTCCCTCGTTCAGTTGCTTAGCGCTCGTTGCGGCGTGGCATTGTCGGGCCGGCCGCGAAGTAACGATTCCGGATGTCGTCCCAGATAGTCCGAGAGTTCGCGAAGCGAGCGCGACGTGCGGCTCAGCTCTTCCAGCGTTTGCGTCAGCTGTTCACGTTGCGGCGAATCCTCAGCGAGCGTGGAACTGGCCGACTCCAGAGCTTTGCTAGCCTCCGTCAATGTCGTTGACACGCCGGGAAGCGTTGAGGCATTGACTTGCGCCAGCACCTTGCGCAATTCCACGAGGCTGCCGTCGAGATTCGCGGCAATGCGATCCAATGGCAGTTTGCTGATCTTTTCAACGACGGATTGCAGTCGCTCCTGAACCTGCTCGAAATCTCCAGGAATCGAAGGAATGACCACAGGGCGTGCGGTGGGGTCGAACGCAACCTTGGGCGCTTTTGGATGGAAATCGAGGGATATATATAGTTGTCCGGTAAGCAGGTTGCCGGTTCGTGCTTGCGCTCTCAGTCCATTCTCGATGAATGCTCCCATGAGCCGAACGCTGGCGGCCTCATCGTTGGGATCATGCTTCAAGGCTTTGAGCATCTCCGCATGGGCCCTGCCGAGTCGTTGCGGATAAATCACGATTCCAACATCCAGAGGAAAGCTGCGCTCTTTGGGATCGAAATTCAGATCAACCGCCACCACCTTGCCAATTTCCACTCCGAGGAACTCGACAGGAGCGCCTACTTTTAGCCCTCGTAGTGCCTGGTCGAAGCGCAGGCTCAGAAACTGTGCTTTTCCGTCCGGCGGGGCCAATGCAGCCAGTTGATCGTCGAACAGCTCAAAGGTGCTCTTTTCAGTAGCGGGGAGGTCGTTGGGGCTGTAAAGCGGGGCGCGGAAGGCAATGCCACCCATGAGGATCGATGACAGCGATTCGGTGTCTACCGCAAAACCGTTAGCACCCAATTTAACGTCGATACCGCTAGCGTTCCAGAACCGCGTGTTCTGAGTGACGTGAACATCATTGGGGGCATGCACGAACACCTCGATGCTGACGCTTTTGCCGTCTGCTTCCAATCCGTATGCCACAACCTGACCGACAGGAATTTTGCGGAAGTAGACCGGGGAGCCAATGTCCAACGACCCCAGATCCGTGCTGCGTAGCGTAAAACGCTTCCCAGGCTCGCCATAGGTAATGGGCGGCGGCGTTTCCAGGCCTTCGAATCGCTTGGCCCTCGCATCGGCCTGGCCGATATCGGCGCCGATATAATCGCCGGACAGCAATGTATCGATACCCGACACGCCGCTTGCACCGATACGCGGTCGCACGACCCAGAACTGTGAGTCTTCGCGTGTGAAGCTCTCTGCTTCCTTGGCCAGTTTTATGGTGGCGTCGACGCTTCTTTGATCTTCGCTCAGCGCTACATCCGATACATACCCAATTACTACATTGCGGTATTTGACCTGAGTCTTGTTGGCGTCCAGCCCGCTACCGGTCCTGAAGGTCACCGTTATGGTCGGCCCTTCCTGCATGACGTTGTGCACCACGAGCGAAATGCCTACCAGCACCGCCACGATGGGAACGATCCAAACCAACGAAACTTTGAAACGGCGCGTTTTGATAACGGGCTTGGCATTACCTCGCACCAGATCAGTGACTTGTGACTCCATTCACGATCTCCTTTTCACGCGGCCCGTCCCAGATCAGACGTGGATCGAAGCTAATGGCCGATAGCATCGTAAAGACCACCACCAGCCCAAAAAACAGAATGCCGGCACGCGGCTCGATATTGGCCAAACCGTGGAATTTCACCAGCGCAGCCACTAGTGCCACCACAATCACGTCGAGCATCGACCAATAGCCGATGAGTTCGATGAAACGGTAGAGCCTCGAGCGCTCCTTGCGGGCCCATTGGCTGCCGCGTTGAGCGGTAATAAGCAAGAGCGAAAGAGCTGCGAATTTGATGCCCGGTACAGCAATGCTGGCGATGAAGATGATCAGCGCAATGTCCCACGCGCCGTGCTGCCAAAACTCCAAAACCCCGCTCATGATGGTGCTGTCTGCGCCTGTACCGAGCATGCTGGTGTTCATCACCGGTAGCAGATTGGCCGGAACGTAGAACACCAGGGCGGCCAACAAGAACGCCCAGGCGCGGGATAAGGAGTTGATCTTTCGGTCGTGCAGCGCTGCGCCGCAACGGTCGCATGACAAGGGCTGGTCGGTCATATCGCACGTCTTGCCGCAGCTGTGGCAGAGGCAAAGATTGAGGTCGCTGGCAACGTATGGCGTATTCATAGAACGTCCCAAAGCTCGCGCACGTCGCGGCCGGCAATGCGAATCAGCAACAAGCTAAGCACGGCCAGGGCGAACAAGCCGATGCCAGGCAGCACATCCAACATGCCGGCGAGTTTGAACACTGCAACAAGTGCCCCGAGTAGACACACCTCAAGCATGCTCCATGGCCTGAGCGACTCCAGCCAGCGCATGCACAGACCGAAGCCAGGGGCACGTCTTCGGGAAAGAGCGAAGCTGAGTACCCAAGTCAGCAAGCACAGTTGGAAAAGCGGTGCGATGATGATGGAAATTGCCGCGACCAGCGCGATGAACGTAATCGGTCCGACGCTTAACGCCAGCACCGAATCCCATAAGGTGGCGCTGCTCTTGAGCCCTTGCAGGCTGATGACCATGACGGGATAGAAGTTTGCGAGAAGCCATAGCACCGCAGCCGTGATCGTCAGCGCCAGCCGTTGATCAATGGCCAGGCCATTAAAGCGCTGAAGCACGCTACCGCAACGTGAGCAAAGGGAGGTCTGATGCCTATTAAGGGCAGCCTTCTCGAACACGCAATTGCAGTGTTCGCAGATGATCAAATCGTTGCAGTTAGCCATGGATATCACTCGTAAGCGATAAGGCGCGATCGTCTCCCTGCGGGGAAACCCGTACTGCAACTGCGGGTTACATGATGGTGGACCCTAGATCCGAATAAGTCGAATTGAGCTGAGATCTTTTTTGGAAGCGGAACGGTTATCTACGGTGTCAAGACTGCAATCTATGGTGAACGGTCGGAAGCCACCGTCCGCTTCTGGCCGAGGTTGTGTAAAAACGTTCTTGCCTGGACGCGACTAGCTGGATCGTCCCCAAAATCGCGTCGCTACGAAAGATTCAGGTCTGCTGAATAGCCAAGCTCTGTCAGATTTCACGTAGGAACGCAGACTTCAAAACGGGGAACGCGTTTTTACACAGCCTCGGCCGAAAGCGGCCGCTGCCCCAAGCCGCTGCCCAAAGTAAAAAGGACACCCGGCGAACGGTACAACCGTATCCACTCTCGCACCGTAACCGAGCTCCCGCTCGGCGGTCGCCGGAAACTGTTCAACCCCGCCGGCGGCCAAATGCTTCATTAGCAAAAGCGGCTCGTACCGCTTTCCCTGCCTCGACTCATTGTCGGGGCATCCGCTGGTGAAGGAATTCCGATGAAGCATCCGAAACTCATCCATCACGGCGCTCATGAAGGCGTCACCGGGTCGTGCCATCAGTTGTGGATGGATGACAGCTGTAGCGTCCTTATCGATTGCGGCCAGTTTCAGGGGCAGGATGCAAATTCAGATGACGATGAGCTGGCGCTGGATTTCTCCATCGAGGGCATCAAGGCGTTGATCGTCACCCACGTGCACATCGACCACGTGGGACGGATTCCGAACCTGCTGGCGGCGGGGTTCAGCGGGCCGATCCTGTGCAGCGAGCCGTCCGCCCGGCTGTTGCCGATCGTGCTGGAGGACGCCTTTCGCCTGTCCATCAGCCGTGATCAGGCGCAACTGGAGCGTTATATCAAGGTAGTCGAGCAGCGCATCATCGCCCTGCCCTACGGCCACTGGTTCACCCTGAACGAGACGGATAGCGGCGGCTGCCGGGTACGCTTGCAGCCGGCCGGGCATGTGTTGGGGTCGGCTTATGTCGAGCTGGAACTAAGTGACGCCGAGGGCCCGGCAGAGCGGGTGGTATTCAGCGGTGACCTGGGCGCTCCGCATTCACCGCTGCTACCTGACCTGGTGCCGCCCGAACGCGCGGACCTGCTGATTATGGAAAGCACTTATGGCGACCGCCGGCATGAAGACCGCGTGCATCGGCGCGAACGGCTGCAGGCGGTCATCGAGCGGGCCCTGGCCGACGAGGGCACCGTGCTCATCCCCTCGTTCAGCATTGGCCGAACTCAGGAGCTGCTGTACGAGCTGGAAGAGATCCTCCATGAGCGGAGCGAGTTGGTAGAAGCGGACAGGACGGTGGGCGAATCCGGGCGGCAAGCGCAGGAAGGCGATCCCGATATCGACTGGCCGCAGATTCCGATCATTCTCGACTCGCCGTTGGCCAGCCGATTCACCGCAACCTACAAGGAGCTGCAGGCATTCTGGGACGAAGATGCTCGCGATCGTATGAAGGAAGGCCGCAAGCCGCTGTCGTTCAAGCAGCTCATCACCGTCGACAGCCACGACGAGCATATGCGCATCGTCGAGCACCTCACCCAGACCGCACGGCCCGCAATCGTCATCGCGGGCAATGGGATGTGCTCGGGCGGGCGGATCGTCAACTACTTGAAAGCGATGCTGGGCGATCCGCGCCACAATGTGGTGTTCGTCGGTTATCAGGGCAAGGGCACGCCGGGGCGCGACATCCAGACCCATGGACCGGATGGTGGTTTCGTCGATCTGGACGGACAGCGCATCGACATCCGCGCCGGTATCGACAGCGTCGGTGGCTATTCCGCACACGCCGATCAAGCTGACCTGGTCGGCTTCGTCACCCGGATGACGGAATGGCCGAAGGAAATCCGCCTCATCCACGGCGAAGACCAGGCCAAGCAGCGACTGGCCGATGTGCTGCGGGCTCGGTACCGGGAAGCCGGAAAGAACGGGGAGATCGCCATCCCCTAGGTTGCCGCCCCTGGCGCGCATGTCTGTAGTACCGGTATGGATGTGTCGGAGCGCCCCGTGCACAGCGGGATCCGTCCTTTGACGGCTCGCTTGTTACCGGTGCTAGAGTGCGTGTTTGCATCATCCAACCACGTAGCGAGGGGTCCATGCTCAATCATGTAATGGTCGGTTCGAATGATATTGAACGGTCGAAGCGGTTCTACGACGCAGTGCTCGGTGTGCTCGGCGCAGGCGAGCCGCTCCGCAATACCGCTCCTTCCGGGCACACTCGCCTTTTCTACCATCACGACGGGAGCCTGTTCGGTGTCACCGAGCCCATCAACGGTGAACCAGCGACGGTAGGCAATGGCGGCACGATTGGCTTCAAATGCAACTCACCCGAGCAGGTCCAGGCGTTTCACGACGTAGCCGTCGCGCATGGCGGCACCACCTGTGAAGAGCCGCCGGGGCTGCGTGAAGGCAGCCTCGGCGCGATGCACCTGGGCTATGTACGCGATCCTGACGGAAACAAACTGTGCGCGATCTACCGCGCCCCGTAACCGCTTGTTCAGCGCCGTGCGGCCATGGTGCGGCGCTGAATGAAAGTCGATGCGTCGCAGCCCGTTGCGGCGCATCCACCTGTTTGCCTTCTGGCCGCAATCGGGCCTGGTTGAATGGTCGAATCCGATTTCATTGAGCGCTTAGACCGGTTTGTCGGGTTGTACGATGGCACGCCATTGCGCGATGCGGCTTGCCAGCAGATCAGCGACTGGCAGGCAGGCGCCGAGCCGGTAGAGGTTCCAGTAATGCCCTTCCAGCGTGCGGTTGACCAGCAGCGTACCGGACGCCGGCTGCAGACTGCCGAGCGCAGACATCAGCAACGGCGAGAGTTCGACCAGTTGCTGATGCAGGGACGCGCCGCGAAAATCCCATTGCGCTCCGGGTTGCAGTAACGGATGCAGCAGGAGATGAATGCGGCGATACAGGCCATGCGGCGGGGCGCTGCCTGGCTGGCGCCCACCGAGAGCCTGGAAGCCCGCCTCCAGCGCCTCGCTGGATGGGCCGCGCAAGGCATCGAAGATCTGTACATAAGCGCGCAGCAAGCGCATCGGCAGCGGGACGACACTGCCGAAATCGTAAATCACCAGTTCCCCGGCATCGGTCCAGGCAAGATTGCCCGGATGCGGGTCGGCGTGCAGTTGTCCGAGGCCGAATGCCTGCTCGGCGAGCCAGTCGCAGAGGGCTTCGGCCAGTCGCTGACGAATCTCGGCGGATGCCTGGTCGACCTCATTCATCGAGCGCCCCGGCAGCTCTTCCAGCACCAGCACACCCGGGCGGCACAGCGCCGCGACGGAAAACGGAATGCGCACGCCGGGCCAGTCCGCGAAGTGCTGGCGAAAGCGCTCAAGATTGTTGCGCTCGGCACCGTAATCGAGTTCCTGGTCGATCACGCGTTGCAGCTCGCGGTAGACCGACTCGAGCCGTGCCGAGGGCGTGCCGAACAGCCGCCCCAACGGCATCAGCCGGCGCAGCTGTCGCAGGTCGGCATCGCAAATTGCACGAATGCCCGGGTACTGGATCTTCATGATCAGCGCTCGCCCCTGCCGGTCACGCGCACGGTGCACTTGCCCCAGCGACGCCGCCGCGGCGGGTTGCGCCTCGATGCTGTCGAACAGCTCATACAACCGGCCGTGGTAAAGGCGCTGCAGGTGGGATTCGAGCGGGGCGAACGGCAGTGACGGGACCTGATTCTGCAGCCGGGACAGCGCCGCGCTGATCGGTGGCGGCAGCACATCCTGCCATTGCGATGCCTGCTGACCGAGCTTGAGCACCGGGCCCTTCATCTGCCCCAGCGTATCGCCCAGCAGCTCACCGACCGGCGCCCAGTCGATACTCGCCTTACCCGACGTGATGCGCTGCACCACGAGATTGCCAGCGATCCGCGCGCCGGTGCCACCCAGGCGCAGCAACCGGCCGAGAGCCGAGGCCGATGGACGTGAGGGTCGTGACATCCGGGCCACCTGATCAAACAAAGCCCGATCATGGGCCAGCCGGTCAGGCGATCCAAGCGCCAATGATTACGATCTGTTGCATCGGCGCAGCGCAGGCGGTGCACTCGCACCTTACAAGCGAAACGACATCCGAACGGCTCTACGACGTGGCCTAGCGCCTATGACAGCGTTCCGGTGATGACCGCTAACGGCAGGGGGAAGGGGAACGGTGCGACGAAAGCCCAGTCGGATTAGAGGACGGTGCCCCTCGGTTATCGCCTGCCGGCAGCATCTATGCGAAGCTTCGTCAGAGCCATCGGCGAACCGATTGAAGGGGCTTTTTGCCCGACCGCCACGCGGCATTTACGGGCGTGTTCCAGCTGCTTCATTGCCATACGTCACGAAGCCTGGAACAAGGACACGCAGCCTCCGTCTGGAGCCCTGCGTAAGGAGTATGGAATGACCGATTCCTTTGATCAGTTGCCGACGACCGATGACGAATGCCCTCGTATCTCGACTGGCAGCGCAGGCCTCGACGACATCCTCGGTGGGGGACTGGACCCTAATCGAATGTATCTCTACGAGGGCAGCCCAGGCTCCGGCAAGACCACTATCGCTCTGCAGTTTCTTCTCGAAGGTGTACGCCATGGCGAGCGAGTGCTCTACATAACGCTCTCGGAAACCAAGAAGGAACTGGAACTCGTCGCCAAGCGTCACGGCTGGACGCTCGATGGTATAGATGTTTTCGAGCTGGTGACGCCCGAAGACGCCCTCGACCCCGAGCTCGAACTGACCGTGCTGCATCCGGCCGAGATGGAGCTGAGCGAGACCACCAAACAGGTCTTCGACCGCGTCAGCGCAACCAACCCGACCCGGGTTATTTTCGACAGCCTGTCCGAAATGCGTCTGCTGGCGCAGAGCCCGCTGCGCTATCGCCGACAAGTCCTGGCGCTCAAGCACTTCTTCACCACGCGCCGTTGCACGGTGATCCTGCTCGATGACCAGACCTCCGAAAGCGGCGATCTGCAACTCCACTCGATTTCACACGGGGTGGTGATGCTGGAGCAGTTGGCCATTGATTACGGCGCGGAGCGTAGACGCCTGCGGGTGATCAAGATGCGCGGCATCAAATTCCGGGGCGGCTACCACGACTTCACGATCAAGACCGGCGGCCTGGCGATCTACCCGCGTCTGATCGCCGCCGAACACCACTCGCCGTTCGTCGGCGAATTCACCTCGAGCGGCAACGACGAACTGGACAAGATGCTGGGCGGCGGTCTGGAACGTGGCACCAACGCATTGCTGATCGGAGCGGCCGGCGTCGGTAAATCCTCGGTGGCACTGGGTTTTGCCGCAGCGGCCTGCAAGCGCGGCGAGCACGTGGCGTTTTTCATCTTCGACGAGGGCATCGGCACGCTGCTGGCGCGCGCTCGAGCGCTCGGCCTGGATCTCGAACCCTGGATCGAACGCGGTTTGCTGCACCTGCAACAGATCGATCCCGCCGAGCTGTCGCCCGGCGAGTTCACCGCCGCCGTGAGGCACAGCGTCGAGGAGCAAGGGGCGCAACTGGTGATACTGGATAGCCTCAACGGCTACCTGAACGCCATGCCCGATGGCCGTTTCTTGATCCTGCAAATGCACGAGCTGCTGAGCTATCTGGGTCAGAAAGGTGTGATCAGCGTGATGGTGCTCGCTCAGCACGGCCTGGTGGGACCGATGGATACGCCCATCGATATCAGCTATCTCAGTGATGCGGTTATCATGCTGCGCTACTTCGAGCATGCCGGCGTCGTCCGGCGCGCGATGTCTGTGGTTAAAAAGCGCAGCGGACGCCACGAAAACAGCATCCGGGAGTTTCGCCTTGGCGCTTCCGGCATCAAGGTCGGACTGCCGCTCGTGCACTTCAGCGGCATATTCTTGGGCACGCCGACGTACACCGGCGATGCCAGCCCTCTCATGAAAGACGAGCATGACGACGCCTAAGCGAGAAAGCCCATTAGTAGTCGTCTTCGCACCCATCGGCAGGGACGGCCCGGCAACGGCCGACCTGCTGCGCCGCAGCGGGATGGCTGCCGATGTCTGCCACAGCGTCGCCGAGGTGCTGGAGCGCGCCGAACACGATGCCGACGCGGTGTTCATCGCCGAAGAGGCCTTGTTCGGCCAGGACCTTAAGGCCCTGGGTGCGTGGGTCGATGCACAACCGGCCTGGTCCGACTTTCCGTTCGTGGTGTTGACCAGCAAGCACCGACAGCCGGCGGTCAGTGCCTGGCGGCAACGCCTGGTCGCGGCGTTGCGCAATGTCTCTCTGCTCGAACGCCCGGTGCAAAGCATCACCCTCACCAGCGCCGTCCAGGCGGCCATACGCGGCCGCCTTCGCCAGTACGAGGTCCGCGCATTGATCGAGGCCCGCGAGCAGGCCTCGCATGAGCTCGAAGCGCTGGTGGTCGAACGTACCCGGGCACTGGAGCAGGCCAACGTCGAGCTGCGCACGCAAATGGTGGAACGTGCCCACATCGAAGAAACATTGCGTCAAACGCAGAAGATCGAGGCCATCGGGCAGCTCACCGGCGGCATCGCACATGATTTCAACAATCTGCTGATGGTTATCGCTGGCGGCCTCGACATGCTCGATCGCCGCTCCGATCCAGATCGCCGCCAGCGTCTGATGGACGGCATGCGCCAGGCCGCACAGCGTGGCGCCGCCCTGACCCGACAGCTACTGGCCTTCTCGCGGCGGCAGTCGCTGGCACCCGAGGCGGTCGATCTGGCCCATCGCATCAGCCGGATGCGCGAACTGCTCGACCGCAGCCTGCGTGGCGACGTGCACGTCGAGGTGCAGTTCGCCGACGATCTGTGGCCAGTGGAAGTCGATCCCGGCGAGCTGGAGCTGGTGATCCTCAACCTGGCGGTCAATGCCCGCGATGCCATGCCTGACGGTGGCACGATCCTGTTGCAGGCCTCGAATGCACCAGACGAGCAGGTGCTGGGCCAGCGTGGCGATTTTGTCCGCCTGGCGGTGATCGATTCGGGCACCGGTATCCCGGACGATGTACGCGGACGTGTATTCGACCCCTTCTTCACCACCAAGGAAATCGGCAAGGGCTCCGGCCTCGGCCTGGCGCAGGTCTATGGTTTCGCCCGGCAGTCTGGCGGCACGGTGTGGATCGATACCGAGTGTGAACGGGGCACCAGCGTGGTGCTGCTACTGCCCCGTGCAACATCCGTCCCGGACGCGCCTGGCCAGGCAGGCATGCAAGTGGAGGTCGCGGCGCAGGTCTCGGCCGGCAATGTCTTGCTGGTTGACGATGACGAAGCGGTCGCGGCACTGGTCGGCGAAATGCTTCAACACCTGGGGTTCACCGTGACCCTCGCCACCAGTGCCGCGGCGGCGCTGGGCGCCCTGGTAAACGGACGCAAGGTGGATATCGTCTTCTCCGACGTGATGATGCCCGGCGGTATGAACGGCGTGGAGCTGGCACGAGAGATCCGCACGAAACACCGCGACATTCCGGTGCTGCTCACCAGCGGCTACGCCGAAGCCGCGAAAAAAACCGCCGATGAGGAAGGTGTCTACGTACTGGCCAAACCCTATCGACTGGAAGAACTCGCGCAGGCGATCAAAGACGCGATGGACAATGCACCCGCGCCACGGCACGCCCCTCAGCCGCTCGCCTCATCACGTCACTGAGCGAAACGTCGAAATACCGCCTCGGCGAGCCGAAGCCGAACTAAGCACAGCCTTCACCGTCGAACGCCAATTCCGAAACGACCCGGTCCGAACCTGTTTGGCACAGGGCCTGGTCGCAGTTCAACAAAGGAAATGGCATGCCTGCACAGCTCCTCACCGCCTGGCCCTTCACTTACGCAACGGTCGCCGCCGTACTGTTGAGCACCTCTGCCTCATCGCTGGCCGACGACGCCTCTCTGGCGACCCGCGACGCGCAGAACAAGCGCTTCAGCGAGCAGCTCATGGCATCCCCCAATCATCGCGCACCGGCGCCGACGGCCAGATACAACCACATCGTCACTTACGGTCAGTCCCTGGCCTCGGCCGCCGAAGGCTGGCCGGCGCTGTCGAAACAGCCGAAGTACGACAATCTGATGCTGGGCGACTCGGTGCGTTCGGCGACATTCAGCGGCGACCGATTCGTACCGGTCGGCGAATTCGCGTTCAAGCCGCTCAGGGCCGTTGTCCAGCTCAAGCGCGATCCGAAGGTCATCCTCGATGGCCGGTCGGTGGCGAGACTGGACGAGCATGCGCAGGAGGAAGGCGAATCCGTGGAAGTCGGCGCGTTGAATATGGCCCGCCGCCTCTATCTCGCAAAGCACGGCGTCGCAGCCGACCCCGAGCACCTGTTCGTGGCCAGCAACGCGTCCACCTCCGGGCGCTCCATCGCGCAGCTGTCCAAGGTCGGCGGCACCCACGAGTATCGACGGGTGCTGCAGGCGGTCGACCAGGCCAAGCAGATCGCTGACGCGCAAGGCGCCAGCTACCGCCTAAGCGCCTTCTTCTGGCTGCAGGGTGAATACGACTACTCGCAGACCCAGGGTGGCATCAACGACAAGGCTTACTACAAGAAGATGCTGCGCCAGCTGCGCGACGACCTGAACGCCGATACCGCGCAGGCGATCGCCGGACAGCAGCGGATGCCGGCGTTCATCAGCTACCAGACCGATGCCAAATCATCGGTGGTCAATGGCAGCCTCGACATCGGCATGGCGCAGTGGGAACTGGCGCAGGAGGAGCCGAACTGGTACCTCGCCGGGCCGGTTTACCCCTACGTGGACAAGGGCACTCACCTGTCGGCCAATGGTTATCGCTGGTTCGGCCAGATGCTCGGCAAGGTCTATCACCAGGTGGTGATAGAGGGCCGCAACTGGCAACCGCTGTCGCCGCGCGGCGCCACTTACGAAGATCGCGAAATACTCATTGACTTCCATGTGCCGTCCCCGCCGCTGGTATTCGACCAACCCTATCTCGGCCATCAGGCACGGCCGATCGAGAACCGCGGCTTCATCCTGATCGACGAGCAGGGCGAGGTGCCGATCGAAGCCGTGGAGATCGTCGCCGACACGGTTGTGCGCCTGAATGCCGGCCGCGATCTGGTCGGCACGCCGCGCATCCGCTATGCCAGCCATGGGGTTGGAGGCGCCGGTGAATTACGCGACAGCGACCCGAGCCAGGCCGACGCCCGCTACGAATACTTGCCGGACGAAGGCATGCCGCGCGAAGCCAACATCGCCGCACTGGTGGACAAACCCTATCCGCTGCACAACTGGAGTATCGCGTTCGAGTTGCAAGCGGGCAAAGGGCACGCCTCGTCACGCTGAGCCCAAGTGCTGGAGATGACTGCGACAGACGGGCAGCAGCGGTGTCCCCGTCACGTCCGTCGCGGCGAAAATGGGCGCGCTCAGGCCTTTCTTTGAGCCTCTTGCTGCTTTCGCCAGGTAGCAAGCGTACGGCTTTCCCACTGACGGAAGGCACGAAAGAACGAGTTCTAATCCTCGTAGCCATTTGGGACGACGAGGTCGTGGCGGGTCACTACCGTGCATTCGTGTTAGCGCTGATATTCGGGGAGCGAGAGGCTGCACAGACCGCCAGGCTGGAAAATCACGCACGCAAGGCTGATAAACCGGATAATGGGCGGCCAAATCGTGTTGTTCTGGTATCGCCCATGGAAATCAAAGTTAACTTTCTCGACAACCTCAGGCTTGAAGCCAAGTTCGATGATTTCTCGGTGGTAGCCGATCAACCGATTCGCTACAAGGGCGACGGCTCAGCGCCAGGCCCGTTCGATTATTTCCTGGCCTCTTCCGCGCTGTGTGCGGCTTACTTCGTCAAGTTGTACTGCCAGACGCGCGGCATCCCGACCGAAAACATCCGCCTTTCGCAGAACAACATCGTCGATCCGGAAAACCGCTATAAGCAGATCTTCAAGATTCAGGTCGAGCTTCCGGCGGACATCTCCGACAAGGACCGTCAGGGCATCCTGCGTTCCATCGAGCGGTGCACGGTCAAAAAGGTGGTGCAGACTGGGCCGGAGTTCGTCATCGAGCAAGTGGACAATCTCGATGCAGACGCCCAGGCGCTGCTGCTACCCGACACCGCGGCCGACGCGAGCACCTACATCGCCGGTAAGGATCTGCCACTCGAGCAGACCATCGCCAACATGTCAGAGATTCTGGCCGGCCTCGGGATGAAGATCGAAATCGCGTCGTGGCGCAATATCGTACCCAACGTGTGGTCGCTGCATATTCGCGATGCGCATTCGCCGATGTGCTTCACCAACGGTAAAGGCGCGACCAAGGAAAGCGCGTTGGCGTCGGCGTTGGGAGAGTTCATCGAGCGACTCAACTGCAACTTCTTCTACAACGACCAGTTCTGGGGCGAAGGCATCGCCCATGCCGATTTCGTGCACTACCCCGACGAGCGCTGGTTCAAGCCGGGCCGCAAAGATGCGTTGCCGGCAGAAATACTCGATACGTACTGCCGGGAGATCTACAACCCCGATGGCGAGCTGCGCGGCTCACACCTGTACGACACCAATTCGGGCAACGTCGAGCGCGGCATCTGCTCGTTGCCCTTTGTGCGCCAGTCGGACGGCGAAGTGGTGTACTTCCCCTCCAACCTGATCGAAAACCTGTTTCTCAGCAACGGCATGAGCGCCGGCAATACCTTGGCCGAAGCGCAGGTACAGTGCCTGTCGGAAATTTTCGAGCGCGCGGTCAAACGCGAGATCCTCGAAGGCGAAATCGCCCTGCCTGACGTACCCCAGAAAGTACTGGCGAAGTACCCCGCAATCCTGGCAGGCATCCAGGGGCTGGAGGAGCAGGGTTTTCCGGTGCTGGTCAAGGACGCGTCGCTGGGCGGGGAATATCCGGTGATGTGCGTCACCCTGATGAACCCGCGCACCGGCGGTGTCTTCGCCTCGTTCGGGGCGCACCCGAGTTTCGAGGTGGCGCTGGAGCGGAGCCTCACCGAACTGTTGCAGGGCCGCAGCTTCGAAGGTTTGAACGACCTGCCCCAGCCGACCTTTGAAAGCCAGGCTGTGATGGAGCCGAACAACTTTGTCGAACACTTCATCGATTCCAGCGGTGTGGTGTCGTGGCGCTTCTTCAGCGCCAAGGCTGATTTCGAGTTCATCGAGTGGGACTTTTCCGGGCATGGCGAAGATTCCAACGCCGAGGAGGCCTCCACGCTGTTCGGGATTCTCGAAGGCATGGGCAAGGAAGCGTACATGGCCGTGTATGACCAGCTAGGCGCAACGGCCTGTCGGATTCTTGTGCCCGGCTATTCGGAAATCTACCCGGTAGAAGATCTGGTCTGGGACAACACCAACAAGGCACTGTTTTTCCGTGAAGACATCCTTAACCTGCACCGGCTGGACGATGGCAGCCTGAAAGCACTGGTCGAGCGTCTCGAAGACAGTGAACTGGATGATTACACCGACATCACCACACTGATCGGGATCGAATTTGACGAGAACACAGCATGGGGCAAGCTGACGATTCTCGAACTGAAGCTTTTGATCCATCTCGCCCTGAACCAGCTCGAAGAGGCAAAGGAGCTGGTCGAAGCCTTCCTGCAGTTCAATGACAACACGGTCGAGCGTGGGCTGTTCTATCAGGCCGTGAACGTGGTGCTCGAAGTGGCCCTGGATGACGAGATGCAGCTGGATGACTACGAAGCCAACTTCCGTCGCCTGTTCGGCCACGAGCGGATGGACGCCGCGATGGGCTCGGTCGACGGCAGCGTGCGCTTCTTCGGCCTGACGCCCACCAGCACCAAGCTGGAAGGACTCGATCGCCACCTGCGCCTGATCGACAGCTACAAGAAGCTGCACGCGGCACGCGGCAAGGTGGCGGCGCTGCGCTGAATGCTGGGGCTGGCGAACGCCTCGCGCTGATCAGGCGATGCTGCGCAAACGCGCCATATCCTTGACCGGCGAGGCGCCGAACAGCCGGCTGTATTCGCGACTGAACTGCGAAGGGCTTTCGTAGCCGACCCGATAGCCGGCTGCCGAGACTTCCAGGCCTTCGGTCATCAGCAAGCGCCGGGCCTCCTGCAAGCGAAGCTGTTTTTGATACTGCAGCGGGCTCATGGCGGTGAGCGCCTTGAAGCGATGATGCAGGCTGGAACTGCTGAGGTTGACCCGGCTCGCCAGCTCATCGATGCGCAGCGGCTCGACGTAGTTGTGGTTGAGCCATTCGATGGCGCGATTGACCCGGTGCGACTGGCTGCCCTGCAGCGCTATGTCCCGCAAGTGCCGACCTTGCGGTCCGCAGAGCAACCGATAGAAGATTTCGCGCAAGGCCAACGGTGCCAGCACCGGAATGTCCTTCGGGTTGCCAAGCAGGCGGACCAACCGCAGGGTGGCATCGAGCAGCGGCGCATCGATGCGGTCCAGATACAGGCCGCGCCCGTCCGGCTCGCTGCTCGCCATGAGCGGCTCGGCCTCGCTGATCAGCCCGGCGATCAACGGGGGGTCGATATCCAGGCGGATGCAAATATAAGGCTCCGCGCTCGAGGCCCGTACCACACAACCGGCCACCGGCAACGTCACCGACACCACCAGGTAATGCAGTGGGTCATAGCAATACAGTTCATCGGCCAGACGCACTTCTTTGCCGCCCTGAACGATGATGCACAACGCCGGCTTGTGTACGCCATAGGTCATCTCGCCGGGTGTCTCGCAACGGATCAGGTGCAGCGGTTCGATGATGGTCGGATGCATGCCGTCACCGCTGACGAAGCCATCGACCAGCCGCGCCAGTTCGGCACGCTGGGCACCGGTGTCATCGGCCGGAGGAGTGATGAATGAATTCATGGCAGCCGGCTCTCAGGAAAACGAAGGGGTTTAGCTTAGCAGCTCGCAACGAAATTGCTGCCGGTGGGCAGCAGACGAGCCGGAGGCTAGCAAGCCGAACCGAATCGCCGTGCAGCCCGGGCTGGGACAGTCATTCCCGATGTTTAACGAACGTGAGGCGTGGCGACGGCACCAGCGGGTCGAAACAAGGCGTAGTCGCCTCCGGGCACCAGGCAGATAAGCAAACGCCCCGAATGGTCGGGGCGTTGTCGGACTCGGGAGCCGTGTCGATCAGGTTGATCGGCGCGCCGGATCAGCTGCGCGCGCGTTCTGCGTCACGCAGCGCCTTCACCTGGTCATGATTGCGCTGCACGCCTTGAAACTGGCGCTCCACAACCGCACGGATATCGACCGGCAGGTCTTTCTCCAGCGCTTTGCGATAGCTCTTGAGTGCTACGTCTTCACCTCGTTCGCACTCGTTCAGAATCGCTTCGTCGCTGTGACCGGTAATCGCGGACTTCAGATCGACCCAGCGCCGGTGCATATCGCCCGCCGTGCTGGTGGAGGTTTCCGGATCGCCGCCCAGGGACCTGACCAGTTGCTGCAGCTCGGCGGCAGCCGTCGCGCAGTCCTGCGCACGTTGGGTCATGGTGGTTTTCAGCTGCGGATTCTTCAGGTCTTCGGCGCATTCGCGGAAGCCTTTCTCACCGTCCTTGCTGGTTTCGATGAGGTCGTTGAGTACGGAAATGGTGTCGTTGGTGTCCATTTGAAGGTCCTCCTGAGGCTCAGTTAAAGGCCGGTAACAACACGGCCAACCTGTTGAGTCGACTGCCGCGTTTCGGCAAAGGTTCAGCCGCCCCGCCCAGTGACCGGCCCGCCGCACAGGGCGATTTTTCATCGCGACCAACGGAGCGGCACGGGTAGAATCAATCATTTCGCGCCCGCGGCTGTCCTAAAGGATGTCCGCCGGCTCGGCAGACGCCCGTGCATGCCCCTAGCCGTCGAGTTCTGCAAAACATGCCGCAATACCTCGCACCCGTTCCTCGCTGGGAACCCCATGAACGCCCGTCGATGCCCGGATCCCCGGCGATCCTGCTGCATCCGATGCCGGTGCGCATCGCCTATGCCTGCGTCGCCGTACTGGTGGGCCTCACGGGCGGCCTGGGCAACGCGTTGTTCATCGCCAATCTGCCGAGCATCCAGGGCGATCTCGGTCTGACGCCCTCCGAGGCGGCCTGGTTGCCAGCGGCCTACTTCATGGTCAACGTCTCCGCCAACCTGCTGATGATCAAATTTCGCCAGCAGTACGGCCTGCGCCGTTTCGCCGAGATCGGGCTGGCGCTCTACGCGGCGCTGAGCATCGCCCACGTATTCGTCGAAGGGCTCGAAATGGCCATCTTCGTGCGCGCGGCCAGCGGCCTGGCCGCGGCCACGACCTCGTCGCTGGGGCTGTTCTACATGCTCCAGGCGTTTCGCAAGGCGGACTTGCCGAAGGCGGTGATCCTCGGCTTCGGCATTTCCCAGCTGGGCACGCCGCTGGCCTGGCTGATGTCGCCGGCCTTGCTGATTCTTGGCGAATGGCATCGCCTCTACGTGTTCGAAAGCGGTCTGGCGCTGTGCTCGCTGGCGGCGGTGGTCGTGCTCAAGCTGCCGTTGGGCGAGCGCATCAAGGTCTTCGAACCGCTGGACTTCCTGACCTTCGCCCTGCTCGCCCCCGCCCTGGCGTTGATCGCGGCGGTGCTGGCGCAGGGCCGGATCCTTTGGTGGACCGAGCAGCCGTGGCTGGGCTACGCCCTGATCGCTGCGCTGCTGCTGATGTGCGCGGCCTTCATGATCGAACATCACCGGCGCAATCCGCTGCTGCACACCCGCTGGCTGGGTACCGCCGAGATGCTGCGTTTCGCCTTCGGTGCGCTGATGCTGCGACTGCTGCTGTCCGAACAGACCTATGGCGCGGTTGGCCTGCTGCAGACCCTCGGCATGGGCACCGAGCAACTGCAGCCGTTGTATGCGGTGATTCTGCTGGGGCTGATCATGGGCATTGCCGGCAGTGCGATGACCTTCAGCCCGGCCATGGCCTTCCCACAGATCCTGCTGTCGATCGTGCTGATCGCCATCGCCAGCTTTCTCGACATCGACGCCACCAACCTGACCCGCCCGCACGACATGTTTCTCAGCCAGGGCCTGCTGGCATTCGCCAGCGGCATGTTTCTCGGGCCGCTGCTGATCACCGGTATCGGTCGGGCGCTGCGCAACGGGCCGAACTATCTGGTGACTTTCATCGTCTTGTTCACCATGACCCAGAGCTTGGGCGGCCTGGCAGCCCCAGCGCTGTTCGGCACCTACCAGGTGATGCGCGAGAAATACCATTCCAGCCATCTGACCGAGCAGTTGGTGCCCGGCGACCCTCGGGTCGCGGGCCGATTGCAGGCCCAGAACCAGGCGCTGACACCACGCCAGACCGACCCTCGACTACGCCAGGCGCAAAGCGCCGCGCAGCTGAGTCAGGCGTCCACGCGGGAAGCCAATGTGCTGGCCTTCAATGATGTATTCCGGCTGATCGGCATGCTCTCCATCGGCGTGTTCGGCTGGACGCTCTATCGCACCCTGCGCATCGCGCAGCAGAACAGGAACGCCGCCTCTCCATGAGCGAACGCACCCAAACCGAGGATCAGCAAAACCTCAAGACGGCTCAGCCTCCCCAACCTTCGGCGGCCGCTACCGATGCCGGCCCGACGCCGGACGATCCGCCAAAGACCATCAAGCCGAGTCGACGCTCGGTCATCCTGATGCTGCTGGTGGCATTGATCGGCGTGCTGGCGATTCTCTACGCCTGGCAACTGTGGCCGTTCAGTGGACAGGTGGCGGTGACCGAGAATGCCTACGTGCGCGGGCAGATCACCGTGCTCGCCCCGCAGGTCAACGGCTACGTCACCGAGGTACTGGTGCAGGACTTCGAGCAGGTCGCACAGGGCCAGCCACTGGTACGTATCGACGACCGCCAGTATCGCCAGACCGTCGAGCAGCGCCGCGCCGAGCTCGCCGCGCGACGCTTCGAACTGGAGAACCTGGAACAGACCCTGGCCTCGAATCAGGCGACGCTGGCGTCACGCCGCGCCGAACTGTCTGCCGCCGAAGCCGAACGGCTACGCGCCCTCGCGGATGAAAAGCGCGTCAACGAGCTGGCCAAGCGTGGCTCGGTCTCCATCCGCGAACGCGACCAGATCCGCGCCGGCGCCCGTGCCGCCGCGGCCAAGGTGCAACAGGCGCAGGCGGCTATCGCCATTGCCGAGCAGACCTTGAAAGCCAGCGAAGTGTCCCGTGGTGGTTTGCAGGCGCAGGTGGAGATCGCCGAGGCCACATTGAAGCGGGCACAAATCGACCTCGATAACACGGAGATCCAGGCGCCGCGCGACGGCCAGGTCAGCGAGATCACGGTACGCCAGGGCCAATACGTGACGGCTGGCTCGCAGCTGCTCTACCTGGTGCCGGAGCAGCTCTGGGTGATCGCCAACTACAAGGAAACCCAGACCTTCGCCATGCGCCCCGGCCAACCCGTGAAAATCGAGGTCGACGCGCTGGACGGCGCACACCTGAACGGTCGCGTGCAGCGTCTGGCGCCGGCCACCGGTTCGGAATTCAGCATTCTGCGACCGGACAACGCCACCGGCAATTTCACCAAGGTGGTCCAGCGCTTGCCGGTGCGTATCTCCATCGATCCGGACCAGCCGCTCGCGCAACGCCTGCGACCGGGGCTGTCGGTGATTACCCATGTGGACACCGGCGGCACTACGGCGCAGGAGCGATCCACCGCGGACGGCGAGCAATGATTCGTCCTTCCCGTGTTTTGCGCCAATGGTCGTCCTGCGTACTGCTGGTCGCGCTGACCGGCTGCATGCCACCGCGCCAGCCGCCGCCAACCGAGGCGAACGTCGCCCCGCCTGCACAGTGGCGCGACGCTCCCGGCCGCAAAACGGAAATTTCAGCGAACTGGTGGGCGGCGTTCGGCGACTCTCAGCTGACGGCCCTGGTCGAGGCGGCGCTGGCCAACAACACCGATGTGCTGAGCGCCGCTTCTCGCGTCGAACAGGCGCGCGAACAGATCCGACTATCACGCGCCGCCTTGCTGCCGACGCTCGACGCTGCCTTGGGCGCGCAGCGCACCCGCGAACTGAGCGTTCTTGGAATCGCCCACACCACCGCGCTGCAGCCCTCGCTTCAGGTGTCCTATGAAGTGGATATTTGGGGCCGGTTGCGGCGTCTGCGCGACGCCGCAAGGTTGCAATATCAGGCCAGCGAGGCCGAACGCGATGCCGTGCGTCTGGCAGTCGCCGCCACCACCGCACGCGCCTATGTTTCGCTGCTGTCGCTGGACCGCCAGTTGTACGTGACTCGCGAGACGGTCGACTCCCGGCAGCAGGCGCTGCGCGTCGCCGAAGACCGCGCCAGCCTCGGTTACACCTCGCAGTTGGAACTGAGCCAGGCACAATCGGAATACGAAGCCGCGGCGCAGTTGCTCCCTCAATTGCAACAGGCGATCCGCGAACAGGAACATGCGCTGCGCCTGCTGATCGGTGAGCTGCCGGGGCCGGTGCAACGCGGCGAGGCGTTCACGGCCTTGCACTCCCCTCCCGTGCCGCAGGCACTTCCCTCGGAATTGCTGAGGCGACGGCCGGATATCCATCAGGCCGAGCTGCTGCTGGCCGCCAGCGATATCAACCTGCAAGCCCAGCGCGACCGCTTCCTGCCACAGGTACAACTCTCGGCGAGCATCGGCCTGCTGTTCGTCAATTCGCTGGATTACGACCCGGTCCGCATCTGGGACCTCGGCGCCAGTGTGCTCGCGCCGATCTTCAATGCCGGACGCCTTGAAGCGGGTGTCAACATCGCCACCGCCCAGCGCGATCAGGCCGCCTTCGCCTACCGCGCGGCCGCGCTCCAGGCATTTTCCGACGTAGAGGACAGCCTTTCAGCGGTGGGCAATCTGCAGCAGCAGATCGAACGCGTCGAGGCGCGGCGCGCGGTGCTGGAGCGTTCGCTGACCTACGCCGAGGATCGCTACCGTGCCGGCTATTCGTCTTACATCGAGACGCTCGACGCCCAACGCAACCTGTTCAACACCGAACTCACCGCGGTGCAGCTGCGCGAAAACCAGATCAACATGCTCATCGGCCTCTATCAGGTGCTCGGCGGGGGCTGGCAGCCCGCCGCCGAACACTGATCGTTCAGCCCGGCTGACGCGCGGCCTCGCGGTCGATGCGCCGCCTTCCGCCGAGGGCCAGCTCAGCGAGGAGAAACAGCAGCAGGCTGCCACCCAACACCGGCAGGCAATAGCCGAACAGCACCGCGAGCGTCACGGTCATCATCCGAGCGGTCGGTGAAAGATCGCGCAGCGCCTGCAGCAGCCCGGCGCTACGCACCGGCGCACGGCGACGCCACCCCATCAGGTAACCCCAGCTCACCAGCGTGATCAGACCGAGCGCAGTGACCGCGAGCAGCAACTGGTTGGGCAGGCCGAACAGCACGCCCATGTGGGCATCTATTCCCCAACGGGTCAGTTTGGCCGCCAGCGGGAAGGTGGCGAAGTCGATGCGATCGGTGATGGTCAACGAACGTGGATCGACCGCAACCGCATCGACCTGCGTCGGCCAGCTGCGGTCGATCTCGGTCACCGTCCAGGCTCGATCAAGGCCCGCCGCCGGAACGATCTCCAGCTTGCCGGCATCGATCCCGGCGCGGCGCGCGACGGCCAGCACGGCGTCGAATAGCGCGGGGTCGCCAGGTGCGGCCGAAGCCATCGGCATCCCGGCGTGATGAGCATGTTCGCTCGCGGGGGCTGACGCCTGGCCGGTTAGCGCGGTGGAGACGCTCGGCGTGGACATCCCGAGCGCAGCCCGGGCGATGCCGATATTGTCCCCGGCCCAGCGCGACCAGGTCAGTCCGGTGGCGGAGAAGAACAGCAAGCCCACCAGCAAGCACAGCCCCAGCGTGGCGTGCCAGCGCCGCAGCCGTTGCGTGCTGGCCACGCGCGACGTGCGACTACGCTGACGGCGGATCGTCCAGAGCGCCAGCCCACCCAGCGCCGCAACCCATAGCCAGGACGCCGCCAGCTCACTGTAGAGCCGCCCCGCCTCCCCCAGTAACAGGTTGCGATGAAAACCATCGATCCAGGTTCGCAACGGCAGTACGCCAGAGGTGCCGTAAACGAGCAGATCGCCACGGATCTCGGCCGTTACCGGGTCGATGAATACGGCGCGGCTTTCCGACGGTGCCAGTCCTGGGGCGTTGAACATCACCCGCGTGGTGGTGCCGGGTTGCGGTGCCGGGCGCACCGCCGACAGTGTCGCGGCCGAACCGATGTGGGCCTGGGCGATTTCCACCTGGCGCGCCAGGGGCAGTGTCGGCCCCCGGTTATCGGTGAACAACTGCTGCGCATAGAGCCGGCTCTCCAGCTGTGGCGTCAGCGCATAAAACAAGCCGCTCAACGCCGCGACGAGGATAAATGGCCCAACCAGCAGGCCCACATGAAGATGCAAACGAATCAGCAACCCCAGCAAAGGTCGCTGCGCCACGGATACAAGGGGTGGGGCCTCGGGCCGGGCTCCGGAAATAGGTGATGACATGCAGATTCACTCGATCGAGAAGTTACGCCTGGCAGACCAACCCGGCACTCGGGTTGGCGAGACAGATCCACCGCCCGCGGTACTACGTCGCCTCAGGCGGGTTCAAAACAGTGCATATGACGATCAGGTGAACGGAGAGGCGCGGGGATTGAGGCTGGGCCAGCGGTAACGCGGTGACAGGGGCGGCGCCGTGACGAGCGCAAGAACGCCCATCCGCAACCGCCGTGGCTCGTGCAGCTCGGGCGTGCTGGCCGGAATCGCTGCCAGCGACGTCGCGCCCGCCGCGCAACAACAAGGCATGCCGAGATGATGAACAGGCGCCGGTGCGGGTTCGTCCTCAGACGACACCTGGCCGGCATGCAGCGCGTGGTCCCCGTGCGCAACCAGCGGACCAGAATCGTGCCGGCCGGGCTCGCTCATCGGGCAGTGCCCGGCCATGCCCGCTGCCCGCACACCGACGCCCATCAGCGGCATCGCGAACAGGTGCAGTAGTACCGCCAGAGCGGCTATCCAGAGCGGGGCGCGACGAGGACGATGCATGGGAAGAGTTGATGGCTCCAGCAACAAAGAAGCGCAGCGAATGAATTGGACTGGATTGTAGGTGCCCTGGTCGGGAAGTACCACGCCGCACTCGACTGGTTGCCCTCGGCGCGTAAGTGGCCCCGCTTTCAGCCTACCGGGTGCTCCAGCGGCAGCGGCATGCCCAGCAGGAAGCCCTGGGCCTTGGTCACCTTCAAGTCGCGCAGCACTTTCAGCTCCGCATCTGTTTCGACGCCTTCGGCGATGATCTTGCTGCCGGTCTGGTCGGCAAAGCGAATCAGCGCCGCGGCCATCGCGCAACAATCGCTGTCGCTGTCGACATTGCTGATCAGGCTCCGGTCGAGCTTGATGACGTCAGGCTTGAGCTTGAGGATGTGGCGGAGGCTGGCGTAGCCGGCTCCCGCGTCGTCGACCGCCAGACGCAGCCCGGCCTGACGGAGCGGTTCGAGCTGAGCGGCGATCAGCACATAGTCGACGATGGAGGTATGCTCGGTCACCTCCAGCATCAGACGATGCAGCGGTTGCCTGGCGAGCAAATCGATCACCGAACCGTCCAGCAACGCTTCCGGACAGACGTTCAGCGACAGGTAAACATCTTCTGGAATCAGCCGCAGGCCTTCGAGGGCGGTTTCCAGCAGCAGGGTTTCCAACTGGGTGCGCAGCCCGACTTCGCCGGCTTCCTCGAACCAAAGATCCGGTGAACGGTAGGGCTCGGCACGAAATCGCGCCAGCGCTTCGTAGCCAACGATCGTGTCGTCGGCCAGGTGGAAAATGGGTTGGTAGACCGTCCAGAAATCGCGGCGCGCGATAACCGCCTTGATGCGCTCGAGCTTGTCACGGTGCAGCTGTTCGCGCTGTGCGTTGCGCTCGAGAAGGCCGCCGGCAAAGGTGGCGAACAAGCGCATGGTACTCAGATCGCTTTGGTCCAGGTGTTGATCCGCTTGCGTACTGAAGCAGCAGAAGGTGCCGTAGAGCGAGCCATCACTGAAGCGGATCGGTACGCTCATATGCGCCCCAATCGGTATCGTCTGAGTCTCCGGTAGCGCCAACGCTTCCTTGAGCTCGGCGGCATCGTGAATGAGCTCCGGCAGGCGGCCATCGACGATCCGCTGGCAATAGCTTTCTTCCAGAGGGCCGCCATCTCCGACCGTCAACGCCACCGCGCGAGGATTCCCGTCGATATGGCGAAACACCCTCAGCCCTTCGCGAAATTCGCCAATGAAGGCGACTTCCATTCCTAGATGGCGACGGACCGTATACAAGGCCTCGGTCAGTATCTCGTCAACGGACAGACTGACCCGTTCATCCCGCGCTACCTGCTGTAGCAACTCGCTGCCGCCGACTAGTTCAGAATCCCGGTTCATCGATGGGTACTCCGTTCGCTCTTCCAGCGGAAGAGTCGTGGCGTTTGATGCTCAGGTACGGGGCTGGCACGCGCAGCAGAGCCCTGTCTTGAGCCTAGCGCTCATTCCGACGTTGCTAGGCGGAGGACGACGACCGGCGCTTGGCCGGTTTCTTTTTCTGCTCATTCGCGGCATCAGCTGCGGCCAGCTTGACCCAGGTCGGCGCATGATCACTGGCGTGGTCCTGATCGCGCACCCAACGATCGACACCGGCGTCAAGCATGCGTGGCGCCAGGTCGGCACTGAGCAGTAGATGGTCGATACGCAAGCCGGAGTTCTTTTGCCAGTGCTGTCGAAAGTAATCCCAGAAGGTGTAGACGCGCTCGTCCGGGTATTGCGCACGCAGCGCATCGGTCCAGCCCTGTGCCAGCAGGCGTCGATAGCACTCGCGGCTTTCCGGTTGCAGCAACGCGTCCTTGAGCCAGGAGCGCGGGTTGTAGATGTCCTCGTCGGTGGGCACCACGTTGTAGTCGCCCGCCAGCACCACTGGATGCCCATTGTCGAACAACCCCGCCGCATGCTCGATCAAGCGTTCGAACCAGGCCAGCTTGTAGTCGAATTTCGGCCCCGGCTGCGGATTGCCGTTGGGCAGGTAAAGACAGGCGACGATGATGCCGTGCGCCGCCGCCTCCAGATAGCGACTATGGCTGTCATCCGGATCACCCGGCAGACCGCGGCGGATCTCCAGCGGATCATCGCCGCGCGAGAGAATCGCCACACCATTCCAGGACTTTTGCCCATGCCAGATCGCGCCGTAGCCAGCCGCACGGATATCGTCGATGGGAAAGTCGGCGTCCTGCGCCTTCAGCTCCTGCAGGCAGACCACGTCAGGTTGCTCGCGCTCGAGCCAATCGAGCAGATTGGTGCGCCGGGCGCGGATGCCGTTGATGTTGAAGGTGGCAATTTTAAGGGAGTCCACGGGTAGCCTCGCGCCGATGGATGACCCTTGTTGTGACTCGCGGCGGCGTGGCGTGGTTCGCTGTGTCGTCTGGCACGATGATGGGTTTTCCCCCATCAAAGCGCCATACGAACCTGCCTGTACACCTCGACTCAGCGGCTCTCCCAATACCCCGGCGCGTTGTAGATCGTCTTTAGGTAGTCGATGAAGAAACGCACCTTGGCCGGTAGATAACGCTGCTGCGGGTAGACCGCCTGGATGTCGTAGGCCGACAACGCGAACTCGTCGAGCACCGTCACCAGTTCGCCGCGCTTGAGCTCAGCCTGGATCTCCCAAGTCGAGCGCCAGCCGATGCCCAGGCCCTGCTTGACCCAGTCGAAAAGCAGCTCGCCATCGTTGCAATCGAGGTTGCCCGAGACCCGCACAGCGACCTGCTTGCCGTCACGCAGAAAGGTCCAGCCGCGCTGCTGGCCGCCCTGGAGGTTGAACGCCAGGCAATTGTGCCGCGCGAGATCTTCCAGGGTACGCGGCACGCCCTGGCGCTCGAAGTAGTCCGGTGCACCGCAGACCACGCGGCGATTGGGAAACAGCTTGATGGCGACGTAGTTGGGGTCGGTCACTTCGCCAATGCGGATGCCCATGTCATAGCCATGCCGGACCAGATCGACCACGCTGTCGGTGAAGTTGAACGACAGTTGCAGGTCCGGGTAGCGTGCCTGGAACGCCGGCGCGTGTGGGCCGATATGTCGGCGACCGAACGCGGCCGGTGCCGAAACCACCAGATGTCCGCGTACCGAAGTGCGATCGTTGCTGATGCTGGCGTCCGCTTCGTCGAAATCCTTGAGCAGCCCGCGGGCACGATCCAGGTACTGCTCGCCCAGATCGGTCAGCGCCAGCCCGCGCGTGGAGCGGTGCATCAGCTTGACGCCCAGGTGCCGCTCCAGCGCATCGAGCCGTCGGCCCATCACCACCGGCGTCACGCCTTCTTTCAATGCAGCCGCCGCGAAGCTGCCGTTCTCGGCCACCAGCACGAAGCTGTTCAGCATCGTATAGCGATCCATTCGATACTCCTGATATCGACAGAACTGAAGTTTCGGCCAATTCCGCCTTGGGTTCCAGCACTGCATGCTTGGGCCACGTATAAAAACTATCGAGTCAAACGTAGGAGGAATGATCCATGGCCCGAATGAGAGCAATCGATGCCGCCGTTGCGGTATTGCGCAAGGAAGGCATCGACACCGCCTTCGGCATCCCCGGTGCCGCGATCAACCCGCTGTATTCCGCCCTGCGCGCCGACGGCAGCATCCGCCACATCCTCGCCCGCCACGTCGAAGGCGCCTCGCACATGGCCGAGGGTTACACCCGCACCAAGGCCGGCAACATCGGCGTCTGCATCGGCACTTCGGGCCCGGCCGGCACGGACATGATCACCGGCCTCTACTCCGCCTGGGCCGACTCGATCCCGATTCTCTGCATCACCGGGCAAGCGCCGCGTGCTCGTTTGTACAAGGAAGATTTCCAGGCCGTGGATATCGAGTCCATCGCCAAGCCGGTCACCAAATGGGCGGTGACCGTGCGTGAGCCGGCCCTGGTGCCGCGCGTATTCCAGCAGGCCTTCCACGTCATGCGTTCGGGCCGCCCTGGTCCGGTGCTGATCGACCTGCCGTTCGACGTGCAGATGGCCGAGATCGAATTCGACGTCGAGACTTACGAGCCGCTTTCGGTCTACAAACCGGCAGCCAGCCGCAAGCAGATCGAGAAAGCCATCGACATGCTTTGCGCTGCCGAGCGCCCGCTGATCGTCGCCGGTGGCGGTATCTACAACGCCAGTGCAGAAGAGTTGCTGGTGGAGTTCGCCGAGACCGTCGGCGTGCCGGTGATCCCGACCCTGATGGGCTGGGGCTCGATCCCGGATGATCACCCGTTGATGGCCGGCATGTGCGGCTTGCAGACCAGCCATCGCTACGGCAACGCCAACATGCTGGCCTCGGACTTCGTGCTCGGCATCGGCAACCGTTGGGCTAACCGTCATACCGGCTCGGTCGACGTCTACACCAAGGACCGCAAATTCGTACACGTCGACATCGAACCGACTCAGATTGGCCGGGTGTTCTCGCCGGACTTCGGCATCACTTCCGATGCGGGCGCCGCCCTGAAACTGTTCGTGGAAGTCGCCAAGGAGCGCAAGGCCGCGGGCAAGCTGCCGGATCGTAACGCCTGGGCCGCCGATTGCCAGGAGCGCAAGCGCACCCTACTGCGCAAGACCCACTTCGACTCGGTGCCGATGAAGCCGCAGCGTGTGTACCAGTGCATGAACAACGCGTTCGGCAAGGACGCCTGCTACGTCAGCACCATCGGCCTGTCGCAGATCGCCGCCGCGCAGTTCCTGCACGTGTACAAGCCGCGCCACTGGATCAACTGTGGCCAGGCTGGCCCGCTCGGCTGGACCATTCCGGCGGCGCTCGGTGTGGTCGCGGCGGACCCGACCCGCAAGGTGGTGGCGCTCTCTGGCGACTACGATTTCCAGTTCATGATCGAGGAGTTGGCGGTGGGCGCGCAGTTCAAGCTGCCCTACATCCACATTCTGGTGAACAACGCCTACCTCGGCCTGATCCGCCAGGCGCAGCGCGGCTTCGAGATGGATTACTGCGTGCAGCTGGGCTTCGAGAACATCAATGCCGACCAAAGCGGCATGGAAGGCTACGGCGTCGACCACGTCGCGGTGGTCGAGGGTCTGGGCTGCAAGGCGATCCGCGTGTTCAGGCAGGAAGACTTGCGCCCAGCCATCGAGCAGGCCCAGGCGTGGATGGCCGAGCACCAGGTGCCAGTGGTGATCGAGGTGATCCTCGAGCGCGTCACCAACATCGCCATGGGCACCGAGATCGACGCCATCAACGAATTCGAGCCGCTGGCCGAGGGCCGAGAAGACGCACCGACTGCGGTCGCGCTGCTGGATTGATTCAACCGTAACCAAACGCGTGGAAGACGCTTCGCGGTCTTCCATCCTACGAACACTTCGGTCCGTAGGGTGGATATCGCGAAGCATATCCACCGCAAACACAACACCCAGGGTGGCCACCACACCACCGCAATGCGAAACCGAATGTGATCCCTACAGATCAGGAGAAAACCATGCCCCGCTTTGCCGCCAACCTGTCCATGCTGTTCACCGAGATGGACTTCCTCGACCGCTTCGCCGCCGCTGCCGAAGCCGGCTTCGCCGGTGTCGAGTACCTGTTCCCCTACGACTACCCGGCCGAGCAGATCAAGGCTCAGCTGGATGCCAACGGCCTGACCCAGGTGCTGTTCAACCTGCCGGCCGGCGACTGGGCCAAGGGCGACCGTGGCGTTGCTTGCGATCCAGCACGAGTCGAGGAATTCCGCGCCGGCGTCGATCAGGCCATCGCCTACGCCAAGGTGTTGGGCAATACGCAGGTCAACTGCCTGGCCGGTATCGCACCCAAGGGCGCCGATCTCGGCAAACTGGAGATGACCTTTATCGAGAACCTGCGCTACGCCGCGCAGAAGCTCGAAGCCGAAGGCATACGCCTGGTCATGGAGATGATCAACACCCGCGACATCCCGCGTTTCTTCCTCAACAACACCTCGCAGGCGCTGGAGATCCGCGACAAGGTCGGCAGCGGCAACCTGTTTCTGCAGTACGACGTCTACCACATGCAAATCATGGAAGGAGACTTGGCGCGCACCATCGAAACCAACCTGGCGGCGATCAACCACGTGCAGCTGGCCGACAACCCGGGACGTAACGAGCCGGGTACGGGCGAAATCAACTATCGCTTCCTGTTCGAGCATCTGGATCGCATCGGCTACCAGGGCTGGGTCGGCTGCGAGTACAAGCCGGCCACCACTACCGCTGCCGGCCTCGGCTGGCTGGCTCCTTACCAGAACAGCGTGCACAACGCCATCTGAACTGACCGAACACGAGAAGATTGAAGGAGAACACTCATGGCTAAGATTGGATTTATCGGCACCGGCATCATGGGCCTGCCCATGGCTCAGAACCTGCAAAAAGCTGGGCACAGCCTCTTTCTGTCCGAACACCACGACTCGGCACCTGCCGCGCTGGTCGAAGCGGGCGCCGTCGCCCTGGCGAACCCGAAGGAAGTCGCCCAGGAAGCCGAGTACATCATCATCATGGTTCCGGACACGCCACAGGTCGAAGACGTGCTGTTCCGCGAGAATGGTGTCGCCGAAGGCGTCGGCCCGAACAAGTTGGTGATCGACATGAGCTCGATCTCTCCCAGCGCCACCAAGCAGTTCGCCGAGAAGATCAACGCCACTGGCGCCCGCTACCTGGACGCCCCGGTATCCGGCGGTGAAGTCGGCGCCAAGGCCGCGACCTTGTCGATCATGGTCGGCGGCAGCGAGGAGAGCTTCGCTCGCGCGCTGCCGCTGTTCCAGGCGATGGGCAAGAACATCACCCTGGTCGGTGAAAACGGTGACGGCCAGACGGCCAAAGTCGCCAACCAGATCATCGTCGCGCTGAACATCCAGGCGGTCGCCGAAGCTTTGCTGTTCGCGGCGAAGAACGGTGCCGATCCGGCCCGTGTCCGCGAGGCATTGATGGGTGGTTTTGCCAGCTCGAAGATTCTCGAAGTGCACGGCGAGCGTATGGTCAAGGGCACCTTCGATCCGGGCTTCCGCATCAGCCTGCACCAGAAGGATCTGAATCTCGCCCTGGCCGGCGCCCGCGAGCTGGGCCTGAACCTGCCCAACACCGCCAACGCTCAGCAAGTGTTCAGCACCTGTGCGGCGATCGGTGGCAGCGGCTGGGACCACTCGGCCTTGATCAAAGGCCTGGAACACATGGCCAACTTCTCGATCCGCAAGCAGTGATCGGGAAGCAACCGAGTTGAGTTGAGCCGCGTCATTCAGCGTTGGACCCAGACAGCAACGCTGAATGGCGCTGCGCTCAACGCCACTCAAAAGCGAAGTCGGTTGCCGTACTTGGAATCACGTTCCCACGACGCAACAAACCCTGTTCAGCACCTGCTTTGCTTGCCGCCTCCGGGCGGCGCCCCTTTCGACCCGCCCGGCAGAAGGAGTCACGGCCCGACTGCCGGGTAGGTCGATTCCAGACCTTAGCGCTTGCATTGTCGAGCACTAAGGTCTGGAATCGGCTCCAGACCCATTAGAAGGAGCAGTACATGAGCCTCGACCCACAAGCCCTGCTGCGCGAGCTGTTCACCGCCGCCATCGACGCCGCCCACCCACGCCAGGTACTGGCCGATCACCTGCCGGCCGATCGCAGCGGACGTGCCATCGTCATTGGCGCTGGCAAGGCAGCGGCCGCCATGGCCGAAGCCATCGAAGCGGTATGGGAAGGCGAACTCTCCGGGCTGGTGGTGACGCGGTATGGCCACGGTGCCGATTGCCGCAAGATTGAAGTGGTCGAGGCCGCCCACCCGGTGCCGGACGATGCCGGCGAGCGCGTCGCCCGCCGCGTGCTGGACATGGTCAGCAATCTCGAGGAAAGCGACCGGGTGATTTTCCTGCTCTCCGGCGGCGGCTCCTCGCTGCTGGCACTGCCCGCCGAAGGCATCAGCCTGGCCGACAAGCAGGCGATCAACAAGGCGCTATTGCGCTCCGGTGCCCATATCGGCGAGATGAACTGCGTGCGCAAGCACCTCTCGGCGATCAAAGGCGGTCGTCTGGCCAAGGCCTGCTGGCCGGCGAGTGTCTATACCTATGCGATTTCCGATGTGCCGGGCGATGAAGCGACGGTGATCGCCTCCGGTCCCACAGTGGCGGACCCGACCACCTCGGCCGAAGCGCTGGCGATCCTGACACGCTACGACATCGAGATTCCGGCGAATGTTCGTGCCTGGCTGGAAGACCCACGCTCCGAAACCGTCAAGCCCAACGATCCCTGCCTGTCGCGCAGCCACTTCCAGCTGATCGCCAAGCCGCAGCAGTCTCTCGACGCCGCGGCCGAGAAGGCTCGCGCCGCCGGCATCCCCCCCCTGATCCTCGGCGACCTGGAAGGCGAATCGCGTGAAGTGGCCAAGGTTCACGGCGGCATCGCCCGCCAGGTGGTGCTGCACGGCCAGCCGATCGCCCCGCCCTGCGTGATCCTCTCCGGCGGGGAAACCACCGTGACGGTGCGCGGCAACGGTCGCGGTGGACGCAACGCCGAATTCCTCCTGAGCCTGACGGAAAACCTGCAGGGCCTGCCCGGCGTGTACGCGCTGGCCGGTGACACCGACGGCATCGACGGCTCGGAAGACAACGCCGGCGCGCTGATGACTCCAGACAGCTACGCACGCGCCGAAGCCCTGGGTCTCAGCGCCGCGGACGAACTGGCCAACAACAATGGCTACGGTTATTTCCAGGCGCTCGACGCCCTGCTGGTGACCGGCCCGACCCGCACCAACGTCAACGATTTCCGCGCCATCCTTATCCTGCCGTCGCCCCGCTAGCGGGCGGTAGCTACGCGCGTCTGTTCATACATCAGCCAGACGCGTCTGTTACACGCGTCTGTTACACGCGTTTCATAAAAACAACTGCCGATAGAGCCTGCCATGACACCCGACAAGAAGGTCAAGATCCTCGCCACCCTGGGCCCTGCCACCCGCAGCATCGATGACGTGCGCGAGCTGGTGGAGAACGGGGTCAACCTGTTCCGTCTCAATTTCAGTCATGGCGAGCACGCCGACCATGCCGAGCGCTTCGCCTGGATTCGCGAGGTGGAGCGCCAGCTGAATCAGCCGATCGGCATCCTCATGGACCTGCAAGGCCCAAAGCTGCGCGTCGGCCGCTTCGCCGAAGGCAAGATACAGCTGACCCGCGGCCAGACGCTGCGCCTGGACCTCGACCCGACACCGGGTGACCGCACGCGGGTCAACCTGCCACACCCGGAAATCATCGATGCGCTGCAGCCAGGCATGAGCCTGCTGGTGGACGATGGCCGCCTGCGCCTGACGGTAGTTTCCAAGCACGCCGATGCCATCGACACACGAGTGATCGCCGGTGGCGAGCTGTCCGACCGCAAGGGCGTCAACGTGCCCGAAGCGGTACTGGAACTCAGCCCGCTGACCGAGAAGGATCGGCGCGATCTGGCCTTCGGCCTGGATCTGGGTGTCGACTGGGTAGCGCTGTCGTTCGTCCAACGTCCACAGGACATTCACGAAGCCCGCGAGCTGATCGGTGGCCGCGCCTTCCTCATGGCCAAGATCGAGAAGCCCTCGGCGGTGCAGCATCTGCGCGAAATTGCCCGCCTGAGCGACGCGATCATGGTGGCGCGCGGTGACCTGGGAGTCGAAGTACCGGCGGAAAATGTTCCTCGCATCCAGAAAAACATCGTCCGCACCTGCCGTCAGTTGGGCCGTCCGGTGGTGGTCGCTACACAGATGCTGGAGTCGATGCGCTTCTCTCCCGCCCCAACCCGAGCCGAAGTGACGGACGTCGCCAACGCCGTGGCTGAAGGTGCCGACGCGGTGATGCTCTCGGCCGAAACCGCATCCGGCGATTACCCACTCGAAGCGGTGAGCATGATGAGCAAGATCATCCGCCAGGTGGAGAGCGGTCCTGACTTCCAGGCCCAGCTCGACGTGCATCGGCCCAACGCCGAAGCCACGCTGCCGGATGCCATCAGCTGCGCCATCCGCCGTATCAGCGGCATCCTGCCGGTCGCGGTGCTGGTGAACTACACCGAGTCCGGCCGTTCGAGCCTGCGCGCCTCGCGCGAACGGCCGAGCACACCGATTCTCAGCCTGACGCCCAACGTGGCGACCGCACGCAAACTGACCGTGGCCTGGGGGGTCTATTCGGTAATCGATGCACCGATGCACGACATGGAGCACGTCTGCCTGAACGCCTTGGATATCGCTCGCGCACAGGGCATGGCCGGCACCGGCGACACCGTGGTGATCACCGCAGGCGTGCCCCTGGGGCAGCCGGGCACGACCAATTCTCTGCGAATCGAGACACTCAACTAACCGGTGCCCTCGCCTGCATCTGCCATGCAGGCGAGGCGCCAGCTGCCGCCCCAATCGCCCGCTTCGCGTATAGATATCCCACCATGCGCCGCATCCACCTGCCGCCTGCATTACATGCGCTGCTCAACGGCGTCAGCCAGATTTTTCTGCAGGCGAATCCGGTCTGCGGGTTGATGATCCTTGTCACTATCAGCCTGTACGCGCCTTCGCTGCTGCCCGGCGGCCTGCTCGGCCTGATCAGCGGAACCCTTACCGCCCGATGCCTGGCTTATGAACGCCAGGATATCGAGAGTGGCCTCTACGGCTACAACTCGACATTGCTGGGACTGCTGATCACCCTTGTGCTGGGACCGTCGGCACCCGCACTGCTACTGGTGGCCCTGGCCGGGGCGCTCTCCAGTCTGTTGCAGCGGCGCTTGCTGCAAACCATGCGCGAACGTGGAGGGCCAGCAGTGTTCACTCTGGCTTTCGTACTTTTCGGCTGGTTGGCCTTGGCCGGGGCCGGCATGCTCGGCTCGGTCGCCGACGCTCGAGCGCACGAATCCGGCTTGGATGGTTTGGTTGCCATAGGCGCCATGGCGAGCGGCATGGGTCAGGTGATGTTTCTCGGTGAGCCCGCGGCGGGGCTTTGCCTGCTACTGGCCGTATTGATCGCCGATCGACGCGCCGGGCTGTGGGCCTTATGTGGCTCGGCCGTCGGGGTATATGCCGCGTTGCTGACTGGCATAACGGAATCGCAGGCGTTGGCCGGCTTGGCCGGCTATAACCCGGCGCTGGCAGCTCTGGCGCTGAGCCAGATGCACCGATCTGCGCTGATGCCAGCGCTGGGCATCGCGCTGGCCATAGGCTCCAAGCTGGTTTTCGATCAGCTGGGCCTGCCCGCGCTGACCATGCCTTTCATTCTCTCGTGCTGGACTGTGGCACTGGGCGTGCGGCTGGCCCAGCACCGACTCGATATACGACTCGCCTGATTTCAACCCTTGGTCGCGCGAGGATCCTGGTCGCGGGGGTAGGTCCGCTCCTCTTCGATCTGGCCATCCTGAGTATGGATTTTCACCGAGGCGGTACGCAGCTTCATGTAGTCGCGGGTCTCGTTGATGATGTCTTCCTTGGTCGTGGCCTCGAGTAGCGCTCGCTTGTCTCCTTCCTCGCGCAGTACCCAGCGGTCGCCGTCGTGCATGATGTGGTAATTCTCCATACTTGCCTCCATAAGCCTGCTAATAGTCATTGCTATAGAACACCAGCGCGGCATAGCGGTTCGGTCAATGACTCGGGGCAAGAAAAAAATGGTAGTTATGACCGATAAGGGTTCCGCGAACCCTCTTAATAGGGGTTTAAATCACCCCTCCGCTGCGCAAGCCCTTGATTCTGGTCAATTCCAAGCTGGAACGGTTATTGAAAGAGATAGGGCAACCTGTCCGTGCAGCGCTTGATTGCGCACCGTACATCAGAGACAGGCGTCCCAATCATCTGGAGCCTATCCATGCTTTGCGCTGAACAACGTGCCCTGATCAAAGCCACCGTCCCGCTGCTGGAAACCGGTGGTGAAGCGCTGACCAATCACTTCTACAAATTAATGCTGGCCGAACACCCCGAAGTACGTCCCTTGTTCAACCAGGCACACCAGGCCAGCGGCGACCAGCCCCGTGCCTTGGCCAATGGCGTGCTGATGTACGCCAAGCATATCGATCGTCTGGACCAGCTCGGCGGGTTGGTTTCCCAGGTCGTCAACAAGCATGTCGCTCTGCAAGTACTGCCGGAGCACTACCCCATTGTCGGTTCATGTCTGCTGCGCGCGATTCGCGAAGTGCTCGGCAAAGCGATAGCCACCGACGAGGTGATCGATGCCTGGGCCGCCGCCTATGGCCAGCTAGCCGACATTCTCATCGGCACTGAAGAACAGCTGTACAGCGCCACGGCCGATGCCCCCGGCGGCTGGCGCGGCGCGCGACGCTTCCGACTCGCCCGCAAAGTGGCCGAGAGCGCAGAGATCGTCTCGCTCTACCTGGAACCGGAAGATGGCGGTGCAGTGGTCAGGCACAAGCCCGGGCAATACATCGGCCTGCGCCTTCAAGTGGATGGTCAGGAGATTCGCCGCAACTATTCGCTGTCTGCCGCTAGCAACGGCCGCGACTACCGCATCAGCGTCAAGCGCGAGCCAGGCGGAGTGGCGTCCAATGCCTTGCATCGCATGGAAGAAGGCCAAAGCCTCGAGCTGTTTGCACCCGCTGGCGAGTTCACGCTGCAGCCCAGCGACAAGCCCCTCGTGCTCATCAGTGGCGGTGTAGGGATTACCCCGACGCTGGCAATGCTCGAGGAAGCCGTCGCCACCGAACGACCGATCCACTTCATCCATTGCACTCGCAATGCCGACAGCCACGCGTTCCGCCAGACGATCGACGCACTGGCCGAGCGGCATGGGCATCTCAAGCGCTTCTACTGCTATGACGAACATCAGGGCGAGGACAACCAGCCGGACGCTGTTGGTCTGATGACTGAGGAACGGCTGGATGCCTGGCTGCCTGCCGACCGCGATCTGGACGCCTATTTCCTCGGTCCAAAACCCTTCATGGCGGCGATTCGCCGGCAGTTGCGGACGCTGGGAGTACCGGAGCAGCAGACCCGCTACGAGTTTTTCGGCCCGGCTTCGGCGCTGGAGTGAGTTCGGGAGGGTCAGCCTGCCGCTGCCCCTCAAATCAGCCCATCGTCATGAGGGAATTCCGATGACCCTGCAACCCTTTGATCCGCATCGCCTGCTCGTTATCGCCAATCTCTGCATGACGATCGGCCTGGTATTGCTTCTGTCCGGCGTCGCTGGTGCGTACATGTTCGACCGCCATCTGCCGCTCGGTGCCGTGGTTGCCTGCCATGCGCTGGTGATTCTCGGTCCCACCGCGCTCAAGATCGGCTATGTGATGCGCTTGCTCGCGCAGCGTCAACTGATACTGGCGGCGTGAAATCAATGTGGCAGCAAGTTCGATGTAACTTGCTGTACTAATAGCATTGCCGTTTCGCTTAACTTTGCACTCGACATAGTTCCAACTAGCCACGATAACCATTCGTCTGCCGTTTGTTCGCCAATGGAAACTCCTGAGACGAAACCGAGCTCTGAAACCATGAAGGCCGATGAGTTTATCGACCCTTTAGCGTCTGTATCCATTGAGGAGAAAAAGACATGCCAAACAAGAACCCCGGCAACTTTGCCAACGATCGCGAAAAAGCCTCGGAAGCTGGCAAGAAAGGTGGCCACAACAGTGGCGGCAACTTTGCCAACGACCGGGAAAAGGCCTCGGAAGCAGGCCGTAAAGGTGGACAGAACAGCCACGGCGGTGGACGCAACAGCAATAGCTGATTTGTCTCGCCATAAAAAGGCAAAGGTTAAACCCTTTGCCTTTTTTGTTTAAAACGTTTTCTTTTTAACTATTAAGTAAAAGTTAGCCGCGTGCTGTATTGCGACAATAAACCGACACACAGAGTACGACCCGATCACTACTTAGCATGAGAGTTAAATATAGACATTTCCGTGGGGAACCATAGGCATGGACGATGAAGAAAACGGAGCAGTGCCAACCAACCCTGGTGATCAAGCAGCGCCAGGCACGCCCGGTACCGGCGAAAATATTTGCCCTGCATGCAACGGCAGTGGTCGTGATGAGCCCGGGGAATGCCAAAACTGCGGCGGCACCGGTAAGGTGATCGAAGGTATCGGAGGAGCCTGATACCAACCCGCCGTCCTGGAGCAGCCCCATGAGCGTCAGCATTTTTTCCGACCGTATCGTCCAGAGCCTACTGGACACCGACTACTACAAGCTGACGATGATGCAGGCGGTGCTGCACCATTACCCCAATGCCGAAGTGGAATGGGCCTTCCGTAGCCGCTCTGAAGAAGATCTGGCGCCCTATCTGGACGACATCCGACAGCAAATAGAAGCGCTCGCCGAGCTTACATTCAGCCAGGACGAGCTCGCCTTCCTCGATGCGATTCCCTACATACAGCCGGATTTCATTCGCTTTCTCGGGCTGTTTCGCTTCGATCTGCGCTATGTGAGGGTCGAGCTCGAAGCCGGCGAACTGGTGGTTTACCTGCGCGGACCCTGGCTTCACGTAATTTTGTTCGAGGTCCCGCTGCTGGCCATCATCAGCGAGGTGCGCAATCGGACACGCTATCGGCACGTTACCCTGGAACAAGCCGAAGCACGGCTAGATGAAAAACTCCAATGGTTGCGCGACGAAGCCACCCCTGAAGAGCTGGCAGGATTCAAGCTCGCCGACTTCGGTACCCGCCGACGCTTTTCCTTTGCGGTGCAGGCGATGGTCGTCGAACGGCTGAGAGAAGGCTTCCCCGGTCATTTCGTTGGCACCAGCAACGTCCATCTGGCCCGAATACTCGATCTCAAACCGATGGGCACCATGGCGCATGAATGGATCATGGCGCACCAGCAACTGGGGCCCAGGCTTATCGACAGCCAGAGCGCGGCGCTGGATTGCTGGGCTCGCGAATATCGCGGCGCGCTGGGCATCGCCATTACCGATTGCATCACCATGGACGCCTTCACAGCCGACTTCGATCTGTATCTGGCGAAGCTGTTCGACGGACTACGCCACGATTCGGGAGACCCCATCGAGTGGGCGGAAAAGGCCATCGCCCATTACCAACGCCTCGGCATCGACCCGATGACCCGACAGCTGGTATTTTCCGATGGTCTCGATATTCCCAAGGCCCTTGGCATCTATCGCGCACTCGCCGGGCGCAGCAAGACCAGTTTCGGCATCGGCACCCAGCTGACCTGCGACATACCGGGCGTCGAACCGACCAACATGGTAATCAAGATGACCAGCTGCAACGGCCAGCCGGTGGCAAAGATCTCCGACTCTCCGGGCAAAACCATGTGCCGCGACGAGGCCTTCGTCTCTTACCTCAAGCATGTGTTCTCGGTAGACCAGCGCTCACCCTAAGAAAACGGCAACTCGGATTCATCCACGCCATCCGTCCCGGAGCAGAGCCGGTTGCGGCCTGTGGTTTTCGCTCGGTACATCCGCTTGTCGGCGATGTCGAGCAGCTCTCGGGCACTTTCGGCGAAATCGACGCAGCGCTCGGCCAGGCCAATACTGGCCGTCAGGGCATTGCCGTCAGGCCGCATTCCGAGACCGTTGCGAACCATGCGAACGAGCGCTAGGCGAGCGTGTTCCAGATCGGTGTCAGGCATGATCACAACGAACTCTTCACCGCCCCAACGCAGCAAGGTGTCGGTGCTGCGCAGGCTGGCCAGCATGTGTTGGGTGCAGTCACGCAGCATGAGATCCCCGGCTTCGTGACCAAAGGTGTCGTTGATCGACTTGAAATGGTCGAGATCGATGAAGGCAACGGCAAGACCGGTGTCGTGGCGTCGCGCGGTATCCCATTGCAGCTGGAGGATCTCCTGCCCGCTACCACGGGAGAAGACGCCGGTGAGCGGATCACGAATCGCCTGACGTACCAGCGCGACCATGAACGCCAGTTGACTGAGGCTGGCGAGTGCCGTGACCGCAGCGATCAAGATCAGCAACCAGAAGCCGCCGGCGAAGGAAGGCCAGTTCAGTGTCGCCCACGATAGATAACCGGCCAACGCGTGCGCCAGGAGCAAGACGCAAGCCATGACAACATTCTCCACCAGGGTGAGCGGAAATATCGCCAGCCCAGCCATCAGCACGAAAGGTAGAAAGGCATAGCCTGTCGCCACCACCGCGGATAGCTGCGTGAGCTGATAGCCGCCAAGCAGTGTATGCGAAGCGATATAGAACGCAGTGGGGATGGCGAACAGCAGCGCCAAGGCGCGGTAGGCATCGAACAGATTACCGCTGGGTCGATAGAACAGCAGCAGGCACGCGAAGGCCGCACAGGCGAGCAGGCGGAACGTTGCCAGACCGAGCCACAACGGGTAGCTGAAGACCATCAGATCGATGATTCCCCACACCGGCGTCAAGACGGCGAAGAGGAACGCAAAGAGCCTGACGCGGTTGACGATCAGAGTCGCGCGACGCTGGGTCAGCAGCATCGAGTGGCGGTGAGGAACGATCAGTTTCATGAACTCGTCGGGCTTGAGCTCACCGGGCAGCAAGGACGCCAGGCGGCTCGACAACAAGTCGATCAAGGACGGCATTTCAGAATCACCGAATGGAGGTTGTTAAGGCCAGCCACGCCTGGGCATTAGCCGTCGGCAATGATATCACTTCGATATCACCGTGCGCGGCCCGGGTTGCTCACCCAGTTAACGGCCGACATCGCCAATACCAGAGAGCGGACTATGAAGTTCTATCCGCACAAGCCCAACCAATCGCGGACGCAGAGCCCAGTACTCCTTAAGAGGGACAAGGCCGCTGCGAAAAAAATGACGCTTTAGAGCGCTTATGTCGAATAACTGTCGGGATTAGTTTGGGTTACGGAGCTATAAGCCTCCCGACTGCCAATAAAAATAACTAGGAGTTGCCTCCGTGCAGAACACCCTCAAACCCCTTGCTCTCGCTATTTTGCTGGCCGGGACGTCCATTGCAGCCCAGGCGCAAACCAGCCCGTACAGCCAGTTCGTCAATTTTGGGGACTCCCTCAGCGACGCTGGCAACTTCCCAGATGCAGGTAGCCCGCTGCTGGGCGGAAATCCGACAGGCGGTCTGCGTTTCACCAACCGCACCGGCCCCGATTACACGGCAGACAACAGCGAATATGCCGGCCGGGTTGCTACTCAGCTACTCGCCAACCGCCTGGGTCTGCAGTCCTTGCCATCGACGCCGTTGCTGCCCGCCCTTCTGACCGGTAACCCGGACGGTACCAACTATGCGGTAGGGGGTTACCGTTCGGATCAGATTCTCGATTCGCTTGTCGGCTTCTCGACAGTTGCCGCTGCTGGGCTGCCTCCTCGCCGCCGCCTGGGCTATCTGGTGGACAATCCGCAGGTCGACCCGAACGGGCTGTACTACCTCAATGGCGGCGCCAACGACATTTTCCAACTGGTCCAGAATGGCTATCCGGTCACGATGGCACAGGCAGCCGCCAACATGATAGCCGCCGTCGGCGCCCTACAGGCTGCCGGCGCCCGTTATATCGTCATCTCCGACCTTCCAGATGTCGGCAATACACCGCTGGGTAACAGCCTGCCGGGCTTGGGCAGCCTGCTGAACGGCCTGAGCGACAGCTTCAATGCCGAACTCGCGGCCGGGCTTCAGGCTCAAGGTGGTAACTACGTGCTGCTGAACAACCGCCTGCTGCTCTCGGAAGTGAGGGCCGACCTCGCCCGTTTCGGCTTTGATGCGACGATCGATCAGACCGCAGTCTGCTTCAGTGGCGACGGCTGCGCGAGCGACCCGACCTACGGTCTTACGGACCCGGTCAACAACACCAACCTCAACGCCGACCCGAGCCGCCTGCTGTTCAACGATGGCGTGCATCCGACCACCGCGGTTCACCAGATCGGCGCCGACTACATCTATTCGATTCTGTCCGCGCCTGCAGAGGTGTCGCTGCTGCCGGAAATGGGCCGCTCGGCTTTACGCAATCACCTGCAAATGCTGGATAACGAACTGGCTGCGCAACGCGGTAACTGGCAATCGATCGGGTCGTGGCGCACCTTCGTCCAGGGCGGTTACAACCGGCCGGAGTACGACGGTTTTGGCGGCGGAGACGGCGACAGCCCGACCCTGGCAGTCGGCGTGACCAACCGGGTCAACGACAGCTGGCTGGCGGGGCTCAGCCTGGGGCTGGCGCAAAACACGCTAAACCTCGGCGAAGACGATTCGGATTACGCCATGCGCAGCTATCTGGCCAGTGCATTCGCCGGCTATCAGCAGGACCGATTCTTCGCGGATTTCAACGTCAGCGCCGGATATCTGGATTACGACGACCTGAAGCGCACCTTTGCCTTGGGGATAGCGGAACGTTCCGAGAAAGGCAGTACCGAAGGCGTGCTCTGGGGCGCGTCGGCCAAGACCGGCTTCAATCTAATGCACATCGGCGATCCGCTGCAGTTCGGTCCATTTGTCGGCGCCAGCTATCAGAAAGTCGAAGTGGATGGTTACAGCGAGAAAGGCGCCAGCTCGACGGCCCTGAGTTACGAGGACCAGGAGCTCGAGTCGCTGCGCCTATCGGTCGGCCTGTTCGGCAATTATGCCCTCACGCAGCGCACCCGCCTGTTTGCCGAAGTGGCCCGCGAAGTGGAACGAAAAGATGACGAGCGTGAAGACTTGCGAATGTCGCTGAACAGCGTGGAGAACAACAGCTTCGAGCTGCCAGGTGCCACGCCCACCGGCAGTCAGACTCGCTTCACTGTGGGCGTCGCTCACCAGCTGACGACGGGGCTGAGTCTGCGCGCCAATTACAACTACCAGGGCAATGACAACCGCAACCAGGGAATCGGCGTGTCACTGGCGCTGGATCTGTAAACCGTTACTCCTCGTTGGCTGATTTGCCCGGCCGCTGCTCATGCACAGCGGCTTTTTTTTTGCCTCACGTTAGCGCTGGTCGATCTGCTGCTGCAGATTGGCGATCTGGCCTTGCAAGCCATTGATGGTGCGGGTCACCTGAGCGCGGAACGAATCGAACTCCGACGTATTGACACCAGGCTTGGCTGCTGGCCGGTTATCCAGTTCGCTGCGCAGAACCAGCACATCCTGCTCGAGCCGGCTGATGGCCTGGCTGTCGCCGCCTTGCTGCTTCAGCGCGGCGATATCCTTGCTCAGCCCCTCGACCCGAGCGGGAAGCTTCTCCAACCCACCGACTTGGGCGGTTAGCGTGCTCAAGTCATCCACCGAACCTTTCAGCCTCGCTACCGACGACTTGAGCGCCGCCTGCTCACTGGCGAGGCTCTTGATGGTTTCGGTTAGCGTTGCGGTGGTGGATTGATGGCCGCGCACGTCAGTGGCGACACGTTCAATGCGTATCCCCTGCTCGTCCAGGCGTTGATCCTGATTGCTCTGTTTGCCGGTCAGGCTCTGCTGCTGGGTAGTGATCGCTCGCTGCTGCTCAGCCAGATCCAGTGCCTGCTTTTCCAGCTGTTTGATCCGCAGTTTTAAAGCCTCGCCTTCGGTGGTGACGTTGGATTCCGTCGCAACGATCTTCCCAGAAATATCTTGCAGCCGGCCGGTGGCGTCTTCACTGATACGCGCAAAGCTCTCCTGGGTGGCCACCAGCTGCGCCTCGAGCCTGGAGACCTGCTGCTGGTTCCACCAGCCCAGCGCTACCAGCGAGGCGAACAGCGCGACGATCATGATCCACAGCGGAGCGGTGCTGACCGCACGACGCTTTTGCCTCGGCCGCGTGTCGTCCGGGTCGCGCTCAACGGGCTTGCTGATCGGCTCGAACTCCGGCGCAGGATAGGGGTTGCGGTCACGGCCGGCGGTCAGGCTGGGTACGTGGTCCAGTTCATCGTGAGCATCGTTGCGCATGGAGTACCTTTAAGTGGCGCGAAGCAAGAAACAACGCGCAGTATAACGATTCAACCGAGTCACTTCAGCGGCATCGTTTGCCATAAGTTGCACCGTCAACAGGCGTATCACGCTGCGACGGCTCAAGATCGTGCAGTCCAGGCGCAGCGGGTGGTTCGAGAGCGCCGGCACGTCGTGCTTCCGGCAACGATTCAACCGTTGCATAAGCCCAGCCACGCCTGGCCTCGGCAAAATTCCGTCCATGTCACGGCGGCAAAATCGAGAACTGGTACGCCTGTTGCTTCGTCAGCCATGCCAGCGGATAGCGCTTTCCGACACGGATGTCGGGCCAAGGATCCGGACGACGGCACGATCAGGAGAACGAATCATCATGGAGTTCAACAAGCCTGTGCTGGATTGCATGCAACATCTGCGACGTCGGTTGCGCGAGGAACAGCAACTGGATATCCGCCTGAGCCAACCCGACGTGATCCAGGCGATGTTGACCGCCTGTCTTTGCTCCAGTGACGAAACGACTCGCGATCTCGGCAAGCAGCTGGCGACCTACAGTGATATGCCTCCACCCGTTGTGACGAAGCCTTCACCTCCCGGGAGCCATGGGCGACATGAGCCGTCGGTGCGCATCTATCGTGGCCAGCGTGTCGTGAGCTGAACCCCGTCAATCCACCAGCCATTGCCTCACCGAGCGTGTCAGCTGCTGCGTGAGTTCGGCGAGCAATGCACCGCCATTGCGCCAGTGGTGCCAGTAAAGCGGCACGTCGATGGGCATACCCCGGAACACATCGACCAACACGCCGCTGGCGAGTTCCCCACGCACCTGAAGTTCAGGCACCAGCCCCCAGCCGAGATCGCTCTTGAGCAAGCGCACGAAGCCCTCGGATGACGGGCACAGGTGATGGCTGAAGGCACCGACCAGCCCCAGCGAAGCCAGATAGCGATGTTGCAATTGATCATCGGGGCCGAACACGATCGCCGGTGCCCGCAGTAATGCGTCTGCCGACGCGCCATCCCCAAGATGTCGGGCAACGAATGCCGGACTGGCCAATGCGCGATAGCGCATGGCTCCGAGAAACTGACTGCGAGCCCCCGCCAGGGGCCGCTCCACCGCGCATACGCAAGCCGCCACCTCCCCCGCTCGCATACGCTTGAGGCCCACGTCCTGGTCCTCCAATACATGGTCGAGCACCACGCCGTGCGTCGTACAGAACGGTGCCACCGCATCAGCCCACCAAGTCGAGAGGCTGTCGGCATTGAGGGCGATGCGCAGCCGCTCGGGCAATCGGCCTTCCGCCAGCGCCGGCACCTGGCCCTGAAGATCACGCTCCAGCAACCGCACCTGCTGCACATGATTGAGGAGCCGACGACCAATCTCGGTCGGCTGGGGTGGCGACGCGCGCAGCAGGACCGGTAGCCCGAGTCGTGCCTCCAGCAGCTTGATGCGTTGCGACACCGCCGACTGCGACAGCCCCAGCGCCTGAGCAGCTCGATCGAATCCGGCCTGCTCGACCACCGCTGCCAAAGCAGTCAAGAGCTTGTAATCGAGCATTAGCATTCCTTATATGTCATTACCATATTTCGTTTTCCTTATAATCCTACTCCACGGAGACTGCGAGCATTCTCTCAATGCAAAGGCAGAGCGTTATGTGGCAGAGCTACTTCAACGGTTTACTGGTCACGGCAGGCCTGATCATCGCCATCGGCGCCCAGAATGCGTTCGTACTGGCGCAGAGCTTGCGCCGGGAACACCATCTGTCTGTCGCGGCCCTTTGTATCCTCTGCGATATTCTGCTGGTTAGCATGGGGGTTTTCGGGCTCGCGGCGCTGCTGGCGCAAAGCCCCTTGCTGCTGCAGATCACGCGTTGGGGAGGCGTGATTTTCCTACTGTTTTACGGCGCAATGGCATTGCATCGCGCGGCACGCCCGCACGCTTTGCAGCAGGATGCCCAGCGTCGGCCGCGATCGCTGCAGAACGTTCTGCTCGCCGCGCTGGCCGTCACCCTGCTCAACCCACACGTCTACCTCGACACGGTGTTGCTGATTGGCTCGCTCGGTGCTCAACAACCCGAGCCAGGCGCCTATACGCTCGGCGCCGCGAGCGCATCTACTGTGTGGTTTCTGCTGCTCGCCCTTGGCGGCGCGTGGCTTGCGCCGTGGCTCGCACGACCGCTGACCTGGCGGCTAATCGATCTGGGTGTGGCGGGAATGATGTTTTTCGTCGCCGCGCAGCTGGTTGTTCTCGCCTGAGGAACACCGGCTTCTATCAGCGGTCCACGCAGAGGGCTTCAAGCAGCAACAAGCCCGCATAAGCCTCAACCAAGTGGCTCTGGCCTCCGCTTTCCCACACAGTTGGCGCGTGGTTTTGCCTCAGGGTGGGTGCTATGATCCTTGGTTCGCGGGCATGAAGTGGAACGCTTCAGTCCGCTATTACGGCCGCCCGTGAACGGCCGAAAGAATGCGCACGCATGTAGCTGGCGAAGGGAAAGACAGGCGCAAACGGACGAACATCGGTGCAGTAGTTTCTCCGTTCCGCGAGGCGCTGGTAGCCAGCGCAGACTGCCTCCTTCCGAGCCGCATCTATTCTCGACACCTGAGCAGGAGATACACCATGGCTTTCGAATTGCCGCCGCTTCCGTTTGAAAAAACCGCCCTCGAGCCGCACATTTCCGCCGAGACCTTCGAATATCACCACGGCAAGCATCACCAGGCCTACGTGACCAACCTGAACAACCTGATCCCAGGCACCGAGTTCGAAGGCAAGGATCTGGAAACCATCATCAAGACCTCATCTGGTGGCATCTTCAACAATGCCGCTCAGGTCTGGAACCACACCTTCTTCTGGAACTGCATGGCGCCGAACGCCGGTGGCCAGCCGACCGGCGCTCTGGCTGATGCCATCAACGCCTCCTTCGGCTCTTTCGACAAGTTCAAGGAAGAGTTCACCAAAACCGCCATCGGCACCTTCGGTTCCGGCTGGGCCTGGCTGGTGAAGAAGTCCGACGGCAGCCTCGGCCTGGCGAGCACCATCGGTGCCGGCAACCCAATGACCGCTGGCGACAAGCCGCTGCTGACCTGCGATGTCTGGGAACACGCCTATTACATCGACTACCGCAACGCGCGTCCGAAGTTCGTCGAAGCGTTCTGGAACATCGTCAACTGGGACTTCGTCGCGAAAAACTTCGCGGGCTGAGCCCCAGACTGCAGTATGGGACGGCCCGCCCGGCCCATGCTGCTCGCAACGAAAATGCCCGCATCACAGTGATGCGGGCATTTTCGTTTCAGGAGATAGCGATACGAGCCAGGCGGGCCGCACGGACGAACGCAGTGGCGACATCAGCTATGCTTGCTAGCCCGTCCTATTTTGGAGCTTTCCCATGCCCAATACAGTCCTGATCATCGGTGCATCACGCGGCCTCGGCCTGGGCCTGGTGGAACAGTTCTCCCGCGACGGATGGCAGGTGATTGCAACCGTTCGTGATCCACAGCGCGCAGAAGAGCTGAAGGCCGTCGAGGATATTCGTATCGAAACGCTGGATATCGACGATGCGGCCAGCGTCGACGCCCTCGCCCAACGATTGTCCGGCATCACACTGGACGTGCTCTATATCAACGCAGGCATCTCGGGCTCCCGCACGCTTTCGGCCGATACCGCCACTGACGAAGACGTCCGCCGGCTGTTTGTGACCAACGCGATCGCGCCGGTGCGACTGGCCCAGCGCATGCGCGCCCTGGTCGACCCGCGCATGGGCGTCATTACATTCATGAGTTCGATCATGGGCAGCGTTGAAACCGGTCCTGGAATGGGGATGCCGCTCTACGGTGCGAGCAAGGCGGCACTCAACCACCTGACCCGAACCTTCGTTGCAGAGCTTGGCGAAGATACGTGTCTTACGGTGCTTTCTATGCATCCGGGATGGGTGAAGACCGATATGGGCGGGGCGGAAGCGCCGCTGGACATCGAAACCAGCTGCCGCGGCATGGTCGAGCAGGTCAAGCGCGCAGCCGGACAACGCGGCCACCGCTTCATCGACTACCAAGGCGAAGCGCTGCCTTGGTGATGAACGGGGCGTGACGAGCCAGCCCTGGAATGAAAATGCGGATGGCAGCAACAGCTACCATCCGCATTCTTAAGAAGGAATCAGAGCATCCCGAACGGCTTACGCCTTGGGCAGCGTCACGCCTCGTTGACCCTGATATTTGCCACCGCGATCGCGGTAGGACGTCTCGCATTCTTCATCCGACTCCAGAAATAGCATCTGCGCTACGCCCTCGTTGGCATAGATCTTTGCCGGCAGCGTGGTGGTATTGGAAAACTCCAGGGTGACATGCCCTTCCCACTCGGGTTCCAACGGCGTCACGTTGACGATGATGCCGCAGCGGGCGTAGGTGCTTTTCCCCAAGCAGATGGTCAGCACGTTGCGCGGAATACGGAAATACTCGACGGTGCGGGCCAGCGCGAACGAGTTCGGCGGAATGATGCAGACGTCGCTCTTGATGTCCACGAAGCTCTTCTCGTCGAAGTTTTTCGGGTCGACAATTGCCGAATTGATGTTGGTGAAAATCTTGAATTCGTCGGCGCAGCGTACGTCGTAGCCATAGCTGGACACGCCATAGGAGATCAGGCGCTCGCTGCCCTCGCCGCGCATCTGACGCTCGACGTAGGGCTCGATCATGCCGTGCTCCTGGGCCATCCGGCGAATCCACTTGTCCGATTTGATGCTCATGGCGGGCGTCCTGATTTGGCTGGTGGGCGTTTAGATAAGGTGCGCATCTTACCGAGGCCATGAAGCGGGTTCAAAGGCCGCGACTCAGGACCTTGCGTCGCATCTCTGACGCTTTGGCCGGAAACTGAAAATAATGCTCGCATTGCGACAGAAATGGAGTATCTTTCATTGGCTGCTGCTGCATGTGTCACCGTGAATCGCTACATGTTTAGATTTCGATCCGATCATTGCTACGACTCCTAACTCCTTGCACACAGTCACCGTTCGGGGTATTTGCCCGTTCAAATTATCTCTACATCGTTCAAGGAGACATTCAAATGTCCAATCGCCAAACCGGTACCGTTAAGTGGTTCAATGATGAAAAAGGCTTCGGCTTCATCACTCCGCAATCCGGTGACGACCTCTTCGTACACTTCCGCGCCATCCAAGGCGACGGTTTCAAGAGCCTGAAAGAAGGCCAGCAAGTTTCCTTCGTCGCTACCCGCGGCCAGAAGGGCATGCAAGCTGAGGAAGTTCAGGTTATCTAACCTGAGGCTTCTCTGAAAAAGCCCCGCTTCGGCGGGGCTTTTTTATGCCTGCGATTCGTGAAACCTGACATCCAGAGACAGGCGGCGCCATGCGCCACCCGCTGATCATATCAATCGTCGGACACGGAAATGTTCGGCATCGATTGCGCGATGATCTGCCCGCTCTGGGAAATCCGCGCCCCTACGCTACGGGCCATCTGCTGATAAATCATCGCGATCTGGCTTTCCGGATCGGCGATGGCGGTCGGCTTGCCCGCATCAGCCTGGGTGCGAATGGCCATCGACAGTGGCAACGAGGCCAACAGCTCGACGTTGTACTGGGCAGCCAGCTTCTCACCGCCACCCTCACCAAACAGATGCTCGGCGTGCCCGCAATTCGAGCAGATGTGAATGGCCATATTCTCCACCACACCGAGCACCGGAATGTTCACCTTACGGAACATCTCCACGCCCTTCTTGGCGTCCAGCAGCGCCAGGTCCTGGGGTGTCGTAACGATAACGGCACCAACCACCGGCACCTTCTGCGCCAACGTCAACTGGATATCACCCGTACCCGGTGGCATATCCACAACGAGATAGTCGAGATCATTCCACGCCGTCTGGGTGATCAGTTGCAGCAGCGCACCGGATACCATCGGGCCGCGCCAGACCATCGGCGTCTTGTCGTCCGCAAGGAAGGCCATCGACATGACCTGTACACCGTGCGCCTCAAGCGGGATGAATGCTTTGCCATCGCGTATCTCAGGCCTGGTGCCTTCGGGAATGCCAAACATAATGCCCTGGCTCGGCCCGTAGATATCCGCATCCAGTACGCCTACACGCGCACCTTCACGCGCCAGCGCCAGTGCCAGGTTGGCAGCGGTAGTAGATTTACCCACACCGCCCTTACCTGACGCCACGGCGATGATGTTCTTCACATTGCCCAGCGCTTCCAGCTGATCCTGCGCCTTGTGCGATTGGATCATGCAATCGACCTTTACATCGGCGTGTGTCACACCTTCGAGCTGCTCAATGGCCATGGCCAACATCTGCGCCCATCCGCTGCGAAACAACCCGGCCGCATAACCGAGTTCAAGCCTTACGCTGACGCGATCGCCCTCGATATCGATCGAACGCAGGCAACCGGCCGCTACCGGGTCCTGGTTCAGGTTCGGGTCGGTGTACTGACGCAGTACGGCTTCCACAGCTTCGCGTGTGACGGTCATGACTACTCCCAAGAAAACCTAGTAAAACAGACGGGCATCTTACCCCGTGGCGCCGTATGGGCTCATCAACCGCGTCAACATGGCGCGGCACTCGGTATTCGACCAGCACCGGCCGCGCCAGTGCGGATGAAAAAAAAGCGCCGCACCTTTATAGTTACTGACTCACTTCGCAATCCCGACTGCAGATCTCCAATGTCCGAAGCTCGCCAGATCCTCGTTACCAGTGCCCTGCCCTACGCCAACGGTTCGATCCACCTTGGCCACATGCTCGAGTACATCCAGACGGACATGTGGGTGCGGTTTCAGAAACTGCGCGGCAACCAGTGCATTTATGTCTGCGCCGACGACGCCCACGGCTCGGCCATCATGCTGCGTGCCGAGAAGGAAGGCATCACCGCCGAACAGCTGATTGCTAATGTGCAGGCCGAGCACAGTGCAGATTTCGCCGATTTCCTGGTCAATTTCGACAACTTCCATTCGACCCACTCCGAAGAGAACCGTGAACTGTCCGAGATGATCTACACGCGTCTACGCGACGCCGGACATATCGCCACCCGCTCGGTGACCCAGTATTTCGATCCCGAGAAAGGCATGTTCCTCGCGGACCGCTTCATCAAGGGCACCTGCCCGAAGTGTGGCGCTGAGGACCAGTACGGCGACAACTGCGAGAAGTGCGGCGCGACCTACGAGCCCACCGAACTGAAAGATCCGCGCTCGGCCATTTCCGGCGCTACGCCGGTGCTGCGCGACTCCAAGCACTTCTTTTTCAAACTGCCCGACTTCGAGGCGATGCTCAAGCAGTGGACGCGCAGCGGCACCCTGCAAGACTCGGTGGCGAACAAGATCGCCGAGTGGCTCGATGCGGGCCTGCACGAATGGGATATTTCCCGCGACGCCCCCTACTTCGGTTTCGAAATCCCAGGCGAGCCCGGCAAGTACTTCTACGTCTGGCTGGATGCCCCGATCGGCTATATGGCCAGCTTCAAGAATCTCTGCGCGCGCCACCCGGAGCTAGACTTCGATGCCTTCTGGAGGAAGGATTCGACCACTGAGCTGTACCACTTCATCGGTAAGGACATCATCAATTTCCACACCCTATTCTGGCCCGCCATGCTCGAAGGCGCGGGCCTGCGCAAGCCAACCGCCGTCGCGGTGCACGGCTACCTGACGGTGAACGGTCAGAAAATGTCCAAATCACGCGGCACCTTCATCAAGGCGCGCACCTACCTCGAACACCTGAACCCCGAGTATCTGCGCTACTACTACGCCGCCAAGCTCGGCCGTGGTGTGGACGATCTCGACCTCAACCTCGAAGACTTCGTGCAGAAGGTCAATTCCGATCTGGTCGGCAAGGTGGTCAACATCGCCAGCCGCTGCGCCGGCTTCGTCCACAAGGGCAACGCGGGACTGCTGGTAGCGGACAACGCCGCTCCCGAACTGACCGATGCCTTCCGCGCGGCCGCCCCGTCGATCGCCGAAGCTTACGAAAGCCGAGACTTCGCCCGAGCGATGCGCGAGATCATGGGCCTAGCCGATCGCGCCAACGCCTGGATTGCCGACAAGGCGCCTTGGGCGCTGAACAAGCAGGAAGGCAAACAGGCTGAAGTCCAGGCGATCTGCGCCACGGGTGTCAATCTGTTCCGCCAGCTGGTGATCTTCCTCAAGCCGGTGCTGCCGAATCTGGCAGCGGACGCCGAGCGTTTCCTCAATGTCGAGCCGCTGACCTGGAACGACCACGCCGAGCTTCTGAGCAACCACCAGCTGAACGCCTTCACGCCACTGCTGACCCGTATCGAGCCCGCGAAAATCGAAGCCATGATCGAATCATCCAAGGAAGACCTCGCCTCCACCGAAGCCGCCGCCCAATCCATAGGCAACGGCGAGCTGGTCAAGGAGCCGCTGGCAGCTGAGATCGCCTTCGACGCCTTTGCGGCAGTCGACCTGCGCATCGCCCTGATAGAGAAATGCGAATTCGTCCAAGGCGCAGACAAGCTGCTGCGCCTGACGCTGGATATCGGCGACGCCAAGCGCAACGTGTTCTCCGGCATCAAGAGCGCCTACCCGGACCCGAGCCAGCTGGAAGGCCGACTGACCCTCTACGTCGCCAACCTCGCGGCGCGCAAAATGAAATTCGGCGTGTCCGAAGGCATGGTGCTCGCAGCGGGCCCAGGCGGCGAAGAAATCTATCTACTCAGCCCGGACAGCGGCGCCAAACCAGGGCAGCGCGTCAAGTAACGAGGTGACCGTGCGGGAGCCGTGCGCAACGCCGGTCTCCCGCTTCGAGCCCCGAATGGCCGCTCCACCATCATGCGCAGCCACTGTCTGGAGGCGGTTATGACTCACACGCTCGATTCCAGTAAATGCCCGGTCTGCGGCGAACCCAATCAATGCAGCCTCAGCAACCCGGCTACCGCAACGCAGCCTTGCTGGTGCTTCAACGCTGAAATCGCGCCAGAAGCCAGTGAACAGATTCCTGACGACGCGCTGAACAAAGCCTGTATTTGCCAGCGCTGCGCGCGTGGCGAGCTGCCTACAAAATCCTGATGCGCCTCGACCGCTTTCTAGCCAACCTGCCCCACTGCAGCCATCGTCAGGCACGCCTGCTGTTGGCTTCGGGCCGCGCGTCGGTGAATGGCAAGATCATCTGCGATGGCACCCATGAGGTCCGCCTCTTCGACCGCGTCGAACTTGACGGTGAAATATTGCAGGCAGGCAAGCCTGCTCGATTTTTTATGCTGAACAAACCGGTTGGCTGCGTCAGTGCGACATCCGATCCGCAACACCCAACGGTACTGGATTTGTTGCACGAACCCGACAAGGACCAGCTGCACATCGCCGGACGGCTAGACTTCAACACCACCGGGCTGCTGATCATCACCAACGATGGGCTCTGGTCGCGCCGCCTAACCCAACCCTCAAGCCAGCTAGGTAAAACTTACCTGGTGGAAACCGAAGACCCCATCGACCCGGCGTGTGTCGATCGCTTTGCCGAAGGCCTCTACTTTCGCTTCGAGAACCTCACCACCCTGCCTGCCAAACTGGAACTACTGGACTCGCATCAGGCACGCCTGACTCTGCGTGAAGGTCGCTACCATCAGGTCAAACGGATGTTCGGCCAATTCAACAACAAGGTCACCGCCCTGCACCGCGAGCGCATGGGGCCACTGACCCTGGATACCGCCCTCGCCCCTGGCCGCTACCGAACACTGACCGCCGCCGAGACCGCCCAGATCTAACCCACTCACCGAAAAAGCCCTCACGCCCGCTTCATTTCCACACGGCCTTCTGGTACAAAGGCACCCCTGAGCGGGCGTCGTATAATGGCATTACCTGAGCTTCCCAAGCTCATGACGAGGGTTCGATTCCCTTCGCCCGCTCCAGATAAAAAAGCCCTACTTGCAGAACTTCTTAGTTTGGGGTTTCGCCTGTTCCGAGTGATGTCATCGGTTGACTAGGCGGGGGAGGCAGAAAAATCAATCTGCCCTCTTTTCCTCGCGGTTCTTCAACGGATCGATGGCAGTATCGCGATGCTTGCTACCCGCTCCCGTTACGCAAATAGGCGTGCCTTCTAACTAAACGGGGGGCGATCGTTGGATTCGCGGGAGGAAGTGTCAGCGCTCAAGCCGATATGTCGTAAATTGATTGCCGCCAGCCCAGCCAGCACAGCAATGCTGATGCCGCTGGTCACTGCAGCTACATTGAACCCCATCACGAATGCTGCTTGCGCCTGTTCCAATACACCAGCGGGCAGCTGTTGCGATACCGACTGGGCGCCGGCGAGGCTGTCCGATACCACATGCTGGATATCCTGCGCCATTAACCCGCTGAGCTGGTCGGTCATGCTGTTGCGATAAACAGCGGTCGTCAGGCTACCCAGCGCGGCAATGCCTACCGCCAAGCCAAGCTCCTGCACCGTCTCAGACATAGCCGAGGCAGATCCTGCCTTTTCGGCAGGTGCTGCCCCTACTACCAGATCCGTTCCCAACGCAGCAATGGTGCCCAAGCCAAGGTAGACCAGCGAAAACGATGCCGTTACCAAGGTTACCCCATGGGGCGAATTGTCGAGCTGGGCCAACATCAGATAGCCCACTGCAGATAGGCCCAGCGCTCCCGCTATGACATGGCCTGGCCGAATGCGCCTTGCAAGCAGCGGTGCGGTAATGCCTGCCGCCAGCATGGCGAGAGCGGGCGGCCCCATCCACAGCCCTGCGACTAGCGGTGACAGTCCAGCCACCAGCTGCAGATACTGAGTCACTAGCAACATCGTCCCGCCGACGCCTATCAGGCCAACCAGGAGCACCAATAAGGCCACACTAGTTGCCTTATTGGAGAACAGGCTGAGATCGACGAGCGGACTGGCCAATAGGCGCTGCCGCCGGATGAAAACAAACATGAATATCAGCCCGACCGCGATGCCAAGCGCGGCGCTGGCTCCTATCCCATCCTTGGCGATTTGCTTGATGCCATAGATGATCGGGAGCAAAGCCAGCAGCGACAGCGCGACGCTAGGCAGATCCAGACGCCCTTGTTGCGGAGCGCTGTATTCCGGCAGTAGATACGGGGCGGCTACCAGCAAAAGCCCCACGACCGGCAGCGCGACGAGAAATGCAGCCCCCCACCCGTAGTGTTCAAGCAAGCCGCCACCCAACACGGGCCCAACGGCCATGCCCAGCGCAAACATGGTGGCCCATATCCCTATGGCAAGCGCGCGTTGATGGGGGTGAAGAAACATGTTGCTGATTAGCGCCAGTGTTGATGGCATCAGGGTCGCGCCCGCGACACCTAACACGGCGCGTGCGGCAATTAACATGGAAGCGCTAGTCGAGTAGGCCGCCATTACGGAGGCGACCCCGAAAGCAGTTGCGCCGATCATGAGCAATTTGCGCCGCCCTATGCGATCACCTAGCGTTCCCATCGTGATAAGAAACCCAGCGATCATGAAGCCATAGGCATCGACGATCCAAAGTGTTTGCGCGCTTGTCGGCCGCAGATCAACCGCCAGCGCGGGCAAGGCCAGGTGCAAGAGTGTCATGTCCAGCCCAAGCAACATGGTAGGCAGCGACAGCAGCGCCAGCCCAAGCCACTCACGGTTACTCGCGCGGTTTTCAGCGGCTTGGCCATGCGCCTGGAAGGTTTCGGTTTTAAGGGTTGAATCGCCAGATGTATTCAAGTGTGACCTCCCGGTTTGCCCGGCTTGGTTGCGGAAGGTCTCATCTTCGGAGCGATCAAGTGTTAGTACAATTTAAGTAGTTATCCTATTACTGGTGGCAATAGCCATGATCGAGCGAAGCCTCAACCGCACCAAGAACGAGTTGTCCGAATTTCTTACCTGGCACCGCAAGAAACTGACGCCGGCCGACGTTGGCCTGCCCTCACATGGGCGGCGCCGAACGCCGGGCCTACGCCGAGAGGAAGTTGCAGCGAAGGCTGGCGTGGGGCTGACTTGGTATACCTGGTTCGAGCAAGGGCGGGATATTCAGGTATCGGAGAAATTTTTGCTGAGCGTGGCTCACGCGCTAAAGCTCGACGACGCCGAGTGCTGCCACCTGTTTCTTCTGGCCCACAAACGCCCGCCTCCTCCAGAGGCCCATCACTGGTCGTCGGTCACCCCCCTCATCCAACAAATAATGGACGATTTGGCGACAAAACCTGCCTATGTGCTCAACCTGCGCTGGGATGTCATTGCTTGGAATGCAGCGGCCGATGCTTTATTCGATTTCAGTGCTCGGCAGCGCGAGGTCCGCAATATCCTGCGCATGGTGTTTGCCGATCCTGACATGCGACGACGTCTGCCCGCTTGGCGGGATGATGCGCCCAAGCTACTGGCGCAGTTCCGTTATGACTTTGCCGTTGCTCCGCAGGATCCAGCGATGCTGGCGTTAATTGAGGACCTCAATGAACTATCGGCCGACTTTAGGCGTTGGTGGGAGACACACGATAGCGAGGAGGCGCGGCGCGGGATTGGATCGGTCCTGACGGCCAATGCCGAGCGACAGGACTTGCGCCATGAAACGCTGGTGGTGGATGAACACCGGCATCTCAGAATGGTGGTGTATTTCGGCGGATAAGCGCTTCCATTGAATCAAAAGAGAGACGGGACTATTCATTTGCGGTCTTACGCCTCGCAGACTTCATCGCCTACAGGGTATGGAGCGATGACCTCTGCTTTCGCACAAAGCGAAATTAACCAGACTCTTTTTTCATCGTTTCGATACGGGCGGTGCAGTGCTAACCGACAGTGGATATCCATCGGAACGCAGCTTGAAAGCCGTAGACCCGACCGTGTTCATGCAGAATAAAGTTGCTTATGCCGTGAAGAGCTAATCCCGTTCAGCCATGAAATTGACTCTATTTACCTATACCGAGATATAAACGAACCGACAACACTCCTCTTGCTTCGCCTGTGATGTACGGAGCTCATCCAATGCGAACAGGAGGTTTCCAATGCTTAAAATAACTCCTTTGGCTGCAGCGCTTTTGCTGATAGCGAGCGGCAGCATATTGGCTAGCGGACATGTGGCTGAGATAGAGCAGCACGGCACCGACAACAGCGCAGAGCAGACGCAGAGCGGCATCATGCAGCGCTCCTTTATCTATCAGAATGGTACTCAAAACAGCGCGCTCACCGACCAGTCCGGCACCAGTAGCGAGGGAGGCCAGGCGAGCGTGGAGCAAGTTGGCTCGCTGAACTCAGCCGAGATCTACCAGGTGAATGGAAGCCGGCCGGGTATGGCGAGTGCGGATGTCTATCAAGCCGGGTCGTCCAACCGCGCCACGCTCGAACAGCATGAACACCATGACGAGCTCGCTAGTACCGCGACGATTCATCAGGACGGCAGTGGCAACCAACTCGATGCCATACAGACGTGGGTAGGCAACCAGCTCGATGTGGTTTCCATCGGCCAGGACAACGCGGTTCAAGTGACCCAGTCCGGTTTCAGCACGGCGGACATTCAGCAGACCGGCACGGCAAACCGGGTGCAGCTTGAACAGGTGAGCAACGGCTTCGGTGGCGGTTCCGCGGTGGTCGCACAAGAAGGCACGTCCAACGAGGCAGACATCGAGCAAATCTCCGGCCGTTACCCAGCAGGCGACGTAGCCCTTCAACAGATTGGTGTTGCCAACATAGCGAAGATCGAAGCGGGCGACGGTTACAGCACGCTGGACTATACCCAGCGGGGCACCGGCAACGAGCTTAATGCGCGCTTCGTCGGGCAAGGCTCGAGCATCAGTGGATATTCGGAAGGGAGTTATAACCTGGTCGACATTTCGCAGGTTGGCGACGACAACAGCCTGGATATCGCTCAGGTCGGATCCAACAACCAGATCGATGCCTATCAGGGGTTCCATATGCATGAGGCGCTCATCAGCCAGTCAGGTGATGGCAACCAGGCTTTCCTCAGGCAGGAGACGTTCACGTATGAAAATACCGCCGCCACTATCATTCAGAACGGTAGCGGCAACGTTGCGAGCGTCGTCCAGCAATAACCCACCCGTTATCGAATCGAGGTGCACTCACGCGTTTCAGCTCGGGGTATCGGGCATCGACGAGGAGCCGAAAGCGCTGACATGCAATGCCCGAAACGAGACGGAGCCCCAGCGAGAAGTCACATGAAAGCAACGCAGCGAGCATAAACACAAAGGAATCGCCCCGCTCCAATAGAAAAGCCCTGCACAAGCAGGGCTTTTCTCGTTCAGGACACCTGCGGCATCAGCTACCCGGACAAGCCGGCAGCAATTCGCGTGTCGGAATGCCCTCATTGCGCGTGAATTGGCAACCATATGCAGGATTAGCGACGACGCGCGGGTTGATCACGTCATCTCCGGCCGGCTTGATGCCCTGCTGTTCCCATTGCAACATCGCCGCCATGGCGTCGACCTGTTCCTGATAGCTGAAATCGCAGTGGCTCGGGGCGCGAATGGCACGTTGCACCAGCAGATCGCCGTTGCCGTTGGCTTCAGCGTTGCGGCGATATATCTGTTGATGCTTGAACGGCACATACAGATCGCCCAGGGTATGGATGCTGACCACCGGTACGTTGAACTGGCCGTTCACCACAGGGATCCAGCGCAGGCCGTCCGGGCGGATGCTATTGGCCGGCGGATGGCCAATGACACGGATGATCGAATCGTTGAATTCGCGTTCCTCGCGGGACACCGCCTTGTTCGTATCGAACTGATAGCGGGTGGCAAGGTTGCCGGAGAGCGAATCGGCGAGAATTCCGTCGACCGAACCGTCTCGACCACCGGTACCCAGCACGACGCTTTGCAAGCTGGTGCGGAAGCCTTCGGCGAAGATCGGGCGCTCGCCACCGCTGAGCTCTCGGACGATGCCTTCGAGCTTTTCACCCTGCGATGACGGATCGGTCGGATAGTTGTTCCACAGCGCGCCGATGATCTGCGGCAGCTTGGCCTGGAAATCGGTGGCCGGAAACGAGGTCGGCCCCAGGCCTGCCAGATGCTGGGCGGCCAGGGTGAAGTTCATCAGATACTCGAATTCGTAGACGTCCCCGGTGACGCCGCACATGGGCACCGAACCGCTATACCGCACCGTATTGTTGGCGGTGGCATAGGTCTCTGCCTCGACCGCGGCCGCTGCGACGTGCCCGCCCATGGAATGGCCGGTGATATAGGTCTTGGTCGGCTGCGCCTTGCCGGTCAGGCTGCTGAAGGCCAGCGCCAGAGCGTTGGTGTCCTCAATGCCAGCACGTACATCGTAGTAATTTTTGCTGTAGCTGGATGCAGCCCAGGCATAGCCCTGTTGCAGCAGCCATGGTCGGATCGGCGGCGGCCCCACGGTGAGTTCCGGGCCCGTGCCGCGATAGCCGTGCGCGTACATCACCAACATGCCATTCCAGTTCGGTGGTACTTCGATCTGGTAGGACGAGCCCTGATAGACGCCAGTCCAGCGCTCGCTTGGCAGACCGGGAAAAGGCGCCAGCGGAGATTCGACCGGTACGAAGGTCCGCGAGTCCTGTAGTCGCGAATCGCTGTGTGACAGCGGTGGCTTGATCGGCTTCGTCCGGGCCTGAACATCGACGGCGACTACGATCGTGCCTACCAACATCAGGCCGGCAACGACGCGCGCGCAAGCTGAAGCCAACTTATTTGGGAGCATGTGAATTTCCTCAATTATTGTTGTTGTTCTATCGATGCGAGCTTTACCGCGATTGCCGGGCGGAAGCACAACGCGCACGTTGACTAACCGTGGCAGAAAGCTTCGACCTGTCAAACACAGCAGATATTCAGGAGGTGACCGGCGAGTTTCATATCGGAAATACGCGGGGTGTCGCCGCGCTTATAGTGACGAGGACTGGCGCTTAGACGTACCAAGAGGGAATAACGAACGAAGGCGGACTTGCACGGGGCGAATCGGCAGGGCGCCGACAGCAAGGTGATGCGTTGAAGTGGGCCGAGAGGCAATGCGACTCGGCCCGGTGAAGACGCTGCGGTTCAGCAGTTGCCTTTCTTTGCCTGTCCTGGAGGGCAGTGAGTGCCGCCATGGCCGCCACCGTCGCCGATGTCGATACCGACGCCCGGTAGGCGCAGGCTGCAGCCGGTCATCAAGAAAGCCGCCAGCACGACGGCCATTGCGCGAGTCATCATCACGGATTGCGCTTTCATCGGAATACTCCTGAATTTCCTAACGGGGCGCCAATGCCCTGGCGCCTGGCACAGTATCCACCGCTGCGCGAATTAACGACAGGCCATCTTTAGGCTTAATGCCGCGATCAGTTAAAACCCGAGCACGACGGGGTCATCGCTATGGCGATGATCCGAAGAGCCTGCTCAACCTGCACGATATTCCGCGTCTGCCACTTCGAAACGTTGCTGAATGGACGCGGCTGGCTCCTTGTCCATGAGACTCACCACGTAGATGGCAAGGCTCGCGAGGATGAAGCCCGGGATGATTTCGTACAGACCGAGGCCAATGAACTGCTTCCAAACCACCACGGTTATCGCTCCAACCAGCATCCCGACCAACGCGCCGTTGCGGGTCATGCGCTTCCAGACCAGCGAAATCAGCACCACCGGACCGAACGCAGCGCCGAAACCAGCCCAGGCGTAGGACACCAGGCCCAGCACTTTACTGTCCGGGTTCGACGCGATGCCGATAGCGATCAACGCGATCAACAGCACCATGGCACGACCAACCCAAACCAGCTCGGTCTGCGATGCGCCCTTGCGCAGGAAGGCCTTATAGAAGTCTTGCGTCAGGGCGCTGGAGCTGACCAGTAACTGCGCACTGAGAGTGCTCATCACTGCGGCCAATACGCCAGAAAGGATGATGCCAGCGACCCAGGGATTGAACATCAGTTTGACCAGCTCCATGAACACACGCTCACCATTCTCGGTGACCGCACCCGCCAGCGTCGGGTTGTCCGCGAAATAGGCGATGCCGAGGAAGCCCACGGTAACCGCGCCGGTCAGCGTCAGGATCATCCATGTCATGCCGATGCGGCGGGCGTTGGGGATGGTCTTCACCGAGTCGGCTGCCATGAAACGCACCAGGATGTGCGGCTGGCCAAAATACCCCAGCCCCCAACCCAGCAGGGAGATGATCGCGATGAAGGACAGCCCTTTGAACATGTCGAAATTCGAGGGGTCCTGCGCCGCGATGGTGTTCATCACTGTCCCCATGTCGCCAAGGGCGAAGATGACGAACACCGGCGTGATCAGCAGCGCAAAGATCATCAGCGTCGCCTGCACGGTGTCGGTCCAGCTCACAGCAAGGAAACCGCCAACGAATACATAGAGAATCGTCGCCGCCGCCCCTACCCACAAGGCCACGTTGTAGGACATGCCAAAGGTGGATTCGAACAAACGCGCGCCGGCGACGACGCCTGAGGCGCAGTAGATGGTGAAGAACACTAGAATGACCAGGGCCGAGAAGATCCGCAATAGGCGGCTGGTGTCCTCGAAACGGTGAGAAAAGTAGTCAGGTAGCGTCAGTGCATTATGGTTGTGCTCGGTATGCACACGCAGCCGTCCAGCAACGAACAGCCAGTTCAACCAGGCACCGGCGATCAGGCCGATGGCAATCCAGCTTTCCGACAGGCCGGCAACGAACACAGCGCCCGGCAAGCCCATCAGCAACCAGCCGCTCATGTCCGAAGCCCCCGCCGACAAGGCCGTGACGAAGCTGCCGAGGCTGCGACCGCCCAGGATGTAATCGTCGAAATTTTTGGTGGCGCGATAGGCCGTGAAGCCGATGAGGATCATCGCCGCGATATAGATCACGAAGGTGATCAGGGTCGGAGTGCTCACGTTCATTAGAATGTCCTTGTGCTGCGGAGGAGCCCCGCCTCCACTGACGATACGCAAACGCTAGGTTGCACAGCGCCAGCAACGGATAGCCCGGTAGCTCAAGGATAGCGTCTGCTTGGCGCTTTCGCCCGTGACCGGATGGTGTGCCGCCTCTTAGCAGGGGCAGCCGCAGGACATAACGACCATATACGTGGCCCGGAAGCCGCCGCAAAAAAGACATTTCCGCCGCCACCCGCATAGGTTTTGCTCAGCGTAATCCTTTCGCCGATCGCACCCGCGCTGCCTCTCCCGGCTCCATGGTTCAGGGCAACGGATCGGCGCTGTAGCGGTCAGACGAATAAGGGTCGCGCACGTCCAGTGCCGCTCCACTCGACATCTCTGGAGGTCCGCCATGTCCGTCACGATCGATACCGCCACCGGCACCTGTTCCACCACAGTCGAAGGTACCACCTACCGCAGCGCCATAATGGACACACGTGTAAGCACTGACCCGAACGCGCGCATGTCCGTCGCGCACATCGGCGGCGCCAACACCCATATCACCGAGGACCAAGCAGAACATCTGATTGCCGCAGGAGCCAAGGACGACCGCGAAAATCTGATCGTTGACGGTTGAGCCCGGAACAAGGCTCCAACGTAAAAAACCCCGCTGCCAGGGCGCTGGCAGCGGGGTTTTTCGTTTGTCGTTACAACCAGCGATAGCGATCAGTGCCCCTGGTATTCACGCTCAGCGTCTTCGAAGCGCTTGATCATGGTCGTCGAAGCGCCCTGCCCCACCTTGCTGAATACCACGATGGCGATGCTGGCGAGGATGAAGCCCGGAATGATTTCGTAAAGACCGAGACCGATGAACTGCTTCCAGACCACCACGGTGACGGCACCAACGACCATGCCGGCCAGCGCGCCATTGCGCGTCATGTTCTTCCACAGCAGCGAAATCAGTACCACCGGACCAAAAGCGGCACCAAAGCCGGCCCAGGCGTAGGAGACCAGGCCCAGCACCTTGCTGTCCGGGTTGGACGCGATGCCAAGGGCAACGAAGGCGATCAGCAAGACCATTGCGCGGCCGACCCAAACCAGCTCGGTCTGCGAAGCATTCTTGCGCAACATGGCCTTGTAGAAATCCTGCGTCAGCGCACTGGAACTGACCAGCAACTGAGCGCTAAGGGTACTCATCACGGCAGCCAGAACACCCGAAAGGATGATGCCCGCCACCCAGGGGTTGAACAGGATTTTCACCAGTTCCATGAATACACGTTCGCCGTTTTCGGAAACGGGACCGGCCAGTTCCGGATGGCCCGCGAAGTAGGCGATACCGAAGAAGCCCACGGCGACCGCACCGGCGAGGGTCAGGATCATCCAGGCCATACCGATGCGGCGGGCGTTGGGGATGGTCTTCACCGAGTCGGCGGCCATGAAGCGCACAAGGATGTGCGGCTGACCGAAGTAACCCAGGCCCCAGGCCAGCAAGGAAACGATGGCAACGAAGGACAGGCCATTGAACATGTCGAACGCGGCCGGGTTCTGCGTGGCAATGGTATCCATCGCAGCGCCCATGTCGCCCAGCGCCAGGATCACGAATACTGGCGTGATCAGCAGCGCGAAGATCATCAGCGTGGCCTGCACGGTGTCGGTCCAGCTCACGGCGAGGAAGCCGCCGATGAACACGTAGAGGATGGTCGCTGCCGCGCCGATCCAGAGTGCCAGGTCGTACGGCACGCCGAAGCTGCTTTCAAACAGACGGGCGCCGGCGACAACTCCGGAGGCGCAGTAGATGGTGAAGAACACCAGGACGACCAGCGCCGAGAAGATACGCAGCAACCGGCTGTCGTCTTCGAAACGGTGCGAGAAATAGTCAGGCAGCGTGAGCGCGTTCTTGTTGCGCTCGGTATGCACGCGCAGGCGCCCGGCCACGAACAGCCAGTTCAGCCAGGCACCGGCGATCAAGCCGATGGCGATCCAGCTTTCCGACAAGCCCGCAACGAAAATCGCCCCCGGCAGGCCCATCAGCAGCCAGCCGCTCATGTCCGAAGCGCCGGCCGACAGTGCCGTGACGAAACTTCCCAGGCTACGTCCCCCCAGGATGTAGTCATCGAAGTTCTTGGTGGCACGGTAAGCGACGAAGCCGATTAACAGCATGGCGCCGATGTAGATCACGAACGTGATTAAAGTGGGAGTACTGATGCTCATTTTGTTCCCTCGTTAGTTGTTGTTGATGGGCGCGAGGGTATTCCCGATCCCACCTGGCAGAGGGCGATGGCGGTTCGCGCCATCACCGGGACGGGCTCACCTGAGCCCATCAGTGGCGGAAGAGCGATCCGCCAACTGTTCTGATTGTTCTAGTGAACCGGCGGTCTCTGAACCGAGCCGCCGGACGTTTTAACCGAGCCGACGATCAGTCGTCACCCAGCGACAGCAAGGACGCGTTACCACCAACAGCGGTGGTGTTAGTGGAGGTGGTGCGCTCGTTGACGAAGCGCAGCAGGTAGCTGGGACCGCCGGCTTTCGGGCCGGTGCCGGACAAACCACAGCCGCCGAACGGCTGCACACCGACCACGGCGCCAACCTGATTGCGATTGACGTAGAGGTTACCGACCCGAGCCAGTGCCTCGATGCGCTCGGCGGTTTCCTCGTTGCGGCTGTGCACGCCGAGCGTCAGGCCGTAACCGGTGGCGTTGATGTCCGCAACGACCTTTTCCAGATCCGCCGCGTCGAAGCGCACCACGTGCAGCACCGGGCCGAATTGCTCCTTCTTCAACTCATGAATCCCACCGATCTCGAACGCCACCGGCGCGACGAAATGCCCGTTCAGGCTCCCCGGAAGCTTGGCTTCGGCGATCAGCTTGCCTTCGGCCTTGAGCTGCTGGATATGTGCCAGCAACCCTTCGCGCGCCTCGGCATCGATCACCGGGCCCAGATCGTTCTCACGCAAGTGAGTCGGGCCGACCTTCAGCTCGGCCATGGCGCCCTTGATCAGCTCGATCACGCGATCGGCGATGTCGCGCTGCACATAGAGTACGCGCAGAGCCGAGCAGCGCTGGCCGGCGCTGGTAAAGGCGGAACCGACCGCATCCTTGACGACCTGCTCAGGCAGCGCGGTGGAGTCGACGATCATCGCGTTCTGGCCGCCGGTTTCGGCGATCAGGGTGGCGATGGCTCCTTCCTTCTCCGCCAGCTGGCGGTTGATGATGCGCGCGGTATCAGTGGAGCCGGTGAAGCACACGCCGACCACACGCGGATCACGGCAGAAGACACCGCCCAAGGTGGCGCCGTCGCCGGGTAGGAAGGCGATGGCATCCTTGGGCAGGCCGGCCTCGAACATAAGCTCCAGCGCACGGGCGGCGATCAGGCTGGTCTGCTCGGCGGGCTTGGCCAGCACGGTGTTACCGGCGACCAGTGCTGCGGTGATCTGACCGAGGTAGATCGCCAGGGGGAAGTTCCAGGGGCTGATGCAGACGAATACGCCGCGGCCTTCGTGGAACAGTTCGTTGCGCTCGCCGGTGGGTCCTTTGAGTTCTTCACGACCGAGTTTCAGGCGAGCCTGCAGGGCGTAGTAACGGCAGAAATCCACGGCCTCGCGGACTTCGTCGATGCCGTCCTGCAAGGTCTTGCCGGCTTCCAACGTGCACATCGCCATCAGCTCGGCGCGGTTGGCTTCGAGCAGGTCACCAAGGCGCTCGAGGACCTGTGCGCGTTGCTCGATCGGTGTGGCGTTCCAACGCGGCCAGAAAGCGGCCAGGCCGTCGACGGCCTGCTTGGCCTGCTCAGCGGTGGCGAACTGGGCGGTGCCCACCTCCTGGCTGAGCTGATACGGGCAGTGCACTTTGTGTGGCGCACCGGTGAGCTTCTGCCCGCCGATCACCGGGGCGGCCTGCCACTGACGGCCGAGGAAGGTCTGGTAGGCGCTGGACAGGTCGTTCCACTGAGTCTGGATGTTCATGTTGATGCCTTGCGAGTTGGTCCGGTTGCCGTACAGCGCCGGTGGAAGCGGGATGCGATGGTTGCCGAGGGTCCTGAACTGCCGCAGCTGGGTCACCGGGTGGTCGATCAGGGTGTCCACCGGCACGCGCGGGTCGACCAGCTGATGAACGAACGACGAGTTGGCGCCGTTTTCCAGCAGGCGCCGCACGAGGTAGGGCAGCAAGTCCTTGTGGGCACCGACCGGGGCGTAGATGCGCACGTTCTTGCGATGCTTTTCGATCACCGTGTCGTACAGTGCGTCGCCCATCCCATGCAAGCGCTGGAACTCGAACTCGCGCGGGACTTTCAGCTCGTCGGCCATCGACAGAATGCAGCTGACGGTGTGCGCGTTGTGGCTGGCGAACTGCGGATAGATCACGCCGCGGGTGTGCTCGGACAGCAAGTAGCGCGCGCAGGCCAGGTAGGAGGTGTCGGTGCCTTCCTTGCGAGTGAATACCGGATAGCCGTTCAAGCCCTGAACCTGACACTGCTTGATCTCGGTGTCCCAGTAAGCACCCTTGACCAGCCGCAGCGGGATGCGCGCGCCCAGCTCCTTACCCAGCAGGGTCAGCCAGACCAGCACCGGCAGGCAGCGCTTGGAGTATGCCTGGATGACCAGGCCGAACTCGCCCCAGCCGGCGATGGCCGGGTCGCGCATCAGTTTTTCGTAAAGCTCCAGCGACAGCTCGAGGCGATCCGCCTCTTCGGCGTCGATGGTGATGCCGACATCCAGGCGGCGCGCCAGGATTGCCAGCTCGCGTACGCTTTCGAACAGTTCAGTGAGCACTCGCTCGCGCTGAGCCACTTCATAGCGTGGATGCAGGGCCGACAGTTTGATCGACACCGACGGACGCGGGCCGGAACCGACTTGCGGCTCGGCACCGACAGTCTCAACAGCCTGACGGTAGTCAGCCATGTACTTGCGTGCATCCTCGGCGGTCAGCGCCGCTTCGCCGAGCATGTCGAAGGAATAGGTGTAGCCCTTCTCCCGCTCGGGGCGGCCGTTCTTCAGCGCCTCGGAGATGCTGCGACCCAGCACGAACTGCTTGCCCATCAGCTTCATCGCCTGGTTCATCGCAGCGCGGATGACTGGCTCGCCGGAGCGCTTGATCAGCCGGCCGATGACATTCTTCGGACGGCCGTCGGCATTTTCCGGATCGACCACCTTGCCGGTCATGACCAGCCCCCAGGCGGCGAAGTTGACCAGCACATTATCGCTCTGGCCGAGATGGCGTTCCCACTCGGCCGCATTGAGCTTGTCGCGAATCAGCGCATCGGCCGTCGCCGAATCCGGCACGCGCAGCAGCGCTTCGGCTAGACACATGAGCATCAGGCCCTCGTGCGTATCCAGGCTGTACTGGCGCAGCAGCGCGTCGAGCGTATCGACGGCGTTGTCCCGGCCGCGCACGTCTTCGATCAGTGCGCGGGCGTTGCGGCGGACAGCCTCGATCCCGGCGTCACCTGGGTCGGCGAGCTGCAGCAGCTCGGTGAGATAGGCTGCCTCGTCAACGCTGTAGTTGGCGCTTATGACGGGGAAGAATTCGGCGGCTTTCAGATTGGCGAAATCGCCCTGCAAGACTTGACCGGCTTTGAACATCGCGCCGCTCCTCTCGTGGAGTGTTGTTGTGTTGAATCAGGGCCAGCGGGTCGCTCGCGCCAGTGATTGCACTGCGATGGCCGCCAAACGGGTAGGGGAATCTACGGCGAGAGGGTTTTGCGTTGTTGCGCAAATCTACGGAACTTTTACAAAAAACTACGGCTTTCTACTCCAGCAAACGAACCGTCATGAAAGTTCGCTAGAGCAGCGCGAAATAATATCTCCGTAAAGCAAAACGCACCGGATCGGTGCGTTTTTCCTCGCTTCAGCTGTCACTGCATCGCAGACGCTTGGGCGTTAGCCCGAGATAACGACGGGTCGCTGTGGTCAGCGCACTCTGGCTGGAGAAACCGCACTCCTCGGCAATCCGCACCAGCGGTAGCGGGCTCTCGCGCAGTAGTCGGGCCGCGCGATCGAGGCGGCTCTTGAGCAGGTATTGATGCGGGGTAAGGCCGACGCTGTCCTTGAACTGCGCATGGAAGTGGCTAGGGCTCAAGCAGGCTACCTGTGCCAGCTCGGCAACGGTGATGCGGCGCGCCAGGTTGCTTTCGATATGAGCGTCCAGCCGGGCGATATCCAACGGGCCGGTGGGCTGGCGTGTCGCCTCGCCGAACACCCGCAGGTGCACGGCGCGCAACAGCACTCCACCCAACGCCCGCGCCAGCAGCGGATCGCTGCCGTAGCGGGCCAGCTCGGCACCCGCGTAATTGAGCAGGTTGTGGAAATCGGCATCCAGCACGGGATAACGCGGCGTTTCGAACAGCTGAACCAGCAGCCGCGGATCGTCGGCGCTCAAATCCTGATCGTCGAGATCGATGATCAACATGCGGTTATCGCCCTTGCCGGCGAACTCATGGTCGGCATGGCCCGGCACCAGGCAGGCACGCATGCGACAGACCTCGCCTCCTGAGCCATCCACTTCGAATTCGGCACTGCCCGACAACGACAGGACCAATTGATGGTAGTCGTGCGCGTGTTCGTGGGCCTTGTCATCGAGGCGAAGCAGGCGGGCGTTGAGCATATATCGAGGCACCTGAGTATCGGCGCACTGTACCGGAGCCGCCGTTTTTTTCCCAGCCGGGTCAAACGGGCAAAAGGTCAATAGATTGAAATCATTCCGACGATACCCATCTAACAAGCATCTACTCGAGACAGGTGCCTCATGAACGACGACAGCAATCAGGAATTCGAGCAGAGCATGTCTTCCACCGGGCTGGTCCTGCCCGACCAGGATTTGCCGGACAAGCTCTATATCATCCCGGTGCACAACCGCCCCTTCTTCCCGGCGCAGGTGCTACCAGTGATCGTCAATGAGGATCCTTGGGCGGCAACCCTCGAACTGGTATCCAAGACACCGCATCAGCGCCTGGCCCTCTTCTATATGGACACCCCAGCACAGGACGCTGCCAGCTTCGACCCGGACAGCCTGCCCGAACACGGCACCATGGTCCGTGTGCACCACGCATCGAAGGAGAGCGGCAAGCTGCAGTTCGTCGCGCAAGGCATGGCCCGCGTGCGGATTCGCGGCTGGCTGCGGCGCAAGCCGCCCTATTTGGTGGAGGTGGAATACCCGCAGAGCGACGAAGACCCCCGCGACGAGGTCAAGGCGTACGGCATGGCCCTGATTAACGCGATCAAGGAACTGCTGCCGCTCAACCCGCTATACAGCGAGGAGTTGAAGAACTACCTCAATCGCTTCAGCCCGAACGCGCCATCGCCGCTGACCGATTTCGCCGCCGCCCTGACCACCGCACCCGGCCTTGAGCTACAGGAGGTGCTCGACACCGTGCCGGTGCTCAAGCGCATGGAAAAGGTCCTGCCGCTGCTGCGCAAGGAGGTCGAAGTCGCCAAGCTGCAGAAGGAGCTGACCGGCGAGGTGAACCGAAAGATCGGCGAGCGCCAACGCGAGTTCTTCCTTAAAGAGCAACTGAAGATCATCCAGCAGGAATTGGGCATTACCAAAGACGACCGCAGCGCCGATGCTGACGAATTCCGTTCGCGCCTGGAAGGAAAAGTGGTGCCGCCTGCCGCGCAGAAGCGTATCGACGATGAGCTGACCAAGCTCTCGGTACTCGAAACCGGCTCGCCGGAATATGCGGTGACCCGTAACTATCTCGACTGGGCCACATCGATGCCCTGGGGCTTGTACAGCGAAGATAAGCTCGACCTCGGACGCGCGCGCAAGATACTCAACGAGCATCACGCCGGCCTCGACGACATCAAGAGCCGCATCATCGAATTTCTCGCCGTCGGCGCATTCCGCGGCGAGATCGCGGGTTCCATCGTGTTGCTGGTCGGCCCGCCGGGCGTGGGCAAGACCAGCATCGGCAAGTCCATTGCCGAATCGCTGGGCCGTCCCTTCTATCGCTTCAGTGTCGGTGGCATGCGCGACGAAGCGGAGATCAAGGGCCACCGACGCACCTATATCGGCGCCCTGCCCGGCAAGCTGGTGCAGGCGCTGAAGGAAGTCGAGGTGATGAATCCGGTAATCATGCTCGATGAGGTGGACAAGCTGGGCAACAGCCATCAGGGCGATCCGGCGTCAGCGCTGCTGGAAACCCTCGATCCGGAGCAGAACGTCGGCTTCCTCGATCATTACCTCGACCTGCGCCTGGACCTGTCCAAGGTATTGTTCGTCTGTACGGCCAACAGCCTCTACTCGATTCCCGGGCCGCTGCTCGACCGCATGGAAATCATTCGGCTATCGGGTTACATCACCGAGGAAAAACTGGCGATCGCCAAACGCCATCTCTGGCCACGGCAGCTCGAGCGTGCCGGCGTACCGAAAAACCGTCTGGCGATCAGCGACAGCGCTCTGCGCAACCTGATCGAAGGCTACGCGCGCGAAGCCGGGGTGCGGCAGCTGGACAAGCAGCTCGGCAAGCTGGTGCGCAAGGCAGTGGTCAAGCTGCTGGAGGAACCGGACAGCAAGATCAAGATCGGCCCAAAGGATATCGAAGGTTACCTGGGCATGGCGTACTGGCACCCCGAACAGCTGCTCCACGGGGTCGGAGTGGTCACCGGCCTCGCCTGGAACAGCATGGGGGGTGCAACCTTGCCGATCGAGGCAACGCGCATCCATACGTTGAACCGCGGCTTCAAGCTCACCGGCAAGCTCGGCGATGTGATGAAGGAGTCGGCTGAGATCGCCTTCAGCTACATCAATTCCCATCTTAAGGAATTCAAAGGCGATCCGGCGTTCTTCGATCAAGCCTTCGTGCATATGCACGTGCCCGAAGGCGCGACGCCGAAGGACGGCCCCAGCGCGGGCATCAGCATGGCCAGCGCGCTGCTGTCGCTGGCCCGTAACCAGGCGCCGAAGAAGGGCGTGGCCATGACCGGCGAACTGACCCTGACCGGCCTCGTGCTGCCCATCGGTGGCCTGCGCGAGAAGGTCATCGCGGCGCGGCGCCTGAAGCTCTACGAACTGATCATTCCAGAGCTCAACCGCGGCGACTTCGAAGAGTTGCCGGACTACCTCAAAGACGGCCTGACGATGCATTTCGCCAAGCGCTTCCAGGATGTCGTCAAGGTACTGTTCTGATCACCCGCCGAGCGGGCCATCGCTGGCCCGCTCGGCACGCCGTATCCGGAACGACATGAACGCCTCGGCAATCGGCATGACACCTTTACGGTCGACCGTCAGCGTCTTAAGGTTTCATCCGACGCCGAGCGTTTCCATTTTCCTACCGAGTCGGTCGCCCATGCTTCGATCCCTGCCCCGCCTGTTGCCGTTTGCTGTTTTGCTCGCGCTCGCCGGCTGCGCCGGCGCCCCACCCAGCAGCGTCGCGTTGAGCGACGACACGGCTTGCCCTTTGTCTATGCAGCCTGGCCAGACGCTGATTCTTAGCCTGCCCAGCAACCCGGCCAGCGGCTACCGCTGGAGCCTTCGCGAAGTTTCGTCCGAGCAGCTCAAGAGCCTCGGCCCGGAAGTATTCAGTTCACCCAAGAACGACCTGATCGGTGGCGACGGCGTTTCGACCTGGCGCTTCGAGGCCGCCAACAACGGCAGCGGGCGCCTCTACCTCACCTATCAGCGCCCTTGGGAAAACGAGGCGGAACCGGCCGGCCTGTTCGACTGCCGCATCGAGGTGCAGTGATCGGGCGCCCGGTCCTCGGTGCGCCGGCCGTCCACTCAGCACCGGCGATCCACCGAGCTTTCCGGTACACTACGGCCCCTGTTTTTCAGCCTGCCCAAACGCCGCCGTGATCCACGACCCTGACCGCTTGTTCGCCCAGCCCCTCGCCCAGCCCCAGGATTTCACCTTCAATGAAGACGTGGCGCGGGTGTTTCCTGACATGATCAAACGCTCGGTGCCGGGCTATCCAACCATCGTCGAGAACATCGGCGTGCTGGCCGCGCAGTTCGCTCAGCCCAATACCCACCTCTACGATCTCGGTTGCTCGTTGGGCGCGGTCACTCAGGCGCTGCGCCGGCACGTGAAGGCGGACAACTGCCGGGTGATCGCCATCGATAACTCCGCGGCCATGGTCGAGCGCTGCCGCGAGTACCTGCACGCTCAGGATTCGATGTTCCAAGAGTTACTGCCGGTGGAGGTAATTGACGCCGATGTCCTCACGCTGCAATACCAACCGGCCTCATTGGTGGCGCTCAACTTCACCCTGCAGTTCATCCCGCGCGAACAGCGACCGGCGCTGCTGAGCAGCATCCACGAAGCACTGGTTCCCGGCGGCGCGTTGATCCTGTCGGAAAAGCTGCGCTTCGAAGACGAGCAGGAGCAGGCGTTGCTGACCGATCTGCACATCGCGTTCAAGCGTGCCAACGGCTACAGCGAACTGGAAATCGCCCAGAAACGCAGCGCTATCGAGAACGTGATGAAGCCCGACAGTCTGGCGACTCACCGCCAGCGCTTGCTGGACGCTGGCTTCTCGAAGGTCGTGCCCTGGTTTCAATGCCTGAATTTCGCCTCCCTGATCGCGCTGCCATGAATCTCGACCTGACTCCTCTCGCCTGGCGTCTGGCCGGCACCCCGCTGGCGGCCTGGGCAAATGGCCTGCAGCAGCAACTCGACGCCAAGCTCGCCATGGGGCATGGCGATTTGCCGCGCTGGCGCCGCGCGGTCGATGCGCTACCAGACATCCAGCCTGACACCGTCGAACTGCGCGATGCCTTCCGGCTGGACGCCGATTGCGACGAGGCAACACGCGCCATCACCCACGATGCACTGTTTGGCTTGTCGCCCTGGCGAAAGGGACCCTTCGATGTATTCGGCGTGCACGTGAATACCGAATGGCGCTCGGACTGGAAGTGGGATCGAGTAGCGCCGCACCTTGACCTTACCGGCAAGCGCATCCTCGACGTCGGCTGCGGCAATGGCTACTACATGTGGCGCATGCTTGGCGCAGGAGCCGACTCGATTGTCGGAATCGACCCGAACTGGCTGTTCTTCTGCCAGTTCCACGCCATGAAGCGCTATCTTGCCGAGCAGCCTGTTTGGCATCTGCCGCTGGCCCTGGAAGAACTGCCGGCGAAGCTCGAAGGCTTCGACACGGTGTTTTCCATGGGCGTGCTTTACCACCGGCGTTCGCCCATCGATCACCTGCTGGACCTCAAGGACTGCCTGCTCAAAGGCGGCGAGCTGGTGCTGGAGACCCTGGTGGTCGAGGGCAACGAACATACAGCGCTGGTTCCTGAAGATCGTTACGCGCAGATGCGCAACGTCTGGTTCCTGCCCTCGGTGGCCGCCTTGGAATGCTGGCTGCGCCGCGCCGGCTTCATTGATGTGCGCTGCGTCGATGTCAGCGTCACCAGCGTCGAGGAGCAGCGCAGCACCGACTGGATGCGCTATCAGTCGCTGCCCGATTTCCTCGATCCGCAGGATCACAGCAAAACCATCGAAGGGCTTCCAGCACCGATGCGCGCCGTGTTGATCGCACGTAAGCCGTAGGTCCGCTCCCGTCTCGTCCGCGCGGAACGAAGCGCACAACCCTTAGCCACCGCGCCGGCAGCGCTGCTCCTGCACCGCTTGTCGAAGCGGCATCTGCAACTTCTCGATCAACCGCGGCCGGCTTAAATCGCGCATGCGCAACTGCCGATCACTGAGCCTGAGCAGGCGCTGGTATAAACGGCGCCTGCGCCAGGCGACGAACCAGTCGATCACCGCTTGCTGAAGCTCGAGTGGCCACATCGCCGGCATATAGAACTCCGGCATCGCCGGCCGAGGCCGGTCGTCGACCCTATCGCACTGTTGCTCTCGTTCAGAATGACGCATCGCATCCTCCTGCCTGTAAGAGGGTGCCGTAGACGCACCCGATGCCTGCCGACCGTCTCGTGATCGACAGAATCAGCTTGAGCGCCCTTGACGATTCAGACAAACGACTACAATAGAACTGTCGGTTCAGAAAAATTGAAGGACAGCCCCATGCCCGGAATGCCGGAAGAGCTCCCCCAATCAGCCATGCCCCTGCTTGAGATCGATGTGTTGCGCACCTTCGTGTCCATTGCCGAAAGTGGCAGCTTCACGCGCGCGGCGGGGCAGATCTTTCGAACCACCTCGGCGGTCAGCATGCAGATAAAACGACTCGAGACCATGCTCGGCTGCGCACTGTTCGTTCGCGAGGCCCGACGCATTGCGCTTACCGCCGAAGGCGAGCGACTGCTGGGTTATGCACGACGGCTGCTCAAGCTTAACGAAGAGACAGTCAGCGCCTTCATCGCCCCGCGGCTGAGCGGACGGGTTCGCTTTGGCACCCCGGCTGATATCGGCACGCACATCCTGCCCGGGCTACTGTCACTGTTCGCCCGAACCCATCCAGGCATCGAAGTGAATGTCTCGGTCGGCCGTAGTGTCGACATGATCCAGCGCATCGATGCCGGCGAACTGGACGTCGCGATCGTCAGTGTTGGAAACCTCGGACAGGACGACTCGCGCGGCGAGGTCATTCACAGCGAGCCCCTGGTCTGGGCCGGCCGCGCCGGAGGTGTCGCGGTCGAGCGCAACCCATTGCCACTGGCCCTTTCGAGCCCTGAATGCGCATGGCGACGGCAGGCACTGGACGCACTGGACCGCGCCGGCCGTCCCTATCGCATTGCCTACTCCAGCGAGCAGTGCGCCGGGCAAGAAGCGGCAATGGTCGCCGACCTTGCGGTGGCGCCCTATCCGCTGAGCCTGGTCAGACCGCCACTGAAGCGATTGGAGGAAGGCGACAGCCTGCCAAGCCTTGGTGAATATCAGATCAAGTTGCTTCGCGCCGCTGGCCGCAGCGAGGCGGTGGAGGTGCTGTCCCGGCATGTCATCGCAGCGTTTGCCGCCTATCACCGATAGGCGACGCAACGGGTAAGCAACAGCAAAGAGAGCAGACGACGATGGCGAAATGGTTGATGGCCGCTGGGTTGCTGCTGCTCCTTCTCGGGGCGCTCCTGCACTACGCGCCAGGGTTGCTGAGCTGGTTCGGCAAGCTACCCGGTGACATTCGCATCGAGTCAGAACGCAGCAAGATATTCATTCCGATCACGTCGATGATAATCCTGAGCGTGTTGCTGACAATTCTACTGAACTTGTTCAAACGCTAAGGCGACCAGCAGCCAGCAAGTCGCCACGCTGATCAGCCGCGAGCGGCCGCAGCAAGGATTAGGTGCTTCATTTCCTTGACGGCCTGTTTGAAACCAACGAACAGCGCGTGGGCGACGATGGCGTGGCCGATGTTCAGCTCATTGACGCCCCGAATTGCCGCGATGGCCTCGGCGTTGTGGTAGTGCAGACCATGGCCGGCGTTGACGATCAGCCCGTGGCTCAGGCCGGACTCGACGGCGTCACGGATTCTCGCCAACTCGCAGGCCCGCTCGGCGACGCCGTGCGCATCGGCATAACGCCCGGTATGCAACTCGATAGCCGGCGCCCCAACGCGAGCGGCAGCCTCTATCTGACGTGGATCGGCATCGATGAACAGCGACACCTCCGCTCCGCAGGCAGCCAGGCGATTGACCGCCTCCCGGATGCGTGCTTCCTGCCCCGCCACATCCAGGCCGCCCTCTGTGGTCAGCTCTTGGCGTGTTTCCGGCACCAGGCAAACGTGTTCCGGACGCAATTGCTCGGCGAAGACCAGCATCGCATCGGTAACACCCATCTCGAAATTCATCCGGGTCTGCAGCGCGTCCTTCATCATCAGCACGTCGCGCTCCTGGATGTGCCGACGGTCCTCGCGCAAATGCACCGTGATTCCGTCGGCTCCCGCCTCCTCGGCATCCAGCGCGGCCTTGACCGGATCTGGGTAACGCGTACCACGCGCCTGGCGCAGGGTGGCGACGTGATCGACATTGACACCGAGCAGAATTCGATTGGCTTCAGTCACGCGGGACCTCCTTCATGTTCATGAACAGTTCGCGGCTGACTAGAGGTCGACCGCCGAGATGCGGTGCCAACGCCTGCCGCATCAATCTTTTCGCTGCCGCCAGCGCACCCGGCACCTCCCAGTCGGCTTCGGCCATAGCCAAGAGTTCCGCGCCATTGAATAGACCGGGCTGAAACTCGCCAACCGGTTCCAGACCGGTATCCGGCAGCAACCGATAAAGCCCTGCGCTACTCACGGGATGCCCAGAGATGTCCTGATCAAGATCGAACCCGTAACCCAGCTCGGTCAGCAACCGCCATTCGAATGCGCGCAGAATAGGCTCCAGCGGGCGCTTGGCCGCCAATGCAGGCAGGGTCGCAACGTAGTGCTCGAACATGACGGGATGCGCGTCTTCGGCCGGGAGCAAGCGAATCAGCAACTCGTTGAGATACATACCGCTGAACAACGCATTGCCATCCAACCAGTACGCCAGGCCAGCGCTTTCCAGACGCGCCACGGCTTTCAGTTCGCCACGGCCACGAAACTCGACTTCGAGCGGCACGAAAGGCCTCGCCAATGTGCCAGCCCGGCCGCGCGCGCCGCGAAGCACTGCGCGCAGCCTTCCTTCGGGCGTGAAAAAATCCACCAGCGCGCTGCTCTCGCGGTAGGGTCGACTGTGCAGAACGAAGGCGGATTGAGCGGTCATTGGAAAGCGCCGCAGGCGGGTGATCAACGATGAGCCAATCGCAGCGACTGGCTGCGGCAGGCAATCAGGTAAGACTGCAACCGGAAGCGCTCAGCCCCTCAGCTATAGCCAAGCGAATGCAGCGCCCGCTCATCATCGGACCAGCCGCTCTTCACCTTCACCCAGAGATTGAGCATGACTTTGGAGTCAAACAGCACTTCCATGTCCTTGCGCGCTTCCTGGCCGATGCGTTTGATGCGTTCGCCCTTGTCTCCGATGATGATTTTCTTCTGCCCGTCGCGCTCGACCAGTATCAGCGCATGGATATGCAGCACGTGCCCTTGCTGCTTGAAATCCTCGATCTCAACCGTGATCTGGTAAGGGACTTCGGCACCCAGCTGACGCATGATCTTTTCCCGAACCAGTTCGGCTGCGAGGAAACGGCTGCTGCGATCGGTGATCTGATCTTCTGGAAAGAAATGGTCGCCTTCAGGCAGATGCGAAGCCACCAGTTTCTCGAACACATCCAGATTCTGCCCGTGCTGGGCGGAAATCGGCACGATCTCGGCTTTCGGCAACTGCTGCGCCAGCCATTCGAAATGGGGCAGCAGTTCACCCTTGTCCTCGACACGATCGGTTTTGTTCACGGCGACGATCACTGGTCCTTCGACATACTGAACGCGTTCGAGCACCAATTGATCTTCATCGGTCCAGCGTGTGCGGTCGACGACGAACACCACGACATCGACATCCTTCAGGGCCGACGACGCCGTGCGATTCATATAGCGATTAAGAGCGGTCTCGCCATTCTTGTGCAAGCCGGGGGTATCGACGTAGACAGCCTGGACGGCGCCTTCGGTCTTGATTCCGAGCATGTTATGGCGCGTGGTCTGTGGCTTGCGCGAAGTGATCGCTAGTTTCTGCCCGAGCACGTGATTGAGCAGCGTCGACTTGCCGACATTGGGACGCCCAACGATCGCAACGTAACCACAGCGGCTTACCGCATCGTCCTGCAGCTGTTCATCACTCATTACCATTCTCCACGCCCAAGGCGATCAATGCCGAGGCAGCGGCAACCTGTTCGGCAATACGCCGGCTGGCACCTTGTCCTTGCGTCTTCTCATTGAGCAGCGACACCTGGCACTCGACGAAGAAGGTTCGGCAATGCGGTTCGCCCTGAATTGCCACCACCTCGTACTTTGGAAGATCGCAAGCACGCGATTGCAGGAACTCCTGCAAGCGGGTTTTCGGGTCCTTGTTGGTGTCGACCAGCGTCAGCCCCTCCAGTTCGTTGGCGAGCCAGGCGAGTACACGATCGCGAGCGGCCTCCATACCGGCGTCCAGGTAGATGGCGCCGATCAGGGCTTCGAGCGTGTCGGCCAGAATGGATTCGCGCCGGAAACCGCCACTCTTCAGCTCACCTGAGCCGAGGCGCAGGTATTCGCCGAGCTCGAAACCTCGAGCAAGCACCGCAAGGGTCTCTCCCTTGACAAGGCGCGCGCGCAAACGTGACAGCTGACCTTCCTTGGCCTGGGGAAAATGACTGAACAGTGCCTCACCGGCAATGAAGTTGAGAATGGCATCGCCAAGAAACTCCAGACGCTCATTGTTGCGTCCGGCATAGCTGCGGTGCGTCAGGGCCAGAAGCATCAGCTCCTGGTCCTTGAATTGATAACCGAGCCTGCGCTCGAGTCGGGCTAACGAAGTGCTCACGGCATCCTTAGGCGATATTCTTTATCGAAGTTCGCCACCAGATCGAGATTACGGATCAGGGGCTCGCGTTTTTCGTAGTCAAGGTGAACCTTGAATTCGTTGTTTTCAATCACGACCTTCAATGCCTCTTCGAGGTTCAGGTCGCGGATGCCATTGACATCCATTCCTTTACGGACGTGGCTATAGAAATCGCGAACGGTGCGGACTTCCAAAGCCGGGTCACTTTCAACCCCTGAGATGATCTTGTCCATGGACATATAGTCGAAGTAATGCGGAAGCATCTTGAATGCAGTACTGGCAAAGAACGCCACCAGTGCGAGCACCATGATCCAGCTCAGCATGGACAGCCCTTTTTGCGAACGAGCGAAACTCATGTCGACCTCTGTCGTACGATACCCACCTATCGGGGCTACTCAATATAGCGAGCCAGGGCCCGGGAACCAGGCCCTGATTCACAGACTCAGTGAATCAGCCCGACCCGTGAAAAATTAGGCAGATTGCTGAATTTCGGATCCGGCCAGCTCATCCATACGGCAAAGGCCTTACCGACGATGTTGCGATCCGGAACCATGCCGGCCAGCTCGGTGGGAATCGCCGGGTCATGCCAGTAGCGACTGTCGTTGGAGTTGTCGCGGTTGTCGCCCATCATGAAATAATGGCCTGCGGGAACGCGCCACTCGCGGTCGGGCTCTACTCGGTAGCGGCCCATCTCCTTGCGAATGATATGTTCGACCTCACCCAACTTTTCCCGGTAAAGCTTGGCACTCCCCAGACTTCCCGGCTCCTCGCCGATCAGCATTTGGGGCACCGGCTTGCCGTTGATGCTTAGCTGCTTGTTGCTGCTGTATCGAATCACATCTCCCGGCAGGCCAATGACTCGCTTGATGTAATTGATATTCGGGTCGCTGGGATAGCGGAACACCATGACATCGCCGCGTTCTGGATCGCTGACATCAATGACTTTGGTGTCGACGACTGGTAGGCGAATGCCATAAGCGAACTTGTTGACCAGAATGAAATCACCCACCTCGAGCGTCGGGATCATAGAGCCTGAAGGGATCTGAAACGGCTCGATAAGAAAAGAACGCAAGACCAGAACGATTGCAAGCACTGGGAAGAATGATTTGCCGTATTCGATCAGCACCGGCTCTTTGTTCAAGGCCTCCAACGTCGACTGATCAGGCTCGCCACCGGTACGCCCTTCATAATTCGCTATCGCTGCCCGCCGGCGTGGCGCAAAGAACACCAAATCGATAAGCGTCAGAAAACCGCATACCGCAACGGCTATCACCAATAACAGCGGGAAATTGATCGACATAATCAGCTATCTACCTTCAACACCGCGAGGAAAGCTTCTTGCGGGATTTCAACATTGCCGACCTGTTTCATGCGTTTCTTGCCGGCTTTCTGCTTTTCAAGAAGCTTGCGCTTGCGGCTCACGTCACCACCGTAGCACTTCGCCAAGACGTTCTTGCGCAAGGCCTTGACGGTGCTCCGCGCAACAATCTGACCACCGATGGCCGCCTGAATCGCCACATCGAACATCTGTCGAGGAATGAGCTCCTTCATTTTCTCGACTAGCATGCGGCCTTTGTAATGAGCATTGTCGCGATGCACGATGAGCGCCAATGCATCGACCTTGTCGCCGTTAATCAGAATGTCCAGACGGGTCAAGTTGGCCGATTGGAAGCATTCGAAGCTGTAATCCAGCGAAGCGTAGCCACGGCTCACCGACTTCAATCGGTCGAAGAAATCGAGGACCACCTCACTCATCGGCAGGTCATAACGTACCTGCACCTGCGATCCGAGAAACTGGAGATCCCGCTGCACGCCACGTTTTTCGATACACAGCGTTATGACGCTACCCAGATGCTCCTGAGGCACCAGGATATTGGCCCTGACGATGGGTTCGCGCATGTCTTCGATCGATGACATATCCGGCAGTTTTGACGGGCTGTCGACGTAGAGAAGATCGCCATTTTTCAGCGCCAGTTCGTAAACCACAGTAGGCGCAGTGGTAATCAGGTCCAAGTCGTACTCGCGCTCGAGCCGCTCCTGGATGATCTCCATGTGCAGCATGCCGAGGAAGCCGATGCGGAAACCAAAGCCCAACGCGTCAGAACTCTCCGGCTCGTACTGCAGAGCGGCATCGTTCAGGGTGAGTTTCTGCAACGCTTCGCGGAAATCTTCGAAGTCGTCCGAGCTGACCGGAAACAGACCGGCATAGACCTGCGGCTTGACCCGCTTGAAGCCGGGCAGCATTTCGACGTCAGGTGTATTGGACAAAGTCAGCGTGTCACCCACAGGGGCGCCATGGATGTCCTTGATGCCGGCAATGATGAAGCCCACTTCGCCAGCCTTCAGATCAGCTGTGCTGGTGTGTTTTGGATTGAACACGCCGACGCTGTCGACCTGATGGACCTTGCCGGTGGACTTGACCAGGACCTTGTCGCCTTTCTTGATTCGGCCATGGCGTACCCGCACGAGCGAGACGACGCCCAGGTAATTATCGAACCAGGAGTCGATGATCAGCGCTTGCAGCGGCGCGTCGATGTCGCCGGTTGGCGGAGGGATCACCTGCACCAGGCGCTCGAGCACGTCGTCCACACCCATACCGCTCTTGGCGCTGCATGCGACAGCATCGGTCGCATCGATGCCGATGATGTGCTCGATTTCGTCCTTGACCTTGTCGGGGTCCGCCTGCGGCAGATCCATCTTGTTCAGCACTGGCATGACCTCAAGGCCTTGCTCGATCGCTGTATAGCAATTGGCGACGGATTGAGCTTCAACTCCCTGGCCCGCATCTACGACCAGAAGTGCACCCTCGCATGCGGCCAACGAACGACTCACCTCATAGGTGAAATCGACGTGTCCGGGGGTGTCGATGAAGTTCAACTGGTAGGTCTTGCCGTCCCGCGCCTTGTAGTACAGCGTAACGCTGTGCGCCTTGATGGTAATCCCTCGTTCGCGCTCGAGGTCCATCGAGTCGAGGACTTGAGCGTTCATCTCACGCTCGGTCAGGCCACCACACGTCTGGATGAAGCGGTCAGCCAGGGTCGACTTGCCATGATCGATGTGCGCGATGATGGAGAAATTGCGGATATGACTCAGGTCACTCACAGCTAAACACTCGAATATGCGCGGGCCGATTGCCCGCTGAAAATAGCCGCAAAGTGTACCTGATAGGTCTATTCAGCGCCACGCCGGACCCCAGCCCCATTTGTACTCGCCGCAGAGGGCCAGTTGAACATCCAGACCGGAACCCGAGCACAAAAAAAAGCGGCCCGGAGGCCGCTTTCCTTACTGGATCACTACTCGGCGAGCTTGAAGGTAATAAAGCTCGCCCGGCCCTGGCGCAACACGCGCATTGAAACCGACCGGTTCTTCGGTAACTGCTCCGCAACGCGGCCAAACGTCGAGGCAGAATCGATGGCCTGATTGTTCAGATGGGTGATCACGTCACCTGGACGCAAACCGATCATTGCAGCGGGTCCGTTCAAGACCTCGGTAATCACCACTCCCCCTGGCAGATCGAGACTGCGCTTCTGCTCGGCGCTTAGTTCGGACACCTTGACGCCGAGCCTGTTGCTGCTTTTCTCGGCGCGGCCGCTGGCTTCTGCTACCTCTTCTCCTTCGTCCGGCAAGGCGCCGATCTGGATGGTCAGAGTTTCGCGCTCCCCATCACGGACGATGCCCAGCGTCGCCTTGGTGCCTGGTTTGATGGCTCCGATCAAATGCGGCAGGTCAGCCGACATATCGATGGCGCTGCCGTTGACGCTGAGAATTACATCACCCACCCGCAACCCACCTTTGGCTGCAGGGCCGCCGTCCATCACTTGAGCAACCAGCGCACCCGCTGGACGCTCCAGGCCGAAAGATTCCGCCAGATCCCGGTTGACCTCCTGTATCGCCACCCCAAGCCAACCACGGCTGACCTTGCCCTCCGTACGCAATTGATCGGCAACGTCCATGGCGACGTCGATAGGAATGGCAAACGACAATCCCATGAAACCGCCCGATCGAGTGAATATCTGCGAATTGATACCTATCACTTCACCCTGCAGATTGAACAGCGGCCCGCCGGAATTCCCAGGATTGATCGCAACATCGGTTTGTATAAAGGGCACGTAGCTTTCGCTGGGTAGATTACGTCCCGTCGCGCTGACAATTCCGGCCGTTACGGTGTGATCAAAACCAAACGGCGAGCCGATCGCCAACACCCATTCCCCCGCCTTCAACGAGTCCGATTTGCCCAACTTGACCGTAGGCAACCCGGTACCTTCGATTTTCAGCAAAGCGACATCGGTACGAGGATCCGCGCCGACAAGCTCTGCTTTCAATTCACTGCGATCCGGCAAACGGACGATTATCTCGTCGGCATCGGCAACCACGTGATTATTGGTCAGTACATAGCCGTCAGCTGTGATGATGAAGCCCGAACCCAGCGACTGCGCCTCGCGCTGCTGGCCGCCCTCCGGGATGCCCGGCATGCCATGCTCGAAGAACTCTCGAATGATGGGGGGAAGTCCTTCCAGGTCTGGCATGCGCGCGTTCGCACCATGAACAGGAGCGTTCTGCTTGGTGCTGATATTGACTACTGCAGGTGAGGCGTCTTCTACCAAGGGGGTAAAGTCGGGTAGCTGCGCATTGGCCGCCGCGACCTGCCCCAGGCAAAACAACGCAGCGAAGAAGGCAAAGCAGCTATTCCGTGAAGCCATTAAGATCATTCTCCCTTGACGAAAACAAACCAGTCTGACCCTTTCCTGCCGCGCCCACCAGCATCGCGCGCAATACGATCGGCTGAAGCCCCGAGTCGTCTGCTGTTTGCTGACTGCGCTTACGCACGAACAGCCAAGAAACAAAAAAACCGGCAATGCCGGCAAGAATCACGTACGGCTCGTCAACCGAAAGCTTGGAAGCGAGGAACGCCGAGACAAACAATATGATCAGGGGAAAAAGATAAACGAGAACCGCGCCACGCAGCAACGCGCTCTCTCGAACGCCGATTACAACCGAATCACCCACATTCAATTGCAGATCGGACAAGGCTCGTATCAACCCGCGCCGCTCGCGAACGCCAAGCCTATCCATCAGCCCCTGGCCACAACCGTTCTTGGCGGAGCAACCGGAACAGGTACTACTGCGTTGCGTTTCGACCCAGACAGCGCCGGGCTCAACGGCAATCACGCGCCCCGACTCCTCGATCATCGCGCTGCCTGATCGGCCCCGGAGCGCATCGACAACGCGATTCGCTCGGCAGTACCCAGCGGAATCTCGCCGACAACCGTCACCATGACATCGCCACCCGCCGTGGAAATGCGCTTGGATACCGCCACGGTCGGCCCCATCTGATTACGTGCGTCCTCGACGACCGCGCCGTGCAAAGGCTCGAGAAATACTGAAAAGCGGGCAAGCCCATCGCCATACGAGAGCCAGGTTACGGACTCATCGGAAGCAGGACTGGGTCGCACGTCCGAATCGAGAAGTTGGAACCCGTCCGGCAGCCAGTCAGAGCGCCACTTCGGTGTAGTCGACGCTTTTTCCGCAGCCAATGAAACGGGCTTGCACGCCGACCCGGTTTCGACATCGGACGGCCCGATCGAATCTGGCGAAAAATGAGTGAACTGAAAACGCTCGAGCAACTGCCCGTTTTCATCAAGCAACAGGGACTTGAGCGGCAGCGCTGTTTCCCGATCAAGATGCAATTCGAAACCGTAACGGTGCTGATCCTGCGGCCGTATCGACAGTGCAACGGTCGGACGCCCCGCCACGCGAGATTCGCCGATGACCTGCACGTTATACCATTTGGACAACGAATCAGGCTCAAGCGGCTGTTGACGCCAGGGTTTCGTATCCCTGACCTGAGACGCCAGATCTTCGCTTGCGCATTGAATCTGGCCATCCACCAGCGAAACCTCAGCAGGTGGACCGTCCAGTTGCAAGAGTCGCTCGTGTAGTTGCTGGCCTTCTACAAGCTGCCAGACAGCATGACTGGAAAAGCTACCGTTGCGCTCATAAACAAAAGTGCCTTGGTAACTTTGTTTCTTTTCGGCTGCCGCGAGCCTTTGCATCCAGGCATCGGCATCAGCAGCAAAGGCCGGCATCGATAGCCAGCCTCCGAGCACCACACACAGCGGTATTACACGCATGTTGTTCCTTAACGATCTTCCATGCTGGCAGCACGCGCATAGGGCAGTGCACTTTCAGAACCACTACCGAAAGCGGCCTGTTGAGCATGCTGACGGACATACGCCGGTAGCCGCTTTTCATGCCAGCCTTCAGCCGATGCCTGTGCACCCGCCACCTGAGCTTCCGGCGCCCCCGCATCTTCACTGTAGCCTGCCAACACGGCCGGCCCCTGATTGGCCTGCGGTACCGCGATGCTAGGCTGTGCAGCCTGCTGTGCGATTTGCGGACCCGCTACTTCGCTCTGATTGTACAGACGCACACCTGCCAGTACAGCGACTGTAACCGATGCCGCAACGGCGAGGCGACCAACGTTGCGCCAGGCGAAACGCTGCGGCTTGACCGCAGTGATAACCGGCTCGTCGGCCAGCGCAGCTGAAACCGCCCAAGCGATGTCCAGACGAGGCTCGATCAACTCCTTGTGCATCGCGGCACGAGCGATCTGATAACGCGACCACGTCGATCGCATTTCGGCATCGCCGTCTGCGGCGAGCACTCGACGTAATTCCAACTCGTCCGCTTCGTTATCCATCACCGCGGACAGCGATTCATGCAGGGCTTCACGACTCATGGCGGTTCCTCTCTTGGCTGTCGCCGCTGTCTCAGGATTCATGCAACAAGGGTTGCAATGCTTTATCGATGGCTTCCCGCGCCCGGAATATCCGCGAGCGAACAGTACCCACCGGACACTGCATGACGTTTGCAATGTCTTCATAACTAAGACCATCAAATTCACGCAGTGTTAGAGCCGTACGCAAATCTTCTGGAAGTTGTTGAATGGTTCTATGAACCGTGTCTTCTATTTCATCCCTGAGAAGCGCTCGTTCCGGCGATTCAATATCCTTGAGCGCGTGATCGCCCTCATAGAATTCTGCATCTTCGGAACTGACATCGCTGTCGGGCGGCCTTCTTCCACGGGCCACCAAATGGTTCTTTGCCGTATTGATGGCAATGCGGTATAGCCATGTATAAAAGGCGCTATCTCCGCGAAAGTTCGCAAGCGCGCGATAGGCTTTAATGAAGGCTTCCTGCGCAACATCCTGAGCTTCATGAGAATCATGTACGAAGCGAACGATCAACCCAAGAATCTTGTGCTGGTACTTGAGTACCAGTAGGTCAAAAGCCCGCTTATCTCCCCGTTGCACTCGCTCGACCAACTGCTGGTCCTGCTCCTGGGTTAGCATAAACACTCCTCCATGACCTGGAAGGGGTGCTGCGCTCGCCTGTGAGCTGACCTGCCAGAATAGACCCGGGCTTTACACAAAAGTTCTCCCCCTTCAAGCAAGCTGTCCTGCAACACACCTGTCGGCATTGGCGAGCAACGCCTCGAAGCGGATCGCTTCGATGACGCTCTCCTGATATCCACAGCAAGGCCCAACCGCCCACCGATCGATGGCCAGCCGGCCTGCATCCACAACTGTCTATAGAGACGGGCCTGCAAGAAAAGTTCCAAGGCTTCAACCACCTAAACGCGGGCCGCTATATTGCCGGGGGATGCGCCTATATACTAGGGGCCGCCTCAACGTGAGATCCAAAATGAGCCGACATTATCAATACGACGTTCTAGTCATAGGCAGCGGCGCCGCAGGCTTGACCCTGGCGCTCAATCTGCCCGCCACGCTACGCGTCGCGGTATTGAGCAAAGGCGATCTGGCCAATGGCTCTACCTATTGGGCTCAAGGTGGCGTCGCGGCAGTGCTCGACACGACCGACACGGTCGAGTCCCATGTCGCCGACACACTCGTTGCAGGTGGCGGACTGTGCAAAGAGGACGCCGTACGCTTTACCGTTGAACACAGCCGCGAAGCCATCCACTGGCTGATCGAGCAAGGCGTGCCCTTCACTAGAGACGAAGCCGACCGGGAAGACGGTAGCTTCGAATACCACCTCACGCGCGAGGGCGGCCATAGCCATCGGCGCATCATCCACGCCGCGGACGCCACCGGGGCCGCGATTTTCAATACTCTGCTTATGCGTACCCAGGACAGGGACAACATCGACCTGCTGCACCAGCGCGTCGCCGTCGACCTGATTACCGAGCGCAAGCTAGGCCTGAGCGGCAAACGTTGCTTAGGCGCCTACGTGCTGGACCGTGCAACCGGTGAAGTGGATACCTTTCAGGCAAAATTCGTCGTTCTGGCTACGGGCGGTGCGGCGAAGGTATACCTCTATACCAGCAACCCTGACGGCGCATGCGGTGACGGCATCGCGATGGCCTGGCGTGCTGGATGCCGAGTCGGCAACCTGGAGTTCAATCAGTTTCACCCAACATGCCTATACCATCCAAAGGCCAAGAGCTTCCTGATCACCGAAGCCTTACGCGGCGAAGGCGCAGTACTCAAGCTGCCCAACGGCGAACGCTTCATGCCGCGCTTCGATGAGCGCGCCGAGCTGGCACCGCGTGACATCGTAGCCCGCGCAATCGACCACGAGATGAAGCGGCTAGGCGTCGATTGCGTCTATCTGGACATCAGCCACAAGCCTACGGAATTCATCAAGGCACACTTCCCGACCGTCTACGAGCGCTGCCTGGAATTTGGCATCGACATTACTCGCGAGCCGATTCCGGTGGTCCCGGCAGCGCATTACACCTGCGGTGGCGTTGTAGTCAATCAGGCTGGCCGAACCGACGTTCCCGGCCTTTACGCCATTGGCGAAACCAGCTTTACCGGCTTGCACGGTGCCAACCGCATGGCCAGCAACTCACTGCTTGAGTGTTTCGTCTATGCACAGTCCGCCGCACAGGACATGCTCCGCGAGCTGCCAACGATCGAGACGCCGCACGTCCTTCCTACCTGGGATGCGAGTCAGGTCACCGATTCGGACGAAGACGTCATCATCGCGCACAACTGGGACGAGCTGCGGCGTTTCATGTGGGATTACGTCGGCATCGTCCGGACCAACAAGCGCCTGGTACGGGCACAGCACCGAGTGCGCCTGCTGCTGGGGGAAATCGACGAGTTCTATAGCAATTACAAGGTCAGCCGTGACCTGATTGAGTTGCGCAACCTGGCAATGGTGGCGGAACTCATGATCCGCTCGGCGATGCAGCGCAAGGAGAGCCGCGGCCTGCACTTCACCCTGGACTATCCCGAGCAGCTTCCGCAAGCGAAGGACACTATCCTGGCGCCGCCCACCTTCGACGACTGAACTTCAGCCTGAGCCGCAGACGTCTGTGCAGATCGGCCGACATCGCCCCGCGGGGAATGCAGAGGCCACGAGCGAACCTGTCGCCCGGCAGCTTGAAGCGCAAGATCACCGCCGACGGCAGCGCAAGGCTGTCGGGTCGTAACTGAATGGACTGCCAACCGTCACGCCGGTTCCAGAGCGACCAGCCCAGCTGATCATGCCGTAAACCGAGCCAGGACGAGCTGCGGGAAAGCGTGATATGCGACGGTATGGCCCAGACGGCGTGCAACAGGCAGATCAGCAGACCGAGCACCTGGAGCCAAAGCGGAACGGGCAGCACCAGCAGGACGGCGGCCGCCAGCAAAAGTATCGCCACATAGAGCGTCAGCAACAGGCCAGACGCCTGCCAGCGACACTCGAAGATTTGATTACTTGGGTTGGACACGATCGAGGATCATGCGAACCATGTAACGCAGATCTTCGTCGTCCGGCTCCGCGCGCTCCATGAACCAGCCAAACATGTCCTGATCCTCACAGCTCAACAACTTGCGGTAGCGCCGCTGATCCTCCTCATTCAACTGCGGATAGACCTCTTTGACGAACGGCACCAGCAGGACGTCCAGTTCGAGCATGCCGCGGCGGCTCTGCCAAAACAGGCGATTGAGTTCGGATTGTTCGACCATGCAAATGCTCCTGAGTTGAAGCCCGGCATTATAGCGACTGGCGCAACGGGTCGGCACATCATTAGCAATCACGGCACGGAGCGGCAACTGGCGCACGCTGTGTTTTGCCGACGTCCTGCTATGATGCCGGTCCGGATTTCTTCACGGCGACTCGTCATGACCGACACTGCTTTTTTTTGCGTCCTGTCGCACGAAGGCGTCCTGGCTGTACGCGGCCCGGACGCGAGCAAGTTCCTGCAGGGGCAACTGACCTGCAACTTGAATTACCTTGACGCCCATCACTCGAGCCTCGGTGCGCGCTGCACGCCCAAAGGCCGGATGCAGTCGAGCTTCCGCATCTTGCCGGAAGGCGACGGCTACCTGCTGGCGATGGACCGCGAGTTGGTTCCAACTCAGCGCGCCGATCTGGCCAAATACGCCGCGTTTTCAAAATCCAAGCTGTATGACGAAAGCACTGAATGGGTTCGCTTCGGGCTTAGCGGGGGCGACGGTGCGCTGTTCAGTCTTGGCCTGGATCTCTCGCAAACAGCTAATCAGGTGATTGCCGAGCACGGGCTGATCGCCGTCCGCCTCTCCGATGGGCGCGCCGAACTCTGGACCCGCGCGGTAGATGCCGAAACCACACGCCTAAGGTTGACCGCTCAGCTCCGCGAAGCATCGATCGAGCGCTGGCTGCTGGCGCAGATCCGCGCCGGTGTCGGCCAGGTCGTAGCCGGCACCCGCGAGCTGTTCATTCCGCAAATGATCAATCTGCAGGCGCTAGGCGGAGTCAGCTTCAAGAAGGGTTGCTATACCGGTCAGGAGATCGTGGCGCGGATGCAGTACCTCGGCAAACTAAAGCGTCGTCTGTACCGGCTTGCCGCTGAAAGTGCCGAAGCCGAAGTGCCGGCTCCGGGGCTCGAACTGTATTCTCCGGTGCATGGTTCCAGCGTGGGCGAGGTGGTCCTGGCAGCAGCCGCAGAAGGTACGCTGGAGTTGCTCGCGGTCTTGCAGGAAGACGCGGCGGCTGACGGCCGGGTATTCCTTGGCTCGCCGGACGGTCTTCCGCTGACCCTGCTCGATTTGCCATATACGCTAGACGCAGACCGAGAAATCCAGCGCTAGCCCGTCACGCCAACACAGAATCATCAATAAGGAACGACATGAGTACTCTTGCCGATAAGGTCCAGCAGGAACTGATGCAGGCGATCGAAAACGACGAGCTGGTCCTGCCGACCCTCCCGGAAGTAGCCCTGCGAGTCCGCGAGGCCGCGGAAGATCCGGATGTGAGTATCCCGACGCTGGCCAAGGTGATCGGCAACGACACCGCCCTCACCGCGCGCATCATCAAGGTGGTCAACAGCCCCCTGCTGCGCACCAACAGGGAAATCAACGACCTGCAGATGGCGATCAGCCGTCTCGGCATCAATTACACGTCGAACCTGGCGACCGGCCTGGCCATGGAGCAGATGTTCCAGGCCACCACCGATGTGGTGGACCGCAAGATGCGCGAGGTGTGGAACAAAAGCACCGAGATCGCTGCCATCAGTCACGTGCTATGCCGCAACTTCACACGTCTGCCGGCTGATCAGGCGACATTGGCAGGCCTGGTACACCTGATAGGAATTCTGCCCATCCTCACCTATGCGGAGGAGCACAGCGCCCTGCTCAGCGACTCAATAAGCCTCAACCACGTCATCGACCGGATCCATCCCGTCGTCGGCGAGAGGATTTTGCGCGCATGGGAGTTTCCTGATGCGATCGCGGCGGTTCCGGGCCAACATCTGAATTTCTCTCGTGTGTCCGACAAGGTGGATTACGTCGACATCGTTCAAGTGGCGACCCTGCAAAGCTACATCGGCACCTCGCACCCCTTCACGCAGCTCGACTGGAACCAGATTCCTGCGTTCGCCAAGCTGGGACTTGATCCCAACACCCTGCTGCAGGAAGACGAAGATCTATCCGCCGCGATGGACGCTGCGATGAGCATGCTGCAATAGCTGTCTTCGGGTGCCACTCGGCACCCGCCTCCTGACCCTGCTCGATCTCCTATGACCGCTCGCCGGAGTGCGAGGAACCGCTCCTTCTAGCCTCAGGTCACAAAATAGACGGCGCTCTTGCCGCATCTCGCAGGTGCCCGCGGCCACGCCGCGGTCCACCCGCTTGTCAGGTAGAGGAAGGAGAACAACGATGACCCGCACGACCAAAGCTTTCTTTTCGGGAACCGCAGCCATGCTGTTCGGTGTAGCAGCCAATTTCGCCTTGGCAGCGGAGGGCGAGAATTTCGTCGATGAAGCGTCCGCGAAAGGGTTAGCGGAAATCGAAACTGCCAAATTGGCACTCGATAAAGGCACGGCCGAAGACGTCAAGACCTTTGCGCAGAAAATGATCGACGACCATACAAAGTCGAATCAGAAGCTCGCAGAGCTTGCCGGCCAGCATGATGATCTCGAGATTTCCGACGAAGCGACGCTCATGGACAAGGCCAAGGCGATGATCCTGAAACTGCGTGATGGCGAGAACTTCGACAAGGCCTATGCCAATAACCAAGTAGCGGCCCACGAGCAGACCATTGAGCTGTATCGCGAATACGTGAAGAGTGGTGAGAACGCCGAGCTGAAACAATACGCCGAGTCGACGCTGAAAGAACTGGAGCAGCATCTGCAGCATGCGCAGGAACTGGCATCCGCGCACGGCAGCAAAGAATAGGCTACAGCTATCTTTGGCGCCGCGGTCGCGGCGCCAATCTTACAGGTCGGCCGGGAGCTTCCAGTCGATCGGCGACAACCCCTGCTGCTGGAGAAATTGGTTGGCCCGGCTGAAGTGACCGTTGCCAATGAATCCCCGGTGAGCCGACAGCGGCGAAGGATGAACCGATTTGAGCAGTAGGTGCTTGGTCGGGTCGATCAGTTTCGCCTTGCTTTGGGCATGTGCGCCCCAGAGCATGAAGACCACACTTGAACGGCACTCGCTGACGACTTCGATGATTCTATCGGTCAGACGTTGCCAACCCATCTTCGCGTGTGACCCCGCCATGCCCTGCTCCACCGTCAGCGAGGTGTTGAGCATCAGCACGCCTTGATCCGCCCAGTGCTGCAGATGGCCATGGCGGGGAATGTCCAGATTCAAGTCGCGCTTGAGTTCCTTGAAGATGTTCTGCAACGATGGGGGTGGCGCCACTCCGGGCTGTACCGAGAAGCACAAGCCATGCGCCTGGCCGGGACCGTGATAAGGATCCTGCCCCAAAATGACGACCCGCACCTGTTCCAGCGGGGTCGAGTTCAAGGCATTGAAGATCAATGGGCCCGGCGGGTAGATGATTTTCCCTGCCGCCTTCTCGCGACGCAGAAACGCGCCCAACTCCTTCATGTACGGCTGTTCGAATTCACTCTGTAAAGCCGCCTTCCAGCTGTCTTCGAGTTTGACGCGATCACCCTGAGTCATGGCGCTGCCCTATCTGCCGAGGCGCTGAACCCTAAGGAAAGGGATCCGGAGAGTCAATGCCCGCACTCCGCCGCACCCCTGGCAGCGCATATTTTGCAAGGTTGCGGCCAGCCACGCCGTGGAAATGCCGCTCACCGCACAATTGGCTAACCGACCGCAGGTATACGACCAATGAAAGCGTGACGGCCCCTGGTGATGCGCAGTAAAAAAGGCTCTCGCCAACAACAACTACAATAAGGATCCTGCAATGAAACGGACGACCCTCCTAGCCTTGGGGTTGGGTTTCTGCCTGACTGCCGAAGCTGCCGAGCCGATCACCCTCGGCCTCAATTACCCGCGAACCGGCAGTTATAAAGAAGAAGGCCTCTCGCAAATGCGCGGCGCTCTGCTGGCGATCGACGAGATCAACGCCAAGGGAGGCGTGCTGGGTCGGCCACTGAAGCTTTCCAGCCGCAACTCGGCGTCGCGACCGGAGAAGGCCGTGGCAAACGTCGACAAACTGGCCGACGAAGGCGCTGCCATGCTGTTCGGCGGCGCCTCGAGCGCGGTCGCGATTGCCGCTGGCAAGCGCGCCAAGGAGCGCGGTCTGCTCTACTTCGGCACACTCACCTATTCCAACGACACGACAGGCAAGGATGCCCATCGTTACCTGTTCCGTGAATGCAACAGCGCCTGGATGAGCGCGCAGGTGCTGGGGCAGTATCTGAACAAAAACCTGCCGAACAAGCGCTACTTCTACATCACTTCCGACTACACCTGGGGCCATACCAGCGAAAGCTCTCTGCGCCAGGCGACCAACACTCAGAACAGCAACCAGCACCCCGGTATTAAAACTGCGTTTCCCGGCGCGCGCCTCTCTGACTACCGTGAGGCCCTAACCCAGGTTGCCAAGAGCGACGCTGAAGTGCTTGTGCTGGTGCTATTCGGCGAAGATCTGGTTCGAGCAATGCGAATTGCCGACGAACTCGGCCTGAACAAAAGGATGCAGGTCGCCGTCCCCAACCTGACGCTGAGCATGGTCGAAACCGCAGGTCCCGACATTATGCGCGGCGTCCTGGGCACCGAGCCGTGGACCTGGCGCGTACCGGAGCTGGAAGGCTCGGTAGCGGGCCAGCAGTTCGTCGAACGATACGATGAGCGTTACCAGACCCACCCTTCCAGCTCGGCCGCTTCGGCCTACAGCATCGTCTATCAATGGGCCGATGCGGCGACGCGCGCGCGCAGTCTCGACAGCGAGCGGATCATCGCAGCACTCGAAGGCCATCGTTACAGCCTGCTCAAGGGCGAGCAGCAATGGCGTGCCTTCGATCATCAGAATGTGCAGACGGTGTACGCAGTGAAGGTCAAGCCCCGCGAGGAGGTACTCAAAGACCGCTTCAAGCAGGATTACTTCGAGATTGTCCACCGCCTGACCGGAGAGCAGGCTGCGCCATCCCTCGCCGAATGGCAGGCCGAGCGCCGCGCCGGTGGCCAAGCGCTGGCACTGCAATAAACGCGGGAGGAGCGGCACGGGTCGACCCAGGCCGCTCCAGACGCATCGAATCAACACCCGACCCCGGAAGCATCGTCCGCCCCCGCGATAGCATCCCGCCCTCCCATACGACGCCCCGCCCTGGCGGGAGTGATCGCGCCTAGACTTGTCTTACAGGCAGCCTGTTCTGTCACGACGACCGTCCTGCAACACACGGGCTATTCGCGCATCTGATGCAGACGAGGCGCACGCAACGAATCCCGACGAGGATGACCATCATCATGAGCACGACCGCAGTTGAACCTTACAAGTCCGGAGTCTTCGACCTGACCCACAAGCTGACCGTGGAAAAGCATGGCCATACCGCACTGATCACCATCAACCATCCGCCGGCCAACACCTGGGATCGCGACTCACTGATCGGCCTCAAGCAGGTGGTCGAACATCTGAACCATGACGACGAAGTTTACGCACTGGTCATCAGCGGTCAGGGTGAAAAGTTCTTCAGCGCCGGTGCAGATCTCAAGCTCTTCGCCGACGGCGACCGCACCCGGGCGCGCGAGATGGCGAAGCGCTTCGGCGATGCCTTCGAGGCCCTACGCGAGTTTCGCGGGGTATCGATAGCGGCCATCAATGGCTTCGCGCTCGGCGGCGGCCTCGAATGTGCATTGGCCTGCGATATCCGCATTGCCGAACAACAGGCTCAGCTCGGCTTGCCGGAAGCTTCGGTCGGCTTGCTGCCCTGCGCCGGCGGCACACAAGCGCTCGCCTGGCTAGTGGGCGAAGGCTGGGCCAAGCGAATGATCCTCTGTGGTGAGCGGGTAACGGCGGATACGGCTCTGCGTATCGGTCTGGTGGAACAGGTCGTAGAACCTGGCGAAGCGCGCGGTCATGCATTGCTGCTGGCCTCTCGTGTTGCGCGTCAGAGCCCAGTTGCAGTACGCACGATCAAACCGCTGATCGATTCGATGCGTAGCCGCGGGCCCGTGAGCCTCGCGGCCGCCGAGCGGGAGGCCTTCGTCGATCTGTTCGATGCCGAGGATACCCTTGAAGGCGTCAACGCCTTCCTGGAGAAGCGCGATCCGCGCTGGAGAAATCGCTGAAGACTGAAGCGTAGAGGCGATCGCCAAGGGCCGAAGGTGGGGCCGAGCGCCGCAGACCGACGCTATCCAGTCTGCCCTCGCTCGCCCCATGCCCGGTGTGCTGACCCCGGAAACACTCAGCGGTAATGGCGATCGTTGAAGCCACGCCGCTGGTGCCGATAATCGCGTCCATCGCGGACCAGGGGCGGTCGACCAAAATTCTGCGGACGGTCCTGGCGTAAGCGGTGGGGATGGTCAAATCCTGACCTGCGTCCATTGTCCCAACGCTGAAACTGGCGAATCTCACCCCGGCGCCCATGGTTCCAGCGGTGCCGATCAGACCCACGGTGCCTATCGTAATACTGCGGAGGAAGCTGCCCTTGATAGCGCGGCGGCAGATTCTGCGGATATTGCCGGTAGTGAGAGTATGGACTGCGAGGATCGTACTGGTACGAACGGCTTTCGACTCGATAGCTGCCGCCGTCCGGCTGGTAGAACCACACGCCACCCCGCGAATCAGCACACACATGGGTGCCGAATCCCAGTCCGAGCAATAGGACCGCCATTCGAATATTCATTGAACACCTCCAGCAGCCGCTCCATCTGAAAGCTGCGACCTCACCCTATCAGACCACAGCAAATGGCAGGCTGATATCCGAGCGGACGGCTGGTGCATTTCCATATGTGTCACCGAGCCGCAGCATGAGCAGAAGCCGCCGACCGTCGCGGCCTTGTATGGCTACCACCGGTTCCCCGATAATGGCGGCCTTTTAGCCTCGGCTCATGCAGAGCGCCACAGGAACCCCGCGATGACCGAACTCGCCCTGATCATGGTTAGCGCCATCCTGGTCAACAATTTCGTGCTGGTGCAGTTCCTCGGTCTGTGCCCGTTTATGGGTGTTTCGAAGAAAATCGAAACCGCCATCGGCCTCTCGCTGGCTACGACCTTCGTCCTGACCCTGGCAGCAATGTGCAGCTACATCATTCAGCAGTACGTGTTGAAACCGCTGGACCTCGAATTCTTACGCACCATCAGTTTTATCCTGGTGATCGCCGTCGTAGTGCAGTTCACCGAAATGGTGGTGAACAAGACTAGTCCACTGCTGTACCGAGTTCTGGGGATTTTCCTGCCGTTGATCACCACCAACTGCATCGTGCTCGGTGTCGCCCTGCTCAACGCCAACAAAACCGAGTTCACCTTCATTACCGCCACGGCTAACGGTTTTGCCGCCGGTCTGGGCTTCTCGCTGGTATTGGTGCTGTTTGCCGCCATGCGTGAGCGCATCGCCATTGCCGACGTTCCAAGGTCTTTCCAGGGCGCTGCCATCGGCATGATCACCGCCGGATTGATGTCGCTGGCGTTCATGGGCTTCAGTGGGTTGATCAAGCTATGAGTCTGGTTGTGATTGCCGTTCTCTCGCTCCTGGCGCTGTGTCTGGTGTGCGGCGCGATCCTCGGTTTTGCCGCGGTGCGTTTTCGCGTGGAAGGCGACCCGATCGCCGAACAGATCAATGCGCTACTGCCACAGACGCAGTGCGGCCAATGCGGCTACCCAGGCTGCAAACCCTACGCCGAGGCGATTGCCGGCGGCGACAAAATCAACAAGTGCCCGCCGGGCGGCGAATCGACCATCCAGGCCCTGGCCGATCTGCTCGATGTCGAGCCAGAACCGCTGGACGCCGTCGAGGGTGAAGTCCCGCCCCGCGTCGCCTATATCCGCGAAGCCGAGTGCATCGGCTGCACAAAGTGCATCCAGGCCTGCCCGGTCGACGCCATTGTCGGCGCGGCGAAGCAGATGCACACAGTTATCGTTTCCGAGTGCACCGGCTGCGATCTGTGCGTTGAGCCCTGTCCCGTGGACTGTATCGACATGATCGAAGTTGGCAGCAACCTGCAGAGCTGGAAGTGGGATCAACCGCTGATGCCGGGCCAACTGATCGCCAGTGACCGGGGGCAGGCCGCATGACTTCGCTGAACGTCTGGGATATCCATGGCGGCATTCACCCGCCGGAGCGTAAAGACCTGTCCAACCGGACGCCGATCCAGCAAGCGCCGCTGCCCACTCGATTGGTGGTGCCGCTTGCCCAGCATCTTGGCGCACCGGCCGAGCCTTGCGTCATTCTGGGCGAACGAGTGCTCAAGGGACAGAAAATTGCCGAGGCCACGGGCTTCGTCAGCGCGCCGGTACATGCACCCACCTCAGGCACCATCAGCTTCATCGGCCCTCAGCCCTACCCGCACGTGTCGGGCATGCCCAGCGCTGCCATTGTCATCGACAGTGACGGGCAGGACGAGTGGATCGAACTGGAGCCGAAAACGGCCTACCAGGCCATGCAACCTCGCGACCTGCTGGAGCTGATTCGACAGGCAGGCATCAGCGGCCTCGGTGGCGCGGGCTTTCCCACTGGCGTCAAGCTGACAACCCCTCCCGGTCAGCAGATCCGCACGCTGATCATCAACGGGACCGAATGCGAGCCCTATATCACCGCCGACGACCTGCTGATGCGCGAGAAAGCCGCGCAACTGGTCGCTGGCATCGAGATCCTTGCGCACCTGATCCGGCCGGAGCAGGTACTGATCGGCATTGAAGACAACAAGCCCGAAGCCATCGAAGCCGTGCGCACGGCGGTCGGTGAGCGCAACTATGTCGTAAAGGTGTTTCCGACCAAATACCCCTCCGGTGGCGAGAAGCAGTTAATTCAGATTCTGACTGGCGAAGAGGTCCCCAGCGGCGGCCTGCCGGCGGACATCGGCATGCTTTGCCAGAACGTCGGGACCTGTGTGGCCGTTCATGATGCGGTGCTGCTGGGCAAGCCACTCATTTCGCGTATCACCACGCTGACCGGTGAGGCGCTGGCACGGCCGATGAACGTCGAGGTGTTGATCGGAACACCGGTCGCGGAGCTGCTGGCCTTCGCAGGTCTCGAACAGAACAGGCTCAACCGTTTGATCATGGGTGGGCCGATGATGGGCTTCACCCTGCCCTCGATGGATGTCCCGCTGATCAAGACCACCAACTGTCTGCTTGCCAGTACATTGGAGGAGTTGCCGCCCCCGCCTCCGGCGCTGCCGTGCATTCGCTGCGGCGAGTGTGCGGAGGCTTGCCCAGCCAGCCTGTTGCCGCAACAGCTGCATTTCTTCGCGCTGGGCCAGGAGCATGAACAGCTCAAGGCGTATAACCTGTTCGACTGCATTGAGTGCGGCGCCTGCGCCTATGTCTGCCCGTCGAGCATCCCGCTGGTGCAGTACTACCGCGCCGCCAAGGGCGAAATTCGCACACTGGAGCAGAAACAGCAAAAGGCCGAGCATTCCAAACAGCGCTTCGAACTGCGCCAGGACCGCTTACGACGCGCCGAAGAGCAGAAGGAAGCCGACCGCAAGGCACGCGCTGAGCGGGCCGCCCGAGCCAAGGCCGCTCAGGCCGACGCCAGCGCGACCGCCAGTCAAGACGATCCAGTGGCCCGCGTTCAGGCGACCAAAGCCGGGCTGTCCGATGAGCAGAAGAAGCTCAAAATCGAAGCGAGCATGGCCCAGGTTGCTCTGAAGAAGGCCGAGAAGCAGTTCGCCGCTCACGCAACGCCGGAGCTTGAATCCCAGGTCACCGAATTGCGCCAGGCCGCAGCTGCCGCGCAAAAGGCACTGGACGACGCAATCGCCACCGCCGCGCCGTTACCGGTAGCGCCACCTGCCGATGAGGCCGCAAAAAAAGCCAAGATCGAAGCAGCCATGCTCCGCGCGCAGATTCACAAGCTGGAGAAACTCGAAACGCTGGACACAGACCAACAAAGCGAACTGAGCAAGCTTCAGAGCCAACTGGCCACGGCCGAGCAGGCCATTGCCGCCGCGCAGCAGAGCGCACCTGCCGCCGCCCCGGCCAAACCGGCCGACGACGAGGCCCTGAAGAAGGCCAAGATCGAAGCGGCCATGCTGCGGGCACAGATTCGCAAGCTGGAAAAACTCGAAACGCTGGATACGGACCAGCAGGCGGAACTGAGCAAACTCCAGGGCCAACTGACCGACGCCGAACGGACGCTCGCCTCCGCGCAGCAGAGCGCAGGTGTTGCCGCCCCGGCCAAGCCTGCTGGCGACGAGGCCCTGAAGAAAGCCAAGATCGAACTGGCGATGAAGCGAGCCGAGCTGAAAAAGGCCGAAAAGCAAGGCACCGAAGAGGCCGAACTGAGCAAGCTCCGTGATGGCTTGGCCAGCGCCGAGCAAGCGCTGCATGACGCCGAAGAAAATTCAGGAAAGCCCGCACCAGAATTGGTTCGTACCGAAAAACGTCCGGTGGACGAGCAGGCTCGCGCGCTAAAGACCGACGTTGCCTTCGCCCGTGCCGACCTACGTAAGCTGGAGCGTGACGAGGCCAGCGAAGCCAGCGCAATCGAGGCCGCCAGGCTTCGGCTGAGCGAAGCGGAACGCAAGCTGCAGGAATACACCGATTCTATAGGAGTGGACACGCCCCTGGCGTGACCATCCTGGGTGGCGCGACATCAACCGCCCTAATCAGCATTCGACCGGAGAGCCAATGGCCCTGCCCCGCATCACTTCACCGCACACCAAGGGTAACAACCGCACCCAACGGGTCATGTTGCTGGTGCTGGCCGCCACGCTGCCCGGCGCAATTGTACTGACCTGGCTGTATGGCGCCGGCACATTGATCAACCTGGTCTGGGCCAGCGCCGTCGCGCTTGGTTGTGAGGCGCTGATCCTCAAGCTTCGGCAACGCCCGGTGCCATTCTTCCTGCGCGACGGTAGCGCGCTGGTCACCGCCGTGCTGCTGGCTCTGGCGCTCCCCCCCTATTCGCCCTGGTGGCTGACCCTGATTGCCACGGGTAGCGCCATCGCTTTTGGCAAACAGCTCTACGGCGGACTGGGGCAGAATCCTTTCAACCCGGCGATGATTGGCTACGTAGTGGTGCTGGTTTCCTTCCCCGTGGAAATGACCACCTGGCCAGTGCCGCACAGCGTCGGCCTGGGTGCCGGACTACAGCAGATCCTCGGCATCGCTTCGCTACCCGATGGCTGGTCCCAGGCCACTGCCCTCGACGTGCTCAAGGTCAACAAGAGCCTGACGGTCGAGGAACTCTGGGCGAACCCGGCCTTCGGCCATTTCGGCGGAATCGGTTCGGAAGTGGTCAATCTGGCATTCCTGGCTGGCGGCCTGTTCCTTCTGCACAAGCGCCTGTTCAGCTGGCATGCGCCGGTGGGCATGCTCGCCGCGCTCACGCTGATGAGCCTGCTGTTCTGGAACGGTTCGGGCTCCGACAGCCACGGCTCGCCGCTGTTTCATCTGCTCAGCGGCGCCACCATGCTTGGCGCATTCTTCATCGTGACGGATCCGGTGAGCGGCGCCACCAGCAATCAAGGCAGGCTGATCTTCGGTGCCGGGGTAGGCATTCTGGTCTATGTCATCCGCGCCTGGGGCGGTTATCCGGATGCCGTGGCATTCGCCGTGCTGCTGATGAACCTGGCCGCCCCCACCATCGACTATTACACCCGCCCGCGCACCTACGGCCACCGCAAGGCCGAGCGCGGTTTCAAGGTGGGCGAATGACATGATTGTTCCTGAACTCAGCCGCTCAATGTTCAAGAACAGCCTGGTTCTGGGCCTGTTCGCCGTGGTGACGGTAGGTGCCGTGACCTTGCTGCAGCAATTCACTGCCGAGCGCATCCAGGCGTCCGAACGTGCCGCGCAGCTAAGTGCCTTGAACGAAATTCTGCCCCGCGACAGCTACGATAACCAGCTGCTCGACAGCAGCATCGAGGTGCACGATCCACTGCTCGGCACCCGCAAGCCGCTGGCGGCCTATATCGCCCGCAAGGACGGCAAGCCCAGTGCGGTGATTCTCCAAGCCATCGCGCCTGATGGCTACAGCGGTGCGATACAGCTGCTCGTCGGCGTACGCGCGGATGGACGAGTGGCCGGAGTACGGGTGGTCGGTCATCGCGAAACACCCGGCCTAGGCGACAAGATCGAACTGGCCAAGAGTTCCTGGATCCGCAGCTTCGACGGCCGTTCACTGACCGACCCAGACGAGTCCGGTTGGGCCGTGAAGAAGGACCGTGGCGCGTTCGACCAGTTCGCCGGCGCTACCATCACGCCGCGCGCAGTGGTCGGCGCAGTGCATCGGGCCTTGCAGTACTTCGACGCGCACAAGGCCGAGCTGCTCAATGCCAGCGGTAACCCAATTACACCGGAGCAGGCCTTGGAGGACATGGCAGAACCCGCCGATGTCACCACCCATTCGCGCGCCGGCGCCGCCGCAACCCGTGACGCGTTGCCGACCGAGAGTCCGCAGCCCGAACAGAAGGGCCAGACACCATGAGCAATCCCAGCTATCGCGAACTGAGCATCAACGGCCTGTGGAAAAACAACCCCGCGCTAGTCCAACTGCTAGGCCTCTGTCCATTGCTCGGGGTGAGCAATTCAGTGGTCAATGCCCTGGGGCTGGGCCTTGCCACCGCACTCGTACTGATCTGCTCGAACATCGGCGTGTCGCTGGTGCGCGGTGTGGTCAACACAGCCGTTCGCCTGCCGGCGTTCGTGATGATCATCGCGGCGCTGACGACTTGCATCGAGCTACTGATGCAGGCCTACACCTACGAGCTGTATCAGATTCTCGGCATCTTTATCCCGCTGATCACCACCAATTGCGTGATCCTTGGCCGCGCCGATGGTTTCGCGGCCAAACACAATCCACTCATCGCAGCCTTCGATGGGCTCGTCATGGGTCTGGGTTTCGCCCTGGTGCTGGTGGTGCTGGGTGGCTTGCGCGAACTGTTCGGGACGGGCGCGTTATTCGCCAACATGCATCTGCTGTTCGGCCCGATCGCCGCCGACTGGCAGCTCACCCTTTTCAGTGACTACAAGGGCTTTCTACTGGCGATCCTGCCGCCCGGCGCGTTCATCGTGCTCGGCCTGCTGATCGCTCTGAAGAACCGCATCGACCTGCAACTGGCCGAGCGGGCCAAGGCCCAGCAGCCGGCAGAACCGGTACAGAGCCGTCGCGTTCGCGTCACAGGGGCGATCGAATGAAGACCGTAGGCTTTGCCCGATGAATGCCACGAAACGCCGGGAAATCTTTCGTCGCTTCCACGAAGACAACCCCGAGCCGAAAACCGAGTTGGCCTACAGCACGCCCTTCGAACTGCTGATCGCAGTGATCCTGTCGGCTCAAGCCACGGACGTCGGCGTCAACAAGGCAACGGCCAAGCTCTACCCTGTTGCCAATACACCGGAAGCCATATACGCGCTGGGTTACGACGGTCTATGTAGCTATATCAAGACCATCGGCCTGTATCCGAGCAAGGCGAAGAACGTGCTCGAGACCTGTCGCATCCTCATCGAGAAACATGGCAGCCAGGTGCCGGACAATCGCGAGGACCTCGAAGCCCTGCCTGGCGTAGGCCGCAAGACGGCTAATGTTGTGCTCAACACCGCCTTTCGCCAGTTCACCATGGCAGTGGACACACATATCTTCCGCGTCGCCAACCGCACCAACATCGCCCCAGGTAAGAACGTGCTGGAGGTCGAGCGCCGGTTGGTCAAGTTCGTCCCGAAAGAGTATCTGCTCGATGCCCATCACTGGCTTATCCTGCACGGGCGCTACGTCTGCAAGGCCCGCAAGCCGCAATGTGGCAGTTGCCGCATCGAAGATCTTTGCGAGTACAAGCATAAGACCTCGGACGATTGATCAGTCAGGTAGAAAAGCTATCGCCTGATTGAAAAAATCTTTTTTACGGCCTTCTCTTTTGCCGCTATAAGGTGCGCCAACAGCGCGCCTTAGCCGTGGAGTAAGCCAAGTGTCCGAGAAAGAAGAGATCCAGATTGAAGATGACTTCGTCGCTGATGACGAAGACGATACTGCAGAGGCTCCGGTCGAAGTGGCCAAGACCAACCTGACCAAGCGCCGGATTATCGACAACCTGCTTGAAGAGCGCCGTCTGCAGAAGCAACTCAATGACTTCGACTTCGATCTCTGAAGTGAAAAAGCCCCGCGATTCGGGGCTTTTCTTTTGCCGGCCAGATCAATCGCGGCGCGATGGGGACAACAGTTCGACCTTATAGCCGTCCGGGTCCTCGATAAACGCGAGGATGCTGCTGCCGTGCAGCATCGGTCCAGGTTCGCGGGTGACCTTGCCGCCGCGGCTGCGGATATCCTCGCAAGCCTTGTAGACGTCTTCCACTTCCAACGCGATATGGCCGTAACCATTGCCTAGATCGTACTGGTCGACGCCCCAGTTATGGGTCAGCTCCAGCACACTGTTATGCGCTTCATCGCCGTAGCCGACGAAAGCGAGCGTGAACTTCCCTTCTGGGTAATCCTTGCGGCGTAGCAGTGTCATGCCCAGCACTTCGGTGTAGAAGGCGATGGATCGCTCCATGTCACCGACTCGCAGCATGGTATGCAGCAGTCTCATGGTCTTGTCTCCTCAGCAAGGCGTCTAAAGGTGCAGAAAGCATAACCCCGGCTCGTGGCCGGGGTCATGGTCAGGCATGGGCAGTCGTTAGAACTGCGTCCGGCCCTTGTTCGCAGCGATGCGCATGCGCAGCGCGTTGAGCTTGATAAAGCCACCGGCATCGGCCTGGTCATAGGCGCCAGCGTCGTCCTCGAAGGTGGCGATGTTGGCGTCGAACAGCGAATCGTCCGATTTGCGGCCGGTGACGATGACGTTGCCCTTATAGAGCTTCAGGCGCACCACACCGTTCACATTGATCTGGGAGGCGTCGATCATCTGCTGCAGCATGCTGCGCTCCGGGCTCCACCAGTAGCCGTTGTAGATCAGGCTGGCGTACTTGGGCATCAGCTCGTCTTTCAGGTGAGCGACTTCACGGTCGAGGGTGATCGACTCGATAGCGCGGTGCCCCTTGAGCATGATGGTGCCACCGGGAGTCTCGTAACAGCCACGCGACTTCATGCCGACGTAGCGGTTCTCGACGATGTCCAGGCGCCCGATGCCGTTCTCGCCACCGACCTTGTTCAGGTAGGTCAGTACCTCGGCCGGGGTCATGTCCTTGCCGTCGATAGCGACGATGTCGCCCTTGCGATAGGTCAGCTCGATATAGGTCGGGGTGTCCGGCGCGGTTTCCGGGGAGCGGGTCCAGCGCCACATGTCTTCTTCGTGCTCGGTCCAGGTGTCTTCCAGCACGCCACCTTCATAGGAGATGTGCAGCAGGTTGGCATCCATGGAGTACGGTGACTTCTTCTTGCCGTGGCGCTCGATCGGAATCTCGTGCGTGGCGGCGTAGTCCATCAGCTTCTCGCGCGAGAGCAGATCCCATTCACGCCAGGGTGCAATGACCTTGACACCCGGTTTGAGCGCGTAGGCGCCCAGCTCGAAGCGCACCTGATCGTTACCCTTGCCGGTGGCACCATGGGAGATGGCATCGGCGCCGGTTTCGTTGGCGATCTCGATCAGACGCTTGGCGATCAGTGGGCGGGCAATGGACGTACCCAGCAGGTACTCGCCTTCGTAAACGGTGTTGGCGCGGAACATCGGGAAGACGAAATCGCGAACGAATTCTTCGCGCAGGTCGTCGATGTAGATTTCCTCGACACCCATGGCCTTGGCCTTGGCACGCGCTGGCTCGACTTCCTCGCCCTGGCCGAGGTCAGCGGTAAAGGTCACCACTTCGCAGTTATAGGTGTCTTGCAGCCACTTGAGGATCACCGAGGTGTCCAGGCCACCGGAATACGCCAGGACTACCTTCTTTACGTCGGCCATTGCCATCCACTCCCGGGATTGTAAGGAAAGCGGGGATTCTACTGGTCGCGACGTTTGTTTTACAGGGGCGTGAGCGTCGCTCGGCATCAGGACGACGGAGCGTTGCCTTCGGCAGCGGCTGTGGTGGTCGCAGGACCACGCTCCAAGCGCAGGGTCACCCGCCGGTTCTTGGCTCGGTTAGCCGCGCTGCTATTGGAAACCAACGGATAGCGCTCACCATGAAAACGTAGCGTGATTTGCTCCTTTGGCACACCATTGGCGATCAGATATTCCTCGACCGCCAACGCCCGGCGACGGGACAGGTCGCGGTTGGTCAGGCGGTTACCGCTGTTGTCAGAGTGACCGTCGAGCTGGACTCGATTGACGCTCGGATCGGCCTTGAGAAACTGCAGGATGATGTCGAGCTTGGCCTGCCCCAAGGCATCGAGCGCGACGTCACCGGTGGGAAACCCGACCTGCGAATGGCGGATCTGTTCGAAATTGACCGGCAACAGCTTCGCCGTACAGGCGCGGAAATCCTCGTAGGCCTTGCCGAAACGTGCGGGCAGCAACCGCACCTCCAGCGCTTCACCGCCCTGCCGTGTGTAGTGACGCACCACTGGACTCCGCCCTTCGAGCAGCCCGCTGAGCAGACGGCCGGCCTGTAGCTGCGAACTGTTGAATGGGATTTCGCCACCCGCTACAGCAACAACGCCCAGATTGATATCGCTCCGTTCTGGCTGCCAGGGGGCAGCGGCCGCGAGCAGCGTCGCCGAGCCGTTGCCCAACCAGCGCTCAGGTGACTGCAAACGGAACGTTGGTTGCTCTCCCGCTCGCCGCACGAATTCCCCTGCGCCGAAACCGGCCACCGGCTGCGTCAGACGGCACTCGAACTGATCGCCTTCCACCTGCCACTGCGCCCGCTCCAGACGTGTCTGGAACGTGAGAGCATCGGCCGGTTGGGCCAGCAGGCAGGCAAGAATTAGAAGGCGCAAGCGCACGATGGGCTCCAGGAGCGAAAGTAGTGTCTTAGTCTCTTGGGTATCGGTCGTACTCACGGAAACTTGAAGTAGACGAGGCGAAGCCTGCGTTTGGCGCTGGCGATAGAACCAACGTTCGGTGACACTATTCCCGCCAGCGCTTAGGAAGTGTTGCTGACCAAATCAGGCAAACTCCATTGGCTGGAGCAACGGCGCAGCCAGCAGCCGCGCCATGATACCGAGCCGCAAACGAGCGTCTGGGCAAAGCCTGCGTGTCGTTTTCTGTCGATTCTTCCCATCGAGTGGATGCCTTGAAGCAAGACAGCCTGCCACCCCGACAAACAGCCGAATCGCCCGACCCGCTTCCGGTGTCACATCTGGACATCCTGGGCGGAACGCCGCTGATCATCTGCGAGCACTGCGATTCGGTGTATCAGCGCCCTGCATTGGCGCGCCGCCAGACGGCCCACTGCGTGCGCTGTGGCGCACTGCTGGAGCGGGCCAGATTCCTGAACGCCGATCAGTTGCTGGCGCTGACATTGGCTGCCGCCATCCTGTTTCTATTCGCCAACACGTTTCCCATCATGCAGATAGGCCTGCAGGGCCTCAGCAACGAGGCGACGTTATGGGGGACCGTCGAGGCATTGGCGCAAGGGCGGATCACGCCCATCGCGCTGGTCGCTGGCCTGAGCATCATCTTCGCGCCGGCTTTGCAGATCATTCTGCTGACCTGGGTCCTGGTGTATGCGCGCAGCGGCCAAATCGCGCCGGGTTTTAGCGCCTGCATGCGGGCGCTGGAACATCTTCGCCCCTGGAGCATGCTCGAAGTGTGTTTGCTCGGCATTCTGGTCGCCATCATCAAGCTCGGCGACATGGCCGACGTGCATCCGGGGATCGGACTCTGGGCCACGGCCGTCCTGACCATTCTGATCCTGCTGATCGCGGGCCGCGATGTGCGCGACGGTCTGTGGGACGAACTGGGCGTACCGGGACGATGATACGGCCGCCCTACGCTTGTGAGCTGGGCCTGCAGCTTTGCCACGACTGCGGCCTGGCATGTCGCCTGGAAGATCTCGAGTGTCCGCGCTGCGAGGCCCCGCTGCATCGGCGCAAACCGAATAGCCTGGCGCGCACCTGGGCATTGCTCATTGCAGCATTGGTTCTGTATGTCCCGGCCAACATGCTGCCGGTGATGTACACCGACATGTTCGGCAGCGGCAGCGAAAACACCATTCTCAGCGGCGTGGTGGAATTCTGGAAAGACGGCTCGTGGGATATAGCCCTGCTGATTTTCATCGCCAGCGTCGGGGTGCCTTGCATGAAATTCTTCGTCCTCGGCATGTTGTTGATCAGCACCCAACGCCGTAGCCGCTGGGCCATGCGCGAACGCGCACGGCTGTACCGTTTCATCGAAACCATCGGCTACTGGTCGATGCTGGACGTGCTGGTGGTCGCGCTGGTGGCGGCATTGGTGCAGTTCCGCGCCCTGGGCACCATCGAGCCGCGCCTGGGTATTCTGTTCTTCGGGCTGGTCGTGGTGCTGACGATGATGGCCTCGATGAGCTTCGATCCGCGATTGATCTGGGACGCAGAGAAAAACGATGTCAGATAACCCTCACTCTCCTGAATTATCAGCCGGCTCCCCCGAGATCAGGCACCGGCGTGTCCGTGTCTCGCTGGTCTGGCTGGTTCCCATCGTCGCCGCGCTGGTGGGATTTTCCATGGTCATGCAGAACTGGCTTTCAGCCGGACCGCAGATAAGCGTGAGTTTCGAGACGGCGGAAGGGCTCGAGGCCAACAAGACACAGGTCAAGTACAAGAACGTGGTCATAGGTCAGGTCACCGCGATCGCGCTCAGTGAGGATCAAACCCGCGTCATCGCCACCGTGCAGCTGGATCAGAACGCCGAGCCATTCACCCGCGAAGACACCAAGTTCTGGGTCGTGCGTCCGCGCATCGGGGCCAGCGGCGTGTCCGGCGTCGATACCCTGCTTTCCGGCGCCTTCATCGGGGCCGATGCCGGTCGCGCGGAAGAAACCCGGCGCGAATTCATCGGCCTGGAAGCCCCGCCGCCGGTGACCTTCGGCGCTAAAGGCAAGCAGTTCACGCTGCACACCGATGACCTGGGTTCGCTCGGCATCGGCTCGCCGCTGTATTACCGTCGCATTCAGGTCGGCCAAGTGATCTCGTTCAAGCTTGCCGACGACGGCAAGGGCGTTCAGGTTCAGGTCTTCGTCAATGCCCCCTACGATCAGTTCGTCACCGACGACACCCGCTTCTGGAATGCCAGCGGCGTCGACGTGTCCATCGCTGCGGATGGCCTTCGAGTCAATACCGAGTCACTGTCGGCCATACTCGCCGGCGGCATCGCTTTTCGCGCGCCCAACTACAGCCCGGACGCGAAGCCAGCCACGCAAGACAGCGAGTTCTCGCTGTTTGCCGATGTTCGCCAGGCGATGGCACCCGCTGACGGTCAGCCGCGCTACATTCAGATGCGTTTCGGTCAGCCCCTACGCGGCCTGAAAGTCGATGCGCCGGTGGAGTTTCTCGGCGTGCCGGTCGGTCGCGTGGTATCGGTCAAGCTCGACTACGACGAAAAGAGCAAAACCTTTCCCGTAGTAGTCGGTGCGGTGATCTTCCCCAATCGCTTGGGCGCTGCGCACGACAAGCTGACCAAGACCCTGGGCGGCAATACCGAAGAGCACACCGCTCGTCTCATGCAGATATTCGTCGAGCGCGGGCTGAGGGCGCAGGCACGAACAGGCAATCTGCTTACCGGCCAGCTGTACATCTCGCTGGACTTCGACCAGCGGGCGCCGAAGGTCGCCTTCGACCAGAATGCCCGCCCAATGGTCATTCCCACCATCGCCGGCAGCTTCGACAAGCTGCAGGAACAACTGCAGGCCATGGTCGACAAACTCAGCAAGCTGCCCATCGAGTCCCTGGCCGATAACCTGAATGGCAGTCTCGGTGAGTTGCGACAGACCCTGAAGCAGGTCAACGGTGATGTCCTTCCCCAGCTCCAGCGAACATTGGAGCGATCGGAACAAACCCTGCAGAACGCCAACCAAACGCTGGCCGAGGGTTCGCCGCAGCGTCAGCAACTGGGCGACACGCTCGAAGAAGTCCAGCGTGCGGTACGCTCCGTACGGGCACTTTCCGACTATCTCGGACGCCACCCGGAATCGCTGATCCGCGGTCGCAGCAGTGACGAAACACCGGCCAACTACAAGGGCCAAGCCACTTCCCGCGAACTGAATTCGGAGCACCAGCCATGACCCCGCGTCCCTCTCTCCTCATGCTCGTCGGCGCATTGATCCTGGGCGCCTGCAGCTCGGTGCCGACGCGCTACCACACGCTCATTGCCACCCAGCCGCAGACGACCGGCACCGTCGAGCCGGTCGCGTTCCAGTTGCAGGTGCTGCCCGTGCGAATTCCCGTGCAAGTCGACCAGCCGAGCCTGGTGGTGCGCGAAAGCGATGGCCGCCTAGCGATTCTCGAGAACGCGCTCTGGGCCTCGCCGCCTGCCGATGAGTTCCATGATGCATTGGCGATCGAGCTGGAACACCGCCTCGGCGTACGCGACCTGGCGGGTCTGCCGGGACGGGCGGGAGCACCGGTGATGAGCCTGCGTACCGATGTTCGTCGTTTCGACTCGCTGCCCGGCGTGCATGCCGCACTGGACGTTGTATGGAGTCTGGAGCTGAGCGAACGCGGCGGGAGCAGCCGGACACTGACCTGCGCCAGCGTGATCCACCAGCAGGCGGGCGTCGAGCTGGACAGCCTTGTGCTGGCCCACCAGCGCGCCATCGCCGGGCTGGCCGACAGCATTGCCCGGACGGCTCGGCATTGGGCAACGAATCCCAATGGCGATTGCCCGCGGCCCTGATGCCGGCCATGCGCCCACCATTGCGGTTCTTCGCGGCGCCCTGGCAACTTCACTGTTCCGCCCGATCGGCGCTTATAGTTTCAGGGGCTGAAGCGAGCCACCGAATTTTCCGGTAGCATTTGCGCACGTTTTACCCGCCTGGAACCCTGCATGTCTGACCGACTGACACTACTGCGCCCCGACGATTGGCACATTCATCTGCGCGACGGCGCAGCGTTGCCGCACACCGTGGCGGACGCCGCACACCAGTTCGCGCGCGCGATCATCATGCCGAACCTGGTTCCGCCGGTTCGCAATGCCGCGGAAGCGCAGACCTACCGCCAGCGGATCCTAGCCGCCCGCCCAGCCGGAAGCGTATTCGAGCCGCTGATGGTGCTCTATCTCACCGATGGCACGCAGCCCGACGACATCCGCGCCGCCAAGGCCAGCGGCTTCGTTTATGCGGCCAAGCTTTACCCCGCCGGCGCGACCACCAATTCGGCGTCGGGCGTAACCCGCATCGACAACATCTTCCCAGTGCTGGAGACCATGGCCGAAGTCGGCCTGCCGCTGCTGGTGCATGGCGAGGTCACGCGCTCCGAGATCGACATCTTCGATCGTGAGAAATATTTCATCGACGAACAGCTGAGTCGGATTACCGAGCGTTTCCCCAGCCTCAAGGTGGTGTTCGAACACATCACCACCCGCGACGCGGTGCAGTTCGTCGAGGCGGCCAGCGCCAATGTCGGCGCGACGATCACCGCCCACCATCTGCTCTACAATCGCAACCACATGTTGGTCGGCGGCATCCGTCCGCACTTCTTCTGTCTGCCGATCCTCAAGCGCAACATCCATCAGGAAGCCCTGCTCGACGCGGCCACCAGCGGCAATCCGAAGTTCTTCCTCGGTACCGACTCAGCCCCCCATGCCCAGCATGCCAAGGAAAATGCCTGCGGCTGTGCCGGCTGCTACACCGCCTTTGCGGCGATCGAGCTGTATGCCGAGGCGTTCGAGCAACGCCAGGCGCTGGACAAGCTGGAGGCCTTCGCCAGCCATTTCGGTGCGGACTTCTATGGCCTGCCGCGCAACACCGAGCAGATCACCCTGGTCCGTGAATCCTGGAGCGTGCCGGCCAACCTGCCATTCGGCGAGCACAACGTGGTGCCCCTGCGCGCCGGCGAAACCCTGCAGTGGCGGTTGGAGACAAGCGCATGAGTGACGAGCAGTTCGACGACGAACTCGAAGGCAATGTCCCTGGCAAGCCGCGCTCGCCCATGGCAAGGCGCTTTCGTGGCTTCCTTCCGGTTGTGGTGGACGTCGAGTGCGGCGGCTTCAATTGCGCCACCGATGCGCTGCTGGAAATCGCCGCGGTGACCATCGGCATGGATGAGCAGGGCCTGCTCTACCCACAGGAAACGCTGTTTTTCCGGGTAGAGCCCTTCGCTGGGGCCAACATCGAGGCCGCAGCGCTGGAATTCACCGGCATCAAGCTGGACCATCCGCTACGGATGGCGGTTCCTGAATCTCAGGCGCTGAACGAAATCATCCGCAGTGTACGCAAGGCGGTGAAGTCAGCCGGCTGCAAGCGCGCCATTCTGGTTGGTCACAACAGCAGCTTCGATCTGGGCTTCCTCAACGCGGCCATTGCGCGCTGCGACATCAAGCGCAACCCGTTCCACCCGTTTTCCAGCTTCGACACCGCCACCCTCGCCGGCCTCGCCTATGGCCAGACCGTGCTGGCCAAGGCCTGTCAGGCGGCTGGAATCGATTTCGATGGACGGGAAGCTCACTCGGCTCGCTACGACACCGAAAAGACCGCCGAGCTGTTCTGCGGCATCGTCAATCGCTGGAGAGAAATGGGCGGCTGGGAAGAGTTCGACGAGTGAAGCGGACACTACCCCTGCTCGCCCAGCCGGGCATTGGCCGGCCCTCGCGCTAAATCCCGGGCGATCCGGCGTTGATATCGCGCGGGAGATCGCCCGCGTTGATACATCACGCCAACGCCCGCTCCAGCACCCTAGCCACATGCAAGGCTTCACGCTGGGCCCCGTCATGAATCTGGTGACGACAGCTGGTCCCGTCGGCCACTATCAGATCCTCCGCTTGCGCCTTGCGCACCGCCGGCAACAACGCTAGTTCGGCCATCTGCACCGAAGCATCGTAGTGCTCGCGCTCGTAGCCGAAACTACCGGCCATCCCGCAGCAGGAGGTTTCGACGGTTCTAACCTCCAGATCCGGTATCCAGCGCAACACCTGCTCCACCGGCCGTAGCGCATCGAACGCCTTCTGATGGCAATGACCGTGCAGCAGCGCGCGCGATGCGTCCAGCCTCTTGAGTTGGAGCTGCAGATTACCGGCCGCCTGCTCCCTGACTAGAAACTCCTCGAACAGGAAGGATGCCTTGGACAGCATCTTGGCCTGCTCGCCGTAACCGTAGCGGAGGAATTCGTCGCGCATGGTCAACAGGCACGAAGGTTCAAGCCCGACGATGCTCACGCCACGTTCGACGAACGGCAGCAGATAGTCGAGCGTGCGCCGGGCCTCCGCCTTTGCTTTGCCGATCTGCCCCGACGCCAGGTAGGTGCGTCCGCAGCACAACGGCCGCTCCCGTGGCGCCTGGTTGAAGTGGACCCGATAGCCAGCCGCCTCGAGGACACGACAGGCGGCCCGCGCGTTCTCCGGTTCCATGTAGTTGTTGAAGGTATCAACGAATAGCAGGGCCTCCCGCGTATGCGTCGAACGGCTTGTCGGAGCGGTCGCCAGGAAGTTGCCCGCGAAGCGTGGCAGCGCACGCTGGCCAGCCAATCCCAAGGAGCGCTTGAGCCATTGCGACAGCAGCGGCATGCGCTCGACGATGTCCGTCAGGCCAGCCAAATGCCTGGCGTACGGTGCATAGCGCGGCATTTGCGCCACCAGGCGCTCACGCAGCGGCATCGGATGGGCTTTCGCCCAGGCTGCGCGGGCTTCGATTTTCATCTTCGCCATGTCGACGCCCGTCGGGCATTCACGCTTGCAGCCCTTGCAGGAGACACACAGATCGAGCGCAGCCTTGACGTCCTCGCTGGCCAACCCATCGGGACCCAGTTGGCCGGATAGCGCCAATCGCAATGTGTTGGCACGGCCGCGGGTCAGATGCTGCTCATCGCGTGTCGCTCGGTAGCTGGGGCACATTGTGCCCGCATCGAACTTGCGGCAATGACCGTTGTTATTGCACATCTCCACGGCGCCGATCAGCCCACCGGTCGGATCGGCGCCGCTGCCGGGCGCACTCTGCTCGCCGGTAAGTGGATCGCGCAACACATTCCAGTCCGACCAGTCGAGCACCGGCGTCACCGGAATCGGCTGATAGGTTTTGGGGAAACGGAAGTAGCTGTGATCGTCCATGCGCGGGGTATCGACGATCTTGCCCGGGTTCAACAGGTTGTCCGGATCGAACAGCTGCTTAACCTCCTTGAACGCGGCATTGAGCTGCGGGCCGAACTGCCATGCCACCCACTCCCCGCGGCACAAGCCGTCCCCATGCTCGCCGGAAAAGGCCCCCTTGTAGGCACGCACCAGCGCCGATGCTTCTTCGGCGATGGCGCGCATCTTTTGCGCACCGTCGCGGCGCATGTCGAGAATCGGTCGCACGTGCAAGGTGCCAACACTGGCGTGGGCGTACCAGGTGCCCTCGGTGCCATGTTTGTGGAACACCTCGGTGAGCTTGGCGGTGTATTCAGCCAGGTGCTCCAGCGGCACGGCACAGTCTTCGATGAAGGACACCGGCTTGCCGTCGCCCTTCATGCTCATCATGATGTTCAGGCCGGCCTTACGTACGTTCCACAGGGCTGTCTGCTCCACCGCTTCGGTCATTTTGACCACGCTGCCGGGCAGACCGAGGTCAGCCATCAGCTCGCTCAGTCGGCCGAGCTGTTCCTGCAGACCGGCGACCTCCTCGCCCGCGAATTCAACCAGCAACAATGCCTCCGGCTGGCCGATCAATGCCTTCTCGATCACCGGCTTGAAGGACGGGTTTTCCATCGACAGGTCGATCATCGTGCGATCGACCAGCTCGACCGCTGTTGGGTCGAGCGTCACGATGTGCTGGGTCAGGTCCATGGCCTGATAGAAGGTCGGGAAGTTCACCACGGCCAGCACTTTGTGCTGGGGTAGCGGCGCCAGTTTGAGCTTGATCCGCCGGGTGACCGCGAGCGTACCTTCTGAGCCGATCAGCAAATGGGCCAGGTTGGCCTGCCCATTCGAATCGTAAGGAAGCGGGTTTTGGCAGTCGAACAGATCAAGGTTGTACCCGCCCACGCGGCGCAGCACCTTCGGGTAATACTCTCGAATATTGCTCTGCTCGCGCTCGGCGATTTGCTGCACCTCGCGGGCGATCTGGCGTACCCGATCGCCCTGCGCCAGCTCATGGAGCAGACCGAAGCGCGCCTCGCTGCCATCCGCCAGCAACGCATCGATGCCTAGAACGTTGTGCACCATGTTGCCGTAGCGAATGGAGCGCGAGCCGCAGGAGTTGTTGCCGGCCATGCCGCCCAGGGTGCATTGGGCCGAGGTCGACACGTCCACCGGAAACCACAAACCATGTGGCTTGAGCCAGCGATTCAGGTCGTCGAGCACGACCCCTGGCTCTACCACCACGGTCAGGGCATCCGCATCGAATTCGACGATCTGGTTCAGCCAACGGCTGGTATCGACCACCAGGGCATCACCCACCGTCTGCCCGCACTGACTGGTGCCGCCACCGCGCGCCAGCAGCGGCACCTTGGCATCTCGGGCGATATCCAATGCGACCAGCAAATCATGCTGATGACGCGGAATCACCACGCCGACCGGCGTAATCTGGTAGATCGAAGCGTCCGTCGCGTAGCGACCACGTGACGCCGGATCGAACAGTACGTCGCCGGCGATCTCGCGCCGCAAGCGCTCAGCCAAGGCCGACGAGCGCTCCGATGACACCTTGCTCGCCGTTATTCTGGGTTCGGTAAACGAAGTCATCACGACCTCCCATGTCTGCCATCAAAGGGGAAATGTCAGTGCGACTCGTCCAGCGGGTTCGCTGCGAAGTAGTCCAGTGCGGCGAGCACCCCGCTGCCCGTGAGCGACACGCCGGACATCTTCAGGCCAGCCTCGCAACCACCGAGCGTGGCGATCAGGGTGAGGTCGTTGCAATCACCGAGATGACCGATGCGGAACATCTTGCCCTTCGCCTTACCCAGCCCGGTCCCTAGCGAAAGGTCGAAACGGCGATAGATCAGGCTGCGCACCTCGTCGGCATCCACCCCCTCCGGCATCACCACACCGGTCAGCACCGGCGAATAGACGCTTGGCTCCTGACACTGCACCTCCAGGCCCCAGGTCTCGACGGCCTTGCGAACCCCGGCCGCCCAGCGCTGATGCCGCGCAAAGACATGATCGAGGCCCTCTCCCAGCAACATGTCGAGCGCTTCGTTCAGCCCGTACAGCAAATTGGTGTTGGGCGTGTAGGGCCAATAGCCGCTGCGGTTGAGCTCGAGTATTTCGTCCCAGGCCCAGAAGCTTTTCGGCAATTTCGCGCTGCGGCTGGCTGCGATCGCTTTTTCCGAGACCGCGTTGAAGCTGATACCCGGGGGCAGCATCAAGCCCTTCTGCGAACCGGAAATGGTCACGTCCACGCCCCAGGCGTCGTGCTGATAATCAGCGCAGGCCAGGCCGGAAATAGTATCGACCAGCAGCAGTGCCGGATGCTTGGCCGCATCGATGGCGCGGCGCACCGCCGCGATATCGCTGGTCACACCGGTGGACGTCTCGTTGTGCACCACGCAGACGGCCTTGATCGTGTTGCCGCTGTCTTCCTTCAAGCGCCGCTCGATCATTTCCGCCTGCACGCCACGGCGCCAGCCTTCATAACCCGGCAACCCGATGAATTCAGGCTCGAGCCCCAACCGTCGCGCCATTTTTTCCCATAGGGTGGCAAAGTGGCCTGTTTCGAACATCAGTACCCGGTCACCTGCCGACAGCGTATTGACCAGCGCCGCCTCCCACGCGCCGGTACCGGACGCGGGGTAGATCACCACTGGCTGCTGGGTCTTGAACACTTGCCGAACCTTGCTCAGCAGTTCGCGACCCAGGGCGCCGAATTCAGGACCACGGTGATCGATGGTCGGCAAGCTCATGGCGCGCAAAATACGATCCGGTACTGGAGAAGGCCCCGGGATCTGTAGGAAATGGCGGCCGGACGGGTGGAAATCGAGCTTCAGCATGACGGTTCTCCAGGACGCTTGATCTTGTATTTTGAGTTTTGAATTCAATACCACATAGAACTAAACAGTTCAGCGGATGCAGCCCTCACTACGTAGCCGGCTGATGTCTTCGCCGGTCATACCGATTTCATGCAGTACCTCGTCGGTGTGCTCGGCAAACAGCGGAGCAGGTCGGCGAATCCGTGAAGGCGTGCGGGAAAACTTCGCGGGAAAGCCAATGGTTTTCATATTGCCGATCACAGGGTGGCTGACCTCCTGAACCATGCCACGCTCCAGGTAGTGTTCGTCGTGCATGGCCTGCGCGAAATCATTGATCGGCCCTGCCGGCACCCCTGCCGTCTCGCACAGGCCGAGCCAATGCGCCATGGGCTGCTGGGACAGGATCGCTTCGAGGATCTCTTCGAGCGCCTCGACGTTGCGCGCGCGGTCGCTGTTGGTGACGAAGCGCTCGTCGCCAAGCAGGTCCTCGCGCGCAATCACGTCGCGACACAGGCGTTCCCAGGTCCGCTGATTGGCGCAGCCAAGCATCAGGTAGCCGTCTCGAGCCTTGACTGCCTGATAAGGCGCGGAGATGCGATGACGCGATCCCGTGGGCTGCGGCACGGTACCCTCGGCGAAGTAGGCGGCCGCTTCCCAGGCGAACCAAGGCAGCCCGCATTCGGTAATAGCGATGTCAATGTGCTGTCCTTCACCGGTGCCCTGCTTGTGAATATAAGCAGCAAGAATCGAATAGATAGCGGTGAGGCCAGCGCCGATGTCATAAACCGCAATGCCGGTTTTCAAGGGGCGCTTGCCAGGCTCGCCAGTCATAGACATCAGGCCGCTCATTCCTTGCGCTACAAGATCGAACCCGCCTTTGTTGCGGGAGGGACCGGTCTGGCCATAGCCTGAAATCGAGCAATAGATGATCCCGGGATTCAGGGCACGGATCGTCTCGTAATCGATTTGAAGCGACTGCGTCACTCCCGGCCGGTAGTTCTCGACGATGACGTCCGCATCCAAGGCCAGCCGATAGAAAACGTCCCGGGCCCGCTCGTCCTTGAGATTCAGCGAGATGCTTTTCTTGTTCCGGTTGATCTGAAAAAAGCAGGTGGACTCGCCGTTGACGTAGGGCCCCATTTGTCGGCTGTCGTCACCACCATTGGCTTTCTCGACCTTGATGACCTCGGCTCCGAGGTCACCCAGCACCATGGTGCAGTAAGGGCCCGCCATGATTTGCGAGATATCCAGGATTTTCACGTTGCTCAGCGGAAGCATGCTTGGTTCTCCAACACGGGGATCGGCAAAAGCTACTCACCGGTCCATTCGAACGGGGTCTTGCTGACGAATTTGTCGACCGCAGCCTTGAAGTCACGGCTGCCGTAACAGGCGCGTATCCAGTCATCGCTGGCGTCCGCCGGCGTACGCCGGTGCGCCAGTACTCGGTTGATGGTCTCCTTGGTCGCCTGCACGGTCAGCGGTGCGCGACCGGCAAACGCCTGCGCTTTGCGAGCAACCTCCGCGCTGATAACGTCGGGCTCGAATACAGCGCTGACCAGTCCGGCCGTTAACGCCTCTGGTGCTTCGATAAGTTCGGCCGCCATCAGCACCTCCTTCGTGCGAGGTACGCCGAGCAGATCCATGAGACGTGATACGTTGGTCACCGAGAGGCAGTTGCCCAGGGTCTCGGCGATCGGAACACCAAACTTCAGCGACGGTGTGCAATATCGAAAATCGCAGGCCAGCGCGATGGCCGCGCCGCCGCCGACACAGAAGCCTTCGAGCAAGGCAATGGTCGGCTTGCGCAGGTTCTCCAGCCCCGCGATTACGCTATCGATGCGGCGCTCGTAATTCACGCCCGCCTCGCCGCCTTCGAACTCAGCGAATTGCTTGATATCGGTGCCGGCCACGAACGCCTTCCCACCGCAGCCATGAAACACCACGGCGACGACGTTCGAGTCCGCCTCCAACTCCCGACACAAGCGCTCCAGCGCGTCGTACATTTGCCAGGTCATCGCGTTACGGCTCTCCGGCCGGTTGAAGCCGACCCAGGCGACGCCTTGGTCGACACGACAGTCGACTTGTCCTTGAGACACGTCACTCATCTTTGTTTCCTCCTGCCCGCCGCCTGCTTGGCAGTGGGGCATCAAATAGCGGTCAGGCGCCGTAGATCAGGTTCACCAGCGCCAAGGCAAACGCCGGCACATAGGTATTGATCAGCAGGATCACGAAGAGCACACCGAGGAACCACAGGTTGGTCCGGGAGGTGGCCCAGATATCGGACTTTGCGATCGAGCAGGACGCGATCAGCACGCTGGCAACCGGTGGTGTCTGTTGCCCGATCGCCAGGTTGAGCGTGACGATCAGCCCGAAGTGGATCGGGTCGATGCCGACAGCCAGCACCAGCGGCAGCACGATAGGGACGACCAGAATGATCGCCGCCGCTGAGTGCAGAAAAACACCGAGAATCAGAAAGATGATGTTGAGTAGCGCCAGAATCACATACTTGTTGCTGGTCCACTCGCTGATGGAACTGGCCAACTGCTGTGGCAGTTGCGTTTCGGTCAGGTAGAGTCCCACCACCGCGGAGCTCGCTACCAGCAACATGACCACCGCGGTTTGTACGCCGGCGTCCAGGCACGCCTTGTAAAAGGTGCGCAGCGTGAACTCGCGATAGACGAAGGCGCTGATGAAGATCGCCACCACCACCGCCAGCGCAGCTCCTTCGGTGGCCGTGACGATCCCGCCAAAGATGCCTCCGAGGATGATCACCGGAATCGACAGCGCCCAGATCGCTCCTTTGAACGCCTCCCACAACCGCTTGGTCTGGAACGCCCCCTCGGACGGAAAGTCGTTCTTCCTAGCCAGGTAGTAGCACATGCCTGCCAACCCCATCGCACCAAGCAATCCAGGGAAGATGCCGGCAACGAACATCTTCACTACCGACTCTCCCGACATTACGGCGTAGAGAATCATCGGAATCGACGGCGGCAGAATGATCGCGAGACTGGCGGCCGAGGACGACAACGCGGCGGAGAATTCCTTTGAATAGCCCTTGCTGGTCATCGCCGGGATCATGATGCTGCCGATAGCCGATACGCCCGCGACCGCCGAGCCGGAAATCTCCGCGAAGAAGATCGAGGCACCGATGGTCACCATCGACAAGCCGCCCTTGATGAAGCCGAGCATCGCCGAGGCCAGGTCGATCAGGCGCCGCGAGATGCTCGAGGCGTTCATGATCGCGCCGGCCAGGATGAACAGAGGAATGGCGATCAGCGGGAAGCTGGTCGTGCCGTCGAACATCACCATGCCGATATTCGGAAGGGCCAGTGCGCCGTAGCTGGAGAAGATCGCCACCGCACCGACGATGCCCAGCGAAATGGCGACCGGGACATTGATCAGGATGAGCAGTATCAACCCTGCGAACATGTAAAAGATGGTCATCGTTATTCTCCCGAGCGCCGCAGCAGGCACTCGCTCTGGATTGTCCCGGTCATGCCTTCGCGGGCCTGACCCCCGCTTCTTCCAGCTCGTGATCGACGAAACCATCGCCTTTCGCGCTTTCGATCACCTCAGGCAGGCGCAGGATCTCGGCAATGATGAAAAGCACCGAGCCAATGGGCAGCACCGATTGCGTCAGTTGCAGCGAAACGTGCGTGAGGCTGACCAGTGAAGACCCCTCCAGGATGAGCACCACCTGCGTGCCGGTGTAGGCCAGCAGCACGAAGAACCCGATGGTGATCGCCTCGGCGAGCAGAGCGATCGGCACGCGCAGCTTCGGCGGGAAGTAATTGACCACGGTGGGGCAACCGATGTGGGCGCCCTTGGCCGCCGCCAGGGCGGCACCGTAGTAGGTGAGCCAGGCAAGGCCGACCGATGCCACCTCGTCGTACCAGCTGAACGGCGAGCCAGCCAGTCGCGACGCAAAGCCAACCGTAACGACCAACGTCAATGCGATCACATTGGCAACCACGATGATTTCCAAAAACTTGGAAAAGCCCTTTCTGAAAGCGGTGAAAAACCCCATCGGCTCTCTCCGGTCGGCCTGTAGCACCGCAGCGCTCAGGCGTTAGTCAGGATGCGATCTCTGCGACAGGCAGGTGGCTACATCTGGCGAAGCTGTTCGACCTCGTCGAGCATTGCTTGGCCACCTTCGACCTCTTCGGCGAACTTCGCGTAGATATCCTTGGAGCCGTCGATGAAGGCCTGCTGGTCCACCTCGTTCACCTCCATGCCTGCCTCCTTCATTTTCTTGACGAGGCTTTCATCCAGCGCTGCGCCCTGCTCCAGCGCGAAAGCTTCGGCTTCCAGCGCCGCCTCGCTCAGAACCTTCCTGACGTCCTCAGGAAAGCGCTGCCAACTGGCGCCCGCGAGAACGAAAGCCGGGGTGTAGACATGGTTGGACAGGGAGAGGTACTTCTGGACTTCGTGAAAGCGCTGGGAATAGATCTGCACCAGAGGGTTTTCCTGACCATCCATGGCGCCGGTCTGCAGCGCCACGAAGGCTTCGGAGAGCGCCATCGGAGCCGGGTTGGCGCCGTAGCTCTTGAACATTTCGACCCGCCATATCCCGTTGGGCGTACGCAACTTCAAGCCTTTCAGATCGGCCGGTACGACGATCGGCCGGGAGTTGTTGGTGATCTGCCGAACTCCGTTTTCCCATACGCCGATGATCCGGTAACCCTTGCCTTCGGCGGCCTTGTACATCACGTCGCGAACCAGCTCGTCGCGAACGCGCTGCATGTGCTCGCGATCGGTGATCAGGTAAGGCATTTCGAACAAGGAAAACTCCGGCGCCACGCTGCTCATCACCGTCGAGGGCAAAGCCAGATCGAGCGAACCCAGTTTGAGCTTGTTGAGCATCTGCGAGTCGCTACCCAACTGGCTGGAGCCATAGGTCACCACCTTGGCTTTACCCTTGAGCTTCTCATTAACGGTCTCGGCGAATTTATTGGCGGTGATTTCGAACAGGGAACCCGGCCCACCCACGTGGCCGAATTTGATCTGTAGTTCGGCCGCCTGCACTGCAGAGGTGGCGAGACCTAACAGGGATGCGATCAAGGCTGTCTTCAAGACTTTCATGCTGACCTCCACTCTTGTTTTTATTGAGGCGTACCGCAAAACCTTCTTTCACAATCGGGCTGACCCATTGCTCCAACGACAGCGCCGGCAGCGGCGGGAACCGGCTAACGGGACGTGAACAACAAAAATGAATTCATTATTCATAACCCGATCCAGACCTTAGACCAGCTTTTTGCGGTACGCCAGAAACGAGCCAAGAAAAACTGCCACCGTCCGTCCGCTCCGCCCAAACGGGCGGGCGGATCCAGGCGAAAAAAGAAGGTGGGGCCAGCGCTCTATCGCCATCTGGCCAGGGGGGCTCAAGAAGCCCCCCGCCGGAGATCAGTCAGCCCAAGCAGGCTGAACGGGAGGCCACGATGAATGAACGCCTAAATGCTGCATCAGAGCGATGCCGATGGCCGAACGCGACCCTGCCCGCACGAAGCAGTTGGTGGCTGCGCCGACCGCCAATGCATGAAGTCAGGCTGGAACGATACCGGCGCGCAAGCCAGCCGTTTCTATTCCCACAACCGCGGCTTGTTCGTCTTCATCGGAAGACGCGCCGCTAGCGCCCACGGCGCCGATTACCTCGTCATCATTCGAGAGAATCAAAACGCCGCCCGGCACGGGAACGAAATGCCCGTCGGAAGCCGCCGCCACCGAGGCCAGAAAAGCGGGGCGCGATTCGTTTCGCTCGCCCACCGTGCGGCTGGATACGCCGTTGCCCAGCGCTGCGAAGGCCTTGCCCCTGGCAACCGAAAAGCGCAACGGGGCACAACCATCTTCGCGCTCGGCTGCGATAAGGTTGCCGCCCGCGTCCATGACGAAGAGGGTCAGCGGTTCCATGTTTTGCACTCTTGCCTCGGCGAACGCTGCATCGATAATTTGCCGGGCTTGTACTCGTGTTATGACTACGCTCGAACGATAGACCTTGCCAGCCATGTGATTTTTCTCCGATAGCCGGGTGCTAGACCAGGCGAAACTGATCAGGGCACCGTTGCAAAACGACGGGACGGTGTTGGAGGCTGGCGAGAGGACGTTGCGCCAACCACTTTTTGCTCTTGCATGTTTAGCTTATGTCGTATTTCTGACCTATTTTGTATTCTTAATTCAAAACGCTAGCAGACCTCTCGCTGATATCAATTACAGGCAAGATTTTGCGTGTCGGTCTGGCCGCCTCAACCAGGAAAAACAGCCTTGGAAAAAATCCAGCACAAGATTCTTTATCAGGAAGCTGCCAATCGAATCCGTGAGCTGATCGAACACGGTTCGCTGGTTGCAGGCGAAAAGATTTCCGAGAAGCAGCTTTGCGAGACGTTCGGTATTTCCCGGACGCCGCTTCGCGAAGCGCTGAAAGTTTTGACGTCAGAAGGGTTGGTGGAAATTCTGCCGAATCGGGGCGCGCGCGTGAGCCGTCTGTCCCTCAGTGACGTAGAGCATACGTACGACGTAATGGCAGCGCTGGAGGGGTTGGCCGGTGAAGCCGCCTGTCTGCACCTGGACGACGAGGCGTTGGCACGCATCTGCGAGCTTCATCAGAGGATGATCGACCACTACGAACGCAAAGACTTGCAGGCCTATTTCCAAGTCAACCAGCAGATCCATGAACGAATTCTGCTGGCGTCTGGCAACCCGATACTGCTGGAGATGTATAACAACCTCAGCCAGCGAGTGAAAAGAGTCCGCTACACGATGGAGATGAATGAGGACTTCTGGCGCAAAGCGGTGAATGACCACGTGGAAATGATCGAGGCGCTGCGGGATCGTGATGGTAAGCGCTTGGGCAACATTCTTAGAGGCCATCTCAGCCACAAGCTGGAAGCGGTCAATCTCGACGGTGTGATCGTCGCCGACTGATATGGCGGTACGGCCAGACAGCCCATATGAGCGAGCGTAGCGCAGGGCCCCGGTAGCCAATCAGGGATTTGCCGAGAGATATCGTACCTCGTCAGCCCAGGTAAAGCCTGTCACGAGCGGGAACAGTGAAGCGGATTGCGCTTGGTTGCGATAAACCAAGCGCATGCCATCGAGTCGATCAGCGGCGCTGGATCATAGCGGCTTGCCGCGATTGCCGTGCTCACCGACAAAAGCCTGCATGGCCTTCAGATCGTTGGCCAGCACCGTGCAACGCTCCGGCCGCTCGAACAGATCGGCGAGATGGGCTGGCAGCTCCAGCGCCTTGCCGACGCCCGCCTTCTCAACCGCCTCGGGGAACTTTACCGGATGCGCAGTTGCGAGCGTCACCATCGGTATCGACAAGCTGCGACGACACTCACGCGCGGCATGCACACCGATGGCCGTGTGGGGATCGAGCAACTCGCCAGTGGTCTCAAAAATTTCGGCAATGGTCTTGCAGGTCTGCTCGTCATCCACGGCCAGCGAGTCGAACAGTTTGCGTGCCTCAGTCCAGCGCTCTTCTTCCACTGACAGCTTGCCACTGGATTTGAAAGCGCTCATCAGCTCGGCCACGGCGGCACCGTTACGTCCGTGCAAATCGAACAGAAGACGCTCGAAGTTCGACGACACCATGATGTCCATCGAAGGCGACAGCGACGGGTGCAGCGTATCTTTGTCGTAACGGTTGCCGCTCATGAAGCGGTGCAGGATGTCGTTGCGGTTGGTCGCCACCACCAGCTGGCTGATCGGTAAGCCCATATTGCGCGCCAGGTAGCCGGCGAAAATGTCGCCGAAGTTACCAGTCGGCACGGAGAACGCCACCGAACGCGCCGGTCCGCCCAGCTGCAGCGCCGCATGGAAGTAATAGACGATCTGGGCCATGATCCGCGCCCAGTTGATCGAGTTGACGGCGACCAGGCGAGTGCCCTTGAGGAAGCCTTGGTCAGCGAAGCTGTCCTTGACCATTTCCTGGCAATCGTCGAAGTTGCCTTCGATTGCGATATTGTGGATGTTGTCGCCAAAGATCGTAGTCATTTGCCGACGCTGCACTTCCGATACACGGTTGTGCGGGTGAAGAATGAAGATATCGACATTATCGCAGCGACGGCAGCCTTCGATCGCCGCCGACCCGGTATCACCGGACGTCGCGCCGATGATCACCACACGTTCACCACGCTTGGCCAGCACGTAGTCGAGCAGGCGCCCCAGCAGTTGCAGGGCGAAATCCTTGAACGCCAGAGTCGGACCGTGGAACAGCTCCAGCACCCACTCGTTGCCGTTCAGCTGACGCAGCGGCGCGACGGCGCTGTGGGCGAAAACACCGTAGGTCTCTTCAAGAATCTGTTTGAAATCGGCATCGGGAATGCTGCCGGCAACGAACGGTCGCATCACCTTGAAAGCCAGCTCATGGTACGGCAGGCCCGACCAGGACGCGATTTCCTCGACGGTGAAGCGCGGCAGGTTTTCCGGAACGTAGAGACCGCCATCGCTGGCGAGACCGGCGAGCAGAACATCCTCGAAATTCAGGGCCGGCGCTTGGCCACGGGTACTGATATAGCGCATGTTTTCAAACCTTCGTTTTGAGCCGTTGGCCTTAGACTGAAGCAGAGCAATCCGCTCCAGCTTCCAGCTCCGGATTCAGCTCAGATTAATTCAGCTGTTCCACTCGGATTCTCACGACGCTGCCAACCACGTCAGTCAGCGATTCCAGCGCCGTGATCGCATCATCGATACGCTGCTCTACCACCCGGTGGGTGACGAGAATGACCGGAACCAGGCCATCATGCACCTCGGCTTCCTTCTGCATGATCGACTCGATGTTGATCCCGCGCTCGGACAGGATGGTCGCGACCTGAGCCAGCACACCTGGATGATCCTTGGCCTGGATACGCAAGTAATAGGCGCTTTCGCAGGCGCCAATAGGCAGGATCGGATGGGCCGATAGCGAGTCGGGCTGGAACGCCAGATGTGGGACGCGGTTGTTCGGGTCGGTGGTGAGCGCTCGCGCCACATCGACCAGGTCTGCCACTACCGCAGAAGCCGTCGGCTCCATGCCGGCGCCGGCACCGTAATACAGGGTCGAGCCGACCGCATCACCGTTGACCATGACCGCATTCATCACGCCGTTGACGTTGGCGATCAGCCGATCGGCCGGAATCAGCGTCGGATGGACGCGCAACTCGATACCCGAATCGGTGCTCCGCGCGACACCCAGGTGCTTGATGCGATAACCCAGCGCCTCGGCATAGTTGACGTCGGCAGTGGTCAGACGGGAAATGCCCTCGGTGTAAGCCTTGTCGAACTGCAGCGGCACCCCGAAAGCGATGGACGCGAGGATGGTCAGCTTGTGAGCGGCATCAATGCCTTCGACATCAAAGGTCGGATCGGCTTCGGCATAACCCAGTTCCTGCGCTTCCTTGAGCACGTCCTCGAAAGTACGGCCCTTCTCACGCATCTCAGTGAGGATGAAGTTACCGGTGCCATTGATTATGCCGGCCAGCCAATTGATCTGGTTGCCCGCCAGGCCTTCGCGGATCGCCTTGATTACCGGAATGCCACCAGCGACCGAGGCTTCGAATGCCACAATGACGCCTTTTTCACGGGCCTTGGCGAAGATCTCATTGCCGTGCACGGCGATCAGCGCCTTGTTCGCCGTGACCACATGCTTGCCATTCTCGATAGCCTTGAGGACCAATTCACGGGCCAGGGTATAACCGCCGATGAGTTCGACGACGATGTCGATCTCGGGGTTGTTCGCCACCTCGAAAATATCGGCGGTGATTGGGGTGTCGCCGGTGTTGCATCTAGGGTTCGCATGACGAGCCGCAATCTGTGCGACTTCGATTCCTCGCCCGGCACGGCGGGCAATTTCCGCAGCGTTGCGCTCGAGCACATTGAAGGTACCGCCACCGACGGTCCCCAGCCCACAGATGCCAACTTTCACCGGTTTCAAGCTGCACTCCCCATTACCAGCGAACGGCCCCGCACAGCGGCCGAACAAAAGAGTCGCACATTACGAAGCGCACGAGATTTAGTCAAATCGACAGAGGCGCCGAAAATCTCCGTTAACCGGGTTCGCTCTGCAATCCCAGGCGCTGATGCCACTGGGCGAGCGACTCGTCTGGATATTGGTCGAAGCAGCGGTCGTCCGGTCCAATCTGCGGCTCAACCCATGACGCCTTCGAAGCCAGCATCAAATGCGTAGACTCCGGGGGCACCGGCAGATCGGTATCGATAGCCGATGCATGCGGGTGGACCAGATCCGGCCAGTTGGGGTCCCACAACCAGAGCGCGCTGCCGCATAGCTTGCAGAAATGACGCTGACCGTCGCTGACGCGGATCGCGCCCGTTGCCGGATCGACCATTTTGGCTTGGTAGATGCTTAGATTCTCGCGGCCTTCGACAGCCAATGTCCGCTGATCGCCGCCCAGGTTGATTGCATAGCCACCCGCCCCGGCGGTCTTGCGACAGATGGAGCAGTAGCAACGCATGAACGGATAGGGTTCAGCCGATTCGAGCGAGAACCGCACAGCCTTGCAATGACAGGAACCTTCAAGCTTCATGTTCACATCTCCTCGGAATGCCTTCAGCTTTTGAACGTGAGGAGCGGAACAGTTCAGTAGCGCACGGGGCAGCACCCTCAGGATGCTGCCAGGGCCTTAATGGGCTTTCAGAGCGAGCTCAGCAAGCTGGGGTGCAGGCTGGTAGCCAGGGATGACCTGCCCATCAGCCAGAATGATCGCCGGAGTCCCCTGAACACCGATCAGCTGACCCAGCTCGTACTGTTTCGCAACGGGGTCGTCGCAGCTGGCATCGGGTACTTCCTCACGCGCCTTGGCTTTATTCATCGCCGCCTGACGATCCTTGGCGCACCAGACGTTGGCCAGGGTATTGGCGCCATGGCTGCCCATACCCTGCCGCGGAAATGCCATATAGCGAACCTCGACACCCAAGCGATTAAGCTCCGGCACTTCGCTGTGCAGTTTCTGGCAATAGCCACAATCGGTATCTGTGAAAACCGTGATATGAGTCTTCGGCTTCTCTGGCGAGAAGACCACCATCTCATTAGCGGGAATGGCGTCGATCATCTTGGCAACCGAGCGACTCTGGGCCTGCTCGGTCAAGTTGACGGCCTGTCCGTCCTTGAACTGGAACATGTACCCCTGGATCACGAATTGCCCATCGGCGCTGGCGTACAGCTGGCGCCCGCCCTTGAGCTGGACCTGATAGACACCGTCCATGGGGCTTTCGGCAATCGCTTCGATCGGCATGCCAGGCTGCACGGATTGCAGCGATTCACGAATTGCCTTGTCGGCATCGGCAGCCAGGACGACGGTGCTGGCAAGACCGAGGGTCGCCGCAGCAAATAAACGAATCACGCGCATGGAATCTCCTGGCGACTTCGATCGAGGGAAGGCCGCAGATTAACATAGCCACTTCGCCCCAGCGCATGGCATTGGGCGTTTGGTCGCGGATTTTGTGGCCTGCCGCGCAGGCTCACGGGACCTGTGGTCAGCCACGCGGATGATGCTGCGCGTGGAGCTCCTGCAGCCTCGCGCGCGCGATGTGCGTGTAGATCTGTGTAGTAGACAAGTCGCTATGACCGAGCAGCATCTGCACGGTCCGAAGATCCGCGCCATGGTTGAGCAGATGCGTGGCGAACGCATGACGCAACGTGTGAGGTGAAATCGATGCCGCAATCCCAGCCTGCCGAGCGTGCAGCTTGATTCGATGCCAGAACGTCTGCCGCGTCATCAGATCACCACGCCGACTGGGAAACACCACGTCACTCGCCTTGCCCGCCAGTAGGGTATCCCGAGCGTCACGCAGATAACGCGTCAACCAGTGCATGGCCTCCTCTCCGAGCGGCACCAGACGCTCCTTGTTGCCCTTGCCGAACGTGCGCAGCACGCCCTGGCGAAGATTGACTTGCTCCAGACTGAGACTCACCAGCTCCGTCACACGCAGGCCGGTCGCATAAAGGACTTCAAGCATCGCCCGGTCGCGCAACCCCAGCGGATCGCTAAAATCAGGTACGGCCAGCAATGCTTCCACGTCGGCTTCGGACAACGCCTTGGGTAGCGGTCGCCCAAGCTGCGGCAGCTCGACGCGCAGCGTGGGATCTACCGAGATCTCCCCTTCGCGAAGCAGAAACCGATAAAAACCGCGAAGCCCGGAAAGCAGCCGTGCGGTGGAACGCGCCTTGTAGTTATTGGCCAATCGCCAAGCAAGATGATCGAGAATCGCCTCCCGGCCGGCGTCCATCAGTCGAGCGCCTCGCGCGTTGAGCCAGCCATTGAACAGGGCCAGATCGCTCCGATAAGCCTCACGGGTATTATCCGATAGCCCTTTCTCGAGCCAGAGGGCATCGAGGAAACGGTCGATCATTGGATCATCGAGTGCGGGCATGAAAACTCATCGGCAGGTAAACGCATGTTTGTTCCATAGAGCACCAGACGCGTCAGATCGGCCCGCCCTGTAGCGGTGAACATGAGCAGCTTGTCCTGCACGCATCATTGGATGCCCGAAGCGCTCAATCACAATGCCATGGGCGCTTAGGCTGAAAGTGTACGAAGGAACACCAGAATCCCAAAAGCCAGACAGCAGAATCGCAGCGATGATACTGAAAGCAACTGACCGGCGAAAAAAAAGCAGCCCGAAGGCTGCTTTTTTTGAAGGACGCTTTCCTCAGGAAAGCTTTTCCTTGATGCGGGCTGCCTTGCCGGACAGCGCGCGGAGGTAATACAGCTTGGCCTTGCGAACATCGCCACGGCGCTTGACGCTGAGGCTGTCAACCATCGGGCTGTAGTACTGGAAAGTACGCTCGACACCCACACCGTTGGAAATCTTGCGAACGGTGAATGCACTGTTCAGACCGCGGTTACGCTTGCCGATCACAACGCCTTCGAATGCCTGCAGACGCTCACGCTCGCCTTCCTTCACTTTCACCTGGACGACAACGGTGTCGCCCGGGGCAAACGGAGGCAGTTCTTTGGTCATCTGCTCAGCTTCGAGCGCCTGGATAATCTTGTTGGTCATGCTGTGCTCCTAAGACAGGCCTTCGTGGCGTGCCATCGATACGTTAACTATCGTCCCGCTGACGGATATATTCCGTCAGCAGCTTTTGTTCTTCTCCAGAAAGCGAGCGGCTATCCAGAAGATCAGCGCGGCGTTCCCAGGTTCTTCCGAGGGATTGCTGCAAACGCCAGCGCCGGATGTGCTCATGATTGCCGCTAAGCAGCACTTCAGGAACACGTTTATCCGCATACACTTCCGGTCGCGTGTAGTGCGGGCAATCGAGCAGGCCGTCGGTAAACGAATCCTCCTCGGCGGAATCAGCATGACCCAGCGCTCCGGGGAGCAAGCGGGTCACCGCATCAATCAGCACCATGGCCGGCAATTCACCGCCGGACAACACGTAATCGCCAATCGACCATTCCTCATCGACATGCGCCTCGATGAAGCGCTCGTCGATACCTTCGTAGCGACCGGCGATGAGAATAAGCGCCTCTTCCTTCGCCAAGTCGCGGACGTCAGCCTGTTTCAACTGCCGCCCCTGAGGCGACAGGTAAATCACCTTCGCCTTCTCGCCAGCGGCCTGTCTGGCGTCTGCCAGCGCAAGCTCCAGCGGCTTGATCTTCATCACCATGCCGGGGCCGCCGCCAAAGGGACGATCATCCACGGTCTGGTGACGATCTTCGGTGTAGTTCCGGGGATTCCAGCAACGCAGCTGGAGCAGCCCCTGCTTCACCGCGCGACTGGTAATACCGTAGTCGCGGACGGCAGCGAACATGTCCGGAAACAGACTGATCACTTCGACACGAAAGCCGGACATGTCAGTCAGAAATCCGCATCCCATTCGACGTGCATTTCGGCTGCATCCAGATCGACCTTCAACACGCAGGGGTCGGTATAGGGCAGCAAGCGCTCACGATCATCCAGGCTGCCGTCAAACGGCTTGACCACCAGGACATCGTTAGCTCCGGTTTCCAGCAGATGATCCACCCGCCCAAGCACTTGCCCGAGCTGATTAATGACCGTCAGGCCCTGAAGCTGGAACCAGTAGTACTCTTCGCCAGCCAAGTCAGGCAGTTCACTGCGGGGTATGCAGATCTCGAAGTCGGCGTATGTACGCGCCACTTCACGATCAGTCAGTCCGCCCAGCGTAGCCACCAGAACCTTGCCCTGGAGGCGCCCCTTGACCAACTCGACCTGCTTGACCTCGTCGCCTCGCCTGAGCGTCCAGCGGCGATAACCCAGCAGATTGTCGATCGGATCGGTAAAGGAATAGATCTTTACGTCACCACGCACGCCATGCACCGAAACGATTTTACCGATAACGATCAGGTCTTCGGCCGGAACAGACGTTGCGTTCATGTATTTAGGCAGCGGCCTTGGCAGCTTCCTTCAGCAGCTGAGCAACGCGCTCAGACGGCTGTGCGCCCTGGCTCAGCCAGTAAGTAGCACGCTCCTGGTTTACAGAAAGCTTCACTTCCGCACCCGAGGCGATCGGATTAAAGAAGCCGATACGCTCAACGAAGCGACCATCACGCGGATTGCGGCTGTTGGTCACGGTCAGGTGGTAGAAAGGGCGCTTCTTGGAGCCGCCACGGGCGAGACGAATAGTTACCATGTGAACATCGTTCCTGTAGTCGGTACAGCAAATCTGAATGCAGGGCCCAAGGCCCGAAAGGCCGCATATTCTAAGGATTATCCGGACTTTTGCAAATGGCTTTTTTAAAAACAGCTACAGGCCTCGACAGCAGGCCTGCCCAGCCTCGGCGGCGCCCAGCAAAAGGGCTCGCTGAAAGGCTCTGGGTCAGAATTTGGGCATCCCACCGCCGCCCGGAAACATACCGCCCATACCGCGCATCATCTTGGCCATGCCCCCCTTGCCGCTGACCTTCTTCATCATCTTCTGCATCTGCTTGTGCTGCTTGATCAGGCGACCGATATCCTGCACCTGCGTGCCAGAACCCATGGCGATGCGGCGCTTGCGAGAACCGCTAATGATATCTGGGTTGCGCCGCTCGACAGGTGTCATCGAGTTGATGATGGCTTCCATCTGCTTGAACTGCTTCTCAGCCGCGCCCTGGGCATTGCCCATCTGCGAGAGATTCACGCCGCCGATCGAAGGCAGTTTGTCCATCAGGCCGCCAAGGCCGCCCATGTTTTTCATCTGCTGAAGCTGGTCGCGGAAATCTTCTAGATCGAAGCCCTTGCCCTTCTTCAGCTTCTTGGTGAGTTTCTCGGCCTTTTCTCGGTCCAGCGTCTGCTCGGCTTGTTCGATCAAGCTGAGCACATCACCCATACCGAGGATGCGCGAGGCAATTCGGTCCGGGTGGAACGGTTCGAGCGCGTCGCTTTTTTCTCCCATGCCGAGGAATTTGATCGGCTTACCGGTGATGTGACGGACCGACAATGCGGCACCGCCTCGCGCATCCCCGTCGACCTTGGTCAACACGACACCGGTCAATGGCAGCGCTTCGCCGAATGCCTTGGCGGTGTTGGCCGCATCCTGACCCGTCATGGCATCGACGACGAACAGCGTCTCGGCCGGATTGATCGCCGCATGGACGGCCTGGATCTCGGCCATCATCTCGGCATCGATGGCCAGACGGCCGGCGGTATCGACCAGTACCACATCAATGAACTTGAGCTTGGCCTCGCGAATCGCTGCCTGAGCGATTTCGACAGGCTTCTGGCTGGTATCGGAGGGAAAGAAGGTCACGCCCACTTCCGCAGCCAAGGTTTCGAGCTGCTTGATCGCCGCAGGGCGGTAGACGTCCGCGGAAACAACCAACACCGACTTCTTCTTGCGCTCCTTTAGGAACCTCGCCAGCTTGCCAACCGTAGTGGTCTTTCCCGCCCCCTGCAGGCCGGCCATCAGCACAACGGCCGGGGGCACCACGCTCAGGGCAAGATCTTCATTGGCCGCGCCCATCAGCTCTTCCAGCTCGGCGCGAACGATCTTCACGAACGCTTGACCAGGTGTCAGGCTCTTGGAGACCTCGGTGCCGACGGCCCTGTCCTTGACCTTGGCCACGAACTCCTTGACCACCGGCAGTGCGACGTCAGCTTCTAGCAGCGCCATTCGCACTTCGCGCAGGGTGTCCTTGATGTTGTCCTCGGTCAGCTTGGCCTTGCCGGTAACATGGCGAAGTGTCTGGGAGAGGCGGTCGGTTAGGTTTTCAAACATGTGCCGTTTCCACGCTGGGTGTGGTTAAGGCACCGATTATAGAAGCTGTGAGGCCCAGGCCGGTACCCCGCCGTCGAGCCTTTTCATCGCACAGGTGAGCCAACCCCGAAGACTATCGGCGCTACATTGGGCAACACACTGCAGGCCGCCCGCCGGGGCAGTACCCACCGCCATACGCACGCTTTTGTGCGACCAGCGTTTGTGCCACACTCAGCGCCTTTCGAGCCTGCTAACAGACCTATGCACCCTCTGCTACCGAGCCTAGCTGCCGCCTGCCTTTACGCCGGCGTCACCGGATACCAAGGCCTGCGCCTAGTGCAACGCACCGTGCCGGACAAACGTCTTCTTCTCGTCCTGGGCGCCTTGGCGCTCGTCGCGCACGGGGTGAGCCTGTTCATTCAGCTGCTGTCGCCCAGCGGATTGCATCTGGATTTCTTCACGGCTTCGAGCCTGATCGCTGCCGCCGTCATCCTGCTGATCCTGCTTGCCCTCTACCGCATGCCGGTCGAAAACCTTCTGCTGTTGCTCTTTCCACTCGGCTGTCTGACGGTACTGTTCGCCCAGTTCGCGCCCTCCGGAACGGTACCGGCCATTGCCGAAGAGCCGGGCATCCTGGCTCACATCCTGTTCTCCATACTGGCTTACGGGATGCTCACCATTGCGGTCTTCCAGTCGTTGCTGCTGCTTTTGCAGGACCACCACCTGAAGCACAAACACCCATCCGGGCTGATCAAGAACTTCCCACCGCTACAGACCATGGAGAGTCTGCTGTTCGGCTTTCTGCTCGCCGGTTGGCTGCTGCTGTCGGCATCCTTGATCTCCGGCTGGCTGTTTCTGGAGAACCTGTTCGCCCAACATCTGGTGCACAAGACACTGTTGTCGGTGGTCGCCTGGGTGGTTTTCGGCCTGTTGCTGTGGGGACGGCACCAGCTTGGCTGGCGCGGCTACAAGGCCATTCGCTGGACATTGGCCGGCTTCTGCCTGCTGATGCTGGCCTATTTCGGCAGCAAGCTGGTCCGCGAATTCATCCTGCACGTCTAGCAGCGCACGACGAAACATCAACAGACTCTAGGACCACCAAGTGGAACATCTACACCCCGGCTTCCTGGTCGGCATGCTGGTTTTCCTGCTTTTGTGCTCGGCGTTCTTTTCCAGTTCCGAAACCGGGATGCTCAGCCTCAACCGCTACCGCCTGCGCCACAAGGCCAAAGACGGGCACCGCGGGGCAAAGCGGGCAAGCGCGTTGCTCGAGCGGCCGGACCGGCTGCTCGGGACAATTCTGGTCGGCAACAACTTCGTCAATATCCTCGCCTCGTCGATCGCCACGGTGCTGGCAATCAAGCTATGGGGCGAAGCCGGAATCGCGATTGCGACCATCGGCCTGACCATCCTCCTGCTCATATTCGGAGAGATAACGCCGAAGACGCTCGCCGCCCTGCGACCGGAAACCGTTGCGTACCCGGTCAGCCTTCCGCTGCTGTTGCTGCAGAAAGTGCTGTATCCGCTGGTGGCGTCGCTCAATTGGATCAGCAATGGCCTGCTCAAACTGCTCGGTGTCGACCTGTCCAACAAGGGCAACGACAGCCTATCCACAGAGGAACTACGCAGCGTGGTCCGTGAATCGGGCAGCGACATGCCGATGAATCGGCAAAGCATGCTGCTCGGCATCCTGGACCTGGAAAAGGTCACGGTCGACGACATCATGATCCCCCGTAACGAGGTCGCCGGTATCGACCTCGAGGACGACCTTGAAACCATCGTGACCCAACTGCGCACCACACCCCACACGCGCCTCCCGGTATTTCGCAAGGACATCAATCAGATAGAAGGCATCGTGCACATGCGCCAGATCGCGCGACTGCTCAGCCACGACCAACTGACCCGAAAAAGCCTGCTGGACGCTTGCAACGAGCCCTACTTCATTCCCGAGAACACCCCACTGTCCACTCAGCTGGTCAATTTCCAGAAGCAGAAACGGCGCATCGGCATCGTCGTCGACGAATACGGAGATGTGCTGGGCATCGTGACGCTGGAAGACATTCTCGAAGAGATCGTCGGTGAATTCAGCAACCAGGACGCATTACGCAGCCCGGACATCCACCCGCAGGACGACGGCACCCTGGTGATCGATGGCGCGGCCTACCTGCGCGAAGTCAACCGGGCGCTGGGCTGGCAGCTGCCCTGCGACGGCCCCAAGACCCTTAACGGGTTGATTACCGAGGCGCTGGAGCATATTCCCGATAGCGGTATCTGCCTGCAGATCAACCAGTACCGGCTCGAGATCCTGCAGGCGGCGGACAACCGCGTCAAAAGCGTACGCGCCTGGGTGATCGAAGACGTTCCGGACGCAACGGGCGACACGCCCTGATGGGCGTCACGCACCCCTGGATCATCAGAACGCTGTATCGATTGCCGCAGCTGCCCGTAACGCCTTGGCGCGTGAAGCATCGATCGAGACGTCGCGAGCCAGCGCGACACCCATACGCCGCTGCCCGCTGACGCCCGGCTTGCCAAACAAACGCAGCGCCGTGTCCGGCTCGGCCATAGCGGCCGCCAGATTGCCGAAGCTCACCTGATCGGACTCGCCCTCAACCAGCACCACCGCCGAAGCGGACGGACCGAACTGGCGAATTGCCGGAATCGGCAGTCCCAGAATCGCTCGCGCATGCAGGGCGAATTCGGAGAGATCCTGAGAGATCAAGGTCACCAGACCGGTATCGTGTGGCCGCGGTGAGACCTCACAGAACCAGACCTTGTCGCCTTTGACGAACAACTCGACACCGAAGATGCCGCGACCACCCAGCGCATCGGTGACGGCCAGGGCAATGCGTTCGGCCTCCGCCATCGCGCCCGGCGTCATTGGCTGGGGCTGCCACGACTCTTGATAATCGCCCTTTTCCTGCCGATGCCCGACCGGCTGGCAAAACGTCGTCCCGCCCGAATGGCGGACGGTCAGCAGCGTGATCTCGTAGTCGAAATCGACGAAGCCTTCAACGATCACTCGTCCCTTGCCGGCACGCCCGCCTGCCTGGGCGTATTCCCAAGCCGCGAGAATCTCTGACTCGTCCCGCAGAACCGACTGGCCTTTACCGGACGAGCTCATGACGGGCTTGATCAGACACGGAAACCCGAGCGCCGAAATAGCCGCGCGACATTCTTCCAGCGAATCGGCGAAGCGATAGGGCGAGGTCGGCAGCCCCAGCTCTTCAGCCGCCAGGCGGCGAATACCCTCACGATTCATGGTGAGCTGCGCGGCCCGTGCAGTCGGGATGACGTTATAGCCCTCGCCTTCCAGCTCGACCAACGTCGCGGTGGCAATCGCTTCGATTTCCGGCACGATGAAATGCGGCTTTTCCTGCTCGATAACCGCTCGCAACGCAGCGCCATCGAGCATATCGATGACATGGTGACGATGCGCCACCTGCATGGCCGGCGCATTGGCATAACGATCAACCGCTATGACCTCGACGCCCAGGCGTTGAAGCTCGATAACCAGTTCCTTGCCGAGCTCGCCGGAACCGCAAAGCAGTACACGGGTCGCGCTGGCGGACAGCGGCGTGCCTATTCGGGGCATGGGATTCCTCGTTATACGGATTGTGATGAGCGGGCGGAGGCGCACCGCACCTCGAATTAGAGCAGCAGTCCGCTGGCGCGTGCCCGGTCGTGGCAACGCAGCAGCACCTGACGCCGCTCCTGATTGTCCATACGGCTCCAGCGACGAATCTCATCGATGCTGCGCTGGCAGCCCGTGCATAAATCGTCCTCATCCAGTGCGCAGATGCTGACGCAGGGAGAAGCGACCGGCTTTTCCTCGTCGCTCAATCGTCCTGCTCCGCCAGATCACGGGCGTAACGCTGGGCGTTGTGCACGTAGTGCGCCGCGCTCGCTTCGAGCATTTTCTTCTGTTGTTCAGTCAATTCACGCACCACCTTGCCGGGTGAGCCCACCACCAGTGAACCGTCTGGAATCTCCTTTCCTTCGGCAATCAAGGTATTGGCGCCGATGATGCAGTACTTGCCAATCTTTGCGCCATTGAGGATTACCGCGTTGATACCGACCAGGCTGTAATCACCGACGGTGCAGCCATGCAGCATGGCATTGTGTCCAACAGTGACTCCGGTACCCAATGTCAGTGGATACCCCATATCGGTGTGCATCACGCTACCATCCTGCACGTTGCTGTTTTCGCCAAGATGGATCAGCTCGTTATCCCCGCGCAGCACCGCACCAAACCAAACGCTTGCACCAGCATCCAGTCGGATCTTGCCGACCAGCGTGGCATTTGGCGCGACCCAGCTTTGTGGATCGGCTTCAACACGGGAATCACCCAGGCGATATTTCACGGTCATGACCTCTTCTGGCTCAGATCGACGTAGGAAACGGGGGGACGGCGCATTTCGATCCCGGCGTCGTACACCAGGTTCACCAGCTCGACGATCATGATGGCCGTCAGGCCCCAGATCTTGTATTCGCCGTACCGGTACGACGGGACATACCAGGCGTCACCTTGGTAATCGATACGGTGGGTAACCTCTCGCGTGTCCTGGCAAAAGAAGTCCAGCGGCACGGAAAAGACCGAAGCGATCTCGGCATCGTTGGCGCGATATTCGACATAGTCAGGCACGACGCCGACATAAGGCGTGACATGAATGCCATGGAGCGAAACCAGGCTGCTGAGCGGCCCGACGACTTCTACCATCCCCGGCGCCAACCCCACTTCTTCTTCGGCTTCGCGCAGTGCGGTATGGATCAGATTTCGATCCTCTGGATCGCGGCGTCCACCGGGGAACGCTACCTCACCGCCGTGGGTGGATAGGCCGCTGGCGCGAAGGGTCAACACCAGCTCCGGCGAATCACTACGAGTAATCGGCATCAATACCGCCGCCTCGGGCATCCGGCCTTCCGGCTCCAGGAGATGCGGGGAATAGTCACGCACCCGTTGGAGAATCTTGTCCAGCATGAAACATCTCTTTCAGTCTTTGACAGGCATCATGGCATGAATCACCGAGGCGCCCAAGACGGGCAAGGGCAAAATCCGGCAGCTCTGACTCGACGACAACGAACACAACCAAAGAGACCCAACTGTCGCTGGCAAGCTTTTCGCGGCAAACTAGATTTCAGCAATAACGCAGCCCGTCGCCCCGGGCTGTGGGAATGATCCGTATACCGAAGGAAGCGCGATGAAATTCTGCAGCCAGTGCGGCGGTTCGATCACCGAGCGGGTCCCTGATGGGGATAATCGGACCCGATTTGTCTGCACATCCTGCGATACGGTTCACTATCAGAACCCACGCATCGTCGCCGGTTGTCTGCCTATATGGGAAGACCACGTATTGCTCTGCCGCCGGGCGATAGAACCGCGACGCGGTTATTGGACACTGCCGGCCGGCTTTATGGAGAACGGTGAGACCGTACAGCAGGCGGCGGAGCGGGAGACTCTGGAGGAAGCGTGCGCTCGAGTCACGGACTTGCAGCTCTACACGCTGTTCGACCTGCCACATATCAATCAGGTCTACATGTTCTTTCGCGCAGAATTGGTGGACGAACGATTCTGCGCGGGAGACGAGAGCCTCGAAGTCAGGCTTTTCCGACAGGCTGACATCCCTTGGTCAGAGCTGGCTTTTCCGACGATTGGCCGTACCCTAGAATACTTTTTCGCCGACCGGGTGCAGCAGACCTTCCCGGTGCGCAACGAAGCCATCGAAGCAATGCGAGTGGCGCGCAAACAGGTCTGATGCCGTAAGGATTCAGGAAAGCTCCAATGCGCTGGCTGTTAGCGATCTTCTGCTTCACATTTGCTGCCCTCTCACATGCTACCGCCGCGCCAGTATTCGATGATGCTTTCATCGACAAGGTGCTGGTGGTCAAGTCCGAGCGTCAGCTTCACCTCATTAGCCGCGGCGTTACCATGAAGAGCTACCGCGTGTCCCTGGGCAAGCAACCAGGTCCCAAGGAGCGTGAAGGCGACCAGCGGACACCCGAGGGGTTTTACTGGATCGACTGGCGCAAGACCTCCGACAAATACAACCTGGCGATGCACATCTCCTATCCGAACGCCAAGGACCTGGCACGGGCCAGCCGCGAAGGCGAGCGCCCGGGAAGCATGATCATGCTTCACGGCACACCGCTCGATGAAGAATATCCGGAGTGGTTTTTCCATACTCTCGACTGGACCGAGGGGTGCATCGCGCTGAAAAACGATGATATGCGCGAGATCTGGAATCTGGTGAAGAACGGTACGCTGATCGAGATCCGCCCCTGACAAATACGCGCCGAGCTTGGCACCAGGCGAGGCCGCACGTTAACGTGAAAGCCATTCTCCTGCCATTCGGCCACCCATGACGAAGACGCCTTCAGACGAGCAGCTGCAGCTGGATAATCAGCTGTGTTTTGCCCTGTATTCCGCCTCGCTGCAGATGACCAAAGCTTATAAGCCCTTGTTGCAAAGCATCGGTCTGACCTACCCGCAATATCTGGCGATGCTCGTGCTTTGGGAGCGCGACGGGCTCACCGTCGGGGAAATCAGCGCTCGGTTGCTGACCGAGCCCGGTTCGCTGACGCCATTGCTCAAACGCCTGGAAGCCGAAGGTTTGATCAGCCGGACCCGCAGCAGCAGCGATGAACGAGTAGTCGAACTGCATCTCACTGACGCGGGGCGTGCCATGAAGCAACGCGCCCTGCACTTCCCCGACTGCATGCTCGAATGTACCGGGCAGTCACGCGATGCGCTGTTGGTGCTACGCAATCAACTTGTCGCCCTTCGCAGCGCATTGCTGAAAGGTAACTAAGCGCCGCCGGGCGCGGCGCTACCCTCGCCAGTGACTCCGCAGACGCTGCTCAAGCAGTCGCGATCGGATTTATCTTGTGCGATAAATATTATCGCGATAAGTTAAACCGCAACTGAACGCCACTCCCGAGGAAACGAAACATGCAAACCATCAAGGCCCTCTATACCGCAACCGCCACTGCCACCGGAGGTCGCGATGGCCGTGCAGCATCGTCCGACGGCCTGCTCGATCTAAAGCTCTCCACTCCCAAAGAACTCGGCGGGCAAGGCGGCGAAGGCACCAACCCGGAGCAACTGTTTGCCGCTGGCTACTCAGCCTGCTTTATTGGCGCGCTGAAGTTCGCCGCTAGCCAGTTGAAACAGCAACTGCCGATCGATACAGCGGTCACCGGCCAGGTGGGCATCGGTCAGATTCCCGGCGGATTCGGGCTCGAAGTCCAGTTGAACGTCAGCCTGCCAGGTCTTGAGCGATCAGCTGCCGAGCAACTGACCGAAGCCGCTCACCAGGTATGCCCCTACTCCAACGCCACCCGCGGAAATATCGAGGTTCGCCTGAATGTCGCTGTCTAAGCCGGTTCACGTCTGACGCGCACAAAAAACCCGAGTGGTCAGTGGCGACTCGGGTTTGTTCGTAACGCACCAATCAGAACTGCAAATCGGACAGCCGCCACACCTCGAATGCGGGCGTCTCGTACGGGTGGGTACGCTTGAGTGCCTTGACGCTGTCATGAATCAGCTCGTCAGCCACCACCAATTCAACCTTCCATTCCGACAACGAGTGCACCTGGCCAAGTTGCCCAAGGAATGGCTTGCTGCCCTCCAGCGGGCGGTACTGACCGTGCCCGAGCACCTGCCAGCAGCAACTGTCGTATGCACCGATGCGCCCGGCACCGGCAGCGAAGACTGCCTTCTTGACTGCGTCCAGGTGGCTTTCCGGAACATAGAAACACAGCTTGTACATCAACGTCTCCGCAAGAACAGACGGCGGAGCACCTCTCCGCCGAGACAACCGATTCGCCGACCGACTCGGCATCTCTGCATTGCCGATATCAGACGTTGCCACTGATGCTTGGTTCAGCAGGCATCGTCGACCGAATCACAGTTAACAAAAAAGCCCGGGGCGCCTGTACGCCTCCGAGCTTTCCGTTCCGTCCAGGGTCAGGTCAGTCGACCCAGACTCGCGCATTACGGAACATGCGCATCCAGCCACCATCGTCCTGCCACTCGTCCGGGCGCCAGGAGTTGGTCACGGCGCGGAACACCCGCTCGGGGTGCGGCATCATGATGGTCACCCGGCCATCGCGGGTGGTCAGCCCAGTGATCCCGCGCGGTGACCCGCCCGGGTTGGCCGGATAGCGTTCGGTGACCTTGCCGTGATTGTCGATGTAGCGCAGCGCGACGGTGCCAGAGAGATCGGCTTCGAGTAGCGCTTCTTCGCTTTCGAATTCCGCGTGACCTTCGCCGTGCGCGATAGCGATAGGCAAGCGTGAACCGGCCATGCCCTGGAGGAAGATCGACGGAGAGTCCTGGACCTGGACCATGGCCACACGCGCTTCGAATTGCTCGGAGCGGTTACGCACGAAGTGTGGCCAGGACTCGCTGCCAGGCACCAGCTCATGCAGGTTGGACAGCATCTGACAGCCGTTGCAGACACCAAGTGCGAAGCTGTCCCTGCGCTCGAAGAAGGCGCTAAAGTCTTCACGGGCACGGCTGTTGAACAAGATTGATTTGGCCCAGCCTTCGCCGGCGCCGAGGACGTCGCCATAGGAGAAGCCGCCACACGCGACCAGCCCCTTGAAGCGCTCGAGGCTGATACGCCCGGACAGGATATCGCTCATGTGCACATCGACCGCGGCGAAACCGGAACGGTCGAAAGCGGCCGCCATCTCGGTTTGGCCGTTGACGCCCTGCTCGCGCAGAATCGCCACCTCGGGTCGCGCGCCACGCTTGATGTAAGGTGCGGCGATATTTTCATTGACGTCGAAGCCCAGCGTGACGCTCAAACCAGGATTATCTTCTTCCAACAGCGCGTCGAATTCCTGATCGGCACAGTCGGCGTTGTCGCGCAGACGCTGGATCTGATAACTGGTTTCGGACCACTGGCGCTGCAGCAGGCGACGATCACCGGCGAACACATCCGCGCCATCGAACCTGATCGCCACGTGGCCATTGTTGACTGGCTGCCCGATAACCGAAACGCAGTCGGCGAGGCCCGCCGCGCTGAACTGCGCGAGCACGACCTCGGTATCGCCCTGGCGCACCTGAATCAGCGCACCCAATTCCTCGTTGAACAGTGCAGCCGGGATTTGCGCCGCGCTCTCTACCAGACCATCGAGGTTGAGGTTAAGACCACAGTGTCCAGCAAAGGCCATTTCCAACGCCGTGGTCAGCAAGCCACCGTCCGAGCGATCGTGGTAGGCCAACAACAGCCCATCGACATTGAGCCCCTGGATTACTGCGAAAAACGCCTGCAGATCTTCGGCGTCATCCACGTCCGGCGCCTGACGTGCCATCTTGCCGTAGACCTGCGCCAAGATCGACGCCCCCATACGATTCTGGCCGCGGCCGAGGTCGATCAGCACCAGATCTGTTTCGCCCTTGTCCAGTCGCAGCTGGGGGGTCAGGGTATGACGTATGTCCACTACCGGCGCGAAACCGGACACGATCAGCGACAACGGCGAGGTCACACTTTTCTCGGCGCCCTCGTCAGTCCAGCGGGTCTTCATCGACATCGAGTCCTTGCCGACCGGGATGGTGATCCCCAGCTCCGGACACAACTCCATGCCCACCGCCTTGACCGTGTCGTACAGACGCGCGTCTTCACCTGGATGGCCGGCTGCGGCCATCCAGTTGGCGGACAGCTTGATATCGGAAAGCTTCTCGATCCGGGCGGCGGCCAGGTTCGTCAGGGTTTCGCCAATCGCCATGCGTCCTGATGCAGGCGCGTCGAGCAGGGCCAGCGGCGTCCGCTCGCCCATGGCCATGGCTTCACCGGTATAAACATCGTAACTGGTGGCGGTCACCGCACAGTCCGCCACCGGGACCTGCCAAGGGCCGACCATCTGATCGCGTGCCACCATGCCAGTGATGCTGCGGTCACCAATGGTGATCAGGAAGCTCTTGCTGGCCACTGCCGGATGATGCAACACACGGTCGATCGCCTCGGACAGTTCAACTTGGTCAGCTGCGAAATCATCGCCAAGCTCGGCCTCACGGACAGCGCTGCGGTGCATGCGCGGCGCCTTGCCGAGCAACACGTTGAGCGGCATATCGACCGGATCGTTGCCGAAGTGGCTGTCAGAAACGGTCAGATGCGGTTCGGCTGTGGCTTCGCCTACGACGGCGAAGGGGCAGCGCTCGCGCTTGCAGATGGCTTCGAAACGCTCGAGATCGGCGGCATCGACCGACAGCACGTAGCGCTCTTGGGATTCGTTGCACCAGATTTCATGTGGCGCCATGCCCGGCTCGTCGTTGGGGACTTTGCGCAGCTCGAAGCGCCCGCCACGACCACCGTCGTTGACCAGCTCCGGGAAGGCGTTGGAGAGGCCACCGGCGCCGACATCGTGAATGAACTTGATGGGGTTCTTGTCGCCCAGCTGCCAACAACGGTCGATGACCTCCTGGCAGCGGCGCTCCATTTCAGGGTTGTCACGCTGCACCGATGCGAAATCGAGATCCGCCGAGCTGCTGCCGGTTGCCATCGACGAGGCAGCACCGCCGCCGAGGCCGATCAGCATTGCCGGACCACCGAGCACGATCAGCTTGCCACCAACCGAAATCTCGGCCTTTTGCACGTGACCTTCACGAATATTGCCCATGCCGCCGGCGAGCATGATCGGCTTGTGGTAGCCGCGAACCTCATCGCCACGCGGGGTGCTGATCGATTGCTCGAACGTGCGGAAGTAACCGTTCAACGCCGGCCGGCCGAACTCATTGTTGAACGCCGCGCCACCCAACGGGCCTTCGATCATGATGTCCAGCGGTGTGACGATACGCTCGGGCTTGCCGTACGGGACTTCCCAAGGTTGCTCGAAGCCAGGGATGTTCAAGTTGGAAACGGTGAAGCCGGTAAGGCCCGCTTTGGGCTTGGCACCACGGCCGGTGGCACCCTCATCGCGGATTTCGCCGCCGGAGCCAGTGGCAGCACCAGGAAAGGGGGCGATCGCCGTCGGGTGGTTGTGGGTTTCCACCTTCATCAGGATATGCACCGGCTCCTGGCTGGCCGCGTATTCGCCGGTGTCGGGATTCGGATAGAAACGCCCCGCCACGTTGCCGACGATCACCGCGGCGTTGTCCTTGTAGGCGGACAGCACCCCTTCGCCATGCAGCTGGAACGTGTTCTTGATCATGCCGAACAGGGACTTGTCCTGATTCTCGCCATCGATGTCCCAACTGGCGTTGAAGATCTTGTGACGGCAATGCTCGGAATTGGCCTGGGCGAACATCATCAGTTCGATGTCATGGGGGTTGCGCCCCAACCCGGTGAAACTCGTCACCAGATAGTCGATCTCGTCTTCAGCCAGCGCTAGGCCCAGATCCACGTTGGCCTGCTCCAGCGCAGCGCGCCCGCCGCCCAGCACATCAATCGCGGTCAGTGGCTTCGGCTCGGCATGGCTGAACAGGTTCGAGGCTTCCTCGAAACGCGCGAGCACCAATTGGGTCATGCGGTCATGCAGGGCGGCGGCGATCTGTTGGGCCTCAGCGTCGGAGAAATCCCCTGCCACGTAGTAAGCGATGCCACGCTCGAGGCGCTGAACCTTGGCGAGTCCACAATTGCGGGCGATATCGCTGGCCTTGCTCGACCAGGGGGAAATCGTTCCGAATCGCGGAATAACGAGGAACAACCGACCCGCGGGCTCCTGAACGGGAACGCTTGGACCGTACTTCAGCAGCCGGGAGAGCACGAGTTCCTCATCCGCGCCAAGCGTGCCGGATACTTCGGCGAAATGAGCGAACTCGGCGTACAACCCGCTCACGGCGGGGACCTTCGCGGTCAATTGTGCCAGGAGCTTGCCGTGACGGAAGGCGGAAAGAGCGGGAGCGCCGCGCAGGATCAACATCGTCGGAACAGCCTCGGAGGGGGGAGCAGTCGGGCCGCGTATTCTAGCCCATGACAGCGTCCGAGGCTAAGCCTGCTGCAAGCTCCACACACGCAGGGTGGATCACGCGTCTGCAATCCACCGTTCACACGGTGGATGCGAAAGACGCCATTCACGCTCGCCTGGAATGTGCCGCTGCGCGCTTAGTGCAGTATCTGACTCAGGAACAGCTTGGTGCGCTCGTTCCTCGGATTGGTGAAGAAGGTTTCGGGATCGGCTTCTTCGACGATCTCGCCCTTATCCATGAAGATCACCCGGTCGGCTACGGTGCGAGCGAAGCCCATTTCATGGGTCACGCACAGCATGGTCATCCCGCTTTCGGCGAGGCCGACCATGGTATCCAGTACTTCCTTGACCATTTCCGGGTCCAGCGCCGAGGTGGGTTCGTCGAACAGCATGATCTTCGGCTTCATGCACAGTGCCCGAGCGATCGCGACCCGTTGCTGCTGGCCGCCCGACAGCTGTCCCGGAAACTTGTCGGCCTGCTCCGGAATCCGCACACGCTCCAAATAATGCATGGCGATTTCTTCGGCCTGACGCCGCGGTAGCTTGCGCACCCACATTGGGGCCAGGGTACAGTTCTGTAGCACCGTGAGGTGCGGGAACAGGTTGAAGTGCTGGAACACCATGCCGACTTCGCTGCGGATCGCCTCGATCTGCTTCAGATCGTTGGTCAGCTCCACGTCGTTGATCACGATCCGGCCCTGCTGATGCTCCTCGAGACGATTGAGACAGCGGATGGTGGTGGACTTGCCCGAGCCCGAAGGCCCGCATAGAACGATGCGCTCGCCCTGGGTAACGTTGAGATTGATGTCCTTGAGCACATGGAACTGGCCGAACCACTTGTGCACGCCCTGCATCTGGATGACAGGCTCACCAGCTTGCTCGGGCTGATCGGATCGCAGAGATGTTTCGTTCATGATGCTTTTCCTTAATTCCGGTGGCCGGTGTCGAGCTTGCGCTCCAGGTGCATGGAATAGCGCGACATTCCAAAGCAGAACATCCAGTAGACCAGCGCCGCGAAGACGTATCCCTCGGTCGACATACCGAGCCAGGCAGGGTCCGACGTCGCACGCTTGATGCTGTTGAGGAAGTCGAACAAGCCGATGATGATCACCAGACTGGTGTCTTTGAACAGCGCGATGAAGGTATTGACTATCCCGGGGATGACCATCTTCAGTGCCTGCGGCAGGATTACCAGCACCATGCTGCGCCAATAGCCCAGCCCCATCGCCGCGGCCGCCTCGTACTGTCCTTTGGGGATCGCCTGCAGGCCGCCACGCACCACTTCAGCGATGTATGCCGCCTCGAAGAACACCACCATCACCATGGCCCGCATCAGCTTGTCGAGATTCATCCCCTCTGGCAGAAACAGCGGCAGCATCACCGAGGACATGAAAAGCACGGTGATGAGGGGTACACCACGCCAGAACTCGATGAACGTCACGCAGAGCACACGGATAGCCGGCATGCTGGAACGCCGACCGAGCGCCAGCAGAATACCCAGCGGCAAAGCGCCAGCAATGCCCACGGCAGCGATGACGATAGTCAGCATCAACCCGCCCCAACGGCTGGTCGGCACCGTTTCCAGACCGAGGAAACCACCGTGCAACAGCCAGTAGGCAAGCAGCGGATAGATCACTAGATAGGCAATACCGTAGCGCGCCTTGTGTCGCATTTGCCTAAGGAACAGAGGCGCAGCGCCAATGATTGCGAGCCAGCCCGTCAGGTCCACCCGCCAGCGCAGCTCTGCCGGGTAGAAGCCGTACATGAACTGGCTGAAGCGGGTCTGCACGAACACCCAGCACGCCCCTTCTCGAGTGCAATCGGCTCGTGACTCGCCACTCCAATCGGCCTTGATGATTGCCCATTCAATGATGGGCGGAACGACTAACCAGATCAGGTACAACCCGACAAGCGTCAGCAGTGTGTTGATCCAGCTGGAGAACAGATTGGCCCGCATCCAGGCCACTGCACCGATATTGGTGGAAGGCGCCGGCAGGTCCGGTTTGAAAGTATGGGTCGTCATGCGCTCGTCCTTACCGCTCGATCAGCGCGATGCGCTTGTTGTACCAGTTCATCAACAGCGAAATGCTGATGCTGATGGCGAGGTACACGCTCATGGTAATGGCCATGGTTTCGATCGCCTGTCCGGTCTGGTTGAGCACCGTGCCGGCAAACAGCGAGACCATGTCCGGATAGCCGATCGCAGCCGCTAGCGACGAATTCTTCGCCAGGTTGAGGTACTGGCTCGTCAGCGGCGGAATGATCACCCGAAGTGCCTGGGGAATGATGACCAGGCGCAGCACACGGCCGGGCCGGAGCCCGAGCGACGCCGCCGCTTCGGTCTGTCCATGGCTGACCGACTGGATGCCCGCTCTTACGGTTTCACCAATGAATGCGGCGGTATAAATCGACAGCGCCAGCACGATCGACACCAGCTCAGGGATTACCACCCAACCGCCACGGATGTTGAACCGCTGCAGCTCGGGGATTTCCCATAGGAACGGCCCGCCGAAGAGCAACGAGGACAGCCCCGGCACCGCGATGAACAGTGCCAGGCTGCTCCAGAACACCGGGAAAATCTGTCCCGTGGCATGGCGTCGGGCCCGAGCCCAGCGGTTGAGCATGACGATCGCCACCAGCGCCAGGAACATCGCAATCCAGAACGGCCAGAAGCCCTCCCCCGCACTCGGTGAAGGCATTTGCACGCCACGGTTGTTGACAAAAATGATGTCCCACAAGCTCAGGCTGTCACGCGGTCCCGGCAACGGGCTGAGCACGGCGAAGTAGACGAAAAAGATCTGCAGCAGCGGCGGGATATTGCGGAATGTCTCGATATAGACAGTGGCGATCTGGCGGATCAACCAGTTCGGCGACAATCGGGCGACGCCGAGAATGAATCCGAAGATAGTCGCCAGGATAATCCCGATGACGCTGACCAGAAGCGTGTTGAGCAAGCCGACCCAAAACACGCGTCCATAAGAATCGCTTTCGCTGTAGTCGATTAGATGTTGGGAGATGCCGAAACCGGCAGCGTTGTCGAGAAAACCGAAGCCTGAAGTAATGCCCCGGTGGGCAAGATTGGTCTGGGTATTGTCGAACAAAAACCAGCCGATCCCTACTACTGTGATGACGGCGATGACCTGGAACACCCAGGCACGTGCCTGCGGATCCGTGAGCAGCGAGCCGCGCGCTGCCCCCGTTTTGGCGATGGTTCGCATCAAGAAACCTCATACGGCGCTGCCGATGCGGGCGCACCGGCAACACTCATCCTTGAAACAAGGCCAGCTTCCCGCTGGCCCGGCGTGGTCAGCGCACCGGAGGTGCGTACTGCAGACCTCCATTGGTCCAAAGCGCGTTCAGTCCGCGCTCGATCTTCAGCTCGCTACCGGAACCAACGTTGCGATCGAACACCTCGCCATAATTGCCGACCTGTTTAACGATTTGCACTGCCCAATCCTTGGGCAGCTTCAGGTCCTTACCGTATTCGCCTTCCGCTCCGAGCAGACGCGCCACGTCAGGGTTCTTGGTGCTCTTGGCGGTTTCCTCGACGTTAGCAGCAGTCACGCCCAACTCCTCGGCATTGACCATCGCCAGCAACGACCAGCGCACGATATCGAACCACTCCTCGTCCCCCTGACGCACGGCCGGGCCGAGCGGTTCCTTGGAGATGACTTCGGGTAGCACGACATAGGCGTCCGGCTTGGCCAGCTTGATGCGCTGCGCGTACAACTGCGATTGGTCGGAGGTGAGCACATCGCAGCGACCGGATTCCAGCGACTTGGCGCTTTCGTCGGAGGTGTCGTAAGTGATTGGGGTGTACTTGAGGTTGTTGGCGCGGAAATAGTCGGAGAGGTTCAGTTCGGTGGTGGTCCCCGCCTGAATGCAGACTGTGGCACCGTCGAGCTCCTTAGCGCTGGATACGCCGAGCTCCTTGTTTACCAGAAAGCCCTGCCCGTCATAGTAGGTAACCCCGGTAAAGTTAAGCCCCATGGCCGCGTCCCGCGAACTGGTCCAGGTCGTGTTCCGCGAAAGCACATCGACTTCGCCCGATTGCAGAGCGGTAAAGCGTTCCTTGGCGGTCAACGGACTGAACTTGACCTTTTCTGCATCGCCGAATACCGCAGCCGCTACCGCACGGCAGACATCCACATCGATTCCTTTGTACTCGCCCTTGGCGTCAGTGTAGGAAAAGCCCGGCAGCCCGTCGCTGACGCCGCACTGCACGAAGCCCTTGCTCTTTACTGCATCCAGAGTCGCCCCTGCCTGCGCCAAGCCGCTGGTGCCCAAAAGTGTCGCGGCACCAAGCACGGCCAGTGTGGATTTAACCCTTATCATCGAAACCTCCAGTTTGCTTTTATTCTGCGGGGTCGGGGTCTTCTACAGCGTTGCCGCGGGCCAGTGACACGCGTCAACCGCTGCGGCAGAAGAACCTGACCTGAGTCTAGCCGCCGATTGATTATCGGCAACTCCTCCCGATGCGCTTGTCTGCAAGGACGCAGACGACACCGGCACATATGACGCATCGGAGCAAAGCAAGCGGCATACCAATCCTTCAGCGCGCACTCGGCGGGCCTGCCCGCTTCATTGAGAGCCCTCGTAAAGGTACTCTCGCCGCATATTGCTGCATCTACCCTTCGCGACCGCCCCAATATGAGGCGATCGCCCCAGACGGAGCCTGACATGAGTGCCCCCCTGATCATCGAACCGGAAACAACCGCCGACTCATGCGTCATCTGGCTACATGGCCTCGGCGCTGATCGTTATGACTTTCTACCTGTAGCCGAGGCTCTGCAGCAGCGGCTACTGAGGACACGCTTCGTGTTGCCCCAGGCGCCGACCCGAGCGGTGTCCATCAATGGCGGCTGGGCGATGCCAAGCTGGTACGACATCCTCGCCATGAGCCCGGCGCGGGCGATCGATCAGGCACAGCTCGAACAGTCGGCACAGACTGTGATAGCGCTGATCGAGGCGCAGCGTGATAGCGGCATCGATCCTCGACGCATCTTTTTAGCTGGCTTCTCTCAAGGCGGCGCCGTGGTCTATCACACCGCGTTCCTGCGCTGGGCCGGCCCGCTCGGTGGCGTCCTGGCCTTGTCTACCTATGCACCCACTTTCGGCGCCGATCTTGGCCTGTCGCCACTGCAGCAAAGCCTGCCGGTCCTCTGCCTGCATGGTTCGGACGACAATGTCGTTCCGTCCGCGATGGGACGTACCGCTTACGATTGCCTGGTACAAAATCAGATCGCAGCCGAGTGGCGCGAATATCCAATGGCTCACGAAGTGGTGCCGGACGAGATTCGCGACATAGGCGACTGGCTCGCTGCACGTCTCGATTGATCGGCATTACGGCGGGCGGGTCATCGAAGAAATGTGACGCCGCACGCCTGTCCGTACGGTCAAATAAGGCTACGCTTTGCATGGGTGGACACTATCTCGATGCGCCTGCTGTTGCAGCGCCCATCGCGGCCAGACGGGGCCGACCCAGCCAGTAGTCACGGGGCGCAGCGATAGTCATGACGAAGAGGTCATCCAACTGGATGTTGCGGTCATGAGGCTTGCCGAATGGCGGGCTGAAATGCAGCACCTCAAACGAGCGCGCTTGCTGGACCATGTTGACGAGCCCTGCCTGCGCTTGCTCCAGGAGGCCTTCGAGCCATGCCTGATCGCAACCGGCGATATCCTGCTTTCGCCGCTCGAGCACAACCATTACCTCTACCTAGTGCTCGATGGCGAGCTTGCCGTCCATCTCGATTCACTCGACGGTCAACCAGTACGAGCCATCGGGCCTGGGGATTGTGCGGGTGAGATCAGCTTCATGGACAACCTGCCGCCGTCAGCCTATGTCGTTGCCCTCGAACCCTCGGTGCTGCTGCGGCTGCATCGACGTTCGATGCAACTGCTCACCCGCTCGCCCAAGCTGATGCAGAACCTCGCCGAACTGCTTTGCCAGCGGGTTCGCCTGAGTGACCGGCTGATCATCAATAGCGAGCAGAACGCCAACGTCGACACCCTCACCGGATCCTTCAATAGGCGCTGGCTCGAACACATCTACAACCGCGAGAGCGCCCGCTGCGTTTTCAATAACCAACCCCTCTCCCTCCTAATGCTCGATGTCGATCGATTCAAGGACTATAACGACAAGCATGGCCACCTAGCCGGTGACCATGCCTTGTGCTTGGTTGTCGACACCTTGGGGAAATTGCTCCGTCCAACGGACAGCCTGGTGCGCTACGGTGGAGAGGAGTTCGTGATTCTGCTTCCCGATATGGCGCTGTGGGATGCGCGCGGGGTCGGCGAGCGCCTGCGCCAGAGCCTCGATGAGATCACCTCCTTCCGTTCGCCGATAGGCATCTTGCCTGGCGTGACGATTTCCATCGGTGTTGCACCGATGCAGCCCAACGACGATTTGAAAGCGCTGATCCAGGTTGCCGACCAAGCGCTTTACCAAGCCAAGGCGCAAGGACGAAACCGCGTGTGCGGCTAAGCAGGCGCAGCATGTGCAGCGCGCCCCGGGCAACCGCAGTGCCGGCCTGAGCAAGTCTTCGCCGTATCTGCTTCTTGCATTACACTGGCGGGCGAACCTTTATAGACAGAGAAGAAACCGTGCTCAAAGCACTTAAGAAAATCTTTGGCAAAGGCCCGGCAGAGCTACCTACCGCCCAGCCCGCCAGCGACACCTCGAAGCCTACCGATACGCCTGCGCAACTCGAAGCGAGAGCGGACGCACCTGCAGCAACGGAAACCAAGCCCCGCCGGGAGCGTTCACGCAAACCCGCCGCACCACCCGCGCCAGCTTGGAAACTGGAAGACTTCCAAGTCGAGCCAGCCGAGGGCAAGACCCGTTTTCACGACTTCAAGCTCGCCCCCGAGCTGATGCACGCCATCCACGATCTCGGTTTCCCTTACTGCACACCAATCCAGGCGCAGGTTCTGGGCTTCACGCTCAAAGGCAGTGATGCGATCGGTCGCGCCCAGACGGGAACCGGCAAAACCGCTGCGTTCCTAATCTCGACGATCACCCAGTTGTTGCAAACCCCACCACCCAGCGACCGCTACATGGGTGAGCCTCGCGCGCTGATCATCGCGCCGACACGCGAACTGGTGGTGCAGATTGCCAACGACGCGCTGAACCTGACCAAATACACCGGTTTGAACGTGATGAGCTTCGTCGGCGGAATGGACTTCGACAAGCAACTCAAAGCGTTGGAAAGTCGCTATTGCGACATTCTGGTTGCCACACCGGGGCGGCTACTGGATTTCAACCAGCGCGGCGAAGTGCACCTGGACATGGTCGAGGTACTGGTCCTTGATGAAGCCGACCGCATGCTCGACATGGGCTTCATTCCACAGGTTCGCCAAATCATCCGCCAAACCCCGCCGAAGAGCGAACGCCAGACGCTGCTGTTCTCCGCCACCTTCACTGAAGACGTGATGAATCTGGCCAAACAGTGGACCACTGACCCGGCGATCGTCGAAATCGAAGCGGAACATGTGGCCAGCGACACCGTCGAGCAACACGTTTACGCCGTAGCGGGCAGCGATAAATACAAACTGCTCTACAACCTGATCACTCAGAACGACTGGACCCGCGTGATGGTATTCGCCAACCGCAAGGACGAGGTTCGCCGTATCGAGGAACGCCTGACCCGCGACGGAATCAGCGCCGTACAGATGTCTGGCGACGTACCCCAGCACAAACGTATCCGCGCACTGGAAGGCTTTCGCGAGGGCAAGATTCGCGTCATGGTGGCGACCGATGTCGCGGGCCGTGGCATTCACGTCGATGGCATCAGCCACGTAATCAATTTCACCCTGCCGGAAGTGCCTGACGATTACGTGCACCGCATCGGCCGCACCGGTCGGGCCGGCGCCACCGGAACCTCGATCAGCTTCGCCGGCGAGGATGACGCCTTTGCCTTGCCAGCGATCGAAACATTGCTAGGACGCAAGATCAGCTGTGAGATGCCTCCAGCCGAACTTCTGGCTCCCGTCCCGCCCAAGCGTTAGACACCAATAGCACCTAACTATGTGCAGTAAAAAAGGCGAAGCCACTGATGGCTTCGCCTTTTTTATTGCCTTGCGCAATCGCCGTTCAAACCCGCCACATGTTTCTGAACCCAATCAGTGCTGTCCGGCGAATGCCTTAGCTGAAATAAGTCGTGTACTTCATTAGCTTGGCTGACCCACTACGACTGATCCCACCGCTGCGCCGCAGCCTGATCGCTGCAGCGGCCTTCGACCCAACGCGGGCCTGACGGGGTGTCTTCTTTCTTCCAGAACGGCGCGCGGGTTTTCAAGTAATCCATCACGAATCGGCAGCCATCGAACGCCGCCTCACGATGGGCGCTGGCGGCGCCGACGAAGACGATTGGCTCCCCCGGCTCGAGTCGTCCGACCCGGTGCAGAATCTCCAGCTTGAGCAAAGGCCAACGTGCGGCTGCCTCCTCAATGATCTTCAGCAATGCCTTCTCCGTCATTCCGGGCGCGTGCTCGAGAAACATCCCTGCTACGTCCTGGCCATCGTTGAAATCGCGGACGTAACCGACAAATCCAGTCACTGCACCGATACCGAGGTTCGACGCATGTAACGCGTTGAGTTCGGCGCCTGGGTCGAAAGGGGTCTGCTGTACACGCACGCCCATGGTCAGCCTCCGGTCACAGTGGGGAAAAATGCGACTTCATCGCCGTCTGCCAGCGGCTCGTCCAGGTCGCATAGCTCCTGATTGCGAGCGCACATCAGGTTTTGCTCGCCTAGCACCGCCCATTCGTTGCCCCGCGCCAATAGCAGCAAGCGTAGGTCGTCTACGTGTTGCAAAGAGGCATCCCACTCCAATTGCTCCACATCGAGCCCAAGCGCCTCACGATAGCGGGCGAAATACTGCACCTGAATCATGCCGGCACCTGCCAATGGCCGCTCTTTCCACCGAGTTTTTCCAACAGCCGAATGCCCTCGACGATCATGCCTTTGTCGACAGCCTTGCACATGTCATAGATCGTCAGCGCAGCGATGCTTGCGGCGGTCAACGCCTCCATTTCCACGCCGGTCTGGCCAGCCAGTTTGCAGCGAGCCTCGATCCGTACGCAGTCGTCGCCCAGCGGTTGCAGCTCGACCTTGATGCTGGTGAGCAGCAACGGATGACACAGAGGAATCAGTTCATGGGTTTTCTTCGCGGCCTGGATGCCGGCGATACGGGCGACCGCAAAAACGTCGCCCTTGGGATGTCCACCCTGTTGGATCATCTGCAAGGTTTCGGGGCGCATACGGACCTTCGCCTCCGCCACCGCTTCACGTGCCGTAACGGCTTTGGCGGTGACGTCGACCATGTTGGCCCTGCCCTGGGAATCGAGGTGGGTGAGCATTTGCAATCCTGCTGAAACTGTCGGGTCCCCGAGTTTAGCTCAGCTGGAAGCTGGAAGCTGGAAGCTGGAAGCCAGTGTGCTCGATACCGCCTTAGCACGCGGTTGGCTTCCAACTTCCAGAAGCCGCTACATATGAGCCTCGGCGTATTCCGCCAATATCGAGCGGGGGACACCCTGCAGGGTAATGTGCATGCCGTGCGGAAAGTCCTTGAAGCGCTCCGTGAGATAGGTCAGCCCGGAACTTGTGGCCGATAGATAGGGCGTATCGATCTGCGCCAGATTCCCCAGACAGACGACTTTAGACCCACTGCCAGCCCGCGTGATGATGGTTTTCATCTGGTGCGGCGTGAGGTTCTGGCATTCGTCGATCAGTATCAAACTCTGCTGGAAGCTGCGGCCACGGATGTAATTCAGCGATTTGAACTGCAAGGGCACCTTCTGCAGGATGTAGTCCACGCTGCCGTGGGTGCTTTCGTCGTCTATGTGCAGCGCTTCGAGGTTATCGGTGATTGCGCCGAGCCAGGGTTCCATTTTTTCCGCTTCGGTGCCCGGCAGGAAGCCGATGTCCTCGTCCAGCCCCTGCACGCTACGCGTTGCGATGATTCGACGGTAACGCTTGCTCACCACGGTCTGCTCGATAGCCGCAGCCAGTGCCAGGATGGTCTTGCCGGACCCTGCCGCACCTGACAGGTTGACCAGGTGAATGTCCGGATCGAGCAAGGCGAACAGCGCCAGGGCCTGATGGATATCACGCGGCCGCAGGCCCCAGGCTTCTTGGTGCAGCAGCGGTTCCTGGTGCATGTCGAGCAGCAGCAGCTCGTCAGCCTTGATGCCCTTGATCCAGCCGACGAAGCCCTGCTCATCGAGGATGAACTCGTTGACATGCACCGCTGGCAGGTTGTCGATCAACTGCACACGATGCCAGGTCCGCCCGTGCCCCTGATGCGTATCGACCTTGCTGACGCGATCCCAGAACGACCCGCTCAGGCTGTGATAGCCACGTGACAGCTGCCCTACATCATCTACCAGCTTATCGGTGTGGTAATCCTCCGAAGCAACACCACAAGCACGCGCCTTCAGTCGCATGTTGATGTCATTGGTCACCAGCACCACCGGAACGCCAGCCCTACGCCGCTGCAGGTCCACAACCTGGTTGATGATCTTGTTGTCGTTGAGATCCTCAGGAAGCGCACTGGAGTCAGCGCCCTTGCTCATGAGGATGGAAAGGCTGCCGCACGGCCCACTTTTCTCGCGCTGAATCGGCACGCCGAGCTCGACCTCTTCGGGGGTGGCGTCGCCTAGCACCTTGTCGATCAGACGGATCGCCTGCCGGCACTCGGCAGCCACAGAGTGCTTGCCAGTCTTGAGCTGGTCCAGCTCTTCCAGCACAGTCATTGGAATCGCGACCTGGTGTTCCTGGAAATTCAATAACGCGTTGGGATCGTGAATCAGAACGTTGGTATCAAGAACGTAGAGCGTGGGCTGCGTTGCGCGGGGTCTGCCGTAATCATCCATACGCGATCACCTTTTCGGAGCCGGGACGACGGAGGGCCAAAAGCTCTCCGCCGAAGAGAAAACCACCGTGCGCAAGGTGAGCGGACTTGGGAGGCAGGGGCTTGGGGCCACCCAGAGGCCGCCACCTGTGAGTGCAGGTTTCGGCGGTCTTGATGAGGTAATACCGCAAAACAGATGACAGTAAAAAGTCTTTTTCTACCCAGTGAGGTTTTTTTATGTAAATGACGAATTGCCCTTGGCGCAGCTCTAATGGATCGCTAGGCTGAGTAATCAACCTGTGCGTTTTTGCCACACCGATTCACTTCCGCGGTCACGTGAACCAACTCTGAGAAGCCTGCCAGTTCGGCCTTGTAGCGATCCGCTGAGTACTCTTGGTGAGTAACGATGGTGACAATGCAGCTGTATTGCGCTCGCCCTACTCGCCACAGATGCAGGTCGGTCACTTCGGTATCGGGCACCGCCTCCAGTTGCCTCTGCACACGCCGCACCAGCGGATCGTCCATTTCCCGATCCAGCAACGCCTTTCCGGTGTCGCGCAACAGGCCCTTGGCCCAAACCAGAATGACGATCGCCCCGATGATACCCATCAGCGGGTCCAGCCAGTTCCAGCCCAGATACTTGCCTCCCAGCAAGGCGACAATTGCAGCTACCGAGGTCATCGCGTCAGTCAGCACGTGAATGAATGCAGCATGGCGATTAAGGTCACGTCCTGGCGCCTCCGAGTGATCGTGATCGTGATCGTGATCGTGATCGTGATCGTGATCGTGATCGTGATCGTGATCGTGATGAGCATGGTGGTCGTGCTGATCTCGCAACAACCAGGCCGACAGCAGATTGACCAGTAGCCCGATCACGGCCACCCATAACGCTTCATCGAAGCCGATCAGCGCTGGCGACCAGAAGCGCGACAGCGACTCGATGATCATCATCAGCGCCACCACCACCAGCAGCACCGCACTGGAGAAGCCCGCCAGGACCTCGATCTTCCAGGTCCCGAAGGTGAAGCGCCGATCATGAGCATAGCGACGGGCCAAGAGATAGGCGATCGCTGCCATGCCGATAGCCACCATGTGCGAAGCCATATGCCATCCATCGGCAAGCAACGCCATGGAGTTGAATAAGTAGCCGGCGAAAATCTCGGCCGCCATGGTCAACCCCGTCAGTCCCACTACGGCCCAGGTCTGCCGCTCGGCGCCTTGCTCGAGGGGGCGGTAGTCATGGGATTGCTCCCAATGAGAATGATTGCAGTCGGTCATAATTGCTCCTTTTCCACCAGCAAGTTTGGCCCCCTGCGCCTCGGCAAGGTCAACCTTTCTTCTCAATCGAATCCATAGGTAGAGCCCGGCCAGGCTTAACGCCTAAAATCAGCGCACATTAAAGGAGACCGATGCATGCTGATGGTGATTTCGCCGGCCAAGACTCTGGATTACGACACCCCACCGACGACCAAACGCTTCACCCAACCCGAACATCTCGACCACGCTCAGCAATTGATCGATCAACTGCGCGACCTGTCACCGCAGCAGATCAGCGAACTCATGCACCTTTCGGACAAGCTCGCCGCACTCAACGTCGCCCGCTACGGAAGCTGGACGGCCGAATTCACCCCGACCAACGCTAAGCAGGCGCTCCTTGCCTTCAAGGGCGACGTCTATACCGGATTGAATGCCATTGATTTTTCCGAGCAGGATTTCGATTTCGCCCAGAAGCATCTGCGAATGCTGTCAGGGCTCTACGGCGTTCTGCGTCCGCTCGACCTGATGCAGCCCTATCGGCTGGAAATGGGAACCAAGCTGCCCAACGCTCGTGGCAAGGATCTGTATGCCTTCTGGGGCGAGCGTATCAGCGGCTGGCTAAACGAGGCGTTGGCGATACAGGGCGATGACGTACTGCTCAACCTGGCTTCGAATGAATATTTCGGGGCCGTAAAACGTAACGCCTTGAACGCGCGGATAATCGACGTTGATTTCAAGGACATGAAGAACGGCCAGTACAAGATCATCAGCTTCTATGCCAAGAAAGCGCGAGGTTTGATGAGCCGGTACGTGATCAAGGAGCGCATCCACCAGCCCGAGCAGCTAAAGCATTTCAACTACGATGGCTATCGCTACAGCCCTGATGATTCCTCGGCTGATCATCTGGTATTTCTGCGCGACCCGCATGCCTGAAACCACGTCGACTGGATCACTTTCGCCCCCTCGTTAAAAAAAGCCGAGGGGGCTCTCCTGCTCTTCCCCGTTCCAGCTTTTCTGATCCTGATTCATTTCACAGCACCATTCATCGCTGACTGGCCACACGCCTGAAATTTCCCGTGTCGTCTGCAATGCGGGCTAGCGTGTGCGCTGACCCTACCCGCAAAAACTCTCCGATCAGCGGCAATTGCCCAGGGAACTATCCGAAGGCGTCAGCAATCATAAGCGCGTACCGGCATTTCCAGGCGGAAAGGGACGTCGCACATGAACGTGCAGTGGAATTCACAACAGAGTTTTCAATGTGTCAGCCAAGACAATCCTCGGAGATCGTCGGGTGTGACCAGTCGAGGCCAGACAGGCCGAATCAAAGCAGGGTCGACGCTCATCGCACTTTGCCAACCGCACCAACCCAGTCAGACGGAACGCCATCGAAGTCAGCGCGCATCCACCTGCGCCAGATCGATAGGGGGCCTGCAGCCATTCCATTTCAAAGCGGCAATCAGTGCCGCAGCTTCACCTTCGGCGGTTATCGGCCAGTCGACAGAATTTCCCCGTTCAGGCTCGGAGCAAGCAGTTCGCCCCGAAAGCAGTTTCCCTGCTGGAGAACGGAGCTTGACGGCGCACGCCGCCTGAAGGCTCGACTCAGAAGCGTACGGCGAGCACCAGACCTCTGGCCGCCCAAATGGACAAGAAGAAATCCCCTTCTCAACGATTCAGGAGAAACAATATGATTCCGGTCATCCTCTCAGGCGGCAGCGGTTCCCGACTCTGGCCTCTTTCTCGCAAAGCATTCCCCAAACAATTCCTCGCGTTGACGGCTGAACAGACGCTGTTCCAGCAAACCATTGAACGACTCGCTTTTGAAGGTATGCAGCCGCCTCTGCTGGTTTGCAACCAGGAGCATCGCTTCATCGTCAAGGAGCAACTGGCGGCACGCAAGCTGGGTATTCAGGGCCTGATGCTCGAGCCCTTCGGCCGCAACACTGCCCCAGCCATCGCGATTGCCGCGATGAAATTGATCGAGGATGGCCGTGACGAACTGCTGCTGGTACTGCCCGCGGATCATGTAATCGAAGATCATAAGGCGTTCCAGCGTTCCCTAGCTCTTGCCACCAACGCCGCGGAAAACGGTGAGATGGTGCTGTTCGGCATTCCTGCCACCAGTCCTGAGACCGGTTACGGCTATATCAAGTGCGACCATACCGAGCGTAACGGCCTGCCCGAAGGCGTCAACCGTGTCACCAACTTCGTCGAGAAGCCAGACGAAGCGCGTGCCCAGCAATACGTCGAGTCAGGCGACTATTACTGGAACAGTGGCATGTTCCTGTTCCGCGCCAGCGTATTCCTGGAAGAATTGAAGAAGCACGACCCGGATATTTACGACACTTGCTGGGTTGCGTTGGAGCGCAGCGCCAAGAACGGTGACGAAGTACTGATCGACCCGGCGACCTTCGCCTGCTGCCCCGACAATTCAATCGACTACGCGGTCATGGAAAAGACCGAACTGGCCTGCGTGGTGCCGATGTCCGCCGGCTGGAGCGACGTGGGCTCCTGGTCCTCGCTATGGGATGTACTTGAAAAGGACGAAAACGGCAACGTGACCAGAGGCGACGTGATCGTCGAAGACAGCCGCAACTGCCTGGTCCACGGCAACGGCAAGCTGGTCACCGTCGTGGGGCTGGATAACATCGTTGTGGTCGAAACCAAAGACGCGACCATGATCGCGCACAAGGACAAGGTTCAGGACGTCAAGAAGCTCGTGAACAAGCTCGACGCCATGAAGCGCTCCGAAACGCAGAACCACTGCGCGGTTTATCGCCCCTGGGGCTGGTACGACTCGGTCGACATGGGCGGCCGCTTCCAGGTCAAGCGAATCTGCGTCAACCCAGGCGCACAGCTGTCACTGCAGATGCACCACCATCGTGCCGAGCATTGGATTGTCGTCTCTGGCACCGCCCAGGTCACCTGCAATGACAAGACCTTCCTGCTGACCGAAAATCAATCGACCTATATCCCGGTGACCTCTATTCACCGGCTCGCCAACCCGGGCAAGATTCCGTTGGAGATTATCGAGGTCCAGTCGGGTAGCTATCTCGGTGAAGACGACATCGAACGGCTGGACGACGTTTATGGTCGCGCCCATGACACAGTCGCGAGCCAATCGGCGCGCTGAATCGACCGTGCAATGACAAAAACCGCGCCCTCCGGCGCGGTTTTTTTTGAGAACAGGTCAGAACGCAATAGCGTTGAACTGGAAAGCTTCAAGCAAGAATAATTGTGACAGCGAAAACTGACGTGGCAGGTGCGATTCCAATTTCAGTGTCTTTCGATGAGCGCAAGCTGCACCGGTGCCTCTTATTTGCTTCAGGTTGCCAACAGGCGCACCAGCCTGCCATTCGCCGATTTAACTTATGCACACACTTGTTTTCACGACCTGCTTGCAATGGCATGAGCCAAACCATTAAATAAGCAACCGCCAGACATTCTCTAACTGCGCTGCAATCGGCATTCCGTTTGCCAGCCGCTGGCGTCAATTTTTCAAGAAAAGGAAAAGCTCAAGAGTGACGAAAGAAGAACTACGTGCCGAACTGGAAAGACAGGCCAACAGGTTCAAGACCGTATACGGGGGCGAAATAACCACTTACGCCGCACAACCCGATCCTGAACGAAAGCCTTGGCGCAAGAAGCAGACCGTCCACGATCAGGTTTTCAAGAAAGAATTGGAAAAGATCGAGAAAGAGATGGCGAAACAGTCTTCCGACAGCCAATAAATCGGGAGCGAAGACTTTCTTGGGCGAACGCTCAATACAACGAGCGATCGAATGGCCAGCTACTCGATTTCAGGTCAACGTTTCCCGCCTAATAGGGAGCCCATCAGGCCCCTTACCAGTTGCCGCCCCAGCTGAGAGGCCGCCTGGCGCACAGCGCTCTTGAACACTCGTTCGGCGAGATCGCCGAAGGCGCCCCCTACGTCATTCTTGGCCGTTGCAGCTTTCCCCTGCGGCTCGACCTCTATTGCTCGATGCGCTCGATCAAGCAGAATCTCATACGCGGACTCACGATCCACGGCCTTATCGTAGCGCGCCCGCAATGGTGAGTTCGCGATCAGGGCGCGCCTTTCATCCTGGTCCAGCGGCCCTATGCGTGATCGGGGCGGAGCAATGGACACACGCTGCACCATGGCTGGCGTTCCCTTGTCTTCCAATCCTCCGACCAGCGCTTCTCCGATACCCAAGTCAACCAGCGAGTCCAGCGCAGAAAACGCAGGATTGGCTCGAAAGCCTTCCGCCACCGCACGCAGCGACTTCTGCTCCTTGATCGTATACGCCCGCAATCCGTGCTGAATGCGCAGGCCCAGCTGAGCTAAAACCTCATTGGGCAGATCGGACGGCGACTGGGTGACGAAATAGACACCTACCCCTTTCGAACGAATCAGCCGAACGACCTGCACCAGCCGATCCTGCAGTGCCTTCGGGGTGTCGTTGAACAGCAGATGCGCCTCGTCGAAGAACAACGCCAGCAGCGGACGATCCGCATCGCCTCGTTCGGGCAACTGCTCGAACAGCTCGGCCAACAACCACAGCAGGAATGTCGCGTAGACTTTAGGGGCCTGGTGTACGAGCTGGCTGGCGTCGAGCAGATGGATCCTGCCTCGCCCATCGCGCCCGGGCTCCAGGATGTCTTCAAGCGCCAGCGCCGGTTCGCCGAACAGCGCATCGGCACCCTGCTGCTCGAGGGTGGCCAGCCGTCGCAACAGTGCCTGGGAAGACGCACTGGTCAACAACGCAGCGTCATCGCCGAGCACCTCGGGACTCTTTTTGAGGTAGCCGAGCAGTGACTTCAGATCCTTCAGATCCAGCAGCAGCAAACCTTCGCGATCGGCCACCTTGAACGCCGCGTAGAGCGCAGCCTGCTGGCTATCGGTCAGTTCGAGCAGGCTACCCAAAAGGAGTGGCCCCATTTCGGTGAGGGTGGTCCGCAATGGATGACCGCTAACACCGAATACGTCCCATAGGGTGACGGGATATGCCTGCGGTTGATGCTCGAGCCAAGGCATGCTGGCGATGCGCTCGGCGATTTTCCCATGAGGCGCCCCCACGGCCCCCAGCCCACACAGGTCGCCCTTGATGTCGGCGGCAAAGACAGCGATACCAGCTTCGCTGAACTGTTCTGCGAGTCGCTGCAGAGTAACCGTCTTGCCAGTCCCGGTCGCGCCAGCAACCAAACCGTGACGATTGATCAGCCGAAGCGGGTGAGTATTGGGTTCACCGGTAGCATCGGCGCCAAGCACGAAGCGATCATTATCTGTCATCTGGCGATCTCCAGAGCGGGAAGCAGAGGGCGAACGAGCAGCACCCGGTGCCCCGTTCATGTTTGTTCAATCGCCATCCGGAACCGTCGAAACAGTGCATTCGACCGTCAACTCGGCAGCGGATTGGTGATGCTTCCACAGCGCTTCGGCATCTGGGAAATCGGTGCCGAGCTCCGGTCCGAGGCGCTCCGGATCGTAACGCTGCGTACAACCATTCCCAATAATTGGCGGCGCGTTCGCGACAGCCTTCTCCAACGGATCGACCATGCATTCCTCCCGCGCCACCGGCGACGATTAATTGAATACCAGCGTCTTGTTGCTATGGACCAGCACACGCTCTTGCAAGTGATAGCGCAGACCGCGCGATAGCACCATCTTTTCCACGTCCTTGCCCAGCCGAACCATGTCTTCGATGCTATCGCGATGGCTGACGCGCACGACGTCTTGCTCGATGATCGGGCCGGCGTCCAGCTCCTCGGTCACGTAATGGCAGGTCGCGCCGATCAGCTTGACCCCGCGTAGCGAAGCCTGATGGTAGGGCTTGGCGCCTGCAAACGAAGGTAGAAAGCTGTGATGAATGTTAATCACCCGCTGCGCATATTCTTCACACAGTTCGGGTGGAAGAATCTGCATATAACGGGCAAGCACAATCACATCGGCCTGCTGCTCACGCACCAGACGCGATACCTCGGCAAACGCCTCTTCCTTGCGCCCCGGCTCGACCGGAACGTGGAAATAAGGAATGCCGTGCCACTCGACCATACTGCGCAAGTCGTTGTGGTTGGAAATAACGCAGGGAATATCGCAATCCAGTTCGCCGCTGTGCCACCTGTGCAGCAGGTCCGCCAGGCAGTGCGATTCCCGACTGGCCATTAGCACGACGCGCTTGCGCTGTTCCGAATCGGTAATCCGCCACTCCATCGAAAACTCACGCGCTATAGGCGCAAACGCCTGCCGGAAGCCAGCGAGATCAAACGGCAGCGAGTCGGCACGAATTTCATGGCGCATGAAAAACCAGCCGCTCTGGTGATCCGAGTGATGATTCGCTTCGGTGATCCAGCCGTTGTACGTGGCCAGGAAATTGCTGACCTTGGCGACAATGCCAACGCCATCGGGGCAGGCAATAACCAGCCTGAACGTGCGCATTAAAATAACTCCAGCTTAAAAAGGTGCCGCATTCTAGCGCAGCGAATAATTCTGCAGCCAGAGTATTGGGTCGGGCCAAGCCTTAGCCCGCTGCTACAGGCTGGCTCAAGCAACCGATAACGCCGTCATCGCGCAGTAACAATAAGGTTATCGACTCGAGGCAACCGTACACATGGCCAATTAGACCGCCCCGCAACCAAGGCGGATGATTAACACCGCGGGGTTTCGTACCGATATATCAGCCAAGCATTCGTTCCAGACGCTATTTTCCAAGAGAGTCTCGATTTTCCTTCATGAAACTAACTGAGCGACATTAGCCATCAACGCAAAAGCGGAAGAAAACCGTAGCTAATCTTTATCAAAGCCATATTTACTTGTGCATGGTGGCTGTCTATGATTGCTAACACTTGCGTTCAACCTATACCAAGGAAGTGACATGTCGCTAATCAATGAATACCGCGCCACAGAAGAAGCTATCAAGGAGCTCCAGGAACGCCTGAAGTCTCTTTCTGCAGATGACAAGCTAAAAAAAGAGCTTGAGTTCGAAGGCAAACTGCGCGAACTGATGGGTGAATATCAAAAATCGCTTCGCGATATCATCGCCCTGCTCGATCCGGACGCTAGAAATAGCAAAACACAACGCACCGCAAAGACGCCGGCAGCTACCAAGCGCGCGCGCCGCGTAAAGCAGTACAAGAACCCACATAACGGCGAAGTGATTGAAACCAAAGGTGGCAATCACAAGACTCTGAAAGAATGGAAAGCCCAGTGGGGTTCCGACGAAGTTGAAAGCTGGGCCACCTTGCTCGGTTAAATTTCGGCGCGGGACCTAAAGCCATCCGACGCTGCATGCCGAGCATGCCGCGTCAGATGGCTTTTTTGCGGGCGTTTGATAAGAAGCTCAGCGAATGTAGCGCTCACGCAGACCACGGGCATGCACGGCCCATTGCTGCAGTAGCTGCATCTGGTTCGAACTGGCTGAAGCCAGTAATGCCTGCAGCGAACTCTCGAACTGATCCAAGGTGTTTGGCGCGCCAAACTCGGGCGCGGTTAAACGCTGCCGACAAAACTCCTGCCACTGCAGTTGTTCCGCAGCCGAAAGGCATTCGGGAAAATTCCGAGCACGGTAACGAAAATGCAGTTCCGGTAGACGGGCATCATCAAACGACGGCACTCCACTCGAACCAGATGAGGGTACAAAGCTTCTGACTTGCTCGCATAACCGGCGATCTCGCTCACCCAGAAAGCCTTCATAGAGTTGCTGTTCCGGATCCGACAAGCCGGTGAACGCCTGCTCCTGATAGACGTCAGCAAGTTTCGCGCTCCATTCTGCTTGTCGACCACGTAGATCGCTTGCCCTGGACTCGCAACATTGCAAATCCAGATTCAATCGCTCGATATCCGACTTGCGTAAGACATTCATCGGTACAAGTACCGGGCAGCGATTGACGTGCACCAGTTTCAACGGAGTCGGCAGCTTCTCACCGAGATCTTCACGGCGGGTATACAGCCGCTCGCGGAGATCTTCGGCCGTGTCCTCCCATAGCGGCGAGCATTCGGCATTGAGGTCGCAGACGATCAGTGCGTTGCGATTGCGCGGATGCCAGGCCAGTGGCAGCACCACGGACAAATAGTGCCGCGCAGCGGAGAAGCGCCCGGAGACATGCACCATTGGTTTCAAAATCTCGACCTGTTCGACTACCGCGTTCTTACGCCGCAGTTTGTACAGGTAGTCATACAGCCTCGGCTGGCGTTCCCGTATCAATCGAGCCAGCGCAATGGTCGCCCGCACGTCCGACAGGGCGTCGTGCGCCTGCAAATGCTCGAGCCCGTTGGCGACACTGAGACGCTCCAGCTTGAGCGTCACGCGGCCGTCTTCCTCAGGCCAAACCAGCCCCTCGGGACGCAACGCATAAGCGGTGCGGACCAGATCGATGAGATCCCAGCGACTATTGCCACCCTGCCACTCGCGCGCATAGGGATCGAAGAAATTGCGGTACAGGCTGTAGCGCAGCACCTCATCATCGAAACGCAAGGTGTTATAGCCAGCGCTACAGGTGCCCGGTTGTGACAGTTCCTGATGCAGCCGAGCGATGAACTCCGCTTCGCATAACCCCTTTTCAGTCAGGGTGGCCGGAGTAATGCCAGTCACCAGGCAAGCGGCCGGGTGCGGCAGGATGTCGTCGCTGAGCCGGCAGTAAATATTCAGCGGCTCGCCAATTTCCTCCAACGCCTCGTTGGTGCGGATCCCGGCGACCTGCAGCGGTCGGTCGCAACGCGGCGAGATGCCAGTGGTTTCAAAGTCGTACCAGAAGATGCTGGATGTCACGGGAGCCTCCCTCTCGGCCTTTGCACACCAGTCTAACGCGCTTGAACGACCGCCGGCCGCATCGCCCGACTCCTTGTGCGACAGGTCCGCGCAACGGGGCGATCACAGCGTATGAATGATGGCATTTCGATTGAAAATGCCGAGCAGGTTCTGGCCGAAAACCACGTTCGATGATTACATAGCCGCGATATCGCCTGGCCAACGCGCCCGATCGGTTGATCGGCCATGAGCAGCAGCCTCGCACCAGCCCACCAGATCGATCGTCGAGCACAACCATTGCCTTCCGCTCTAACAGCACCGCTGGACAATACGCACAGGGTCGAAACGCCGGAGGGTATTGATCTCGTGCTTCGTCCGGCCGGCCTCGTGCCTCGCGCTCTGGCGTTCGCCCTGGACCTGCTGATTCGGGTCGCGCTATTTCTGACCCTGGCGCTGGGTCTCGGCTCGTTAGGCACGTTTGGCATAGGCGCTGGCGCCCTGCTGCTGTTCGTCGTGCAATGGTGGTACATGGTGTTGTTCGAAGTGCTCAATGAAGGCAGCACGCCTGGCAAGCGCTGGCTGGGCCTGAAGGTGATCCATGATGACGGTACGCCGATCGGCTGGGCGTCGTCTCTGACACGCAACCTGCTGCGTTTCGTCGACATGCTGCCATTCGGCTACTTTGTGGGGGCGATCAGTTGCCTCTGGCACCCCTCCTTCAAACGCCTTGGCGATCTGGCCGCCGGAACGCTGGTGGTGTACCACGAGCACGGCGCAGCCGCAGCGACGCTTCCGATCGTCGACGCCATTGCACCACCCTTCCCGCTAGAACTGGCCGAACAGCGCGCGCTGATCGGCTTCGCCGAGCGACAGTCGAATCTGTCGCCGGAACGCCGGCAGGAACTGGCTGCAATTCTGGCGACGCCCCTGCAGGTAGCCCCCGAGCAGGCCGAGGCGCGCCTAAACGGCATCGCTCGCGGTCTGGTGGGGCCAGCATGAAACAGAGCCAGTTCGAGCGCCTTCACCGAGCCGAATGGCAAGGGTTCAGCGAAACACTCGATGCCCTCGAGCGCCGCAAGAAGCCTTCATCCGTTTCGATCGTGGCATTTCCGGCCGCCTATCGACGCATCTGCCAACAGCTGGCGCTGGCTCAAGCACGCGGCTACAGCACCCATGCGATCGATAATCTGCAGGTGCTGGTGCAGCGCGGACATCAGCAGCTCTACCGTCACCGAAGTCCCCTGGCAGGTCGTCTGCTCGGTTTCATCCTTGGCGGGTTCGGCCGGCTGGTTCGCGAGCAATGGCGCTACGTGGCAGCCGCCAGCCTGTTGTTCTATATCAGCCTGCTAGGCATGGCGGCACTGGTCCTGGCGTTTCCGGAAATGGTTTACAGCCTGATCAGTCCTGAGCAGATCGCACAGATGGAGGCGATGTACGATCCCGATGCCAGCCGCCTCGGTCGCTTTGGCGAGCGTGGATCCAGCGAAGACTGGGTGATGTTCGGCTACTACGTCATGCACAATATCGGCATCGCCTTCCAGACGTTTGCCGGAGGGCTTCTGTTCGGGTTGGGAAGCTTGTTCTACCTGTTGTTCAACGGGCTGACCATCGGCGCGATCGCGGGCCACCTGACCGGAGTTGGTTATCACCAGCCGTTCTGGTCATTCGTCATCGGTCACGGTGCCTTCGAGCTGACAGCCATCACCCTGGCCGGAGGCGCCGGGCTGAAACTCGGCGGCGCGCTCATCGCCCCCGGCAACCTTACCCGCGGGGAAGCCTTGCGGCTGGCCGCCAGCAAGGCGGTACGGCTGGTCGCCGGCGCCACCTTGCTGTTGCTGATCGCCGCATTCGTCGAAGCCTATTGGTCATCGATGACCTATCCTTCCGCGTCGGTCAAATATGCCGTGGGCGCGCTGCTGTGGCTGTTGGTCGGCCTGTATCTCTTGCTGAGCGGCAGGAACAGTCATGCGCCTGAGTGACGCGACCATGGAGATCCGCCCGCGCAGTGCCTGGGAATCGCTGGATCTCGGCATCCTGCTGGCACGCCGGCAAGCGCGCCTACTGATGACCAGCTGGGCGCTGCTGACCCTGCCAGTGTTCGCCCTGCTCAGCCTGATGCTCTGGCAACATCCAACGCTGTCACTGTTGCTGTTCTGGTGGTTTAAACCGCTCTATGAACGCCTGCCGCTGTTCATTCTTTCTCGGTCACTATTTGGCGATACCCCGACCCTGCGCCGCAGCTTCAGAGCCTTGCCTGGCCTGCTACGCTCGCAATGGTTTTCCAGCCTGACCTGGCGCCGATTCAGCCTGACCCGCAGTTTCGATCTGCCAGTGCTGCAGCTCGAAGGGTTATCAGGCTCGACCAGACGGAATCGCCTGGCCGTCTTGAAGCGACGCGACACCGGCGCGGCACGCTGGTTGACCATTGTCGGCATCCACCTGGAAAGCGGCTTGTGGATGGGCGCGCTGGCCTTACTCTACATGTTGATCCCGCCGCAGTTACTCGCTGACTGGACCTGGCAGGACCTGCTGAAGGTGGAAGGCGACTGGCTTTGGCTTGAGCATCTGTCCAACCTGCTATACGTGCTGATCCTGATCATCTGGGAACCGATTTACGTTGCCAGTGGCTTCAGCCTCTACCTCAACCGACGCACCATGCTCGAGGCCTGGGATATCGAGCTGAGCTTTCGCCGATTGCAGGAGCGTCTGCAGCCCTTATTGCCGGCCCTGCTGCTGAGCATCGGCCTGTCGCTGGGTTTGCCCCTAGAGGACGCTCGGGCCGATACCCCGGCGCCCCCGCAGCGTGAACAAACGACACCGACCGAGCCGAGCCCCGAACACGAACGCTTGCTCAACCAGCCACTGACCAGTCAGGCCGCAAACGAGCGGATCACCGAGCTGCTGAACCAGCCGCCGTTCAAAAACCGCGAGACCGTGACTCGCTGGCGCTTTGGCGAGCCCCAGACGCTTGCAGAACCGGGCTGGTTGGAACGCCTACTCAACAAACTACTGCGCGGCGGCAGCCTGCAGCGCAGCCTGGAACACATCGCCACGGGTGTCGAAATCCTGCTCTGGGCGGCACTGTTCGGTTTGATCGCGCTTTGCCTCTGGCGCTATCGCGAGTGGCTGAGAGTCCATGTCGGGCGACTTCGCCCTCCCGCTGCAAGGCAGCGTCAGGATACGCCGGCCGTGCTGTTCGGTTTCGATGTCCAGCCCGAGAGCATTCCTGCAGATGTCGCCGGTGAAGTCAGCCGACTCTGGGACCAGCAGCCGCGCGAAGCGCTCGGGTTGCTCTACCGGGCGTTTCTCAGCCGACTGCTGCATGAACGCAAGCTGCCATTGAAGTCCGCTCATACGGAGGGCGAAATCCTCGATCTGCTGCGCCAGGACGGTCGACCGGAACTGGTCCGCTATGCCGAGACCTTGACCCGCCACTGGCAGAATCTCGCCTATGGTCACCAGGCCCCGCCAGGCGCCGCCAGAAACGAGCTCTGCGATCGCTGGCGCGAATTGTTCGACACAAGGATGTCCACATGAGCCGCGCTCGCACAATTGGCCTGACCGTCGCGGGCGTACTGCTAGTCACCCTGCTGCTATTCGTCGCGAGCAAGGCGACACGCTACCAGGAGGTCATTGAGCGAGGTCCTGCGCCGCAGGTGCGCGCCAATCCCTACCTGGCAGCTGAACGTTTTCTCATCGACCAAGGCAGAGCGGTCACCCACACCGAAGGCCTTGGCGGGCTGCTCGAGCTGCAACCGGACAACCGGATCCTGCTACTGCTGGGCGACCGTGCAGATATGAAACCGAGTCAGTCCGCACGCTTGCTTGAGTGGGTCTCTGACGGCGGCCACCTGGTGTTCGTGGCCGAACGCCTGTGGGACGAGCACACCGGTAAAAGTGGTGATCTGCTTCTCGATACGCTGGGCTTGCAACAGTACGAAACCACAGATGACGAGACCAACGAAGCCACCAAACAGATCGCCAGCACGGAGAAGCGCTCCACGCTGACCCGACTGTATCTGGAGAACGAAGACGCACCGGCCTATTTCGCCTTCGACACCGACTATCACCTCTACGATGCCGACAAGAGGGCTCATGCCTGGGCCAACAGCGACGGTGCCACGCACATGCTGCAGCTGCAGCACGGTAACGGTCTGATCACCGCGCTCACAGACAGCTGGATCTGGCAGAACGATCGCATCGGGCAGTATGACCATGCTTGGCTGCTCTGGTATCTCACCCAGGATCGTGACGTGGCCCTCGCCTATCGCACCGAGCACGTCGGCTTGTTGCGACAGCTGCTGCGCTATTTCCCCGAAGCGCTGACCGCCCTGCTGCTGATACTGATCTTTGCCGCCTGGCATCTGGGCCAACGACAGGGTCCCATCATCGAGACGGCCGACCGTAGCCGCCGGCAACTGCATGAACATCTGCGCGCCAGTGCCGACTTCCTCTACCGCCATGCCGGCCAGCGCCATCTGCTGATCGGCTTGCAGCGCGACATACAACGGCAGGCGCGCCGACGCCATCCGGGATTCGAAGCGCTGCCCTATACCGAGCAGTGTCTGGTGCTGGCGAAACTCAGCCAGCTGCCCCCCGACTCCATCGATCAGGCCTTGCGCCTGCCAGCGGAAAAGCCTGTCAGCGCCGCCGAATTCACCAGCCAGGTCGCCCGCCTGCAAAGCCTCAGGAATGCCCTATGAGCGAAATCCCAAGCGAACAGAACAATGCCCCCGCTGCTGGCGCAAGCAGCCAGCGTCAGCGCGCCAGCCAACTGGCACAGGCGCTGCGTCAGGAATTGCACAAGGCCGTAATCGGTCAGCAGGATATCGTCGATGGCGTTCTCACCGCCTTGATAGCCGGCGGCCACGTGCTGGTCGAGGGAGTGCCGGGGCTCGGTAAAACCTTGCTGGTCCGCGCGCTGGCTCGTTGCTTCGGTGGCGAGTTTTCGCGTATCCAATTCACGCCCGACCTGATGCCAAGCGATATCACCGGCCACGCCGTCTATGACTTGGCCAGCGAACAGTTCAAGCTACGCAAAGGGCCGGTCTTCACCAACCTGCTGCTCGCCGATGAAATCAACCGCGCCCCGGCAAAAACCCAGGCGGCGCTGCTGGAGGTCATGCAAGAACGCCAGGTCACGCTCGAAGGTCGCGCGCTGGCGGCGCCGCAACCCTTCCTGGTGATGGCCACGCAGAACCCCATCGAGCAGGAAGGCACCTACCCACTGCCTGAAGCCGAGCTGGACCGCTTCATGCTGATGCTGCGCATGGACTATCCGATGGCCGACGAGGAGCTGGAACTGGTCCGTCAAGTCACCCGCTCGGCGCGTACCGATATCCTCGACGTCAGCGGCTTGCGCGTGCTATTGCAGGCAAAGGATGTCCAGGCCTTGCAGAAGATCGCCAGCGAAGTGCCACTCGACGAGCAAGTACTCGACTACGCGGTGCGCCTGGCCCGCGCCACGCGCAACTGGCCCGGTCTGGCGCTGGGCGCGGGACCACGCGCCTCGATCGCACTGGTTCGCTGCGCGCGAGCACGCGCGCTGTTACGCGGCGGGGAGTTCGTCACCCCGGACGACATCAAGGGCTGCGCACTCGCGGTGCTGCGGCATCGTGTCAGACTCTCGCCCGAACTGGATATCGAGGGGACTTCGGTGGATCAGTTGCTGCTGCAATTGCTCGACCAGGTCACGGCGCCGCGCCTGTGATCCAGCCCAGCTCGCGGATGTTGCGATGAGCCCATCACGGCGACAAACCTTTCTGCTGGTGTTGCTGCTTGTCCTTGCCCTGCCGCTGGGCGTGCTGGCTGCGCTAGGCCATCCCCTGCCCGCCGCGGTGAATACGGCCTGGTGGGGACTGCTGCTGTGCCTGGGCCTGCTTTCGGCCCTAGACGCGGTTTCCTTGCACCGGCTGCCTTCGCCCACGTTGCAACGCACCCTACCCGGCCACCTGGCGCTGGGTCGTTGGCATGATGTGCAGCTACAGCTTCACGCCTCGCTGACTCGTCCCTTGCGCCTGGATATCTTCGACCATCCGCCAGCCGGGATGGCGTTTCAGCACCTGCCACAACATCTAACCCTCGTACCGGGGCAACATTGCGAGGTCGCGTACCGAATCTGCCCGGAACGCCGTGGCCCCGTACACTTCGATCAATGTGAGATCCGCCTGCACGGTCCACTGGGATTATGGCGCGAACGCCGGCTGCTGAAGCTGGAGTCACAGTCGCGCGTCTACCCCGACTTCACTCGACTGCACGGCGCACCGCTGATGGCCGTAGACAGCTGGTTGAGTCGCCTGGGTGTGCGGCAGCAGCCGCGCCGCGGGCTGGGTATGGATTTCCATCAGCTCCGCGAATTCCGCGAAGGCGATACTCTGCGGCAGATCGACTGGAAGGCCACCGCACGCAAGCGCACGCCGATCGCCCGGGAATATCAGGACGACCGCGACCAGCAGATCCTGTTGATGCTCGATTGCGGCCGGCGGATGCGCAGCCAGGATGATGCACTCTCGCATTTCGACCACGCGCTTAATGCAAGCCTGCTGTTGGCTTATGTCGCCTTGCGCCAAGGCGACGCGCTGGGACTCTACAGCTTCGCCACCGAGCAACGCCGCTTCCTCGCGCCGGCCAAGGGCCAGTTGCAGCTGAACGCCTTGCTGAACGGCGTCTACGATTTGACCAACACGAGACAGCCAGCCGATTTCATGCGAGCCGCCGGGGAGGTTCTGACGCGACAGAAACGACGGGCGCTGGTGGTGATCCTGAGCAATCTGCGCGACGAAGATGATGAGGATTTGCTCGGCGCGGTCCGCCGGCTCTCGCGCCGGCACCGGGTTTTGGTGGTGAGCTTGCGTGAGCCGGTGCTCGACGGACTACGTCATCAACCAGTGAGCAGCGCCCAGGATGCGCTGGGCTACTGCGGCACGCTGAACTACCTGAACGCCCGAGATCAGTTGCATGAACGGCTGATGGCGCACGGCGTCCCGGTGCTCGATGCGCGTCCGCACGAGCTGGGGCCGGCGTTGATCAGCCGCTACCTGGCGTGGAAAAAAGGCGGCGTTCTGTAGAACATCATTCGACTTCGCAGGGAAACGTGAACATCACCCAACCAAGCCGAATCACTCAGATCCCGTGACAGTGATCCTGGTCGATGGCCCGGTTGGGTGGGACATCGCTGAGCGGCAGACGAGCTGGCGGAATGCTCAGCATCGGCCGGAAACTGAAATAGTGATGTAGCGCGTCGATCATGTGGCGAATTTCGCTGGGCGGCGTAATCAGTACGAAACCCGAATCGAAGCTGCCGGGAGTGACATCCTCGCGGGACCAGCGGCAGATCGCGCTGAAATCGATGTAACGCAGCTGGCCGTGCTGGCCGGGGATCTTCAGGCGCATCTCGAAGCACGCATCGGTCATCATCGGATATGGACTGATGAGCATCAGTCCAGTCTCCGACAGATTGCCGATGAAGCCCAATGGCTTATCGGTAAAGCGGTTGAAAACGTTGAGATAGTACGGCAACTGGTGCCGCTGGATGCTGCGCTGATTAAGCATGTTCATCGGTTCCGGCCCTGCCGCCAACTTGATCGCAGCGGCCGTTCGGGCCGCTCAGCTGCAATTTCGACTGATACGACTGGCCAACTGCCGCCGCGCCGTCTCTATTTCCTCATCACTGTAGTAGACCCGCCCCTCCTTTGCATCGGCACGAAAGTAGCGTCCGCCATGGGACAGACGCGACAGCTGCTGACGCAGCTGACGGCATTCCTGCTCGCGCCGGGCATGCTGTTCACTGGCCGCCTGATCAGCAGCCTGCTGCTCTTGCCGACGAGCCTCGAAGAAGCGCTCGGTACGCGCTTCGCGCTCGCGAGTCGCCTCGTCGCGCTCGATGACCTGCGGTCTGACCTCGACTGGTTCGGCACCGGGACGCGGTCGTGCATCGAAATGCACATTTCCCTGCGAATCGACCCAGCGGTAGATCTCGGCAGCCGCCAACGGCGATGACAACAGCGCTATAAGCAGTATCGGTGCGATGTGCATGGGTTCCTTCCCAGCCGGTCTCGACTAACCGGCTTCGCTCAGGGTTTGGCGGCGTGAGTTACCACCCGCTCCTCCGGCTGATAGTGCCCCAACTGACGCAACGTCTCCAGTCTGGCGCGACCACGGAAGGCATATTCGCTGGCCGGATAGCGGGTCTGAATGAAGCGATAGGTTTGCGCCGCATCGACGAACAACCCCTGGCGCTCCAGGCACTGCCCGCGTAGCAGCGATATTTCCGGCTGAACGTTGTCGCGTGGCCGACTGCTGCGCTCGGCCTGCGATAGGGCGAGCATTACCTGCTCGCAATCGCCTGATTGATAGTGCTGGTAAGCACTGTCCAGATGGCGATCGAGTGCACTTCGGCTGCTGCAGCCTACGCTGAGAGTGATCAGAGACAGTATGACAAGGGTGCGCATGGATGAATCCTCCGTTGCCGACTTATCGACCGCGGCGAGAAAAACTACAGCCCCGCTCGGCGCACCAGAACACGTCGCGGCAGCTCGCATGCAGCCGCCAAAGAGTAGTGCAAGCCAACAATGACTACAGCCGCACGGCATAGTAGCCTCCCGGCCATTCTGAAAAAGGAGCATTGAATGATCTCGCGCCGTACCAAAATCGTCGCCACGCTGGGTCCTGCCAGCAGCTCACCGGATGTACTGGAAAAGATGATCCTGGCGGGCCTCGATGTCGCCCGCTTGAATTTCTCTCATGGTGCTCCAGATGAGCACCGCGCCCGGGCGCAGCTGGTACGGGACATCGCCGCGAAACACGGTCGCTTCGTCGCCCTATTGGGCGACCTGCAAGGGCCGAAAATCCGCATCGCCAAGTTCGCCGGCAAGCGTATCGAATTAGCAGAGGGCGACAACTTCCGCTTCTCCGTCACCCACCCTCGCGATGCAGGCACCCAGGACGTGGTGGGCATCGACTACCCGGATCTGGTCAAAGATTGCAGCGTTGGCGATGAATTGCTCCTCGATGATGGTCGCGTGGTCATGCGCGTTGACAACGCCACGGCCGACGAACTGCATTGCACTGTACTGATTGGCGGGCCGCTGTCGGACAACAAAGGCATCAATCGTCGGGGAGGCGGGCTGACTGCGCCGGCGCTGACCGCCAAGGACAAAGCCGACATCAAGCTGGCCGCCGAGATGGATCTGGACTACCTCGCCGTGTCCTTCCCTCGCGATGCCGCCGATATGGAACTGGCCCGCCGCCTGCGCGACGAGGCCGGCTCCAGCGCCTGGCTGATCGCCAAGATCGAGCGCGCCGAAGCGGTCGCCGATGATGAGGCGCTGGACGGCTTGATCCGCGCCAGCGATGGCGTGATGGTCGCGCGAGGCGACCTGGGCGTCGAGATCGGCGACGCCGAACTGGTGGGCATTCAGAAGAAGATCATTCTTCACGCACGCCGCAACAACAAGGTCGTCATCACCGCGACCCAGATGATGGAGTCGATGATCCAGAACCCGATGCCGACCCGCGCCGAGGTTTCCGATGTAGCCAACGCGGTGCTGGACTACACCGACGCGGTCATGCTGTCGGCCGAAAGCGCTGCCGGCGAATACCCGATCGAGGCGATCAAGGCGATGGCACGCGTCTGCGTCGGAGCCGAGAAGCATCCGACCAGCATCAAGTCCAGCCACCGTCTCGGCCAGCGCTTCGAGCGCAGTGATGAAAGCACCGCGCTGGCGGCGATGTACACCGCCAACCACTTCCCCGGCGTTAAGGCGATCATCAGCCTGACCGAAAGCGGCTATACCCCGCTGATCATGTCGCGCATCCGCTCGTCGGTACCGATCTTTGCATACTCGCCCCATCGCGAGACCCAGGCACGGGTCGCCATGTTCCGCGGTGTGCAGACCATTCCGTTCGATCCGGCCGCACTGCCAGCGGACAAGGTCAGCCAGGCGGCGGTGGATGAGTTGCTCAAACGCAACATCGTCAACGTTGGCGACTGGGTGATCCTGACCAAGGGCGATACCTATCACGGCACCGGCGGCACCAACACCATGAAGATCCTGCGTGTAGGCGATTCATTGAGTTGATGGTCTCGAAGCACGCCAGGTGACGGCCAATGGGGGCCTGATACCTTGGCGTGCTTCGATCACGCGCCCCTAGCCATCTCTTGGGGGCGATGCGCCGTCGTTGCTCAAGGCTCGACGTGGCGCACCAGAAAAGCGTCGCTCAGCACCTGCCCCCGCGGCAGTCCCGCGAGAAACAGGCGCTTGGCGCAGTCCTCGACGAATCCGCTTCCCCCGCAGAGCAGTGCGATTTCCTGGCGCGACGTAGCGCGTACGGATTGCAGACTGTCATGCGTCTGTTCGGAATCGACCCACTCGATACTCAGGTTGTCATGCCCCTGTGCGAGACGCTCCAACGACGCTCGCAGGTAGGACGCACCTCGACAGAAATGCAGCAGCCGTATCGGCCCTAGATGATCCTGACGCAGCGCCTCGCGCAACAGGGCCCAAAGAGGTGCGAGCCCGGTACCGGCCGCCAGCATCAACAGGGGACGCGTCTGCCATTCGGGCTCGTAGCGCAGCGCGCCGGCGTGCAGCTGACCAAGGCGCAGGCTGTCTCCCATCTTCAGGGCGCGCGCCGAATCGCAGAAGGCACCCGGATTGTGGCAATCGAGGTGAAACTCAAGCCAGGGATCCTCCCCGGGCACGCTCGCCAATGAATAAGGCCTGGCAACGCCACGGTCAGTCCACAGCAGCACGTGCTGGCCGGCGCGGTAACGCAGCGGACGCTCGGCCTGCAGCCGCAGGCGCAGGACCTGTCCATCGAGCCAATCGAGCCCTTCCACTCGTGCCGCCAGCCCCTCGCGCACCGGGTCGTACACGGCGACACTGAGATCTTCGGTGACGGCGCATTGGCAGGCGAGTCTCCACCCCTGTAAACGCCGACCGACATCGAGCGCGTCCGGCTGGGCATCCTTTGGCTCACCCCGCAGGCAGCGCACCAGACAGGCGTGGCAACTGCCCGCACGACAGCTGTAGGGCACGTTCAGGCCAGCATCATTGAGCGCATCGAGCAGGTTCTTCCCCTCGCTCACCGTCCAGGACCGCGCCCCATGGGTAATTTCAGGCATCGACGGCCGCCCAGCTTGCCTCGCAGCGATTACGCCCGTTGGCCTTGGCCCGATAGAGCGCCATGTCGGCGCGCTGCAATGACTCGTCCAGATCGTCGCCAGCATTGAGCAGCGTCAGCCCGACCGACAGACTGAGATGCCCCGCCTGTAACTCCACGTCCAGCGGCTGGGCATTGGCAAACGCCTCGCGCAGGCGCTCACAACAAGCGCTGAACTGCTCGGCATCGGTGTGCGGCAACAGCAGGACGAACTCCTCGCCACCGTAGCGGGCCAGGATATCGCCGTCGCGCAAGCACGAACGCGCTACCGAGGCGAACATCTGCAGCACACGATCGCCCGTGGCGTGCCCGTGCAGATCGTTTACCCGCTTGAAATGATCGAGGTCGATCAATGCGAGGCCGGACTGATGGCCCGCCCGTAATCGACTCAGCTCCGCCTCGGCCCGCCGAATGAAATGACGGCGGTTGTACAACCCGGTGAGCTCGTCCGTGGAGGCCAGATCCTCCAGTTGCCGCATCATGCCGCGCAGCGTTTCCTGGTGCGCCTGCAAGGCGAAACGGCGCTGACGCATGCGCTGACGCAGCTTGTAGACGTAACCGACGAACAGGCACATCCAGATGAGCGTTACCAGCAATACGCCAGCCTCCAGCAGCGCTACCTGCGAGTCGCCGAGACGATCGAGATATGCATCGTACAGCGACATGCCGACGAAACTGACGAGCGCCAGTACGGCGTAGCGGATGAATACTTTCGGCGGCAGAAACACGGCGAACATCAGCACCAGCACATAGAGCACCAGCAAAGAGCCGCGACTATCGCCGAGATTGAACAGGAAGAAGGTCAGCCACACCAGCGCAACCAACACCTGCGGCTCGGTCAGACTGGGGTCGCGAAAGCGCAGGTTGTAGCCTCGGGAAAACACCCAGAAGAACCCCAACTGGCTGACCAGGATCATCACAGAGCCCGCAATAGCAGTGTCTAACGGCGCTTGATAGAAGCCCCCGGCGACGGTAATCCATGTCAGCAGCAAGGCGAGGCCGTAGGTGCCTGCTGCCATACCGAAGCGCTTGATGACCAGCTGCTGCAGCGCCTGCTGTTCGCTTTCGTCACGAGTCACGCGCATGGAATCCTTCCCATAATGGCAATTAGACATACTTTACGCTGGCCACTTGCAAAAGCCTACAAGCCCCGGTTCTTCTGACAGGACGAGCTACCGATCGTCCGATGTGCGGCAGTTCTGCCACCTTCTGCTCGATCATTCCAACTGCTTTCTGCCCGAGCACCACAGGCGCATTATTGTCAGTGTGCAGTTGACCCACAGCCTCACCGACACCCGCTTCGATGTGCATCCCTTCACCTTTAGCTCGTCTGTGTACCCTGCGGCGCAGCGAGTTATACTGCCGCGCATTTTTTAACCTGAGCGCGTTGGCCAAATTCCCCGCGCGCCTTGTCTCCGCCCCGCCAAGAGGACGCGCTGCATGACCGTGATCAAGCAAGACGACCTGATACAAAGCGTTGCCGACGCTTTGCAGTTCATTTCCTATTACCACCCCGTCGATTTCATCCAGGCGATGCACGAGGCCTACTTGCGGGAGGAGTCGCCGGCAGCGCGCGACTCCATGGCGCAGATTCTGATCAATTCGCGGATGTGCGCAACCGGCCACCGGCCGATCTGTCAGGATACCGGCATCGTCACCGTGTTCGTGCGCGTGGGCATGGACGTACGCTGGGATGGCGCCACCATGAGTCTGGACGACATGATCAACGAAGGCGTTCGCCGCGCCTACAACCTGCCGGAAAACGTCCTGCGTGCTTCGATCCTCGCCGACCCGGCTGGTTCCCGCAAGAACACCAAAGACAACACACCCGCCGTTATCCACTACTCCATCGTCCCGGGTGACAAGGTGGAAGTGGACGTCGCGGCCAAGGGCGGCGGCTCAGAGAACAAGTCGAAGATGGCCATGCTCAACCCGTCCGATTCGATCGTCGACTGGGTCCTGAAAACCGTTCCAACCATGGGCGCAGGCTGGTGCCCGCCCGGCATGCTCGGCATCGGCATCGGCGGCACCGCCGAGAAAGCCGCGGTGATGGCCAAGGAAGTGTTGATGGAGTCCATCGACATCCATGAGCTAAAGGCTCGTGGCCCGCAGAACCGCATTGAAGAGCTGCGTCTGGAGCTGTTCGAGAAGGTCAATCAGCTGGGCATCGGCGCCCAGGGCCTGGGCGGCCTGACCACCGTGCTCGACGTGAAGATCATGGACTACCCGACCCACGCCGCCTCGCTGCCGGTGTGCATGATCCCCAACTGCGCCGCCACTCGCCACGCACACTTCGTGCTCGATGGTTCCGGCCCGGCCGAGCTGACCCCGCCGCCGCTGGATGCCTACCCCGAGATCGTCTGGGAAGCCGGCCCGAGCGCCCGCCGCGTCAACCTCGACACCATCACCCCGGAAGAAGTGCAGAGCTGGAAGCCGGGCGAAACCGTGCTGCTCAACGGCAAGATGCTCACCGGCCGCGACGCCGCGCACAAGCGCATGGTCGACATGCTGAACAAGGGTGAAGAGCTGCCGGTGGACCTCAAAGGCCGCTTCATCTACTACGTCGGCCCGGTGGATCCGGTCGGTGACGAAGTGGTGGGCCCGGCTGGCCCGACCACCGCGACGCGGATGGACAAGTTCACCCGTCAGATCCTCGAAAGTACTGGCCTACTGGGCATGATCGGCAAGTCCGAGCGCGGCCCGATCGCCATCGACGCGATCAAGGACAACAAGGCCGTCTACCTGATGGCCGTCGGTGGCGCGGCTTATCTGGTCGCCCAGGCGATCAAGAAGTCCAAGGTGCTGGCCTTCGCCGAACTGGGCATGGAAGCCATCTACGAGTTCGAAGTGAAGGACATGCCGGTCACCGTCGCCGTCGATACCAACGGCGAGTCGGTCCATATCACCGGGCCGGCGATCTGGCAGAAGAAGATTTCGGACAGCCTGGCCGTCGAAGTGCAGTAAGCAACACCCACAAAAAAGCCCGGCTCAGTGCCGGGCTTTTTTGTTTCTGCGTGCCGGATCAGCGATTGAACCGCTCGACCAGGGCGCGCAGCCCTCGAGCAGCGTCTTCCAGCTCGCGACCGCGCTGCATGGTCTGGTCAGCCTTGGTCACGTTGCCGTCGGTGCTGACAGCGATGCTGGTGACCTGCCGCGCGATGTCTTCGGCCACGTGTGCCTGTTCATCGGCGGCGGTGGCCATTTGCTGACTCATGCCGGTAATGCGACTGACCGCCTCGCGAATTCCTTGCAGTGCCTGTTGCGCCTTGACCACCTGCGCCAGCCCCTGAGCCGCCTCCCGGTCGCCGACCTGGGCGATGGCGACCGCCCCGTCAGCCTTGCTGGTCAGCGACTGAATGATGGCCTGGATCTGCTGCGTCGAGTCACGGGTCTTGCTCGCCAGCGCCCGCACCTCGTCTGCGACGACAGCAAAGCCCCTGCCCTGCTCACCGGCGCGGGCAGCCTCGATCGCAGCGTTCAGCGCCAGCAAGTTGGTCTGCTCGGCAATGCTCTGGATCATCCCCGCAGCCGACATGATCTGCTGGGTTTCCCCTGCCAGCTCATTCACCGCGCTGCCGATGTTGGTAACGGTGCCGGCCAGCGATTCGATCGCCTGGCGCGACTGGGCAGCGACTCGATCACCGTCGTTCGCGAGCGCATTCGCGGTAATGGCCTCCTCGGCTGTCTGCTGCACATGGCCGGCCACTTCGGTGATCGACGCGGTCATCTCGGTGACTGCAGTGGCAGTCATGTCCGTTTCACTACGCTGCTGACGAAGGTCGTTCTCGGTCTGGCTGGCCAGCATGGACGTTTCCGCAGAGGCACGTTCGACCTGCCCAGCCAAATCGGACAGCCGCGTCAGTGCGGTGCGCAGGCGAGCATCCTCGCTGATCAGCGCCATCTCGAGGCGGGCGGCATTGCCGTGTTGCTGTGTGTAGGTGAGCGCAACGACCGGATCGGTGAATGCCTGCGGAACGCTTTGGAGTATCGAATGCAGCTTCCGCTCTGCGACGAAATGGGAACTGAGCCCAAGCGCGAAGAACAAACCCAGCACGGTTACCACTTCAACTGCCGGCGGTAGCCAGAAGATTCCTGCCGCTGCAAGCGATGCCGCGCACATTGGCATCGCCAAGGTACGGGCCCAGCCCTGAAGTCGACGCCCGAAGGAAATCGCCGGTTGGCCGTTACGCAGACGCTCGTATAGCCCAGTGGCTTGCGCGACCTGCTCGGCGGTAGGTTTGACCCGAACCGACTCGAAACCGGTCAGCTTGCCATCGTCGAGGATCGGCGTGACATAGGCGCTGACCCAGTAGAAATCGCCATTCTTGCAGCGGTTCTTGACCACCCCCATCCAGCTCTTGCCTGCCTTCAGATAGCCCCACATGGCGGCGAACACAGCGGGCGGCATGTCTGGGTGGCGAACCAGATTATGGTCACTCCCGATCAGCTCGGCCCTGGAATAGCCACTTACTGCAACGAATTCATCGTTGCAGTAAAGAATCTTGCCCTGTGTATCGGTTGCCGAGATTAGTCGCTGATGCGCCGGAAAACTCCGCTCGGTGTTGCTTACCGGCCCGTTATTTCTCATCGTCCCAATCTCCATGATGGCGATTCGATAACAAAACAGACTCGTCAGTCATGACGAATCAAACTGTTACAAGGAATCGGTCGGATGGAGGCTAACTTGAGCCGGACTTCGATTAATAAAACGGTATCGGACGAATTACAGGTCTCTGCATTACGAAAAATCAGGCGGTAGATCGACGTAGCTGAACGAACAACGCCTCGACCTTCGCCCTGGCCCAGGGCATCTTGCGCAAGAAGGTCAGGCTCGATTTGATGCTGGGGTCGCTTTTGAAGCAGCGAATGTCGACCCGCTCGGCCAGCCCCTCCCACCCGAAATGTGCCTGAAGCTCCACCAGAATGGATTCCAGCGTTACGCCGTGGAGAGGATCTTTTGCCTGGGTCATGGTGTTATCGAGCCTGAAAGAACGCTTCAACGAAAAAGGCCCGCCGAGGCGGACCTTGTAAACAGCACGCCATATTACAGGCTGATGCGTGTGCCGAGCACCTCGAGGAAGGCGGCTAGCCACTCGGGATGCGCCGGCCATGCCGGTGCGGTAACCAGGTTGCCGTCGGTATGCGCCTTGTCGACACCAATATCGACGAACTCGCCCCCAGCCAGCTTCACTTCCGGTGCGCAGGCTGGATAGGCGCTGCAGGCACGGCCTTCGAGGATCCCGGCAGCCGCCAACAGCTGCGGGCCATGGCACACCGCAGCGATTGGCTTTTGCGCCTCGCTGAACGCCCTGACCAGGCTTAGCACCTGATCGTTGAGCCGCAAATACTCCGGCGAACGCCCGCCCGGCACCACCAGCGCATCGTAGTCTTCGGCGCGCACCGCGTCGAAATCGAAGTTCAGCGCGAAATTATGGCCAGGCTTTTCGCTGTAGGTCTGATCGCCTTCGAAGTCGTGAATCGCCGTACGCACCGTGTCACCGGCCTTTTTGTCCGGGCAGACGGCGTGCACCGTATGACCGACCATCTGCAGCGCCTGGAACGGCACCATGGTTTCGTAGTCTTCGACGTAATCGCCAACCAGCATCAGAATTTTTTTCGCAGCCATCGAAACACTCTCCCAGTCATAGAACATTGCGGCGGTTCGGCCACGCCGTCAGCCACTTCGATTGAATATATTGATCATGAGCCTATCGAGCAGACCCCACATGCGCTGATAGAGGCGCTGGCTCAGCGGACGCGAATGCCATTGCTGCATATCGATTTCCAGGCTGCGGGCGAAATCGTGCTCGAAGCTCTTCTCCACTGAAGCGCTGAACTGAGTGTCGACCGCTTCCAGATTGGCTTCCAGGTTCCAGCGCAGATTCCAGTGATCGAAGTTGCAGGAGCCGACACTGACCCAATCGTCGACCAGCACCATTTTCAGATGAAGGAAGTGTGGCTGATATTCGTGGATCCGCACGCCGGCACGTAGCAATCGTGGGTAATAGCGCTGCCCCGCGTAGCGAACCGAGGGATGGTCGGTGTTGCGGCTGGTGAGCAACAGTTGTACGTCGACCCCGCGTCTCGCGGCGCGCATCAACTCACGACGAACACGGCCGGTGGGCAGGAAATAAGGTGTCGCCAGCCAGATCCGACGCTCCGCGTGCCGCATGTTGCGCAGCAGGCTGTGGAGGATGTCGCGATGCTGTCGCGCCGCCGAATAGGCGACTCGCCCCATGCCGTCGTCCGATGGCGGGTTGGCCGGAACTTTGGGCATTCGTTGCGGCAATGGCAGCTGCCATATCCGCCTTTTCAGACACAACGCCCACTGCACGTCGAACAGCCGCCGCCAGTCCTCCAGTAACGGACCGGAAATCTCGACCATTGCTTCGTGCCAGTGCTCTTCGGGATTTGAGGGGTTCCAGAACTCGTCAGTGGCTCCGGTGCCACCAACGAAACAGTGCTCGTCATCGATCAGAATCAGCTTGCGATGATCTCGATGCAGGTTGCGAAACTTCAAATGAAGTTTCAGCGGGTTGTACTGACGCAGATCGACTCCGGCGTCAGTCAGCCGCTGTCGGGTCTTCTGCCCCAGCTTGAGGCAACCGAAACCATCGAACAGACAGCGCACCCGTACTCCACGCTCGGCGGCCGTCACCAGGCTATCGATCAGCCGATCCGCGCATTGCCCGTCTTCGACGAGATAGAGCTCGACATCCACCCGACGCTCGGCGGCATCGATACTCGCCAATATGCGCGGGAAGAAAGCCGGTCCATCGATCAACAGCTGGAAACGATTGCCCTCTCGCCAGGGGAAAACGTCCCCGGCCAGTATCATGACAGGACGCTCCACAATAACGCCGCGCGCTGAGCAGGGATGGCGATACAGCTGAAAGACATTGAAATCCTTGTCTGGTGAACACTGGACGCCAACCACGAGCGCCCCTGAAACCTGTGAAGATTGAACCGTGCTGTCGCGGCACGCCTGTTATAGGTTCGTACCGTAACGAGGAGTTCCCGAGTTGCCGCCATTACCTGCTCTACGCCTGGTCACCTTCGGGTGTCAGCCCAAACACCTCCGCAGCCTGTGCGAGCCGCTTGGCCTGCGCACCACGCGCCAGTTGCAGCACGCCGCGGTCGCGCCGCCAAAGATCCAACCACTGCTGCGGGCCTAGCGCCAGCGCGACGTCCACCTCATCGGCAAGCACCGCGAACTGCAGATTCAGAGAAGCCAGTAACAGGTGTGTTGCGGATGCTGCAGGCGAAAGTCGCGAAACCTCAGCCGCGCCGGCCAACAGCCCCAAGAGCTGCAATTGCAACCGTTGCGGCCAGCCACATTCCAAGCTGACGCCGTAAAGCCAACTGACCAGAGCCGCCAGTACATGCAGATCTTCCAGCGTGCGGAACGGTTTGACGTAGTCGTCCCAGCCATCACCGGACAACCGGTGGCATGCCGCACCTTCCAGCCGCAAGCGACCATGCGGAATATCGACCAGTAAGGGTAACGGCGGCCTCGACTCGACGATCACACCGTGCTCACCGGAACCGACGACGCACAGGCTCAGCCGCGGACGCTCGCCGGGCTCCTCATCGCGCGCAGGCACCAATAGCCAGGTCGCCGCAGAGCCGGCTGTGACGAAATCCTTGCAACCCGTCAGCAGCAGCCCGTCCAGACGAGTCAGCATGTCGGCCGGACGCAATGAACGGTTCTCGGTGGCGCACAACGCACCGAGCCCCTCTGGCGCGGCCGGCCAAAGTCGCCGCAACGCCGCCTGATAGCCCGCCAGAAAGGCCAGGCCCGGCGTGGCCGCCAGTCGGCCACCCAGCACTGCCAGCGCGAAAGGATCCTCCGCGCTTCGCGACCGCAGATCGGCGAACCAATCCTCCAGCGCAGCAGGCGGCGGCAGGCGTTGCAGCGGGACGAGCAGCTCATGCCAAGACATCGAATCTCACTCCATGGGTTCAGCGAAGGGATAGCCAATGGCAATCACCGTCATCCAAGCATCATCGATCCGTAACAGTCATGACACTGCCTCTGCCTAGCCTGAGTCGGCATCACTGATTGACGGAACGCCAACCATAACAACCAAGCGCTCCGAATGCATTGCCACGCCAAGGCTGACCAGGAGACAGGGTATGACCACCATCGCTTTTCCTCGCACCACGCGACGCCTGCAAGCAGAGCGGCTGCACGGCCAGGCCGCGCTGCTCGAAGCCCAAGCCTTGCGCTACCGGGTGTTTAGCAGCGAGTTCGGCGCGCAGCTGCAAGGCGCCGAAGCTGGATTGGACTGCGACGACTTCGACGCGCACTGCAGCCACATCGGCGTGCGCGATCTCGATAGTGGCGAACTGGTCGCTACCACACGCCTGCTCGATAACCTGACGGCACGCGGACTCGGGCGCTTCTACAGCGAAGAGGAATTCAGCCTGCAGGGTCTCGCGGAGTTGGACGCACCGATACTCGAGATCGGTCGTACCTGCGTGCATCCGGCCTACCGCAACGGGGCGACCATCGCCGTGCTCTGGAGCGCGCTGGCCGATGCGCTGAACCAGGGCGGCTATCGCTACCTGATGGGCTGCGCGAGCATTCCGATGCGCGACGGCGGCGTCCAGGCTCAAGCGATCATGCAGCGCCTGCGCGAGCGGTATCTGTGCACCGAGCTGCTGCACGCCAACCCGAAGAACCCATTGCCCACGCTGGAGCTGCCGGACAATGTGATCGCAGAAACCCCGCCGCTGCTCAAGGCCTATCTGCGACTCGGGGCGAAAATCTGCGGCGAGCCGTGCTGGGACCCGGACTTCCAGGTCGCCGACGTTTTCATCCTGCTCAAACGCGACGAGCTGTGCCCGCGCTACGCACGCCACTTCAAGGCGGCCGTCTGAATGGGCAGGCTGCGCTTGTATCTGCGACTGACCCGGCTGTGTGGAGTGATTGCAGTCGGGCTCTCGCTGGCGAGCGGATTGAAGTTGCTGTCCTTGCTCCGACTCAGGCCATCCCAAGGGATGCGCCATCGGCTGTGCCGCTGGTTTCTCGCACGGCTGGCCGCAGCGCTGCCGTACGAGGTTCGGCTGACCGGCAAGCGCCCCGCTCAGCCAATGCTATGGCTCTCCAATCACCTGTCCTGGACGGACATTCCGCTGCTTGGGATGCTGCAGCCGATGACTTTTCTGGCCAAATCCGAAGTACGTCAATGGCCATTGCTCGGCTGGCTCGCTGCCGAGGCGGGCACGCAGTTCATTCGGCGTGGAAGCGGCGACAGCAGCACGCTGAATCAGCTGTTGAGCGCCGAGCTAGAGCAGGGTCGCAATCTGCTGATTTTTCCCGAAGGCACAACCACGGACGGCACGATTCTGCGCACCTTTCATTCACGATTGCTGGCGTGCGCGATCGAAACCGGTACACCGATCCAACCCGTGGCAATCCGCTATTTGCGCGGTGGCGAGGCCGATCTCATCACGCCGTTCATCGGTGAAGACGATCTGCTTTCGCACCTGTTCCGGCTGCTGGCGGTCGAGGTTGCAGTCGTGGAAATACAGCTGCTGCAACCCATCGACAGCTGCGGCATGGAGCGCAACCGGCTGGCACGCACCTGCCACACGGCCATCTCCGACGCGCTGTACGACGCAGCCACGCCAGTATCCGTGGCGGCCTGATGTAAGCCGAGCGCAAGGAAGCGCTGCTAGACTCGCCGTATGAACTATCTCGCACATCTGCATCTCGGCGGCTCGCAGCCCGGCGAGATGCTCGGCAGTCTCTACGGCGACTTCGTCAAAGGCCCCTTGCAAGGCCGCTGGCCTGCCGACATCGAAGCTGGAATACGCCTGCACCGGCAGATCGACGTCTATACCGACAGCCATCCCTTGGTGCTGCAAGCCAAGCAGCGCTTTCCCAGTGAGCGGCGGCGTTATGCGGGGATATTGATCGACCTGTTTTTTGACCACTGTCTGGCCGCGCACTGGCATGACTATGCCGAAGAACCCCTGCAGCGATTCACCGCGCGGGTCTATCAGGTGCTACATGAAGAGGCCGAGCTCCCCGGCAAGCTCGCATTTATCGCGCCCCGCATGGCGGCTCAGGACTGGCTCGGCAGTTACCGGGACTTCGCCGTAATGGAGCAGGTGGTGGCCGGAATGAGTCGACGACTGTCGCGCCCGGAAGGGTTGGCGGGCGGGGTCGCCGAGCTGGAACGGCTATACCTGCCGCTCCAGCAGGATTTCCGCGAGTTCTATCCGCAGTTGCAGGATTTTGCGCGGCTCAAAGGCACCAGCCGGAGCGCGGTAGATCAGCTGAAATAATCGGCGCTCGCCGCGAAATGCACTCAGCCCCGTAGAGCTGCAGCGAAGCGTTCCAGCCAAGGCTCCGCATCGTTTTCAGGTGTTACCGTTTCGCTGGCATCGAGACGCAGCATGTCCTGCACCTCGCGCACGCCCAACTCGGCATACAGTTCTCGGACTAGCTCACCGGCGCCGCAGAAGGTATCGCCATAACTGGCGTCGCCCAGCGCGATGACGCCGCCCGGCAAGCCCTGCCACGCCGGGAACTGATCGCGAATGGCCGAATACAACGGGACAAAGTTGTCGGGCAATTCACCCATCCCAGTGGTGGCCGTCACCACCAGCAGCGCTTGCGGCGCGAAGTCGACGATCTGCGCCAGTTGCGCACGCGGGTCGTGCCAGGTGTCGAAACCCGCCGCTTTCAGAAATGATGCGGCATGGCGAGCGACGTCTTCGGCGGTGCCGTAGACCGTACCGGAGAGGATGGCGACTTTCATGGTGGGCTCCGTTGCGAATTGAAGCGAAGCATTATGCCGTATTCGGCCTCTGTACCCGACCGCGCGATCTACACTCGCCATCAAGGCGTGCTGCAAGGAACTGATTGACGAAAACATTGTCGCAAGGCCGTCCTGGTAGAGGATCTCGCGGCGCCGAGGCACCGGAGCGTTCAAGGCATGGGTAGGCCTGTCCTGCTGCCCTTGAGGGGGAAATCGGGATGGCAAAGAAAACCGTTCTCACCAGCGCCGAGCTGGCGTACATCAACGAACTCGTGAGCGGCTCGCCAGTCGAGCCGGGTGAAGCACGGCCCGGCTTTCGCGTGGACGGTGGCGAGAAGGCCAACGGACTACTGTTGCAGCTTGCAGCAAAAGCCAATCTGACGCTTGAAGCCGAGCTCGAAGACTATTGCATGTCGTTTCCCCTGCAACTGAACCAGGACGAATTTCAGGCGATCCAGCTGCAGCTTGCACCGCCGACCATTTACGAACGCGGGCCGGTGCTTCGCGCCTGGCGCTTGCACCTGGATGAGCCCCTGCCGCTGCTTTCCAACGACGGTAACGAAACCGCGCTGAGCGTTCATGAACTGTCCCCTAATGGCCTGCTGGTGGACGCGGGACCAAAACGGAAGGCGCCCAAGCATCTTCACCTGCACCTGGCGCTTCCGGGTGAGGGCTCGCTCGAGATCGACGCACACCGGATTCGCGAAGCCGAGGGCGGCATGACCGCCTACGAAGTCGAATACCCACGGGACAGGGACGCCGAGCGCATTCGCTCGTATCTCTACGAACAGCACCAGCGCCTGCATCCGGAGCTGCAGCCGGAACTCCCGACGGAAACGCTCGCCGACGCGCCCGAACCCTCCTAGCGGCATCGCAGCGTGCCGTTTGCGAGTACGTCGGCTAAGGTACGGTAGCGCGCCCTAAGGTAAGCTGACGGCCATGCGTACCCCCTCGACAGCCGAACCTCAGTGAAAAGCATGCCCCAACCAACGGCCCCGATCCTGATTACCGGCGCCAGCCAGCGCATCGGTCTGCATTGCGCAGAGCGACTGCTTGATGATGGCCAGCCGGTGATCGTCACCTACCGCACCCCCCGTCCCAGCCTCGAACGATTACGCGATCGCGGCGCAGTGACGCTGCAGGCGGATTTTTCCGGCGCGGCAGGCATCCATGCTTTCGTGGCGGCGCTGAAACAGCAAACCCGCGCCTTGCGCGCGATCGTTCACAACGCCTCGGACTGGCATCCCGAGACACCGGGAGCGGAAGCCGAGGTATTCCAGCGCATGTTCGAAGTGCACATGCTCGCGCCCTACTTGATCAACCTCCATTGCGCCGAGCTGCTGCGACACGGCGGCGCGGCGGACATCATCCACATTGGCGACGACGTCACCCGCGCAGGCAGCAAGAAGCACATCGCCTACGCGGCCAGCAAAGCCGGACTGGACAACCTCACCCTTTCGTTTGCGGCCAGCCTGGCGCCAACCATCAAGGTCAACGGCATCGCGCCGGCGCTGATACAGTTCAACGAGGGCGACGACGAGGCGTATCGGCGCAAGGCGCTGGCCAAATCCGCGCTAGGTATCGAACCCGGCGCCGAAGTGATCTACCTGAGCCTGCGCTATCTGCTGGATAATCCCTATGTCACCGGCACCACGCTGACCGTCAACGGTGGCCGTCATCTGATCTAATTGCCAAGGAATCCCATGCCTAGACTGGAACCCGCCATGGCGCGCATCCGCGTCAAAGACCTGCGACTACGCACCTTCATCGGTATCAAGGAAGAGGAAATCCTCAACAAGCAGGACATTCTGATCAACCTGACGATGCTTTATCCGGCGGCCGACGCCGTACGCGACAACGACATCGAGCACGCGTTGAACTACCGCACCATTACCAAGGCCATCATCCAGCACGTCGAGGACAACCGCTTCGCCCTCCTCGAACGGCTCACCCAGGAGATCCTCGATCTGGTGATGGCGCATCGACAAGTGCGTTACGCCGAGGTCGAAGTCGACAAGCCACACGCATTGCGCTTCGCCGAATCGGTATCGATCACCCTGGCCTCCCATCGCGACTGAACCGCCGCATCAGTCGCTGCCGTAGGCGATGGTGGTCATCAGCGCACGGTCGCCGCTGCGGGCATCCAGCCGGGTGTGCTGGACGACCACCGGCACACTCGAAACAAACACGCTGGCGTAATCGGTCTCGCGGGGCACCCTCTCCGGGACCTGCAGATCATCGAAACGAAGATGCAGCGTGCGCCGCCCGGGCACCCTTATCTGGTATGGACCGGCCGGTTCGCGATCGGCGAAGTAGAGCGTCAACTCGATCATCGCCTCCAGCGGACCCGCATTGAGAATGCAGGCCGTCTCATGACTGCGCAGCGCCGGCTCGTCGGGCTTCGGTCCCAACGCTGGCAAGTAGCCCTCGGCAATTACCCAATGTCTTTTTCCGATCACGTCCGATCTCCTCTGCTGAATCGTTGGCTGGCCAACCTGTTCAGCGGAGGCGGATCTGCACGCTAAAGTTCCCTGCCGGCATCTGGCTCAGGGCCTCCGTGGGAGGTTATGATCCAGACACGTCTGCAATGCCGAGACCCATGAACATGAACGATCAAGAACGCACCGAACTCGAAGCCGCCGCCTTCCGCCGCCTGGTCCAGCATCTACGCAGCCGCCCGGATGCCCAGAACATCGACCTGATGAACCTGGCCGGTTTCTGTCGCAACTGTCTGTCGAAGTGGTACAAGGCCGCCGCCGATGACCTGGACATCGAAGTCAGCATCGACGAAGCACGCGAGGAGGTCTACGGCATGCCCTACGCCGAATGGAAGAAGCGCTACCAGAAGGACGCGACACCCGAGCAGCAGGCCGCCTTCGACAAGAGCCAGAAGTCATGACCAGTCTCAGAGACTTCCGCGCCAGCCTGCGCAATCGCAACCACCCCTTCAGCGAGACGCTGGCCTTCATCGCCAATGCCTATGATTACCAGCCAAGCCGCTTCTTCAACGGCGACGTGGAAAACGCCGCCGGAGAAAACGAAGGCTCGTGCAAGACGCTTGGATTGGCCGTACTGGAAGGCTTCACCACCGAAGAGGCGCTGCTGGCGTTCGGTGAGCATTATCAAGCGGTGCTGGAAAACCCCAGCGGGACTGACCATCGCAATATCCGGGCTCTGATGGATACCGGGCTCCCGGGGGTGCGCTTCGATCAGCAGCCGCTGAGGCGTAAACCGATTCACTTCGACGAGAAATAAGGCAATAAAAAAGGGCCGGCCAGGCACTCGGGGGAAGGCTTGATAGCGGACGGCCCTGAAACAACGAAGCGTTTTCGAGGCCAAGTCTGATCGCCAGGCGCAACGCCGGCCATTGTTCAATCTCCATTGCCAGCATAAGCAACCGCTATTGGACAGCCCAAGCCGCCGCCGGGCTTTTCCCGCCCGGATAAAGCCGGTAAGGTCCGGACCGTCCCATCCGGAGTGTTCCCTATGCCCATCGCCGCCCTTTCCGGCCCGCAGTACCTGCGCGAAGGTCTGAAACTGATTTTGAGCCCGGGGCTACGGCTGTTCGTCATCCTGCCACTGACGGTCAACCTGCTGCTGTTCTGTGGGCTCATCTATCTCGCTCTACGCCAGTTCAGCGGCTGGGTCGATGCCTTCATGCCGAGTCTGCCGGAGTGGCTGATGTTTCTGGAATACATCCTCTGGCCCCTGTTCGTGGTGCTGGTGCTGCTGATGGTGTTCTTTACCTTCACCCTGCTCGCCAACATCATCGCCGCTCCATTCAACGGGTTTCTTGCCGAAAAAGTCGAAACGGTCGCGCGCGGCGAGGACAGCTCCCCGCCGTTCAGCTGGGCCGAGCTGCTGGCGATGCTGCCGCGCACCATCGGTCGCGAAGCACGCAAACTGGCCTATTTCGCACCTCGCGCGATTGCGCTGCTGATCCTTTCGTTCATCCCTGTGGTCAATCTCTTTGCCGCCCCACTGTGGCTGCTGTTCGGCGTCTGGATGATGGCGGTGCAGTACATCGACTATCCGGCAGACAACAACAAGATGAGCTGGATCGAGATGATGGCGTGGCTGCGTCAGCGGCGCTGGAAGAGCCTGAGCTTCGGCGCGGTGACCTATGCTGCGTTGCTCGTACCTGTGCTTAACCTGCTGATCATGCCGGCGGCGGTGGCCGGTGCGACGCTGTTCTGGGTGCGCGAGGGCGGAAAGAAGCATCTGGTGCCTGCTACACCGGAGTGAACTGCGAATCGCTGGGCTGTCTAGATCCGGACATCCTCGGATTCAGGAGACTCGCAAATGGCACTTCGCGCATTGGCGATAAATTGCACGCTCAAGCGATCCCCCAACGACTCGTCCTGCGGCCTGCTGCTAAGCCAGACCGAGCGCGAACTGGAAAAGTTCGGTGTGGCCTGTGAGCAGATACGCGTGGTGGATTTCAACATCGAACCGGGCGTGACCTCCGACGAAGGTCCGAACGACGCCTGGCCGGCGATCCGCGAAAAGATTCTTGCCGCCGATATCCTTCTGCTGGGTACACCGATCTGGCTGGGTCATCCTTCCAGCGTATGCCAACGAGTACTCGAGCGGCTCGATGCCTTTCTCGGCGAAGTGGATGAGCAGCAGCGCATGGTGTCTTACGGTCGAGTCGCCTGCGTAGCCGTGGTGGGCAATGAGGACGGCGCCCACCACGTGGTGGCCGAGTTGTTTCAAGGCCTGAACGATGTGGGCTTCAGCATTCCCGCCAATGGCTGTACCTACTGGGTCGGGCAGGCGATGGGTTCAATTGACTACAAGGACCTCGATCATCCCGGTGAGAAGATCACCAAGACCAACGCGATGCTTGCACGCAACGCTGTTCATCTGGCCAAGCTGCTCAAGCAAGCGGACTATCCAGGCGCGTCGGGCTAGCACGACTGCACCGGTGCCATCCTTGGGGCCGGTGCAACGCGATCCTGCGAAGCGGCTCGATCACCGCTTCAATGATCGCAGGGGTCAGGCCAGGGTCTTCAGCGCCTCACGGCTGAACGGCAGAATGTCCTGCATGCGACCTTCCCGGACTTTCAGTGCCCAGTCCGGATCGCAGATCAACGCACGTCCCACCGCTACCAGATCGAATTCCTGCTTGTTCAGACGCTCCAGCAAGCCTTCGATATTCGCCGGCTGCGCCACCTTGTCGGTCTTGACCATGAATTGCAGGAATTCACCGTCAAGTCCCACGCTGCCTACCGTGATGGTCGGCTTGCCGGTCAGTTGACGAGTCCAGCCCGCCAGGTTGAGGTCGGAGCCTTCGAATTCAGGCTCCCAAAAGCGCCGTGTCGAACAATGGAAAATGTCCACGCCGGCGGCCGACAACGGCGCCAGGAACTCGCCGAGCGCCTCTGACGTGGTCACCAGACGTGCGGTGTAGTCCTGCTGTTTCCACTGCGAGAAGCGGAAGATGATCGGGAAACCCGCACCCACTGCGGCCCGAACGGCTTCGATCAACTCGACGGCGAAGCGTGAGCGATTAGCCAGACTGCCGCCGTATTCGTCGGTGCGCTGATTGCTGCCTTCCCAGAAAAACTGGTCGATCAGGTAGCCATGCGCACCGTGAATCTCGACCCCATCCATGCCGATCGCCTTGGCATCTGCAGCAGCCTGAGCGAACGCCGCGATCACCTCCTGAATGTCCTGCTTGCTCATACCATGCACGACGACCTGGCCATCCTTGAGCTTCTCCATCGGCCCGTAGCCCGGCACTTCCGCCTCCGGTTCGGTGCCTTTGCGGCGGACGTTGCCAACATGCCAGAGCTGCGGAACGATCTTGCCACCGACCGCGTGTACGGCCTCAACCACCGTCTTCCAGCCTTCCAGGGCGTCCTCGCCATAGAAGCGCGGCACATGCGGATAACCATTGGCGGCCTTGTGCCCGACCGTGGTGCCCTCGGTGATGATCAACCCAACGCCCGATGCGGCACGGCGGCGGTAGTACTCGACGACATCGGCGGTCGGCACGCCGTTCGGCGAGAAGGACCGGGTCATCGGCGCCATCACCACGCGGGTCGGCAATTGCAGATCGCCGAGCTGGAACGGCTGAAACAGGGCATTCAAGGCAGCAGTCATTGTTATCTCCTCGTTAATTCATCGCAGAAGCAATAAAGCGACCGGTCGTCTTGCCGCTCGCTACAAAAATCAGCGGAACGTCAGCAGACGTTCCAGTTGCGTCAGAAAATTCTCCAGGGGCGCGGCGCGTGCGCCTACTTTCATGCGTAGCAGCGCACCCTCCCACGCATTGCCGACGAACTCGGCCAATGCTTGGCAATCGGTATGCGCATCGATTTCACCGACCTGTCGAGCCTGCTCGAGGCAGTTCGCCAGGATTGCGGCCGAACGCGACAGAACCGCTTCGACCTTTTGCCCTATGGGCTGGGAAAGTTCGGCCATCTCGAAACTCAGGCTGCCAATAAAGCAGTGATACTGCGGGCGTTCCTGGCGGGCGAAATGAGCGACCAGTTCGGCGTAGTAGCCAAGGATTCGCTCACGCGGACTCAGCGCGGAATTGGCGAGCGCGACCTGATAGCGCTCCAGGCGCGGCTGGTAGAGGTGCTCCAGCGCCTGCAGGGCAAAATCTTCCTTGCTGGCGAAGTAGTGATAGAAGGAGCCTTTGGGAATGCCGGCCGCCTGGACGATTTCCAGGACACCGGTGCCGTGATAGCCACGCAAGGTCATCACCTGGGCACCCTTGGCAAGGATCAGTTCACGCTTGTCGATTCGGGCTTGGTTGCTCATGGCCTGAGCATATGACCGGTCGTCTCGCGAAAACAGCATCATCCATGGCGCTTATTGCGCCGCCATGATCGCAGCGATGGAGTGACGGAAATGAACTGAATAAGCGCAGCGATGATGCCGCTGCGCAGAAGATGCATCCGGTCAGGCGAGCGCGCTTTCGATCGCCTGAATCAAGGCAGGATCGTCTGGGGCGGTACGGGGCGAAAAACGCGCTAGCACGCGACCGTCCTTATCGACGAGGAACTTCTCGAAGTTCCAGCTGATGTCTCCTGGGAAGTCGGCACCCTCGCCGGCCAGGATCCGGTACAGCGGATGCCGCTGTGGCCCGTTGACCTCGAGTTTGCTGCTCAACGGAAAGCTGATGCCGTAAGTTCCGCTGCAGAACTGCAGGATCTGCGCATCGCTGCCCGGCTCCTGAGCGGCGAACTGATTGCAGGGAATACCCAGTACGCCGAAACCACGATCCAGATAACGCTCATGCAGCGCCTGCAGGCCAGCGTACTGCGGGGTCAACCCGCACTCGGATGCCACATTGACCACCAGCGTCACCTGATTTTTCAGCGGCGCTAGGGGCAACTCCTGCCCAGCGATACCGGGTAGGACCAACTCGTGGAACGCGCTCATTCTCTCTTCTCCAGAGGGTAAAAAAGCGCTTCGGCATACCGAAGCGCTTCCATAGGTCGATCATCTGGATCGAACCTTGCCGCCACTCACTCGCCTGGCGGCGAGCCGTCAGTGCTGGTGACCACCTTCGCCATGGACGTGACCATGGGCAATTTCTTCTTCGGTGGCGTCACGCACATCGACGATCTTGACTTCAAAATTCAGACGCTGCCCGGCCAGCGGGTGGTTACCGTCGACGATCACGTCGTCACCTTCGACATCACGGATAGTGACGATCTGCATGCCGCCGTCCGGGCCGGATGCATGAAATTGCATACCGACTTCCAGTTCGTCGACACCTTCGAACATAGCGCGGTTGAGCGTGGCGACCAGCTCCGGGCTGTACTCGCCGTAAGCATCCTGCGGCTCGATGGCGACCTTTACCTCGTCGCCGCCCTGCTTACCTTCCAGCGCCTTTTCCAGACCGGAGATGATGTTGCCTGCGCCATGCAGGTAAACCAGCGGCGCGCCGCCGGCAGAGCTGTCGATCACCTCACCGGCGTCGTTGGTGAGTGTGTAGTCGATTGACACAGCCTTCTTAGCGGCAATCTGCATGAGGTGAAACCTTTGCTGGGGAATGTGATACCAAAGTTTAACCGCGAGCAGCGTCGATTGCGAACCGAGCCCGGATAAACGGGACCAGCAGCAGACTTGACGAACATCCGTAGCCCCTGCCTCTGGCGGTGTCGCATACAACCTTTGGAGAACATCGGTTCGTCATGGCCTATGCCAGAATCCGCGCCGCAAGCTAAGTGATGTATTTCAACAATTAATACGCATCAGAGGAACACCGATGTCGGCTCGAAACATCCTGGTGATTAACTGCGGCAGTTCGTCGATCAAGTTCGCACTGGTCAACGAAACGCAAGCGACCTTCCCTTTGCAAGGCCTGGCCGAACGCCTCGGCAGTCCGGAAGCGGTGCTTCATTGGCAGCTGGGAGACGCCAAGCAGAGCCGAGATATCCCGGGAGCCGACCATCGTGCTGCGTTGGAGGAGCTGCTGCCACTGGCACAGGACGCTGCAGGCGGCAAGCTCGACGGCATCGGCCATCGGGTGGTTCATGGCGGCGAGCACTTCACCGGCTCCAGCCTGATCGACGAGGACGTGCTCCAGGCGATCCGCGACAGCGCTCAGCTGGCCCCGCTGCACAATCCGGCCAACCTGGTCGGCATCGACGCGGCCATTGCGCTCTTCCCAGGTCTGCCACAGGTAAGCGTATTCGACACGGCCTTCCACCAGAGCATGCCCGAGCACGCCTTCCGCTACGCCGTGCCAGAATTTCTCTACAAGGAGCACGGTGTACGCCGCTACGGCTTCCATGGCACCAGCCACAACTATGTCAGCAAGCGCGCCGCCGAGATGACCGGGCTGCCGGTCGATGACAGCTGCTGGCTGACCGCACACCTGGGTAACGGCTGCTCGACCTGCGCCATCGTCAATGGCGAAAGCCGCGACACCAGCATGGGACTGACCCCGCTGGAAGGGTTGGTGATGGGCACGCGTAGTGGCGACGTCGACCCCAATCTGCACAGTTACCTGAACCGGACCCTTGGCTGGAGCCTCGAGCAGATCGATCGCGTACTCAACCATGACAGCGGCCTCAAGGGCCTGTCAGGCCTGTCCAACGACATGCGCACGCTCTACGAAGCCCGCATTGCCGGCCATCCGGGCGCCACGCTGGCCTTCGAGGTGTTCTGCTATCGCCTGGCCAAATCGCTGGCGAGCATGGCCTGCGCCTTGCCGAAGCTCGACGGCCTGATCTTCACCGGCGGTATCGGCGAGAACTCGGCAGCCGCGCGCAGCCGTACCCTCGAGCATCTCAAGCTGTTCAACTTCAAGCTGGACGAAGCGGCTAACGCACGCTGCACCCGCGGCGTCGGTGGCGAAATCCAGGCAGTGGGCAGCCCGCGGGTTCTGGTGGTGCCCACCAACGAGGAACGTCAGATCGCGCTGGACACCCTAGCTCTGCTTGACGCCTGACAACGCGCCGACACGGATTGCATTGCAAAATCCGGCGACCGTAAGGGGCGTCGGGTTTAGTCGATTCGACAGCGCCATCGCCCTTCGCTCGACAGGAGATCACCATGCATACGCTCTTCCTCGCCCCCTGTGGTTTTGGTGGCGGCCTCAATTCCGTCAGCCTCGGTCTGATCCGGGCACTCGAACGTGCCGGGTTGACGGTCGGCTTCTTCAAGCCCATCGCCCAGCCCTTTCCGCTCGACCAAGGCCGCGAACGTTCCTGTGTGCTGGTGGAAAACACCCTGAATATCGCTTCACCGGAGCCACTGCCGCTGGAACAGGTGGAGCGTCAACTGGCCGATGGCGAGCTCGATCTCCTGCTCGAAGACGTGGTCAGCCGTTATCAGGAAGTAGCCGCCGGCAAGGATGTGGTGATCGTTGAGGGCATGGTGCCGACGCGGGAGTTCAACCACACCTCGCGGATCAACACCCATCTGGCCAAAAGCCTGGACGCGGAAGTCATTCTGATCGCTGCGCAAGGTAGCGACACGCTCAAACGCATGGCCGAGCGCATCGAGATCCAGGCGCAGCTGTTTGGTGGTGCCAAGGATCCGAAGGTGCTCGGCTTGGTGCTCAACAAGATCAAGTGCGACGACGGTGTGCCTGCGTTCATCGATCGCCTGAAGGAACAGCTACCACTGCTCGGCACCGCGGACTTCCAGTTGCTCGGCGCCGTTCCCTACGCCGAACAACTGAACGCCCTGCGTACCCGGGACATCGCCCAGCTGCTGGATGCCAAAGTGCTCCATGCCGGCGAAGCCGAACGGCGTCGCATCAGCAAGATCGTCCTCTGCGCCCGTGCTGTCCCCAACACCGTGCAGTTGCTCCAGCCGGGTGTGCTGGTGGTTACCCCCGGCGATCGCGACGACATCATCTTGGCCGCGAGCCTGGCATCGCTCAATGGCGTCGAACTGGCGGGCCTCTTGCTGTGCAGCGACTTCGCCCCGGATCCGCGCATCCTCGACCTGTGCAAGGCTGCGCTCGACGGCGGCCTGCCCGTCATGACCGTGCAGACTGGCTCCTACGACACGGCCACCAACCTGTTCGCGCTAAACAAGGAAACGCCGGCGGACGATATCGAACGCGCCAGCCAGGTGACCGATTTCATCTCCCAGCACCTGCAGCCCGAACTGCTGCATACACGCCTCAGCGTACCGCGTAGCGAGTTGCGACTGTCGCCTCCGGCGTTCCGCTATCAGTTGGTCAAGCGCGCCCAACAGGCGAACAAGCGCATCGTGCTGCCGGAAGGTAACGAGCCGCGCACCATCCGTGCTGCGGCGATCTGTCAGGAGCGCGGAATCGCCCGTTGCGTGCTCCTGGCCAAGCCGGATGAAGTCCAGGCGGTCGCCCGCGAACAAGGCATCACGCTGCCGTCCGGCCTGGAAATCCTCGATCCGGAGCTGATCATCAACCGGTACGTCGAGCCCATGTGCGAGATGCGCAAGGCCAAGGGGCTGACCGCCGAGGACGCACGTGGACAGCTTCAGGACACCGTGGTGCTGGGCACCATGATGCTGGCGCTCGATGAAGTGGACGGCCTGGTTTCAGGCGCCGTGCATACCACGGCCAACACCATCCGCCCGGCGCTGCAGTTGATCAAGACCGCACCGGGCTACAGCCTGGTGTCGTCGGTATTCTTCATGCTGCTGCCGGACCAGGTGCTGGTCTATGGCGACTGCGCGGTGAATCCCAACCCGAGCGCTGCCGAGCTGGCGGAGATCGCGCTACAAAGCGCCGAATCCGCCGTCGCCCTGGGCGTCAATCCACGCGTGGCGATGATCAGTTATTCCACCGGCACCTCCGGCAGCGGCGCCGAGGTGGAGAAAGTTGCCGAAGCCACGCGCATCGCCCAGGAGCGTGCACCCAACCTGCCGATCGACGGTCCACTGCAGTACGACGCCGCTTCGGTCGCCAGCGTCGGCAAGCAGAAAGCGCCGAACAGTCTGGTTGCGGGCCAGGCGACGGTATTCATCTTCCCCGATCTGAACACCGGCAATACCACCTACAAGGCGGTCCAGCGCAGCGCCAACGTGATCAGCGTCGGGCCCATGCTGCAAGGCCTGCGCAAGCCGGTTAACGACCTGTCCCGCGGCGCATTGGTGGATGACATCGTATTCACCATCGCCCTCACCGCCTTGCAGGCCGACAGCCAGAAAGCCTGATCCGCTGATCCGACCTGCCCGGCCCATCGCGGCTGGGTAGGTCGCAACACCTTTCGCTGGGCGTATTCGTCTTGCAGTCCAGCGCGCAATCGGTACTCTTGCCGCCTTAATTGACGGGTATACGAGCCAATCGATGCTGAATGTCCTCCCTGCTCCCTTCCGCGGCGTCCTTGCCGGCCTGACGCTGGCGCTGAATACGCTGTTCTGGTGCTGGCCCCTTTTCGCGCTTTCGTTGCTGAAACTGGCACTGCCGATCCCTCGCGTCCAGCGTGCGCTGCGCTTCGGCATGCATTGGATCGCCGAGTCCTGGATGGCGGTCAACGGCTTCTGGATGGATCAGGTGCGGCGCACGCAATGGGATGTGCAAGGATTGGAAAAGGTCGACATGCAACACTCCTATCTCGTCACCAGTAACCACCAAAGCTGGGCCGATATCCTGATGCTCCAATACCAGTTGAATCGACGCATGCCGATTCTGAAGTTTTTTCTCAAGCAGGAGCTGATATGGGTACCCGTCATTGGTCTGTGCTGGTGGGCGCTAGAGTTCCCCTTCATGAAGCGCTTCACCAAGGAGTATCTGACCAAGTATCCGGAAAAACGTGGCCAGGATCTGGCCACGACCCGCAAGGCTTGCGAGCGCTACCGGACCAATCCGGTGTCGGTATTCAACTTTCTCGAAGGCACACGCTTTACCCAGGACAAGCATGACGAGCAGGCTTCACCCTACCGCCATCTGCTCAAACCCAGAGCCGGCGGCGTCGCCTTCGTGATCGACGCCATGGGCGAGCAGCTGACCGCACTGATCAACATCACCATCCACTACCCGGACGGCAATCCCAGCTTTTGGGACCTGCTCTGCGGCCGCATCGGACGGGTAGTGATGCGCATCGACTCACGGGCCATCCCGGCCGAGTTCCTGCATCGCAGCTACGATCAGGACGAGCGCTATCGACTGAGCTTCCAGGAATGGGTCAACGAGCTTTGGAGCGACAAGGACGCCTTGCTCGAAACGCTGCACCGGCAATACCCGCCGAGTCGCTGACGGCCTAATCGCGCACCTGGTGATCGAGCTTCGCCCAGTCGACCGTCCGCGGAAACGCCAATGCATCCTCGACGGCCAATCCCGGCGCTACCAGAAAGCCCTGCATCACTTGGCAACCATTGGCAATCAGCCAATCGCGTTGAGCCGCTGTTTCGACGCCTTCGGCGATGACTTCCAGCCCCAGGTTGCGCCCCAGGTCGATGATGGTGCTGACCACCGCGGCATCGCGGGGCGAATCGAGCATATTGGCGATGAACAGGCGGTCGATCTTCAGCGTATCCAGATCGAAGTGCCGCAGGTAGGCCAGTGACGAATAGCCCGTGCCGAAGTCATCCACCGCCACCCTTACGCCCAGCTCCCGCAGTTGCCGGAGCTTGTCGCAGCTCTGCTCCAGATCCTGCATCAGCGCACCTTCGGTGACCTCCAGTTCCAGCTGGCGAGGATCAAGCTGGGACTCGTCGAGCAGGCGACGCAATTCATCGATCAAGCCGACCCGGCCGAACTGAACCGGGCTGACATTGAAGCTCAGGATCATTTTTTCACCGAATCGCTCACGCCAGTCACGACATTGAGCCAGGCCCTCGCGCAGAGCCCATTTACCGACCCGGTCGATCAGCCGCGTTTCTTCCAGCAAGGGAATGAACACGTTGGGTTCGACTTCACCGCGACCGCTGTAATCCCAGCGCAGCAGAGCCTCGAAGCCGCGTAGCTCGCCTGTTTCGAGCACGATCTGGGGCTGGTAGACCAAGCCGAAGCCATTGCGGTCGATGGTGCTGCGCAGATTCTCCTCCATCATCAGGCGCGCATGGGCGCGGCCGTTCATTTCGTTGGAGAAAAACCGATACTGCTGCCGTCCGTTGCGTTTGGCTTCATACATGGCCATGTCCGCTGAACGCAGCAACTCCTCGACGCTCTGGCCGCAATCCGGAAAATGCGCGATACCGATACTGGCGCCGAGCGTCACGTCGGTACCGCCGATGGTATGCCGGACCGAAATCAGCTCGATGAGTTTTTCCGCCACCTTGGCAGCGTCTTCCGGATGATCGAGCGAATCCAGCAATGCGGTGAACTCGTCGCCGCCCATGCGGGCAATAATGTCGTAGGGCCGCATGCAGGTTTCCAGCACCCGCGCCACGCGGCAGAGAATCTCGTCGCCCGCATCGTGCCCCAGCGAATCGTTGATACGCTTGAATCCGTCCAGGTCGATGTAGAGGATGGCCATGCGCTTGCCGTTCCGGTCAACCCTCGCCAAGGCCGAATCCAGCGCCTGGTGGAAGCCCCGCCGATTCAGCAAGCCGGTCAGCGAGTCGGTCACCGCCTGGGTTTCCAGCTGCACGTGCAGATTGCGCACCACCGACATGTCCAGGGCGATCACCACCATTGATCGCTGTTGACGAGGCAGTGGTGACGCAGACAAAGCCACCGGCAGCGTGCCGCCGTTGGCGGTATATAGCTGTGCTTCGTGCAGACGGAAGGTATTGCCGCTACGCCATTGCTTGTAGAACTCGGTGTCGCGCCAGGCTTCGGGCATTTGCGGCGCGGCGAGATGATCGACCAATGCCGTGCCCTGTAGATCGTCGACGCTGGTGTGTAGCATTTGTGCGATCGCCGGGTTGGCGAAGTTGATGTAGCCATCCTCGCCCACCACCAGAATGCCTTCGGCGGCGTTGTTCAGCACCGAGGCGTTGAATGCCCGCGCGCTGTCGAGCTGCTGGGTCAGCAATTGCAGATCGCGCCGGTTGTGCTCGTGGCTGAGCAACGTGTTGATCTTGTGCTTGAGCACCTGTGGATCGAAGGGTTTCAGGATGAAATCAACCGCCCCCGTCGCATATCCCCGCAATACCGACTCACGGGTATGCGCGATGGCCGAGACGAAAATGATCGGGGTGTAGCGCGTGTGCGGGCTGCCACGCATCAGGCGAGCGACTTCGAAGCCGTCCATACCCGGCATTTGCACGTCCAGCAGTACCAGCTCCACATCCAGATCGAGCAGCGCCTGCAGCGCGGCTTCGCCGGAATTGACCGTGTGCACCTGCCAGTCGCCGTCGCCCAGCAAGGCCTCCATCGCAACCAGATTCGCCTCGCGATCATCGACGACCAGCAACGTCCGGGTACGAGGCTGTGATTTGGCTTGTACCCGGCCCATCACCTGACTCTCCTACCCGATGCACAGTTGATTCCGACCACGATGGCGTCGATAGAGGCGCCACTCCGGCATGAACAATGCGTCACACACTTCTCCTTCATGGGCTCTCGCCAGGGCCATCAGCCTGCTCGAGGCAACGCCGCAGCAGGTCGACCAACCTGGGATTTTCGACCGGCTTGAACAACACATCGTCCGCACCCGCGGCGATGCTTTGATCCCTGACGGTCGGATCGTCACCAACCGCCAGTGCCACGATTGGCACCTGACAACCATAGTCGTTTCTGAGCTGCCGGATCAGTGCAGGACCGCCATTGTCCGGCATAGCCATGTCCACCAATGCCAAATCGAATGCATCTTCATCGAATCGTTCAAGTGCCTCGGAACGCGTGGTGGCCGGCACCACCTGCAGCCCCTGCTCGTCGAGCATGGCGCTGATGGAGTAGATCGATCGCACATCCGAATCCACCAGCAGCACCCGCTGACCCAGTAGAGGATGTTCCACTTCATCCATGCCCAGCGGCGCAGGCTCGGCTGCGGCGGGCTTCAATGCATCTTCCATATGCTCCAATTCCTCTGTTTTTGACAACGCAACCGACGAATAGCGCCGAAGTCGCTGTAGATTCTTTTCCGAAAGCGGTTCACGGCTGTTCAATATCACACGCACATCTTTCAGCGAGCGCAGGCGATCCAGCGCTTCGAGCAGATCCAGGCCATCCTCGCCGGGTAGATCGAAGTCGATGATCAGCACCGTGAAGCTGTGCTCGGCATAGGCCAGCCTGGCCTCCTCGCTGCGCCGGCACTCGGTGACCCGGTAGCCGAGACGCTCGAAATGCTCACGCAGTTGCCGACGCCGCTCAGGGTCCGTCTCGACCAACAGCAATCGCATCGAACTGATTTCCTGACGCGCCAGATCGATGAACAGCCGCTCCAGCTCCGATTGAGCCACAGGTTTGAGCAGGTAGTGCGAGCCGTCATCCGACCAGCCTTGCGGCTGCGGTACGCAAGAGATGATGTATACCGGCGTGTCCTGGTGCCGAGAGTCGGAGCGCAGCACACGATGAACCTGCCAACCGCTGATGTCCGGCAGCAGGATGTCGAGAATGACCGCCGCGAAGCGGTCCTGCTCGAGTGCCTCCAGCCCCTCTTGCCCGGTACCGCAAATCACGCTGGGGAAACCATGGGATTGCCCAACCTCAGCTACCACGGAGGCGAAATCGGCGTCGTCCTCGACAATCAATAAACCGCCGCCCTGGCCGCGACGCTGGGACGGCCGTAGCGTCCGGACCTCCGTGGTCGTCGCCAGTTTCAGGGGCAGTTCGACGGTAAAACTGGAGCCTTGGCCCGGCGCACTCCTGAGCCGGATGCCGCCGCCGAGCACTTCGGCCAGCTGCCGCGCGATGGCCAGGCCAAGTCCTGTGCCGCCGTACTGTCGGCTGATCGAACCATCGATCTGCTGGAACGCCTGGAAGATCCGTTCATGTTGGTCTTCGGCAATGCCGATGCCGGTGTCGGTCACGCAGATCTGCAAAAGATCTTCGCCGACGGGATTTTCGGCAGGTTTTTGCGAGACATGGATGTCCACGGAGCCGTGCTCGGTGAACTTCAAGGCGTTAGTGATGAGGTTACGCAGGATCTGCTGCAGACGGGCGCGATCACTGATGATCGAGACCGGCACATCCGGGTCGATTCGAGAGCCGAGGGTCAGGCCGTTCTGCTCGGCCATCGGCTCGAGTCCGGCCACCAACTCAGCCAACAGCTCGGCCAGGTTGACCGGCTCCGGCTTGATCTGCATATGACCGGCCTCGATCTTGGCCAGATCAAGTACATCGTTGATCAGTTGCAGCAAGTCATGACCGGCACGATGGATGATGTCGGCATGCCGCACCTGCTTTTCGGTCAGGTTGCTCGCGGCGTTCTGCCGCAACTGGTCGCTGAGGATCAGGATGCTGTTGAGCGGCGTGCGCAGCTCGTGGGACATGTTGGCGAGGAATTCGGATTTATAGCGGTTGGCGACGACCAGCTCATTGGCCTGATCACGCAAACGCCGCTCGGCGGCCTTGCGGTGGCCGATATCGATCACCACGGCCTGCACCAATTGTTCTTCACCGCTGCGCAGCGGTGACAGGCCAACCTCCACGGGCAATAGATGACCATCCCGATGGCGACCGAACAGTTCGCGGTTTTCGCCCAGACGGCGTGATTCGGCATCCTGCCCGAAACGGTAGCGCACCTCGTGATAGATCTTGCGCATCGACTCGGGGATCAGCAGTTCGACCGGCTGACCCAGCAGCTCTTGCCGGCTATAGCCGAACAGCAGCTCGGTTTGCCGATTGACCATGACGATTCGACCGTCGTGGTCGAACAGCAGGAAGGCGTTCGGCGACGCTTCGACCACATTGCGAAACCGCTCTTCGTCACGCTTGCGCTGCTGAAGATCAACCAGGTTGAGCAAATGATAAATGGCGTTATCGCGCCTGAAGCTGGTCAGGCTCAGCGAAACCGGTATCGGCGTGCCATCTTCGCGTAGCGCCTGGCTCTCCTGATGAGTGGCCTCCAGCCGCGGTCCACCGGTGGAATCTACCAGCGCACCGGGAACATAACGATTGAGGCGCTCACCCGCGAGCAGGCCGGCGCTGCTCCCCAGCAGTGCCGCGGCGCTCTGGTTCGCCAGCTCTATTCGGCCCTGGTCGTTACACAGCAAGGTTGCCACCGGCAACTGCTCGATCAACTGACGAAACCAAGCCTCGCGCTCCTGCAGCTGCGCACCTAACGCCTGACTGCTGCGCAGTGCGCGCTCGCGCAAATACAGGTAGCCACCGATCAGCAGGGAGAATAGGATCGCGGCGGTCATGGCGGCCGCCAGGTTGAAGGCCCCGCTGCTTCTGTTCAGGATGGCTTCGTATTCGGGCGTGCTGCCCACCTGCAGCTGCCAGCTGCGACCGTACATGTAGATATTGCGGGTGCGATGAAAGCGCGCATCATCGCTCACCGCCGCTCGGCCCACCAGCAGCGGTTCGTCTGGTATGGCGGCGTCGAACAGCTGCAGCTGGAACAGCTTGCTGCGCGACCCCAGCACACCTTCCATCAGATCGGTCAGTCGAAAAGCCCCGTGCAACGTGCCGGCAAAGGCTGCTTGGCGCTCTTCCAGGGTCGTGACGGGAGCGCCGACCCGGTACAGCGGAAGGTAAAGCAGAATGCCCACCTGGGCGTTCTGTTCGGTTTCCTGCTTGAGTCGCAACGGTCCGGTGAGCATCGGCGTGCCAATGTTGCGCGCCGCCATGATGGCTTCTCGCCGAGTCTCTTCGCTCAGCATGTCGAAGCCCAGCACGCGACGATTGCGCCAATCGAGCGGGTGAATGAAATCCGTAATCAGGTATTCGTCGCGATCGCCAGCCGGGTACATACGAAAATTGCTGCGACCCTCTTTACGCATCTCCGTGAGCAGTGAGGCCAGGTTATCCGCACGCACGTATCGAGCTAGGGCGATCGCCTGGATGCCGGGGTAGAAATCTTGCAGTTGAAGCTGATCGGAGGCCCGGTTCCAATCGTCCAGACTGACGGTATCGCTGCCAACGAAAAGACCGGCTAGGCCACGCATGACCATCTCGTACGCGCGCATGCGCTCGCGCAGGTTGCTTTCGACGTCATTGACCGCCAGATTGAATCGTTGCGCCTGCTCCGCGCGGATCCGTGCTTCCTGTACCTGCCACTGCCAGACGACCCATCCTCCAAGCCCGGCCATCAAGGCCAACGTCACGACCAATGGCAGCCAAGGCTTACGAGAATGGAGAGCAGAACGATCATCCATTCGACCTCCTCAATGCCACCACATGGCTCGTTTGTCACCAGCTTCAGAGTCGTGGATTGCCGAGAGGTTCAATGACAGATGAAGAAAAGAGGGAAAAATGACGTCACTTAAATGACATAGACGAGCCATTGCGGCTCGCCTATCAAGGTCGCTTACAGAGGGCGCAGATTGATCTCTACACGCCGATTCTGTGCACGCCCAGCAGCGGTATCGTTGCTGGCGATCGGCTGGCTCGGACCGGCCCCGAAGGATGAGATTCGAGACGCGGCCACGCCGTTGCCTTCCAGGTAGGCGGCAACGCTCCGCGCACGACGGTTGGACAGATCCTGATTGAGCTGTAGCGAGCCCGTGCTGTCGGTATGACCAACGATGTCGATGCCGTTCTTGTTGAATTCCTTGAACACCCGAACCAAGGAGTTCAGGGTCGGGTAGAAGCTGCTGGAAATATCTGCCGAGTTGCTCGGGAAAGTGATGTTACCCGGCATGATCAGCGTCAGGTTGTCGCCCTCGCGCTGGACCTGAACCCCGGTGCCCTGCAGGGTCTGGCGCAGCTTGGCTTCCTGGGTATCGACATAGTAGCCATAGCCGCCACCGGCGGCGCCGCCGACCGCCGCGCCGATCAGGGCGCCTTTGGCACGGTCCTTCTTGCTGGAGGTAGCGGCGCCGATCACTGCGCCGCTGACCGCGCCGATGCCACCGTAGATGCCCGCCTTGCCCGCTTCTCGTTCGCCGGTGTAGGGGTTGTTAGTACAGCCGGCCAGCAGTGCGATGGTGGCGGCGAATGCGGTCAGATTGCTGAGTTTTTTCATGGTGACTTCCTTCATCTGCGGGACGCCAGCCTGCAGGGACTACACGTCCGCAGGCTGAAATGCGCCGCTAGGTTAACACTCAGCCAGCAGTAGAACCGGAACGTGCCGACGAACCCACGACGAATTAAGCACGGACAAAAGGGTTCTCTCGCATCTCGTCACCCAACCGCGTTTGCGGTCCGTGCCCAGTGATGACAGTCGCGTCCTCGTCCAGGCAGTACAGCCTCTGTCTGATCGACCGCTCGATGGTGGCATAATCGCCACCCCAGAGATCGGTCCGGCCGATTCCACGGCGAAAAAGCGTATCCCCGGCAACCAGCAACTTCACGTCAGGGAACCAGAAGCACATCGAGCCCGGCGTATGGCCCGGCGTGTGGAGCGCGACGCCACAGCCGCAGGCCAGTGCCTGATCGTCGGCCAACCAGCAATCCGGGGCCGGCACCGGCGTATAGGGTACCCCGAACAGCCGGCACTGCTGCTCAAGACTGTCCCAGAGGAACTGGTCGTCCTTGTGCAGGTGCAAGGTGGCGCCGGTTCGCTCCTTGATCTGCCCGGACGCGAGGAAGTGATCCAGATGCGCATGGGTGTGAATGACATTGACGACCTTCAATCCCAGGGCATCGATTCGCGCAAGGATCACCTCCGGATCGCCGCCCGGGTCCACGACGACGGCCCGGCCCGTCAACGAATCGCCAATGATCGTGCAATTGCATTGCAGCGGACCGACGGGAAAGGTTTCACTGATCAACGTATGGCCTTTGTCTAGCACCTTGACTCCTCAGGTAACCGAATTTTTTCCGCAAAACAGCCACTACTAACCTATACGGCACACGCAGACGTGTCATTCAGACGGAGAGCCGAGCCATCGACATAGCGGATCTGCAGCGCATCTTCGATGCCCTGCCTGGAATCGTCCTCGTGGTTGCCAACGATGCCGACTACACCATGGTCGCCGCCAGCCAGGAGCGCTTGCGAGCGACCATGGCGCGTCGTGAAGACATCATTGGCCGCCCGCTGTTCGAGGCCTATCACGGCGGCGACGCCTCGGTGTCAACGTCCCCCGGCTACGATCTGCTGCGCGCATCGTTGGCGGAGGTCGCGCGCACCGGACGCCTACAACACCTCAAGACGGTCGGCTATCCACTGCGGCGTCCGCACGGCGAAGGCACCCGTGACGAAAATCGCTATTGGGACGTGGTCAATGTGCCGGTGCTGGATGAACAAGGCCAGGTCAGCTACATCATCCACCAGGCCGAAGACGTCACCGAAAGCCTTCTCGAGCAGGAGTCTGCGGCGCTACGCCTGCGCGAGAGCGACGAGCGCCTGAACGCGGCACTGCTGGCCTCCGGCACCGGTACTTTCTATTGGGATCTGCGCAACAATCGCCTGGACATGGACCTGCCCATGCAGCGCCTGTTCGGCCTGGAGGGCCTGACATCAGGCTGGCTCAACGACCTTCTCGATACGATCCACCCTGACGATCGGGACAGCATCGCCCAGCAGTGCGAGCGCTGTGCACGCTACGGGGACGATTTCGAGATGCAATTCAGGGTCAGACTGCCGGAGGGCAACGAGCGCTGGATATTCGACAAGGGCCAGACCTTCACCGACGCCAACGGCAGACCCTCATACATGGTCGGTGCTTGTCTCGACATTACTCAGCACAAGCGTACCGAACGAGCACTGCACCGCCTCAACGAAACCCTCGAGCAGCGCGTCAACGCTGAAGTCGCAGCACGCGCCAAGACTGAGGCGGCGCTGCGGCAGTCGCAGAAAATGGAAGCGGTCGGCCAGCTGACCGGCGGCCTGGCGCACGATTTCAACAACCTCCTGGCGGGCGTAATCGGCTCGCTGGAGCTGCTATCGGTTCGCCTGGATCAGGGCCGCACCGACGACCTGCAGCGTTATATCCGCAGCGCGTTGACCTCCGCCACTCGCGCGACCGCGCTCACCCACCGCCTGCTGGCTTTTTCACGACGCCAGACGCTCGACCCCAGCCCCACCGATCTCAACACCCTGATAGAAGGCATGATGGAGCTGCTGCAACGCACCATCGGGCCAATGGTGAGCTATTCGACGCAGTTGTCGGACGAACTCTGGCTCACCCTCTGTGACACCAACCAGCTGGAAAACGCCTTGCTGAACCTCACCATCAACGCCCGCGATGCGATGCCTGATGGTGGTCAGTTGACGCTGATCAGCGAAAACCTGCGACTGGACGAGCCGCTCGCCCAGGAAATCGGCCTGCAATCCGGTGAGTACGTCGCACTCGGCGTCCGCGATACGGGCGTCGGCATTCCTCCGGAAAAGCTCGGCTACGTCTTCGATCCGTTCTACACCACCAAACCTCTGGGCGAAGGTACGGGGCTCGGCTTATCCATGGTCTACGGCTTCGCCAAGCAATCGGGCGGAGGCGTGCGTATCGAGAGCACGGTGGGCGAAGGCACCAGTGTCTGGATCTACTTGCCCCGCCACCACGGCCAGTCGACCAGCCTGCATGCGCCGTCCACTACGGACCTGCCACCCGCTTCGGTCGAAGGGCGTACCGTTCTGGTGGTGGATGACGAACCAAACGTCCGTATGCTGGTGACGGAGGTGCTGCAGGAAATGGGGCTGAACACCCTGGAAGCGGCGGAAGGTCCCAGCGGCCTGCGCATTCTCGAGAGCGATGCACATCTGGATCTGCTGATATCGGATATCGGGCTGCCCGGCGGCATGAACGGGCGGCAACTCGCCGATGCCGCCCGGGAAAAGCGGCCGTCCTTGCGCGTGCTATTCATCACCGGCTACGCCGAGAGCTCGGTGCTACAGCGCAGCAACGCCTCGTACGACTACGAGGTCCTGACCAAGCCGTTCAGCATCTCGAACCTCGAAGACAAAGTCCGCAGCATGCTGGAGCCCGGTCAGGAGCCAGACGACGCCTAGCTCCTTTCCCGTCTCGTTGCTAGATCGAGGAGATGGCGTGACTGCCCTCTTCCAGCCAGCGCGCGATGTCGACCCGGATACGCTTCTTGTCCAGCTTGCCGACACTGGTCTTGGGAATGTCAGCTACCACCGCGATCTGCTGCGGAATCGCCCACTTATTGATCTGCCCCTGCTCCACCGCAGGCTCGAGAAAGCGCTGCAGCGTACGCGCATCGAGCTGTTTGCCCTCGCACAGCACAACCAGGGCGAATGGGCGTTCGCCCCAGCGCTCGTCAGGCACACCCACCACCGCCACGTCGCGTACAGCCTCGTGACGACTGATCAAGCCTTCAATCGCCAGCGAGGAAACCCACTCGCCGCCGGTCTTGATGACATCCTTGATGCGATCGCGAATGTCGATGTTACCCATCTCGTCGACGGTCGCGACGTCGCCGGTATGCAGCCATCCGCCAGCCCATAGCTCTTCGCTCTTTTCAAGATTGCCGGCATAGCCCTGAGTCAGCCAGGGCGCCCGAAGCACCAACTCGCCCTGGGATACGCCGTCGGCTGGTAGAAAACTGCCGTCCGGTGCCTGGATGGCGGCATCGACCAGCACCACCGGCACCCCAGCCTTGAGGCGGTAGCTACTCTGCTCGTCCTCGCTGGCCTCACGCAGCTCATCATTGATATGGGCACCGGAAATCAGCGGGCAGGTTTCCGACATGCCATAGGCAGCCACCAGCTGCATGCCGCAGGCACGGGCTGATTCGTAGAGACCACGGGTCAGCGCACTGCCGCCGATGGTGATTTTCCAGCCGTTGAAGTCCGTGCCCTTCGCCGCCTTGGCGTTGAGCAGCATCTGAACGATAGTCGGCACGCAATGCGAGAAAGTGACCTTCTCCTTGCGCCACAGCTCGATCAGCAATTCTGGATCGTAGCGCCCAGGATAGACCTGCTTGAGGCCCATCATCGTCGCCACGTACGGCAGCCCCCAGGCATGCACGTGGAACATCGGCGTGATCGGCATGTAGACGTCGCCCGCCGCCATCAGCTGGGGATTCTCGCGACAGCCGACCGTTATCGCTCCGGCAAGGGTATGCAGGACTAACTGGCGATGGGTGAAATAAACGCCCTTGGGATCTCCGGTGGTGCCGGTGGTGTAGAAGGTCGTCGCCACCGAGTTCTCATCGAAGTCCGGGAAATCGTAGTGCGGCTGCGCCTCGGCAAGCAGGCTTTCATACTCGCCCACGCAGTTGGGCAGATCGCAGGTCTTGTCATCGGCATCGGTAATCAGCAGCGTTTTATCGACCGTGGTGAGCTGCCCGGCGATCGCCTGATACAGGGGCGCGAATTCGCTGTTGACCAGAACGAAGCGATCTTCGGCATGATTCATGGTGTAGAGGATCTGCTCCGGAGACAGGCGCACGTTGATGGTATGAACCACCGCACCAATCATCGGGATGGCGAACATACATTCGAGGTAGCGATGACTGTCCCAGTCCATGACCGCCACGGTGTCACCCGCCTTGACCCCGGCGGCGGTCAGTACGTTGGCGAGCCGGGCAATGCGCTGATTGAGGGTGCGATAGTCGAAACGCACCTGATCACGGTAGACGATCTCACGAGTGCGCTCATAACGCTGGCCCGACAACAGCAGGCTCTTGATCAACAGGGGATACTGGTAGGCATTCGCGGCGGGTTTGATCACTCGGGTCTGCAACATAGGGCTTCCTGTTATTGATGTTATGAGAGGCACGCTGGACACGGCGTCGGATGTTCGCCGCGCAAACCGTCGCGCGGCGTCCCGAGTCGACAGTCAACCTGGCCGTCGTTCAACGCGTCGAGGCCCGCTGTGTAACAGCCGATTGCATAACCCGGCGATCAGGCAATCTCGCTTGCCGCCAGGCGGACGCCAAGGCCGATCAGCACCGCGCCGGTGACCCGATCGAACCAGTGCCCCATGCGCGCGAAGCCTGCCCGCACGCGCTCGCGGCTGAACAGCCAGGCCACCAGGCAGAACCACAAGCCGGTAGCGAACGCCAGATATACCCCATAGCCCGCCTGAACGGCGAGTGGGGTATGGGGGTCGATAACCACTGTGAATAGCGACAGAAAAAATAGTGTGGCCTTGGGATTCAAGCCGTTGGTAACGAAACCCACCGTAAAGGCACGTCTGCAAGATTGTGCTCCGCCAGTGCCGGGCGGTGGCAGATCGCCGACCGCAACGGGCTTGGCGCGTAGCGCTTGAACACCGAGATAGAACAGATAACCGGCTGCCAGCCACTTGAATAGGTTGAACAGCACGATCGACTGCGAGACGATCAGGCCAATACCAAGCAACGAATAACCCACGTGTAGCAAAATACCGCTGCCCACACCGATAGCCGTCCAGCTGCCGCTGCGCTGACCACGGGTCACACTTTCACGCACGACCACCGCAAAGTCCGGTCCGGGACTGGCCACAGCAAGCAGATGAACCAGCGCCACGGTAAGAAACTCCATCCAATACATCTAGCGACTCCGCTATTTCCGGGGCGGGACATCCGCCCGCTGATTCATACGAGTAAAGTCCATGAGCAATCGCCGCGCTGTATTCCTCGATCTATCCCCACTCGACCAGGGCGACCTGGACCTGGCTGCGCTGCGGTCGACCTTCGATGAACTGAGCTGCCATGCGCAGACCAGCGACTCGCAGATCGTCGAACGGCTGCAGGGCGCCCAAGTCGCCATCGTTAACAAGGTGCCACTGAACGAAGCAGCGCTCGCCGCCTGTCCGGAGCTCAAGCTGATCCTAGTAGCCGCGACCGGCGTCAACAACATCGACTTGGTCGCCGCCAAACAGCGCGGCATCGCGGTCTGCAACTGCCAGGCCTATGGCACCGCCACCGTGGCCCAGCACACCTTGATGCTACTGCTCGCGCTGGCCACACGGCTACCCGATTATCAAGGCGCCGTCGCCCGAGGTCGCTGGCAGGAAAGCGGGCAGTTCTGCCTACTGGATTTTCCCATCGTCGAGCTCGCCGGCAAGACCCTCGGCGTGCTCGGTCACGGCGAGCTGGGCAGCGCCGTCGCCAGACTGGCCGAGGCGCTGGGCATGCGGGTGCTGACCGGCAACCTGCCTGGCCGCCCGCCACGCGCCGACCGCCTGGACCTCGACGAACTGCTGCCACAGATCGACGCCCTGACGCTGCATTGCCCGCTGACCGAGCAGACACGCGACCTCATCGGAGCACGCGAGCTGCGATTGATGAAGCCCACGGCATTCATCATCAATACCGCCCGTGGCGGCTTAATTGATGAACAGGCGCTGGCTGACACATTGCGCAGCGGACATTTGGGCGGCGCCGCCACCGATGTGCTCACCAGCGAGCCACCCAGCAACGACAACCCACTGCTGGCTGCGGACGTGCCGCGCCTGATCGTGACGCCACATAGCGCCTGGGGCAGCCGTGAAGCACGGCAGCGCATCGTTGATCAAATGTGTGAAAACGCCGAAGCGTTTTTCGCCGGCGCGCCGAAGCGTCAGGTCGGCTGACGCTTCTGCTGCCAGGGACAAGACTGCTAAGCTCGCCAGCTTTTGTCCGGAGGCATCATGGACCCCCGAAGCGAAGTACTGCTGCGTCAGGCCGAACTCTTCAGCGGCGAGCTGTTGCTTGCCGGGCTGCCGGCCGACGACCTGCTCGGCCAGCTGCCCGGAGCCATCGGCTGGAGCTGGCACGCAGGCGAACAGCAGTGGCTGCAGACTCGCTTCGCCGGGCGCTGCACATTCGGTGTCGAGCCCCCATCGGCCGCGTTCGACGCTGCCGTGCTGTTTCTGCCCAAGTCACGTGAGCTGACCGATTACTTGCTGAACGCGTTGGCGGCGCGGTTACCGGGACGTTTGCTGTATCTGGTCGGAGAAAAGCGCGCAGGCGTCGAGCGCGCCGCCAGACAGCTGTCGCCGTTCGGCGAGGCTCGCAAGCTCGACAGCGCCCGCCATTGCCAATTGTGGCAGGTCAAGATAGCGAACAGTCCGCCGGCGCCCGAGTTGGAAACCCTTGCACAGCGCTTCGAACTCGACCTGGCTGACGGCCCGCTGCAGGTCGTCAGCCTGCCCGGCGTGTTCAGCCATGGCCGACTCGATCGTGGCACCGCTCTGCTGCTGGAACGGCTCGACGATCTGCCTACCGGCCGGCTGCTGGATTTCGGCTGCGGTGCAGGCGTCATCGGTGCGTCGCTGAAGAGACGTTATCCGCAAAGCGAGGTGGTGTTGCTGGACGTCGATGCGTTCGCCGTCCAGAGCAGCCGCATGACGCTGGCAGCCAACCAGTTACAGGCCCAGGTCATTGCCGGCGATGGCATTGACGCGGCGCCAGACGACTGCGCTGCGATCATCAGCAATCCGCCGTTCCATCAGGGCGTGCATACCCACTACGCCGCCAGCGAAACACTGCTGCAACGTGCCGCCAGTCATCTGCGACCCAACGGCGAGTTGCGCCTGGTAGCCAATGCCTTCCTCAAGTATCCGCCACTGATCGAGGCCCATCTGGGCCATTGCGAGACGCTGAGCAATGCGGAGGGCTTCCGCATCTACCGTGCACAGCGCGCCTGATCGACTTGCACTACACGCCGCGCTTGGGCAAACTCGCGCCCGTCCTGGGGGAGTAGTCTCCGGCGAGCGCCCTGCTCGCCTGGCATGCGTCAACACACTTGGTCCACAGACCATGGCGCATGCGACCCGCGCGGCCTGTTCACGCAGCCTCGCCTGGTTTGACAAGACCCATGACACGTACACCTGACCCGGGGCGGGCAGGCGGTGCGTGTCATGGTGATTTCGTCGACCCGCCCCCGCAAGGAAGTTCGCTTGGAATCGTTCTACATCCCAACCCTGATCGTTGCTCTGGCCGAGATCGGCGACAAGACGCAACTGCTCGCCCTGCTGCTGGCGGCCCGCTATCGGCGCCCGCTGCCGATCATCTGGGGTATCGTCGTCGCCACGCTGGCCAACCATGCCGCAGCCGGAGCCGTCGGCAACTGGGTTTCATCGCTGGTCTCTCCGACCATTCTCAGCTGGATTCTCGCCGCCTCCTTTGCCGCCGTGGCGCTGTGGACGCTAGTACCGGACAAACTGGAGGAAGACGAAGCCTCGCGCGGTCGGCGCTTCGGTCCCTTCGCTGCCACCCTCATCGCGTTCTTTCTGGCGGAGATGGGTGACAAAACCCAGATCGCAACCGTCATGCTCGCTGCGCAATACCCCAATTTCGTCTTGGTAATCATCGGCACCACCCTGGGCATGCTGATCGCCAACGTACCGGTGGTACTGGCTGGAAATTTCGCAGCCGATCGCATGCCCCTTACCCTGATTCGCCGTGTTGCCGCCGCTGGCTTCGCCGCGTTGGCGCTGTATGCCGTCTATCAGGCCCTGACCTTGAGCGGCACGCTTCCAGTCTGATACGCAGCGCAAATTGCCATGTCGCCGGTGCTGTTAGAGTGGGTCTTCACCGCATTCTGGCGGCACTTGAGGGGAGCAAGCGGCATGTCACCGGAGGAACGAAAACGGAGGGTGCAGCAGCATATCGACCTGAGCTGGAGTAAAGGTCGTCTGGCACTGGCCGAACAACTGCAGAGTCGTTACTTCAGTTACAGGAGCTCGTTCATCGCACAACCGGTCAACAGTGCCGGTTTCGGTCTGATCGTGCGCGAGATCCGCCAGGCGCTCCCGGACCTCGAAGTAGTGGTGGATGAATGCCTCAGCGAAGGCAATCGCGTAGTCACCTCAAGCACCCTATTCGGTACGCTGGAAAAACCGGTGTTCGGCCTCGCGCCGAGCGGCAAGATTCTCACCGTCGCCGCCATGTCGATCTGGACGCTCAACCCCGGAGGCGACATCGAGGAAATCAACACGCTGTTCGACCTCGAAAGCGCGCGTAAACAACTGGGCATGGACAGCCCCATCCCGGTAACGCTGCCACCGACCTGATCCGGGCGATGACAGCTGCCGGCCTCAGCGTCGCTGCTGGTACAGCGGCATGACCTTCGGAATGTTCTGTTGCAGCGCCTGCGTGCGGCTGCTCGAAGACGGGTGCGTGCTGAGGAATTCCGGCGGGGCCGAGCCACCGGCGGCGGCCATCTTCTGCCACAGGCTGACCGCCGCATTCGGGTTGTAGCCCGCGCGCGCCGCCAACTCCAATCCAATCAGGTCGGCCTCGTTTTCGTTACTGCGGCTATTAGGCAACGTCATCAGGTATTCAACGCCCATGTTGGCGAGCTGCAGACTGCCATCGCCAACCCCGAACGCCGAACCGATCTGTGTAGCCATCTGCACGCCGTAAGCCTTGGACATCGCCTCGCGGCCGTGTTCGCGCAGCGCGTGGGCGATTTCATGGCCCATCACCGCAGCGATCTCGTCGTCGGTCAGCTTCAGCTTTTCGATTAGCCCCGTATAGAAAATGATCTTGCCGCCCGGGCCGCAGTTGGCGTTCAGTTCCGGACTGTCGATGACGTTGACGTCCCAGTCCCATTGCGCCGCGTCCGGGCGAAAGGCCGGTACTTCGGCGATCAGCCGTTGAGCGATGGCATTGACGCGTTTGCTGATGGCGCTGTTTTTTTCCAGCATGCCCTTCTTCGACGCCTCGCTCAGGGTCTGCTGGTAGGACTGGGCATACATCTGATTGACCTGTTCGGTCGACAACATGCTGAACATGTACTGTTTGCGATCGACCCCGACCGCACCGCCACTGGTGGTATTGACGGCCTGACAACCGACGAGCACGGAGGTCGCCAGAAAAAGAGCTAATGGATGCCGCTTGAGCATGTCGCGTCTCCCGTTGATTCTGCGCCGTATGCTAGAGCGAGCCCGGCGGCCGAGCAACCGGCCTGCTTGGCTTGCGGCTAGTTCACCGGTGTCAGGCATTCTGGAGCATCCAGTTTGGGGTCATTGACCAAGGTCGCCAGGGGGCGCTCGCGTAGCGCCGGCTGCGGTGCGGCCAGCAGGGACTGCAGCGCCTCAGGCGAGCTCTGCGGATCGAGCCAGGCGGCCATCGCAGCCTGATCCAGCATCAATGGCCGCCGCTGATTTGCTGCGGGCAGCGTCACCACAGCCGCGCTGAGGTAGGTATGCCCGTGCACCGGATAGGCCTCCCAGATGGCTGCGAAATACAGCAGCGAATCTTCTCCAGTCATCCAGTAGGGCCGTTTGCGAGCGGTGCCGCGCCATTCGTAAAAGCCGTTGGCGGGCAGCACACCCCGGCGCAGGCGATAGGCGTCACGAAACATCGGCTGCTCGGCCAAGGTTTCTGCCCGCGCCTGCGCTGGCGTCCGGGTGAAATCGGTCAACCAGGCCGGGGTTAGCCCCCACCGCACACTGTCGAGTTGCAGCACGTCGTCGATCTGCCGCAGCAGCAAGACCGACGCACCGGGCGACAGGCTCCAGTGCGGTTGTTGATCGGCGGGAAAACCAGGCAGCGCGGCAAAGGCCGGGCTCCAGCGAAACAGCGCATAGCGGCCACACATGGAAACGGAACTCGTAGGAGAAAGATCGACGGCGCCGGCCTCAGGGCACGGCTGTGGCCATTGATTCGGCCAGTATCAGCAGATGAGCTCGCCCGGATAGCTTTCCGGCTCGTCACCCGGCAGCGGCTCGGCGCCATTGTACTCAGCGATCAGCCGTCGCGCGCGCTCGGCCTGCTCATCGTCGACCATCAACCCGAGCAGACCGGCAGCCGGCAATTCGCCCATCGCACCGATCAGGTGCCGCCCGCTCAGAAACACCTCGATGCCCTCGGCGATCAACATGCCGCGCAGCATCTCGGCCTCGAGCAGGTCGCGCGGCTCGTAAACGCGCTGCACCTATTCATCCTCCCGCAGCACATCGAGTTGCCAGTCGGTACCGTCGGTCCGTAGATCGAAAATGATCGGCCGGCAACAGACCGGACAATCCTCGATGTAACGCTGGTCCCCACCACTCAGGTCAAGCAGCGCGTCCACTGCTTCGCCACAATAGGGGCATTGGTAGTCCTGTGATTCCAGCATCAGCGTCTCCTGCCTGACTTGCCGCTATAATCGCCGTCCAGTCTGTTGAGAATGCGCCCGTCGCGTTGCCTCCCGAAGGGCGGCCCTGCTTGGAGCATAGCGGTGTAACTCGCCGCCCGTTGCGAATGAACAAACCGGACGACTCGCGTCCTGCTCAGCGCTTGCGCCGAGACCGCACCGAAACACCAACAGACCTAATTTCGACCCAACATGAGTGGGGTCATTCAGTTGTTTCCCTTACAGAGAGCATGATGGACGAATTCGAAGCCATCCGACCCTACGCCGACGCTGAAGTCCCTGCCGTGATGGCGCGACTGTTCGCCGACCGAGAGTTCCTCGATATTCTGGCGCACTTCCGCTTTCCGCGGCTGGCCGGCCCGATGGGCTGGTTGCTGAAACCCCTTATAGCGCAACGCCTGCGGCGCGAGTTCGCCAGCATCCATTCGGTCGACACGCTGCAGGCGCGGATCGAGATGTATCTCGAACGCACCATCGAACGAGCCACGGATGGCATCACTTATTCCGGGCTTGAAAAAATCCAGCCCGGCTGCGCCTATCTATTTCTGGCCAACCACCGAGACATCGTGATGGATCCGGCCTTCGTCAATTACGCGGTATTCCAAGCCAAGATGCGCACACCGCGCATCGCCATCGGCGATAACCTGCTGCAACGCCCCTTCGTCAGCGACCTGATGCGGCTGAACAAGAGCTTCATCGTGCGCCGCTCGGTGACCGGTCGACGCGAGAAGCTCGCGGCTTACCAGGTGCTCTCCGCCTACATCAACCACTCGATCCTCAACGACGGCGAATCGATCTGGATTGCGCAAGCCGAAGGTCGCGCCAAGGATGGTGACGATCGCACCGACTCGGCAATACTGAAAATGCTGCATATGAGCCGCAAGGACGAACCTTTTGCCGAAGCCATGGCCGCCCTGCGTCCCACCCCGGTCTCGATCAGCTACGAGTACGACCCCTGCGATCAGGCCAAGGCTCGCGAGCTTTACATCCGCGCCACCACCGGCACCTACACCAAGGCACCGGGAGAGGATGACACCAGCATTGCCTTGGGTATCACCGGCTACAAAGGCCGCGTGCACGTCAGCTTCGGCACACCGATCACCGACGTCCCGAGCGATGCCAAGCAACTGGCGCTCGCCATCGACCAGCAGATTCTCTGCGACTACCGCCTGTTCCCGGTAAATTATCTGGCGTACCAGATCTGGGACGGACGCGATACGGAGCTATCGATACCCGAGCTCGGCGAACTGTTCAGTCGCGAAGAAATCGCGCGTGCCGAGGCTGAATGGAGCAAGCGCCTGGCCGCATGTCCCAGCGTGCAACAGCCTTACCTGATCCAGCAGTACGCCACTCCGGTACGTAATCAGCACAGGCTGAAGGCAGGCTTGAGCCTCTGATCGCCAAGAGCGACCCGGCGGGTGACTATGTCAGCCGGGCGAGCTCAGAAAGCAGCCAGGCCAGTGCCAGGCTGCTGAAGCCGAAGCCATAGAAAAAAGAATCGATGCGCTGGGTTCGCGCTGCCCCGATCGGCCTGGCGGTCGATGGGCTGACGCTGGCGAGCGGCGCGGAATTGGCCGCGAGCTGCTGACGCCAACGTGTCGCCAGCAACAACCAGCCACCGCTGAGCGCGATCAGTAACGCCATCGAATTGAGCACGGTGGCGAGGCTGGATAGCCCCGAAAAGTCGATATTCAGTAACAACCGAACCTCCACGAACACAAAAAATGCTGGCCCGGTATCGAGTGCCAATGCGGCTGCGGAGTCTACCGAAGCGCAACCGCCGGTTCAGCCATTTCCGACAAAGCGAAACGCAACCGACAGATGGCAATTTGCCGGGTATTTGCGCCATTTATGCAGATAGGCCCCGTCTCGATTGTTGACTTATAGTCCTCCTCAGCTCCACCCTCATCTCGTCTCGGACAACCGGAATAGAGCGTGCGCCTGAATTGAGCAAGCAGGCGGGACTGCCACGGAGTCGAGCGAACGGCAACTTGTAAGTCGCTGCGTCCCTGACGCCACTTACCGGACCACAAGGTCCGCCACTACGTTGTGGAGGTCGCTACCTGCGAACGCCGCGCTTACGGTACCCCTCGCAGGGAATCAGTTACCCAAGATCAACAGGACTAACAATGAATAAGAACATGTTAAAGACGGGGGCCCTCACAGTCTCTTTGCTGGCCAGCGCCCTGCTGGCAAGTGGAGCCATGGCGGAGGTATCCGAATCCGAGGCCGCCAAGCTGGGTGACAGCCTGACGCCCACCGGAGCAGAGAAAGCCGGCAACGCCGCTGGCACTATTCCGGCGTGGACGGGAGGTTTGCCACAGGATGCCGCAGCCGTCAGCGCCGATGGCTTCGTCGGCGATCCGTACCCGAACGACAAGCCGAAGTTCACCATCACGGCGCAAAACGTCGAGCAATACAAAGACAACCTGAGCCCTGGCCAGATCGCCATGCTCAAGCGCTACCCCGACACCTATCGCCTGCCTGTTTTCGAAACCCACCGTAGTGCTGCAGTACCGCAACGAATCTACGACGCGGCGAAGAAGAACGCGACCCATACCAAACTGGTCCGCGGCGGCAACGGCCTGGAAGGCTTCGATACCGCAATCGCCTTCCCGATTCCTCAGAATGGCCTGGAAGTGGCCTGGAACCATATCACCCGCTACCGTGGCGGCTCGGCCCGTCGCGTGGTGGCGCAGGCTACGCCTCAGGTGAATGGCAGCTACAACCTGGTCAAGTTCGTCGACGAAGTGGTCTATACCGACACCTTGCGCGACTACAACCCAGAGAAGCACGGCAACGTCCTCTTCTACTTCAAGCAGCAAGTCACCGAGCCGTCGCGACTGGCCGGCAACGTCCTGCTGGTGCACGAGACCCTGGACCAGGTGAAAGAACCCCGCATGGCCTGGATCTATAACGCCGGCCAGCGCCGTGTGCGTCGTGCCCCACAGGTTGCCTATGACGGTCCCGGCACCGCGGCCGATGGCCTGCGTACCGCCGACAACCTGGACATGTTCAACGGTGCACCGGACCGCTACGACTGGAAACTGGTGGGCAAGAAGGAGATGTACATTCCCTACAACTCCTACCGCCTGGACTCACCGAAGCTAAAATATGACGACATCATCCAGGCTGGCCACATCAATCAGGACCTGACCCGCTACGAGCTACACCGCGTGTGGGAAGTCGAAGCGACATTGAAGAACGGCGAGCGGCACATCTACGCCAAGCGCCACTTCTTCATCGACGAGGATACCTGGCAGGCCGCGGTGATCGACCACTACGACGGCCGTAACACCCTATGGCGCGTCGCCGAGGCTCATGCACAATATTTCTTCAACGTGCAGGTACCGCTGTATTCGATGGAAACCCTGTATGACCTGGTTTCCGGTCGCTATCTGGTGATGGGCATGAAGAACGAGGAGAAGAATCCGTACGTTTACAACTACGAAGCCAACTCCAATCAGTACACCCCGGCTGCGCTGCGCAATTCCGGCGTGCGCTGATCCGAGCACTTGCCCGCTCATAAAAAAACGCCCCGAGCAGTGCGCTGTCGGGGCTTTTTTTTGCGCTCGACCTTTGGCTCGCTATGGCAACTGAGCACCCGTGACGGCAAGGCTTGGCTCCCAAGCATTGCATCTTCGAAGCCTTTCACAGAGTGCGTCGAAACAAAAAACCCGCATCGAGATGCGGGTTTGCGTTACCGAGGCATGACCAGTCGTTGCTGATTACTGAGCCAATACCTGGCCGATGCTCTGGTCGCGGAAAGCGCGGCTCAACGCATCGCTCAATACTTCACTGACCAACTTGGTGTTGGTCTGCTCGTTCGGGGCCATACCGAAACGCTGGTTCAGCGAGGCGCCATAACGGCCGGTATAACGACGGCCACCGTTCTGTACTTCGACCCGGAAGGTTGCGCCGATGGTTGCCTCGGTCACATAGAGCCCTTCCTTCGGCGACTGGTACTTCAGCTCGGCCAACGTCAGGGTCAACTGAGGGGCGTTATAGGCATTGGGCGACGGTGTGAAGCCGAGCAGGCGTACGGCCGCTTCGGTCTCTGCCTGAAGCTTGGGTATGACCTTCTCCTTCGGCACGATCACAGCGCTGGTTTCCGGATACAGGCCGCCACGGGTGCCCAGCGTCGCGGAGGGGCGACCGTCCACGACCCGTACCGATACCGGCTGCCCCTGCCCGACAGGATTGATGGTGCCAGTGAGCTTAGGGGTCGGGTCGAGCTGCTGCGGACTATGTGCGCAACCTGCCAGAGCCAGGGCCGACGCGGCGGCAAGACTGAACAACAGGCGTTTCAGCATGCTGTCTTTCTCCAGATGAGGGATGAATGCCGCGAAGTATAACCAGCCTTGCAATCGCCTGACAGCGGATGCGCTAAAGACCCGCCCGGGCCCGATAAGGCTGCGGTCATCGAACGGTAACACCAGGGTGCGATAAAGCGCCGAAGCCTCCAGGAAGCCGCTTCATGACCTTGCTGACCGCACTATTCAGGCGTCCGATACGGCGCCATTACGCCCTGCTCGACGATGAGCAGCGCTGCCGCATGCTGTTGACGTCCACCCAGCGCCCCCAAGGCGAACGCTGGATAGAAGTCATGGAAATACACCTTGGATGGATCGGCCAGGCATTGCCGCAGGTGGCGCTTCGGCACGACGCATAAAAAGCCGCGCGGCCCGTTAAGGGCGGCGCGGCTTCAGGTACAACCGAAAGCCGTGCTTAGTCGGCCAGGCCCAGACGCTTGTCGACCACGGCGGCCACTTCGCGATACGCCACCGCGTCTGTTTCCAGGACCTTTTCGCGGGCCGGGAAGATTTCGCCAAGCTTGCGGCTCCAGGCTTCGCTTTTCGCCTGCTCCGGGAAGCATCGCTCGATCAGATCGAGCATGATCGATACGGTGACCGAAGCACCCGGGGACGCCCCTAGCAGGGCGGCGATGGAGCCGTCCCGCGCCGCCACCAGCTCTGTGCCAAATTGCAGAATGCCGCCCTTCTTCGGGTCTTTCTTGATGATCTGCACGCGCTGACCCGCCACCTCCAGACGCCAGTCTTCGGCTTTGGCTTCGGGGTAGAAGCCACGCAGCGTTTCCAGACGATCCTCCATGGACTGTCTGACCTCTTTGATCAGGTAGCGAGTCAGGTCCATGTTGTCGCGCGCGACAGCCAGCATCGGCTTGAGGTTGCTCGGACGGATCGATAATGGCAGGTCGAGCGGCGATCCATGCTTGAGGAACTTGGTGGTGAAGCCGGCATAGGGCCCGAACAGCAGGGACGTCTTGCCGTCAACGACGCGTGTGTCCAAATGCGGAACGGACATCGGCGGTGCGCCCACGGCCGCCAGGCTGTAGACCTTGGCCTGGTGTTGCTTGACGATTTCCGGGTTGTCGCAGCGCAGCCACTGGCCGCTGACCGGAAAGCCGCCGTAGCCTTTGCCTTCTTCGATATCGGACATCTGCAGCAGCGGCAGCGCCCCGCCACCCGCGCCCAGGAAGACAAAGCCGGCATCGAGTTCACGGCTGCTGCCGTCGCGCGTGTTCTTGATTTCCACGCGCCAGCCCTTGCCGTTGCGCTCGAGGCCGGTGACCTTCTGGAAATAGGACATTTTCACGCCCGGCTTGACCGCGAGATATTCGAGCATCTGCCGAGTCAGTTCACCGAAGTTGACGTCAGTGCCGTTCAGCGCACGGGTGGCGGCAATCGGCTCGTCGACCGGGCGGCCCGGCATCATCAACGGCATCCACTCTTCCATAGTGGCACGGTCTTCGGTGTAGACCATGTTTTCGAAGGCATGATGGGTTTTCAACGCGTCGAAGCGACGCTTCAGGAAATCGATGTTCTTGCTGCCGCGAACGAAGCTCAGATGCGGCACGACGTTGAGGAAGTCGCGGGGGCTGCCGAAGCCTTCACGACCCGTCAGGTAGGCCCAGAACTGCTTGGAAACCTCGAACTGGGTATTGATGGTGACAGCTTTCTTGATATCGATCGGGCCGCCAGTGTCCGGCGTGTAGTTCAACTCACACAGCCCGGCGTGGCCAGTGCCAGCGTTGTTCCAGGGATTCGAACTTTCGACGGCCCCGGACTCCTGCAGTTCGACGATTTCCAGCTTGATGTCGGGATCGAGTTCCTTGAGCAGTACTGCCAGAGTCGCACTCATGATACCGGCTCCCACCAGTACCAAATCCACGGCTTCGCTATCGTGTTGCGTCATTAACGCGTTCTCCAGAATCACAGCATTAAACTGTCACGACCGCAGTACGCGATCGTGTAGAACCACCAGCCAGGCGGCTAGAAACGGAGTAGGTTTCCATACCGCTGCTCGGGCTTGTGCCCGAAGACAGTCACCGCTGGGTGCCTGTCCGCTGTCGGGAGAACGGCTTTTGGCCTCCTCCCTCTCGCTCCGAGGCTTCCCGGAGCGGGGCGATAGGCCTGGGCTCTACGGGACGCATGCAGCGAGAAAATCGATTGCGGCTGTCGGTTGCGCAGCCAGTCCGACGGGTATCGCGCCTCGACAGGCGCTCCGCCAGTGAAATGAAATCAGCCGCGAGCGGCCTCGATCAGCTCGATATAGGGCTCGGCCTGGCGCTGGTCAGCAATCAGCGCAACGAAATCACGCCCTTTGGCATCTTTCGCATTCAGGTCGTATCCGGCTTCGACAAAGAATCCGAGAAAACGCTCGAAATCATCGACGCGCAGTCCTCGATAGGCCTTGATCAGCTTGTGCAGCGAGGGCGGTGTTTCGTCAGCCGGCTCCGGCTCCAGAAACAAACGGATCGATTCGTCGCTGATCTCTTCGCCGATCACCTGTTTCTTGTCTTTACGCATGGTTTCTCCGGTTCGACGAGCCTTACGGGGGCGGCAGTTTACTCCGCGCAACGGTCGCACTCAACGCGCCAGCGTGCGTTGCGACCAAGGTCGTACTCGAATATCGTCGATTTATCGAGCTTGTTGCGTCGCTGCAGACGCACCTTCGAGCGCTGTGCTTATACTCGCGCTTTGCCCACAAGGAGTGTCTGGCATGAACCTTCCGCCCCTCTTCGCTGCCTGGCGTCAGGCCCTGCGCGCGGGCTACGGCACCAACGCATTGCGCGGTGACATCATTGCCGGGCTGACCGTGGGCATCATCGCCATCCCGCTGGCGATGGCACTGGCGATCGCGGTGGGTGTTGCCCCGCAGCATGGTCTGTATACCGTGCTGATCGCCGCGCCGTTGATTGCGCTGACGGGAGGTTCCCGATTCAACGTGTCCGGCCCAACGGCCGCGTTCGTGGTCATTCTGCTGCCGATCACCCAGCAGTTCGGCCTTGGCGGACTGCTGCTCTGCACCATGCTCGCCGGGCTGATCCTGATTGCGCTCGGATTGCTGCGCGCGGGCAAGTTGATTGCCTTCGTACCCTATCCGGTGACCCTGGGTTTCACCGCGGGCATCGGCATCGTCATCGCGACGTTGCAACTCAAGGATGTGTTCGGGCTGACCATTACCGAACCACCTCAGCACTACGTGGAGCAACTGACCCAACTGGCTCGCGCGCTGCCCAGCGCACAGCCGGGTGATGCACTGGTGGCGGTGCTCTGCCTGGCGGTATTGATCATATGGCCGCGTCTGGTGCCGAAGGTACCCGGCCACCTGGTGGCACTGGTCGTCGGCGCGCTGGCCGGCATGGCACTGGAATCGTCCGGTCTGGCCGTGGCCACGCTGGGCGAACGCTTCAGCTACATGGGCGATGGCGTCTCCCATCCCGGCATACCGCCGTTTCTTCCCGATTTCGCTTGGCCCTGGCTGTTGCCGGGCCCGGACGGGCAACCGCTGATGCTGAGTTTCGAGTTGTTCCGTCAGTTGCTGGCACCTGCGTTCGCCATTGCCATGCTGGGCGCTATCGAGTCGTTGCTCTGCGCCGTAGTGGCCGACGGTATGACTGGCAGCAGCCATGACCCGAACGCCGAGTTACTGGGTCAGGGCATCGGTAATTTGATCGCGCCGTTGTTCGGCGGCATCACTGCCACCGCAGCCATCGCCCGCAGTGCCACCAATGTGCGCGCAGGTGCCTTCTCACCGCTGGCGGCGATCATTCATGCGGGCGTGGTGCTGGTCGCCATCCTCTGGCTGGCGCCCTTGTTCAGCTATCTGCCGATGGCGGCCCTGGCGGCGTTGCTGCTCATGGTGGCCTGGAACATGAGCGAGGCACCGCATGTGCTCAAGACCCTGCGCATCGCACCTCGTAGCGACGTACTGGTGCTGCTGACGTGCCTGATCCTGACGGTGCTGTTCGACATGGTGCTGGCGGTTGGCGTCGGCCTGCTGCTGGCCGCGGGTCTGTTTATCAAGCGCATGAGCGAGCTGACCGATACCACTAGCCTGCGATCCGCCCAGAACCGGCTGCTGCAGGATCTGCCCGAGCACGTCGCCGCCTATGCGATTCGCGGTCCGTTGTTCTTCGGTGCTGCGGAGAAGGCGTTGAGCGTGCTGCGACGCTTCAACCCGGAAGTGAAGATCGTCATCGTCGATATCAGTGGCGTGCCAACGCTGGACATGACCGCTCTGGCAGCGCTGGAAAACGTTCTGCTGGACTACCGAAAACAGGATATCGCGCTGATCCTCTGTGGCAGCAATGCCCGGATAAGACTCAAGCTGCGCCGCGCCGGCATCCACCTGCTCGAAGGACAGCTGTACTACGTGCGCGATCTCACCCAGGCCCGGGCGAAGGCCTTGCGCCTGCTATTAGCAAGCGCACCGACCGCCGCCGCGAGCTGATTCGCCCCGGGCCGGACCAGAGCGGGCGCGCGACCGCCCACGGAGCGCAGCCCGACCCGGAGGCCTTAACCGGCGTGCTTCTGCAGGTTGGCCATCATTTCCTTCAGCGCTTCCATGTTGTCAGCCGGGTGCGCGGCATTCTCGAAATCGCAGATCTGCTGCCAGCTGGCTGCGACGTCTTCGGCATCGAAGCCGACCTTCGGGTCGAAACCAGCCCCCAGGCTGCGCTCCCAGCGCACCTTGCCCATCCAGCCGCCGCCCACTTCGAACAGCCCGGAGGTTTCCTGGCACTGTTCGCTGGCGAGGAAGACCACCAACGGGCTGACCAGCTCGGGCTTGAGCTGCTCGAAGACCTGCGGCGGGATCAGCCCTTCAGTCATGCGCGTGCCGCCAGTGGGGGCGATGGCATTGACCAGAATGTTGTTCTTGCGTCCTTCCAGCGCCAGAGTGCGGGTCAGCCCGTAGAGGCCGAGCTTGGCCATGCCGTAGTTGGACTGGCCGAAGTTGCCGTAGATACCTGACGTCGATGCGGTGAAGATCACCCGGCCATAACCCTGCTCACGCATGTGCGGCCATGCGGCGCGGGTTACCTTGTAGGCGCCCTCGACGTGCACGCGGTAGACCAGATCCCAGTCGGCGTCTTCCATCTTGTGGAAGGTCTTGTCGCGCAGGATGCCAGCGTTGTTCACCACCACATCGATGCGGCCGAAGCTGTCCAGCGCCTGTTGGACGATCTTGCCGCCGTCGGTCACCGAGTCATGGTTGGCCACCGCGGTGCCGCCGGCCTGACGGATTTCCTCAACGACGCGATCGGCAGCCGAGGCGTTGGCACCCTCGCCTTGGGCGCTGCCACCCAGATCATTGACCACCACCTTGGCCCCGTGACGGGCGAACAGCAGCGCATGGGCGCGGCCGAGACCACCACCGGCGCCGGTCACCACGACCACCTTGTCTTCGAAGCGAATGGCTTCACTCATCGGATATCCTCCAGCGGTTTTGATTGGATGTGTTGTATGGGATCAGGCGAGTGTCAGTCAGGCCAAACCTGCCCACAATCAAAACCGCCACGAATGAATGCCGCGGCATAAGGCGTCGGGATGATGTCGAGTCCGGCGTCAGCGCCGCTGTCAGCCCAGCGCCGCGCGGGGGCACTTAGGACTGACACGCTGCTCGACCTGCCTGCTCGAGGCATGCAGCGAAGCCGATCGATGGGTAATTGAGGAGGTCGCTTCGCAAGATGCTAATTGATCAATTTTCGACCACCCCACTACAAACCAGACACGCAGCAGGCTAGCGCCTGGTTTCCCCACGTTATCCACAGAGCGCCCCACAGTAACGCTGGATAACAAAACGGCGCAATCCGACTGCGAGCTTCTAGCCGCAGTAACGCAAAAGAACCTTCTTAACAAGCACTTAGGACATCGCATAGCCGTTGGTCATTTCTTGATCAGCGCCAGCAATGCCAGCACCCACGCCTACTTGAGCAAAACACGAAGAGCTTATCCACAGAAGTTTGCACAGCCTTCGGGGATAAGTTTGCCCGTTACGCTATCGGAGCGATGCGAAAAAGCTACAAGGCTGGGCGCCAAGGAGCGACTAGGCTTGTTTTCAACAACCAAGGAGCGTCCCCATGCCCAGCCTCGAGATGATCCAGACCCTATTTGCCAACTATGCCTTGGGAATCAGCGGCGCCTGCATCGGCGAGCCCTACTGACGCTTGGCCCTGGAGGAAGCCGGCGTTACGCTGCCAGCCGTCCTACTGACGGAGTGAATCATGTCCCTGCAATCGATTTGCGTATTCTGCGGCGCCAGCACCGGCGCCAACCCCATCTATCGTGAAGCGGCCATCGCAATGGGCCAGACGCTGGCGGCGAACGGCATCCGGCTGATCTACGGAGGCGGCGCGGTTGGTCTGATGGGCGTGGTAGCCGATGCCACGATGGCTGCTGGCGGCGAAGTGATCGGCATCATCCCGCAAAGTCTGAAAGATTCTGAAATCGGCCACACCGGGCTGACGCGGCTGGAAGTCGTCAACGGCATGCACGCGCGCAAGGCCCGCATGGCTGAACTGTCCGATGCCTTCATTGCGCTGCCGGGCGGCCTAGGCACCCTGGAGGAACTGTTCGAAGTATGGACCTGGGGGCAACTGGGCTATCACAGCAAGCCCCTCGGTCTGCTGGATATCAACCAGTTCTATAGCAAGCTCAGCCACTTCCTGGACCACCTCGTCGAAGAAGGTTTCGTGAAGCCGCGGTACCGCGACATGCTGCAGCGCAGCGAATCACCTCTAACCCTGTTGCAGCTGTTGGGCGATTGGCAGCCCAGCGCCGACAGCCGTTGGCACAACGCTTCGGCGGTTTGATTCCAAGAGTCTCCGCCGCCGGGACCGCCCTCGGCGGCTGTATGAAAAACGAACAGTTTTTTCCAGCCCAACGGGCGTGGCGCCTCCGGGACCTTTACCTGCACTTATCCACAACACTCTCCACAGTAAACGGGGATAACTGTAAGCGTGGTGCTCTGGTCTGAATAAAAATTCTTGAATATCAATGTTTAAGAGCTTGTGCATGAGACGACACTGTGCCTCGAAGCAAGCTCCTCGACAACTGATCAAAGCATGACCAGACACGCAAAGCGCTAGTGCCACATGGCCTCCGGCGGTAAGCTCATAGGTTATCCACAGAACGCTGCACAGATACTCGGGATAAGTACAGCCTATGCCTGAACGAACTCCCCTCGCTCTGCCCGCTCCAAGGTGCAGGCTCGATACTCTTTTTTAAACGTTGAGGAACAACCCCATGTGCATCCGACCCGTTCAGGCAGTCCAGCCCGCCCCCCTGTCGATAGCCGCGAGATGACCGCTTTTCTTGGACTGGTGCTGGTGGCTTTCGTCTGCTTCGCGCTGGTCTTCTATATCAAGCAGCGGCAATTCAACCACCCCGCGCTACGGATGCCCTACCAACTGAAGCGCCCCTTCCTGCAACCGAGCGAACAGGAATTGCTGGCATTGCTGCAGCAAGCGGCAGGCGACGATTACCTCATCCTGGCCAAGGTACGGCTCGCCGAGGTAGCCGAGGTGACAGCGATTCCCCGACGCGCGCCCTGGTACCAGGCTGTCAACCGGATCTCGGCGGCGTGCTTCGACTTTCTTCTGTGCGACCGGGATACGCTGGAGCCTCGCTGCGCCATCGAGATGGAACAAGCATCCGAAACCAACGCCTTCCTCGATGAGCTTTGCCAGACGATCGGCCTGCCATTGGTGCGCCTGACGCCGGAAACGGCACGCTCCTATGGCGAAGTGCGCACCGCGATAGATCGGGCAACCGTCCCCCCTGCATGACGGCATCGGAGCCCTCATCGGTATCGAGCGGCTTTCACTCGACAGAATGGAATCCGGCGGCGGATCATTTGTCACACGCCCGCATCACTACCCCAAGCCGCCTCACCGTTCGATCGGCCCGTTCGAGGTACGAACAACCAGAACGCCCGCCAGACCTTGGATTTCTGGCACTTTCCCGGCTACACGGACGGCGCGACCCAGCCAGGCACCCAGGCCTGGGGCCGCCCGTGAACGACGAACCGGAGACACTCCTAAACGTGAAATCGACATGCTGCTGAAATCCCGGCTTTACTTCCTTTTCGACCTGGCCTCGCGCCTGATCCGCCGCTACCCCGGCACCATCGCACTGTTCGGCTTCTGCTCGGGCGTCGCCAGTTTCGTGCTGGTCGATCGCCAAGCCGGCTTGGCCAAGGTCATCGCCGCGGTGATGCTGGTCAGTTGGCTCTGGCTGATGCTAGAGAACAGCTTGCGTCAAGGCCTGGAACGCCGATTCGGCTGGAAGGTGCCGCGCCCGCTGTTGCGTTACGTCACGCAGATGGTGCATCAGGAAAGCCTGTTCTTCATCATTCCGTTCTTCTTCATCACGACTACTTGGAACAGCGGCCAGTCCGTTTTCACGGTGATCCTGGGGCTCGCGGCGCTGATTTCGCTGGTCGACCCGCTGTACTACAAGTGGCTGGCGCCGCGCCGCTGGATCTACCTGGGATTCCATGCCCTGACGCTGTTCGCGGTCCTGCTGACGGCGCTGCCCATCATCTTTCACCTGTCCACTCGGCAGAGTTATCTCTGTTCGCTGGTCATTGCCGTGCTGTTGGCTCTGCCCAGCCTGAGGGATTTGTTTCCCGACTGGAACTGGAAGAGCCTGGTCGCGGTACCGCTACTGGCGCTCGCCGTCGGGTTTGGCGGGTGGATGGGGCGCACCTGGGTGCCGCCAGCGACGCTGTGGCTCACCGACGTCGCGGTAACCATGAGCATGGACGATGCCTCGCGCAAACCGGGTAACCGTCTTCGCCAGCTGTCCAGCCGTGAGCTGCACGAAAATGGCCTGTACGCCTTTACCGCGATCAATGCGCCGCGTGGGCTGAAGGAGCGCATCTTCCACGAATGGGAACATGACGGTCGACAGGTCGAGCGCATTCCCCTGGAGATAAGCGGAGGCCGTGACGCGGGCTACCGGGCCTGGACTCACAAGCGCAACTTCCCTGCGAAGGCAGCAGGCCGCTGGCGCGTGCGAGTCCTGACCGAAGCCGGACAGATGATCGGCATGCTGCGCTTCGAGGTCACAGAGTGAACCGCCGTGCGCGCCGCAACTCGAAATTCAGACAGCCGTTATCGTGTAGCTAGCCGGGGGGCGTTCATGGAATGGTGGGAAATACTCAGCCGCACCGTTGCATCGGAATTCTCTGACATTCCCGACCTCGAGCACGGGGTTCGGGTATCGATAAGACTGTTGTTGGCCGCGATACTGGGTGGCGTGCTCGGCTACGAACGGGAGTCCAAGGGTAAGGCCGCCGGCCTGCGGACCCATATGCTGGTCGCCCTGGGCGCGGCCCTGTTCGTGCTGGTGCCGCTAGAGGGCGGTATGCCGCTCGAAGATCTGTCGCGCGTGATGCAGGGCATCATTACCGGGATTGGCTTTCTCGGTGCGGGCACTATTCTCAAGGGCAGCTCCCAGCGGGACGTCAAAGGCCTGACCACTGCGGCCGGAATCTGGCTGACCGCCGCCATTGGGGTTGCCGCCGGACTGGGCCATGAAGCCACGGCCGTGCTTACAACGTGCCTCGCCATGATGATCTTTCTGCTAATGCCACGACTGGAACAGCGCACCGCCAGAAAAGCCCGGCACGATGAAAAGAAAGGCCGCGATCGCGATCAGGCCCCCTGATTGGGCGCGACGCATCATTGTTCAGCCATCAGCAGGAGTCGCACATGCAGCGCCGCTATGCCTATCTGTTCAGCACCACCCTGATGCTAAGCCTCGTTGGGTGCGGTGATACCGCGAAAGTGCCCGTGGAGTTGGGTTACGGGCCAGACCCATCACTCCCTGAACCCAACAAGTCACTGCTGCCAACCGTCAACATCGCCAAGGCGACCGGCTGGCCTGACGAAGCAAAGCCGCAAGCCGCCGCTGGCCTGCGCGTCGAAGCATTCGCGCAGGACCTCGACCATCCACGCTGGCTTTATGTGCTGCCCAATGGCGACGTACTGGTGGCCGAAAGTGACGCCCCGCCCAAGCCGGAGGACGGCAAGGGCATTCGTGGCTGGATCACGGAGAAGGTCATGGCCCGCGCCGGATCAGGCGGCCAGAGCGCCAACCGCATCACCCTGCTGCGTGATAAGGATGGCGACGGCACACCGGAACAGCGCACGGTCTTCCTCGAAGAACTGAACTCCCCGTTCGGCATGGCGCTGGTCGGAGACCAGCTGTATGTCGCCAATACCGATGCCCTGGTGCGCTTCCCTTATGAGCAGGACACCACCCGCATCGACGGTGCCGGCGAAAAGGTCGTCGACCTGCCAGCCGGGCCGATCAATCATCACTGGACCAAGAACGTGATCGCTAGCCAGGATGGCTCACGCCTGTACGTAACCAGCGGCTCGAACAGCAACGTCGCCGAAAACGGCATGGGAGCCGAGGAAAATCGTGCAGCGATCCTAGAGGTCGATCCACAGAACAAGACCCTGCGGCCGTTCGCTTCGGGGCTGCGCAACCCCAACGGCCTGGCCTGGCAACCGGACAGCGGTGAGCTCTGGACAACGGTCAACGAACGCGACGAGATCGGCAGCGATCTGGTCCCCGATTACATGACTTCAGTAAAAGATGGCGGGTTCTACGGCTGGCCCTACAGCTACTACGGCCAGCACGTCGACGAGCGTGTCAAACCGCAGCGGCCGGAGCTGGTGGCCAAAGCCCTGGTGCCGGACTACGCCCTCGGCGCCCATACCGCCTCGCTGGGTTTGGCCTTCTATGAAGGCTCGCTGCTGCCGGAGCGTTACCGCAACGGTGCCTTCATCGGCCAGCACGGCTCCTGGAATCGCAAACCCCGCAGTGGCTACAAGGTGGTCTTCGTGCCGTTCAAGAATGACCAGCCGAACGGTGAAGCCGAAGACATTCTGACCGGCTTCGTCAATGACGAAGAAGAGGCCATGGGCCGTCCGGTGGGAGTGGCCATCGACAAGACCGGCGCGGTGCTGGTAGCGGATGACGTCGGCGACAGTATCTGGCGAGTGACGCCCAGCGGCGATTGAGCAGGGGTGCGGTCGGCTGGTCTGGCTGACCGCATCGATTCACGCTAACGGGGCTCACAGCATCACAGGTAACCCGTGCGCCAGGCGAATCTCCTCTGGCGACAGCTCGACCCCATACGCCAGCAACTCTACACCAGCCTCCTTGGCATCACGCAGCGCCTCCGCATACAGCGGATCGATTTCACTGGCCGGTCGCACCGCCTCGACCCCGGACAAATTCACGCAGTACAGCTGCACCGCCCGGACCCCGTTGCGGGCCAGTGCCGCCAGTTCGCGCAGATGGCGTGCGCCTCGCGTCGTCACCGCATCGGGAAAGGCCGCCACGGCCGTGTCGCCAAAGCCGAGGGTCACGCTTTTCACTTCGACAAATGCCGGGCCACCGGCGAAATCCAGACGAAAGTCCACTCGACTGTTTTCCACGCCATAGGCCACCTCGCGCTTCAGCGCCGTGAAACCGGCCAGTTCGCCGATCACACCGCCTAGCAGCGCCTCCTCGACCAGGCGATTGGCACGTGCGGTATTGACACAGGCCAGCCGGCCCTGTGGCGTTTCCACCAACTCCCAGGTTCCCGGCAGCTTGCGTTTTGGATCGCTGTTGCGCTGAAACCAGACCCGTGCACCTTCACCCATGCAATTGAGCATCGAGCCGGTATTGGGGCAATGAATACACAGGTGTTCGCCGGCATCAGTGACGATATCGGCCAAGAAGCGCTTGTAACGTCGCACCAGACGGCCCTGTTCCAAGGGCGTTGCGAAGCGCATCAGCCAGCCCAGCTCTGCAGGCCACGGGCGATGCGCTCGACCGCTTGCTCCAACTGCGGCAGATCCTGGGTATAGGCGAACCGCACATGATGCCCGGCCTGATGGCGGCCGAAATCGAGCCCCGGCGTGATGGCCACGAACTGGGTCTCCAGCATGTGCTGGCAGAAGGCGTAGGCGTCGCCGCCGAACGCACGGATATCGGCGTAAAGATAGAACGCGCCTTCAGGCTCCACGGCGATGCCGAATCCCAGTTCGCGCAGGGCCGGCAAGAGGAAATCGCGGCGACGACCGAACTCGGCCCGGCGCGCCTCGAGTATGTCCAGCGTGGCCGGATCGAAGCAGGCCAACGCCGCGTGCTGGGCCATGGTCGGCGCGCTGATGTAGAGGTTCTGCGCCAGCTTCTCCAGCTCCGGCACGGCCTCCGGCGGCGCCACCAGCCAACCGAGACGCCAGCCGGTCATGCCGAAATATTTGGAGAAGCTGTTGAGCACGAAGGCCTCGTCATCCACCTCCAGCACGCTGGCCGCATCGGTTCCGTAGGTAAGCCCGTGGTAGATCTCGTCCACCACCAGATGCCCACCGCGCGCTCTCAGGGCGGCGGACAGCCCTGCCAGCTCGTCGCGATCGAGCAGCGTGCCGGTAGGGTTGGCCGGAGAGGCGACCAGCGCACCCACGCTGTCCCTGTCCCAATGGCGCTCGACCAGATCGGGCGTCAGCTGGTAGCGCACGTCGGCGCCCACCGGCACCAGCTGTGCCGCGCCTTCGATCAGGCGCAGGAAATGCCGATTGCAGGGATAGCCAGGGTCGGCCAGCAGCCAGTGCTTACCGGGATCGACCAGCAGGCTGCTGGCGAGCAACAAAGCGCCCGAACCGCCGGGAGTAATCAGCACGCGTTCGGGGTCAATAGACAGTTGATAGCGCTGAGCATAGAAGCCGGCAATCGCCTCGCGCAGCTGCGGCAGCCCCCGGGCGGCTGTATAGCGCGTATGGCCGGCCGCCAGGGCAGCCTGACCGGCCGCGACGATGGGGGCAGCGGTGGTGAAGTCCGGCTCGCCGATTTCCAGGTGGATGACGTCACGGCCCAGCGCCTGCAGCTCGTTGGCTCGCGCCAGCAGCGCCATGACATGAAAGGGTTCGATTGCACGGCTACGCGCGCTATATGACGAGGTCATCTGACCTTCCTGATGAGTACAAAACGTGAATTCTACCGAAGGTCCCTCTGACACCGCAGCCACCGTGATATTCGGGAGTAGCGCACCCCGATACGATCTGGTAAGTTCGCCCGCTTGCAGCCGCAGGGCCGGCACGGGCCGGCAGAGGGATTTCACTATCCTGCGCAATGGACATAGCGAGAGGCGTTCATCCATGCCCATTACCAAAACGACACCCAGCAACCAACTGATTCGCGCCTTCGTGCCCTACAAGGAATCCAAGGGTGAGGAGTACATGAGCGACAATATGCGCGCTCACTTCACCGGCATTCTCAACAAGTGGAAGCAGGAGCTGATGGAGGAAGTCGATCGCACCGTGCATCACATGCAGGACGAAGCGGCGAACTTCCCGGATCCAGCCGACCGCGCCAGCCAGGAAGAAGAGTTCAGCCTGGAACTGCGCGCCCGCGATCGTGAGCGCAAGCTGATCAAGAAAATCGACGAGACGCTGCAGCTGATCGAAGACAACGAATATGGCTGGTGCGATTCCTGTGGCGTCGAGATCGGCATCCGTCGTCTTGAAGCCCGCCCCACCGCCACACTGTGCATCGACTGCAAGACGCTGGCGGAGATCAAGGAAAAGCAGATCGGTTCCTGATCCCGAACGGGGCGCTACGGCGCCCCGCTTCATTTCAGGGCTCGCGTACTGCGCACCCCGCCTCGCTGATGCTTCACCCGAGCCGGCCCCGCCATGCCATCGACCGCCTCCTGCCCATCCGCCTACGTGGGCCGTTTCGCCCCAACGCCTAGCGGCTATCTGCACTTCGGCTCGCTGATCGCCGCATTGGCCTCCTATCTCGACGCCCGCGCGGCCGGTGGCCGCTGGCTGTTACGCATGGAAGACCTCGACCCACCACGTGAAATGCCCGGGGCACAGTCGGCGATACTACAGGCGCTGGAAACCTACGGTTTCGAGTGGGACGGGCGGATGGTTCGCCAGAGCGAGCGGCTGGATACCTACAACGCGGTGATCGATCGCCTGTGGCGGGACGGCGACGCCTACGCCTGTATTTGCTCGCGCAAACAGCTGCAGCCCTTCGCCGGGCTTTATCCCGGATTCTGCCGAGACGCCGGTCGAGACCTGAAGGATTCCGCCATACGTCTGCGCGTTCCTGATCGCGAATACGCCTTCACCGATCGCTTGCAGGGCGAGTTCCGCCAGCACATCGGTCGCGAGGTCGGCGACTTCGTCATTCGCCGTCGAGACGGCTTGATCGCCTATCAGTTGGCCGTGGTGCTCGACGACGCCTGGCAGGGCGTGACCGATATCGTCCGCGGTGCCGACCTACTCGATTCCACCCCGCGCCAGCTGTATCTGCAAGAATTGCTCGGCCTGCCGCAGCCGCGTTACCTGCACGTACCGCTGATCATCCAGCCGGACGGCCATAAGCTCGGCAAGCGTTACCGCTCGCCACCGCTGCAACCGGAAGAAGCGACGCCCCTGCTGTTGAGAGCGCTGAGAGCCCTCGGCCAACCCACCGTCAGCGAGCTCGACGACGCACATCCCAGCGAGATACTGGCCTGGGCAATTCCGCGCTGGGGTGCCGAGCGCATCCCTCACAGCCGCACCCTGGCCGAAGCGCAGCTGCGCTAGGGCTGGAAGCTGGAAGCAAGCTTCATGTGGTTGGAACGACCGATGCAGCCGCTTTAACTGCCTTTTGTGGCTTGCCGCTTGGCGCTGCTTTACCATTCCGCTACTTCCGACACGAGTTCCAGCATGTACATCTACCGACTGGTGCTGCTCCTGGTGGTGGGGATCTATCTGTTTTCCCCCGCGATCATGGACTGGTGGATCGACCCCAACGGCGCCTGGTACCGGCCCTATCTGTTGTGGCTGATCCTCATCGTGGTGACTTTCATCCTTCAGAGTCAGCGCGATGCAGACGAGCTTTAGCCTCAGCCACCTGATTCTGATCAGCGTCGCCTATCTGCTGGTGCTGTTCGGCGTGGCCTGGGTCAGCGAGCGCGGGCTAATCCCGCGCTGGGTGATCCGTCATCCCTTGACCTACACCCTGTCGCTGGGCGTGTATGCCAGCGCCTGGGCGTTCTATGGCACCGTTGGCCTGGCCTATCAGTACGGTTACGGATTCCTCGCCACCTATCTGGGCGTCTGCGGGGCCTTCCTACTGGCGCCGGTTTTGCTTTATCCGATCCTGCGTATCACCCGCACCTATCAGCTGGCCTCGCTGGCCGATCTGTTCGCGTTCCGCTTCCGCAGCACCTGGAGCGGCGCGCTGACCACCATCGTCATGCTGATCGGGATGCTGCCGCTGCTGGCATTGCAGATTCAGGCGGTAGCCGACGCCATCGGCATTCTCACCCTCGAGCCCCTGCAGGAGCGGGTCGCGTTGGGCTATTGCGTAATGATCATGCTGTTCACCATTCTTTTCGGTGCCCGGCATATCGCCACGCGGGAGAAGCACGAGGGATTGGTCTTCGCCATCGCCTTCGAATCGGTAGTCAAGCTGCTGACTTTCGGCGCCATCGGCCTGTATGCGCTGTATGTCGTATTCGGTGGCCCCCATCAGCTGGAGATCTGGCTGCTGCAGAACCAGTCGGCGTTGCAGGCCTTGCATACGCCATTGCAGGAAGGTCCCTGGCGCACCCTGCTGCTAGTGTTCTTCGCGTCGGCCATCGTCATGCCGCACATGTATCACATGACCTTCACCGAGAACCTCAACCCGCGCGCCCTGGTAAGTGCCAGCTGGGGGCTGCCGCTGTATCTGCTACTGATGAGTCTGGCCGTGCCGCTGATTCTCTGGGCCGGTCTCAAGCTCGGCGTCAGCACCAACCCGGAGTACTTCACTCTGGGCCTGGGCCTGACCGCACAGAGCGAGGCACTCACCTTGGTCGCCTTCATCGGCGGGCTGTCCGCCTCCAGCGGACTGATCATCGTCAGCACCCTGGCGCTGTCGGGCATGGCCCTCAACCACCTGGTGCTGCCGCTCTATCAGCCACCCACCGAAGGCAACATCTATCGCTGGCTGAAATGGACCCGCCGCAGCCTGATCCTGGCCATCATCATGGCCGGATACGGTTTCTATCTGCTGCTGGGCGCCGAGCAGGACCTGTCCAACCTGGGCATCGTCGCCTTCGTCGCCACACTGCAATTCCTGCCCGGCGTGCTTTCGGTGCTTTACTGGCCGACCGCCAACCGCCGCGGTTACATCGTCGGCCTGCTGGCAGGCATCAGCGTCTGGGTGGTCACCATGCTGTTGCCACTGGTGGGCAATCTAGACGGCTTCTACATTCCGCTGCTCAACGTCGTCTATGTACTCGACGACACTAGCTGGCACCTGGCGGCGATCGCCTCGCTGGCCGTGAATGTGCTGGCTTTCTCGCTGTTCTCGCTGTTCACCGAGACCAGCGCCGAGGAGCAGGCGGCCGCCGAGGCCTGCGCGGTGGAAAACGTGCGCCGACCACAACGACGCGAACTCGCAGCCGCCTCGCCACAGGAATTCGCCACCCAGTTGGCCAAGCCGCTGGGTGCCAAGACTGCGCAACGTGAGGTGGAACAGGCACTGCGAGATCTCCAGCTGCCCTTCGATGAACATCGGCCTTATGCGCTGCGCCGACTGCGCGATCGCATCGAGGCCAACCTGTCCGGCCTGATGGGCCCGAGCGTCGCCCAGGATATCGTCGAGAACTTCCTGTCCTACAAGAACGGCGCGGAAGGTTACGTCACCGAAGATATCCATTTCATCGAAAGTCGCCTGGAGGACTATCACTCGCGCCTGACCGGCCTGGCCGCTGAGCTCGATGCGCTACGTCGCTATCACCGCCAGACGTTGCAGGAACTGCCGATGGGCGTCTGCTCGCTGGCCAAGGATCAGGAAATTCTGATGTGGAACCGAGCGCTGGAGGAGCTCACCGAGATTCCGGCGCTGCAAGTGGTGGGCTCACGCCTGTCGACCATCGCCGAGCCCTGGCAGAGTCTTCTGAGCGACTTCATTCAGCAGAGCGAGGAGCATTTGCACAAGCAGCGGTTGCAACTGGACGGCCACAGCCGCTGCCTGAACCTGCACAAGGCGGCGATTGCCGAACCCCTGGCACCCGGCAACAGCGGCCTGGTGCTGCTGATCGAAGACCTCACCGAGACCCAGCAACTGGAAGACCGCCTGGTACATTCCGAACGCCTGGCCAGCATCGGCCGGCTGGCGGCCGGTGTCGCGCACGAAATCGGCAACCCGATCACCGGCATCGCCTGCCTGGCGCAGAACCTGCGCGAGGAGCGAGAGGCCGATAACGAGATCAACGAGATCAGCAATCAGATCGTCGAACAGACCAAGCGCGTCTCGCGCATCGTCCAATCGCTGATGAGCTTCGCTCACGCCGGTGGCAGGCAGCAGGATCTTTATCCGGTGAGCCTGGCCGAGGTGGCGCAGGACGCAATCGCCCTGCTGTCGCTCAACCGAAGAGGGACGGAGGTACGCTTCTTCAACCTCTGCGACCCAAGCCACCTGGCCGAAGGCGATCCGCAACGTCTGGCCCAAGTGCTGATCAATCTGCTCTCCAACGCCCGCGATGCGTCGGAGCCTGGCGGCGCGATTCGGGTGCGTAGCGAGGAATCCGAGCAGACCGTCTACCTTATTGTCGAAGACGAAGGCAGCGGTATTCCCCAGTCCATTCAGGACCGCCTGTTCGAGCCGTTCTTTACCACCAAGGACCCCGGCGAAGGCACAGGCCTGGGCCTCGCTCTGGTCTATTCGATCGTGGAAGAGCATTATGGCCAGATCAATATTGACAGCCCGGCAGACCCTGAGACCCAACGCGGTACCCGTTTCCGCATTACCCTGCCGCGGTATGTCGAGGCGACAGATGCCATTGATTGACGAAGCGATGGGCGTTGTTCGTCCGGTATCGGCCCATGAGCGACTCAGCGAACGACCGGCCATAAAAAGGCCCGCGCGAGATGGCGCCGCAATCCTGCACGGACAGACCCACACCGCATCGCGACAGCTTGCCCAGGTCATGGGACGAGCGCTCCTGGGCGCTATTTCCCGCCTGCCTGTAGCCGCCTTCAGACCGTCGAGAGAGTACTGATGTCACATATTCTGATCGTCGAAGACGAAACCATTATCCGCTCCGCCTTGCGCCGACTCCTCGAACGCAATCAGTACGAGGTCAGCGAAGCCGGTTCGGTGCAGGAAGCGCAAGAGCGCTTCAGCATTCCGGGTTTCGATCTCATCGTCAGCGACCTGCGCCTGCCCGGAACACCCGGCACCGAGCTGATCAAGCTCGCCGAAGGCACTCCTGTGTTGATCATGACCAGCTATGCGAGCCTGCGCTCGGCCGTGGACTCGATGAAAATGGGCGCGGTGGATTACATCGCCAAACCCTTCGACCACGACGAGATGCTGCAGACCGTAGCCCGCATCCTTCATGATCGGCAGCAGGCAGCCGTCGCTGCCCCCGCAACTTCACGCAGCGCATCGACGCCGTCGGATGCGGCGGTCGAGACCGACTCGGACAACAGCGGGATCGGCATCATTGGACGCTGTGGTCCCATGCAGGATCTGTTCGGCAAGATCCGCAAGGTCGCACCCACCGACTCCAATGTGCTGATTCAAGGAGAGTCGGGTACCGGCAAAGAGCTTGTCGCCCGCGCCTTGCACAATCTTTCCCGCCGCGCCAAGGCGCCGATGATCTCGGTCAACTGCGCTGCGATCCCTGAAACACTGATTGAATCCGAGCTCTTTGGCCACGAGAAAGGCGCGTTCACCGGCGCCAGCGCCGGACGCGCCGGGCTGGTTGAGGCTGCCGATGGCGGCACCTTGTTCCTGGACGAAATCGGCGAACTGCCCTTGGAAGCGCAGGCGCGGTTGTTACGGGTGTTACAGGAAGGGGAAATTCGCCGTGTCGGCTCCACCCAATCGCAGAAGGTCGACGTACGCCTGATTGCCGCTACCCACCGCGACCTCAAGACGCTGGCCAAGAACGGGCAGTTTCGCGAAGACCTCTATTACCGCCTGCATGTCATCGCACTGAAGCTGCCGCCTCTACGTGAGCGTGGTGCCGACGTGCTGGAAATCGCCAAGGCTTTCCTGGCACGGCAGAGCGAACGAATGGGTAACGAGGCGTTGCACTTCTCCCGGGAGGCTGAGCAGGCCGTACGGCATTACGCCTGGCCCGGGAACGTCCGGGAACTGGAGAATGCCATCGAGCGGGCAGCGATCCTCAGCGAGAGCGAGGAAATCAGTGCGGAGTTGCTGGGCATTGACATCGAACTCGACAACCTCGATGACGATTACGATGAGCCTTGTGCCCCGCTTGGTTCTTCCATCGCGACCAGCAACGAGCCGACCGAGGATCTTTCGCTGGAAGACTACTTCCAGCATTTCGTGCTCGAGCACCAGGACCACATGACCGAGACCGAGCTGGCCCGCAAGCTGGGAATCAGTCGTAAGTGTCTGTGGGAACGGCGCCAGCGACTGGGGATTCCCCGGCGCAAATCCAGTGCCACCGGCTAACAGATTGTTACCCACCCCACCGACACGTAACAAAAACCGGGTTCATCGGTAACGGGAACCCGGTTTTTTGTAAGCGGGCATAACTACCGAAACAAACAAGTCGTTGATTACAAAGACTTTTCAAAAACTGGCACGGCAAATGCTTTCTATCTGGCACAACAACAATAACAAGCAGACCCACAATAAGAACAAGACGTACCGGCTCTAGCAAAATAAATACAAGAAGGCAGAGGCGTAGCTAACTGATTCTTTTGGAGAGGAAATGCCAAATGGGGTTTTGCCCCACGACCAGGCCGAGAACAACAAAAACTGCCTAAGCAGTGCCTGAACTGGTTGGATCAATGATCGATGGCAAGTCAGCGACCAAAGAAATCCGTTTGCTCTTTGCTCCCAACGTAGGAGCGATTCCCGGACGCGATAGCCGAAGGGAACGGGTGACCAAACAAAAACAACAGGCCCGAAATACTAATAACAACAAAGCACGCGACATCATTTAAAGGGGGAGCTTCGGCTCCCCCTAGTGCTTTCTGGCTTTGGCCGTTGTTTTGACACCTCCCCGCGCTTCGTTCACCATCCCCTTTCCCGGTGCTAGAATCCACGCTCGTTCGTGGCTATTTCCTTCGCCACCTTGTCATTTCGCCACACAGTGCCTCTCATGCTGAAAAAGCTGTTCCAGTCTTTTCGTTCTCCCCTGCGCCGCTTCCCGCATCCCCGTCGCACACCCGAAATACTGTCCAGCCGGCAGCACTCGCTGCACCGAAACGATCTCAGCCGGCACGCCGTCAGCGTCGTCGAACGGCTTCAGCATGCCGGGTACGAGGCCTATGTCGTAGGTGGTTGCGTCCGCGACCTGCTGCTGGAGCTGGCTCCGAAGGACTACGACGTCGCCACCAGCGCCACGCCCGAACAGGTACGCGCCGAGTTTCGCAACGCCCGGGTCATTGGCCGTCGCTTCAAGCTGGTTCATGTGCATTTCGGCCGCGAAATCATTGAAGTTGCCACCTTCCGGGCCAACCATCCCGAGGCGGACGATGATGAGGACAATCATCTTGCGTCACGCAACGAGAGCGGACGAATCCTGCGCGACAACGTCTATGGCACCCTGGAAGACGACGCCCAGCGTCGCGACTTCACCATCAACGCGCTGTACTACGACCCGTCGAGCGAGCGCATTCTCGATCACACTCATGGCGTTCGCGACATTCGCAATCGGCTGATACGCCTGATAGGCGATCCCGAGCAGCGCTATCTGGAAGATCCGGTGCGCATGCTTCGAGCGGTCCGCTTCGCGGCCAAACTGGACTTCGAAATCGAACAGCACAGCGCCGAGCCCATCGCCGAACTGGCTGACCTGCTGAACGATGTGCCTTCGGCTCGCTTGTTCGACGAGATCATCAAGCTCTTCCTCAGTGGCAAGGCCGAACGCACCTTCGAGTTGCTACTGGAATACGATCTCTTCGCCCCGCTGTTCCCAGCCAGCGCCGATGCTTTGGAAGACAATCCCGACTACGCCGGCACCCTGATCCGTAACGCTTTAGCCAATACCGACCAGCGCATTGCCCAGGGCAAGCCGGTGACCCCGGCATTCCTGTTTGCCGCCTTGCTATGGCCAGCCTTACCGGCGCGCGTCGCCGAAGCACAGGCCAGAGGCTTGCCGCCGATACCAGCGATGCAGGAAGCGGCCCATGAGCTGATATGGGAACAGTGCCAACGCACCGCCATCCCGAAGCGCTTCACCATGCCGATGCGGGAAATATGGGACATGCAGGAGCGTCTGCCGCGCCGTCAGGGCCGCCGCGCCGATCAGCTACTGGACAATCCGCGCTTCCGCGCCGGCTACGACTTCCTTCTACTGCGCGAAAGCGCCGGGGAGCAGACCGATAACCTGGGCGAATGGTGGACCGACTACCAAGAAGCCAGCGAGAGCGAACGCCGCAATATGATTCGCGGCCTCAGCAGCAAGGACGAGGGTAGCGGAGCACCTCGCAAGCGGCGCCGCAGCGGACGGCGCAAGCGCGGCCCGAACGAAAACGCACCGGCGTCCATCGATTAAATGGAACGGGTTTACATTGGCCTTGGCAGCAACCTGGCCGAGCCTCGCGAGCAGCTGCGTGGCGCACTCAAGGCACTTGCAGCCATCCCCTCATCCCGATTCGCCGGCGTGTCTTCGCTGTACGTCAGCGACCCGCTGGGCCCACCGGACCAACCGCGCTACTACAACGCCGTCGCTGTACTCGACACCGCACTGGTGCCGCTCGAGCTGCTCGATGCATTGCAAGCCATCGAAAGAGCCCAGGGCCGGGAACGCAAGGCTGAGCGCTGGGGTCCGCGAACGCTGGATCTGGATATCCTGCTGTTCGGCGACTACCAACTCGACGGGCCACGCCTGACGGTGCCGCATTATCACCTGCACGCCAGGGCGTTCGTGTTGTATCCGCTGGCCGAAGTAGCACCTGAAACCCTGAAATTAGCCGATGGGCGACGTCTCGCCGATCTGCTCGCCGCCTGCCCTTTCGAAGGCCTGGAACGCCTGAACGAGGCCTTGTAACCAGCCGGTAACAGTTGTAACAGTCCTGGTAACACTCCCGATTGACTTAGCACGCCGCCATCGGGACTATAAGCGCCCGCTACCGGCACGCATCGATTTGGGGCGCCCCAGCGCGCTCCGAGTGCAACCGTGATCCCTCAGAGGCTCTAGGAGGACGGCATTCATGCCAGACGTAACCCTGACCACCCTGCAAGGCCTCAAGCAGAAAGGCGAGAAGATCGTCATGTTGACCTGCTATGACGCGACCTTCGCCAAGACCGCCTGCGAAGCCGGGGTCGAGGTGCTGCTGATCGGCGACTCCCTTGGCATGGTTCTGCAAGGACACGACAGCACCCTGCCGGTAACCGTTGCAGAAATGGCCTATCACACTGCCTGCGTCAAACGCGGCAACCGTGGCGCGATGATTCTTGCCGACTTGCCCTTCATGGCCAACGCGACCATCGAGCAGACGCTGGACAACTCCGCCACGCTGATGAAAGCCGGAGCACACATGATCAAGGTCGAGGGCGCGGCCTGGCTGGCCGAGTCCATTCGGCTGCTCGCCGAACGGGGAATTCCAGTCTGCGCGCACATGGGCCTGACCCCTCAGGCAGTAAACCTGTTCGGCGGTTACAAGGTGCAGGGCAGGCAGGACGCTCAGGCGCAGCAGATGATTGCCGATGCCCAGGCCCTCGAAGCCGCCGGCGCCGCGATGCTGCTACTCGAGTGCGTCCCCAGCGACCTGGCCGCCCGCATCACCCGGGCGGTCACGGTGCCGGTGATCGGCATCGGTGCCGGCAACGCCACCGATGGTCAGGTTCTGGTACTGCACGACCTGCTCGGGCTGTCACTCAGCGGACGCGCACCGAAGTTCGTCAAGAACTTCATGCAGGAGCATGACGACATCCCCAGCGCCATCGCCGCCTACGTCCAGGCGGTGAAGAGTACGGATTTTCCCGCAGCCGAACATGGATTCTCCGCATGAACGTGGTTAGGACTGTCGCCGATCTGCGCGCCGCGGTGACCCGCGCGCGTGGTGAAGGCAAGCGCATCGGCTTCGTGCCGACCATGGGCAACCTGCACGCCGGCCATGTCGCGCTGGTTAAGAAGGCCGGCCAGCGCGCCGACTTCGTGGTAGCCAGCATCTTCGTCAATCCGCTGCAGTTCGGCCCCAACGAAGACCTGGCCAGCTATCCGCGAACGCTGACCGCCGACCAGGACAAGCTGTTCGATGCCGGTTGCCACCTGCTGTTCGCTCCCAGCGTCGAAGAGATGTATCCCCACGGCCAGGCGTTGCAGACCATCGTCCGTGTGCCCGGCGTCTCCGAAGGCCTTTGCGGCGGTAGCCGCCCCGGCCATTTCGACGGCGTATCCACCGTGGTCAGCAAGCTGTTCAACATGGTGCTGCCGGACCTCGCGGTGTTCGGCGAGAAGGATTATCAGCAGCTGGCGGTTATCCGCACCATGGTCCGCGACCTGAACATGCCGGTGCAGATCATTGGCGAGCCCATCGTGCGCGCCGAGGACGGGCTGGCGCTGTCCTCGCGTAACGGTTACCTGAGCGCCGACGAACGCACGACTGCGCCGGCGCTGCATCGAACGCTGCAGCAACTGGCCGATGCCATCCGCCACGGCGAACGCGACTACCCCGCTCTGCTGGCCTCCGGTAAACAGGCGCTGCAGGCTGCGGGGTTTCGTCCGGATTACCTGGAAATCCGCAATGCGCTGGATCTGCAGCCAGCCACCGACGAACACCATGAACTGGTGATCCTCGCGGCGGCATTCCTTGGCAAGACCCGCCTGATCGACAATCTGCAGGTACACATCAGCTAATCCGTAGCTGACCGAGCCGATCATCGGCACCCGCTCTGCCCGCCCCGGTATTGATCGCACCCCGGGGTTCGGGCACACTCTGCGCCGCTTGCGCACCCGGAGGACCCCGCCATGCACGCCATCATGCTCAAGGCCAAACTGCACCGCGCCCAGGTAACCCACTCTGTGCTGGATTACGAAGGCTCCTGCGCCATCGACGGCGACTGGCTGGACCTCGCCGGCATCCGTGAATATGAGCAGATCCAGATCTACAACGTCGACAACGGCGAGCGTTTCACCACCTACGCGATCCGCGGCGAAGAAGGCTCGAAGATCATCTCCGTCAATGGTGCGGCCGCGCACAAGGCCGGTGTCGGCCATCGTCTGATCATCTGTGCCTATGCTCATTACAGCGAAGCCGAACTGGCCAGCTTCAAACCCCATGTCCTCTATATGGGCGCCGATGGAGAGCTCAGCCACACCAGCAACGCCATTCCGGTTCAGGTCGCCTGATTGATCTGGTGATTGAACAAGCCCGCAACGCCTGCCGCGCTGCGGGCTTTTTTGTGGTCAAGGGTTTCCCCTGGCAGCGTAAATCTGCAATGGTCGCAGTGTTCCGATGCCCAACGACCCTGCAAACGCGACGCTTCGGAACGCCGCGCGTTTTTGCCAGTCAGACCAGTCTCGACGGTGCAGGAAGCACCGTCGCCGCCGCGGCCTCAACCGCAGCGGTATGCGCCTGCTCCATTCAGGATGAATGCCAGCGTGCCAGCATGTTCGAATGACTGTTTGTCCCCATTGCAGGACCGCAGATAGTCCGCCAAAGCAAAGGAAGCCGCACAACCATGAGCTACTACCAGCACCCTCTCGATGCCACCGGCCTGTCGTCCTGGAAGGCCTTGGAAGAACATCGCCTGGCGATGCAGCACTTCAGCATGCGCGAGGCCTTCAAGGCCGACCCGACTCGCTTCGATGACCTGTCGGTTTCCTGCTGCGGCCTGTTTCTCGACTATTCAAAGAACCTGATCACTCGCGAGACTCGCAGTCTGCTGGTGAACCTAGCGCGCGAGGCCGGCGTCGAACAGGCTGCCCATGCGATGTTCGAAGGCGAGCGGATCAACGCGTCGGAAAACCGACCGGTACTGCATACCGCCCTGCGCCGCCCGATGGGCGACTCCGTACAAGTCGACGGCCGCAACATCATGCGCGACGTGCACGCCGCGCTGGCGCAGATGACCGACATCGTCACCCGGATCCACAACAATCTTTGGCGTGGCTTCAGCGACAAGACCATCACCGACGTGGTTAATATCGGCATTGGGGGCTCGTTCCTCGGCCCGCAGCTGGTATCCGAGGCGCTGTTGCCGTTCACCCAGCACGGTGTGCGTACTCATTATCTGGCGAATATAGACGGCAGCGAATTCCGCGAAGTGACCGCCAAACTGAACGTCGAAACCACCCTGTTCATCATTTCCAGCAAGACCTTCGGCACCCTCGAAACACTGAAGAACGCCCAGGCGGCGCGCACCTGGTATCTCGGCAAGGGTGGCACCGAGGAGAAGCTTTACCGCCACTTCATTGCGGTGACCAGCAACAAGCAGGCCGCCATCGATTTCGGTATTCGCGAGAAGAACATCTTTCCGATGTGGGATTGGGTCGGTGGGCGCTATTCACTGTGGTCGGCGATCGGCCTGCCCATTGCCCTGGCTATTGGCATGTCCAACTTCAAGGACCTGCTGTCCGGCGCCTACAGCATGGATACCCACTTCCTCAACGAGCCCTTCGAAAGCAATATGCCAGTGCTGCTGGCAATGCTCGGGATCTGGTATCACAACTTCTGGGGGGCGCAGAGCTACGCCTTTCTGCCTTACGATCATTATCTGCGCAACTTCGTCAAACACCTGCAGCAGATGGACATGGAATCCAACGGCAAGAGCGTCCGGCAGGATGGCTCGCCAGTTTCTTGCAGCACCGGCCCGGTCATCTGGGGCGGCGTCGGGGCCAACGGCCAGCACGCTTACCACCAATTGTTGCATCAGGGCACTCCGCTGATTCCAGCCGACTTCATCGTGCCGGTGGTCAGCCATAATCCGGTGGCCGATCATCATGAGTGGCTTTATGCCAACTGTCTGTCGCAGAGCCAGGCACTGATGCTTGGCAAAACCCGTGAAGAAGCAGAAGCCGAACTGCGTGCCAAGGGCATGAGCGAAGCCGAGATCCAACGCCTGGCGCCGCACAAAGTCATTCCTGGTAACCGACCGAGCAACACTCTGGTGATGGAAACCATCAGCCCCGGTCGCCTGGGTGCGCTGATCGCGCTGTACGAGCACAAGGTATTCGTACAGGGCGTGATCTGGGGAATCAACTCCTTCGACCAGTGGGGTGTGGAATTGGGCAAAGACCTGGGCAAGGCCGTCTACGGCCAGATGACCAGCTTCGATGCGCCACCGGCCGAGGATGCCTCGACGCAAGGTCTGATCGACTTCTTCCGCGGGCGTCATCGCGGCTGATCCGCCATACAAACCGGGCGGCGTCTCGCTGCCCGGCTCCCGCCTCTTCCATCGCTCTCTCTACGACTCGACGTAGTCCCGGCCGATATCCATCGACCGGCCGGGTAACATGTGCGCATCGGGTAACATTCGCCTATCCCAGACAAGCCAGACGTTCCCATGGAGTTCATCCGCCGTCATATCGAATCGCAGGTGCTCAGCCTTACCGGCCTGGCCATTGGCGGTGTCGACTACGAGAGCCCGCCGGGCGACCCGGGATTGTTCGGGCCGGATTCCGTTTGCTGGCGTGTACACGGCGATTTCACTTCGATGCTGGTCGGCGGCATCTCCGCCCTGCTACTCCAGGCGTTGCACCCGCTGGCGCTGGCCGGCGTCTGGGATCATTCGAATTTCCGCGAAGACTTACTTGGACGCCTGCGTCGCACCGGGCAGTTCATCTCGGCGACCACCTTCGGCAGCCAGGCCGACGCACAACGATTGATCGAGCGGGTTCGGGCGATTCACCTCAACGTCACCGGTCACGCCGCCGATGGCCGACCTTATGCCGCTTATGACCCCGATCTACTGACCTGGGTGCATGTCGCCGAGGTCAGCAGCTTTCTCAAGGCGCACTTGCGCTATCTCAATCCTGCTCTGTCTGGCAATGATCAGGACCGCTATTACACGGAGGTCGCGCTGATCGCCGAGTCGTTGGGCGCTCGCGACGTGCCGCGCTCGAGGCAGCAGATCGCCGACTATCTGCAGATGGTGCGCCCGCAGCTGCAGTGCGATGAACGCTCTCGGGAAATCCTTCGTGTGTTGTTCAACGCCCCGGCTCCCAGCGCGCTGACCCGGCCGTTTGGCGCACTCATGATGCAGGCTGGCGTGGAGCTGTTGCCGGATTGGGCGAGCGCCATGCTCGAACTGCAGCAGAGCCCGCGCCAGCGCCAGCTGATACAGCTGGGCGTCAGACGCACCGCACCCGTACTGCGTTGGGCGGTGCGCAGCGGCTCGGTGCACCGGGCCCGTCGACGCATGGGCCTGCCTAGCCGCTAGTGTTTTCCGCTAGACTGCGTGCCTTTCTCGCCGAGTCGCCGCGCATGCCTTCTCTAGAACAGGCGCTGCGCGCCGCTTACCGCAGCCGCGAAACGCTGCTGACTCAGCTGCATTCACAGGGTACCGACTGCTACCGACTGTTCCATGGCAGCCAGGAAGGCGCTCCAGGCCTGACAGCTGATCGCTATGGGCCGTTGTTACTCGTGCAAAGCTTTCATCAACCCCTCGAACGCAACGCGCTGCTGGCGCTGCATGAGCAGCTCTGCACCAGCCTCGGCAAATCCTTGTCGCTGGTTTACAACGACCGCTCCCAGGGCAACTCACGCATCGACCGCAACGACTCGGTGTTTCGCGCCGACCCTGCGGCGTTGGACGATCAGGTTGGCCAGGAGTGGGGCCTCAACTACCGCATCCGCGCGCGCCATAGCGGGCAGGATCCACTGTTGTTTCTCGATCTGCGCAACGCTCGCGGCTGGGTCAAAGCCAACAGCGCCGGCAAGTCGGTGCTCAATCTCTTCGCGTATACCTGTGGCGTCGGCCTCTGTGCTGCAGCCGGCGGCGCGCGCGAGGTGTGGAACCTGGACTTTGCCGAGAGCAACCTCGCGGTCGGGCGGGAGAACGGCGTACTCAATCCCGAGCTGGCCCCGATGCAATTCGTTCAGTCGGATTATTTTCCGGCGATCCGACAGCTGGCGGGTTTGCCTATCCCCCAACGACGCGCACGCGCGCTGCCCGACTATCCGCGCCTGATGCCCAGACAGTTCGACCTGATACTGCTCGATCCTCCGGCTTGGTCGAAAAGCGCGTTCGGCACGGTCGATCTGCTGCGCGACTATCAGAGCCTGCTCAAGCCCGCATTACTTGCCACGGCGGAAGACGGGGTGCTGGTCTGCTGTAATAACCTGGCGAAAATCAGCCTCGAAGACTGGCGGGAGCAGGTTTTGCGTTGCGCGATAAAGACGGGACGACCGGTGCGCGATTGCCAGGTGTTGTCACCAGCACATGACTTTCCGTCCGCCGATGGGCAACCTCCCCTGAAGGTTCTGACGCTGCAATTGTGAAGCGCAGCAATACACTGAGACCTTAGAGGAACCCGTCTGTCGTGCCATACTCCAAGGCAGTCACTGCCCGGAATGTAGATTTCGCATGCCCAACGGAATGAAGCGCGCACTCATCGGCCTGATGACCGCACTGGTCTGCTATTGCCTCCTCGGCTTCCTGATACTGCCCGGGGTCGCCCAACGTGTCGTCAATCAGCAGCTGATCCAGTACGCCACGGTGCCAGCACGCCTGGAGCGAATCGAGTTCAACCCGTTGAGCCTCGAACTCACGCTATTCAATCTGCGCCTCGGCGAGACGGATCAGCCGCAGCTGGGCTTCGAGCGCCTTTATCTCAACCTGGAATGGAGCAGCCTCTGGCGTCGCGCCTTGCAGATCGAGGACGTCGAGCTGGTTCAGCTGCACACCGAGGTGATCTTCGACAAGGATGGCGTACTCAACCTGACGCAGCTGTTCGACTTGCCCGCAAGCGAAGAGCAGCCTGAAGCGGCGGGGCAAGAGCCTTTCGCGCTACGCATTGGCCGGCTTCAACTGGTGGAGGGGTCGGTCCGCTTCGCCGATCAGCGGCCCGATGAGCCCATCGATTTCCTGCTCGATTCGCTCAACTTCGAGCTGTTGAACTTCGCCACCCGCTCGGATGACGCCGCCGATGCGGTACTGGTCGCAACCGGCCCTAGCGGGGCCCGTGTGGACTGGACCGGGCAAATCAATCTGTCGCCGATCAGCTCATCCGGCCAGCTGAAAATCAGCAACCTGTTGCTGAAAGACTTCTGGGCCTATGCGCATGACACCGTACCGCTGCGCCTGCAGGAAGGCCGGCTGAGTTTCGCCAGTGACTATCGGCTCGACCTTGCGCAGAGCATCGAGCTGCAGCTGAGCAATCTGAATGCACAACTGGCACCCCTCAAACTGGACACCCCCGATGGACAGCCTCTGGTTCGCCTGGAGAGCCTGGAAATCAGCAAAACGGCGCTGGATCTGGCCAAGCAGCAAGTGGTGATCGGCGAGTTGCGCAGCCGGGCGCTGGAAACCTGGGTGGCTCGAGAGCCGGACGGCGAGCTGAACTGGCTGAAACTGCTGGCGCCTTCGGCTACCGCTGTGGCGGGCCAGACCCCCGACCAATCGCAAAGCGCAGAGCCAACCCCGCCAGCAAACGACAGCACGGCCGCGGACAAAAGCGCCTGGCAGGTTCTGCTGCATGATGCACAGCTGCGTGAATACAGAGTTCATCTGAGCGATCGCGTCCCGGATGAACACGTCGCCCTGGAGTTAGGCCCGCTGAACCTCGATGTGTCCGATTTCGACAGTCTGGGCACCTCACCTTTCACCCTTGACCTGAACACCGGTGTCGGCAACCGAGGCGTCCTGCAGGCCGCGGGGCAGCTGCAACTGCAACCGGCCACGGGGCGGCTCAAGATCAGCACGCAGGATATCGACCTGCGCATCGCACAAGCCTATCTGACTCCTTTGGTTCATCTCGAGTTGCGCAGCGGGATGCTGGCCAGCCAGCTGGAGTTCGAGCTGACCGGCACCGAACCCCTGGCATTCAATCTAGGCGGGGCAGCGGAAATCACCCAGCTGCATACGCTGGATACCATCAAGAATCGCGACTTCGTCAAATGGCAACGTCTGAAGCTCGACGGGCTGAAATACCAACACCCTCAGCAGTTGCAGGTCGAGCACGTCGAACTGAGCCAGCCCTACGCACGCTTCATCATCAATCCCGACCTCACCACCAATATCAATGACCTGTTGGTGGACAAATCGACGCCGGACGACTCCGATGCCGCCTCGCCGGAAACGACGCAGGCGGAGCCGATGGGCATCCACATCGGTGGCATTGCGATCAATGACGGCTCGGCCAACTTCTCCGATCTCAGTCTGCGCCCCCCCTTCATCACTGCGGTGCAAGAGCTCAACGGCCAGATCGGGACGCTTGACAACCGGGCCCAACGACCAGCCACCGTCGATGTGAAAGGTAAGGTCGATCGCTACGCGCCGGTGAGCATCAAGGGAAGCCTCACACCCTTCGATCCGCTGCAGAGTCTGGATATCGCCACCCGATTCAGGCAGGTCGAGCTCACTACACTCTCGCCTTACTCCGGCAAGTTCGCCGGATATCGCATCCGCAAGGGCCGCCTGGACCTCGATCTGCATTACCGCATTCAGCAAGGCCAGTTGAATGCCGAAAACAAGGTCGTTCTGCAGCAGTTACAACTCGGAGAGAAAGTGGATAGCCCCGAGGCGGTCGACCTTCCTGTCCGACTGGCCGTCGCACTGTTGAAGGACACCCATGGCACCATCTCGCTTGAACTGCCGGTGCAGGGCAACCTCAACAACCCTCAATTCAACGTCATGCCGATCGTCTGGCAAACGCTGCGCAACCTTGTGGCACGTGCTGTCCAGGCGCCGTTCAAGTTTCTTGCGGGACTGGCGGGCGGCGAGCAGAACGACCTCAGCCAAGTCCTGTTTGCACCAGGCAGTAACGAATTGGATGAACAGGCGCGCGGCAACCTGACCACGTTGGCACGTGCATTACAGGAACGTCCGGTGCTGCGCCTGGAAGTCGAAGGGCAGAGCTCACCGCAAGCGGATGGACCGCTGATGGCCGAGCAATGGCTACAGCGCGAGTTTCAGGAGACTTGGTACAAGGTGCTGCAGCGCCGAGGTGACAAGGTACCTGCCGACGCCGCACAGTTGGAAATCGGTGAGGAGGAAAAGGTCGCCATGCTCGAAGGCATCTATCGCAGCCGACTCGGGAAACAGCCACCCGCTCAATGGGATGAACTCGACGAGCAGGAACGCAGCAAGCGCATGCGCGACGCCGTGCTCGCCAGCCGAGCGGATAGCACCGCGCTATTGCGCAGCCTGAGCCGTGCTCGCGCCGCTTCGATCAAGGACTACCTGGTCGATCAGACCGGGCTTGACGATTCACGGGTCTACCTACTGGACACTGGCATCACGCAAACCGAAGAAGCCGGACGGATTCCGACCTCACTGCATTTGGGGAGCGAATGACATGCCCACCCACGCTCGTCTCGCCTGGCTATTTATTTTCGTGCTTGCGTCTCCGCTGTCACAGGCAGAAACCCTACGCTGCGGCAGCCAGTTGATCAGTACCGGCGACAGGACATTCGAGGTCGAACGCAAATGCGGCACGCCTGTGCAGCGCGATTTGATCGGCCACACACTGGGCCCTTACGCCAGGCAGGAGCTGGTTATCGAAGAGTGGCTTTACGGCCCCAATAACGGCATGTTCAGCATTCTGACCTTCCAAGGCAATCGACTTGTACGCATCGAGTCTCGCCGAGATCATTGAACGGAAAAGGATTCCTCGTGCCCACTACACTCGTCGTGATCTTGCTGAGTCTGCTTGTGTTCGCCTGTAGCGCCCAGGCCGCTTCCACCCATCGCTGCGGCAGTGCGCTGGTCAGCCTTGAAGCGTCCACCGCCGAAGTCAGAAGCAAATGCGGCGAGCCTTCCAGTGCCTCGCTGGTGGGATACAAGGAAGTCCTCGATGACTACGGCTTTCGTCATGAAGTGCAGGTCGAAGAATGGCTCTATGGACCAACCAACGGGATGTACCATTTCCTACGCTTCGAAGGGAACCGTCTGCGTCGGATCGACAGCCAGCGCGGTCGCTGAAAAAGGAAACCCCACTCGAAGGTGGGGTTTCGTATATCACTGTTACGGCGACAGCTATTGTTTAGTCGGCGGCTTTCAGGCCGTCAGCCGACACGTCACGAACGCCTTCGACACCCTTGGCCTTGTTGATCGCCATTTCGCGCTCAGCCTCGGTGGCCACAGTGCCGGACAGCGAAACAACGCCGTCTTTGGTTTCGACTTCGATATCCATACCTGGGGTAGCGTCTTCCACCAATAGAACGGATTTCACCTTGGTGGTGATCCAGGTATCAGAGGTGGCGTCGCCAGCCTCTTTCATGGTGTCGTTGGTAGCCAGCATGACCGTATCAGCCTTATCCAGCGCCGGAGTTGTGTCGGCGAAGGCAGCGCCCGCCATGGGCAAGCTCAACGCAGCGGCGACGGCAGCAGCGGTAAGAGAATTCTGGATCATGTTCATAGTGGCACTCCTGTTTTCTTCAGATGTCTGCGGCATCTATTCCGACCGCAGTTCACAGGTAATGTCGCAAGTGACATGCCACTTTTTATTATAAAAATAACCCTTTAACTTCAATAGTTTGCAAAATCACAGTAGCTGAAGGCCACTAGCACACTGCATGTTTTGTCCTAGCGAAGCGTGCAAGTTGCAATCAATTTCGCGTGCTCCGAGCCGATTGTGTTGGGCGACGCTAAGCTCCAAGGCCCGAAACAAAAAAGGCCCCGAAGGGCCCTTTCTGTCACCGCTGGTGCGTTTAGGCGCCAGACGCCTCGGCAGCCGCCACATCTTTGATGGACAGCTTGATACGGCCGCGGTTGTCCACGTCCAGTACCAGCACTTTCACTTCCTGACCTTCCTTGAGCACGTCAGTAACCTTCTCCACCCGCTGGTCACTCAGCATGGAGATGTGCACCAGACCGTCCTTGCCCGGGAGGATGTTGACGAAGGCGCCGAAGTCGACGATGCGCTCGACCTTGCCGACATAGATCTTGCCGATCTCCGCCTCAGCGGTGATGCCCAGAACACGCTGTTTGGCGGCCTCTGCGGCTTCCTTGGTTTCGCCGAAGATCTTGATCGAGCCGTCGTCTTCGATGTCGATCGAGGCCTTGGTTTCTTCGCAAATACTGCGGATGGTGGCGCCGCCCTTGCCGATGACGTCACGGATCTTGTCCTGGTCGATCTTCATCGCAATCATGGTCGGTGCATTGGCCGACAGCTCGGTACGCGACTGACCGATGACCTGGTTCATCTGACCGAGAATGTTCAGACGCGCTTCCAGTGCCTGGCCCAGCGCGATTTCCATGATCTCTTCAGTGATGCCTTGGATCTTGATATCCATCTGCAGCGCGGTCACGCCTTTGGCGGTACCGGCGACTTTGAAGTCCATGTCACCCAGGTGATCTTCGTCACCCAGAATGTCGGTCAGTACGGCGAACTTCTCGCCCTCCTTGACCAGACCCATCGCGATACCGGCTACCGGCGCCTTCATCGGCACACCGGCATCCATGAGGGCCAGGGAAGCACCGCAAACCGAAGCCATGGAGCTGGAACCGTTGGACTCGGTGATCTCCGAGACCACGCGAATGGTGTACGGGAACTCATCGGCGCTCGGCAGCATGGCGGCAACGGAACGACGGGCCAGACGGCCGTGACCGATTTCGCGGCGGCCAGTAGCGCCCATACGACCACACTCGCCTACCGAATACGGTGGGAAGTTGTAGTGCAGCATGAAGGGATCTTTCTTCTCGCCTTCAAGGGTATCGAGCAGTTGCGCGTCGCGCGCGGTACCGAGGGTCGCAACCACCAACGCCTGGGTTTCGCCACGGGTGAACAGCGCCGAGCCGTGGGTCTTGTCCAGTACACCGACTTCGATGTTCAGGCCACGCACGGTACGGGTGTCACGGCCATCGATACGCGGCTTGCCGTTGACGATGTTCTCGCGAACGGTGCGGTACTCGATCTCGCCGAAGGCATCTTTGACTTCACTGGCGGACGGCTGGCCTTCCTCACCGGAGAACTTCGCGACGACCTGGTCACGCAGCTCACCCAGACGGGCATAGCGATCTTGCTTGATAATGATGGTGTAGGCCTGGGAAATGGCATCACCGAACTCGCTACGAATCGCATCGAGCAGCTGAGTGTTTTCCGCTTTGGGCTGCCAGTCCCAGATCGGCTTGGCCGCTTCGGCTGCCAACTCGGTAACCGCCTGGATTACGGCCTGGAATTCATCGTGGGCGAACAGTACGGCACCCAACATCTGATCTTCGGTCAGCTCTTTGGCTTCAGATTCGACCATCAGCACGGCGTCTTTGGTGCCGGCCACGACCATGTCGAGGCTGGAAGCCTTGAGCTGCTCGTACGTCGGGTTCAGCAGATAGCCGGTCTCGGGATGGAAAGCTACGCGTGCAGCACCGATCGGGCCGTTGAACGGAATACCGGAAATGGCCAGCGCAGCGGAGGTACCGATCATCGCAGCGATGTCCGGATCGGTCTTTTTGCTGGTCGATACGACAGTGCAGATGACCTGCACTTCGTTCTGGAAGCCTTCTGGGAACAGCGGACGGATCGGGCGATCGATCAGGCGCGAGGTCAGGGTTTCTTTCTCCGACGGGCGCGCTTCACGCTTGAAGAAGCCGCCAGGGATCTTGCCGGCTGCGTAGGTTTTTTCCTGGTAGTGCACTGACAACGGGAAAAAGCCCTTGCTCGGATCGGCGGTCTTGGCGCCGGTTACCGTCACCAGGACAGTAACGTCATCATCAACAGAGACCAGAACAGCGCCTGAAGCCTGACGGGCGATACGGCCAGTCTCGAGGGTTACGGTCGATTGACCGAACTGAAATTTCTTGATTACCGGGTTCACGGTGGTTCCTTCTCTATGTTGCCTTGGGGGAAACGTTTTTACATCTCGCGGGCCATGCCTCGCGCGAGACGCTTCGTAGCGAATTCTTGGGCAGTGCGGGGAATCGAACCCCTACGCTGTCCGAATGTGCTCCGCTGAAAGGCAAAAGCTGGAAGCAGGGACGAGCCCCACTTCCAGCTTTGGCATTCAGCTTCGCACAAGCATCGCTTAGCGACGCAGACCCAGACGACCGATCAGGGTGCTGTAACGAGTGGTGTCCTTGCCCTTCAGGTAATCCAGCAGCTTACGACGCTGGTTGACCATACGGATCAGACCACGACGCGAGTGGTGATCCTTGCCGTTGGCCTTGAAGTGACCTTGCAGCTTGTTGATGTTGGCGGTCAGCAGGGCAACCTGCACTTCCGGAGAACCGGTATCGCCTTCAGCTTGCTTGTACTCGTTAACGATCTGGACTTTTTCTTCAACGCTAAGTGCCATGATGGGCTCCTTCAATGAACAGGCCGGGACGGGTCCCGTATTCTAAAAAGAGGAGTGACCGTGCCTGCCGACAGCCACCCTCGTCACGCAGCACACCTTCGAGGCGCACCACGTATCGGTCATTCCGACCGAATCAATCGACGCGGCGCAATACGCCCGTCTTCGCTCACCTCACCAATACCAATGAAGCGACCGTTGTGATCCTGCACCCGCAACATGCCGAACTTCGGCGCTTCCGGTGCACGTACCGGCTGACCGTGCAGCCAGTAAAAGGCGCTGTGCTCCGAAAGCTGCAACAGCGGCCAGTGCTCGAGTCCGCTATCGACCGGTTTGAGGAAGGCATCTACCGCCTCCGCTCCACCTTCGGCATGAACCCGTTCAAGTTCCTCGAGGCTGACCGTCTGGGTCAGGTCGAATGGACCGGCCTGAGTTCGCCGCAGTTCGGCCACATGGGCACCACAGCCCAGCGCCTGCCCGATATCCTCGATCAAGGTGCGAATGTAGGTGCCCTTACTGCAAGCAACAGCCAGGCGAGCCCGGTCAGCTTCGAGCGACAGTAAATCCAAGCGGGTAATGGTAACAGAACGCGGCTCGCGCTCCACTACCTCACCTGCACGAGCGAGTTTGTACAGCGGCTGACCATCGCGCTTGAGCGCCGAATACATCGGTGGCACTTGCAAGAGATCGCCGCGAAATCGGGGCAGTAGCGCTTCAAGCTGCGCCTGATTGACGTCGACGGACCTACGCTCGAGCACCTCGCCCTCGGCATCGGCCGTAGTGGTGGTAATGCCAAGCTGGGCAACAGTCTCATAGCCCTTGTCGGCATCGAGCAGATACTGCGAAAACTTGGTCGCCTCACCGAAACACAAGGGCAGCACACCGGTTGCCAATGGATCCAGGCTGCCGGTGTGCCCAGCCTTCTCGGCATTGAGCAGCCAGCGAACCTTCTGCAAGGCAGCGTTGGAAGTGAACCCACGGGGTTTGTCGAGCAGAATGATGCCGCTGACTGCTCGGCGTACGCGTTTTACCTGTGCCACGCTTTACTCTCCGAGATCATCGCTGTGCTTGCGGTCTTCTGCCACTGCACGTTCGATTAGAGATGTAAGCTCGACACCACGGCGCACGCTGGCGTCATAGTTGAAATGCAGTTGGGGCACGGTGCGTAGCTTCATCGCCTTGCCCAGCTGCATCCGCAAGAAGCCACCGGCATCGTTGAGAATCCTGAGATTGGTCTTGACCGCATCTTCATCGTCATCCTTACCCATAACAGTGATGAACACCTTGGCATGGGACAGATCGCGACTGACCTCGACGGCGGTAATGGTGATCAGACCCAGACGCGGGTCTTTCACTTCACGTTGAATCAACAGCGCCAATTCGCGCTGCATCTGGTCACCGATACGCTGGGTACGGCTGAATTCTTTGGCCATAAAATCTGCCTCGAGCAGCAAGCTGCAAACCTGGAAATCATCATGCTGCAAAGGCAAACGGCAAGCTTCCAGGGTCGCCCCTGGAAGCTTGCCGCCTATTACCTTACAGCTGCGGTTAGAGCGAACGCGCCACTTCGACTTTCTCGAACACTTCGATCTTGTCGCCAGCCTTGACGTCGTTGTAGCTCTTCACTGCGATACCGCATTCCATGCCGGCGCGCACTTCAGCGACGTCATCCTTGAAGCGACGCAAGGACTCCAGCTCGCCTTCGAAGATGACCACGTCATCGCGCAACACACGGATCGGGCGGTTGCGGTGCACCATACCCTCGGTGACCATGCAGCCTGCCACGGCGCCGAATTTCGGCGAGCGGAACACATCGCGAACCTCTGCGATGCCGAGAATGTTTTCCCGCACGTCGCTGCCAAGCATGCCGGTCAGGGCTTTCTTGACGTCTTCGATGATGTCGTAGATCACGTTGTAGTAACGCAGATCCAGACCTTCCTGCTCGACGATCTTGCGCGCACCGGCATCGGCACGGACGTTGAAGCCGAACAGTACGGCGTTGGACGCCAATGCCAGGTTGGCGTCGCTTTCGGTGATACCACCGACACCGCCGCCGATGACGCGCACCTGAACTTCATCGTTGCCCAGGCTGCTGAGCGAACCTTGCAGCGCCTCGAGGGAACCACGGACATCGGACTTGAGGACGATATTGAGCGTCTTCTTCTCTTCTTGGCCCATATTCTCGAAGATGTTTTCGAGCTTGCCGGCATGCGCACGAGCCAGCTTGACTTCGCGGAACTTGCCCTGACGGAACAAGGCCACTTCGCGCGCCTTCTTCTCGTCAGCCAGTACGCTGAGCTCATCGCCCGCATCCGGTGTGCCATCGAGGCCGAGAATTTCGACCGGAATCGACGGGCCTGCTTCCTTGATCGGCTTGCCGTTCTCGTCGAGCATGGCGCGGATACGGCCATAGTTCGAGCCGACCAGCGCCATGTCACCCTGACGCAGGGTACCGTCTTGTACCAGTACGGTAGCAACCGGTCCACGCCCTTTATCCAGACGCGATTCAACCACAACGCCGCGGCCCGGAGCCGAAGGCGTTGCCGTCAGCTCAAGGATCTCGGCTTGCAGCAACACGGCCTCGAGCAGGTCATCGACGCCCGTACCCATCTTGGCGGAAACCGGCACGAACGGCGTATCACCGCCCCACTCTTCGGACGTCACTTCGTGAACGGACAGTTCGCTGCGGATTCGATCGAGATCGGCGCCCGGTTTGTCGATTTTGTTCACCGCCACGACCAGCGGAACACCGGCGGCTTTGGCATGCTGGATCGCTTCGATGGTTTGCGGCATCACGCCGTCATCGGCAGCCACCACCAGAATGACGATGTCGGTCGCCTGCGCACCCCGTGCACGCATCGCGGTAAACGCAGCGTGACCGGGCGTATCGAGGAAGGTGACCATGCCGCGGTCGGTCTCGACGTGGTAGGCACCGATATGCTGGGTGATACCACCCGCCTCGCCGGCTGCAACCTTGGCGCGTCGAATGTAATCGAGCAGCGACGTCTTACCATGATCGACATGCCCCATGACGGTTACGACCGGCGCACGCGTAATGGCCTCGCCTTCGAACTTCAGCAGTTCGGCCAGTTGCTCTTCCAAGGCGTTGTCGCTGACCAGCTTGACCTTGTGGCCCAGCTCTTCGGCAATCAACTGGGCAGTTTCCTGATCCAGTACCTGGTTGATGGTCACCGGGCTGCCCATCTTGAACATGAACTTAATGACTTCAGCGGCCTTGACCGACATCTGTTGCGCCAAGTCGCCAACGGTGATGGTCTCGCCGATCGCTACTTCGCGAACGATCGGGCCGCTCGGGCTCTGGAAACCATGCGCATTGCGCTTTTTCAGTTTCGATTTGCCACGACCACCGCGACGGAATCCATCAGCGTCGTCTTCGCCGCTGCGCACGGTACGCGAAAGCGGTGCTTTCGCTTTCAGCGAAGGACGATGCTGAGCCTGCTTGCGATCACGACGTTCGTCATCATCGCTACGAGCTTTGTCAGGGCGACGTGCCTCGTCCTTCTTGCGTTCCTCGACCGGAGCCGCAGGAACGACCGGGGCGGGTTCAGGCGCAACGGCCGCAACCGGCTCCTGGGGCTCGGAGACGGGCGTCTCGACCTTGGCCGAGGCTTTAGCTTCGGCTTCGCGACGTGCTTCTTCCTCGGCACGCAGACGCGCTTCCTCGGCAGCCTTCTGCCGAGCCGCTTCTTCGGCTGCACGCTGCTCTTCCAGCTCGCGCTGCTTTTCAGCCTCGATCTCGTCAGGACTACGCTTGACGAAGGTCTTCTTCTTGCGAACTTCAACGCTGATGGTCTTGCTGCCGCCAACCTTCAGCTTGGTCGTGGTCTTACGCTGCAAGGTGATCTTGCGCGGTTCGTCCACCTTGGCACCATGGCTGCTCTTGAGGTGCGCCAACAGGGCCTGCTTTTCATTATCGGTCACTACTTGCTCGGCGCTGGTGTGCGACAGTCCTGCCTCACGCATCTGCTGCAGCAGTCGCTCGACCGGTGTGTCGACCACCTGGGCCAGTTCTTTCACCGTGACTTGCGTCATGCATCTCTCTCCTCAGGCCGCTAAATACTTACTCGAACCAATGGGCTCGGGCGGCCATGATCAGCTTGCCGGCACGTTCTTGATCTATGCCGTCTATGTCGAGCAGGTCGTCAATCGACTGCTCGGCCAGGTCTTCGCGGGTGATGACACCCCGCATTGCCAACTCGACCGCCAGTTCCTTGTCCATGCCTTCCAGCTCGAGTAAATCCTCGGCCGGTTGGGCGTCTGCCAGTTTTTCTTCCGTTGCGATCGCTTTCGTCAGCAGGCGATCCTTGGCGCGCGTTCGCAGCTCATTGACGATGTCTTCGTCGAAGCCTTCGATGCCGAGCATTTCCTCCATTGGGACGTAGGCGATCTCTTCGAGCGAAGTGAAACCTTCCTCGACCAGTACTTGTGCCAGCTCTTCATCGACGTCCAGCTCTTCGATGAAATTACGCAGGATATCGCCGGTTTCTTCTTGCTGCTTGGTCTGGATGTCCGCTTCGGTCATCACGTTCAGCGTCCAGCCGGTCAACTGACTGGCAAGGCGCACGTTCTGGCCACCACGACCGATGGCCTGGGCCAGATTGTCTTCGCCAACCGCGATATCCATGGCATGGGCATCTTCGTCGACGATGATGGCGGCCACTTCTGCGGGCGCCATTGCGTTAATGACAAACTGCGCCGGGTTCTCGTCCCAGAGCACGATATCGACACGCTCGCCACCGATTTCGCCGGAAACGGCCTGAACGCGTGAACCGCGCATGCCGATGCAGGCACCCTGCGGATCGATGCGCTTGTCCTTCGAGCGAACTGCGATTTTGGCGCGTGAACCTGGATCTCGCGAAGCCCCCATCACCTCGATCAGGCCTTCGGCAATTTCCGGTACTTCAATACGGAACAGCTCAATCAGCATCTGCGGCGCGGTGCGCGACAGAATCAGCTGCGGACCGCGATTCTCGGTGCGGATTTCCTTAAGCAGCGCACGTACTCGGGCGCCGACACGGAAGGTTTCACGCGCAATGATATCTTCGCGCGCCAACAATGCCTCGGCGTTATTACCCAGGTCGACGATGACGCTGTCGCGTGTCACCTTCTTCACGGTGCCGGAGATGATCTCGCCCAGGCGATCACGATAAGCCTCGACCACCTGTGCACGCTCGGCTTCCCGAACCTTCTGCACGATGACCTGCTTGGCAGTCTGCGCAGCGATACGGCCGAACTCGATCGACTCGATCTTTTCTTCCAGAACGTCGCCGACCTTGGCGTTGGCTTCCTGAGCCTGCTTCATGTCGACGGTCAGCTGATGCGCTGGATCGTCGAAATCTTCCTCTTCGACCACCGTCCAGCGGCGGAAGGTCTCATAGCTACCGTTCTGCCGATTGATTTCAACCCGCAGGTCCACCTCATCCTCGAAACGCTTCTTGGTAGCAGTGGCCAAAGCCAGCTCCAATGCTTCGAAGATCACACCGGCCGGTACGCCTTTTTCGTTGGATACCGACTCCACAACCAGCAGTACTTCTTTGCTCATCGTACGCCTCGCCTATCGCAATCCATTGGGGTCCGCGGGATCCGCGATTCACTCAAAACGGGGAATTATGTTGGTCTTGTCGATCATGTCGATCGGCAACAGATATTCGTGATCATCGACCAGCACCACCACATCCTGCTCCTCGATCCCGCGCAGAAGACCCTGGAAATTGCGCCGCCCCTCGAAGGGCGAGCGCAGCTTTATTTTGACTTGTTCACCCACGTGCGCCGCATACTGTTCAAGCGTGAACAGCGGCCGATCCATACCAGGCGAGGACACCTCAAGGGTGTAATCGGAGCTGATCGGATCTTCGACGTCGAGCACACCGCTGAGTTGGCGGCTGACCTTTTCACAATCGTCGACAAGAATCCCGTTTGAATGATCGATATAGACCCTCAACAAGGAATGCCGACCCTGCGAAATGAATTCGATACCCCAGCATTGATAGCCGAGCGCCTCGACCACCGGGGCCAACAAGGCCTGCAACTGTTCTAGCTTGCTCGACATCGAAGTCCCTCGTGCATGCCGTAGAAATGAAAAATGGGCGAAACGCCCATCCCTGATGATCGCCTGTAGATGCCGGCGACCTGGCTTGAAGCTAATAAAAAGCCCCTCGACAGGGGCTTTTCATCAACTGGTTGCGGGGGCTGGATTTGAACCAACGACCTTCGGGTTATGAGCCCGACGAGCTACCAGACTGCTCCACCCCGCGTCAAACTGGGCACGAATTATACGACCGCACCTGAAATAGGTCAACCCAAACACTGAAAACAAGAAAGCCCGCATCTGCGGGCCTGCTTGTTTGGTACCGAGGAGGGGACTCGAACCCCTACAGCCTATGGCCACTACCACCTCAAGGTAGCGTGTCTACCAATTCCACCACCTCGGCAAAAACCTTTTTACTTCTGCTCTTGGACTTGAGGTACATCGTCTGCACCAGGTGCGGACGGAGTAGCTTCCAGAACAGGCACATCTTCAACTGCCGGCTTGCTAACCGGGACTTCCAGTACCGCTGGATCCGGTAGCCCCGCCTGCGACATCTGATCGGCTTGCCGCGTTGCGAAGAACGCCAACCCCAGACTCGTCACGAAAAAAACGCCGGCAAGTATAGCAGTAAACCGACTAAGAAAGGTAGCGGAACCTTGGCTTCCGAAAACAGTTGCCGAAGCACCCGAACCAAAAGAAGCCCCTGCATCCGCCCCTTTACCTTGCTGCAGCAACACCAGCGCAACCACACCAATGGCAACCAGCAGATGCACCACAATCACAACAGTCTGCAACATCTGATCAGTTCCCTGCGGCACGACAGATCGCACCGAAATCATTCGCGTTCAGAGAAGCCCCACCGATGAGCCCCCCATCGATATCAGCCATCCCGAAAAGCTCGGCGGCATTATCCGCCTTTACGCTGCCGCCATAGAGAAGACGCACACCATCGGCGATACGTTGATCTTCACGCGCCAACTGCCCTCGAATAGCCGCATGCACTTCCTGAGCTTGCTGTGGCGTAGCTGTAAGCCCGGTACCTATCGCCCAGACCGGCTCGTACGCCACAACCGCCCGCTCGAAAGCGGCAATTCCGGCATCAGCGACTATGCGAGCCAGCTGACGCCCCACCACTTCCAAAGTCTGCCCAGACTGACGCTGCTCAAGCGTCTCACCCAGACACAACACCGGAGTCATTCCACACTCCAATGCTGCAGAGAACTTCTTACTTACCACTTCATCACTTTCGCCCAGAATCAGGCGCCGCTCGGAATGGCCGACCAACACCCATCCGCAACCCGCATCAGCCAGCTGAGAGACAGACTCTTCGCCGGTCAAGGCGCCAAAGCCGGCCTGTACCGCGCAATCCTGAGCACCAACAGCGATCGCCTTGTCTTCCAGACCGCTCACGACCTGCACCAGATGCAAACAGGATGGAAACACGACCACTTCTACCGTGGCAGGAATTTCCTGTTGACGAAGCGCCTCGATCAGCTCTGCGACGCTGGCGCGGGTACCGTTCATTTTCCAGTTACCAGCTACCAGGGGGCGACGCATGCTTTACCTCGTCGGTCAAAGTGGGCGCAGATGGTACTCAACGAAAACAGACCTGGCAAGCGACAATCACGCACAAACTTCGGTAACCGCATTCGCCAGTTCTTCGGCATAACACCGAACCTGCTTTTCATCATCCCCTTCGACCATTACACGCACCAACGGCTCGGTTCCCGACTTGCGCAACAGCACCCGGCCACGACCCGCCATCCGCTCGGTGACGCTGTCACAGACCGCTTGAACCTGAGGGTGAGAAATAGGATCTCGATCACCGGCGAAGCGCACATTGATCAACACCTGTGGGCATTTATTCCAGGCCAGTCGCTCCTGCGCAAGATTCTGCCCACGACGTCTCAATGCGAGTACGACCTGTAGCGCCGCGATGATCGCATCCCCGGTTGTCACATGCTGTGCACAGACGATATGCCCTGAATTCTCCCCCCCGAGCACCCAGTCACGCTCGAGCATTTCCGCCATCACGTAGCGATCACCCACCTTAGCGCGAACGAAAGGGATATCACGCGCTTTGAGCGCCAGCTCAAGGCCAAGATTACTCATCAGAGTGCCAACCACCCCTCCCGCCAGGCGATCACGATCCTGCAGGTCGGTGGCGATGATGTAGAGCAACTCGTCACCGTCCACCTGAGCCCCGGTATGATCGACCATCATCACGCGATCGCCGTCCCCGTCGAAGGCGATCCCGAGGTCCGCACCATGCTCGATCACCGCCTTCTGCAGCTGCCCCACATGGGTCGATCCGACATCAGCATTGATATTCAGGCCGTCAGGCTGAGCGGCGATAACCACCACCTCTGCCCCAAGCTCGCGGAAGACACTGGGCGCAACTTTGTACGTGGCGCCGTGAGCGCAATCGAGCACGATCTTCATACCAGAGAAATCGGTACTGGTCGGCACGCTGCTCTTGCAGAATTCGATGTAACGGCCCGCTGCATCGTTGATACGCGATGCCTTACCGAGTTGCGCCGATTCCACCACAGACATCGGTGTATCGAGCAGCTCCTCAATCATCAGCTCGACTTCGTCCGGAAGTTTCGTTCCCCGGCCAGAGAAGAACTTGATGCCGTTGTCATGATGAGGATTATGCGAGGCGCTGATCACGATGCCCGCATCCGCGTGAAAGGTACGGGTCAGATAAGCGACAGCCGGAGTTGGCATGGGCCCGAGCAGCAACACGTCGGCGCCTGCGGCCGATAGCCCAGCCTGCAAAGCGGACTCGAACATATAGCCAGAGATACGGGTGTCCTTGCCGATCAGAATGCGGCATTTCCCATGCTTGCGGAACGCCATTCCGGCCGCCCATCCGAGTTTGAGCATGAAGTCCGGAGTGATCGGAAACTGCCCGACATGACCACGAATGCCGTCGGTTCCAAAATACTTTCTAGCCATGAAGAATTCCCTATTCTGCCGCCTGCACTGCAGCGATCATTCGAACCACATCAACCGTTTCAGCCACGTCATGCACACGCAGAATGCGCGCACCCTTGGCAACCGCCAACGCCGCAAGCGCGAGGCTGCCATGCAAGCGGTGCTCGACGTCGCGCCCAAGCGCCTGCCCAATCATGCTCTTTCGTGACACTCCGACCAGCAAAGGTCGCCCCAACGCATGCAGCTGCTCCATATGCTTGAACAAGCTGAGGTTATGCGAAAGGGTCTTTGCGAACCCAAACCCTGGATCGAGTACGATCCGCTCGACCGGAACCCCCGCAGCAACACAAATGTCCATGCGTTCGCGGAGAAACCTCAGCACTTCAGCGGTGACGTCCTCATAGCGAGGATCGTTCTGCATGTCAGCCGGCTCACCGCGCATATGCATCAAGCACACCGGAAGGCCACTGTCAGCCACCGCGTCCAGTGCTCCATCACGGGAGAGCGAACGCACGTCATTGATCAGCCCCGCGCCGAGACACGCGCTCTCGCGGATCACGGCAGGCGTCGAGGTGTCCACCGAGATGATTACATCAAGCTCGCGCGCAATCGCCTCAACCACCGGCGCCACTCGCTCAAGCTCCTCCAGAGGGGAGACGACGCGCGCACCAGGCCGCGTGGACTCGCCACCGATGTCGATCAGCGACGCGCCAGCAGCTGCCATCGCCTCTGCATGGCGCAGCGCCGCATCAACCCCGTTGTGCTGACCGCCATCGGAGAATGAATCGGGAGTGACGTTGAGAATACCCATGACATGTGGGCGGGATAAATCGAGAACCCGGCTGCCACAAGACAGCCGGGTTGGGTGCAACGATTCAGTCATCGAAACAGCCTTAGCTCAGTGCTCGCCAGCAGGACCACCAATCGGCGTCTGCGGGCGACCACCCTCAGGCTGCACCGGCGTTCCGGTAGGCCCCGAGCCGTCTTGCCAGTCGCGCGGCTCGCGGGGTGTACGGCCCGCCATGATGTCGTCGATCTGATCGGAGTCGATCGTTTCGTATTTCATCAGCGTTTCCGCCATCAGATCGAGCTTGTCACGGTTGTCGGCCAGGATCTGCTTGGCCGTACCGTAGCAGTGATCAATGATACTGCGGACTTCCTGGTCGATCAGTTTGGCGGTGTCGCCGGAGACGTTGGTGTGCTGGCTGCCGGCACTGCGCCCCAGAAAGACTTCTCCTTCTTCTTCGGCGTACATCAAAGGGCCGAGCTTTTCAGACAAACCCCACTTGGTGACCATGTTACGAGCCAGTTGCGTGGCACGCATGATGTCGTTCGACGCCCCTGTCGTAACCCCCTCGAAACCAAGAGTCATCTCCTCGGCGATACGACCACCGAACAGCGAGCAGATCTGGCTGATCAAGGCGCGCTTGGAAAGGCTGTAACGATCTTCTTCGGGAAGGAACATGGTGACACCGAGCGCCCGGCCACGCGGAATGATCGAAACCTTGTAGACAGGATCATGCTCCGGCACGACGCGCCCGACGATTGCGTGGCCCGCTTCGTGATACGCCGTGTTAAGGCGCTCCTTCTCGGACATGACCATCGACTTGCGCTCGGCGCCCATCATGATCTTGTCCTTGGCCAGCTCGAACTCTTTCATTTCGACCACACGCTTGCCTGCACGCGCGGCGAACAGCGAGGCTTCGTTTACCAGATTGGCTAGATCAGCACCGGAGAAACCGGGCGTGCCGCGAGCGATCAACGCCGGCTCGACGCTGTCACCAAGCGGAACCTTGCGCATATGAACTTTCAGAATCTGTTCGCGGCCACGGATATCCGGCAGCCCGACCACTACCTGCCGATCAAAGCGGCCGGGGCGCAGCAATGCGGGGTCGAGGACGTCCGGACGGTTGGTTGCGGCGATGACGATGATGCCGTCGTTCATTTCGAAACCGTCCATCTCCACGAGCAGCTGGTTGAGCGTTTGCTCGCGCTCGTCATGTCCGCCGCCGAGACCGGCGCCACGGTGACGACCGACCGCATCGATCTCATCGATAAAGATGATGCAGGGCGCGTGCTTCTTGGCCTGCTCGAACATGTCTCGTACACGGCTGGCACCCACACCAACGAACATCTCGACGAAGTCGGAGCCCGAAATGGTGAAGAAAGGAACCTTGGCTTCGCCAGCGACCGCCTTGGCCAGTAGCGTCTTACCGGTACCCGGCGAACCGACCATCAGCACACCGCGCGGGATGCGACCACCGAGGCGCTGAAACTTGCCCGGATCGCGCAGGAATTCGACCAGCTCGGTAACTTCTTCCTTGGCCTCATCACAACCAGCCACATCGGCGAAGGTGGTCTTGACCTGGTCTTCGGAAAGCAGGCGCGCCTTGCTCTTGCCGAAACTCATAGGCCCACCCTTGCCACCCGCACCACCCTGCATCTGGCGCATGAAGAACATGAAGACCGCGATGATGACCAGAATCGGGAAGCTGGCGACCAGCAACTGCGTCCAGATGCTCTGCTGCTCCGGCTGCTTGCCTTCGATCACCACGTCGTTGTTGATCAGGTCGCCGATCAGGCCATTGTCCTGAATCGCCGGACGGATCGTCTTGAAGGTCTCACCATCACTGCGTTTGCCGGTAATGACGTAACCATCGACGGTCACGCGCTCCACACGACCTTCTTTCACCTGCTCGATGAAATCCGAGTAATTGAGCGTCTGCGGCTCGGTCGGGCTGGAAAAGTTGTTCATCACCGTCACCAGGACAGCGGCAATGATCAACCACAGGATCAGGTTTTTTGCCATGTCGTTCAATTCACTACCCTCTAGAGCAGGCCTGTTGTCGGGAGCCTGCATGACGGCCGATGCTCGCTCTCGGCCTAACTTACTACACAACGTCGCTGAACGGGCAGCTTGGTCTGTAACCCGATATGAAACCAGCCCGTAATTCCGGCGGTAGGTACCTGCCTGGGTATCCTTACTACTAGGACCGCGGCGTATCCATCTCGTTGCCATCGCCACGATAGCCGCGGGCCAACAGGTACTGTTCGCGCGACCGATCCCGGGAAGACAAGGGTTTACGCATCTGGACCTTGTCGAAATTCTGCCGGACCTCCTTCAGGTAGGCGTCGAAGCCTTCGCCCTGGAAGATCTTGATCAGGAAATCGCCACCCGGGCGCAATACCCGCATGGCCAAATCCAAGGCCAGCTCGCAGAGAAACATCGCTCGCGCTTGGTCAGCTACCTTCACCCCACTCATATTGGGGGCCATATCTGAAATCACAAGGTCGACTTGCGTTTCCCCGATGGCTTGAAGAATTTCAGCAAACACCTCGTCCTCGGTGAAGTCACCCAACACGAAGGTCACATCGGCGATGCTATCCATCGGCAGAATGTCGGATGCGATCAGCCGCCCACGATCGCCGATCACTCGGCTGGTGACCTGAGACCACCCGCCCGGCGCAGCGCCGAGGTCGACCACGGTCATGCCTGGCCGAAGGATACGATCCTTCTCCTGAATCTCGAGCAGCTTGTAGCTTGCCCGGGACCGATAGCCGTCGCGCTGCGCCATCTTCACGTAAGGATCGTCGAAATGCTCTTTCAGCCAACGCGGGCTGGTCTTGGAACGTGCCAAGCTGATACCTCATCTGTGCGGCTCTGGGTGTGTCAGTTACACTAGCCGCCGTTTTCAAGGGTTCTGACGCAAGGGTCGAATTATGCCGCTCACCAATGAGCAGAAGAAGCAGTACAAATCCATCGGCCATCATCTGAAGCCGGTTTTGATCGTGTCCGAGAATGGCCTGACCGACGGGGTCCAGGCCGAACTGGAGCGCGCCTTGAGCGATCATGAACTGATCAAAGTACAACTGCGAATCACCGAGCGCGATGATCGTCGTGCGGTGACAGAAGAACTATGCAAGATCGGCCGCTGCGAACTGGTCCAGTCCATCGGCAAGATGGCATTGGTCTATCGCAAGAACCCGAATGTAAACAAGCAGCTGTCGAACGTGCATCGCTTTCAAGGCTGAGCCACTCTCGGGCTTGCCGCTATCGCTCCCGTCCGGGAGCGACTTGCAGCACCAGCATCAGCCCGCACAATCCAATCACCAAGTAGCTGAATACAAGCCAATAAGGTGATTCGACAACACCAGCCCGCACCACGAAATGACTCGCCGCAAGCAGCAGCACCGATAACAGCAACTGCCCACGCACGTCCCGCCAGAGGGCGCGAAAGCCGCTCAACTGGATCAACACGACCGCCTGAAGAACCACGCAGAACGCGGCAAAGCCTACCAACAATGGCCGCAGACTGGACGCGATCTCGTCAATCAACAGCGGTGCCAGGCCAATTTTCGCCAGCGCCGGCAGCATCACGAACTGTAGCAACCAGAGGCCGCCGACCCAGAACGTCTGGGCCAGCTGCCAACTGATGATTCCTGCGCGCATCGGTCGACGGTCAGATATGGCGAACCTCGACGATCTCGTATTCGACCACGCCGCTGGGCGTCCTTACCGTCACCACATCACCCTCTTCCTTTCCCACCAGCGCGCGAGCGATAGGGGAACTGACCGACAGTTTGCCGCGCTTGATGTCCGACTCGTCGTCACCGACGATCTGGTACGTCACGGTTTCATCCGTTTCGACGTTGGCGATATCCACGGTGGTGCCGAAAATCACCTTGCCGGTATGCGGAATACTCGCCACATCGATGACCTGGGCGTTCTGCAGACGCCCCTCGATGTCGCGAATGCGCGCTTCCACCATACCTTGCTGCTCACGGGCGGCATGGTATTCGGCATTTTCCTTGAGATCACCCAGCTCGCGCGCTTCGGCGATGGCCTGGGTGATCTGCGGGCGCAGTTCGGTTTTGAGATGCTTGAGCTCTTCTTCCAGGGCGCGCGCGCCCTGGACCGTCATGGGGTATTTAGTCATGCCTGGATTCCTGCATGGAGATCCTGCAGCCGGCGTACGGACTTCTCGGGACCGAACTTCAGCGCCTCACAGATCGCCTGACCACCAGCCAGGGTGGTGGTGCAGCAGATCTTGTGCTGCAGGGCGTTACGACGAATCGAGTAGGAGTCAGCGATGGACTGACGCCCCTCGGTGGTATTGATGATCAGGGTGACCTCGTCATTCTTGATCATGTCGACAACATGAGGACGACCTTCGGTCACCTTGTTCACGCGGCGCACCGGGAGGCCGGCAGCCTCGATGATCTTGGCCGTGCCGGCTGTGCCGACGACCTCGAAACCAAGCTCGATCAGGTCTCTCGCCACCTGGGCGACATGCGGCTTGTCGTCGTCACGTACGCTGATGAAGGCGCAACCGCTGTTCGGCAGGATTTCGCTGGCACCGAGCTGCGCCTTGGCGAAGGCCTCGGCGAAGCTGTCGCCAACGCCCATAACCTCGCCGGTCGATTTCATCTCCGGACCGAGGATCGGGTCGACGCCTGGGAACTTGGCGAACGGAAACACCGCTTCCTTGACACTGTAGAAGTTGGGGATGATTTCTTCAGTCAGTCCAACTTCGGTCAGCGTTTTGCCCGCCATGACGCGCGCTGCGATCATCGCCAGCGAAACGCCGATGCACTTGGACACGAAGGGAACGGTACGCGAGGCACGGGGGTTCACTTCGATGACGAAGATATCCTCCCCCTGCACGGCCATCTGCACGTTCATCAGGCCAACGACGCCCAACTCCAGCGCCATCTTCTTGACCTGGTCGCGTATCTCGTCCTGGATATGCGCCGGCAGCGAGTAAGGCGGCAGGGAGCACGCGGAATCACCGGAGTGCACGCCCGCCTGCTCAATGTGCTGCATGATCGCACCGATCACCACCTGCTCGCCGTCGCATACCGCGTCGATGTCGACTTCGATGGCGCAGTTGAGAAAGTGGTCGAGCAAGACCGGGCTGTCGTTGGACACCTTGACCGCCTCGCGCATGTAACGGCGCAGCTCTTCTTCCTGATAGACGATTTCCATCGCCCGGCCACCCAGCACGTAGGACGGGCGCACCACCAGCGGATAGCCGATGACCTTGGACGCGGCCAGGGCTTCCTCTTCGCTGCGCGCCGTCGCGTTCGGCGGCTGACGCAGGTTCAGGCGCTCGACCATCTGCTGGAAGCGCTCGCGGTCTTCGGCACGGTCGATAGCGTCGGGACTGGTCCCGATGATCGGCACGCCGGCCTCTTCCAGAGCTCGAGCCAGCTTCAGCGGAGTCTGGCCGCCGTACTGCACGATGACGCCCTTGGGCTGCTCGACCCGGACGATTTCCAGCACGTCTTCCAGAGTCACCGGCTCGAAATACAGGCGATCCGAGGTGTCATAGTCGGTGGAGACGGTTTCAGGGTTGCAGTTGACCATGATGGTCTCGTAACCGTCGTCACGCATCGCCAGGGCCGCATGCACGCAGCAGTAGTCGAACTCGATGCCTTGGCCGATGCGGTTCGGGCCACCGCCGAGGATCATGATCTTGTCGCGGCTCGACGGGTTGGCCTCGCATTCTTCCTCGTAGGTCGAATACATGTAGGCGGTGTCGGTAGCGAACTCGGCGGCACAGGTATCGACGCGCTTGTAGACCGGCAACACCTTGAGTTTGTGACGATGATTACGCAGATTCTTCTCGGTTACGCCGAGCAACTTGGCCAGGCGCGCATCGGAGAAGCCCTTGCGCTTGAGTTTGTACATGACGTCGCGATCGATATTGGACAGACCCATGGTCTTGATCCGCTCTTCGTCCTTGATCAGATCCTCGATCTGCACCAGGAACCACTCATCGATACGTGTCAGGTCGAAGACTTCGGCGACGCTTTTGCCAGCACGGAAGGCATCAGCCAGATACCAGATACGGTCCGCACCCGGCACGGTTAGCTCACGCTTGAGCGTGCTTTCGCTCTCCGGATCGGCCAGATCCAACTTCGGATCAAAGCCCGAAACACCTACTTCCAGGCCGCGCAGCGCTTTCTGTACGGATTCCTGGAAAGTGCGACCGATGGCCATAACTTCGCCAACGGACTTCATCTGAGTGGTCAGACGGGCATCCGCCTTGGGAAACTTCTCGAAGGCGAAACGCGGGATCTTGGTAACCACGTAGTCGATCGCCGGCTCGAAGGACGCCGGCGTGCGGCCGCCGGTGATGTCGTTCTGCAACTCGTCGAGGGTATAGCCGACTGCTAGCTTGGCTGCGATCTTGGCGATCGGGAAACCGGTGGCCTTGGAGGCCAGCGCCGAGGAACGCGACACACGCGGGTTCATCTCGATTACCACCATGCGCCCCGTATTCGGGCAGATGCCGAACTGCACGTTGGAGCCGCCGGTTTCCACGCCGATCTCGCGCAGCACCGCCAGGGACGCATTACGCAGGATCTGGTATTCCTTGTCGGTCAGAGTCTGGGCAGGAGCAACGGTAATGGAGTCACCGGTGTGCACACCCATAGGGTCGAAGTTCTCGATGGCGCAGACGATGATGCAGTTGTCCTTCTTGTCGCGGACCACCTCCATCTCGTATTCCTTCCAGCCGATCAGCGATTCGTCGATCAGCAGCTCGCTGGTCGGCGACAGGTCGAGGCCGCGGGCGCAGATTTCCTCGAACTCTTCACGGTTGTAGGCGATACCGCCACCGGTTCCACCCATGGTGAAAGACGGGCGGATGATGCAGGGAAAACCGACCTTCTCCAATACGCCGTAGGCTTCGTCCATGTTGTGCGCGATGCCTGAAACCGGGCACGCCAAACCGATGTTCTTCATCGCCTTGTCGAAGCGCGAACGGTCCTCTGCCTTGTCAATGGTGTCGGCGTTGGCACCGATCATCTCGACACCGAACTTCTCGAGCACGCCATGCTTTTCCAGGTCCAGAGCGCAGTTCAGCGCCGTCTGGCCGCCCATGGTCGGCAGCAGCGCATCGGGGCGCTCCTTCTCGATGATCTTGGCCACGGTGGCCCACTTGATCGGCTCGATGTAGGTAGCGTCAGCCATGGCCGGGTCGGTCATGATGGTGGCCGGATTGGAGTTCACCAGAATGACGCGGAATCCCTCCTCGCGCAGCGCCTTGCAGGCCTGAGCACCGGAGTAGTCGAACTCGCAGGCTTGGCCGATGACAATGGGCCCGGCGCCGAGGATCAGGATGCTTTTGATATCTGTACGTTTTGGCATGGTCTCTCTCGAATTCTGTGCTCGGCGGGCTTAGCGGCGCTTGGCCATGGCATCGATGAAGCGGTCGAACAGCGGCGCCACGTCATGCGGGCCGGGACTTGCCTCGGGGTGACCCTGGAAGCTGAAGGCGACCTTGTCGGTTCGCTCGATGCCTTGCAGGGTGCCATCGAACAGCGACTTATGCGTAGCACGCACATTGGCCGGCAGGCTCGCTTCGTCCACGGCAAAGCCATGGTTCTGACTGGTGATCATCACCACACCGGTCTTCAGATCCTGAACCGGGTGGTTCGCACCGTGGTGACCGTTGGGCATCTTCACGGTCTTGGCACCGGAAGCGAGCGCCAGCAACTGATGGCCGAGGCAAATGCCAAACACCGGAATGTCGGTTTCGAGCACTTCTTGTATCGCCTTGATCGCGTAGTCGCATGGCTCAGGGTCACCCGGGCCGTTGGCCAGGAAGATACCGTCCGGGTTCAGCGCCAAGGCCTCGCTGGCGGGCGTCTGCGCCGGCAATACGGTAACGCGGCAGCCACGCGCGACCAGCATGCGCAGAATGTTGTATTTAACGCCATAGTCGAAGGCAACGACGTGGTAGGGCAGCTCGTTAGCCGGGATCTCGGCATGGCCGTCATCTTTCAGGTTCCAGACCGTTGAGCGCCATTCGTAGCGCTCCTTGACGCTGACTTCCTTGGCCAGGTCCATGCCCTTGAGCCCCGGGAAGCTGCGCGCCAGTTCCAACGCCTTTTCTTCGGTAGCGTCGGCACCTGCCAGAATACAGCCGTCTTGGGCACCCTTCTCGCGGAGGATACGAGTCAGGCGACGAGTATCGATGCCAGCTATGGCAACGGTACCGTTGGCCTTGAGATAGTCGGGAAGTGACTGCTTGTCGCGCCAGTTGCTCGGGATCAGTGGCAGGTCGCGGATAACGAGCCCCGCGGCCCATACCTTCCAGGACTCCGCATCCTCCGGCGTCGTACCGGTGTTACCGACGTGCGGGTAGGTCAGGGTGACGATTTGCTTGGCATAGGAAGGATCGGTGAGGATTTCCTGATAGCCGGTCATGGCGGTGTTGAACACCACCTCACCGATAGTCTGGCCGTCGGCGCCGATGGATTCGCCGCGAAAGATACTGCCATCGGCAAGGGCCAAAATGGCTGGCGCAAGGGCTGGCTTAGTCAAGAGACCTCCCAAAGATCAAGGCTGAAGCAGGCGCAGATTGTAAAAAAGCGGGATGACGTGTGAAGGTCATCCCGCTTTTTATTTGAGTCATTTCTGCGCAACTTTTAGTGGACACACTAAAACGGGAAGCTTACAGAAAACGCCTTTTCAGGTCTAGCCGAAATCAGCCCGAACGCCAAGCGGCAGCTGTTTCAACGCAGCCCAAGCACGTCCTGCATGTCATACAGCCCGGCTGGCTGTTGCTCCAGCCACAGGGCGGCGCGCACCGCGCCGCGGGCGAATGTCATGCGACTGGACGCCTTGTGCGTGATCTCGACGCGCTCACCTTCGGCAGCGAACAGCACTGTATGGTCACCGACCACATCCCCCGCACGGACGGTAGCGAAGCCAATGGTGTCGCGCGCGCGCGCGCCGGTTTGCCCCTCGCGACCATATACCGCCACCTTCTGCAGATCACGCCCGAGTGCTTCGGCGACCACCTCGCCCATGCGCAGCGCCGTGCCGGACGGGGCGTCGACCTTGTGCCGGTGATGCGCCTCGATGATCTCGATATCCACCTCATCGCCGAGCACCCGCGCCGCCGTGTCCAGCAACTTCAGACAGAGGTTGACCCCGACGCTGAAGTTGGCAGCGAACACGATCGGAATTTCCTTCGCCGCCGCCGCCAGCTTCTCCTTCTCCTCAACCGAGAAGCCGGTCGTGCCGATCACCATCGCCTTGCCCGCCCGGCGACACACGTCTAGGTTTTTCAGCGTCACCGAAGGATGAGTGAAGTCGATCAGCACATCGAACTCTTCCGCCACCTTTGCCGCGTCACCGATCAGCGGGACGCCCAGGCGGCCGATGCCTGCCAGCTCCCCCGCATCGGCGCCGACCAAGGTACTGTCGGGCCGATCGATCGCCGCGGTAAGACCCGCGGCTCCGCCGGTCTGCTGAACAGCCTCGACCAGGGTCTTGCCCATGCGCCCAGCGGCGCCCATCACTGCTATACGTCGCATAGAAACCGCTCCAAGCTGCCAGCCACATGCTGCAGCGACCGCTTTCGACAAGCCCGCCGACCGCAGCCTGCCGCTGAGTTAAAGATCGCCGAAAAAGCGCTTCATGCCCTCGAACCAGCCACTGGCCTTGGGTGAATGGGAGCTGTCGCTCTGCAGCGTCTTGCGGAACTCATCGAGCAGCTCGCGCTGACGCTTACCCAGGTTGACCGGCGTTTCCACCGCGACACGACACAGCAGATCACCGGCGGCACCGCCACGAACCGGAGCGACACCCTTACCACGCAAGCGGAACTGTTTGCCGGTCTGGGTCCCTTCGGGAATCTTCAGCTTGACCCGACCATCCAGCGTCGGCACCTCCAACTCACCCCCGAGCGCCGCGTCAGCAAAACTGATCGGTACCTCGCAGTACAGGTGCTTGCCGTCGCGCTGGAAGATCGGATGCTCGCGCACGTTGACCACGACATAGAGGTCGCCTGCCGGGCCACCCTGCGCGCCCGCCTCGCCTTCGCCGGTCAAACGAATACGGTCGCCCGTGTCGACGCCTGGCGGCACTTTTACAGACAAGGTTTTCTGCTCTTCCACGCGCCCCTGGCCATGACAGCTGCCGCAGGGATCCGAGATCATCTTGCCGCTGCCATGACAGCGCGGGCAGGTCTGCTGTACGGAGAAGAAGCCCTGCTGCATGCGCACCTGGCCGATCCCGCCACAGGTAGTACAGGTGACCGGACTGGTGCCTTTCTTCGCGCCCGAACCATCGCAAGTCTTGCACTCGACCAGCGTCGGCACGCGAATGGTCACCGTGGTGCCACGCACAGCCTCTTCCAGATCCAACTCCAGCGTGTAACGCAGATCGCTGCCGCGCTGAGCACCGCCGCGTGAACTGCCGCGCGCGCCGGTGAAGAAATCGCTAAAGACATCACCGAAGATGTCGGAGAAGTTAGCACCGCCATAGCCTGCACCACCGGCACCCGCCCCCATCTGCGGATCGACGCCGGCATGGCCGTACTGATCGTAGGCCTGACGCTTGCTCGCGTCGGACAGCACTTCGTAAGCCTCGTTGGCTTCCTTGAACGCGTCTTCGGCGGCTTTGTCTCCGGGGTTACGGTCCGGATGGTGCTTCATCGCGAGGCGACGATAAGCCTTTTTCAGCTCCGCCTCGCTGGCGCCACGCTCGACACCCAGCACTTCGTAATAGTCACGTTTGGCCATAAATATCCTGAACCTTCAATTCGTACCCTCCAGACACGCCGACGCGGGAGCAAGCCCCCGCGCGGCGATCACCCCCGTCGCGGCATCACCGCATCGGGTTGGAGCGAAAGGCAGCGGCCATAATCGCGGTCGCTGCTTTGCCCCAGGTCATGGAGGTCATAAGCCGCAGCTTACTTGTTGTCCTTGACCTCTTCGAACTCGGCGTCGACCACGTCGTCACCGGACTGCGCGTTGTCGCCCGTCTGGGCGCCTTCGCCACCCTGAGGCTGCTCGGCGTACATCTTCTGCGCCAACGGCGTGGAGGCCTGAGAGACCGCTGCGATCTTGGCTTCGATCTCAGCCTTGTCGTCGCCCTTGATGGCCACTTCCAGTTCGCCGATAGCCTTCTCGATGCTGGCCTTATCTTCCTCAGTGGCCTTGTCGCCAGCCTCGGTCAGCATTTTGCGGGTCGCATGGACCAGCTGATCACCCTGGTTACGCGCGGTGACCAGCTCTTCGAACTTGCGGTCTTCCTCGGCGTTGGCCTCGGCGTCACGCACCATCTGCTCGATTTCTTCCTCGGACAGACCCGAGTTGGCCTTGATCACGATGGACTGATGCTTGCCGGTGGCCTTGTCCTTCGCCGACACGTGCAGAATGCCGTTGGCGTCGATGTCGAAGGTGACCTCGATCTGCGGCACACCGCGTGGCGCAGGCGGGATCTCGGCCAGATCGAAGCGACCCAGCGACTTGTTCTGCGCCGCCTGCTTGCGCTCACCTTGCAGTACGTGGATGGTCACCGCGCTCTGGTTGTCGTCCGCAGTGGAGAACACCTGCGACTTCTTGGTCGGAATGGTGGTGTTCTTCTCGATCAGCGCAGTCATCACGCCGCCCATGGTTTCGATACCCAGCGTCAGCGGGGAGACGTCAAGCAGCAGTACGTCCTTCACATCACCGGCCAGAACGGCGCCTTGGATAGCAGCACCCATGGCAACCGCCTCGTCCGGGTTCACGTCCTTGCGCGCTTCCTTGCCGAAGAACTCGGCGACCTTCTGCTGCACCAGCGGCATGCGGGTCTGACCGCCGACCAGGATCACGTCGTCAATCTTGGACACGTCGATACCGGCGTCCTTCATGGCCATGCGGCACGGCTCGATGGTGCGCTGCACCAGATCCTCGACCAGAGCTTCCAGCTTGGCACGGGAGATCTTCACGTTCAGGTGCTTCGGACCGGTCGAGTCTGCAGTGATATACGGCAGGTTGACGTCGGTCTGCTGGCTCGAGGACAGCTCGATCTTGGCCTTCTCGGCAGCTTCCTTCAGGCGCTGCATGGCCAGCGGATCGCCCTTGAGGTTCATGCCGGTTTCTTTTTTGAATTCGTCGACGAGGTAGTCGATCAGGCGGATATCGAAGTCCTCACCACCGAGGAAGGTGTCGCCGTTGGTAGCTAACACTTCGAACTGGTGCTCGCCATCGACTTCGGCAATTTCGATTACCGATACGTCGAAGGTACCGCCGCCCAGGTCATAGACGATCACGGTATGGTCGCCCTTGGCCTTGTCCATGCCGTAGGCCAGCGCAGCGGCAGTTGGCTCGTTGATGATGCGCTTGACGTCCAGACCGGCGATACGACCGGCGTCCTTGGTGGCCTGACGCTGGCTGTCGTTGAAGTAGGCCGGAACGGTGATCACCGCTTCGGTCACTGGCTCGCCGAGATAGTCTTCGGCGGTCTTCTTCATCTTCTTCAGGATCTCGGCAGAGATTTGCGGTGGCGCCATTTTCTGGCCGCTGACTTCTACCCAGGCGTCATTGTTGTCTGCCTTGACGATCTTGTAAGGGACCATCTGGATGTCTTTCTGCACGACGTCTTCATCGAAACGACGGCCAATCAGTCGCTTCACCGCGTACAGAGTGTTGTGCGGGTTGGTCACGGCCTGACGCTTGGCCGACTGGCCAACCAAAATTTCGCCATCATTGGCGTAGGCGATGATCGACGGGGTGGTGCGGCCGCCTTCGGCGTTCTCGATCACCTTGGCCTTGCCGTTTTCCAGAATGGAGACGCAGGAGTTGGTCGTTCCCAGGTCGATACCGATAATTTTGCCCATATGCTTCTCTCCGAACTTTGATTGATCCGCGCCTGCTTACCGGCTGCGGTAACACAAAAACGCTTGGCTACCAGATGGGGGTCGGCCGCCGAAATTCAAGCCTTCTCGTCGATCGAAGGCGGTGTTTCTGCCGGCGCCTTACTGACGACGACCATTGCGGGGCGCAACAGGCGGCCGTTGAGCAGATACCCCTTCTGGAACACCTTGAGCACGCTGCCCGGCTCGGCATGGGTGCTTTCTTCCATTGCCATCGCCTGGTGATGCTCGGGATTGAAGGGTTCGCCCTGAGGATCGACCGGCACCAACTGATGGCGCGCCAGGGTGTCGAGCAACAGCTTGAGCGTCAGCTCGACGCCTTCGCGCATTGGCTTGACGGCCTCGTCATCCGGATTCGACAGTTCCAGCCCGCGCTCCAGGCTGTCAGCGACGGCCAGCAGGTCACCAGCGAACTTCTCGAGGGCGAACTTGTGCGCCTTTTCCACGTCCTGTTCGGCGCGGCGACGAATGTTCTGCAGCTCAGCGGCGACACGCAGAGACTGGTCCTGGGCCGCTGCGAGCTGCTCCTCAAGGGATTGCACCCGAGCAGCCAGGTCTTCGGCAACTTCGGTTTGTGCGCTTTCATTCTCTTCGGGGGTCTGGTTTTCCAGGTTCTGCTCGTCGGCCATGCGGTCCTCCTCATCAACACTTCAGCGAGCGGTCAGCTCGCGCTTGTGCGGCTATATGGGGGCGGCGAAGCAGGCTTCAAGGGCGACAATGAGATCAGCCCCTCAGAACGAATACCATCGATCTGCCAGTGCGCTTTGTTTACATACCAGCCATGTCGAGACGCTTGTGAGGTCAATCAAAATAACTGTATAAATACCCAGTCATCGAGTGGGAGTTCTTGCCATGCTGGTTCATCTGTCCGTTCAAAACTATGCCATCGTCGAACACCTCGACCTCGAGCTGAAGCGAGGCATGAGCGTGATCAGTGGCGAAACCGGGGCCGGAAAATCAATCATGCTCGACGCCTTGGGGCTGACGCTGGGCGACCGCGCCGATAGCAGTGTTGTGCGTATTGGCGCTGACAAGGCCGATATCCTCGCCAGTTTCGATCTCGATGACATCCCGGATGCACGCGCCTGGCTGGCCGAGCGCGATCTCGACTCCGATGGTCCCTGCATTCTCCGTCGCGTAATCACCGCCGAAGGCCGCTCGCGCGGCTATATCAATGGCACACCCTGCCCGCAAGGCGACTTGAAGGCACTGGGTGATTTGCTGATCGATATCCATAGCCAGCATGAGCATCAGTCGCTGCTCAAGCTCGACACCCACCGACGCCTGCTCGATGAATACGGCGGCTGCCAGGACCTGGCCCGCCAGGTGCAAATGGCCGCGCAGCGCTGGCGCCAGACCCGACAGACGCTTGAGCGACTGAGCAACAGCAGCGATGAGCAGCGCGCACGCCATCAGCTCCTGAGCTATCAGCTCGAAGAGCTGGAAACCCTGGCGCTTGGCGAAGAAGAGCTGGAGCAACTGGAAAGCGAGCATAAGAATCTCGCCAACGCTGAGCACCTGCTCGGCGCTTGCCGCCAGGTTATCGACCTGTGCAGCGAGAGCGATGCAGGTAACGTGTTATCGGCACTGACCTCGAGCCTGCAGCGCCTCACCGGATTCCAGAACCAGCCCGGAGCGCTTGGCGAAGCGGTCAACCTGCTTTCCAGCGCGCAGATCCAGGTGGAAGAAGCGGTTGGCGAACTGAACCGTTTCCTCGACCACTTCGACTCCGATCCGCAGCGTCAACAGGCGCTGGAAGAACGCCTGGACAGCATCTATACCCTGGCGCGCAAACACCGAGTGCAGCCACAGGAGCTTCCAACACTGCAACAGAGCCTGTTCGAAGAACTGGAAAGCTTGAATGCAGACGACGATGCTCTGGAGCAGCTGAGTGAAGAGCTTGAAGCCTATACGCGCCACTATCAGGAAAAAGCTGGAGAGCTGAGCAGCGCTCGCCAGCAAGCGGCCGAATCCCTTGCCACCGCAGTCGAAGCAGAGATACAGCGGCTGGGCATGCCTGGCGGCAAGTTCAGCGTGGTACTCAAACCCTCATCGGCTGGCGATCTTATGCCGCACGGGCTGGAACAGGTGGAGTTTCTCGTCAGCGCCAACCCGGGGCAACCACTGCGCCCGTTGGCGAAGGTCGCGTCCGGCGGTGAATTGTCGCGTATCAGCCTGGCGATCCAGGTCATCACAGCGCAGACCTCGCGAACACCGACACTGGTATTCGACGAGGTGGATGTTGGCATTGGCGGGCCGACGGCCGAAGTGGTCGGACAGTTGCTGCGCCGTCTCGGTGAGCGGGGCCAGGTGCTTACCGTGACTCACCTGCCCCAAGTGGCCGCGCAGGGGCATCACCATTTATTCGTGCACAAAGCACGCGGCAGTGACGAGACGCACACGGCAGTGGCAGCCCTGGAAGGAGGCGAACGGGTAGAAGAAATCGCCCGGATGCTCGGCGGCGTCGATCTGACTGAGCAAGCCCTGGCCCACGCTAGACAGATGATAGGCTCGGCCCAGACTTCTTAAGCAGGCAAAAAAGGCGACCCGTGGGTCGCCTTTTTGTTTCGGTGCCGACAGTCAGTCGGTCTTCTTGCGCACGTAGAGCACCAAGTTATGGTCGACCAGCTCATAACCGTGGCGTTTGACGATTTCTTTCTGAAGCTTTTCGATTTCGGAGTCGAAAAACTCGATCACATCGCCACTGTCGACGCAGACCATGTGATCGTGATGGCCGCTATCAGCCAGCTCGAATACCGCATGACCGCCATCGAAATTGTGCCGAACCACAAGACCGGCCGCCTCGAATTGAGTCAACACTCGGTAGACCGTCGCCAGGCCGACATCCTCGCCGGCCTCCATCAGGGCCTTATAGACATCCTCGGCGCTCATGTGGCGCTGATCAGTGGTATCCAGCATTTGCAGGATCTTGACCCGCGGCAGGGTTACTTTGAGGCCAGCTTTGCGTAGTTCGCTATTTTCAACCATGGTTGGCTTTCTCGCTGCTGCTGTTTCGCAGCCTCCTTCAATACGGGTATGATCCGGGCTTTGCCCAGCCAAGATAGTGGAAGTCACCTACCGATGCAAAACACCAAGCTCATGCTGTCCAGTCTCACCCTCGTGGGCCTGTTCGCACTCGCCGGTTGTTCATTCCCCGGGGTTTACAAGGTCGATATTCAACAGGGCAATGTCGTTACGCAGGACATGATAGACCAGTTACGCCCGGGAATGACCCGTTCGCAAGTACGGTTTATCATGGGCAACCCGCTGATCACCGATACCTTCCACGCTAATCGCTGGGATTACCTGTACAGCATCCAGCCAGGCGGCAGCCAGCGCCAGCAGGAGCGGGTCAGCCTGGTCTTCAACGCCAACGACCAACTGGCCGGCCTCGCTGGCGATTTCAAGCCAGGCGTGAGTCGCGACGAAGCCATTCTCGGCACCGATCGCCCAACTAGCGAGACGCCGGTCCGTACCGAACCAGAGACGCCCGAACCCGGCTCACTGCTCGAAGAGATCCAGCGCGACGTCGATGCCGCCGAGCCTGTCCCGGTCCCGACTCCGGGCCGACTGGAAACCGACTAGCGAATACATTGACCACACATGAAAAAGCCCGGCGTGCCGGGCTTTTTGCTATCCGCGATGGTTATTCAGCCGACCCGGCGGCCTTGCTCTGCGCCGCCTTTGCCGCACGCTGCTTGCGCACTTCCTTGGGATCGGCGATCAACGGGCGGTAAATTTCCACTCGCTCGCCCTCTTCAAGCACACGCTCTTCGGCTTTGGGCACCGCCTTGCCGAAGATGCCAAGCGGGGCGTTCGCCAAATCCAGGCCGGGAAAAAAACTATCCATCTTCGAGCGCAACGCGGCCTGGCGCACCGTTGTGCCCTGCGGAACCGTCAGACGCAGCAACTTCTGCTTGTCGGCCAGGGCATAGACCACCTCGACCGCTATGACCGACTCCGGTTTATCCATAAAGCTGCTTCGCCCTGTCACAGAATGCATCGACCAAGGTGTTGGCGGCCTGATTGAACAACGGCCCCAGGGTGGCGCGGACCAGGGGCCCGGCGTAATCGAAGGTCAGATCGAGGCTGATTTTGCAGGCCTTTTCGCCCAGTGCCTTGAACTCCCACACACCGTGCAGGTGACTGAACGGGCCCTCTTTGAGCGTCATCTCGATGCGCTTGCCCGCCTGCAGCTCGTTGTGCGTGAGGAAACGCTGACTCATGCCGGCTTTCGCCACCGTCATGCTGGCCTGCATCTCAGTTTCGCTGCTGGACAGAACTTCGGTCGCCGAACACCAAGGGAGAAACTGTGGATAGCTGGCAACATCATTGACCATGTCGAACAGCGCGCGCGCCGGATAGGGCAGCAGCGCCGAGCGTTGAATATGCGTCGTCATTCGGTCCTTCTAGTTCATTTCGACATCGGCAACCGAAGCCGCTAATGGCAACAGCGCTTACCGAGAGCAAGTGATCACGCAGCTCCGCCACAGAGCGACTCCAGTGGCCGAACAGACGTAAAGATTGGCATATTGTCGAGGATAAGCGCACCCCTCTCAAGTTTCACACAGTCGCAGCGCACTGCTTATCGCCAGCCGCAACGCGACTCCCTATAATGCGCAGCCTATGGCCAAACAGAAGAAACAGTCCCCCGGGACCATCGCGCTGAACAAGAAGGCGCTACACGACTACTTCATCGAACAGAAATTCGAGGCCGGCCTCGTTCTGGCCGGCTGGGAAGTGAAAAGCCTGCGCGCAGGCAAAGCCCAACTGGTGGACAGTTACGTCCTGCTCAAGGATGGGGAAGCCTGGTTGATGGGCTGCCACATCACACCGCTGACGACGGCCAGCACCCATGTGATCGCAGACCCGACACGCACCCGCAAGCTGCTACTGAACAAGCGTGAGCTAGGCAAGCTGTTCGGTGCCGTGCAACAAAAGGGGTATGCGTGCGTTGCCCTGGCGATCTACTGGAAAAAGCATCTGATCAAATGCGAGATCGCCTTGGGCAAGGGCAAGAAAGAGTTCGATAAGCGCCACACCGAGAAGGAGCGTGACTCCGACCGCGAGATCCAGCGCGCCATGCGCACCAAGGGCAAGGAAGACTGAGCTGCCCTTGGCGTGGAGCGGAAAACCCTCCGCTCCACGCTCACGACTTCACACCTTTCCTACCTTGATCATTCCACGCCCCCGGATTTCCCCGCCGTGCCTTGCCGTCGCTGCGCCCTCGCCAGCCGCTGCGCCTCCTGCTGCCCTTCGGCGAGCACTTCCTGCACATAACTGATGTGGCGATGGATCACCTCGCGCGCCTCATTGGCCTGCCGGGCGATGATCGCGTCGTAGAGCTCCTGATGCTGCTGCATGAGCATGGTGCGGGTTTCCTTGCGCAGCGCATACATGCCACCGATATTGGTCACCACATTGCGCTTGAGCAGATCGAACAAGCCGCGGATGGTATGCAGCAACACCGCGTTATGGCTGGCCTCGGCAATGGCGAGATGAAAGCGCGCGTCCGCAGCGCCTTCTTCAGCCCGAGTAACCGTCCCCTCGCGCACATAGCAGTCCTGCAGCACCGCGAAGGCCTCGCCGAGCCGCTGTTGGTCGACATCTGTCGCCCGCAGCGCTGCGTAATAGGCGCAACTGCCTTCCAACGTATGGCGAAACTCGAGCAGATCGCGTTGTGCATCGGCATTATTTTCCAGGAGATGCAACAGCGGGTCGCTGAACGTCGAGCCCAAGGATTCGGCCACGAAATTACCACCGCCGTGACGACTGACCAGCAGGCCCTTTGCTGCCAGCTTCTGGATCGCCTCGCGCAATGAAGGACGGGACACACCGAACTGCTCAGCCAGCAATCGCTCCGCCGGCAGCCGCTCGCCAGCCTTGAGCGTGCCTTCGAGAATCATGCCTTCGAGTTGCTCGACAATGTTATCGGCCAGCCTCCGCTGACGCACCACTCCCACTTCCATGACAACCTCGATTGGTTTGACCACTATACGAATTCAAGCGTAGCCAGCCGCCCGAACCACCGCAACATGCATCGCTGCGACCAAAGTCTATAGCTTGCTAATTGACGCAGACAGGACAGAGCTCTTACGCTGGCCGAACTTCGCTGTAAATTGGTAATACCACTTTACATCGAAGCGCATCCAACAATAAGAGGACTACTGAATGCGGTCTCCAGCCATCTGCTCATCACCGGTCCGCTCGGGCTTCCGTTCGTTCAACTCGACCATGGGAGCCTGACATGTCCAACGGACTGCTCGCCCTATTCGCCTTTACCCCGATTCTGCTCGCTGCAGTGTTGTTGATAGGTCTGCGCTGGCCGGCCAGCCGCGCCATGCCTGTTGTATTTATCTTCACGGCCGCGATCGGCCTGTTCATCTGGAATATGAGCTTCACCCGCATCATCGCTTCTACCTTACAAGGCCTGGTCATTACTCTCGGCCTGCTATGGATCATTTTCGGTGCGATCCTGCTGCTCAATACCCTGAAGCACTCCGGCGGCATTACCGCCATCCGCGCGGGCTTCACCACCATCAGTCCCGATCGTCGTATCCAGGCCATTATCATCGCCTGGCTGTTCGGCTGCTTCATCGAGGGCGCATCCGGCTTCGGCACCCCTGCCGCCATCGCGGCGCCGTTACTGGTCGCCGTCGGTTTCCCGGCTATGGCCGCGGTGCTGATGGGCATGTTGGTGCAGAGTACGCCGGTCTCGTTCGGCGCCGTGGGTACCCCCATCATCGTCGGCGTTAACAGTGGCCTGGACACCGCCACTCTCGGCGCACAACTGATCGCCCAGGGCTCCAGCTGGCCGATCTTTCTGCAACAGATCACCAGCAGCGTCGCGATCACCCACGCAATCGTCGGCACGATCATGCCGCTGATCATGGTGATGATGCTGACGCGTTTCTTCGGCAAGGAAAAAAGCTGGAAAGCCGGATTCGAGGTGATGCCCTTCGCAATCTTTGCCGGCCTCGCCTTCACGCTTCCTTATGTGGCAACCGGCGTATTCCTCGGCCCTGAGTTTCCATCGCTGCTCGGTGGCCTGGTCGGCCTGGCCATCGTTACGACGGCTGCTCGCTTCAATTTCCTGGTCCCGAAAAACACTTGGGATTTCGCCGACGCGAAAGATTGGCCCGCAGAGTGGATCGGCACCATCGAGATGAAGCTCGACGACCTTGCCGCACGTCCGATGAGCGCATTCCGTGCCTGGCTGCCTTATGTGCTGGTCGGCGCGATCCTGGTGATCAGCCGCGTCTTCCCACAGGTGTCCGCCGCGCTGAAGTCGGTGTCCATCGCCTTCGCCAACATCCTCGGTGAGACCGGTGTCAGCGCCAGCATCGAACCGCTGTATCTGCCGGGCGGCATTCTGGTCGCGGTCGTGCTGATCACCTTCTTCATGCATGGCATGCGAGCAGCCGAGCTCAAAGCCGCCGTGAAAGAATCCAGCGGCGTGCTGCTCAGCGCCGGGTTCGTGCTGCTGTTCACCGTGCCGATGGTTCGCATCCTGATCAACTCCGGCGTCAACGCCAGCGATCTGCCAAGCATGCCGATCGCCATGGCTCGCTACGTCGCGGACAGCGTAGGCGGCATCTATCCACTGCTGGCACCTTCAGTCGGTGCACTGGGCGCCTTCCTCGCCGGCTCGAACACCGTCAGCAACATGATGTTCAGCCAGTTCCAGTTCGGCGTGGCGCAATCGCTGGGCATTTCCGGCGCCATGGTCGTGGCCATTCAGGCGGTCGGCGCCGCAGCAGGCAACATGGTTGCGATTCACAACGTGGTTGCGGCCTCGGCTACCGTCGGCTTGCTGGGCCGCGAGGGCGTCACCCTGCGCAAGACCGTTTGGCCTACCCTGTACTACGTGCTGGCCACAGGCGTAATCGGCTTGGTGGCGATCTACCTGATGGGCGTGACGGACCCGCTCGTCGGCGTCTAACCCGGTACAACCGTTGCCCCGACGAAATTCGGGGCAACGGCGCTTCGAACCCGCCCGACGTCACCGCGCACTTCGCGTAAAGCGCGATCAGGGCAAAAAGCCAGACCCGACAATCATGCCCCTCGTCGACATGGGGAGCATCACGAGACATACCTCGTTTCAACTGGTGAGAACAACGATGATCATCTCTGCCTCCACGGATTACCGCGCTGCCGCGAAACGCAAGCTGCCGCCGTTCCTGTTCCACTACGTCGACGGCGGCGCCTACGCCGAGTACACGCTGCGGCGTAACGTCGACGATCTGGCCAGCATCGCTTTGCGCCAGCGGGTGTTGCGCAACATGTCCGAGCTCAGTCTGGAAACCCAACTGTTCGGCGAAACCCTGTCCATGCCCGTAGTGCTGGCCCCGGTCGGCCTGACCGGCATGCTCGCGCGTCGCGGTGAAGTCCAGGCTGCCCGTGCCGCCGACAAGAAGGGTATCCCCTTCACCCTTTCCACCGTATCGGTCTGCCCGATCGAAGAAGTTGCCCCGGCGATCCAGCGGCCAATGTGGTTCCAGCTCTACGTGCTGAAAGACCGCGGTTTCATGAAGAACGCCCTGGAGCGCGCCAAGGCAGCGGGCGTCACCACCCTCGTGTTTACCGTGGACATGCCGACCCCCGGCGCGCGTTATCGCGACGCGCACTCCGGCATGAGCGGCCCAAATGCCAGCATCCGCCGCGTACTGCAAGCCATGACCCATCCCTTCTGGGCCTGGGATGTGGGCTTGCATGGAAAGCCACACGACCTGGGCAACATTTCCACCTATCGGGGCAACCCGACCGGACTGGAAGACTACATCGGCTGGCTGGCAGCCAACTTCGATCCTTCGATTTCCTGGAAAGACCTGGAGTGGATTCGCGAGTTCTGGGACGGCCCAATGGTGATCAAGGGCATTCTCGATGCCGAAGATGCCCGCGACGCAGTGACCTTCGGCGCCGACGGCATCATCGTGTCCAATCACGGCGGCCGTCAGCTCGACGGCGTACTTTCCAGCGCCCGCGCGATGCCGGCCATCGCCGACGCAGTGAAGGGTGACCTGAAGATTCTCGCCGATTCCGGTATTCGCAGCGGCCTCGATGTGGTGCGCATGATCGCCCTGGGCGCCGATACCGTCATGCTCGGCCGCGCTTTCGCCTATGCACTGGCGGCCGATGGCGAAGCCGGAGTAACCAACCTGCTCGACCTGATCGAAAAGGAAATGCGCGTGGCCATGGTGTTGACCGGCGCCAAGTCGATCAGCGAGATAACCACCGATTCGCTGGTTCGTGAACTGGGCCAGTACCAGACCACCAAACACGTCGAATGAGCCTCACGAGGCCGCGCGACTCCTTGCGCGGCCCGCTTGAATTCCTGGAGCCCACATGAACGCGCCTGCCGCCCTGCCGAACGACTTCCTCGTCGCCGTCGAACAGTTGATACCGGCGCAGCGGCGCTTCGACGACCCACTTTCCACGCTGGCGTTCGGCACCGATGCCAGCTTCTACCGGCTGATTCCGAAACTGGTTGTGCGCGTCGAGTCCGAAGCCGAAGTGGTGGGTTTGCTCAAACTGGCCCACACACAGCGTGTTCCGGTGACCTTTCGCGCCGCGGGTACCAGCCTCTCCGGCCAGGCGATTTCCGATTCGGTGCTGATCGTCCTGGGCGACAACTGGAACGGCCGCGAGATTCGCAACGGTGGCGAACGGATCCGCCTGCAGCCGGGCGTCATCGGCGCCAACGCCAACGCGGTCCTGGCACCCCTCCAGCGCAAGATCGGCCCTGACCCAGCCTCGATCAACGCGGCCAAGATCGGCGGCATCGTCGCCAACAACTCCAGCGGCATGTGCTGCGGCACGGCGCAGAACAGCTACAAGACGCTTGCCGGCCTGCGCCTGGTACTGGCCGACGGCACCGTGGTCGACAGCGAAGACCCCTCCAGCGTCGAATCTTTCCGCCAAAGCCACGCGGCGCTGCTCGATCAGCTCGCCGAGCTTGGCCAGTCGACCCGTGCGAATGCCGAACTGGCGGCGAAGATTCGCCACAAGTACCGGCTGAAGAACACCACCGGTTTCTCGCTCAATGCACTGGTCGATTTCGACGAGCCGCTCGACATCCTCAACCACCTGATGGTCGGCTCCGAAGGGACGCTCGGTTTCATCAGCGCGGTTACCTATGACACCGTGCCGGACCACCCGCACAAGGCCAGCGCCCTGGTCGTCTTCCCGGACGTCGAAACCTGCTGCCTCGCCGTGCCGGTGCTCAAGCAGCAACCGGTCTCGGCAGTCGAACTGCTCGACCGTCGCAGCCTGCGTTCGGTGGAGAACAAGGTCGGCATGCCGGAGTGGGTCAAGGGATTGTCGGCCAACGCCTGCGCCCTCCTGATCGAATCACGCGCGGCCAGCCAGTCGTTGCTGCATGAGCAGATCAACCTGATCATGACCTCGATCGCGCATTTCTCGATGGAAAAGCAGGTCGACTTCAGCGATGACCCGGTGGTCTACAACCAGCTCTGGAAGATCCGCAAGGATACCTTTCCCGCTGTCGGCGCGGTGCGCCAGACCGGCACCACGGTCATCATCGAGGACGTGACCTTCCCCCTCGAGCGCCTTGCCGAAGGCGTCAATCGTCTGATCCAACTGTTCGACAAGCACGGCTACCGCGAAGCGATCCTGTTCGGCCACGCCCTGGAAGGCAACCTGCATTTCGTCTTCACCCAAGGCTTCGAAGATCCACAGCAAGTTGCGCGCTACGAAGCCTTCATGCAGGACGTCACCCAGCTGGTCGCCGTGGAGTTCGGTGGTGCGCTGAAAGCCGAGCACGGCACCGGCCGCAACATGGCGCCCTTTGTGGAGCTGGAATGGGGCCACGATGCCTATCAGCTGATGTGGCAGATCAAGCGTTTGCTCGACCCGCAGGGCATCCTCAATCCAGACGTCGTGCTCAGCGAGGATCCGCAGATCCACCTCAAACACCTCAAGCCGATGCCGGCGGCCGACGAGATCGTCGACAAATGCATCGAATGCGGCTTCTGCGAGCCGGTCTGCCCGTCCAACGGACTGACCCTGACACCGCGCCAGCGCATCGTGGTCTGGCGCGACATTCAGGCGAAAAAGCGCGCCGGCATCGACACCGCCGAACTTGAACGACGCTACGACTACCATGGCGTCGAAACCTGCGCCGCCACGGGCCTTTGCGCCCAGCGCTGCCCGGTGAGCATCAACACGGGCGACCTGGTGCGCAAACTGCGGGGTCGTAACGCCGACAAAACTCGCGCGGCCAGCTGGCTGGCCGATCACTTCAGCACCGCCGTGCAAGGCACCCGATTCATGCTGCATGTGGCCAACGGCGCGCACCTGATGATGGGCACGCGGCTGTTGAGCAAAACCTCTGCGACGTTCAGCAATGCCAGTAAAGGGCGCGTGCCGCAATGGACGCCGGCCATGCCGCAACCGTTGCAACGCTTGCACCTGCCCCAACCCACGGCGCAAGACGAACGACCACGCGTTGTCTACTTGGCCGCTTGCGTGTCTCGCGCCATGGGCCCTGCCGCCCGTGACCAGGAACAGGAACCGCTGCTAGACACCACCCGTGTCTTGCTGGAGAAAGCCGGCTATCAAGTGGTCTTCCCAGACAACCTGAACAGTCTTTGCTGCGGCCAGCCATTCGCCTCCAAGGGCTACGCCGAACAAGCCGATCGCAAGCGTCAGGAAACCCTGGATGCGCTGCTCAAAGCCAGCCGCGGCGGACTGGACCCCATCTATTGCGACACCAGTCCATGCACCCTACGCCTGGTTCAGGACCTGGCGGATGAGCGCCTGCAGGTTTTCGATCCGGTACGTTTCATCCGCACCCACCTGCTCGACAGGCTGGACTTCGAGCCACAGGATGGCCCAATCGCCGTGCACGTGACCTGCAGCACCCAGCACCTCGGCGAAGCCCAGGCATTGATCGACATCGCCCGACGCTGCGCCAAGGAAGTCGTGATTCCCGAAGGCATCCACTGTTGCGGCTTCGCCGGCGACAAAGGCTTCACCACGCCCGAGCTCAATGCGCACGCGCTGCGCAGCCTGAAAGATGCCGTACAGATCTGCGACGAAGGCATTTCCACCAGCCGCACTTGCGAAATCGGCCTGTCGCAGCACGGCGGCATCGATTATCACGGACTGGTTTATCTCGTGAATCGCAATAGCCGGGCCAGAGTCGTTGCCGCCCCGACCTGATAGTCCTCGGCCAGCGTCCCTGTCAGAAAGATGAAACGCTCGAGCGCAGCCGCAGTCCGAAGTTATGAGCCCATTTTGCATAGAGGCTCGACTCGCCTCGGCGCTGCCGCGCAATAGCAGAATCAGGCAGGCCCGCCGGGAAGTTAACTCCCTGGAGGATCTCATGAAAAAATTTGCCCTACTTGCTGCAGCCGCTCTGATCGCCAGTCCCGCTGCATTTGCCGCCGACAAAGATCTCTGCCAGCTGAACATGCAGGAAATCGACGACAACATGGCCACCAGCCAGGCGACGCTCGGCGAGCCGGCACGCAGCGAAGTCGAGGACCTCATCAAGCAGGCCCGTCAAGCCCAGCAATCCGGCGATACCGAAACCTGCATCGCGCATTCGACCAAAGCCCTGCAAGAGCTAGAAGGCCCCGGCAGCTCAGGCAGTACCGGCAGCAGCGGCACCGGCTCGGGTTCCAGTAACTGACACCACCCTCGGCAGGGCCACCCGCGGTTGGCCTTGCCAATTTCCCCCTTCCCTTGAATACCGACAAAAGGCCCCCCATCTAAGGGATCAAGCGTTCGACGTGACCAGGCTTTCTGGCGTACACTGCGCAGCACATGAGGCTGCGACACGCTTCATGGGGCCGATTAGGATTCGACGCCGGTAACAAAACTCTAGGTGCATGCCGAGTTGGTAACAGAACTCGTAAATCCACTGTTGCAAACTTATAGTTGCCAACGACGACAACTACGAAGGGTACGCGCTAGCCGCCTAACCTTCATCTGGTCGCTTCGGCGCCAGCGGTCACTAGGGGATGCCTGTAAACCCGAAATGACTGTCAGATAGAACAGGATCGCCGCCAAGTTCGCTGCAGACGTAACGGCTAAAACTCATGCAGCTCGCTCCAAGCACCCTGCCAATCGGGCGGCGCGGAGTTAACTCAGTAGATTTGGCTAAGCATGTAGTACCGACAGTGGAGAGCTGGCGGACGGGGGTTCAAATCCCCCCGGCTCCACCAATTCGAAACACCTAAACCCCTGATTTTTCTAGTGATTTCAGGGGTTTTTGCTTTCAGGCGTAGCGACTGTCGAAAGAGTGTCGAAGACTTACGCCTGCTGAGCGGCAACTTCAATCTCGGCAAAGTTGCTGATTTTCACGGATCCATCCGGAAATCGCGCAACGACCTCGAGCTGTCCGCCCATTGCTTCGATATGGCTACGCAGTGTGGAGATGTACATGTCGGTGCGCTTTTCCATTTTCGCGATCGACGGCTGCTGTACGTGTAAGAGCTCGGCCAGCATTTTCTGTGACAAACCACGTGCCTGACGCAACTCGTTCAGCGGCATTTCAGCAAGCAGTTTCTGGGCCTTGGCTTCTACGCGAGCCTGAGCCTCTGGCGACATCTTCGCGCGCAAGTCTGCAAATTTCCTGGCCATCTATTAGCCCTCCTTTTTAATCTGTTCCAGGTGTTCATCGTAGAGATGATCCGCCAACGGAACGTTGATTTCGTACCAGCGGTTGTCGCCCGTCTTGTCACCACCTATCAGCAAGATCGCCGAACGCCTGGGATCGAACGCATACAGTGTCCGCATCGGGCGTCCGTTATGCTGGGTTCTCAGCTCACGCATATGCCCATGGCGTGACCCATTGATAGCGCTGCTATGCGGAAAGCCAAGGGAAGGTCCACGTTCTTCCAGCAGCTGCACGGAAACCGCGATGGATTCCTGCTCGTCAGCCGAGAGCGACTCCCACCAGTCACCGAATTCGTCGGTGTACTCCACATCCCAAGTCATGCGAAATATAGCTCCTATGGAATATTCCTTCAATGGAATTATGCCACCAAAGACAAGGCCGGTCCCAACCGTACCGCATCCTGCAAATGATCCGGCGCCAGATGCGCATACCGCATCGTCATGGCCAAGCTCGAATGGCCCAGGATCTTCTGTAGCGTGAGGATGTTTCCGCCGTTCTGGATGAAGTAACTGGCGAAGGTATGCCGGAGCGCATGGGCGGCTTGCCCTTTCGGTAGCCTGATGGTCGTTCGGGCCAGAGCACGGCGGAACGAAGTGATCGTGTGCATGAAGGGACCGTGCTGTTTCCAATGTTTCGCAAGTCGCTTCTCTAGCTCGGCCGAGATCGGCACCGACCGCACCTTTCCGCTTTTCGTCCCGCTGAACGTGATGACGCCATTCCGAACACTGGTTGCCTTCAGCTTTTCCGCCTCAGACCATCGAGCACCGGTAGCCAAGCAGATCAACACAACCGGTTCGACGTGAGCGTTTTCGCAGCCACTACGGATCGAATCGAGTAGCTCAGCAATCTGAGGGTTCGTCAGCCAGGAAAGCTCTCGTTCCTGGATCTTCAATGGCTTCACCAGCGCGAGCGGATTCTCGTACTTGATGACCCCGAGTCCCCTTAGCTCGTTGTATACCGAGCGCAGATAGCCCAACTCATTGTTGAGTGTCTTCGGCGAAGCACCTGCTTCCAGGCGAACACGACGATCATGCGCATAGGCTTGCGGGTCGATCCGCGAGGCGATGGGATCTTGTAACCGCTTAGCCAAAGCATCGAGTTTCTTACGACGCCGCAATCCATCCCTTAGCGATTGGCCGTGTAGGTCATACCAGGATTCGATTAGCCCCGTTAGCCGTCGCGTATCTGCCGTGCTGGGCGACCACTCCCGGTTCTCGATTACCTTTGCTCGACACGTCGCCTCGAACCGCAGGGCTTCGCCTTTGGTCTTGAACGTCTTGCGGAAGCGCTTGCCCTTGATCGGCTCTACATCGACTTTCCAGCACCCATCGTCGGTTTGCTGAGTCGCCATCATATCGCCCTGCCCCACCTCACATGGCGTTCCTGCAGCAGATCCTTGATGTGCTTGTAAAGGTGGCGCTCGGTCATGTCCTTGGCGGCGTAGTGATCGCGGATGACCGGCCAGCAATCCCATAGCTTCAGGGTCTCGAATGCTTTCTTAGCGCCCACTCGCTCCCTTGCCAGCAGGCTTACGAGGTTTCCCAGGAACAGATCTGGACACTGATGCGCGACGATGGGCGGGTCGGTCTGCCGGTCGATTCCCTGGTCGATGAGACGGAATACAAGCGCTGCTTTAGCCCGTCCCTTTAAACGGAATGAGCGACTTGCGCACTGTGAGAAAATTTTAGTCTACGAAGCCGTGGTAGAAGCCGACAGAGTTGACGGCTTCTACAAACTTTTTAGCCGTTTTTCGATCCATTATTACAGTCTTTCCATCAACAGTTATGTAAATACTGTCCTCTGGATAAAAAGAAGAACGGCCAATTTCCAAATCCATTTCTGTCCTTCCACCTTGATCTTTTATCGTTTCTTCAAAGTACATAGTGGTAGCCACTTAACAGCCTCCTTTTGCAGTCATACAATGATCATTTTTTTCAATGCTTACGCTGAACTGAGGTTGGCCGTAGCCCATCCCAGTTGGCGAAATGAAAAACTTGTTCGTTTTGTTATGTGACTACTTTGCAGGTGGAATTTTATTTGGAAATTCATAAATGAATTTCATGAGCATTTCAGAAAACGCTATAAGATCCTCACAATCTTGCTTAGCCATTAGAGCAATTTCGTGTGTTGCCTCGTTTCCTTTTCGGCGGATATGGTCTACCCAGCCCCGACCATTCGGAGGGATATATCCTTGGTCAGCTAAGTAGCCAACATAATGTATAAATGGTTTACCTACGTCGGCGCCTTGCTGGACCCCGATATTCATTAACAATTTTCGACATAGAAGAACAGCGCCTGTGTATGAGGACGCAGCCACACAGTTCCTAGCCTCTTTATAGAGCGCGGCCAAATTCTCCGGTAGATGATTTACATCATTGCCGGGAGCAACATCTGGATATTGACGTCCATACCTATCAAAGTGTGTTGGCCTGTCACAATGACTGCAAATATAAATTACCTGACTGTTATCGGAAACAAATCCTTTTCCTGTGGCTATGATGTTCCCACAATGCCCACAAGTATATTGTTTGGAATGCAAGATTTGTGCGCTACTCCATGGCATACGAGCGGTTCCTCCAGATCACATAGCTATAATTAGTCAATAATTGTAAATAATATGCGGACCGGTCTCGGTGCTTAATTGCGTTCACTTCTTCCGGGCCTAGCTTCGCCATCCTCAGTCAGCATGTTTATACACCAGCTTCGAGAAGCTTGAAATTGATCCCAATCCATAGATTGCACCGCGCGGCGTCACAAGCCCCTCCTTTGTTCCCTTACTGTGTCGATAAAGTGTCGAAAACACTTGCAGTCTAGAGCGGAACAAAGCCTGCATGCACACGCCGCAGGCTCAGCAAAGCTGAAGATTGCCAGTCACTGAAAGGCAAAAAAAAGGAGTTCGACTCTCTCTACCATCTGCCAATCGCATTCCCTAGCCGGCAACGACGCGCTTACCCCTAAGGGCTTCAAAAATTTTAAAAGAAAAGTAAGGTGACGCGATCTTTTGACGGAAAGATAACACCGTGAAAACTATTAGGTAGATAAAATAGTAGCCAAGCACACTAATTCCGATTAGGTATTTTGAAAACCCGCTCGAAACTAGCGGAATTTCTACTTGAAAATCACGCGCGACAATTAAAAGAGATGAATTTACCAACCCCAAGGCAAAGGCCAGCGCCAACAGAGAAATGGATAAGTCAAAGATCTTTAGCGCTGTTAATTGCGCGTAACTGAGAGCGAATCTTCTGTAAACGAAATAGAGGATAACAGGAGCTATCAGCATCACCCAAACGTCAATCAAGCCTGATAAAAAAATTAGGAGAGGAGTAGTCGCGGAAATGTATTTGTCTTTCTTCGTTGTTTCCAAGGTGAAATCCTTTTGACCCTGATTATTGAAAATAAAATTTATAGACGCTTAGGTGGGCGAGACAGAAGAATTCAAGCAGTAAATCAAATCCGCCCTATCCGAAGACGAAAGCATCTTTGCAGGAATTCTTGTGACCTTGAACCTTCCACTCCCTTTTAGAACAACACCCTGATTCATGTCTTCTTTTATCGTGCAAATCTCAGAAAACGGCACCGTGACTGTTTTATTTAAAGGCGTCCGTATAGTTATATCTGAATCAGTTAGAAGGATGATTGCCTCGGTTTTTAGTTTTCTGCTTGCGTGTAAAAAATAGACACCTGGCAGCCCTGACACAACAGCTATGAACATTAGCGCCGGCATGCCCAAACCAACTTTCGTTACACCATAAACGGGCAGGACCAGGATAAACACCCAACCAGCTATTTGCATTATCTTTGCGGACTTAGAGGTAGCCCAAAATTCCTTTTTCATTAATAACTCCTTTTAAATATAGATCGCTTGCCTGTATTTTGCTCGGCGCGGTCTGGTGCCTTCTTCGAAGGAAGGGCGGTGGCGAGTAGCTTAAATCAGGATATCTCTAGAGGCACAGCCCCTATGTGTCAAAAAAGTGTCGAGATCATTGCCGATCATCGCTAAGCAATGCTGGGAACACGAGGCGCAAACGCCCATAACGCCGGACTCTGCGACGTAAAGCGGAGCAAATTATGGGGTTCAAATCCCCCGGCGCATAGAGCCCGTACCCAGGGCTTTGTGCTGTCCGAGCCTGCCGTATCTAAGAGAAATGTCCGCCTGCGCGCAGCAACTCACTCATACCAAGCGCTCCAGAAGCCATCGGAGGCCTTCTATGCTTTCCGGCTATTGGATCCAACAAAAGAAAACCATTGCCGTAAAGCTGGATGAAGATCAGAGCCGCCATTCGCATCGATCATTGCGTTAGCGAGAACCTCGAAGACCAACGGCTTCTGCTTGGCCTGCAGCATTACACCATGTCGCCAGCGTCACTCCCTCTATCAGAATCCTCAGCGACGCCGAGCAAGGCTCGCGCAATCATCCTCAGGAGAATGATCCGTTCGTTTACCGAACAGATGTCGTCTTCGGTTATTGCTCAATGGATCCATTAGTGGAAAGTTAGCCTCGCATTACAAAAATAATCACGAGGACTGACCGTCATGCTGCGTCTTGCGCTTTGCTTCACCTACCCGCCTTTGCAGGTTGTTTCTTCGCATCGCCGTTTCGGCTCGGCCCTTTGACGGAGAACCCCCTATGAACAACCAACTGCGTCAAGCCGTGGATGCCGGTGCGATGAACCGCTTCCAGTGGACTGCCATTGGCATCTGCATCGTACTGAACATGATTGACGGCTTCGATGTACTGGTGATGGCCTTTACCGCGGCATCGGTATCCGCCGAGTGGGGCCTGAGCGGTTCTGAGATTGGCATGCTGCTCAGCGCCGGACTGTTCGGCATGGCAGGCGGCTCTCTGTTCATCGCCCCCTGGGCCGACCGCTTCGGACGCCGCCCGTTGATCCTACTGTGTCTGGCCATCTCCGGCGTCAGCATGATCCTGGCTGCCTACAGCCAGAGCCCAACCCAGCTGGGCCTGCTGCGGATGATCACCGGCCTGGGAATCGGCGGGATCCTGGCCAGCAGCAACGTCATCGCCAGCGAATACTCGAACAAGCGTTGGCGCGGTCTGGCAGTGAGCCTGCAGTCGACCGGTTACGCATTGGGCGCAACCTGTGGCGGCATGATCGCGATCTATCTGCTCGGCCAGTTCGGCTGGCGGTCGGTGTTCATGTTCGGAGGCGCAGCGACGCTGGTGGCCATTCCGCTGACGATCCTCTGCCTGCCGGAGTCCATCGATTACCTGATCTCCCGTCGCCCCGCCGGCGCACTGGAGCGCCTGAATAAGCTGGCCGTGCGCCTCGGGCAGGCGCCACTCGGCTCGATGCCGGTAGCCAGCGAACCCCCCACCACCGCCGGCGGCACCTTCAAGCGGTTGTTCGCACCAGATCTGCTGAGCAGCACGTTGCTGCTGTGGGTCGCTTTTTTTCTGGTGATGTTCGGTTTCTACTTCGTCATGAGCTGGACGCCGAAACTGCTTGTCTCGGCAGGTCTCTCCGCAGAGCAGGGTGTGACCGGCGGTGTGCTGTTGAGCGTAGGCGGCATATTCGGGTCAACCCTGCTCGGCCTCGCCTCGGCTCGCTTCAGGCTGCACCACATTCTTGCGCTGTTCATGATCGTGACCGCGATTCTGCTGGCCGTCTTCGTGGGCACGACATCTCATCTGACCGCCGCTTTCGTCATTGGCGCATTGATTGGCCTGTTCGCCAACGGTTGTGTTGCCGGGTTGTATGCCACCTCGCCGCTGGTTTATGACGCGTCAGTGAGGGCTACCGGTGTGGGCTGGGGCATCGGTATCGGTCGTATCGGTGCAATCCTTTCGCCGCTAGTCGCTGGCCATTTGATCGACGCCAACTGGACCCCGAACCAGCTATATATGGCTTACGCCGTGGTATTCGTTGCGGCTGCCTGCGTCGTTCTGATGTTCCGGCTGCCTAGCGCCCGCCCCGCCGTAGCGCTCGGTTGATCACAGGTCCTCCCCCCTTCTGCGATTCATTTACCGGAACGTCCGCTGCCAATCGGCAGCGGAAGCCCCGCCGCAACGAATCGGCCCCGCTGGCGTGTCGACGTCTTTTCCATTCACCCAGACCGGGCCCCGACTCCGCCACAATCGCGAGAAGTCGACCTCGAACTGTGGCAAAACATCGAGGAGCTACTGGCGTCGACGAGATCACAACCTGCATAGGTGTCTGGCGACGGCAGCTGAAACGTCGCCTCTTCCGTTTCATCTGTGCGCCCCCGACGCGCTACTATCTTGAGCAAAGGCTGACACGAGCCCGTCAGCTGGTACTACAAAAAGCAACAGGTCGCTGACTGAGGTTGCCCCTGGCTACTGGATTCAAAAGCTATCCGCATTCGATCGTCGATTCCGCAAGTTCTTCGGCACTGCGCCCCTGCACCATCGGATCACTTTCGAGCGAAGCCGCCCAATCCGTATGCAGCCTGGCTCGGGCCATGCCAGCGGTCAGCCCCTGGGTTCTTAGGGTAAAGGTTCACCATGACGTCCACGCGCACGTTCAGTGACAGTTTGCAGGGCCGAAACATTAAGCCTGCACGACACGACGAAGGTCTCGAAGGCACCACGTCGAGAGTCGGTTTCCTGCTGCTCAGCAACTTCTCGCTACCCTCCTTCACCCAATCGCTCGACACGCTGGTCACCGCCAACCTTATCCAAGCCCACGCTTTCGAGTTCGTCATCTTCGGCCTGACGGAGGAGGATGTCCTGAGTGATCTGGGGATACCGATTGGTGTCAACCAAGTCATAGATGCTGCCAACACGGCGCAGCTCGATGCGCTGATCGTCTGCGGCGGCCTGCGAACCCCATGCAACATGACGCGGCAGCTGGGCGAAATCCTGAAGAAGACTGCGGCCCAGGGCGTGGCGCTGGGAGGACTATGGAACGGCGCCTGGTTCCTCGCCGAAGCCGGCTTACTTGACGGATACCGCTGCGCAATCCATCCGGAACAGCGTCTGGCGCTGACTGAAATAGCGCCCACTACCCAGGTCACCAATGTCACCCACATGGTTGATCGAGACCGGTTGACGGCCGCCAGCCCCAACGGCGCGTTCTACATGCTTTTGGAGTGGATCAGGGGGCTGTACGGCTGCGGGCTGGTGAACGGAGTCGTCGATATCCTGGCGTTCGACATGACCCGTGTGCGTGCGGTCACCGGTGCGCGCTACCGAAACCTTTCGCCCTCCCTCCAGGAAGTGATCAGCCTGATGGAAGCCAATCTGGAAGACCCGTTGCAGGTTGATCAGCTTGCCCACTACGCAGGTAAGTCTCGTCGGCAGATCGAGCGGCTCTTCAGCGAGCAGCTCGGCACCACGCCTCAGCGCCACTATCTCGAGCTTCGTATAACGGAGGCTCGACGGTTGCTGCAGCACTCTTCGCTTTCAGTCATCGAGGTAGGCCTGGCATGCGGCTTCGTGACATCGAGCCACTTCAGCAAGTGCTACACCGAGTACTTCGGGCACCGACCTTCGAAGGAAATCAGACTGGATCGACGGATGGACCCTCTCTATCGGAAAACCCCGTGACCGACGCCGCTCAGTCGGCGTTAGCAGCGACTTGAAGCAGCCATAACCCCGTCGCACGCTACGCGATCACCTGCGATGCGGTGGCGGCTGTTCTGCGCATTATTTGCCGCGCATGGACCTTGAAACAGGGGCCTGAACGCCCGGCACGCAACCGCTGGATGGCCTGCCGCGTGGCCAGTCACGCGGCAGCTGGGTTTGCTTGGCAGCGCGCCAAGCATTCCGCACATCGTCGGACTTAGGTCCGGAAACGTCCAACCAGCCCTTGCAGCTCACCGGAAAGATGGGCGAGGCGTTGCGAGTCGCTCATGGAAGACCCGGCCAGTTGCTCCACCAGCAGAGCGTCTTCGTGAATCTGGACGATATGGCGGTTAATTTCCTCGGCGACATGATGCTGTTCTTCCGCTGCGGTCGCGATCTGGGTGTTCTGGTCCCGGATATGGTCGACCGATCCACGAATGCGCTCAAAGCTTTCCCGTGCCTTATGGATTCGCTCGACGCTGGACTTGGATATTTCAACGCTGCTTTGCATTTCGCTGCTCACGCCTTGCGTCCGGCGAGCAAGTCCGCCGAGCAGCGAGTCGATTTCGCCGGTGGAATCCGCCGTGCGTTTAGCCAGCGCACGCACCTCGTCCGCCACGACGGCAAATCCTCGACCCTGCTCGCCTGCGCGCGCGGCTTCGATAGCCGCATTGAGTGCTAGCAGGTTGGTCTGATCAGCAATCGACCGAATGGTATCCAGGATGGCGTTGATGTTCTGGCTGTCTTGCTCCAGCTCTTTCATCGCATGCATCGACCGCAGAAGGCTTTCGCTCAGTTGGGTAACGCTTCCGCTCGCATCGTCGATCTGCAGCTGACCTTCGTAGACCTGATGTTGCCCCTCATCCGCAGACGTTGCCGCCTGGCTGCAAGAGCGCGCCACTTCGTTCGACGTGGCGACCATTTCGTTGAATGCCGTCGAAACAAGCTCCACGGCCTCGCGTTGCCGACCTGCTGCGTCGTTCATATCGTCGGCGACACGCGTGGCAGTCTCGGAAGCGGTTTGCAGCGACGCCGAGGCACTGCCGATGCGCTGTACCAGCTCTCGGATCGCGCCGAGGAATTGGTTGAACCAGCGGGCAAGCAGGGCTGTTTCATCCTTCCCTCGCACCTCCAGGGTACGCGTGAGGTCACCCTCACCCTGGGCGATACCTTCGAGCCCACCGGCGACGCTGCGGATCGGCCGCGCGATCAGGCCGGCAAACGCCGCGCCGAGCAATGCGAACACGACGGCCAGTACAATCGCCACGCCCGCGGTCAGCCAGGTCAGCCGGTTCGCGGTGGACATAACTTCATCGCGTTGAATGAGGCCGATGAACTGCCAACCCAGCGTCTCGGACGACCACACGTTAGCCATGTAGACGCTACCGTTGAGTTCTACCTCGGCGGTGCCGTTTGCCTTGGCGAGCTCAGCGTAGCCGGCACCGAGCTCGGAGAGTTGCTTGAAGTTGTGCTCCGCGTTGCTCGGGTCGACGAGCACGTTGCCGCCTTTCTCCACGAGCATGAGATAACCGCTTTTGCCAAGCTTGATTTGCTTGATCAAGTCAGTCAGCTGCTTAAGGGAAACGTCAAGCCCCACCACACCGACCGGCTGGCCGCTACGTTGAACGGTCCGCACCGTGCCGATGAGCACGGCGTCGTCCGGAGCCCAGTAATACGCACTCGAACGAACCGTCTTGCCTGGCTCGGCCATCGCCGCCTTGTACCAAGGGCGAACGCGCGGGTCGTAGCTGTGCAGCTTCGAATCGTCCGGCCAGATCGCATAGCCCCCGTCAACGAGCCCAAGCGAAAGGTAAGCCGTTGTGGGATGCGTCTCGGCGAAGTGCGTGAATATATCCAGCACGCGCTGGTTGATCTCTGGCAACGGAAGACTGGCCGCGTCTGCCGCGATATAACTCTTCAGGCCTTGAGCCTGGACGATCTCAGGATGCTTCGCCAAGTAGTCGACGTTTTGTGAAATTCCTTCAAAGAACAGCTTCATCGCCGTTTCGATCTGTCGAATCTCGCGCGTGCTGTTATCGGTGAATCCCACCATCGCCTGGCTGCGAAGATGCGTGATCACCACCGCCGCAACCAGAACCATGGGCACGCAGGCAATTGCTGCGAAGGCCCATGTCAATTTTTGTTTTATGTTCATTCAACGCACCTGCAAGGAGGTCTGTCAGATCGGGCTTTCCGGACGTAAAACCGCACCAACTGCGGGTTGAGCCCGTAACACAGCTATCGGCTGTATCCAGGGCGCCTTGAGGTGCGCTTGACGAACGGATCGGATCAGCTGACCGCGACATGACCTGAAGGCGGCACGCCGGCTTCGCAAGCCAAAGCCGACAACGGAATCGCCATGTCACCCGGCTGCTACGCTGAGACCCGAGCCCGGAACCCGACCCCTCGTTTCTGTCAGCGACGCTTGTCCAAACCGCTCATCCAGGTTGGTGGCTTTTGCCATTGTTGCGTGCGGGACGCGGAGCCAATATCCGAGGCACCCCAATAACAAGAAGCCAGGAGCCAGCCATGCGCGACTACGCCACCGCGGCCAGCGAGTTCGATTATCACCAGACCGTCTCGGCGATCCTGTCCGGCGATCTATCGGCCATGAATGCCTGCGTCGAGTGCTGCGACCGCCACGCCGATTCGGACAAAATCGCGCTCATCTGGGAGGGGCGCGACGGCCAGCGAGCCATTTGGACCTTCGCACAACTCAAGGAAGCGGCCGCGCGCTTCGCCAATCTCCTGCACAGCCATGGCATCGGGCCGGGCGATACGGTTGCCGGTCTGCTGCCACGTACACCTGAGCTGCTGATCACCATCCTCGGCACCTGGCGTGTAGGCGCCATTTATCAGCCGCTGTTTACTGCCTTCGGCCCTAAAGCGGTCGAGCATCGGATCACGGAATCCGGCACGAAGATGGTCGTCACCGATGCCGGTAACAACGAGAAGCTGGACGCCATCGCGGCGGCACCGCGCCGGCTGGTGGTCGGCCACGGTGCCGAAGACTTCTGGACCCAGGTGAATCGCCAGTCGCCCGAATTCGAGCCGGTACTGCTGAGTGGCGAGGCGCCCTTTCTGGCGATGTTCACCTCCGGCACCACCGGGCCGGCGAAGCAACTGTATGTGCCGCTCAAGGCCATCGTCGCCTTCGTCACCTACATGCGCGATGCGGTCGATCTGCGTCCCGATGACAACTTCTGGAACATCGCTGATCCAGGCTGGGCCTATGGCCTGTACTACGCCGTCACCGGACCGCTCGCCATGGGGCACGCCACAGTGTTCTACGAAGGCGGCTTCACGGTCGATAGCACCTGCCGTGTGATAAGCGAATACGGCATCACCAACATGGCGGGCTCACCTACCGCATTCCGCTTGTTGCTGGCGGCCCGCGACGAAGTGGAAGGCAGGATCAAGGGCCGCCTGCGTGCCGTAAGCAGCGCCGGTGAACCGCTCACGCCCGAGGTGATCCGCTGGTTCAGCAGCGGCCTCGGCTGCACCATCCACGATCACTACGGCCAGACCGAGCTGGGCATGGTGCTGTGCAATCACCACGCCCTGAGCCACGCGGTCAGCATCGGCACCGCCGGATATGCCATGCCCGGGCATCGCGTCGTGGTGTTGGACGACCAACAGCGTGAGTTGGAACCTGGCACGCCGGGAATACTGGCGCTGGACCGCCGCCGTTCGCCGCTGCTCTGGTTCTCAGGCTATGCGGGCACTCCGACCAAAGCATTCGTCGGCGACTACTACCTGAGCGGCGACACCGTCGAGTTGAATGCCAATGGCAGCATCAGCTTCGTCGGCCGCGCCGATGATGTGATCACCACCTCTGGATACCGCGTCGGTCCATTCGATGTCGAGAGCGCACTGGTCGAGCACCCAGCCGTGATCGAAGCGGCGGTCATCGGCAAGCCCGACCCGGAACGCACCGAACTGGTAAAGGCCTTCGTCGTGCTGCATGCCAGCCACCAGGGCGACGCCATGCTGGCTGAACAGCTGCAGCAACATGTGCGGCAGCGGCTGTCCGCCCACGCTTACCCGCGCGAGATCGAGTTCGTCCCCGAGCTTCCGAAAACCCCGAGCGGCAAGATCCAGCGCTTCCTGCTGCGCGATCGGGAAAAGGCTGCACAGCAGTCTTCCGCAGCCGTGCAGGCCTAAAGCGTCCGCCGTACGAAACCCTTTTACTGGAATCAGGCGACACCCATCGAATTTGCTGCACGGCCTGCAACCCACCAAGTGAGTTACAGGCCGTGCAACAGAAAGCATCGACCTTGTTCCTTTGGCCAGCTAGGTTCGGGATCGTTATCAGTCAGCACTAAATAGCTAGATGAGCACGCAGCCCCAGCGGCTCTACAGTGCCGTACGGCAAAGGCGAGGAACTTCCTTTCTTAGCTTTTTACGGATGAGCTAAAAACAGCCACCTGCAGCGCCGCCCGGCGAACGGCAAATTACGACCCGAAAACTCCAAGCGCCATATGCCGCATTACGGAAATCGGAAACTGGCCAGAACCGGCCTGTCGGTGCGAAACTGATTAGGTTTATTAATCAGTACCCTATATTCCATTTCTAGCGAGTACCCGGTCCCAGCCAATGGCCAAGAAAGCCCCTCCCGCTCCGGAACAGAGCAGTACGACTCCGGTGCAAAATGCGCCGCTGCTGGATCAACTGATCGGCTATGCCCTGCGGCGCGCCCAGCTGAAAGTCGCGCAGGAGCTGGTCGAGCAACTGGCCCCCTTCGACCTGCGTCCCGCGCAGTTTTCCGCCCTGCTGATCATTGAGACCAACCCAGGACTGATGCAGACCGACCTGGCGGGGATTCTTGCCATCGAGCCGCCGCAGGTAGTCACCCTGCTGAACAAACTGGAAAAGCTTGGCCTGGCGTTACGAGTGCGTTGCAAACCGGATAAACGCTCTTATGGCATTTTCCTGAGCAAGGCCGGAGAAACCCTGCTCAAGCAACTCAAGGAGGTAGCCGCACAAAGCGACCGCGAGGCGACCGCCGCCCTCGACGACGCCGAACGCCAGCAACTGTTGCAGCTACTGCACAAGATCTATCGGTAAGACGAGCCAGCCGCCGTCTGAGCGCGTGGGGCGCGAGCACGACCTACCACCGATCGCGGCCAAGCCACGCTTACAATGGGAGCGCGCTTGTAGCCCGAAGGCAATCCGGGGGTGTGCGTCTACGGTCGCTACTCATGTCGGCGAACCCGACAACCCCACCCGCTGGCTCGCCCAGCGCTTATGCACCCCGCTCCGCCGTGACCCGCTGTGGATCGTCGCCACGGTACAACGCCTCGATATGCGCAGCGCGGCAGTCGAGGATCACCCGCTGATTGAGCGATCCCTTGTCGGTGACTTCACCCTTGTCCAGCGACGGCGGCTCGCTCATCAGACAGGCCCAGGCCAAGTGCGAGGCGCTGCCGGTGGCATGCTGATTGAGGCGCGCGAGCAGTTCGGCCATCCAGTCCCGGACCCGCGGCGCGGCCAATACCTGCTCAACCGTGGCCTCGGACGACAAACCGGCCAGCTCGCGACAGGCCGGCAGGTGCGGGAATACCAGCAAACCGATGCACTCGCGGTCCGGTGCGGTCACCACCACATCCTGGATATAGGGCGCGCCGGCCATGATCACCCGCGTACGCAACGGGCCGACACTGACGAACACCCCGGTGTTGAGCTTGAAGTCTTCAGCGATGCGGCCGTCGAACATCAAGCCCAACTCCGGGCGCCTGGGATCAGCCAGCTTCAAGGCATCGCCAGAGCAGTAGAAGCCCTCCTCATCGAAGACCGCTGCACTCTGCTCAGGCGAACGCCAGTAGCCGGGCATCACGTGCGGACCGCGGAAACGCCCTTCGAGCTTGCCGTCGACCGGCACCAGTTTGACCTCGCAGCCCGGCGCCGGCAGGCCAACATAGCCGGCCATGGACAGCGGCCCGGTGGTAAAAGTGCAGGATGGCGAGGTCTCGGTCATGCCGATCCCGGCCATCATGCGGATCCGTTCGCCGCAATGCGCCTCGGCCACTTCGTCGAGGCGATCCCAGACTGCCTGCGACAGCCCGGCGCCGGCGAAGAAGAACAGTTTCATCTGCGCAAAAAACATCTCGCGCAGCTCGGCATCCATCTCCAGGGCGGCAACCAGCTCTTCCCAGCCCTTGGGCACGGTGAGGTAGGCGGTCGGGGAGATCTCGCGCAAGTTGCGCAAGGTCTCGGCGAAATGCTGCGGAGTCGGCTTGCCATCATCGATATACAGGGTGCCGCCGTTGTACAGGACGATGCCGACGTTGTGGCTGCCACCAAAGGTGTGATTCCACGGCAACCAGTCGACCAGTACCGGTGGCGCCTCGCCGAACACCGGGAAGGTCTGCAGGAGCATCTGCTGGTTGGCGCAGAGCATGCGTTGGGTGGTGATCACCGCCTTGGGCAGCTTGGTCGAACCGCTGGTAAAGAGGAACTTGGCGATGCTATCGGGGCCGGTTGCCGCAAAGGCCGCATCAGCCTCATTGCAGTCCGGTGCGTTCAGCAGACTGGCGAACGACCGACAGTCGCGCCCCGCCAGTTCGCCCGCGGTCAGCACCAGCGGCGTGTCGGCCGGCACCACCGCCTCAATGGCGCGAGCGAAGGCTCGCCCGTCAGCGGCAAACACCAGCCCCGGCTGCAGCAGCGAGCAGATGTGCTGCAGCTTGGCGTAATCCTGGGCCACTAGCGAATAGGCCGGCGACACCGGGCAATAGGGCACGCCGGCGTACAAGGCGGCGCAGGCCAGTTGCAGATGCTCCAGATCGTTACCTGAGAGAATCATCAGCGGCCGCTCGACCGACAGCTCGAAGCCCAACAGCCACTGGGCGATGCTGCGTACTCGCCCGAGCATTTCGGCATAACCGATACGCTGCCATTCGCCATCCGCACCGCGGCGGGCGACAAACGTCTGCTCAGGACGCTCATCGGCCCACTGCAACAGACGGTCAAGCAGGCGCGGCGGATGGTCCTGCAACGGTTCGGAAGACTGCATATAAAGCGTCTGCCCGGCCTGACGCAGCTGCACGGCCGGCATGCCGATCGATACCTGACGGTAGGCCGCAGCACCTGAGGTGCTGGATTGACTGTTCACCAATGAAACTCCTCCGCAAAGCGCCCCCGGGTTGCCGGGTCGATTGTTCTTATGGTGCTGCTTCTGGATCGCGCTGCTGATCCCGCATGGAAGCTCGCATCGAATGCTCCTGAGATCAGATGCTTCAGATCGAACGCCCTTAAATCGGGTAGTGGCGCGGCCCGTTCTGAACGGTGACCCAACGCAACTGGGTAAAGAAATCGATCGACGCCTTGCTGCCGAAGCTGCCGTAGCCGCTGGCCTTGACCCCGCCGAACGGCATTTGCGCCTCGTCGTGCACCGTCGGCCCGTTGATATGGCAGATACCCGACTCGACCCGTTGCGCCAAGGTCAGCGCCCGAGACACGTCGCGGCTGAAGATCGCCGCCGACAGGCCGAACTCGGAATCGTTTGCCAGGCGCAACAACTCCTCGTCGCCGTCGCCGCGCAGCACCACCGCCACCGGACCGAAGGATTCTTCATGGTATAGGCGCATTTCAGTCGTGGCGCCGTCGAGCAGCGTCGCCTGCATGATGCTGCCCTCCAGCTGACCACCCGCTACCAGGCGCGCGCCCTTGGACAGGGCATCGTCGACCAAGGCCTTGATCCGCTGCCCGGCCGAAGCGTCGATCAACGAGCCGAGCACAGAAGTCGCATCCTGCGGATCGCCGGCATGCAGGCTAGCGATCTTGTTCGCCAGTTTCTCGACGAAAGCATCGGCGACCTTGGCGTCGACGACCAACCGTTCGGTGGACATGCAGATCTGTCCCTGGTTGAAGTAGGCACCGAAAGCCGCGGCCTCCACCGCCGCATCCAGATCGGCATCGTCCAGCACCAGCAAGGGCGCCTTGCCGCCCAGCTCCAGCAGCGCCGGCTTCAGATGCCGCGCGGCCTGCTCACCAACAATGCGCCCGACATGGGTGGAGCCGGTGAAATTCACGCGGCGTACCAGCGGGTTGGCGATCAGCCGGGCGACGATCGCCGGCGCATCTTCTGGTGCGTTGCTGATCACATTGACCACGCCATCGCCGAGCCCGGCATCCTGCAGCACCTGCCCGATCAGCCGATGAACCGCCGGGCTCAGCTCGGAAGCCTTGAGCACCACGGTATTGCCGCAGGCCAAGGGCATCGCCAATGCGCGCGTACCGAGAATTACCGGCGCGTTCCACGGCGCGATGCCGAGCACCACACCGCAAGGCTGGCGCAGGGCCATGGCGAAACTGCCGGGCACGTCGGAGGGGATCACCTCGCCGTTAATTTGCGTGGTCATTGCCGCCGCCTCCCGCAGCATGCCCGCGGCCAAATGCACGTTGAAGCCGTACCAGTTGGCCATGGCCCCGGTCTCACCTGCCACCGCGAGGAATTCCGCCGCACGCTCCTCGAGCAGCTCGGCAGCTCTGGACAGGCGTGCGCGCCGTTCATTGGGTGCCAGCGCGGCCCAGGCTGGAAACGCCGCCTGCGCCGCGGCCACCGCCGCATCGGCATCTTCCAGAGTGGCGGCGGCGACCCGAGAGACCACTTCACCGGTCACAGGATTGCAGCGCTCGAACATACGACCATCGGCAGCCGGTCGCGACTGACCACCAATCAGCAGGGGCACCTCGAACATGGGGAAATTCCTCTTATTGTGGTTGTTCAAATCGATCGCCGTAGCGAGAGCGTTTCCAAGCGTTCCCGGCAAGGCGCGCCAAGGCAAAAATGGAGTTGAGAGAGCTAATGACCCCGTCTTTTGCGTAGCGCCACGTCAGCAGCAGCGGCCTGAAAGCGGTCGCAACAGGCGCATTAGCGCTTGTAGGCCTGCAACCCCGGCTTGATGCTCTTCTCGTCGAGGAACTGCTTCATGCCCTGCTCGCGACCACCTTCTTTGTCGAGCAGGCGTGACTGGTCGAGCTTGGCATAGAGGTAATCCTCGTTCTGCTCCCAGGTCAGCTCGCGACAGCGCTTGAAGCCGATCTTCGCCGCGCGCATCACTACCGGGTTCTTCTCCAGCAGGTTGCGCGCCAGCTCGATGGTGGTTTCGCGCAGCTGCGCCAATGGCACGCTCTCGTTGACCAGCCCCATCTCGGCGGCTTTCGGTCCACCGAAGGTCTTGCCGGTCATGATGTAGTACAGCGACTGGCGATGGCCCACGGTATCGGCCATGGCCTTGCTCACCAGGTTGCCTGGCGGGATACCCCAGTTGATTTCCGACAGGCCGAAAGTCGCCTCATCCGCGCAGATCGCCAGGTCGCAAGCCACCAGCGGGCTGAAGCCACCACCGAAGCACCAGCCATTGACCATGGCGATGGTCGGCTTGCTGTACATGCGCAGCAGCCGCCACTGCCATTGCGAGGCTTCGCGACGAATCTTCTCTTGAAGAATCTCCGGGCCGGCGTCAACTTCGCGAAAGTATTCCTTCAGGTCCATGCCGGCAGTCCAGGACTCGCCGGCACCGGTCAGCACCAGCACGCCGACGTCTGCATCCTGCTCCAAGGTCTCCAGCACTTCGACCATCTCACGGTTCAGCGTCGGGCTCATGGCATTGCGCTTTTCCGGCCGGTTGAGGACCACCCAGCCGATGCCCTCCTCGACCTCGACTTTCACGGTCTGCCAGCGATTCTCGTAGTTGCTCATCACGCACCTCTTGTTGGGGTTGTCAGCTCGTGAGGCAAAGCTAGCGTGCAAATATAGTTATGTCAATTAACTACATTTTCAAAAAACAGCTTTCGCGAAACGTAGCCAACCCAACAGATGCTGCTATAACAGTGCTAAAAGCCCCCATCGCTGACTGCAGAAGTCTAATTATTCCAGCGGGTTACGTTAACAACCATAACTTTAATCAAGAGTGACGGCCCACTATTCGCCGAAGCGCGATCGCAGTGAACTAACGCCCCAGCGGCATGATCCTCTCTTATGCACATTCCGAGCGAACATGGCGGGCCAGCGCATCTACGACAGCCCGCCAAGTCGCCCAGCGATGAGGACGCCTTCGTGACCGTTGTTACCCATAGCACTCACCACACGACACACAGCATCTCCCGCCACCTACCCAATCCGTTGCACGCAACGCTGCTAGCCGGGACTATTTCCCTGTTTCTTGGCGGCATGCTGAGTGATATCGCCTACTACCGCACGTACGAGATTCAGTGGAGCAACTTCTCTTCGTGGCTGATCGTCGGAGGCTTGGTTTTCTGTGGGCTGGCGATCCTGTTCGCGCTGGTCAATCTAGTTCGAGCGCAGCACAAAAAAGGCCGGCCGCTGGTTTATTTCGCTCTCCTGCTAGTGACCTGGGTGCTGGGCTTCATCAATGCACTCGAGCATGCCAAGGACGCCTGGGCAACGATGCCCGCAGGCCTGGTCCTATCGGTCATCGTGACCCTGCTGGCCTGCGTTGCGACATGGATCGGTTTCACCAACCTGCGTGATGGAGGTGAAGCATGAAACATGTAAGCCCATTAAGCGCCCTGACTGTCGCACTGTTGCTGAGTGCTTGCGGTGGCCAGGATGATGACATCGCCCAGGTTACCGGTCCCGATCCCAAGCTCGGGGAGCCCCAGCGCGGCCTGCTGCCCAGCATGACGATTGCCGACCCGGTCAACTGGGGCGAAGAGAAGCCGACTGTGCCGCAGGGTTACACCATCACCGCCATCGCGACCGACTTGAAAGTGCCACGTCAGACCCTGGTGCTGCCCAATGGGGACATTCTTGTTGCAGAAGGCAAAGGCGGCAATGCACCGAAGCTCAAACCGAAAGATGTGATTGCCGGCTATATCAAGTCGAAAGGTACGACGTCGGTCAAAGGCGGCGATCGCCTGACGTTACTGCGCGATGGCGATGGTGACGGTACGTACGAAACGCAGAACGTGTTCGCGGACAACCTCAACGCCCCCTACGGGCTGGCCTTTTACGACGGCAATCTATACGTGGCGAACCAGGATGCGCTTGTGCGATTCGATTACCAGGAAGGCCAGACCCAAGCCAGTGGCGAACCGGTCAAGGTCACAGACCTGCCTTCAGAGATCAATCACCACTGGACCAAGGCACTGACGGTCAGCCCCGACGGTCGTTTTCTGTACGTAGGCATCGGGTCGAACAGCAACATTACCGAGCGCGGCATGGAGGCCGAGGTCGACCGAGCCATGATCTGGCAGATAAACGCCGAGACGGGAGCCCATAAACCTTACGCAACCGGTCTACGTAACCCGACGGCGCTGACGATACAGCCTGGCTCCGACCAGCTTTGGGCGGTGGTTAACGAGCGTGACGAGCTCGGACCGAACCTGGTTCCGGACTATCTCACATCGGTACGCGAAGGTGGCTTCTACGGCTGGCCGTATAGCTACTGGGGCCAGAATGTCGACGATCGTGTTCGGCCGCAGAAGCCCGATCTGGTCGCTTCTGCCATCAAGCCGGACTATGCGCTAGGCCCTCATGTCGCCGCCCTCGGCGTGGACTTCTCCTCTGCGGTTATGGGCGAAAAGTTCGCTGAGGGTGCGTTCGTAGGCATGCACGGCAGTTGGAACCGAGAGGTCCCGTCCGGCTACAAGGTCGTTTTCGTGCCGTTCAGCAACGGCCGTCCAGCGGGTGAGGCAGTGGATTTTGTCACCGGTTTTCAGACCGCCGATGGGAAAACGCGCGGCCGGCCAGTCGGCGTGACGGTTGACCCGAGCGGAGCACTGATCGTCGCTGACGATCTGGCTAATACCCTGTGGCGCGTGACCCGAGCGCAGTAATACGACAAAACCAACCGCGCCAGCTGATATGCCCGACCGAGGTTCGGCCTTGATCTCTTTTGCAATCATTACGCCCGCAAGCGGCTCGCCGAGCCGCTTGCGGCGTAACGTGAGGATAGTCGGCGGTATCTGTTGGCATTGGAGCTATAGGTTGGAGGATTGAGCGTCGAGCTCGATGCCGCCGCCGGATGCCGTACCCAACCGATGCGGTCAAATCCCCGGCCTGTTCCTGGTGCTGCCCTCGCCATTCTGTAGTTCGCGCAGCAGGGGCTAAGCGTTCAAACGATCACCGAGATCATCTTTGTTAGATGACCTTGCTCTGCTGCAGGACTCGCTCATTCCGACAGTCTCGCTTCTCACCAGAACCACCAGAAACCGTTCACTTCATTTTGTTTTTCGGACGATTGAGGATCACCCAGCCGGTGCCATCTGAGCAAAGCTCACCGGTCTCGATCCTTATTGATAATAATTATCAACATCTATAGCATTTGCCGCTTTTCCGCCCGAAACCTCTTCTTGTAGGGAAGTCAGCAATGCGTCGCTTTATCGTACCGGTCTTGTCGCTCCAGGCCCTTGTTTGCACTGCCCACGCGGCTGAACGGCCAGCTCCCTCCAGCGACCCCATCGCGCTCGGCCAAATGGATATCACAGCCTCGAAAGTCGAGCGCGCCGACGGGCCGGTAGAGGGCTATCGCGCCACCCGCTCGGTCAGTGCCACGCGGACCGACACGCCCATCCATGAAATTCCGCAGTCGATTAGTGTTGTGCCTGCACAGGTGGTGCAAGATATCGGCGCGACGCGGCTCGAGGATGCGCTGGACTATGCGGGTGGTGTCGAGCGGGGCAATAACTTCGGCGGCCAGGGGCTGACCGAGTTTCTAGTGCGAGGCTTCAGCTCCCAAGAGTTCTACCGCAATGGCTTTGCCATCAATCGCGGCTATCCCAACATGCCGGACGCCGCCACGCTGGAGCGCATCGAGGTGCTGCGCGGACCGGCTTCGATGCTTTACGGCCGTGGCGACCCAGGCGGCACCTTCAACATCGTCAGCAAACAGCCTCAAGTCGAGCGACGCACCGTGCTGGGCACCCAGTTCAACAGCGAGGGGCTGCGCCGCGGCACGCTGGATACAACCGGCGCGGTCGACGAGCAGGCCGAGTTCACCTATCGCCTGAATCTGGTGGCCGAGGGCAGCGACAGTTTCCGCGACCATGTCGAAAGTGAGCGCTACAACGTCGCTCCGGTGCTGCGCTGGGACCTGAGCGACGCCACCGCCATCATCCTCGAAGGTGATTATCTGCATAACCGCCACCCGCTCGACCGGGGCGTGACGCGCTACGCCGGCCAGCAAGGCCAGCTTCCACGTGACCGCTTTCTGGGCGAGGAAAGCGCCGGCAAGTTCGCGAACGAGAACGCCACGACCCAGCTGCGCATCGAGCATCTGCTGGATGACCAATGGACCCTGCGCGGTGGTGTGCAATACCTCGACGGTTCTCTGGAAGGTGGCGCCGTGGAGAACAACGGCCTGGCCGCTGACGGCCGTACTGTCGGCCGCAACTACAGCGAGCGATGGCTGGAGTGGAACGACGTCGCCACCCAGTTCAACCTCGAGGGCCGATTCCAGGCGCTGGGCTTCGCCCACACCCTGCTGACCGGCGTCGAGTACGACGACTTCAACTACCAGTCGCGCATCGACCGCTCCGCCGGAGGCGTCAACGATTTTCCGATCGACATCTACGAGCCGGTCTACGGCCAGCCTCTGCCCGCCCTGACCCGCACCACCACCTTTGACGACGAAGACCTGAAATCCTATGCGCTGTACGTACAGGATCAAGTCGAACTCACCGAGCGTCTCACGCTTCAGCTGGGCGCCCGACTGGAGCGCTTCGAGCAGAGCTACACCAACAAGCTGACAGAGGCAGGCAGCTGGGACCAGGCGCATAACGCGGTATCGCCCCGACTCGGCGTCATCTACGACCTCACCGAATCGCTGGCGGTGTACGCCAATGCGGCCCGCTCGTTCAAGCCCAACCGCGGAGCGGACCGCAGCAGCCAAGCGTTCGACCCGGAGGAAGGCGTCGCTTACGAAACCGGCATCAAATACGACTTGCCCGAACACAACCTGAGCGTGACCGCTGCCGTTTTCCATATCACCAAGGAAAACGTGCTGACTGCTGATCCGGTGGACAGCAACTTCCAAGTCGCTGCCGGTGAAGTCCGCAGCCGTGGCTTCGACCTCAGCGTTGCCGGCAACATCACGCCGCAATGGCGCGTAATCGGCGGTTATGCCTACGTTGACGCTGAAGTGACCGAAAGCAACAGCGCCACCATGCCGGTGGGCAGCCGCCTGGCCAACGTGCCAGAGCACAGCTTCAACCTGCTCGACACCTATGAGTTCGACAACGGCGCGCTGGATGGACTGGGGCTCGGGGTTGGCGTGAAGTACGTCAGTTCGCGCAAGGGCAGCACTTCGGACACCGCTTTCGATATGGGCGCCTACACCGTGGTCGACCTGTTGGCCTACTACCCGCTCACCGACCGCGTTCGCCTCAACCTCAACCTCGACAACGTCTTCGACGAGGAGTACGACGAGCGCGCCTGGGGCAACATCTGGGCCTATCCGGGTGCGCCGCGCACCCTGCAGGCGGGTATTTCCATCGAGCTGTAACGGCGATTGTGGCGAACGTGCCGCCAAACCGGCGCGTTCGCCCTCTCCATGCGTCCCCATTCCAGCCCGCGCACTTCGACAGGCCCGTCAGCGACGGGCAGCTGAACGCCAGCGCTTGCAATACGTCGAAGCAGATAGCCCAGCCGCTGCCCGCACGCCCGACCTGGGACCATCCTGGGTGACCTGAACGATAGGCGATGCAGTCAACGGACCTGGTCATGTGCCAAGTGCAGCGCCTGAGGCCGCATAGACAGGCTCGATTCTGCTGGAGTAGTGTTCAAGCGGTTTAGTCAGGCGTTGACCTTGGTGGCCAAAGGGGAGCACCGATCATGTTGAGACAGATCGAGGCAGGCGTTTTGCGGGTTGCCTATTTCGATAGCGGCCCGTCGGACGGCACGCCCGTACTGCTCCTCCACGGCTTCCCCTACGATGTGCACGCTTATGACCAGGTGACGCCTATCCTGGTCTCGCAAGGCTGCCGAGTACTCGTCCCCTATCTGCGTGGGTATGGACCTACGCAGTTTCTCTATCCAGACACGCCACGCTCCGGCCAGCAGGCAGTGCTTGCGCATGATCTGCTTGCCTTCCTGGACTCGCTGAAGATTTCCACAGCTGTGCTTGCCGGATATGACTGGGGAGGCCGTGCGGCTTGCATCGTGGCTGCCCTCTGGCCTGAGCGTGTACGTGCCCTCGTGTCGGCAGGTGGCTATAACATTCAGGACATTCCGGGCTCGGTGAAACCGCAGATTCCAGAGAACGAGTGCCGGTACTGGTATCAGTACTATTTCCACTCCGAACGGGGCCGGGCAGGGCTCATCGACAATCGCCGCGAGCTTTGCAGGTTGCTTTGGCGGCAGTGGTCGCCGACCTGGACATTTACCGACGAGGATTTCAACCAGACGGCTGATTCCTTTGAAAACCCCGACTTTGCAGACGTGGTCATTCATTCGTACCGACATCGCTATGGTCTGGTACCTGGCGATCCTACAGTCGAAGAAACCGAGCGACGCCTTACGACACTACCCAGAATCTCGGTGCCATCCATCACTTTGGATGGACTCGACGATGGCGTTGCCCCTTTAGGTGGCTCGGCCAGCCACCTTCATTTCTTCACCGGTCACTACGAACATCGGGCGATTCCCGGCGTTGGCCACAATCTCCCACAAGAAGCTCCACATGAGTTCGCGCAAGCCGTGCTGTCGTTGAAAAACGAGCACGATGGAAAAGGTTCAAAACCGTAAACGTCCTGCGCAAAAGCACTTACGTCGTCCGGCATAAAACGCATATCACCGAGACCGGGCTAAAGCCCTCCCCTCAACCGAACGCAAGGCTCCGAGGCATAGATGCCGAGACTCATCGTCCACAGCGTCGCGATAGCATCGCTTGGCTTGCTCCTTAGCTGGCTTGTCCTTGGCGAAAATTCACCAGCGGCCGATTGGGTGCTCAGCCGCCCGCTGCCTACGAATCTCGCATCGGCTGCGAACTTGCCAACCATGCTTTTTGCACTCGGTGCATTTGGCGGGCAGGCCCCAACGGCAGCGCTGGTAGTGGCGGCAATGGTGCTGCAGTGGCTTCTGTACGGGCTTGCGTTTGCCTGGTTGTGGAGCAAGTTACCGCCCGGCCGTTCATTCATATCGACGTCGCTTCGTGTCGCAGCTAGATTCAAGCGCTAGGCGCTGAGGATCAACCCGAGCGTCAGTCCGTTCACGTTGGGCCCAAAGGAACCAGAGCCCCATGGTCGCATTGAAGGCAGCGTTAATTGCAGGACTGCGAAATATAGACGGCGTCGAAGACAGGCCATCCCCGGTATCAGGCGGCTCAGCGATTTTTTTTCACGGGAGGGAGTTTGCGCACTTCCATGACGAGAATGAGCTGGACCTGAGGCTTACCAAGAAAGTCATCCAGGCGCTTGGCTTGTCACACCCGCCCGGCTCTGTTCATCACCCCAACAGGTCGCCTAGCTCACCATGGATTGAATTGCGGTACAGCAATGCTGATGACATAGAGAACATTTTGAAGCTTGTAAGGCTTGCGGTCGCTCGGCTATGAGGCTCGTTCACTGGCTGGCTTGGTCGGACAGCCCAGCACCGGCGTTTTTCCACTCCATGCGATCGGTCAAAGCGAGGCGTTAGTTCATTGCGGGAGCTAACAACATATGGATTGAGATCAAAAGGATGAGCATGGCTTAACACATATCGAAAGTTTCTATCCATAAAAATAAAAACCGAACTTTGATTAGCAAAACAGGCAATAGAGATGACACTGATCGCCGATTTAGTAGTTTTATTAGTCGCCTTGCTCCATGGGTATTTCATGGTTTTGGAAATGTTCCTTTGGGAAAAGCCGATAGGCCTTAAAGTCTTCGGTAATTCCAGGGAGAAAGCCGCTAATACAAAGGTATTGGCAGCCAACCAAGGCCTCTACAACGGCTTTATTGCGGCGGGTCTTCTGGTAGGCCTGATACAAGGAGCGGCTGGCTATGACTTCAAGTTGTATTTCTTGGCATGCGTCGTGGTGGCCGGTATTTATGGCGCAGTTACAGCCAGCCGAAAAATTCTGTTTGTGCAGGCGCTGCCAGGCGCAATAGGCTTGCTTTTGGTTCTAATCACCCACTAATAAATGCAGGACCAGTACAGGGCGTCTAAGCTGACGCCGCTTCGCGGCGCGGCTTAAGTCCAGCCTAGACAGCAAACAAGACCGAGGCAGAACATGATCACCTGCTATCTCCGATACGTTATTGATCCGTTCAAGTCGAAGGAATTTGAGCACTATGGGAGGCTGTGGATTCCTCTGGTGGAGAAATTCGGAGGTAGCCACCATGGCTATTTCATGCCATCGGAGGGTGCCAATAACGTGGCTCTGGCTCTGTTTACCTTCCCGAGTCTCGCGCGCTATGAGGAATACCGAGAGAAGTCCTTGCACGATCCGGAGTGCCAAGCAGCCTTCAGGTACGCCGAAGAAACGCGCTGCATTCTTAGTTACGAGCGCAGCTTCTTCCGGCCGGTGTTTGAGTAAGGTAGAAAACGCTCCAAGGCTACGGCTTGGCCCGCCCGGCTTCTTCGCTTACGCCCTGGCGTCGGCTACAACGCTTCACGCGAGGTACTCAGCTTGTTCTCCCATATCTTCGTTGGCGTCTCGGATTTCGATCGCGCATTGGCCTTCTACCGGGCCTTTATGCCAGTGCTAGGCGTCCAGGAGCGCTTCTGCGACAAAGGCAAACCCTGGGCTGGCTGGCAGTCCCATCCGGAACCCCGGCCGCTATTCGTAATCGGCAAGCCCTACGACAAACAGCCGCATGATGTCGGTAACGGGCAGATGGTTGCCTTTCTGGCCAGCAGCAGAGCCGTCGTCGATCAAGCCTTTACCGTCGCACTGGCGAACGGAGGCATATCCGAAGGCGCGCCGGGGCTGCGGCCCGAATATCACGCCAACTACTACGGGGCGTACCTTCGGGACACCGAAGGCAACAAGCTGTGCGTCGCATGCCACTCGGCTCCGGGCTGAAAAAACCTCAGAACGAGAAACAGTGCCGAGCCTGCCGGCGCGCTCAAATGGATCTTTGCGCTGATCAGAGCGACATCGGTCCGCGATTCTGCCGAACCGGCACTGCGCAGTGGTCGCGTATGAGCACTTCGACCTTGCACAACAGTCGTTCGTCATTTCCTCAAGCCAACGCGCAAGTGGCGTCTATATTCAAGCGAGTCGCTCGCTGCCGGACCGAGAAAACGCCTTGCGACAAGCTGTTCGAAAGCCCTGAGAACGGACGACTCGTCCTCATGCATTTGTCCGTACGCGGCTCAGCGTGAGCAGCAGCACCTAGCCATTCCCATCGGGCGGGCGCTGTTCACCCCGCTTCGCTCACGTCAGCCGCAGCCCTTGTCATGATCAGCCGCACCGGGAGATCACATGCCACTCGTCACGCTCACCGTTCGTAAGCCCAAGTCCAGCGCCTTCAAATCCGGCGTGCTCGACGCAGTCCACGCTGCGCTGGTCTCGTCAGGGGTGCCACCGACCGATAAATTCCAGCGCGTATTGGAGCTGTCCGAAGAAGACTTCCGCTTCGACGCCAGCTACCCCGATCTCACCTCGGAAAGGACCGCTGACTTCGTTCTTATTGAAGTTCTGTGGTCCGCCGGCCGCAGCGTAAAGGTCAAGAAGAAGCTCCTTGATGACCTTATGCCCAGGCTCTCCGAGCAGGGGCTGAACCCCGAAAACGTGATGGTCTGTTTCAAGGAAACTACCTGGGAAAACTGGTCGTTCGGGGGCGGTCGCTTCATTCACACCTGAGACAATTCGCCGCTTGCGCGCCTGCTTTTCATCGAAGGGTCTTCTCGATTGATCAGGCGAACGCTGCGCCTGCCAGTGCCATACGTTTAAAGCCATACGCCTAAAGAAAATATCAAGGAGCTCTTTATGGACAGGTTCGCGAGCCGCCGCGCGACATTTGCGCAACTCCACGAATCAGGTTGTTTTGTCATCCCCAATCCTTGGGATGTCGGCTCGGCGCGCTTTCTGGCGCACTGCGGCTTTCGAGCGCTGGCGACCACCAGCGCGGGGTTCCAGTTCACACTGGGTCAACCGGACACGGTATGGGGGTTGCCCCTGACGACGGTCCTGGAGCACATCGCCGGCCTCGTCGAGGCGACGGAGCTGCCCATCAACGCGGATTTTCAGTCTGGCTACGCTCATGAGCCCGATAGTGTCGCGACCAATGTCTCGCTATGCGTCGATACGGGCGTTGCCGGCCTGTCCATTGAAGATGCAACCGGGGAGCCTGGCGAGTTGTATGAACTGCCGCTTGCGGTCGAGCGCATCAGAGCAGCCCGCGAGGCTATCGATGCAAAGGGCGTGCAGGTGCTTCTGACGGCGCGGGCCGAAAGCTATCTGGTGGGCCGCCCCGAACCACTCGACGACGTACTGCGGCGGCTGACCGCCTATGCGGAGGCGGGTGCAGACGTTCTGTTCGCTCCCGGTCCACGGACATCGGAAGAGATTCGCGCGATCGTGAACGCCGTTTCGCCGAAACCGGTAAACGCGATCGTGATGGGTGATATGGGCATGACGGTAGCGGATCTGGCAGCGCTTGGCGTCCGCCGCATCAGTGTCGGATCTGCCCTCGCGCGAACGGCGTGGGGCAGCTTCATCCGCGCGGCGCGGGCGATCGCTGAAGAAGGCAGCTTTAGCGGGCTTGCAGACGCAGCCCCCTTCTCCGAACTGAACCGCATCTTCGAAGAGGCCGGCGCAGCGGCGGCGCAACCGGGCGCGGCAGCCGACGCGCCAAAGCCTCGCGGTTGAGGTACTGCGTTTGAATGACAGGCGGCTTCGGCCGATGGCACCGCTGGCTATTTTGGCCGGGGCATTTGCGGGACGCTCCTGCCGTCTCGGTGTGCCCTGACCTATTGAGGCGAAACAAGCACAACCTCGTCACCGTCCGGTAACAAACCCGGCCTAGCGTGTTTTGGCTAACCCCAATCACCGAACGCCGAGGCCCGCATGAACAGACCGACCTGCCTGACCCGCACTGCGCTTTCGACCGCGCTCATAGCGGCCTTGCTGCCGCTGACCTCGCAGGCCACCGTTTCGCGGGCCGCGGAATACTTCGAGCGGATCGCGACCTTTCCGGTGTACCGCAACCTCGGCTCGGATGAGGACGTCGCGCGCCAGACCGTCGCCGAGATCACCGCTGTGAGCCGCGACGGCCGCACGCTGATCTACACCGACAGTCCTGGCGAGCGGATTGGCCTGGTGGACATTGGCGACCCGAAATTGCCGAAACCTGCTGGCTTCGTGCAGCTCGAAGGCGAGCCGACCTCGGTCGCCGTGCATCAGCACTTCGCTCTGGTCGCCATCAACACGTCCCTCAGCTTCGCCCAGCCCGACGGTGTGCTGGCGGTGTTCGACATCCGCAATCCCGCCCAGCCCAAGCGTGTCGCCACGCTGCCAATGGGCGGTCAACCGGACTCCATCGCCATCAGCCCGAAGGGCCGTTATGCCGCGGTGGCGATCGAAAACGAGCGGGATGAGGATCTGAACGACGGGTTGCTTCCACAACTGCCGGCCGGCTTTCTGCGCATCGTCGACCTCAAGGGCCAGCCCTCGCGCTGGCGGACACGGGACGTCGATCTGACCGGCCTGGCGGACGTCGCACCGGGCGATCCGGAGCCCGAATACGTCAGCATCAACGATCAGGACGTCGCAGCCGTCACGCTGCAGGAAAACAATCACATCGTGCTGGTCGATCTACGTCGCGGCCGCATCATGCGCCATTTCAGCGCGGGCCAGGTCGACCTGGAAGGTGTCGACGTTAAAGAGAACGACCGCATCGAGCCGGTCGGCGTGCTCAAAGGCAAGCGCCGCGAACCGGATGCAATCGCCTGGGTCGGCCCGCTGATAGCGACGGCGAACGAAGGTGATTACGAAGACGCCAATGGCGAAGAAGGCGGCAGCCGAAGCTTCACCCTGTTTGATTACAACGGACGCGTCTGGCACGAAGCCGGCACCTCGATGGAGCACGCCTTCATCCGTGCCGGTCACTACCCGGAAAGCCGCTCGGAGAACAAGGGCATCGAGCCAGAAGGCATCGCCGCGGCGAGCTACCGCAAGCATGACCTTCTATTTGTGGGCAGCGAGCGCGGCAATGCGGTAGCCGTGTATGACGTCGCACGCCCATGGGCGCCGGTGATGCATCAACTGCTACCGGCAGGCATGGGACCGGAAGGCATTCTGCCGATCCCGTCGCGCAATCTGCTGGTGGTCAGTAGCGAAGAGGATTCGGCCGAGGATGGCTATCGTTCGACGATCTCGATCTACCAGTACGGCGCGAAAACGGCCTCGTATCCGGAGATCCGCTCGACCGAGAGCCAGTTGATCCCCTGGGGCGCACTGAGCGGCCTGGCCGCCGACCGCACGCAGAACGACCGCCTCTACGCCGTCCCGGACAGCTACTACAAGGCCTCGCGCATCTTCAGCATCGATACGAGCAAGACGCCCGCCGTCATCGACGGGCAGATCGAATTGCGCAAGGCTGGCAGAACGGTCGACTACGATCTGGAAGGCATCGCCCAGGCCAGCAATGGCGATTTCTGGCTGGCTTCCGAAGGCAACGGCAAAGCCAAGCCGAACCTGCTGATCCGCACAAACGCAAAGGGCGAAGTACTCGAGGAGAATGCGCTGCCGGCGAACGTGGCGGCTCAGCAGACCAGCAACGGTTTCGAGGGCGTTGCGGTGGTGGGGGAAGGCGCCAGCACCCGCGTGTATGTCGCCTTCCAGCGCGAATGGAAGAACGACCCAGCCGGCAAGGTGCGCATCGGCGTGTTCAATCCGAACAGCGGCGAATGGGGCTTCTACCACTACCCGCTCGACCCGGCTGTCGAAGGCGGCTGGGTCGGATTGTCCGAGCTCACCTCGATCGGCAATGGCCAGTTTTTGGTTATCGAACGCGACAACCAGCAAGGCCCTGCCGCCGAAGTCAAACGGCTGTACCGCATCGATCTGAGCGGCATGCAGCCCGCCGCGGAAGGCCAGGGTTTCCCGGTGGTGAACAAACGTCTGGAACGTGACCTTCTGCCCGACCTGAAGAGCACCGGCGGCTGGGTGCTGGATAAGGTCGAAGGCGCTGCGGTCGATAAGCAGGGCCGGTTGTTCGTGGTAACCGACAACGACGGCGTGGAGGACGCCAGCGGCGAGACGCGTTTCATGCGGTTGGGGATGGTCGAACGCTAAGGTAGATCAAGCCCCTCGCCCGCCCTTCCTGGGCGGGCGGAGGGGCAATCGAGCTTACCCCTCCCGGGTTCGCTTGATGCGATGATCCCAGCGACGCTTGGCGAAGCGCCGCATATTCGGAATGTCGTCGGTTTCGTCCATGATCGGTTTGCCGAGTATGGTTTCCATGATGTCTTCAAGGGTGATCAGCCCGCGCCAGCTGCCGAACTCATCGTAGACCAGACACATATGCTGACGCTCATGCAGCAATTGGGTCATGAGGTGCTCAACGCTGGTCATTTCGGGCACGACCTTCATAGGCTTCATGATCGAGGAAACAGGTGCATCATCGTCGGTCGCCGCGAGCGCGTCATAGCGAAAAACCACGCCCAGTGGAGCTTCGTCTCCACCAATCACCGGGTAACGCGAGAATTGGCTGTCGGCAACCTTTTCCTTGAACGCGCCAATAGCCGTATCAGGTCCGGTGTAGTCGCACACCGTGCGCGGCGTCATGACATCGCGAACCTTGATCTCGTGCAGGTCGAGAATATTACTGATAACGCGCTGCTCGTCCTCGTCGAGGCTTTTGTTCTCGCGGCCTAATATCGTCAGCGCTTTGATTTCCTGCCGAATGTCGTGCTCCGGTTCCTTGCCACCGATCAGCCGCATGATCATGTCGGATAGAAGGATGAAAGGTTTGAGCATCCAGATCATGCCGCTCAGCAACGGCGGCAGGTAGGGTGCAAGCGAGCGCCAGTAACGAGCACCAATGGTCTTGGGAAGGATTTCCGAAAGCACCAGGATCAGCACGGTCATGACCGCAGAGGCGACGCCGACATAGCCGTTGCCGAATACAACGGTCACCTGCGCGCCCACGCCAGTCGCGCCTACGGTATGCGCAACGGTGTTCAGCGTCAGGATGGCAGCAAGCGGCTGGTCGACTTTGTCCTTCAGCTCTTTAAGGCGCTCATAAAGCTTGGGTCGGGACGCTCTTTGGTGAGCGATGAAGCTAGGCGTAAGCGATAGCAGCGCGGCTTCAAGGATGGAACAGATGAATGAAACGAGGATGGATAAGACAGCGAATGCTATCAGGAGGGTCATGTAGAGGAATTTCGTTGCCAAAGGCAGCGCAATTTACCGCAAAGACCCACGCATGGCTGGAAGCGCATGCAACATTTCATTTCCTGATTGCAGATCGGATGGCCTGAAGATTTTCATCGTCAGCGCGTGCTGCTGACCGATTGTGCCGCGCGGGTTGGAACGGCCGAGTTTGGTCCATTACCCGCTTGTTCCGACCGCGCTCGTCGGCTAGGGTGCCGCCCTCGACAGCAGGGTTCACTCCGGAGTACTACAGATGATCAAAACAGGGATGTTGGCGCTTGGCCTACTGATGGCGTTATCGGCTCAGGCAGACGAGCAACGCATCTATCTAGTGGCGACGATGCAGCTGGATGGGTCCACCCTGGCTCAGACCATATTCCTGCATGAGCCGGACATTACCGAGCTGGAAGGCTGTCTCGAAGCGGTCCGTGAGGGCCAGCGCTCACGCGACTGGCAAAAATACCGGCACATCTTTCGGAGCGACCGGTTCAAAGGTTTTTCCGGCCATATGCAGTACCGCTGTGCCTTCAGCGAGCAACGGTTCAGCAGTTGGGGGGACGGCCCGCGCTACAACCGGGCGTACCTGATCAGCGTCGACGACAAGGCAGTGCTCAGTGTGTCGCGAATCCCTAGCCAGGCCCAATGCATGGCACAACTGCGCGCGCTTTCCCTGGCCAGGCAGGCGCAGAGCTTATGCGCCATGAGCAATCAGGACCTCAAGTCTTGAGCGGCGAACGCCCCGGGAGCCAAGCCAGGGGCGTCGCACGAGGTCAACCGAATCGCGCTTACGCCGGCTGGTAACTGCCCGGCACCGGCGCGAAGGAAACTCCGAATCGATTCCACGCGTTGATGGTCGCGATGGCCAGTGTGAGATTGGTCAGCTGCGCTTCGGAGAAGTGTTGGCGCACTTCATCGAACAAGGATTGCTCGACACCGTTTGGCAACAGCGTATTGGCCTCGGCCCAAGCCAGCGCGGCGCGCTCGCGATCAGTGAAGAAGGGCGTTTCGCGCCAGGCGCTCAGTGCATAGATGCGCTGCTCGGTTTCGCCGTGGGCGCGGGCATCCTTGGTATGCATATCGATGCAAAAGGCGCAGCGGTTGATCTGCGAAACGCGGATCTTCACCAGTTCCATCAATGGTTTGTCGACGCCGTCTTCGCTGCGGCTCTGGCGGGCCAGGTAGGTTTCCAGCCCGATCATCGCCTTGACGGCTTCGGGAGCGGCTGCTTGGTAGTTCATACGCATGATGTTTCTCCTCGGATTGAATATGGGCGTAGCCTACGCAGCCGCGGAGGCGCGCTATTGTAGAATTTCGACATCTTCGAATGCGGGATTGCCATGTCCTCACTGCACGAGCGCCTGCCACGCATCCAGGGCTTCATCACCCGACCGCCGAGCCCGGCGTTGGCCGCGTATGTGCAGCGTTTCTGGTGGCTGAAGGACAATGCCGCAACCGTTTACGACGCACAGTTGCTGCATCCGGATGGCGGCAGCGGCGTGATCTTCAACTTCGCCGAGCCGCTGATCGTCAACGGCGTCGCTCACTTGCCTGCCGCATTGATCGCCGGTCCGCAGCTGGCCAGCAGCCGATTGCAGTTGGCCGCTCGGGTAAACCTGATGGGCGTGCGTTTTCGTCCCGGGATGGGCACCGCTTTCTTCCGCGTGGGACTAGACGAACTCTCCGGCTTTCATGGCGATGACTGGTCCGATCTGCGGCTGAGCAGCCTGGTCGATGCATTGGCCGAGCTGGATCTGGACGCCCAGCAGGCATTGGTCGAACGCGAGCTGCTTGCGCGCCTGAAAGATGCGCAGGACCCACGAGCGCCGGTACAACAACTGCTCACCCGGATCGCCGACAGCCAGGGCCGCGCGCGCCTGAACGAGTTGATGCAGGCGGTACCGCTCGGCCAGCGACAACTGGAGCGCCTGTTCCGTCATCAGGTCGGGCTGACGCCGAAACAGTTCAGCCGCATCCAGCGCGTGGCGCTGGTCCGCCGCGAACTTCGGGCCGGTGAGTCGCTACTGGAGACGGCACTGGCCTGCGGCTACGCCGACCAGGCCCACTTCATCCACGATTTCAAAGCCGTGGTCGGCATGACACCCGGCCAGTACCGTCTCCGCGCGCAGCCCACCGAGACGTAATAGCGCCGCGTATAGAGCATGCCGAGCCGGCTCGCCGTCACAATCCAGGCCATTGAAATTATTGCAATGGCAAGATCCGTGTGAACCTTGTCATTGCGACATACACGCCGCCATCGCAGACTGCCAGCACCTTCCCTGTAGAGGTGCCGCGATGGACACCACTCGCACCGTTGCCTGCCTGGTTTACCCGGATGTGATGAGCCTCGATGTCACCGGCCCGATGCAGGTGTTCGCCTCGGCCAATGTCGAGCGCCAGCGCCAGGGCTTGCCGGCTCATTACCAATTGCTGCTGATCGGCGAGCAGCCCGGCCCCTTCCCGACCTCTGCAGGATTGAAGCTGGTCGCCGACATGGATTGGTCCAGCATAGATCCGGCCACGCTGGACACGCTGCTGATTCCGGGAGGCAATGGCGTGAAAGCGCAGCTGCGCAATCGCCCATTGCTCGACTGGCTGCGACGCGCCGAACCGCATGTGCGACGACTGGGATCGGTGTGCTCCGGGGCCTTGGTCCTGGCCGAAGCCGGGCTTTTCGATGGGCGCAAGGCGACCACCCACTGGGCCGACTTGCAGGCGCTCGGCGAGTACTCAGCCGTGGACGTACAAGGCGACCGTCTGCACACCTATGACCCGAAGGATCCGGCGACCGCCCACCTGTTCAGTTCGGCCGGGGTCACCGCGGGTATCGACCTCGCGCTGGCCCTGGTCGAGGCCGATCTGGGGCGCGCCTTGGCCCTCTCGGTCGCTCAGCGGCTGGTGATGTTTTTGCGAAGGCCAGGCGGGCAGACGCAGTTCAGCCCCATGCTGGCCACGCCAACCGGCGCCGTGGCACGGCTCGCCGCGCTGCTCGAATGGATTCCTGGTCACCTGGGTGACGATCTTTCCATCGAAGCCTTGGCCGAACAGGCGCACATGACCCCGCGCACCCTGTGCCGCCTGTTCAGTCAGGAAGTGGGCATGGGGCCAGGACAATATATCGAGCGCGTACGGCTGGAGGCCGCGCGGAGCCTGTTGCTGAGCGCGGAAACATCGATCGCGACGGTGTCGCGGCTGACCGGCTTCGGCCATCCGGAAAACCTCAGGCGCACCTTCCAGAAACATTTGTCGGTGAGCCCTCGAGACTTTTTCCAGCGTTTCGGCTGATCGGCAACCCCAGCCGAGCATCACCCGCTTCGAACACATGTTTGCTCACGCACGCGGCGCCAAGCCAGGCGTGGCTGTCCCCGCTTATCTCCAGACAAAGGACGAACCCCGTGCCCCTCTTATTCAGCAACGCCCAGATTTTTCGCTTGTTCGCCGCCCAGGCGCTGTACTGGTCCTGCTCGATGATTGGCATCATCCTCACGTCCATCGTCGGCCTGCGACTTGCCCCCTTTGCCGGTCTGGCGACTCTGCCACTCGCCCTGCTGATGCTGGGCGGCCTGCTCGCCTTGCAACCCATCGCCGGGCTCATGCAGCACCGTGGTCGCAGGGTCGGCTTCCTGTTCGGCGCGCTGGCCGGCGTACTGGGTGGTCTGCTGAGCGCACTTTCGCTCTGGCTCGACAGCTTCACCCTGCTCTGCCTCGGTGCGCTGCCCATCGGGGCCTATCAGGCCTCGGCCATGTATTACCGCTTTGCCGCCCTGGAATCGGTGGCGGAAGCGTTCAAGGGTCGGGCCACCGCCTGCGTAATCGGCGGTGGCGTGGTTGCCGCCCTGATTGCGCCGGCACTTGGTACTGCGGCAAGCGGGCTGGTCACGACGCCCTTCGCCGGCGCCTACTTGCTGATCGCCGCATTGGCCGCAATTGGATTCGTCATCCTGGCTGGCTTGAAGCCTGGTAGCGGAACGACTGCTTCGCCCGTCGCCTCGGCGGCCGTCTCATGGCGCGAGTTGCTCACACGGCCCACCGTCAGAGCTGCCGTACTGACTACCGCAGCCGGCCATGGTCTGATGATCCTGGTCATGAACGCGACCCCATTGGCGATGCACGCTGAAGGCATGGATCTTCAGGCCAGCAGCCAGGTAATCCAGTGGCACATGCTCGGGATGTTCCTGCCTGCATTCATCGCCGGTCCGCTGGTAGACAGACTGGGCAGTCGGCTGGTGGCGTGCGTCGGTGGCGGTTTGCTGATATCCAGTGCAGTCGTCGCCCTGCTCGGCCTCAGCCACTGGCACTTCATGATCAGCAGCTGCCTGCTCGGTATCGGCTGGAACCTCATGCTGGTCGCCGGTACCACCCAACTGGGCCAGGGCCACAGGCCGGAAGAGCGGGCCCGGGCGCAGGGCCTGATGGAGTTGAGCAACGGCAGCGTGGCGGCCGTGATGTCCTTCGCCTCTGGCGCGCTTATCGCAGGAGCGGGCTGGTCCGCTGTTAACGTCGGGCTTCTGCCGATCGTGACCTTGGTTGTGCTGGTGCAGATCGGCGAGGCTTATCGGAAGCGGCAGGTGGCCTGAAGGAGGCCTGCAGCCCAGTTGGGCAGCGTCACCAGATCGCTGGGGTATACCGGTCCTGTAAACAGAAAAGCACCGCTCACCTCTAACCGTTCTAATTCGTGCGCCTCCTCACGCGTCGTAGTGGGACAAAAAAGGATGTAGCAGCGCTGCTCGAGGAACGCCTGCCGGCCGGCCTCACAGGTGAGATCGAATCCATCTATTTCCCGGCAGAAAACAGATGCTTCGCCAGAATCGACTGACTGCTCCGAGCATCGGCCGGATTGCTCCAGTCGCCGCCGGCCTTGAGAATCAGGCGGCTCTGCCGCGACCTCCGATGCTGAATAAGCCGCTTTCGCAAATTGACGCCGATACCCACTTTCAAAGGTATCCCGTCCACGCTGTGGATCTCATAGATACCCGGTCGCGCGGGCACGAACTGTTCGATTTCGGAGAAGCGGATTCGAGTCATCTCGTTCATGGCGTCTCGTCTACAGGACAGAACCACCGCTTTGCATATCCTGGCCAAACACGATCCGGTGCCCCTCTGGTGTGGCCACGCCAAACTCACGCATTCCCCACGGCTTGTCGGATATGGGTTGGAAAACGATGACGTCGCGCTGCCGGTAGTCGCGGTAAAGATCGTCGATGCCTTCACAATTCACATAGGCGAAGTAGGCATGGTCATGCGTATCACGGGCCGGCAGTTGGTCGCCACAGTGCCCCAACATCACGTGAAAACTACCCAGGCTGACGAACGACCAGCCCTCCACGCGAAATCGAAGTGAAAAACCAAGTTCGTTGAGGAAATATTGCTCGGTACGTTCCAGGTCATTGACTGCCAGAACATGTTGGGTTGCCTTTACTTCGAACATTACCGTTCCTTTCATCTAATCAGTAGATCGTATCCGCAGCGTATGCCTTCGGCACAGCTGAATCCTGTTTGCTATCAGTAAGCGCAGGCGCTGCCGCGATTCATTGTAGAAGCTGGATGATCCGCTCTTTGCTCGTCATCTAACTCCCTCCTCGATTCCCTACGCCTCGTCAGGCACAGCGTCTGTTGAAAGCTGTTTACCGGCCATTCGATGATCGTATTGGCTAACGCCGTAATGTTATGTTATAACTTTTATCAAATCTTGATATTCACGTGCCACCCATGACCGAAGCCGAACTCCTCGCCCAACCCGCCGACGCCTATATGAACGAGGCTCAGCAAGCCTTTTTCCGCTCCTTACTGCTGCACCAGCGTGCCGAGCTGCAGGCGCGTATCGCCGAGGAGTTCCAGGCGCTACGCGAGCAGGAGCCGAGCAGCGATCCGTCCGATATCGGCACCGCCGAAGAGCAGCGCCAATGGCAGCTGCGCTTGCTGGAACGGGAGAAGAAGCTGCTCGACAAGATCGATGATTCGCTGGACAGCCTCGCCCGCGGCGAATACGGCTGGTGCGCCGAAACCGGCGAGCCCATCGGGCTGAAACGGCTGTTGCTACGCCCCACCACCACGCTCTGCATTGAAGCGAAAGAGCGCCAGGAACAGCGCGAAAAACACCAACGAACCGCCTGAGAAATCACCATGAATCGCCTCCCTGTCACCGTGCTGTCCGGCTTTCTGGGTGCCGGCAAGAGCACCCTGCTCAACCACATCCTGAAGAATCGCGAAGGCCGCCGGGTGGCGGTCATCGTCAATGACATGAGCGAAATCAACATTGACGGCAGCGAGGTCCAGCGCGACGTCAGCCTCAACCGCGCCGAGGAAAAACTCGTGGAGATGAGCAACGGCTGCATCTGCTGCACGTTGCGCGAAGACCTGCTCGAGGAGGTCGGCAAGCTGGCTCGCGAAGGCCGTTTCGACTATCTGCTGATCGAGTCCACCGGCATCTCCGAACCCTTGCCGGTGGCTGAAACCTTCACCTTCCGGGACGACGAGGGACAGAGTCTCGCGGATCTGGCGCGGTTGGACACGATGGTGACGGTAGTCGACGGCGTGAATTTCCTACAGGACTTTCATGCTGCCGAGAGCCTGGCAAGCCGTGGCGAAACCCTCGGCGAAGAGGACGAACGTTCGATTACCGACCTGCTGATCGAACAGGTCGAATTCGCCGACGTCATCCTCATCAGCAAGATCGACCTGATATCCAGCGCCGAGCGCGCAGAGCTGACGGCGATCCTCAGTCGTCTCAATACCCACGCCGAGATTCTGCCGATGAGCATGGGCCGCGTACCGCTGGCGCACATCCTCGATACCGGCCGTTTCGACTTCGAGCGTGCCGCCCTTGCTCCCGGCTGGCTCAAGGAAATGCGCGGCGAGCACGTGCCGGAAACCGAGGAGTACGGCATCGCGTCGACCGCCTACCTCGCGCGGCGGCCCTTCCATCCGCAGCGGTTTCACGACTTCCTCAATCGCGAATGGACCAATGGCCGCCTGCTGCGCTCCAAGGGCTACTTCTGGCTGGCCAGTCGTCCGCAGGACGCCGGTGCCTGGTCTCAGGCTGGCGGGCTGATGCGTTACGAATATGCCGGACGCTGGTGGCGCTTCACACCAGAAGCGCAGTGGCCCACCGACAATGATGCGCGCGCCGCCATTCGCCTGAAATGGGACGAGGACAGCGGGGACTGCCGCCAGGAACTGGTCTTCATAGGCCAGAACATCGACTTCGACCGGCTGCGCGCCGAGCTCGATGGGTGCCTGCTAAGCGAACTCGAATGGAACCTCGGCCCGGAGCGCTGGATGCGCATGCCGGATCCGTTCGGCCCGTGGCAGCAGGAAGTCGCCTGATGCTAGCGCCCTCTCTCGCCCGGCCGTACCCGCAGCAAGTGTTCGGCAGCACGCCTGCGGTGCTGGGCGACGCGTTGCGCGATGGCGTCAACCTGGCGGTGTGGCAGCGCCCGTTGCCGCAGCCCGTCGCAGACTTCGCCCAGGCCCTGTTGGCGCTGGGCCAGCCACTGGCCGAATCGCTGACGCTCGAACCCGATGCAAACAACCTGCAGACTCTTCCCCTGGCGGAGGCCTATCGGGACATCGCCGGACACGCCGGGTTTGTCGCCGATGTCGCCTGGCTGACGAGCGCGTTCGCCTGCCTGATAGACGCACGCCGCGTCGGGCTGCGCCTGCGCGTGCTGGATAAGGCGATGTGCCCGCGTTTTCACGTGGATCACGTACCGCTACGTCTGATCACAACCTATGCGGGGATCGGCAGCGAGTGGCTCCGCGAAGAGGCCATGCTCCGCCAGCGCTTGGGCGAACCGAGCGCCGAGCCCGCCGACATAGGGGACATCGAGCGACTGCAGGCGGGTGAGGTCGCATTGTTCAAAGGCGAGAAATGGCAGGGTAACGAGGGCGCCGGAATCATTCACCGTTCACCGCAGGTTGGATCCGGGGAGCGCAGGCTGATCCTGACACTGGACTGGCTAGCCTGAAATAAAAGGGCCGGCAGCCATAGCTGCACGGCCCCACGGTACAGCGTGGTTTCGATCAGGCGGCCATCTTTTCACATTCATCAGCGCACTTGCGACACGCCTCGGCGCAGGCCTGGCAATGATCCATCTGATGTTTGCCGCACTCCTCGGCGCACTCACGACAGGCTTGTGCGCAGATGCGGCACATTTCCTTGGCCAGGCCGCTGTCACGGGTCATCAGCACCGCGGCGAGCGCGCAGAGATCGGCACAGTCGCGGTCCAGCTGGATGCAGCGCGCCATCATTTTCACGTCATCCTCGCGCAGGCAGGATGCGGCGCATATCTCGCAGGCAACGGCGCAATTGGAGCAGGCCTGGATGCAGGATTGGTAGGTGGAATTGAGCATGAAATGATCCTCCCGTAAGTGGCAGATAACGCAGGCCTTGATCGCCTCTGGTATCCGATCTTTTTTCGTTAGCAGGGATGCGCAACGCCGACCATCTGCGGCCGCCTCCGCTGATAGAAGGTTGGCCACTTGACCGGGCGGATGGGCCTGACGCACGCTACCGAGCCACGAAATTCGTCGCGTCTGGTCTCGAACCGACAGTCAGACGCATACAGTTGTGTGTCGCATCATCCGCGGAAGTTCACGTCAGTGGCTGGGCGGTATCGGGAGCGGCACACCGGGCCGGGTGACCCGTTACAATGCACGCTTTTGCTGCTGTCCTAGCGCCTATGCCTTTTACCCTCGCCATGCCCTGCGACTACCAGGAAGTGATTCGCAAGAGTCGCTTCCTTGCCAGGGCTGCCCCGATCGCTCAACCGGAGGACGCGCAGGCGTTCATCCAGACAGTCAGCGACAGCACCGCCACGCACAATTGCTGGGCCTGGAAAATCGGCAATCAGTACCGTTTCAGTGACGATGGCGAACCCGGCGGCACGGCCGGCAGGCCCATGCTGACGGCCATCGAAGGCCAGGGCTGCGATCAGGTAGTCGTCGTGGTGACGCGCTGGTTCGGCGGGATTCAGCTCGGCACCGGCGGGCTGGCACGCGCCTATGGCGGCTCCGCGGCGAAATGCCTGCAAGCAGGCGAGCGATTGGCGTTGGTGGTGAGGGTTCGCTGCCGCTGCCATTGCCGCTTTGCTGAACTGGCGCTGCTCAAAGCCCGCCTGGGCGATCACGAGGCACTGATCGAAAGCGAAACCTTCGATGCCCAAGGCGCTGAGCTGGTCCTCGCACTACCGAGTGCACAACGCGATGGGCTGCAGCAACTGCTCGCCGATATCAGCCGCGGACGGAGCCGTCTGTCGGATGCTGAATGCTGACAACGCCGCGTTTATTGCCCACATTTCTTGTGGAGCGCGCTGTGGATAACCTTTTGATGAGTGGCTGCATCACCGAAACGGCGCGGCTTACGGAAACTTGCTCACTTATTGAACAAAGCTGCCTTATCGCCTGAGACGCAACTCTCAAGCGCATGAATATCAAGCTTTTTTTGACTTTTTCGACCGCGCAATCGTTTTGCTATCAATCATGGCAAAACGGTTCGATAGTTATGCCCGAAAGAGGTGGAGAAGTCTGTGGATAACCCTGGTAATAACCCGCCGAGCCCTGATGGTTGCTGCGCTTGGCGATACTGATCAAAATTCCGCCAATGTCATCGCTTATTCATCTTGCCGCCATGCCCCGGCAATCTTGCCCTGCTCAACTATCGAAGCAGGCCGCACACCGGCATATCGGTTGCAGGCACTCATGACTAGAATGCCTCGCAAACCAGATGACGAGAACCCGACCATGTACGACTGGCTCAATGCCTTGCCCAAAGCCGAATTGCACCTTCACCTGGAAGGCTCGCTGGAACCTGAACTGCTGTTCCGCCTGGCCGAACGCAACAAGATCGCCCTCCCCTGGAACGACGTCGAGGCGCTACGCAGCGCCTACAACTTTGGCAACCTGCAAGAGTTCCTCGACCTCTACTATGCCGGCGCCGACGTGTTGCGCACCGAACAGGATTTCTACGACCTGACCTGGGCCTACCTGCAGAAGTGCGAAGAGCAGAACGTGGTGCACACCGAGCCTTTCTTCGATCCGCAGACGCACACCGATCGCGGCATTCCGTTCGAAGTCGCCATGAGCGGCATCAGCGGCGCCCTCGCCGATGGGCGCGAGATATTGGGCATCAGCAGCGGTCTGATCCTGAGTTTTCTGCGTCACCTGCCCGAGGAAGAGGCCTTCAAGACGCTGGAACAGGCGATGCCGTTTCGCGATGCCTTCTTCGCGGTCGGCCTCGACAGCTCGGAAATGGGGCATCCACCCAGCAAATTCGAGCGGGTCTTCGCCAAGGCGCGCGCCGAAGGTTTTCTCGCGGTTGCACACGCCGGCGAGGAAGGCCCACCCGACTATATCTGGCAGGCACTGGACCTGCTCAAGGTCAGCCGCATCGACCATGGCGTGCGTGCCGCCGAGGATCCGAAGCTGATTGCACGGCTAATCGACGAGCAGATTCCGCTCACGGTGTGCCCGCTATCGAACACCAAGCTCTGCGTGTTCGACGACATGAGCCAGCACAACATCCTGAATCTCCTGGAACAGGGCGTGAAAGTCACGGTGAATTCGGACGACCCGGCCTATTTCGGCGGTTACGTCACCGAGAATTTCATGGCCCTGCACGATAGCCTGGGCATGACCGAGAGCCAGGCGCGGCGCCTGGCGCAGAACAGCCTGGACGCCCGCTTGGCCAAGTAGTCAACAGCGGGTAGCCAGGCGCGACCTGCATCAACTGGTGAACGGTGCTTGCTCAAGCAGCACCTGGCACCGTTCGACCAGATGCTCACGCAGCAACCGCACCATTTCGCCCAGATGCGCGCGGTGAGCGCAGATCAGATTCAGCGGCGCCGGCTCGCCCAGCAATTCCGGCAACAGCACAACCAAACGCCCCGCCTGCACATCCTGGGCAACGTCCAACCAGGACTTGTACACCAGCCCCTGCCCCGCCAACGCCCAGCGTCGCACCACATCGGCGTCGTCACTGACTCGATCACCGCTCACGACCTGCTCCAGCTCATGCCGACCGTCGTAAAAGCACCAGCGCTCATGCGCCCGCCCCGCCAGCATGAAGCGCAGGCAATTATGGTCGGAGAGTGCAGCCAGCGAGCGCGGCGATCCATGGTTCGCGAGATAGCTCGGCGCGGCGCAGAGCACTCGTCGATTAGCGGCCGCCACGGGCAGCGCCACTAGACTGGAATCCTCCGGTTGGCCGTAGCGCAGCGCGATATCGACCGGCTGTCGAAACAGATCCGCATTGCGATCAGCCAACAACAATCGAAGCGTCAGCAGCGGATGGCGCAACTGGAATTCGTCCATCCAGGGCAAAAGCACATTGCGCCCGAAGTCCGACGGTGCCGATAACTGCAGCGTGCCGCTGATGACCGCTTTTCCCCCGGCCAGCAGTTGCTGACCTTCTACCAGACTCTGCAAGGCCGAGCGCGCATGAGGCAGATACAGCTCGCCTTCGCCCGTCAGCCTCAGGCTGCGAGTCGAGCGCACCAGCAAACGGCAACCCAGCTCAGCCTCAAGCCGTTTGAGAGCCGCGCTTGCAACGGCGGGTGACAATTCCAACTGGCGAGCGGCAGCAGAAAGGCTCCCCAACTCAGCGGTCAATACGAACACTTGCAAGTCATTACTGCGCAGCATTTTCAATATTCTGTTGAAAGAGCCTCTGCAGAATATGCTGTTTTTCTTCCCGGCGCGAAAGCCGAACATGGCACGTATCCCCTTCCAACTTGAGGAACTGCCATGAAAGCCATCGGCTACCAGCAATCGCTACCCATTGATGATCCACGCTCACTGCTCGATATCGACCTACCCGAGCCGACACCCGGCCCCCGCGACCTGCTGGTCGAGGTGCGCGCCATCTCGGTGAACCCGGTCGATACCAAAATCCGTATGCGCGTGCAGCCGGACCAGGGCCAGCATCAGGTACTCGGCTGGGACGTGGCGGGTGTGGTGCGTGCGGTTGGCAGCGATGTCAGCCTGTTCCAGCCCGGCGACGAGGTGTTCTACGCCGGCGCGTTGGACCGCCCCGGCGCGAACAGCGAGCTGCACCTGGTGGACGAACGCATCGTTGGCCGCAAGCCGGCCCGTCTCGATTTCGCCGCCGCTGCGGCGCTGCCGCTGACCTCGATCACTGCCTGGGAATTGCTGTTCGAACGCCTGCAGATCAGCGAAGGGAAGGAAAATCGCGATCAGCGCCTGCTGATTGTCGGCGCGGCCGGTGGCGTAGGCTCCATCCTCACCCAACTGGCACGGCAGCTGACCGGACTCCAGGTGATCGGCAGCGCCTCACGCGGCGATACCCAGGCCTGGGTGCGTGAGCTCGGCGCCCACGAAGTGATCGATCACAGCCAGCCGCTCGCCGCCGAACTGCAACGCCTGGGCATCGCTGGCGTCACCCATGTGGCCAGCCTGACCCACACCGACCTGCATCTGCCGCAAATCGTCGAGGCCTTGCAGCCTCAGGGCCGTCTGGCGTTGATCGACGATCCGGCGAGCCTCGACATCAGCCTGCTCAAGCGCAAGAGCCTGTCGCTGCACTGGGAGTTCATGTACACCCGTTCGCTGTACCAGACGCCGGACATGATCGCGCAACACGAACTGCTCAACCGCGTCGCCGAGCTGATCGACAGCGGCGTGCTCAAAACCACTCTGGGCGAGCATTACGGGACGATCAACGCACAGAATCTGCGCCGCGCCCATGCCTTCATCGAAAGCGGCAAGGCCAAGGGGAAGATTGTCCTCGAGGGATTCTGACCACTCAGCGAGTGCCGCCTCAGGACGAGGCGGCATCCTGACTGCGCGACGCAGCGGCGATTTGCCCTGTGTACCAGGCCAGACACGCCGCCAGTAGTGCGCACACCGTGATCACCAGCGCCATCGGTACGGCCGTGCCGTTGTGCAGCCAACCGACCGCAGCCGACGAAACGGCGGCGATGCAGAATTGCAGGCTACCCATCAGCGCCGACGCCAATCCGGCCTGCTGGCCCTGCTTCGCCATGGCGCAGGCCGTGGCGTTCGGCAGGATACTGCCGAGGCTCGCCATGCCCGCGAATAACGGAATCAGCAGCGGCCAGAGCACATCCGGTCTGCTCAATGCGACGGCGAGCAGTGCCACCCCACAAGCGAAGTAGAACCAGACGAAACGCCGCAGCCATAAGCCCGGCCCCCGCAGACGCAACAGCCGAGCGTTGATCTGTGAGACGAGGATGAAACCCGCGGCGTTGCTGCCGAACAGCCAGCCGTAGTGCTCAGCCGGAACGCCGTACAGTTCGATGAAGACGAACGGCGAACCGGCGATATAGGCGAACATACCCGCCATCGCGACGCCCCCGGCGAGCGCGAAAGCGATGAACTCGCGGTCGCCGAACAGGGCGATATAACGGCCGAAGGTGCCGCGCAACGGATGCTTCGGGGCATCGGCTGGCAGCGTTTCCGGCAGCCGCAGCGCGACCGCAACACCGCAGAGTGCACTGAAGAGCGTCAGCGAAACGAAGATCGCCTGCCAGCCAAAGGCATTCATCAAAACCCCACCTGCCAACGGCGCAAGGATCGGCGCCAGCCCCATCACCAGCATCAGCTGCGAAAAGACCTTGGCGCTCTGTACCGGATCGCAGCTGTCACGCACCACGGCACGTGTTACCACAATGCCCGCACAGCCGCCCAGCGCCTGGACGAAACGGGCCGCTATCAGCCAGTCCAACGAGGGCGCGAAAGCACAGGCGAGCGAGGCCAGGGTGAACAATGCGACACCAACCAACAGTGGCCAGCGACGGCCATACCGATCCGCCAGAGGTCCATAAATCAGCTGACCAATGGCCAGGCCGATGAAGTACGCCGCCAGCGACAGCTGAACATGCTCCACGTCAGTGGCGAAAGCCCGCGCCATCGCTGGGAATGCGGGCAGATAGAAATCGATGGCCAACGGGCCAAAGGCGCTAAGCGCGCCCAGAATGAGCAGAATAGGAAGAGGCATTGGCAACTCGCAGGAAGAAAAAGCGTCTCGCCAGCGCACGACCGGGTCGTGGCTGATATCGAACATTTACAGAGATGGTGAGATGCTGTTACATACAAAGACGATTGTAAACAGCCAAAGTTGCAGAGTCTGAAGGACAACTCCGCATCATCCGCCCTTCAAGGGCCCCAACGCAGCCCGATGCTGCCGTAGCTCAGACATGCGAAGAACCAAAGAAGACGCCGAAAAGACCCGTATTGCTCTGCTCGCATCAGCCGAGCGGTTGTTTCTGGACAAGGGTGTGGCGCACACCAGCCTCGATCAGATCGCCCGTGATGCCGGGGTGACCCGCGGCGCCGTCTATTGGCACTTTCAAAACAAGGCTCACCTGTTTCACGAGATGCTCAATCAGGTACGGCTACCGCCGGAGCAGATGACCGAACGACTTTGCAGCTGCACCCAGCAGCAGCCCTTGCGGACCTTGCGCGACCTCTGCATCGAAGGGATCAGCGCGCTGGGCCGTGATGAACAGAAGCGCCGCGTAATGACCATTCTGCTGCACCGCTGCGAGTTCACTGAGGAGCTACGCGAAGCCGAAGAGCGCCATCATGCGTTCATCAATATGTTCATCGACCTTTGTGAAAAGCTGCTCGAGCGCGCCGCCGACAGTCTGTACCCGGGCATCTCACCACGCCTGGCCGCTCGTACCCTGCACGCACTGATCGTCGGGTTGTTCAGCGACTGGACCCGTGACCCGACCTTGTTCGATCCGGAAAGGGACTGCGCCGCCCTGATCGACCCCGTGTTCCGTGGCCTGGTCAGAGACTGGGACAGTTTCGCCGCTCACTGACACAGACGCGGCAGCCTCCTGCTGCCGCCCGTTCCGTCCGTCATTGAACCTCATAGCCTTCTTCCTCGATTGCCTCACGGATGCTGGCTTCCTCCAGTTTTCCATCCACTCGCACGATGCCCGCCTCAAGATCGACGTCGACCTTGGCAGCGGCATCACGGGACTGGATCGCCTGGGCCACTGCGCGCTGGCAGTGTGCGCAGGTCATGCCTCTCACATTGAACGTCTGCATCGGATGCTCCTTTCGCTTATTGACGAGATCAGCATGCTCAACCTTGCCATACCGGGAAGGTCAAACACTTGCCTGCGACACCCCGACCCTCGACTTGACCTTGCCATTAGGTGAAGGTTGACCATCGATGCATCAGATCACCCCCGGGAGCGAAAAATGACCAGCGCAACCTACACCTTGCCGATCGCAGGCATGACCTGCGCCAGCTGTGCCGGACGGGTCGAGCGCGCTCTACTGAAAGTGCCAGGCGTTGCTACCGCCGCAGTGAACCTCGCCGCCGAGCAGGTGCGAGTGGAAGCCAAGGACGCCGATCTCGCCGGACTGGTGCAGGCGGTGGAAAGGGCCGGCTATGGCGTGCCGGTGCAGACCTTGGAACTGACCATCGAGGGCATGACCTGCGCCAGCTGCGTCGGCCGCGTTGAACGCGCCCTGCTTAAGGTCCCAGGCGTGCGCAGTGCGTCGGTAAACCTTGCGAACGAACGCGCACGGGTCGAGGTACTTGGCGCTGTCGATGCCGCGGTCCTGATCCAGGCCGTCGAAGCGGCCGGCTATCAGGCACAGGCGAGCGCCGATATCCCACCCGATGCGGACCGCAGCGAAAGCCGCCTACGCCAAGAGCGCTGGGCCGTAATCATTGCCTTGGCACTGGCTGCACCGCTGGTAATTCCAATGTTTGGCGACCTGCTGGGTCTGCACTGGATGCTGCCACCCTGGGTGCAGTTCGCGCTCGCCACCCCGGTGCAGTTCATTCTCGGTGCGCGTTTTTATATCGCTGGCTGGAAGGCCGTACGCGCCGGTGCCGGCAACATGGATCTGCTGGTCGCCATCGGCACCAGCGCCGGCTACGGTCTGAGCCTCTATCAATGGTGGGCGGCGTCGGCCGGGCAGATGCCGCACCTGTATTTCGAGGCCTCGGCGGTGGTCATCGCCCTGGTCTTGCTGGGCAAATACCTGGAGAGCCGCGCCAAACGTCAGACCAGCGCCGCCATCCGCGCTCTAGAAGCGTTGCGTCCGGATCGCGCGGTGCGCGTCGTTGATGGCCGCGAGGAGGACATCGCCATCGCCGCGCTGCGGCTGGACGATCTGGTGCTGGTCAAGCCCGGGGAACGCTTCCCTGTCGATGGCGAGGTGGTAGAAGGCGAGAGCCAGGCCGACGAGGCGCTGATCAGCGGCGAAAGTCTGCCCGTAGCCAAGGTGCCCGGCGATCGCATTACCGGCGGGGCGATCAACGGCGAAGGCCGATTGCTGGTCCGCACCACTGCATTAGGCGGCGAGACGGTGCTGGCGCGCATCATTCGGCTGGTCGAGGATGCCCAGGCGGCAAAGGCGCCGATCCAGAAGCTGGTGGACAAGGTCAGCCAGGTGTTCGTCCCGGCGGTGCTGGTCATTGCCCTATTCACGCTGATCGGCTGGATACTCGCTGGCGCGCCGGCAGAGGTCGCGCTGATCAACGCCGTTGCCGTCCTGGTAATCGCCTGCCCCTGCGCCCTTGGCCTGGCCACCCCGGCGGCGATCATGGCGGGCACGGGTGTGGCGGCACGCCACGGCATTCTGATCAAGGACGCCGAGGCATTAGAGGTCGCACATGCGGTTAGTGCCGTGGCCTTCGACAAGACCGGCACCCTGACATCCGGCAAGCCGCGCATCGTTCATCTGCACGCAATAGATGGCAACGAGGCCGCCCTGCTGCAACAAGCGGGTGCGCTGCAACGCGGCAGCGAACATCCGCTGGCACAGGCGGTGCTCGATCGCTGTGCGGAACAGGGTTTGACCATCGCTGACGTGGATAGGAGCCAGTCGCTAACCGGTCGTGGCATCGCTGGCAAGCTCGACGGGCGATCACTGGCGTTGGGCAACCGACGGCTGCTGGACGACAGCGGTCTGCAACCAGGCGAGCTGGCTACCCAGGCCGAGGCCTGGGAAGCCGAAGGACGTACACTGTCCTGGCTGATCGAGACGGCCCCGCAGCCGCAGATACTCGGTCTGTTCGCCTTTGGTGACAGCCTCAAAGCGGGAGCAGCCGAGGCCATCGCCAGCCTCAACGCGCGGCATATCCGCAGCCATCTGATCACCGGGGACAACCGCGGCAGCGCGCGGGTGGTGGCCGACGCATTGCACATCGACAGTGTGCACGCCGAGGTATTACCGGCAGATAAAGCCGCTACGGTTTCCGAGCTGAAACAAGGCGGCGCGGTGGTGGCCATGGTTGGCGACGGTATCAATGATGCGCCGGCACTGGCAGCCGCCGATGTGGGCATCGCTATGGGCGGCGGCACCGATGTGGCCATGCACGCCGCGGGCATTACCCTGATGCGCGGTGATCCCCGGCTGGTACCGGCGGCGCTGGAGATCAGCCGTCGCACCTATCGCAAGATCCAGCAGAACCTCTTCTGGGCCTTTATCTACAACCTGGTGGGCATCCCGCTGGCGGCCTTGGGCTTTCTCAGCCCGGTGGTCGCCGGGGCTGCGATGGCGTTGTCCAGCGTCAGCGTGGTCAGCAATGCGCTGCTGCTCAAGCGTTGGAAGCCCGAAGAATAGAACGATGACGCTGTGCTTGGCCACTGGCTCACCAGCAGGCCCGCAGTATGCGTTCCGGCGCAGCGACGCCTTTCCAGCACAACCCTGACACGCCTGGGGATATCATCATGAACATTGGCCAAGCCGCAAAGAAGACCGGACTCTCAGCGAAGATGATTCGCTATTACGAATCCATCGACCTGATCAGTCCTGCGGGACGGAGCGCCAACGGCTATCGCTATTACGGTCAGGAAGACCTGCACCGCCTCGCATTCATCAAGCGCTCGCGCGATCTTGGGTTTTCCCTGGAGGAAGTGGGCAAGCTGTTAACGTTATGGCAGGACCGTCAGCGCGCCAGTGCCGATGTAAAGGCCTTGGCCGGCGCGCATATCGACGCGCTGAACCAGAAGATTGCCGAACTGGTGGGCCTGCGCGATACGCTGCAACAGCTGATCGAGCATTGCCACGGTGACGACCGCCCGGATTGCCCGATCCTCGAGGATCTGGAATCGGGAGGATGCTGCTGAACGGTGAGCGGCCGTTCTAAGCCTGCGACTGCAAATAGTTCTGCAGGCCGATCCGATCGATCAGCCCGAGCTGCTGCTCAAGCCAGTAGGCATGATCTTCTTCGGTATCCATCAGCTGCGCCGCGAGGATGTCGCGCGTAGGGTAGTCGCCATGCTGTTCAGCCAGCTCGATGCCCTTGGCCAGCGCTTCGCGCACTTTGTACTCCAATGCCAGATCGGCGCGTAGCATCTCCGGCACAGTGTGGCCTGGATGCATCGTCTCCGGCGTCATATCAGGCGTTCCTTCGAGGAACAGGATGCGTTTGAGCAGCGCATCGGCGTGCTGGGTTTCTTCTTCCATCTCGTGGTTGATGCGCTCGTAGAGTTTGCTGAAGCCCCAGTCGGCATACATCCGAGAATGCAGGAAATACTGATCGCGCGCGGCCAGCTCTCCACGCAACAGTTCTTTCAGGTATTCAACGACCTGTGGCTTACCTTGCATCACGACTCTCCCGCTCGAAATTGGAACGCCGGCCATGATACGCCCATCGGCGGCCGGCGAGCTGCTGTGCATTGCCGCAGACGGATCAGTGGCCGTTCACTTGAGCATAGGCGAACTCCCGGACCAGAGCGGAAACGCGAAATTTCGCCGAGCGAAACAGCCTACCCGTGCAGCAGCCCGTCCCATACGCAAGCGTGGCACGACAACGAGCGAGCCCTTTCGGGGTTCAGGGTCAGTTACGCATCCAGGGCGGCGTGGGCGGCTCGTCGCTGGGTTCGTCCGTTGCGTTGCGCAGGGCTTCCTTGCGCGCCTGATCGGCCAGGGTCGCCTTGATCTCCCGCATCACGGCATCCAGATCCGCCGCGTCTTCCGGCTCGGCGAATTCCCCGGTCAGCTCGGAATCCGGTGTCAGCTTGCCGTCTTCGTAGAGCGCCCACATCTCCTTGGCGTAACGGGTGAATTTTAGCTCCGGCGCAAACTGCCCGAAGTAGGCCGACATGTTGCCAACATCCCGTTCAAGCATTTCGAACGCATGGTTGTTGCCTGCCGCGTCCACCGCCTGCGGCAGGTCGATGATGACCGGACCGTGTTCGTCGAGCAGCACATTGAATTCGGACAGATCGCCGTGCACCAGACCGGCACAGAGCATCTTCACCACTTCGCCAATCATGAACGCGTGAAATTCGCGCGCATCGTCAGGATGCAAGTCGACGTCATTGAGACGAGGTGCGGCATCGCCGTCCTCGCCTGAAATCATCTCCATCAGCAGCACGCCGTCGAGGAAGTCGTAAGGCTTGGGGACGCGGACACCGGCGTCCGCCAGTCGGAACAAGGCGGCCACTTCGGCGTTCTGCCAGTTCTCTTCCTTTTCCTTACGCCCGTGCTTGGAGCCCTTGGCCATGGCCCTGGCATCTCGGCTGCTACGGACCTTGCGGCCTTCCTGATACTTCACGGCCTGACGGAAACTGCGGTTATTGGCTTCCTTGTATACCTTCGCGCAACGCAGCTCATCACCGCAGCGCACCACATAGACCGCTGCTTCCTTGCCGCTCATCAGCGGCCGCAGCACTTCGTCGATCAGCCCATCCTCGACCAGCGGCTCGAGTCGTTTTGGCGTTTTCATCAGCAGCTTACAGACCCTTTTCGACTATGCAGGTCTGCAGGTTACGGTAATCGTCAGCGGGCTTCCATGCTCGCTAGCAAGTTTAAAAGCGCGTTGTGGATTGGCATCCAGGACGAGCTGGGCGGACAATCGCAATCAACCACTCAGGGAGCACCGCAATGCTCGATTTCGACCGCTGCTGGCAAGCACTCTGCGAACGCGACGCTGGTTACGACGATCGCTTCGTGTTCGCCGTTCGCTCGACCCGAATCTTCTGCCGTCCCAGCTGTCCGGCACGTCGTCCGCGGCGTGACGGCGTCAGCTTCTTCAGCACGGCCACGGATGCCGAAGCCGCCGGTTACCGCGCATGCAGGCGCTGCTCCCCTCAGGGGCAGAGCCCGGCCGAGCAACTGGACGCGCTGGTCATCGCCGCCTGTCGCTTGCTGGATGAAAGCCCCGAGCCGATGACACTGGAGCAACTGGCCGCGCGTATCGGTCTGTCCTCGTCGCACCTAGCTCGTGCGTTCAAAACCCGCACCGGCCTCACGCCACGCGCCTGGGCCGCCGCCCGACGCCGCGAACGGCTGGAGACGCGCCTGCCCGCCGCCGACTCGGTGCTGGGCGCCGCCCTGGATGCAGGCTATGGCAGTACGCGCGGCGCCTATCAGAACGTCACGGCATTGAGCCCGGCGCAGCGTCGCCGCAAAGGCGCCGGCGAGTCGCTGCGCTATGCCGTCAGCGCCTGTCCGTTGGGGCTGTTACTGATCGCCGCCAGCGACCAAGGAATCTGTGCGCTGCTGTTTGGCGACGACGAACAGGCGCTGCTGAACGAATTGCAGTCGCGCTTTGCCGCGGCCGAGTTGCTCCGGGATCAGGAAGGACTGGGTGAGTGGCTACGCTCGATCCTGGCCCAGCTGGAAGAGCCCTCGCGCGCCGCCCGACTGCCACTCGACCTGCGTGGCAGCGCGTTTCAGCAACGGGTCTGGCAAGCGCTGCAAGACATCCCCAGGGGCCAGACTCGGCGCTACGGCGAGCTGGCCGAACATCTTGGCAGCCACGCCCGGGCCGTCGCCAGGGCCTGCGCCAGCAATCCGGTCGGGCTGTTGGTGCCCTGTCATCGAGTCGTCGGCGCCAATCAATCGCTGACCGGCTATCGCTGGGGACTCGAACGCAAGGCCGCGCTACTCGAATCGGAGCGCGAGGATTCGGGAGCCTGAAGGCAATTTGGCGGTCCGATACTCCACACACTGGAGTCGAGAGCCGCCATGACCGAACTGAAACGCTATCGCATCCACTACCTGATCAATGGCAAACCGTCGTCGCTGACGCTCAGCTCCTTTGAAGAACCGGACATGGAGCAAGCCGAACTGGAGATTCTGCTGCATCATGTCCGTGAGCCACGCGCGGCAATCGATGCCCCCTGGGAAATTCCGGTGCGCCCCAGCGAGGACAGCCGTATGGCCGAACTCGGTGTCAGCGACATCCAGATCGAGGAAGAACCGAATCGCTGAACGCCGCCCGTATCCGCACCAGACCAGGAGAACCCGTGCGCCTGATCGACACCCACACCCATCTCGACTTCGACCCGTTCGACGCAGACCGCAGTGAGGTGCTCACGCGTTGCCGCGAGGCAGGTGTGGAACGGCTACTCGTGCTCGGCGTACACCAGGCGAACTGGGCGCGCGTCTGGCAGTTGGCGATGGACGAACCAGCCGTCTACGCCGCACTGGGCATGCATCCGGTGTTTCTCCAGGACCATCAAGCGGAACACATCGATGATCTGCGCGATTGGCTGGGCCGTCTTCGCGGACAGGACAAGCTCTGCGCCATCGGCGAGATCGGTCTGGATTACTACATCGAGGCCCCCGACAAAGCCCGTCAGCAACAATTGCTCGAAGCCCAGCTGGAACTGGCTGAGGAGTTCGAACTACCGGTTTTACTACATGTGCGCCGCGCCCACGCGCAGATGATTGCCACCCTGAAGCAGCGCAAGCTCAAGCGCGCCGGTATCGCCCATGCCTTCAGCGGCAGTTGGGAGGAGGCGCGGGAGTACATCAAGCTGGGATACAAGCTCGGCCTGGGTGGCGCGGGCACCTGGCCGCAGGCGCATCGCATGCACCGGGTGCTTCAGCAGCTACCGCTGGACAGCATCGTGCTGGAAACCGACGCGCCCGACATCGCGCCCTACAGCCACGCCGGCCAGCGCAACAGCCCGGAGTTTCTGCCGGACATCTGCCGCGAGCTGGCCGACATCAAACGCATCAGCCCTGAGCAACTGGCCGAGGCGAGCTACCGAAACAGCTGCGAGTTGTTTGGCTGGCGCTGACCTTCTTAAAGCGGTCCTAGACCCGGAACGCCCCTATCAGCTGTTGCAAGCGCCCAACCAGTTCGGTGAGTTCACGGCTGGCCTGTTCGGTATGGCCTGCGCCTTCGGCAGTGCGTTGACCCGCCTCGTTGATGGCGACGATGTTGCGATCGATGTCATGCGCGACGGCGGTTTGTTCTTCAGCTGCCGCGGCGATCTGCTGGTTCTGATCGACGATCACGCCGACGGCACCGAGAATGTTCTCCAAAGCCTGCTGGACCTGAGCCGACTGACTGACGGTTTCCTCGGCCATCGAATGGCTGGAATGCATCGTCTTGACCGCAGCGCCGACGCCGCCTTGCAGCCGCCCGATCATCTGCTCGATTTCCTCGGTGGACTGCTGGGTGCGCTTGGCCAGACTGCGCACCTCGTCGGCTACCACAGCGAATCCGCGCCCTTGCTCACCAGCACGCGCCGCCTCGATGGCCGCGTTGAGCGCCAGCAAGTTGGTCTGTTCGGCCACGCCCTTGATGACGTCCAGCACCTGGCTGATGGCCTTGCTGTCGCTGGCCAACTGATTGATGACCTTGACCGACTGATCGATCTCCGCGGCCAATCGCCCGATCCCATCGACCTGGGCCGCCACCAGACCGCGACCGCTGACGGTTTCGTCATTGACGCTTTGCGCACTGCCAACCGCGGCTTCGGCGCTGGTCGCCACCTCCTGCGCGGTCGCCGACATCTCGTTCATGGCGGTGGCGACTTGCTCGATCTGCCCGCGCTGTTCGGAAACGGTCTGGTTGCTCTCGCCGGAAACGGTCTCGACCCGCGACGCCTGGCGCTCCACCTCGCCCACCGTCTGACCGACACGCTCGATCAGTTCGCGGATCCGCGCCACAGTCTCGTTGAAGACCTGACCCAGCTCGCCCAGCTCGTCGCGGCTCTGCACCTTGAAGCGGGCGGTCATGTCCCCGGCAGCCACACGGTCCATGGTCGCGCCGAGGCTACGCAGCGACGCGCGAGTGGACATGTAAAAAGCGCTGTAGAGATAAACCACGAGGAGGAACACCATTGCCAGGGCGACAAGCAGGAGGGTCATCAGCCGACGCTTTTGCTCCAGTCGCTGTTCGAGCTCATCATCGAGAAAAGCGAGAATGGCGTCATTGAGCGCGTAGGTCTTCGCCATTTCGGCGCTGATCTGGTCGTAAAAGCTCTCCCAGGGGCGATCCATGGCCTCGGCCATGATCACCTGATCTTGAAAGATATCACTGCTGTTCTGCAGGGACGCGCGGCTGGCTTCGGTATAGCGTTCGAGCTGGCGCAGTGCCGCAGCGCTGCTGCCAAGCACGTCCTGCAATTGGGCATTGTACTGCGCCTGCTGCTTCTCAAGCTCAAGGAGCAGGTTGTCCAGCTTGTTGCTCGCGTCGGAGTTCAGGTAGCCCTGGCCGAACGTGTAGGAGCCCACGGCCCTGCCTTCGCCGAGCGCCGCAGTAATGGTGGGCGTGACCGAAGTCAGCAATTCGGCGAGCATTCGCACATCGCGCTGGCCGTCCTGGCTCAGGCCCGATTGGCTGGCGATCAGCTTGATCATCACTTGAGCCTTGCCCAGCAGTGCGCGCGCCATCGCTACCTTGGCCTGCAACGACTGCTGCGCCTTTGCCTCGCGCAACGCCGCATCGAGCTCATCTCGGCGCGTGCTGAACTCGGCGACCTGCTCAGGGTTTTCGCTGACTGGCGCCAGGCTCTGCATCAGCGTCGAGAGCTCACCTTCGGCATTGGTCAGCCGGGTCACCAGCGCTTGTACTTCGCCGGCCTGACCGATGATGCTTTCGATTTCCACCAGGTCTTTCCAGCTTTCCATCTCGCGACGCATCTGCAACGCCGTCCCCAGCAGTTCCAGGCTTTGCAATTCGGTGCGGGTACCAACGAACTCCCGGTACGAGTCGCGCACCAGATAGAAATTGGTTAACAGCATGGGGACGAAGAAGAGGACACTGATCAGGCTGAACTTCATCCCGAAGCTCAAGCGATTCATGAACGCGATCGCGGGATACAACAAACGTTTCAAAAGACGTCTCCCAATTATTGTTGTATTGCCGGCAGCATCGAGGCCGCAGCAGGGCTCGTCAGAGAAGTGGCGCGAGAAACTTATACGGGATATCGGTCGCGGTTTATGTAACTTAAGGTAATGGCAGGATGATGGCCCAGCAACTGGCAGAAAGCGCGCCGATTCCGGCATATCCACCCGGCTTATCCGACGTCCGGTAGCCGCGCCAGATGAAGCCAGATGCGTTCCGCAGCGGGGCTCTGAATAGGGCTATAGAAGAAGAACCCAAAGCGCGATGGCGGCGTACCAGAGCATGCGGGCACGCACCAGCAGCGCGGCCAGGCTGTCGAGCCGGGAGATGCCCGCCTCGCCTTCACAGCGCTCGCCCAGGTCGGCCGCAACCGGACCAACCTCGGCCAACAGCCGCTGAGCGGGAATCTCCCAGTGCAGCAGGTCGTGCAACAAGGCGCGATTGACCGCGACGAAGTTTCCGACCAGGCCGAAGCTGGCAAGCAGGACGCGCACCGGCAACCAATCGAAGGCGTGCCGGATTTGCCCGGCGCGTTCGCGCATGGCCTCGCTGCTGGCATGCTCGATCGTCAATGCAAGCAGCCGGTAGGCCAGCGCAGCTATCGGACCCAGCAGCACGTACCAGAAAATCACCGCAAAAAAGCCCTGGTGACTGCGCCAGAGCAGTTGCGCTTCGACGGCGTGCAGCAGGCTCGGAGCATCCGACGCAGTAAGCCCCAGGTCGCGCTCGGCCACCAGCACGGCGGCCTCGTCATCGCCTCGACGCCAGGCGTCGCGAAAGGCCCCGAACTCGAGCTTCCCTTGCCCACGACCCAAGCTGTAGAGCAACACCAGCAGATGCAATGGCAGGCTGAGCCAACCGTACGCCAGCGGCTTGAGTGCCATCAGCAGCAGCCCCAATAACAGCACGGGCAGGAGCACCGACAGCGATAGGCCCAGCCATGGCCTGGACGCCACTTCCGAATGGCCTTCGACTCGCCGCAGCAGGCTCAGCCAGGGGCCGTCGTGCTGCACATCACGCCGCCAATCGGTGAGTTTGTCGATGAGCAGAACCAGCAGCAGCACCAGAAAAATCATGTTCGTATCCTATGAAGGCCTTCTCAGGCAACGATCGAGGCCGCGCGCAGGCGCTGCCAGTCGAATGCCGGGCCCGGGTCGGTCTTGCGCCCAGGTGCGATGTCGCTATGGCCGCAGACTCGCTCCGGGCTGATGGCCGGGTACGCTTGCTGCAACAACTGGCAGAGGCGGATCAGGCTGTCGTACTGGGCCTCGCTGAATGGCGCTTCATCAGTGCCTTCCAGTTCGATGCCGAGGGAGAAGTCGTTGCAGCTTTCACGCCCGCCGAAGCGCGACACGCCAGCGTGCCAGGCACGATCCAGACAGGAGACGAACTGGGTGATCGCGCCATCACGTTCGATCAGAAAATGCGCCGAGACCTGCAGGCTAGCGATCTCCTCGAAGAAGGGATGCTCGTCGCGGGCCAGACAGTTCTGAAAGAACTGCTGGACCTTACCGGTACCAAAGCACCCCGGTGGCAAGCTGATGTTATGGATGACTAGCAGCGAAATCTCACCATCGGGGCGCTGGTTGAAATTGGGCGAGGGGCAATGGTGAATGCCTCGGCACCAGCCTGTCGCGTGATCCAGCTGCATCGTGGCGAGACCTGGGTAACCTGCGGGTCTGCAGGCTAGCGCCTGCGAGTGTCAGCCTGCAAGCGGCCTAGGCTATTCGATATCCATGGCCTGCTGAGGGCCGACACGCTTCTCATCGCGACGCGAGGCCAAGCGGTCGGCCAGTCGTGTCGGTTCCGGCAATCGATAGCGGGTGACATAGCGCATCACCAGTTCCGGCGCGGTGGCGAGACTGACGCGGTTGCCCGGCGAGATGATCAGCGGGCGTACTTTGTCCTTGCTCCGCAACACGGTGCCGATCGCCTTGCCGCCCTTGTCCAGCAGATCGACCTGATCGCCGCGCCGCTCGCCAAGCGGCGCATGGTGGCCCGTGAGAATCTTCTTCGCCACGCCAATGGTTGGTAAACCCGTGATTACGCCAAGATGGGCGGCAATGCCGAGGCCACGAGGATGGGCAATGCCGTGCCCATCGGAAAAGATCAGATCGGGCGTCTGCCCGAGCGATTCGAGTGCCTGCAGCACCGCCGGCAGCTCGCGAAAGGAAAGCAAACCAGGGATGTAAGGCATGCGGGTCGGAATTCGCGCCAATGCCTGCGCCACCGGCGCGAGGGACTCTGCATCGAGCAGAACCACCGCGGCGCGGGTGATGTTGCCACCCTCCTCGAAGCCGACGTCGACGCCCGCAATCAGCCGCAGCAAACCAAAATCATCTTCCAATACGACCTTGCCGGCCAGCTGCTTCTGCATCTCCCGGGCGGCGGCAGGGCTGCCGTCCCAGCCGTCGAATGCATCGGGGCGAACCAACGGTATGTTGACTGTCATGAAAAGCCCTCCTGCCTGTCAGATCAGCAGCACCCCAGAGCGGTTCCCCGACTTAGACTGAAGAGCGACTGGACAGTCACGCAAAAAAATAAGACGCTCCCGCCGAACTGCGGCAGTTACACCCTGCTTTGCCCGTACAAAAAATAATCCGAATAGTCAGAAGACACGGCATGCACACAGCCCCACCATTGAAACGTATCAGTATTCTGGCCACCGACGGGGTATTTGCATCGACCCTGCTGCATGCCAAGGATTTCTTTCACATGGCCAGCCTGCGATATGGCAAGCAACTGGGCCTGGATCTCACACCCGCCTTCGAAACGGTGCTGGTCAGCCCCGATGGGCTGCCTGTCAGTACCTTCAGCGGCCCCCGCATCGAAGTCGACGGAATGCTGGACGACGCCGATGCGGTGATCCTGCCAGCGTTCTGGGGCGATTTCGACGCACTCAGCCGCCAATATCCGCAGGTAGCACCCTGGCTACAGGCGCGGCACCTGGCCGGCAGCGCCATCTGCGGTGAAGCCTCGGGAGCATTCTGGATGGCTGCCGCAGGACTGCTCGACGACCGCGAAGGCACTACACACTGGCGCTTCGCCCGCGAGTTTGCCGAGCGCTTTCCGCGCGTGCTCTTTACGCAGGAAAAGCATCTGACCGACAGCGACAATCTGTACTGTGCAGGCGGCACCACCTCGGCGTGCGATCTCTACATGCATCTGGTCGAGCGCTTCTGCGGTGCGCATATTGCGCAGGGCATGGCGCGCGACATCCTGTTCGAGGTAAGACGCAACTACAGTCCTGGCCGCATCGGTTTTGGTGGTCAAAAGCTCCACCTGGATACCCGGGTCCTGCAGATTCAGGAGTGGCTCGAAGAGCATTTCGCGGAGAAGTTCCGCTTCGAGGACGTCGCGCGCGATCATGGCATGAGCATTCGCAACTTCATGCGGCGGTTTCAGACGGCGACCGGCGACAAGCCGCTGCACTACTTGCAGCGACTGCGCATCGAGACGGCCAAGACCTTGCTCTCCACCACCCGCAAGAGCATCAAAACCATCAGCTATGAAGTCGGCTATGACGATGCGAGTTTCTTCGCACGGCTGTTCCGCCAGCATACCGAGCTATCGCCGAATCAGTACCGGCAGCAGTATCGGTATAAGAGCAGTTAAGAGCTGGGAGCTGGAAAGAAGGTCGCAGCCGCAACGCTGTCAACCTTTTCGCGCTTACTTCAAGCCTATAGCTTCAGGCTTACCGCTGGTTCTCTACGGCTTATGTGGACGCGCCAGATATTCGTGCGATTGCATTTCCAGCAGGCGGCTCAGCGTGCGCTGGAATTCGAACTCCAAGCGGCCGCCAGCATATAGGTCCTTGAGTTCGACCTCGGCGGAGAGGATCAGCTTCACGTTGCGGTCGTAGAACTCGTCGACCATGTTGATGAAGCGCCGCGCCATGTCGTCCTTGGAAACGTCCATCCGCTCGATATTGGAAACCAGCACCGCATCGAAGATCTTGCCCAGCTCGATATAGTCGTTCTGACTGCGCGGACCGTCGCAGAGCTCGCGGAACTCGAACCAGGCGACGCCGCCGGCCGTCTTGCGCGCGACGATTTCGCGGTTCTCGATCATCAGCGCTTCGTTCTCCTGAACGCGGCACTGTTCCGACAGCAGGCTACGAAAGCTCTTTTCCAGACTCTGCTCCGCCTCGGCATCCAACGGGAAGTGGTAGAGCTCGGCTTGTTCGAGTGCGCGCAGACGATAGTCGATGCCGCTGTCGACGTTGACGATCTCTGTGTGCTTCTTCAGCAGTTCGATCGCCGGCAGGAAGCGAGCGCGCTGCAGTCCATCCTTGTACAGGCCATCCGGAACGATGTTGGAGGTCGCCACCAGACTCACACCGTTCTTGAACAGTTCTTCGAGCAGAGTGGCGAGGATCATCGCGTCGGTGATGTCGGATACGAAGAACTCATCGAAACAGATCACCCGCGATTCGTCGGCGAAGCGCTTGCCGATGATAGTCAGCGGATTCTTCTCGCCCTTGAGGGTACGCATTTCCTCGTGCACGCGCTTCATGAAGCGGTGGAAGTGGGTGCGCGTCTTCTGCTCGAACGGCAGAGCGTCGAAAAACGTATCGACCAGATAGGTTTTGCCGCGACCGACGCCGCCCCAGAAATACAGGCCCTTGACCGGTTCCTGCTGTTTCTTGCCGAATAGCTTGCCGAACAGCCCGGACTTGTTGCGGTCATCGGCAATCAGGTCGTCGTACAGACGCTGCAGATGTCGCACAGCAGTTTCCTGGGCGGCATCGTGAAAGAAATCGGGACGTTTCAGGTCTTCCTGATAGCGCTCAAGAGGGGTCATGGCGGGGTCTGGGTAGTGAAACGGGGCCGACACTTTAGCCGTGCCCTCGGTGGTTGGCAATTTACGCAGGTCGTTCAAGCGCTCGAGCCTCGAGTGGTAACAGGATTTCGGCAGAAATGCGCCGGCCAAGCCGCGACCGGCGAACCCGTGTGGGATTACACGGAAAGCGTGGCCAACGCCTGGCGCAGGCGCTGCATGGCGGCATCCAGTGCCTGTTCATCGCCGTAGACCGGGCTTTTCGCGATGCATTCGTGATCCAGCCACACGGTGAATTGATTGTCTTCGTCGGCACGGAGTTCCAACGCGTCCACGCCCTGGGCAATCAGGCGCTGACTGATCACGCCTGTCGCCTTGGGATCGCTGAATGGGAGCGACAGCAACAGCTCTTCACCGCCAGCGGCGAAAAAGCGAAAGCGAAAGCTGCCGTCGCTCTCGCGGAAGCTGGCGAATCGAGCGGCCTTGCCGCCCTTCTTCTTGACCGGCGCGGCGCTCGTCACTTCGCTACGGAAACTGCGCAACCCGACCGCCTCACGCAACTCGCCGAGGAACGGCTTAGCGATCTTCCGCGCCTTGGCGGCGCCCGCTTGCAGGATGTCTTCCAGCTCGCCGGGGCGCTGCATCAGCCCGTGATAGCGTTCGCGCGCCTCGCCCAGCTCATTGTCGAGCAACTGGAAAAGACGTTCCTTGGCCTCGCCCCACGCCAAGCCGCCGACCAGATCAGCGCGGAACTCGGTCAGTTGCGCCGGTGTTGCGAACGCTTGGTAGATCGTGAACAGGTGGGAATCGTCCGGATCTTTCGGCTCCCCGGGCAACTTCGAGTCGGTGACGATGCGGGCGATAGTGCCTTTGAGTGCCTTGGCGCTGGAGAACAGCGGGATGGTGTTGTCGTAGCTCTTGGACATCTTGCGCCCGTCGAGCCCCGGCAGTGTCGCCACGCCCTCTTCGATCACGGCGGCTGGCAGGGTAAACAGCTCCTTGCCTTTGCCGAACAGGTGATTGAAGCGCTGACCGATGTCACGAGCCATTTCCACGTGCTGAATCTGGTCGCGACCGACCGGCACCTTGTGTGCGTTGAACATCAGAATGTCCGCGGCCATCAATACCGGGTAGCTGAACAATCCCATGGTGACCCCGGCATCCGGGTCTTCGCCCAGTTCGAGGTTCTTGTCCACCGAGGCCTTGTAGGCGTGCGCGCGGTTCAGTAGCCCTTTGCCAGCAACGCAGGTCAGGAGCCAGGTCAGCTCTGGAATCTCCGGAATGTCGGATTGGCGATAGAAGGTCACCCGATCCGCATCCAATCCACAGGCCAGCCACGTGGCGGCGATTTCCAGGCGCGACTGTTGGATACGCAACGGATCGTCGCATTTGATCAATGCGTGGTAATCAGCGAGGAAATAGAAGGAGTCGGCATCAGCCTCCCGGCTGGCCACGATAGCCGGTCGGATGGCACCGGCGTAGTTGCCCAGGTGGGGCGTGCCGGTGGTGGTGATACCGGTAAGGATTCGGGTTTTCATACGATCATCTCGATTCAGTCAGCGCAAACGGCCAGTGGACCGTTGAGCGGGCGTGCACGCGGGGCTAGGCGAGATCGCCCGCACACCGTCAGCGCGCTACGCCATCCGCGGTGCCACCAGCTCTTTCAGGTCCACCAGCTTGCCGTGGAAAAAGTGGCCGCATTCTGCCACTTTCAGCAGCTCGTGGGGACGTTGAAGCTCGGCGGAGAAGGCATGCACCGAGGCCGGGTCGATCACTTCGTCATCGTCCGGCTGGATAATGGTGAGCGCACAACGCTCGGCCAGCGGCTGATCTGCAAGTCGCGACACCGCCGGCGCGACCATGAACAGTTTTTCCAGCGGCTCGGCTCTCGCTTCGACTCTCCCGGCCAGCGCCGCCGCAACGAACCCTCCAAATGAAAACCCGAGCAATGTCAGAGGCAACTCGGGGTGCTGCGCCCGCAACCACTGCAGCGCCGCTTCTGCATCGTCGATTTCTCCCGTGTCCATGTCATGGCTGCCCGCGCTGCCGCCGACCCCGCGAAAGTTGAAGCGAAGCGTGACATAGCCCGCATCGCGGGCCGTGCGCTGCAGCGTCGACACCACTTTGTTCAGCATGGTCCCGCCCTTGACGGGATTGGGGTGACAGATCAATGCCAGCCCACGTGCATCCGGCTGATCGAAATACAAGCCTTCGAGCACGCCGGCCGGACCGTCGATCGATATAGGGTTTTCACGTTTCAAGAAAGTAACTCCGTGACCTTGGGGCAAGTCGACTCGTCTTGCATAGACGTCGCCTGTGGCCGCTCGCATCGCATCGCGGTATACAGGGCAGGTACGAGACGTTAACGTATCAGGCCGTGGGAAAACCACTGCACAAGGCGCTGCAGAACCCGGCTATCAGTTGTGTCCTGGCCTGATAGCCGCCCCATTTGAGCGCCGTCACACGGTTTTTCGCGGCCTGAAGGCAAGCCGTTTATATAGAGGAAGTACTCGTGGAACAGACCCTCGCGACCTGGTTGCTCCCAATTGTCGGCGTGATTGTCGGCATCGCTATTGGTTTTTTGATCGCGCGCAACAGCGCGCCGACCAGCACACAGCGTCAGGTAGATGAGCTGCAGGAGCGCTTCGACACCTATCAAAGCGAAGTGGTGACTCATTTCAACACGACCGCAAGCCTGCTGCGCAAGCTGACCAACAGCTATCAGGACATGCAGGATCATCTGTCCGAGGGCGCCGATAAGCTCGCGTTGGACGAACAGACCCGGCAGCGCCTGCTCGCCGCATTGCACAGCGAGGAAAGCCACAGCCACCGGGAGCGTCTTACCTCACCGACGTTCACCGAGCCACCGAAGGATTACGCGCCCAAGGACACCGATGTTCCCGGCACGCTACACGAGAACTTCGGACTGAAAAGCAAGCATTGAGTCGAATCGGCGGCACTTTGGTGCCGCTTTCGTGCATTCCTTATTGGGTCAGACGCATGGACAGGTCGATTGCTCTGACATGCTTGGTCAGAGCACCGATCGAAATGTAATCCACGCCGGTTTCGGCAATCGTGCGCAGCGATTCATCATCGATTCCCCCCGACGCCTCCAGCTTCGCCCTCCCCGCCGCAATGCCAACCGCGGCACGCATGTCGACCAGACTCAACTCATCGAGCATCACGACATCGACACCGGCCCCGAGCGCCTGCTCCAGCTCATCAAGATTCTCCACCTCGACTTCGACCGGCTTGCCGGGCGCGATACGATGAGCCGTCGCAACGGCCTCGGCGATTCCGCCGCAGGCGGCGATATGGTTTTCCTTGATCAGGAAGGCGTCGTAAAGACCTATTCGATGGTTATGACAGCCCCCACAGGTAACCGCGTACTTCTGCGCCAGACGCAAGCCGGGAATGGTTTTTCGGGTGTCGAGCAACTGCACACCAGTGCCTGCGACGAGATCGGCATAGTGTCGACAACGGGTTGCGACGCCTGACAGCATCTGCAGGAAATTCAGCGCCGCGCGCTCACCACTGAGCAACGCACGCGCAGGACCCTCAAGGTGAAACAGCACACGGTCGGCCGCCACCTGCTCGCCATCCGTCACCTGCCAATGCACCGCAACCCGCGGGTCCAACTGCCGAAACACCGCGTCGACCCAGGCCGTACCGCTGATCACGGCCGGTTCACGGGTAATGACCGAGGCATGAGCGAGTCGCTCTGCCGGAATCAGCTGCGCGGTGATATCGCCATTGCCGACATCCTCGGCCAGCGCCTTGCGTACATTGGTTTCGATTTCCGCGGACAAGTCCGCAAGGGTGATATTGGTCACGACGGGCTCCCATATAATTCGGCGAGAGTATAAAGCTTCGGCCGATCATGCAGCATGGGACTGGAGACGGGGATGAATGACGTCAGGCCAATGCCACCGTCTCATGCCTTTTCCGACCGCCTGTAGGAATTTGGCGAGTATGTGTGAGCTGCATCATGTCCATAACAAATCCGCGCTAGGCTTATTAACAAGGTGCATATAATGGACCCGTAAATTGGCGCCACGGAAATGGCGAACCCTTGCCGAATTGACAAGCCGTTGCCCCTGCCCGTGATCAGCGGCATGCTACGCGGTGTTGAGCGCCTGAATCACAGGCGACCGGAGAGTCTCGATGCGAACCGATGCGAAAGTGGTGCACCTCAAGGCCGCCCCTGAGCAAAAGCCGACCTCGCCGGCAGGTAGACTACCTGTCGCGCTCATCAGCGTGCGCGACAAAGCGGCACAGCAGCTGCGCCTGGCCTTGCAAACCCTGTTCGATAACGCCGACGACTCACTTTTTGAAATCGCCGATCGCGCCACCAGCAATGCCGAACAGAATGCGTTCTTCGAGGCCATGCGCGACCTGCGCATGAAGCGCCGCGGTATCGAGCGCGGCTTCCTGCAGCAGGTTTTCGAGTCGTTCGCCAAGCTCAACCAGTACGAAATCGGCAAACCGGCACAGCCGGAAACATCCTTTGAAAGCCTGGCACTGGTGCAGAACGACGAGCTGGAAGAGTCGGTCGCGATCGACACCATGGTCGCCAAGGTCATGAGCCGCGCCAGCCAGTCACTCAGCCACCTCACCACTCGCATGAATGTGCTGGTCAGCAGAAAGCTGGACGACAAGAACAACCCGCTCGGCCCCCAGCAACTCTGTGAATACTTCCTCGAGGCCTGCCGCAGCCTGGGCGTTGAGATCAAGGTCAAGCTGATCATTCTCAAGTTGTTCGAGCGCTACGTGCTGACGGACCTCGACCAGCTCTACGCTGAATCGAACCAGACACTGGTCGCAGCCGGCATCCTTCCAGAGTTGCAATCCGCCCAGCCGCGCCGCTCGCATGGCCGCCCCGGTGCCTCGAGCGGCAGCGCACCGCGCTCAGGCACAGGATTCAGCGAGGCCCCGGCATTCGCCGATGAAGGCGCCCAGGAAGCATTCGGCACCCTGCAGGCGCTGCTTTCAGAGCTGCGTGGAAGCGCGCTGCCAGCTCGCAACATGCCCAGCGACGCCGTACCGATTTCCAGCAATGACCTGATGCGCCTGCTGTCGCATCTTCAGTCACGCGCACCTCAGCAGATCGATGAATACGATCTGCAGAGCCAGCTCGAGCAGCTCCTGCATCGTGTCAGCGCCAAGAGCGGCAAATCACGCGTGGTCGGCGAGGTCGACGAAGACGTCATAAATCTGGTGTCGATGCTGTTCGAATTCATTCTCGACGACCGCACCCTGCCCGACTCACTCAAGGCCCTGATCGGACGCCTGCAGATCCCTGTACTGAAGGTTGCCGTTCTCGACAAGACCTTCTTCAGCCGTGGCAGTCATCCGGCACGCCGTCTGCTCAACGAGATCGCCTCAGCCGCCATGGGTTGGGTCGATCAGGACGCAGCCCAACGCGACAGCCTGTACCAGAAGATCGAGCAGGTCGTGTCTCGCTTGCTGAACGATTTCGTCGACGACCCTGCCATCTTTTCCGAGCTGCTTGCCGATTTCCTTGCCTTCACAGGTGACGAGCGCCGACGCAGCGAGCTTCTCGAACAGCGCACACGCGACGCTGAGGAAGGACGCGCCAAGGCCGAAATGGCCCGTCAGGAAGTGGAGCACGCGCTCAACCAGCGCTTGCTTGGCAAAACCCTCCCCGAGGTGGTCGTCCGCCTGCTGCAGGAAGCCTGGAGCAAAGTGTTGCTGCTGACCTGCCTGAAACATGGCACCCAATCCGAGCAGTGGCAGGCCGCTCTTGCCACCATGGACGATCTAATCTGGAGCGTTACACCGCATGATGATCCCGAGTCCCGGGAACAGCTGCTTGAGCTGGTTCCAAGCCTGCTAAAGAACCTTCGTGAAGGACTGGTCAGCGCGGCGTTCGACCCCTTCTCCACCAGCGACTTCTTCACCCGACTCGAAGCGCTGCACGTACAGACACTGCAGCAACTCAACCCGCCGGCGCAGCAGGCTCAATCAAATCCGCTCGCTCGCGACAAGATCCTCACCGGAGACAAGCTGGAGCTACCTCCGCGTGAAGATCACGCCGATGAGACCGCTGTTCCCGCAATGGTCGAGGTAAACGAGGAAATCGTCCTGCTGGCTCCCGGCGAAAGTCGTGAGCAGGAACCCGAAATCAACCTGGCTGATAATGACGAAGCGCTGATCCAGGTTGACAATCTGCGCGTCGGCAGCTGGGTCGAATTTCAGGAAGACGAGGACCACAAGCTTCGTTGCAAGCTGGCCGCCGTGATCAAACCCACGGGCAAATACATTTTCGTCAATCGCACCGGCATGAAGGTCCTGGAAAAGACCCGGATGGGACTCGCCATCGAGTTCCGTCGCAACGCCATACGCCTGCTCAACGATGCCTTGCTCTTCGACCGCGCACTGGAATCCGTGATCGGCAACCTTCGAAACCTGAAAAACAACGGTCGATAGCCCCCACACGGCATGCAGGAAAAAGCCTGCGTGCCGTGCCATTTTGAAACCGCAGCACCGCCCCACACCGTCCCGCCATTCCACCGAAGCCTCAGGCGTTCTGCCATCGCGCTTGGCTTTTACCGTCGCACCGCTAGAATGCCTGCATTCCCTTTCGAGGTGCGTATGCCCAGCCGCCTGAATCCAGAAGACCAGAAACGCGTTGATCAGTACCTCAGCGCGCCGCAGCATCAAGTCGAGCGCCGACCCTTTCGGCCCTGGCTGCTTCTTGTGCTGGTACTGGTCGTGGTCGCCGGCTTAGGCCTGCTGAGCCGCTTCCTGAGCCATCTGGTGTTATGAGCAAGCCGTTCCTCGCCCAGATGACGACCGAATTCCGCAAAGCCTTATGAGTTCATTTCATGACACATCGCATCGTAATCGTCGGCGGCGGCGCCGGCGGCCTGGAGCTTGCCACCCGCCTGGGTAGAACGTTGGGCAAGCGCGGCAAGGCCCGCATCACGCTGATCGACGCCAACCTGACGCATATCTGGAAACCTTTACTGCATGAGGTGGCCGCCGGCTCGCTGAACTCATCCGCCGATGAGCTCAATTACGTCGCCCAGGCGAAGTGGAACCACTTCGAGTTTCAGATGGGCCGTATGAGTGGCCTGGACCGGGAACGCAAGTGCGTACATCTCGCCGCCTCGTTCGACGAGCATGGCGTCGAACTGGTGCCGGCTCGCACGCTCAGCTACGACACCCTGGTGATCGCAGTCGGCAGTACTACCAACGACTTCGGCACCAAGGGCGCGGCCGAGCACTGCATTTTCCTCGACACCCGCGAGCAGGCCGAACGCTTCCACCGCCAACTGCTCAGCCGTTACATGCGCGCCCACGCCAGCGAAGGTCACCACAGCACCATCGACATGGCCATCGTCGGTGCTGGCGCTACCGGTGTCGAGCTGGCCGCGGAACTGCACCACGCCGCGCGCGAACTCGCCGCCTACGGGTTGGACGGCATCAAGCCGGAAAACGTCCATATCACGCTTATAGAAGCTGGCCCGCGGGTTCTGCCAGCGTTACCGGAGCGCATCAGCCAACCGGTACACCAGACTCTTCGCGACCTGGGCGTGAGCGTGCTCACCGACGCCGCAGTCAGTGAAGTGACGGATGAAGGATTGCACACCAAGAATGGCGACTTCGTACCAGCTACGCTGAAGGTCTGGGCGGCCGGCATCAGAGCGCCACACTTCCTGCGCGAAATAGATGGCCTGGAAACCAATCGAATCAATCAATTGCAGGTACTGCCAACCTTGCAGACCACGCGAGACGAAAACATATTCGCCTTCGGCGACTGCGCGGCCTGCCCGCAACCGGACAGCGACCGCAACGTACCACCGCGTGCACAGGCCGCACATCAGCAGGCCTCCATGCTCGCTAAATCGCTCGCCCGACGACTCCAAGGGCAGAGCCTGCCCAGTTATCGCTACCGCGATTATGGCTCCCTGATTTCCCTGTCGAGCTTTTCCGCCGTCGGCAATTTGATGGGCAACCTCACCGGCAATGTCATGCTCGAGGGCTGGCTGGCCCGGATGTTCTATGTTTCGCTGTACCGAATGCACCAGATCGCGCTGTACGGAGTCGCGCGCACGGGGCTGATGATGATCGGTGACAAGCTCACGACCAGCACGGTACCCCGCCTCAAGCTGCACTGACCGAACGCACAGAGCCAGCACCGCCCTACACGAGGACGGTGCCGGCAGAACATGGCGCAACCATGACCGGGTGACCGCGAAATAATTGGCAGGCAATAAAAAACCGGAAGATTCGCTCGGAATCTTCCGGTTCTCATGCCTTTCTGCAAGGCAGTTTGGTGGGTCGTGTAGGATTCGAACCTACGACCAATTGGTTAAAAGCCAACTGCTCTACCAACTGAGCTAACGACCCAAAATTGGTCGGGGTAGGGGGATTCGAACTCCCGACATCCTGCTCCCAAAGCAGGCGCGCTACCGGACTGCGCTATACCCCGATTGGAAATTGGCTCCGCGACCAGGACTCGAACCTGGGACCCAATGATTAACAGTCATTTGCTCTACCGACTGAGCTATCGCGGAACTATCACTTCCAGCTCGTTGGATGGTTTGCTGTGCCGCCTTGCAAACCCCCCTCAGAGGCGCGCCATTTTACGGTTCTCGACGCGCCTGTCAACAGAAAAAATGCGATTTACTACAATGCTTTGCGAGTTACCTCAGCCCTCCCGTCGAGCGACGGCAACGAGCCCGTCGCAATGACCTCAGCGCCGCCCGCATGGGCGGCTCTTTGCCAGGCTCACGCTTTGGCGAAGCGGATCTCGTCGCCCTCCACTTTGCCGACGATGGAAGAACCCTGCTCGAACGCGCCAGACAGTATGTTCTGCGCGAGCGGGTTCTCGATCCAGCGCTGGATGGCGCGTTTCAGGGGTCGCGCACCATAGACCGGGTCGTAGCCAACGGCAACCAGCTTGTCCATGGCCTCGTTGCTGAGTTCCAGGCTGAGCTCGCGCTCTGCCAGGCGTTGCCGCAGACGACCGAGCTGGATCTGCGCGATACCTGCGATCTGCTCGCGGGCCAGCGGGTCGAACACCACCACCTCGTCGATACGATTGATGAACTCGGGGCGGAAGTGATTGCTTACCGCATCCATCACGGCTGCGCGTTGAGCATCAGGATCACCCACCAACTCCTGAATCTGGGTCGATCCCAGATTCGACGTCATCACGATCACGGTGTTGCGGAAGTCCACCGTACGCCCATGGCTATCCGTCAGGCGGCCGTCCTCAAGCACTTGCAGCAGAATATTGAACACATCGGGATGCGCCTTCTCGACCTCATCGAGCAGCACTACCGAATAAGGCTTACGGCGCACTGCCTCGGTCAGGTAACCGCCTTCCTCGTAGCCGACGTACCCCGGCGGCGCGCCGATCAGACGTGCGACCGAATGCTTTTCCATGAACTCCGACATGTCGATGCGGATCATCGCCTCCTCGGTATCGAAGAGGAATTCGGCCAGCGCCTTGCACAACTCGGTCTTGCCCACGCCGGTCGGGCCAAGGAATAGGAAGGAACCGCTGGGACGATTCGGATCTGCCAGTCCGGCGCGCGAACGACGCACCGCGTTGGCGACCGAGACAACTGCCTCGTGCTGCCCGATTACGCGCTGATGCAGCAGGTCTTCCATCTTGAGCAACTTCTCGCGCTCGCCTTCGAGCATCTTCGACACTGGAATGCCGGTCCACTTGGAAACGACTTCGGCGATTTCCTCGTCGGTGACCTTGTTGCGCAACAACTGATTCTCGGTCTTACCGTGCTGGTCGACCATTTGCAGGCTGCGCTCCAGATCGGGAATGATGCCGTACTGCAGTTCGGCCATACGCGACAGGTCGCCCTTGCGCCGCGCAGCCTCCAGATCGGCCTTGGCCTGCTCGATCTTCTGCTGCATCTGAGCCGAGCCCTGCACTTCAGCCTTTTCCGACTTCCAGATTTCCTCCAGGTCGGCGTATTCACGCTCCAGCTTGACGATTTCATCATCGAGCTTGGCCAGACGCTTCTTGGTTGCTTCGTCGTCCTCGTTCTTCAGCGCCTCACGCTCGATCTTCAATTGGATCAGGCGGCGATCGAGGCGATCCAGCTCCTCCGGTTTGGAGTCGATTTCCATGCGAATGCGGCTGGCCGCCTCGTCGATCAAATCGATGGCCTTGTCAGGCAGCTGCCGGTCGGTGATGTAGCGATGCGACAGTTTCGCCGCGGCGATGATCGCGCCGTCGGTGATGGAAACGCCGTGGTGCACTTCGTAGCGCTCTTTCAGGCCTCGCAGAATGGCAATGGTGTCCTCCTCGCTCGGCTCATCGACCTGCACGCGCTGGAAACGCCGCTCCAGCGCCGCATCCTTTTCGATGTACTGGCGATACTCATCGAGCGTGGTCGCACCAACACAATGCAGCTCGCCTCTGGCCAGCGCCGGCTTGAGCATGTTGCCCGCATCCATGGCGCCCTCGGCCTTGCCGGCACCGACCATGGTGTGCAGCTCGTCGATGAACAGGATGACCCGCCCTTCCTGCTTGCTCAGCTCGTTGAGCACCGCCTTCAGACGCTCCTCAAACTCACCGCGAAACTTGGCGCCAGCGATCAAAGAGCCCATGTCCAGTGCCAGCAGACGCTTGTCCTTGAGCCCATCCGGCACCTCGCCGTTGACGATGCGCTGGGCCAGACCTTCGACGATCGCGGTCTTGCCGACGCCAGGCTCGCCAATGAGCACGGGGTTGTTCTTGGTACGCCGTTGCAGCACCTGAATGGTTCGGCGGATCTCATCATCGCGACCGATCACCGGATCGAGCTTGCCGTCCTCGGCGCGCTTGGTCATATCGACGGTGTATTTGTCCAGCGCCTGACGCGACTCCTCGGCGTTGGGATCGTTGACCGCATCGCCACCGCGCAGATTGCTGATGGCGTTTTCCAGTGCTTTCTTACTCACTCCCTGGGCCAGCAAGAGCTTGCCCAGTCGGGTATTGCTATCCAGCGCGGCGAGCAGCACCAGTTCGCTGGAGATGTACTGGTCACCCTTCTGCTGCGCCAGTCGGTCAGCCTGGTTCAACAGGCGCGCCAGATCCTGCGACATGTTCATGTCGCCCGTAGGGTTCTGGAGCTTGGGTAACTGATCCAGCTCCTTAGTCAGCGCCTGGCGCAAGCCGTTGATATCGAAGCCCACCTGCATCAACAGCGGCCGGATCGAACCACCCTGCTGATCGAGCAGCGCCTGCATCAAGTGCAACGGTTCGATAGACGGATGGTCGAGGCCGACGGCGATGGATTGGGCATCGGAGAGCGCAAGCTGCAGCTTGCTGGTCAATCGATCGATACGCATGTAATCACCCTTTCTGGTTTGGCAGGCCGGCGCACTCAATCGCACCTCGACAAAAGCCTGCGAGATGGAACTTAGATGAGGTTGATTGTTGGAGATTCAAGCCGAATGGCATTGACGCAGGTCATCTCGGCGACGCACCGCGCGACCTGGCCACCTCAGCGGAGGCACCGAAACAGAACCGGCGCTCAGTCGAGCCAGATCAGGCTGGCGAAGCGACCGGTGCGGGCAGAACGGCGATAGGAATAAAAACGCGGGTCGTTGACCGTACAGAAGCCGCCACCGAACACCGCCGTGACGCCGCAAGCGGCCAGACGGATGCGGGCGAGCTGGTAGATGTCAGCCATGTAGCGGCCGGCGTTGCGGCTGAGGGAAAAGGCTTCGGCTGTGACGGCATGCTGTGACACGAACGCCTCGCGCACCTCCGCACCGACCTCGAAGGCCTCGGGTCCGATCGCTGGGCCGAGCCAGGCTATCAGCTGTGTGCCAGGAGTGCTCATGGATGCAACGGTAGCCTCGAGTATGCCCGCGGCCAGCCCGCGCCAACCCGCATGCGCGGCCGCGACCCGGGTCCCGACGAGGTCACAGAACAGCACCGGCAGACAGTCGGCGGTCAATACCGCGCAGGCGATGCCCGGCGCGCCCGTCCAGCTGGCATCGGCGGTAGGACAGCCGCGCGGATCGGCTTCGACTGCGATATTCGAATGAACCTGACTCATCCAGGCCGGCTCGCAACCGAGCACGCGGCGCAAATTCAGACGATTGGCAGCCACTGCATCCGCGGCGTCGCCAACATGGTCGCCCAGATTGAAACTATCGAAAGGCGCCGGGCTCATCCCACCGCCACGGGTCGTGACGCACGCCCGCACGCGGGCAGGCGCCGGCCACTCGGGACGGATCCAGTCCGCTGGCCAGTCGCTCACCCGACGAACGCCTCACGGTCCTGCTGCAGCAGGGTGAGTAACCAGACGAAATCGTCCGGCAATGGCGACTCCCATTTCAGCCGTTTCCCCGTGACCGGGTGATCGAGTTCGAGGAAGCGCGCGTGCAGGGCCTGGCGCGGGAAATCGCGCAGCGTTTGCACCATGGTCGGATTTGCCGCCGGCGGAATGCGGAAGCGCCCGCTGTACAGCGGATCGCCCACCAGCGGATAGCCGATATGCGTCATGTGCACACGGATCTGGTGCGTGCGGCCGGTCTCCAGCTTGACCCTGACATGCGTATGCGAACGGAAGCGTTCGAGCACGCGGTAATGGCTGACGGCGGGCTTGCCGCCTTCGACCACAGCCATGCGTTGACGCTGCTGACCGTGGCGCCCGATCGGCGCATCGACCGTGCCACCAGTGATGATCACGCCAATGACGATGGCCTCGTAGATGCGACTGACGCTGCGCGCCTGCAGCTGCTCGACCAGACGCGTCTGCGCCTGCAGCGTCTTGGCCACGACCATCAGCCCGGTAGTGTCCTTGTCCAGGCGATGCACAATACCGGCGCGCGGCACATTGATAATGTCCGGCACATGATGCAGCAGGGCATTGAGCAGGGTGCCATCGGCATGACCGGCGGCGGGATGCACCACCAAGCCAGACGGCTTGTTCAATACGAGGATGTGCTCGTCCTCGAAGACGATATCCAGCGGAATGTCCTGGGCCACCCATTCACCCTGTGCCTGCTGTTCGGCAGACAATTCCAGAACCGCGCCGGCATGCACCGTGTCACGCGGGCGCAGCGCGGCGCCATCGACCGTAAGTAGCCCATCCTTGATCCATGCGGCGAGGCGTGACCGGGAATGCTCAGAAAACAGCTGAGCCGCGACCTGATCGAGGCGCTGTCCACCGAGGGCGAACGGCACCTCGGCGCGGAGATGAATGGCCTGGGTGGAGATCGTGGACATAATTAAGGGCGCTTCATAAATAGGGAGAGGCAATAATGCGGTTCGACGAGACAGGCGATCGGCAACTGCGCGCGACAATGGTCGCGATGTTCGGGTCGACTGGCATGCCGCATGGTTGGGCAACCCGCCAAGGAACCTCTTCGACGGAGACACAGGTGGGGCTTTGGTTTCGACAACACGCTTGTGTTTAAATACGGCGTCTTTGTCCCGGCCAGCCGGGGCGCCCATCATAACAGGACGGCTCCGCGCGAGACAGCCAGCCGTCACAGGGACGCAAGCCGCCATGCGAGTGAAACACCTGCTGCTGATCGCCATTTTCGCCCTTACCGCTGCCTGTTCGTCCAACGAAACTATTAGCGAAAACCTCGGCGAAGCGGAACTCTACCGTCAGGCGCAGGCCGACCTGGACAGCAAGAGCTACACCAGCGCTATCAACAAACTGAAGGCTTTGGAATCCCGCTACCCCTTCGGCCGTTTCGCCGAACAGGCGCAGCTGGAACTGATCTACGCCTACTATCGCAACACAGAGCCAGAAGCCGCTCGCTCTTCCGCAGACCGTTTTATCCGCCTGCACCCGCAGCACCCTAGTGTCGACTATGCCTATTACCTCAAAGGGTTGGCCTCCTTCGACCAGGATCGCGGCCTGCTTGCACGCTTTCTGCCGCTGGACATGACCAAGCGTGACCCGGGCGCCGCGCGCGACTCGTTCAATGAATTCGCTCAACTGACCACACGTTTTCCGAACAGTCGCTACGCGCCGGACGCCAAGGCGCGGATGGTCTACCTGCGCAACCTGCTGGCCGCAAACGAGATCCATGTCGCCGACTATTATCTGCGCCGCCAGGCTTATGTCGCCGCTGCCAATCGCGGGCGTTACATCGTAGAAAACTTCCAGGGTACCCCCGCCGTTGGCGATGGCCTGGCGGTCATGACCGAAGCCTACCAGCGCCTGGGGCTGGACGACCTCGCGAACACCAGCCTGGAAACGCTCAAGCTCAACTACCCGGAACATCCAAGCCTGGAAGACGGCAAGTTCGTGCCTCGCCAGCAGGAAGCCGACAATCGGAGCTGGTTGTCCCGCGCCACCCTCGGCCTGATCGAAACGGAAAATAAGGCCCCGGACAGTTCGCAATCCAACCGCGACGTGGTACGTCAGTATGAGAACGCCGCCCAGGATCTTCCGGATGAGCTGCGTCCGGTATTGAGGGATGCTGGAGCGGAAAATGAACAACAAGACGAAGGCCGCTCTTGGTGGAGCTATCTGACCTTCGGCCTGTTCGACTGAGACGCCCACGATACCGGCAACATCGACCAGAGTGCACCACCACGCACGGAGCCTGCCAGATCGGCAGGCCCGCATGGCTTAGCCAGGAAGTAGAAATATGGGTCTGTTTCGCCTGTTGTTCTGGATCGTTCTGATTGCCGCAGCGTTCTGGCTCTGGCGTCGACTGACGAGCAAGCCCACTACGGCCCGTAAACCGCAAGAAACCACCGTGATGACGGTTCGCTGCGCGCAGTGCGGCGTGCACCTGCCGCGTGAACAGGCGCTGCAGAGCCAAGAGCGCTGGTATTGCAGTCAGGCCCACCTGGAACAGGACCGTCAATCGGGTGGGAACTGAGCGCCTGACGTTTCTCGGCCTCCAGGGCCGGCGAATCCTTCGGCTCTACCATCTTTATCGCGTCGCGATCGGCCTCGTGCTGGTCCTGCTCATCAGTAGCGACCTGCACAACGACCTGATGCGCATGATCAACCCGGCGGCGTTTTACCACGGCGCCTGGCTCTATCTGATTCTCAACATCCTCATCGCCGTGCTGCTGCAGAACCCGAAGCGGGAGCTGCCGGTGCTGGCGCTCGCGCTGCTGGACGTCACCCTGCTCGCGGCACTGTTCTATTTCGCCGGCGGCACACCCAGCGGGATCGGCAACCTGCTGATTGTCGCAGTCGCCATCGCCAACATTCTGCTGCACGGGCGCATCGGCTTTTTCATCGCCGCGGTGGCCGCGACCGGCCTCATCTACCTGACCTTCTACCTCAGCCTCAGCGACACCGCGGCCAGCAGTCAGTACGTCCAGGCCGCGGCGCTGGGCACGCTATGCTTTGCCGCCGCGCTGCTGGTGCAAGGCCTGACTCGACGGCTGCAGGTCAGCGAAACACTCGCCCGCCAACGTGCCGAGGAAGTCGCCAATCTCGAAGCGCTGAATGCCCAGATCCTGCAGCGTATGCGCACCGGGATCATCGTGCTCGACCCGCAGGAGCGCGTGCTGCTGGCCAACCAAGGCGCACTTGAGCTGCTCGGCCAGCAATCATTGACCGGCGAGCGTCTGGCCCCTCGCTGCCCCGAGCTGATCAGAGCGCTTCAGCAATGGCGCGACAATCCAACCCTGCGCCCGCGCAACTTCAAGGCAACGCCGGACGGCGCCACGCTGCAACCAAGCTTCGCCGCGCTGCAGCATGGGGTAAAGCAGGACACCCTGATTTTTCTTGAAGACACCTCGCAAATCGCGCAGAAGGCCCAGCAGCTCAAGCTCGCCTCGCTCGGCCGACTAACCGCCAGCATCGCCCACGAGATCCGCAATCCGCTCGGCGCAATCAGTCATGCGGCGCAGCTGCTACAGGAATCCGACGCGCTGGATGCAGGCGATTTGCGTCTGACGCAGATCATTCAGGATCATTCTCGACGCATGAATCTGGTCATCGAGAACGTGCTTCAGCTGTCACGCCGCCGGCAAGCCGAACCGCAGTTGCTGGACCTAAAGTATTGGGTACACCGGTTCGCCAGCGAATTTCGCGAGTCGCTGCCGCCTGACCAGCGCATACACGTGGAAACCCGCGGCAGCTCGCTGCAGACTCGCATGGATCCGAACCAGCTGATCCAGGTGCTGACCAACCTGGTGCAGAACGGCCTGCGCTACAGTGCTCAGAAAAATGGCCAGGCGCAGGTATGGCTGCAGGTATTCCGCGATGAGACCAGCGATTTGCCGGTGCTCGAGGTCCTCGACGACGGGCCCGGTGTGCCGTCCGAGCAACTGCAGAATATCTTCGAGCCCTTCTTCACGACAGAGAACAAGGGCACGGGCCTGGGGCTCTATATTTCACGAGAACTCTGTGAAAGCAATCAAGCACGCCTGGACTATCGTGAACGAGATGAGGGTGGCAGCTGTTTTCGCATCGTTTTCGCGCATCCGCGTAAGCTGAGCTGAGGCGTGCCAAGCAGGCACAGGTCACAATCAGCCACGGTCGCGGTACAAAGCACGCACTGTAGCGTTAACATTGCGGCCCCGCGCCACCCGTCAGCTAAAAGACCGAGACCATGACCGCCCGCCAGAAAGCGCTGATCATCGATGACGAACCCGATATCCGGGAACTCCTGGAGATCACCCTTGGACGCATGAAGCTGGACACCCGCAGCGCCCGCAATCTCAAGGAAGCTCGCGAGTGCCTGGCGCGCGAGCACTATGATTTATGCCTGACTGACATGCGTCTGCCGGACGGCTGCGGACTGGAGTTGGTGCAGTTCATTCAGCAGCAGTATCCGCACCTGCCCGTGGCAATGATCACTGCCTATGGCAGCCTCGACACCGCCATCGGTGCGCTCAAGGCCGGAGCTTTCGATTTTCTGACCAAGCCGGTGGATCTCGGGCGGCTACGCGAACTGGTCAACACCGCGCTGCGGCTGCGTAATCCGAACCCCAACGAGCTGACGGTCGATAGTCGCTTGCTCGGCGCCTCGCCCCCTATGAACGTGCTGCGCAAGCAGATCGGCAAACTGGCGCGCAGCCAGGCGCCGGTCTATATCAGCGGTGAGTCGGGCAGCGGCAAGGAACTGGTGGCACGGCTGATCCATGAGCAGGGCCCACGTCATGAACGTCCATTCGTTCCGGTCAACTGTGGTGCGATCCCGTCGGAATTGATGGAAAGCGAGTTCTTCGGGCATAAGAAAGGCAGTTTCACCGGTGCCATGGAAGACAAACCGGGTCTGTTCCAGGCAGCCAATGGTGGCACGCTGTTTCTCGATGAGGTGGCCGACCTTCCCTTGCCAATGCAAGTGAAGCTGCTGCGCGCCATTCAGGAAAAAGCCGTGCGTTCGGTTGGCGGGTCCAAGGAAGTCGTGGTCGATGTACGGATTCTCTGCGCTACGCATAAGGATCTGGCCAACGAAGTCACCGCTGGGCGTTTTCGCCAGGATTTGTACTATCGCCTGAATGTCATCGAGCTACGTGTGCCGCCGCTGCGCGAGCGCCGCGAAGACATTGCCCAGTTGGCCGAGGTCATGCTCCGTCGCCTCGCCCAGGAATGTGGCGATACGGCCGCCCGCCTGCATCCCGATGCGCTGGCGAAACTGCAGAGCTATCGATTCCCGGGCAACGTACGCGAGCTGGAAAACATGCTGGAGCGCGCCTACACACTCTGTGAAGGTGAGGAAATCAAACCCAGCGATCTGCGCCTGTCCGACGCGCCGGGCATAGCCGAAAACGGCGAGGCAAGCCTTGCGCAGATCGACAATCTCGAAGACCACCTCGAGGAAATCGAGCGCAAGCTGATCATGCAGGCACTGGAGGAAACCCGCTGGAATCGCACCGCGGCGGCCCAGCGTCTGGGCCTGTCGTTCCGCTCCATGCGCTACCGGTTGAAGAAGCTCGGACTGGATTGAACCGCAAGCGGCGGCGGCCCCTAAGAGCCGCCTGAGCTTTACCCCTGCGACAGCAGATTGCGCAGATCGATGATCGCCGCATTGGCCCGCGAGATATAGTTCGCCATCACCAGCGAATGGTTGGCCAGCACACCATAACCGCTGCCGTTGAGCACCATCGGACTCCAGAGCGGCTCCTGTGCCGCCTCGAGTTCACGAATGATCTGCCTGACGCTGATCGCCGCGTTCTTCTTGGCCAACACGTCAGCGAAGTCCACTTCGATGGCACGCAGCAGATGCGACAAGGCCCAAGCTTGCCCTCGCGCTTCGTAAAACACGTTGTCGATCTGCAGCCAGGACGTCTCGACGCGTTGTTCCTCGACCACCTGCTGTACCCCTTCACGTTCCAACTCAGGTGCCACGCGGGCATCCAGGCGTACCCGGCCGACGCTGGCCGACAGTCGCTGCGACAGCGACCCCAGCCGGGTCCCTACATCCCCCAGCCAGTTATTGAGATTGTCGGCGCGCGAATAGAATTGCGCCTTGGGCGCGGGATCGCTCAGGCGTGCCAAATAGCGATCCAGGAAGCGGATGCCGTTACGGTATTCCGATTCGCTAGCCGGCAGCGCCCAGCTGCGATTGTCGAAATTGAACAAGGGTTCGGCCTTGGACAGGTCGGCATCCTCAGTAGACTGGGACTGGGAACGCGCGAAATCCTTGCGTAGCGCACGGCTGAGGTCACGAACCTGAACCAGCACGCCGTATTCCCAGCTGGGCATGTTATCCAGCCACAGGCCGGGAGGCGCGATGTCGTTGGTCAGGTAGCCACCCGGCTTGTCCAGCAGGGTGCTGGCAACCTGCCTGAGCGTTTCGACCGTGGTGTAGCCGTTGACGATCTGCCGTTGTGACGTTTCGGCTGCTTGCCGCACATGCTGTTGCACTGGGAAGCGGTCGGGCTCAGAGCTCCAGTACCAGCCCACCAGCAGCGCAACCAGCAAGTAGAGTCCGATCGCCACGGCGAGAGCCAGCACTAGCGGGTTACGTGTCGCCCCTTCCGCTCTGGCGGTATTTCCCGATGAGCCGAGGCGGCCAAAGCGGTTCTTCCAGTCCAACATGGGCGTCTGTCCTTCTTTCGGAGTTCAAGATTCGACCACCGGTAACGGGGAGCGTTACGGCGTGTGAACCACTATAACGCAGCTCATCCACAGCAAGCCCCATAATGAGAACCAGACCGCTTATACAGCGCCTTTGCAACGCCCATACAGTGGTAGCATCACGCCACCATAGCGACCTCTGAAAGCACTGCGGCAGCGGGCCAGGGAACCGGACATGTCGGACCAGGAAGAACTAAAACAGCACTTCGCGCAACGAGTCATTCATCAGGCACGCGAGGTGCTCGAAGTCTGGCAACAGCTGCAGCGCGGCGAATGGAACGACAACTACCGGACCGCGCTCGCTGACGCCAATCAGCGCTTGCGTCGATTTGCCGAGCGCTTCGAGCAGACCGAGCATCGCCAACTGGCACTCGGCATCGATAGCTGCCTGGCTGATATCAAGGACAACCGCGGACGTTTATCGAGCGACACCATCGCCACGCTCAGTCAATTGGTCTATCGCCTCGCGCGTACCGGTCTTCGTCACGGCGACCCGCGTGGGCAATCGGGCTACGTTCCGCCGTTGAGCAAGCCCGTCTACATCGCGCTGGACGACCATGAGCGCGCCAAGCATGTGGTCCGGCAACTCGAATTCTTCAGCATGGCCGCTCGGGCTTTCACCAGCGACAGCGAATTTCTGGCCGCCATGCATGAGCGCCATCCCGCGGCGCTGGTCATGGATGTCGACTTCAACGGCTCCGGTGAAGGCCTGAAGCTCGCCGAACGCGTGCAGCAAGGTCTGGAGGAGAAGCTGCCATTGATCTTCTTCAGCCATCAGGAAACGGATACCCCGATGCGGCTGGCCGCCGTACGTGCCGGTGGGCTGGAATTCTTTACCGGCACCATTGACGCTTCGAACCTGCTGGAAAAGATCGAAATTTTCACCCGTACCGCCCACTACGAGCCTTTCCGGGTGCTCATCATCGATGATTCACGTGCACAGGCGACGCACACCGAGCGGGTTCTGAACAATGCCGGGATAATCACCCAGACGCTCAACGAGCCGATTCAGGCCATCAACTATTTGGCCGAGTTTCAACCCGACCTGATCATCCTCGACATGTACATGCCTGAATGCATGGGTACCGAGTTGGCCAAGGTGATTCGTCAGCACGAACGCTACGTGAGCGTACCGATCATCTACCTGTCGGCAGAAGACGACCTCGAAAAACAGCTCGATGCGATGAATGAAGGGGGCGATGATTTCCTGACCAAACCGATCAAGCCCAGCCATCTGATCGCCACAGTGCGCACCCGTGCCGAGCGAGCACGCAACCTTAAGGCCAGAATCGTTCGTGATAGCCTCACCGGGCTCTACAACCATACACACAGCCTGCAATTGCTCGAGGATGCCAGCTCACGCGCACGCCGCGACGGCCAGCCACTGTGCTTCGCCATGATCGATATCGACCATTTCAAGAAGGTCAACGACACCTATGGACACCCCATGGGCGACCGGGTCATCAAGAGCCTGGCCCTGTTCCTCAAGCAGCGTCTGCGCAAGACCGACCATATCGGTCGCTATGGCGGCGAGGAGTTCGCTGTGGTGCTGCCAGATACCCAGGCGGAAGACGCGGTGAAAGTGCTCGACGATATCCGTCAGCGTTTTGCCGAGATACGCTATCCGGCGCAACAGGCGGATCTCTGCTGCACCTTCAGTTGTGGTATCGCCGAACTGACGCCAGACGCCGACATCAAGTCGCTGACCCAACAAGCAGATGAAGCGCTTTATCGTGCGAAAAACGCCGGTCGTAACCGAGTAGAGCGGTTCCTCCTGTCACGCGAGTGACATCAAATAGCCATACATTGCTGACCTCCCCAACGACCGGAGGTCAGGATGCGTCTGAAGTCGATCACCACCCTCAACACATGCCTGCTCGTTGCAATCTGCCTCGCATTAGGCATCACGCTCTGGTGGTCGGAGCGGGCGCTACAGCGTCCCTATCAGCTGATGGATCGCTACCTGGGCCTTTCGCAACGCTTCGAACATGAAGTTGCCAGTAACATCCACGGTTATCTAGCTGACGGCAACGCGGTACGCCACAACGCCGCGATGCAGGCGCTGGACAGTCTGGCAGACGATGTAGCGGTCTTGCCGAGCCAGTTCGCCGACCGTCTACGGCCCAGCCTTGCGCAGCTCAATCAGTTCACTGCCACTGAGCTTCTGGCTGCTGGCAAACTCGCCGGAGATCCACAGGGTCTGCTCTTGCAGGCCGAACGGGAGATGGCCGGCGCGCTGGCGCAGTTGCAGCGTTACACGACGCAAAGCACTCAGCCGACTGCAAGCCGATACCAGATGCCCCTGTTCGAGTCCGTCCGCCAGCTGCTGCGCCTCAGCCATGCACGCGGCAAGCTGGTGAGCAGCGGGCGGGACGAATTGGCGACGGAAGTGGGGCAGGCTCTGCAGGCGCTGGGCGAAGAAGCCAGCAAACTTGATTCGCTGCCCCTGCTTGGCATCGCAACCGAACAACGCTCCGGCGCCAGCGCTTTCGCCGCATTGCTTGATCTGGATGACCAACCACAGGGGCCGACCAGCGAAGACCAGGGCATCTCGCTCAAGCGCGACTTGCTCGCTCTGATCAAACGCTATCCCGGCGAGCTTCAGCGGACTCGCGAACTGATCCTCCAGCGCAGCGAACTGTTGGCCAGCAGCGAACAGAAAATCGCCGCCCTGCAACGTGCGCTTGCCGAGCTGGAGCCGGTGATACGCGCCGAGCATGGACGGATCCAATCGGAAGTACGCATTATTCAGGGCACGATCATCGCCCTGATATTGCTGATTGCCCTTGCGATCGATCGCTTGCAGCGCCAGCTGACGCGCGCACTGGGGCAGCTTGTACCCGTCCTTTCAGCCTGGGCGGGAGGTAATTTCGAGAAGCCCATCGGGCTTCGTTTCCGAACGCCGGAAATGAACGAGATCGGTGCCTCGCTCAACCAGCTGCGCAGCTATTTACTCACCCTCGTCGGCACGCTGCGCCAGCATGCCCAGGCGGTAACCGGCAATAGCCGCAGCCTCGCGGAACTGAGCGGTGATCTGCATCAGAGCGCCAGCCGCCAGAACAGCGATACCGCTCAGATTCGAGACTCTCTGGAGGAACTGGAAGCAACCATCCAGGCCGTGGCCAACGGTGCCGGGCAGACGGCCGAAGCCGGTCGCGCCGCAAGCCAGGCGGTCAACCACGGCCAGACCGTCATCAGCAAAAGTCTGACGGGGTTGCATAGTCTGGTTAGCGAAGTGCAAAACAACGCACGCGCGATTGAGCATCTGGCCGACGAAACCGGCACCATCGGCAAAGTGCTGACCGTGATTCGCTCGATCGCCGAGCAGACCAATCTGCTGGCGTTGAATGCCGCGATCGAGGCCGCCAGAGCTGGCGAGCAAGGTCGCGGTTTCGCCGTAGTCGCCGACGAGGTGCGCACACTGGCGCAGCGTACCAGTGGCGCCACCGATGAAATTCAGCAGTTGATCGGCAACCTGCAGCTGGCCGCCCACCAATCCGTCGAGGCCATGCGAACGCAGGTCAATCATGCCGAAGCGACCGCCCAGCTGGCCGAAACCGCCGACTCCGCACTCAATCAGATCGTCGTCACTATCGGCTCAATCGAACATATGGCCGTGCAGATTGCCGATGCCACCGCACAGCAGAGCGAGGCGGTAAGCGAGATCCGCGATCACAGCGAACGCATCCATCAGCTCGGTGACAGCAATCTGGCGCACATCAATCGCGGCCGCGAGCAGAGCGAACGGATGATGCACCTGGCCAGCGAACTGAACCAGGCGACGCTTGCCTTCAAGGACTAAGCGCGCCCTGCCCAGTCGTGAAGTGGCCAGAGCCGCTGATAGCGGCTATCAACGTGGCGCGACGGGACGCTGGGAAGGCTTGCGCCCCTTGCCGGATGGCTTGCCGCCACCGGCAGCTGCCTTGCGCCGGGCCTCGGCCGCGGCCTTGGCCTGCTCGCGCTTGTCCCAAGCATTACCATCATGGCTGCGCGGTGGCAGGCCATTGTGCTGGGTGAGGATCTTGCCGCCCTGCCCGGCCTTCTTGCTACCGACCGGGGTGGAGTTCTTGCGTCGCGCGCTCTGGTAACCCTCGGTGGCTGGCTGGTGCGCCGGGATCAGCTGATGCTTGCCATTGCCGATCAGGTCGGCGCGGCCCATGCGGATCAGCGCCTCACGCAGCATCGGCCAACCTTTGGGATCGTGATAACGCAGAAATGCCTTGTGCAGACGGCGCTGCTCCTCGCTCTTGACCACGGTGACGCCTTCGCTCTTGTAGGTCACCTTGCGCAGCGGATTCTTGCCGGTGTGGTACATCGCAGTAGCCGAGGCCATCGGCGACGGATAGAACGCCTGCACCTGGTCAGCGCGGAAGCCGTTACCCTTCAGCCACAGCGCGAGATTCATCATGTCCTCGTCGGTGGTGCCGGGGTGCGCGGCGATGAAGTACGGGATCAGGTACTGCTCCTTGCCCGCCTCCTTCGAATACTTCTCGAACATCCGCTTGAACTTGTCGTAGCTGCCGATCCCCGGCTTCATCATCTTGTCCAGCGGGCCCCGCTCGGTGTGCTCCGGCGCGATCTTCAGATAGCCACCAACATGATGGGTGACCAGCTCCTTGACGTACTCTGGCGACTCGACGGCGAGATCGTAGCGCAGCCCGGAGGCGATCAGGATCTTCTTCACGCCAGGCAGCGCCCGCGCCTTGCGGTACAGCTCGATCAGCGAACTATGGTCGGTATCGAGATTCTCGCAGATACCGGGGAATACGCAGGACGGTTTGCGGCAGTGCTTCTCGATTTCGTGGCTCTTGCAGGCCAGACGATACATGTTGGCGGTCGGGCCGCCGAGGTCGGAGACCACGCCCGTAAAGCCCGGCACGTTCTTCATCTCCTCGATCTCATGCAGGATCGACTCGTGGGAACGGCTCTGGATGATTCGGCCCTCGTGCTCGGTGATCGAGCAGAAGGTGCAGCCACCGAAGCAGCCACGCATGATATTCACCGAGAAACGGATCATTTCGTAGGCCGGGATCTTCGCCCCGTTATAAGCAGGGTGCGGAACGCGCGCATAGGGCGCGGCGAACACGTAGTCCATCTCCTCGGTGGTCAGCGGAATCGGCGGTGGGTTGAGCCACAGCTCGTGATCATCGTGACGCTGCACCAGTGCGCGGGCGTTGCCGGGGTTGGTCTCCAGGTGCAGCACACGGTTTGCGTGGGCGTATAGCGCCGGGTCGTTGCGCACCTTCTCGAACGACGGCAGGCGGATCACCGTGCGGTCACGCTCGAGTTTCGGGTGCGGCAGCAGCTCGACCGGCTTGGCCTCGTTGGGATCGTCCTGCGGGCCCTTGTCCTTCTCGATGGCGCAGGCAGAAAGGTCCTGGGTATTGACGTAGGGGTTGATGATCTTGTCGATCTTGCCCGGCCGGTCGATACGGGTCGAGTCGATCTCGAACCAGCCGTCCGGCGAATCCTTGCGGATGAACGCGGTGCCGCGCACGTCGGTGATGGCTTCGATCGACTCACCCCGGGCCAGGCGCTGCGCCACTTCGACGATGGCGCGCTCGGCGTTGCCGTAGAGCAGGATGTCGGCCGTGGCGTCCATCAGGATCGAACGACGTACCTTGTCCGACCAGTAATCGTAATGGGCGATGCGGCGCAGCGAGGCCTCGATACCGCCGAGTATCACAGGCACATGTTTGTAGGCCTCCTTGCAGCGTTGGCTGTAGACCAAGCTGGCGCGGTCCGGTCGCTTGCCTGCCAAGCCGCCCGCGGTATAAGCGTCGTCAGAGCGCACCTTGCGATCGGCAGTGTAGCGATTGATCATCGAATCCATGTTGCCGGCAGCAACCCCGAAGAACAGATTCGGCTCGCCGAGCTTCATGAAGTCATCTTTGCTCTGCCAGTCGGGCTGACTGATGATGCCAACGCGAAATCCCTGCGCTTCCAGCAGACGACCGATAATGGCCATGCCAAACGATGGATGGTCGACGTAGGCGTCCCCGGTGACGACGATGATGTCGCACGAATCCCAGCCGAGCTGATCCATCTCCTCCCTGCTCATCGGCAGGAACGGTGCCGGGCCGAAACACTCGGCCCAGTACTTGGGATAGTCGAAAAGGGGCTTGGCTGCGTGCATGGCGAGGAACCGGGGCAACGAAAACGGGCGCGGAATATAGCACAAAAAATGACCAAATCCGACTGCTACGCGGGGTCTTATCGGCCTTCGCGACGGGCGCGCGCCTTGTCACTTTCGCCCGCTATAATCGCGCGACAATATTGCCTCAAGCCCGGGAGTATTCGGTGCGCACCGTCCTTTTCGCCTTGCTTCTGAGCCTTTGCAACCAGGGCTCAGCCCATGCCGAAACCGCCGTCCTCGACGCCAGCGACAGTGGTCGCAGCTTGAACGAGCAGGTTGCGTTGCTGGCGGACCCAGGTGCGCAACTGAGCGTGGCCGACCTGCACCGCCCAGAGGTTCAGGCGCGCTTTCAGCCAGCCGAGGGCAAAGCCAGTGTCGGGCAAAGCCCGCACCCCTGGTGGATCCGCGTCAGCCTGCAACGAAATAGCGACGCGCCATCGCAGTGGTGGCTGGAGGTCGGATCGGTCACCCTTAAGGACCTCCGCATCTATTTGCCGGACGGCAACGGCGGCTGGATTGAGCGGCAATCCGGAGAGCTGGTGAGTTTTGACGAAGGACGTGACCATGCCTATCGGCGCATGCTGTTCGCCTTCCGCAGCTCAGCGACCAACAGCCATCAACCTTCTATCTGCGCAGCTACGACCCGGCCGGCAATTCCTTTCCACTCAAGGTCTGGCAGCTCGACGCGTTGCAGGAACAGGCGGTAGGCGAGAACCTGTTTCTCGGCCTGATTTATGGCGTCATCCTGGCGATGCTGTTGTACAACCTGTTCATCTTTCTCAGCCTGCACGACAACGCCTACTTCTGGTATGTGGTAACGACCAGCGGCGCGTTACTGATGATCCTGGCGATGACCGGCCATGGCTTTCAGTACCTCTGGCCGGACGGCCCGGTACCCTTCTGGCTCGACCGCATCAGCATCCCGGCGCTATGGGGTTTCAGTGCCTGCCGCTTCACCCAGACGCTTTTGCAGACGCGCCAGTTCGTGCCCTGGGCGCACCGCCTACTGACCTTTGCCTTGACCCTTTATGTCACCGCCGTGCTGCTCAATGCCTTTGGCTGGCGCGCGTTCGGCGCCTGGGTATTCGTGGCGCTGGCGCTCACCGCCATCCCTGCCTCGCTGTGGGCGTCGTTCCGTCGCTGGCGTCAGGGTTACTTCCCAGCATTGCTTTATCTGCTCGGTTTCGGCGTGATCCTAGGTAGCGTCAATCTGCTTTTGCTACGTGCCACCGGTGTGGTTCAGCCCGCGGCCTGGAACGCCTACCTCTTCCCACTGGCGGTGACCGCGGAATCCATCCTGTTCTCCTTCGCGCTGGCCTACCGCATCCAGATCCTCAAGCAGGAGCGGGCAGCAGCTCTGGAACATGCCGATAAGGAAAAGACCGCACGACTGAAACAGGTTCAAGCCAGCGCCGAGCAGCTCAGCCTCGCCGTGGAAACCCGCACCGCCGAGCTCGCCGAAGCCAACCGACATCTCAGCGAACGGGAGGTCGAATTGAAGCAGGTCGCCTTCCACGACCCGCTGACCGAGCTGCCCAACCGCCGCTATCTCATCGAGCGTGTCGAGATGGCGTTGAGCGACGCTCGACGCCGCCACGAATCCGTCGCCCTGCTGCTGATCGACCTGGACCATTTCAAACCTATCAACGACAAGCACGGCCACGATGCCGGCGACCTGCTGCTGCGCACGTTAGGCCAGCGCCTTGCCAGCCAGCTTCGCGACAACGACATGGCAGCCCGCCTCGGCGGCGATGAGTTCGCCGTGCTGTTGACTGGTCCAAATGTAGAGCAGGTAGCCGGACGCATCGCCGAGCGATTGCTGCAGGAGCTGTCGCAACCCGTACCCCATGGCGAGATTAGCCTGGCGGTCACGATCAGCGTTGGCGCTGCGTTCTTTCCCCATCACGCGGAGGACTTCGCTCAGCTCTACAAGGCAGCGGACCAGGCGCTCTACCGCGCCAAGCATCAAGGCCGCGGGAAGTGGATGCAGCAGGATGGGCAACGAGCGTCGGAGAATCAGCCAACGTAGCGGCGCGGCACCCGGCCGGTGACTTTGGTCAGCAGCTCGTAGCCGATAGTCCCGCAGGCCTGCGCCAGTTCGTCGATCGGCATTTGCGCACCCCACAACTCCACCGCATCACCGAGCTGCGCCTGCGGCACGTCGGTTAGATCGACGGCCAGCATATCCATCGACACCCGACCGGTCAGCGGCACGCGCTGGCCATGGATCACCACCGAGGTGCCGGAAGGGGCGGTGCGCGGATAGCCATCGGCGTACCCACAGCTGACGGTGCCAATCCGCGAGGCGCGCTGTGCCACCCAACCGGCACCGTAGCCCACACTTTCACCAGGCTGCAGCTCACGAATCGCGATCAGCGCGCCTGTCAGCGTCATCGCGGGCTTGAGCCCTAGCGTCTGCGCGCTCAGCTCTGAGAAAGGCGTGGCGCCGTACAGCATGATACCGGGACGAATCCAGGCCATGTGCGCCTGGGGCAGCGTCAGCACAGCGGCTGAGTTGGCCAGCGAACAATTGTCGAACGCCAATTCCAGCAGCTCGCCACAGCGCTCCAACTGAAGCCCGGTCAGCGGATGGCCGCGCTCGTCGGCGCAGGCAAAGTGGCTGATCAGATTCAGCTCGGCAACCTGTCCCAATCCTTTGAGCTGCGCATGGCACAGGCGCAGGCCTTCCAGGGTGAAGCCCAGCCTGTGCATGCCCGAGTCGAGCTTCAGCCAGACGTTCAGTGGACGGGACAGATCAGCGGCTAGCAACCATTCGGCCTGGCGCTGGTCCTGTATGGCGACATCCAGCCCCAACTCGGCGGCTCGCAAATACTCGGCGGGCTCGAAACAGCCTTCGAGCAGCAGAATCCGCGCGCCCGGCGCGCTGGCGCGAATATCTTCGGCCTCTTCCAGGCAAGCCACGGCAAAACCGTCGGCAATCTCACGCAACGCTGTCACCGTCTCGCGCGCGCCATGCCCATAGGCGTTGGCCTTGACCACCGCAAATGCCTGGCGACCGGGAGCGCAACGTTTGGCCAAGAGATAATTGTGACGAAGCGCGGACAGATCGATGGTTGCAACTAGGGGGCGCATGGAGCGGGCTCTGCGGGGGTACTGGAGCCAATCATCTTAACTCTCGCCCCTCAAGCTGCAAACGTCTGGCGATCAACAACACTTACCGGGCGCCACGAAACGGCTCACTCAGCAGTGTGCTGTTAAGCCGACCTAAGCGCACCAACCTTCCAGCACGCACTAGCCGCCAGACGAAGCCCGCCGAGGCTACTGACAGTAAGCTGTCAGTAGCCCTGACTTAGAGTGGTCTACGCAGGCCAAAGCACGCCATCCACGGCACTCGCCTGCTGACATTGCCATTCCAAGGAGAGAGAGATGAATGCAATCAACTGGTTCGAACTGTTCGTCAGTGACTTCGAGCGCGCCCGTCGGTTCTATGAGCAGGCCCTGGCAACCTCGCTGGAGACAATGGAGGGCATGGGCGGACGCATGGCCCTGTTTCCCCACGGCCCGGACAACGGCGTCGGTGGGTGCCTGAGCCTCGCGCCTGAACAGCAAAGCGGTATCGGCGGCACTCGGATCTATCTGAATGTCGAAGGGCAACTGGCTGACGTGGTGAACCGAGTACCGGCGGCCGGGGGCGTGATCATTCAGGGCAAGATGTCCATCGCTCCCCATGGTTACATCGCTGTGATAAAAGACAGCGAAGGCAACGAAGTAGGCTTGCACAGCATGTCCTGACCCGCCACCCGGGCGGGCGAGCAATCGCTCGCCCGATCATCGCGACCGCCAAGGAAGAGCATGAGACGCGCCGACCGCCTGTTCCAGATCGTCCAGTTCCTGCGCAGCCGTCGCCTGACCACGGCGCAGTGGCTGGCCGAGCGCCTGCAGGTCTCGGTGCGCACCATCTACCGCGACATTCAGGATCTGTCACTCTCCGGAGTGCCGCTGGAGGGCGAAGCTGGGGTCGGTTATGTGCTGCGCCAGCCCATGGATCTGCCGCCGCTGATGTTCGAACGTGAAGAGATCGAAGCGCTAGTGGTCGGTGCGCGCATGGTCAACGCCTGGGCTGACCCCGACCTGCAGCGGGCCGCTGAGTCGGCACTGGCGAAAATCCACGGTGTGCTACCCGCTGCCCTGCGTGAAGAGCTCAATGGCAACCGCCTATTCGCCCCGGAGGTGAACGTCTATCCGGTGCATTGGCTCGGTCAGCTGCGCCAGGCGATCCGTCAACGACGCAAGCTGCAACTGAGCTACCGCGACGAAAGCGGGCAAGCCAGCCTGCGGCGTATCTGGCCGCTGGGCCTGTTCTTCTGGGGGCAGACCTGGACGCTGTGTAGCTGGTGCGAGTTGCGCAATGACTTTCGCAACTTCCGCATAGACCGGGTGGACAGCCTGGACGACCTCGACGAGACCTACCATCCGGCCCCTGGGCAGCGACTGGAGGACTATCTCGCCCCGTATCTGTGTGGCGAGGCCATGACACCGGTCTACAGATCCTGAATCATTCGTCGTCGAACTGATAACTGCCAGGTGCCAGGTTCTCGAAGCGCGAGTACTTGCCGAGGAATGCCAGGCGTGTCGTGCCGATTGGACCGTTCCGCTGTTTGCCGATGATGATTTCGGCGACGCCCTTGTATTCGGTTTCCGGGTGATAGACCTCATCCCGATAGACGAACATGATGATGTCGGCGTCCTGCTCGATGGCTCCGGATTCACGGAGGTCGGAGTTGACCGGACGCTTGTTGGGTCGCTGCTCAAGCGAGCGGTTGAGCTGCGACAGCGCGATCACCGGGCAATTGAACTCCTTCGCCAGACCTTTCAGCGAGCGAGAAATCTCGGAAATCTCGTTGGTCCGGTTGTCGCCGCTGGAACCAGGGATCTGCATCAGCTGCAGGTAGTCGACCATGATCATGCCGATCTCCCCGTGCTCGCGTGCCAGACGCCGCGTTCGGGCGCGCATTTCCGACGGGCTGATGCCGGCGGTATCGTCGATGAACAGCTTGCGGTCGTTGAGCAGGTTGACCGCCGAGGTCAACCGCGGCCAGTCGTCGTCGCTGAGTTTGCCGGTCCGCACCTTGGTCTGGTCGATACGGCCCAGCGAGGCCAGCATACGAATCACGATGGAATCGGCTGGCATTTCCAGCGAAAACACCAGAATCGCCTTATCGGAACGCAGCACGGCGTTTTCCACCAGGTTCATCGCGAAGGTCGTCTTACCCATCGAGGGGCGACCAGCAACGATGATCAGGTCAGCTGCTTGCAAGCCACTGGTGGCCTCGTCCAGGTCGGTGAAGCCGGTCGATAGGCCGGTAATCGCCTCACCGGCATTGAACAGCGAGTCGATCCGGTCGATCGCCTTGACCAGGATGTCGTTGATGCCCATCGGCCCACCCGTCTTGGGGCGCGCTTCGGCGATCTGAAAGATCAGTCGCTCGGCTTCGTCGAGGATCTCTTCACCGGTACGGCCCTGCGGCGCATAGGCGCTGTCGGCGATCTCGTTGCTGATGCCGATCAGTTGGCGCAGCGTTGCGCGTTCGCGGATGATCTGCGCGTACGCCTTGATGTTCGCCACGGACGGGGTGTTTTTCGCCAGCTCACCGAGATAGGCGAGCCCGCCCACCTGAGGCAGATGACCTTCCTTGTCCAGCTGTTCGGACAGCGTTACCACATCGAATGGCGAGTTGCGCTCGGCCAGGGTGAAAATGGCGCGAAAGATGAGCCGATGGTCATGGCGATAGAAATCGCCATCGGAGACCTGGTCGAGCACACGCTCCCAGGCATTATTGTCCAGCATCAGGCCGCCAAGAACGGCCTGTTCGGCCTCGATGGAATGCGGCGGCACCTTGAGTGCGGCGGTTTCCAGATCGTACTGTTGGGGGACGCTGATGTCGTTCATGGCACTCGGTATTCTCGGGGCCTGTCATCGTCTCAGTGCGGCTCGACGAAACGGCAACAGACTTCTTATGTTCAGAAAAGACAAAGGGCACGTTCCACTCGCGTGGAAACGTGCCCGATGTTACGCGTCAGGCACCAGGGGTGCCAGACGCAGGCCGGTCTCAGCCAGCCACCACGATCAGCTTCACGGTCGCTTCGACGTCGGTGTGCAGATGCACGGCTACGTCGTACTCACCAACCTGACGGATGGTGCCGTTTGGCAAGCGGATTTCGCTCTTGGCCACTTCAACGCCAGAAGCGGTCAGCGCATCGGCGATGTCGTGAGTACCGATGGACCCGAACAGCTTGCCCTCATCGCCCGCGGTAGCGGTGATGGTGACTTCCAATTCGGACAGCTGAGCAGCGCGAGTTTCGGCAGAGGCCTTACGCTCAGCAGCCGCTTTTTCCAGCTCGGCACGACGAGCTTCGAACTCGGCGATGTTAGCCGCGGTAGCGGCAGTAGCCTTGCGCTGCGGCAGCAGGTAGTTGCGACCGTAACCAGACTTGACGTTTACCTTGTCGCCCAGGTTGCCCAGGTTTGCGACTTTTTCCAGCAGGATGACTTCCATTTGAGTCTTACCTCTTTAACTTAACCTTCACCGTTCGCAGGTCCCGCATCGTCATCACGAGATGCCCGACCGCGAAAATCAAACAAGCTGTCGACAATGGCCAAGATGGCCAGTAACGGATAAATCAATTGCATGAACAGCACCAGCGTGACGTAAAGCCCCACCAGCCAGAACCGTGACATCCGGCTCTTCGCCACCAGCCCGTGCACCAGCGCAATACCGGCAAACACCAGCGGAACACTGCACAGCGGGGCCAGCATCGCCATCTGCACACCGAGACTCGGTCCAAGCAACATGCCCGCGAGGAGCACCATTGCCGGCGCTGGCGAAAAACGCAGCGTCCGAAACTCGAGACCGAAGCCACCTGGGTTGTACAGCAGCGCCTGCCAATACCGTCCCAGCATCAAACTGAGCAGCGTAGTGATCTGCAGCAGCGCCGCCAACAAGCCGGTTAGAACCGGTGTCAGCAAAGCCCCCAAACGCGCCTGCTCTTCCACCGAAAGTTGCTGATAGGCGTCCGACAGCATGTCGGGCAACATTTTCTGCAACTCGGCAGCGAGCGCCGCGATCGGCTCGCCAAAAACCACTCCAAGCGCCCAGGCATACAACAACCCGAGCCCTACGCTACACAGCATCACACGGGGCCAGGAGCGCTGGCTGCGCAACAGCAGCGCTAACCCGAACGATCCCAGCAATACCAGCAACGTGCGCGGATCGCCGAAGTACCACCAGACCAGTGCGGGCAATACAGCCCAGACCAATACGCCCAGCGCGTCATTCAGCCCGCGGCGCAACAACACCAGGCTTCCTGCAGCAGCACACAGCCAGAACAACATCGGCAGCGCCGCAGAGCCAGCCACTACAACAATCGCCTGCATGCGGCCGCGCATGATGAAGTCAGCCAGGGCGCGCATGCGATTTATCCTTTACGTCTGCCGAACAGTTCGATCAACGGCCGTGGCTGTCGGTGTAGGGCAGCAGGGCCAGGAAGCGGGCGCGCTTGATAGCGGTAGCCAGCTGGCGCTGATAGCGTGCTTTGGTTCCGGTGATACGGCTAGGAACGATCTTGCCGGTTTCGGAAATGTAGGCCTTCAGCGTGTTGAGATCCTTGTAGTCGATCTCTTTCACGTTTTCTGCAGTGAAACGGCAGAACTTACGACGACGGAAAAAACGTGCCATGAAATAGGCTCCTCAATAGGTCCGTGGATTACTCGTCAGCGTTGTTGTCGCTGCTGTCGCTGTCACTGTCGTTATCGTTGACAGAGTCAGATTCAGGGCGATCACGACGCTCACGGCGCTCGCTACGGTTTTCCTCGGCCTTCAGCATCTCGGACTGTTCAGTCTCGGCTTCATCGCGACGAATGACCAGGTTACGGATGACGGCGTCGTTGTAGCGGAAGTTGTCTTCCAGCTCAGCCAGTGCCTTGCCGCTGCACTCAACGTTCAGCATCACGTAATGAGCCTTGTGCACGTTGTTGATGGCGTAAGCCAGCTGACGACGACCCCAGTCTTCCAGCCGATGGATCTTGCCACCGTCCTCTTCGATCAGCTTGGTGTAACGCTCCACCATGCCGCCAACCTGCTCGCTCTGGTCGGGGTGGACCAGAAAGATGATTTCGTAATGACGCATTGTTGCTCCTTACGGGTTGCAGCCTGCCGCACAACACGGGTCAGGCAAGGAGTGAATGAGTATGTTGTCTTGCCTGCCAGAGAGGCGCGCAAACACCTGCCATCCGGGCAAGGGGCGCAATTCTAGAGAAGCCCGGCCCACCACGCAAGGCGCTTTGGTGATTATTTAACCAGCCCTCCTCAGCCGTGCCCCGCGGCGGACCGCTCGGCCCGAATGCTTTCGAGCAAGGTCCTGACCTGATGAATGTCGTAAGGCTTGAGCATGGTGCGCAGATCTTCCAGACCTTCGTCTCGGGCATTGATGGCATAACCGGAAGCGATGACCACGCTCAGCGCCGCATCCTGCGACTTGGCCTGACGCACCAGTTCAATGCCACTCATACCCGCCAGCCCGACATCCGTCAGGAGAACATCGAAACGACGCTGCCCCAGCATCTCCAGTGCAGCCTCCGCCGACTCGCAGAGGCTGACTTCGTGTCCGAGCTCCTCGATCACTTCGCCGGTCAACATCCGCAACGTCGGATCGTCTTCTACGAAGAGAATACTCAAGCCATCGGACGCCTTCGGCGTCACCTCGACCGCACTGACACTTGTCGCGATCGCTGGCTCCGGATTGCCGGCAATCGACGGCCCGGGAGTCTCTTGTGCACCCTCAGCAGCGGTGGCCGGCAGATAAACCCGGACGGACGTGCCACGGCCTTCTTCGCTCTCCAACACGACGAAGCCACCGCTCTGTCTGACAAAGCCATAAACCATGCTCAAGCCGAGACCAGAACCATTGGCATCCTTGCGGGTCGTGAAAAACGGCTCGAATGCCCGCTCCAGGACCTCCGGACGCATCCCTTCACCCTCGTCGATGACGCTTAGCTCCACGTAGGGACCCGCAGCGGCATCCGGTTGCGCCGCCAACTGCTCAGTGTTCAGCGAGCGGTTGCACAGACGCACATGCAACGCACCGCCATCTGCCATCGCGTCGCGCGAATTGACCGCAAGGTTGAGAATCGCGGCCTGCAGGTTGCCCACGTCGACAAAAACCGGCCACAGATCCGGCTGGACGTCGACATTCACCCGGACAGCCCGCCCCAGCGCGCCGTCCAGCAACTCGCTCATCTGCCCCAGCAGATCTCCCAGATCGACCGACTGCGGCTGAAGCGGTTGCCGGCTGGCGAACGCAAGCAACTGTGATGCCAGTCGTGCACCTTTTTCCACGCCACCGACCGCCGACTCCAGACGTCGCTGCGCGGTCTCGTCGGCACCTAGGTTACGGCGCAGCAATTGGAGGTTGCCACCAATGATCTGCAGCATGTTATTGAAGTCGTGGGCAATGCCACCGGTCAGCTTACCCACCGCCTCGAGCTTCTGCGATTGGATCAGCGCAGCCTCCGCCACTCGCCGCTCGGATTCGCTATGCATCAGCTCGCGCGTCCGGTCGCGAACCAGCTCCTCGAGATGTTCGCGATGCTCCTGCAGTTCCCGCTGACTGCGCTGCTGCTCGGTCACGTCGCTGCCCTGGACAAAAATGCCCGAGACCTGCCCATCACGCTCGATGATCGGCTGGAAGACGAAATCGACGAATACCTCTTCAGGTGCCGTGTCGGGTTGGCGCTGTAGCAGCGCCCGCATACTTCTGCCGATGAAGGGCTCGCCGGACCGATAAACCTGATCCAGCAGATCGATGAACGCCTGCCCTCGGAGCTCGGGCAAGGCATCGACCACCCTTTTCCCAATGAGCTCGCGGTGACCTGTCAGCTGTTGATAAGCCTCGTTGACCAACTCGAACACGTGCCCCGGACCGCGCAGAAAACAGACGAAACCCGGCGCCTGAGCGAACAACTGGCGCAGCTGTGTGCCTTCAGCCTGTATCGACTTGGCGCGCGACATGATTGCGGCCTCGATCTGCTGCAAGGGCTGGCCTCTTAGTTCAGTCGAACGCAGCGATGCCTTCAGCGACTGCAACTCAGTGATATCCACGGTGTGCTGCAGAATAGCGCTCACTTCGCCCTGTTCATCGAACAGCGGTGTATGAGTCGCGCTCCAGTAACGGTCCTCGTAGGACGCCCCGCGATCGGAGCTCACCGCGATCGAGTAGCGGATGACCGGCAGCGTATCCAGAGCCTTGTTGCGCAGCACCCGGGCAAAGGAGTCCAGTAGTTGTTCGACGTGAGTGGTTTCAGGCGCCTGCGGATCAGCGGCGAACGCGTCGTCTATGCGCCGCCCGACGATGTCTTCGAGCGTCCGCGCCGTAAGCCTCAGGTATGCCTCGTTGGCATCCAGGATGACGAGCTCCCGATCAAGCAGCAGATAGGCGTTCGGAGAAGACCTGAACAATGCCTCGAAAGGCGGGCGTTGCGGCATACAACCTCCATGATGCGAGCCTGTCGCCGGCCGCGATCAAACGCTGGTGCCCGTGACCCAGGCCCCAACCAAACATTAACTCAGAGACCGCCAGTCAGCCTCAGAACAGGTAATTGACCGCACAAGGAACAATCCGTTTCGAGAGGAGCGGCTTTCAAGAGCGGATCGGCGCAGGAAGGGCGCCGTCACTGGTCCTCAGCGAGTCGCCGAACGACGCTGGCGCAGCGCTTCGAACAAGCAGACGCCAGTGGCGACAGAGACATTGAGGCTACTGACGCTCCCAGCCATTGGCAGCCGGACCAGGAAATCACAGTGTTCACGGGTCAGGCGCCGCATGCCCTTTCCTTCGGCACCCATCACCAGAACGATGGGGCCACTGAGATCCTGATCGTAGACTTCCTGCTCGGCTTCGCCGGCCGTACCCACGACCCACAAGCCGCGCTGCTGCAGTTTCTCCAGCGTTCGGGCGAGGTTGGTGACTGCAACCAGTGGAATAACCTCCGCCGCTCCGCAGGCAACTTTGCGCACCGTGGCGTTCAAGGTGGCGGACTTGTCCTTGGGAACGATTACAGCCAGCGCACCGGCCGCATCGGCCGTCCGCAGGCAGGCCCCCAGATTGTGGGGATCGGTGACACCATCGAGCACGAGCAGCAGCGGCGCGCGCTCCGTCCGATCCAGCAACTCTTCAAGCATCGCATCGCCCCACACCTGACTGGGGCTGACGTCGGCGATCACCCCCTGGTGCACACCTTCGACCCAGGCATCCATCTCGCGACGCTCGCATTGACCGACACGCACCTTGAACTGTGCGGCCAATTGGACTAACGCCTGCACTCGCGGATCGTCACGCCCCTCAGCCAGCCAGATCTGCTTGACCCGCTTCGGATGATGACGCAGCAAGGCCTCTACGGCATGCAGGCCGTAGATTTTTTCCAGATCGCTCATGACTTGGCCTTACGCTTGCGCGGTGCGCCGCCATCCGGCTTGGAGGAGGGCTTGCCCGACGTCTTGGGCTTCGCTGAACTGCGCTTGGGCTTGCTCTTCGCCGTACCACTCTTGGCATCTGACAATAATGCCTTCTTCACTTCGCGACTTTTGCGTACATCGGCACTGACCGGCTCACGCCCTTTCGAAGTTTCGGCGCTTTTTTTGCTGCGAGTATCTTTACGGGCGCCGCGGTTATCCGCCGAGCCGGATTCGCGACTCCCGGTCTTGCTGCCGCCACTGATCAACTCGAAGTCGATCTTGCGCTCGTCTAGATCGACGCGCATTACCCGCACCTCGACGCTATCGCCGAGACGGAAGCTTCGGCCACTGCGCTCACCGGAGAGACGATGGTGCAGCGGATCGAAGTGATAGTAATCGCCAGGCATGGCAGTTACGTGCACCAGGCCTTCGACATAGATATCGGTCAACTCGACGAACAGGCCGAACCCGGTTACCGCCGTGATCACACCAGGAAAGCTTTCGCCAACCCGATCCTTCATGAACTCGCACTTGAGCCAGTTCACCACGTCACGAGTTGCCTCGTCGGCGCGGCGCTCGGTCATCGAGCACTGCTCACCCAACTGTTCCAGCGCCGCCTCGTCGTACGGATAGATGCGGGCCTTGGGCATGCTGGTCGCCCCCTCGCGCCGCACATGTGAGGTGTCGCGGCGTGACCGAATCACACTGCGGATCGCGCGATGGATCAGCAGATCCGGATAGCGGCGGATCGGCGAAGTGAAATGCGCATAGGCGTCGTAGTTCAGACCGAAATGACCATTGTTGTCCGGACTGTAGACAGCCTGGCTGAGCGACCGCAGCATCACCGTCTGGATCACATGGAAATCGGGACGCCCCTGAATGCGCTCCAACAACGCCTGATAGTCTTTGGGCGTCGGCCCTTCCTTACCCTTGTGCAAGCTCAGTCCCAGTTCACCTAGGAAGGCCCGTAGTTTCTCCTGGCGCTCCAGTGGCGGGCCATCATGAACGCGATATAAGCCTGGAATATCGTGATCCTGAAGGAAGCGTGCTGTGGCCACGTTGGCGCATAGCATGCATTCCTCGATCAGCTTGTGAGCATCGTTGCGTTCGGTAGGTTTGATCGCCGCAATCTTACGTTCGGCACCGAACACGATCCGCGTTTCCTGGGTTTCGAAGTCGATCGCACCGCGTGTGTGACGCGCCTTGAGCAATACCTTGTACAGCGCATACAGTTGCTTGAGGTGCGGCAGTACTTCGCCGTACTCACCGATCAGACGCTTGCCCTCCGCCGAAGTCGGCTGTTCCAGCATGCTGCTGACCTTGTTGTAGGTCAGTCGGGCGTGGGAGTGGATGACCGCTTCGTAAAACTGATAGTCGGTCATCTTCCCCGATTTGCTCAGGGTGATTTCGCAGACCATGGCCAACCGATCGACGTGAGGATTCAGCGAGCAGAGCCCGTTGGACAGCTCTTCGGGCAGCATCGGCACCACCCGCTCGGGGAAGTACACAGAGGTGCCACGCACTTCGGCTTCCTGATCGAGCGCGGAGCCCACCTTCACATAGTGCGACACGTCGGCGATGGCGACATACAGGCGGAACCCACCGGAAAACAGTTTCCAGCCGCTGAGTTTTTCGCAGTAGACGGCGTCGTCGAAGTCACGCGCATCCTCGCCGTCAATGGTGACGAACGGCAGGTGGCGCAGGTCCACGCGTTTCTGCTTGTCCTTTTCCTCGACTTCCGGTTTGAGTTTGGCCGCTTCGCGCTTTACGGCGTCCGGCCAGATATGCGGAATGTCGAAGCTACGCAAGGCGACGTCGATTTCCATGCCCGGCGCCATGTAGTTGCCGATCACTTCGACCACATCGCCCTGCGGCTGGAAGCGCTGAGTTGGCCAATGCGTGATCTTGATTTCGACGAACTGACCCGGCTTGGCTTCCATGGAGCGGCCAGGCGTCACCAGAACTTCCTGCTGAATCTTGGGGTTATCAGCCATGACGAAGCCGATGCCGCTCTCTTCCTGATAACGACCTACGATCGTCTCGTGAGCACGGCTGATGACCTCGACGATGGCGCCTTCGCGGCGGCCACGACGATCGAGCCCGGCAACTCGCGCCAGGCAGCGATCGCCATCGAAGACCAGACGCATCTGCGCTGGACTCAGAAACAGATCATCACTGCCATCGTCGGGAATCAAAAAACCGAAGCCGTCACGATGACCGCTGACGCGGCCACAAACCAGGTCCAGCTTATCCACCGGGGCATAGGTGCCACGCCGGGTATAGATCAGCTGCCCGTCTCGCTCCATCGCACGCAAACGGCGGCGTAGAGCCTCGATATCATCTTCGGAGGATAATCCGAACTCTTCCACCAGTTCCTCACGCGCCGCTGGCGAGCCGCGCTCACTCAGGTGCTGGAGAATCAGCTCGCGACTTGGAATGGGGTTTTCGTACTTTTCCGCTTCACGTGCGGCCTCGGGGTCGAGGGATTGCCAATCGGACATTAAGAGATGTCACCTTTCATTCATTTATAGAGGCAGAACGCCCTATATCTATTGAAGCGCGAAACGCATGCCGGCGGCACGTTTCGAGCGAATTATTTTTCCTGTGCGGGGCTTTACAAGGCATAACCTCGCCCGTATAGTTCGCGCCCACAATGTCTGGTAGACGTTGTAACACGGAAACGATGAAGTATCATCGTTTGCAGTGCCCAGGTGGCGGAATTGGTAGACGCACTAGGTTCAGGTCCTAGCGGTGGCAACACCGTGGAAGTTCGAGTCTTCTCCTGGGCACCATTTATTTGATGAAATTCTTGCGTTTCGCAAGCATCTCATAGACACGAGGCTGTCGACCTCGACCAGCAACCGACAAACAAAGTCGATAAGCAATTGTCGCAATGTGCCCAGGTGGCGGAATTGGTAGACGCACTAGGTTCAGGTCCTAGCGATGGCAACATCGTGGAAGTTCGAGTCTTCTCCTGGGCACCACTCTTCAGAAAAACCGAGCCACTGGCTCGGTTTTTTCGTTTCTGCCTGTCAATCGCTCAACCTTCCATAGCGAGCCTCAGGCCGGGCGCCAACCTAACGAAAAAGGCCGCCCGAAGGCGGCCTCCTCTGCTGTAGTCGATCAGGCGTATGGGTGGCGCAGCACAATCGTCTCGTTACGATCCGGACCGGTCGAAATGATATCGATCGGCGCCTCGACCAGCTCTTCTATACGTTTGATATAAGCACGAGCATTGGCCGGCAGCTCTTCCAGCGACTTCAAGCCAACCGTGGATTCAGACCAGCCCGGCAGCTCTTCATAGACTGGCTGCAGGCCTTGGTAGCTATCCGCATCAGTCGGCGCATCCACCAGCAGTTCACCGTTGCGATCCTTGTATGCGACGCAGATCCGAATGGTTTCCAACCCATCGAGCACATCTAGCTTGGTCAAGCAGATGCCCGACACACTGTTGATCTCGATGGCACGACGCAGGATCACCGCGTCAAACCAGCCGCAACGCCGTGCACGCCCGGTCGTAGAGCCGAACTCGTGACCACGCTCCGCCAGACGCGCTCCCACGTCATCGAACAGCTCAGTCGGAAACGGACCGGAGCCGACACGGGTCGTGTAGGCCTTGGTAATGCCGAGCACGTAGTCCAGGTACAGCGGACCGAAGCCAGAGCCTGTCGAGGTTCCACCGGCCGTGGTGCTGGAGCTGGTCACGTACGGATAGGTACCGTGGTCGATGTCGAGCAACGAACCCTGGGCGCCCTCGAACATGATACGCGCGCCCTGTTTGCGCAGCTCATGCAGACGAGCCGACACGTCGGTCATCATCGGCTTGAGTATTTCGGCGTAGCCCAGTGCCTCATCCAGCGTCTTCTGGAAATCGACGGGCTCGACCTTGTAGAAGTTCTGCAGGATGAAGTTGTGATATTCGAGCAGCTCACGCAGCTTCACTGCAAAGCGCTCGGGGTTGAATAGATCACCGATACGCAACCCGCGACGAGCCACCTTGTCCTCGTACGCAGGACCGATGCCACGGCCCGTGGTGCCGATCTTGCCTTCGGAACGCGAGGCTTCGCGCGCCTGATCCAGCGCCACGTGATACGGCAGGATCAGCGTACAGGCAGGACTGATACGCAGACGCTCACGCACCGGTACGCCCTTTTCTTCCAGCTTGGTAATCTCACGCATCAACGCATCCGGCGCGACGACCACACCGTTGCCGATCAGACATTGAACGTTTTCACGCAAGATGCCCGAAGGAATAAGATGCAAAACGGTTTTTTCACCATCGATGACCAGGGTATGACCGGCATTGTGGCCGCCCTGGAAACGAACCACGGCTGCTGCCTGGTCGGTCAGCAGATCGACGATCTTGCCCTTGCCCTCATCACCCCACTGGGTGCCCAGGACCACGACATTCTTACCCATAAACCTTGTCCTCTTGGCGAAGCATGCCGGTTACGACCGGCGAAAAAATCTGGAAACCTACCTGGCGCATTTGCGCAGCCCACATCAGCGAGCCAGCGGCGTTATCGTCCAGGAACCTTCTTGCAACAGTAGCTGCCGGTCGCAACCAACGCTTATGGCCGCGCCACCCTGCTGACCGTCGAGGGCCTGCACCACGCGCTCACCCTGCTCGCGCAGACGGCAGATCGTCTGCCATAACGCAGGGTCGGCGCTGTGGGGTGCCCATATACCCACGACGGGAGTCATGAGCTCGGCGTTACCTAGACTGACCAAGGTCTTCAAATCCGTCGAAAAGCCAGTCGCAGGACGTGCCCGCCCGAAGTCCGCGCCAATATCATCATAACGACCGCCCTGAGCGATCGACTGTCCGACACCCGGTACGAACACCGCAAACACCACTCCGGTGTGATAGTGATAGCCCCGAAGCTCACCCAGATCGAAATACAGCGGGAGAGCCGGATACCGCAACGCAAGCTGGTCGGCGATCTGAACGAGACCCTCGAGCGCTTCGCGCACCACGGCTGGCGCACCAGCCAGAGCAGCACGCGCAGCATCCAATGTCTCACGCCCGCCACAGAGTCGCGCAAGCGCGCGCAGCATGCTCGCGAGCGCCGGCTCTACATCGGCCGTCAGCGCCGCGATCTCGTCCATCGCCTTGCGCTGTAGCGCATCGAACAGGCGCTGCTCGACATCCCCAGACAAGCCCGCCGCACGCGCCAGCCCGCGATAGATGCCTACGTGCCCCAGGTCCATATGCACATCAGGCACATCGGCGAGCCCAAGGGTTTCCAGCATCAAGCTGATCACCTCGAGATCACTGGAGGTGCTGCTGTCACCGTAAAGCTCGGCGCCCAGCTGGATCGGGCTACGGGAAGTAGCGAGCGCTTGCGGCTTGGCATGCAGCACGCTGCCGGCGTAGCACAGGCGGCTGGGACCTTCGCGGCGCAAAGTGTGCGCATCCACACGCGCCACCTGCGGTGTGATGTCGGCGCGCAAACCCATTTGTCGGCCCGACAACGGATCGATGACCTTGAACGTCTTGAGATCAAGATCCTGCCCCGCGCCGGTAAGCAGTGACTCGAGAAACTCCACATGTGGAGTGATGACCAACTCGTAGCCCCAGCGCTGGAACAGATCCAGCACGCGACGTCGCGCGGTTTCGATACGCGCCGCCTCGGGCGGCAGCACCTCTTCGATGCCATCTGGCAGGAGCCAGCGGTCTACCGTTGCCATTTCGCCAATCACCTCTCGATACGGCAAGCCTAGTCAAGCAGACGAACACCGGGGCTACAGCCTGAGCCGCCCATCGGTCGCGTGCGATTGTGTTCGAACCATGGCGACAGCGCCACGCCCCGCAAGGGGATTAGCATGGTTAACCATGCAAGGGTCCGTCTGCTTTCCACTGGGGCGCAGACGCAAAAAAGCCGGGTTCTCCCCGGCTCGCGGATCATAACAATGTTTCGCCAACGGGTCACCCGGTGGACGATATCGTCCTACCGGGGACCTCAGGATCACTGGGCCGTCGAGGATTCCAGGTAGCGGAAAAAATCACTCTGTGGATCCAGTACCAGCACGTCTTCCTTGTTGGCGAAGCTTTCGCGATAGGCCTGCAGACTGCGATGGAAGGAGTAGAACTCCCGATCCTGGCCATACGCCGCGGCATAAATGGCTGCCGCCTGCGCATCACCATCACCGCGCAGCTCCTCGGCCTCGCGGAACGCCTCGGCCAGCAGAACGCGACGCTGACGATCAGCATCAGCGCGAATGCCTTCAGCCAGCTCCTTACCTTTGGCCCGATGCTCGCGCGCTTCACGCTCACGCTCGGAGCTCATGCGCTCGAACACGCTGCGATTCACTTCGCGAGGAAGATCGATGCCCTTGACGCGAACATCCACCACTTCGATACCAAGCTCTTGCTGAGCCGCACGATTCAAGCTGTTGGTCACCAGACTCATCAGCTCATCGCGCTGCCCCGACACCGACTCGTGCAGGGTTCGCTTACCGAACTGGTCTCGCAACGCAGCCTCTAGTCGCCGCGCCAGTCGCTCATCGGCGATCTGCTTCATACCGGACGTTGCGGTATAGAAGCGCTCGGCATCATCCACACGCCACTTGGCGTAGGAGTCGACCATCAACGCTTTCTTTTCCAGCGTCAGGAAGCGCGCCGTACTGGTATCGAGGGTCATCAGGCGCGCGTCGAACTTGCGCACGCTGTTCACGTACGGGATCTTCAAGTGCAGCCCTGGCTTAACATCGGGCTCGACGATACGACCGAAGCGCAACATCACCGCACGCTCAGTTTGGGAGACGATGTAAAAGCTGTTCCACAGCACGATCGCCAGCACCACACCCACAATCAGGGCGGTCAGGGATTTATTGCTCATTAGCGGACCTCCCTTGTACGCACTTCACGCGGATCCAGCTCCGGAGGCAGTCGTGTGGTTTGAGTCGAAGCGCCCGAAGAGGATGTCGCAGCAGAACGCTCGGAAGAAGCGCCACGGCTGTTGATCATCTTATCCAGCGGCAGATAGAGCAGATTGTTCTGGCCCTTCTCACCAGTTACGAGAACCTTGCTGGTATTGCTCATGAGCTCTTGCATGGTTTCCAAGTAGAGGCGTTCACGCGTGACGTCCGGGGCCTTGCGGTATTCGGCAACCAGTTTGGAGAAGCGATCCGCCTCACCCTGAGCACGTGAGATCACCGCATCGCGGTAGCCACTGGCCTCTTCCAGCATGCGCTGAGCCTGGCCGCGCGCTTCAGGGATGACGCCGTTGGCATAGGACTCGGCCTGATTCTTCTCGCGCTGCTCGTCTTCACGCGCACGGATCACATCATCGAATGCTTCCTGCACTTCACGCGGTGCCGCCGCGCTTTGGAGGTTGACCTGCGTGACGATGATGCCGGTGCCGTAGTTATCGAGGAAGCGCTGCAGGCGTTCCTTCACCTCACCCGCCATGGCCTCACGACCCTCGGTCAGCACCTGATCCATGGCCGTCGAGCCCACCACGTGGCGCACGGCACTGTCGGTCGCATGCTGCAAAGAGGCCTCCGGATCTTCAACGTTGAGCACAAAGGCCTGCAGGTCGCTGATCTTGTACTGCACAGTCAGTGGCACTTCGATGATGTTCTCATCTTCGGTGAGCATCTGCCCCTGCTTGCTGTAGGAGCGCTCACGGGTGACATTGGCCTGGAACTTACGATCGAACGGCGGGAAATAGATGTTCAAACCCGGCCCTACGGTTTCGTGATACTTACCGAAGCGCAATACCACAGCTTGCTCCTGCTCATCGACGATATAGATCGCGTTGAACAGCCAGACGGCGAGCAGCAGCACCAGACCGACCCAGACCAGCCCGAACCCGCCACGCCGCCCGGCACCGCCACCTGAGGAACCGCCGCTACGCTTCTTGCCACCGAACATGCCATTGAGGCTGTCCTGTAATTTACGGAAAGCTTCATCCAGGTCCGGCGGACCTTTCTGATCGCCACCGCCGCGACGACCACCGCCACCGCTACCCCAGGGATCCTGGTTGTTCGAGTTGCCACCCGGCTCATTCCAAGCCATAGCGCTCTCCATTCAAATAAAGCTAAAGACGCGCCAAACGGCACGCCCGCCAATGCTACCGAAAGCCCGGAACGAACGGCTCAAAAGCCCCCCGAGCTTTATTGCAAAGTGTGTTGTTCGAAGAACTGCTCCACCTCGAGGCCTGCTCGGCTTATCAGGCGGTGCAGCTCGACTCGCTGTAGTCGTACGTCAAGCAGGCTGCCACCCTCGTCGTCATGGGACTCGGACTGCACCGCTCCCAAGTCGAACAATTGCGCTCGCAGCCGCCCAAGGCGCTGCGGAAGTCGAAGCGTGCCCACGAATAAATCATTGCCGAGCAATTCGGCGACGGCTTGCTTCAGCAGATCGAGGCCCAGCCCCTTCTGTGCCGACACCCAGACCCGCTGCGGCACACCGTCAGCGTTGCGTTGGATCTGCGGCTCGATACCTTCCAGCAGATCCACCTTGTTGTAGACCTCCAAAATCGGCAGCTCATTTGCGCCGATCTCGGTCAGCACCGCCAGCACCTGCTCGATCTGCTGATCGCGCTCGGGCTCATGCGCATCGATGACATGCAGCAGCAGATCAGCATTGCTCGACTCTTCGAGTGTGGCCCGGAAGGATTCGACCAGTTTGTGCGGCAGGTGGCGAATGAAGCCCACCGTATCGGCAAGCACTACCGGCCCCAGGTCGCCCAGCTCCAGACGACGCAAGGTCGGATCGAGCGTGGCGAACAACTGGTCGGCAGCGTAGACGTCGGATTCGGTCAACGCATTGAACAACGTAGACTTGCCGGCGTTGGTATAGCCCACCAGGGATATCAGCGGAATATCCGCACGGCGGCGCCCCCGGCGAGCCTGCTCACGCTGGCCACGTACCTTTTCCAGGCGCTGTTTGATCTGACGGATACGCACGCGCAACAGGCGACGGTCTGTTTCCAACTGGGTCTCGCCCGGGCCACGCAGACCGATACCACCCTTCTGCCGTTCAAGGTGAGTCCAGCCACGTACCAGGCGCGTGCTCATATGTTCCAGCTGAGCCAACTCGACCTGCAGCTTACCTTCGTGCGTCCGTGCACGCTGGGCAAAGATATCCAGAATCAAACCGGTTCGATCGAGCACGCGGCACTCGAGCGCACGTTCGAGATTGCGCTCCTGACTGGGTGTCAGAATGTGATTAAAGATGACCAACTCGACCTCGCCATCCTTGACGAGATCGTGCAACTCCTCGACCTTGCCGCTACCGATCAAAAACTTGGCGGAAGGTTGATGCCTGGCCACATTGACGAAACCGACAGTTTCGGCGCCCGCTGAGCGTGCCAGCTCCCGAAACTCCTGAGGGTCTTCACGCGCCGCTGGATCCTGACCATCCAGATGAACCAGGATAGCCCGCTCACCACCATCGGGACGTTCGAAGAACAATGAAGGCCCCCTTTAGTCGTTACCCGACTCTGACTGCTCCGCATCGCCGGCTGCAGGCAGGCGCACCGGACGGCCAGGAACGACGGTCGAGATAGCGTGCTTGTAGACCATCTGACTAACGGTGTTCTTCAAGAGGATAACGAATTGGTCGAATGACTCGATCTGACCCTGGAGCTTGATGCCGTTGACCAGGTAGATGGAAACCGGAACGCGTTCCTTACGCAAAGTGTTCAGGTAAGGGTCTTGTAGCGAATGCCCTTTTGACATGTGCCGCACTCCTTAAAGGATCTTTTCATTAATTTTTAGAATCAAACACGGCCGATCAGTGATTTGAGAATAGCCGGTCGAATTGCAGTGTCAGCTCAATATGGTGAGCGTCTTCAAGTATTTCAATGCTCGCGGCAGATTGTCGCAGGCCGAACTTTCCAACCAGTGAACCCCCTCCCACCCCCGCAACCAAGTCAATTGACGCTTAGCCAGTTGCCGGGTGGCGATGACGCCGCGCTGAACCATTTCCTCTCGCGAATAGGCACCGTCCAGATAACTCCAGACCTGACGATAGCCTACGGCGCGCATGGAAGGCAGTTCGGGATGCAGATCGCCACGCCTACGAAGGGTTTCGACCTCCTCGACAAAGCCCTGTTCAACCATCGCCACGAAGCGTTGTTCGATACGCTCGTGCAAGACCTGTCGCTGCGCGGGCGCAACGGACAACTGCGCGACAGTATAAGGCAAGACGCAGCCGTCTGGCGTGCCTGCTCCAGCTTTTTGCAACCTTTGTCGGGCACGGTGCTCACTCATGTTGATACCGCTGACTCGGTAGACCTCAAGCGCCCTGATCAGACGCTGAGGGTCGTTGGGATGAATCCGCGCCGCAGACTCCGGGTCGACTTCTGCCAACTGCCGATGAAGCGCCGCCAGCCCCTCGGCCTCCGCCTGCGCTTCCAGCTCGGCGCGCACCGATGCGTCGGCAGCGGGCATATCGGCGAGGCCTTCGCTCAACGCCTTGAAATACAGCATGGTGCCGCCAACCAGCAGCGGGATACGCCCTGCCGCGGTACTTTCCGCCATCGCGGCCAGTGCGTCACCGACAAAATCGGCCGCCGAGTAGCTCTGCGCCGGATCACGAATGTCGATCAACCGGTGGGGAAACGCCTGCAGCAGCTCTGTCGAGGGCTTGGCGGTGCCGATATCCATGCCCCTATATACCAGCGCCGAATCCACACTGATCAGATCACAGGGCAACTGTCTAGCAAGCTCCATTGCGAGATCGGTCTTGCCTGCGGCAGTGGGACCCATGAGGAAAATGGCGGGAGGCAGTTGGGACATCGAGAGCTCGAGAGGAAGGTGATTTGGCTACGCAACGCGCAACCGATGTAACCGCGAGGCTGGCGAATAGAACTTACCGCCCCCTGAGGAACAGCTTGTCCAGCTCACTCATACCCATCTGGGTCCAAGTCGGGCGACCATGATTGCACTGACCGCTGCGCTCGGTCTGCTCCATATCGCGCAACAGACCATTCATCTCCGGCAGGGTAAGGCGCCGGTTGGCTCGAACCGCCCCGTGGCAGGCCATGGTGCCCAGCAACTCGTTGAGATGCGCCTGAATGCGGTCACTGGTGCCGTATTCCAGCAGATCAGCGAGCACATCCTGAACCAGTCGCGTCGCTTCGGCTTGCTTGAGCAACGAAGGGATCTGGCGAATCGCCAGGCTTTCCGGCCCCAGTCGCTGCAGCTCGAAACCGAGCATCTTAAACCAGTGAGCGTGCTCCTCGGCACAGTCAGCCTCTCGCTGGGCAACTGCGATCGACTCGGGCACCAATAATGGTTGCCCTCGCAAACCCTCACTGGCCATCGCGGTTTTCAGCCGCTCATACATGATCCGCTCGTGAGCGGCGTGCATATCCACCAGCACCAGCCCCTGCGCATTCTCCGCCAGAATGTAGATGCCCTTGAGCTGGGCCAGCGCATAGCCCAACGGCGGAATATCGTGCTGACTCTCCGGCAACGCCGCCGGACCGACTTCGGCCAGTGGCGAAAAGAACTCCCGATAGGCGCCCTGAGCTTCGGCAACATTCCCCACCGGCATTGGCCGGGGTGTCTGATAGCCGGCACCGGCCCCTCGCCAAGCTGGCTGTTCGCCCTGCGGCTGCTCGAGCACGCTGGCGGCGAGACTCATCTCGTTCTGCCCGGCGAATTCCCCGGCGGCCAGACCGCTGACCTGGGCGACCGGCGCAGCGCTGGTCGGCGCAGCGAGCTGATCTTCCGGACGCACATCACCGAGCGCGCGGTGCAAAGTGCCGTACAGGAAGTCGTGCACCATGCGGTTATCGCGGAAACGCACCTCGTGTTTAGTCGGGTGGACATTGACATCCACCACCGCCGGATCGACATCGAGAAACAGCACGAAGGTTGGATGACGACCATTGAACAACACGTCGCGGTACGCCTGCCGCACGGCATGGGCGACCAGCTTGTCACGGACCATGCGTCCGTTGACGTAGAAATACTGCAGATCCGCCTGGCTGCGCGAAAATGTCGGCAAACCGACCCAGCCCCAAAGATGCAAGCCGTTGCGCTCGATTTCCACGGGCAGCGCCTGCTCGAGAAAGGCTGGACCGCACACCGACGCCACACGCCGTGCCCGCGATGCGGCATCGCAGGCCTGATGCAGCGCAAGCACCACCTTGCCGTTGTGGCGCAAATGGAAGGCCACGTCGAAGCGCGCCAAAGCCAGTCGCTTGATCACTTCCTGCAAATGGTCGAACTCGGTCTTCTCGGTGCGCAGGAACTTGCGGCGGGCCGGCGTATTGAAGAACAGGTCGCGCACTTCGACGGACGTACCAACCGGATGCGCCGCTGGCTGGACACGAGCTTCCATGTCGCGACCTTCGGTTTCGACCTGCCAGGCCTCGGCGGCGTCAGCGGTACGTGACGTGAGCGTCAAACGCGACACCGAACTGATCGACGCCAGCGCCTCGCCCCGGAAGCCCAGGCTCATCACCCGCTCCAAGTCTTCAAGATCGCGAATCTTGCTGGTCGCATGCCGGGCCAGCGCCAGCGGCAAGTCGTCGGCGGGAATCCCACAGCCATCGTCACGCACGCGAAGCAATTTCACCCCGCCTTGTTCGACATCCACCTCGATACGTGAGGCACCCGAATCGAGGCTGTTTTCCAGCAGCTCCTTGATAACCGAAGCGGGTCGCTCAACCACTTCCCCCGCCGCAATCTGATTCGCCAGCCGTGGATTGAGCAGCTGGATACGCGCCGCCTCGGTCATGGCTGGGCCGCCAGGGTGGTGGCAGGAATCGTCAGAGTCTGACCGATTTTGATCACGTCGCTCTTCAGGCTGTTGGCACTGCGCAGCGCCGACAGGCTGATCTGATAGCGCTCGGCAAGCAGCGCCAGGCTTTCACCGGAGCGAACCACGTGTTCGCGAGGCGCACTGGCGATCTTGCCTGAGTCCCGCATCCAGGCGATGTAGGTTCCGGGGGGCGGGTTTTCCTGGAAGAACTGCCGCACACCACTGCGAATCGAGCGTGCCAGCGATTGTTGATGGGCGGAGGTTTGCAGTTTGCGCGCTTCGGACGGGTTGGAGATGAAGCCGGTTTCCACCAGGATTGAAGGAATGTCCGGAGATTTCAGCACCATGAATCCAGCCTGCTCCACTCGGCTTTTGTGCAACGGCGTGATACGTCCCATATTGCTCAAGACCTTTTGCCCAATGTTGAGGCTGGATGAGAGCGAGGCGGTCATCGATAGATCCAGCAGCACGCCAGCGAGCATCTGATCCTTGTCTCCCAAGCTGACATTGCCGGCGCCGCCAATCAGATCCGAACGGTTTTCGCTGTCAGCTAGCCAACGTGCGGTTTCCGAGGTAGCGCCTCGATCCGACAGGGCGAACACCGAGGCACCATAGGCGGACGAACGAGGCGCCGCATCGGCGTGTATCGAGACGAACAGATCCGCGCCCTTCTTGCGGGCAATCTCGGTGCGTTTGCGCAGCGGAATGAAGTAGTCCCCCGTGCGTACCAGTTCGGCGCGGAAGCCCTTTTCGGCGTTGATCTGGCGTTGCAACTCCTTGGAAATCTGCAGCACCACGTTCTTCTCGTAGATCTTACCCGGGCCGATCGCCCCTGGATCCTCGCCGCCATGGCCGGCATCGATAGCGATCACGATGTCACGCTTGCTGCTTGGCAGCGACGGCAAACTGAGCGACGGCAAGGTTGGTGATACGGGCGCGGCGGGTGTGCTCGGCGTGGTCGTCGCCGGCACGTCTGCGGTTGCGGACGGGTCGGCGCCCTCATCGTACAGATCGACTACGAGCCGATGACCGTACTGCTGATTCGGGGTCAGGGTAAAACTCTTGGGCGTCACCTGAGCAGAGAGGTCGATAACCACCCGCAACGTATCGGCATCGTACTTGGCCGCACGCAGCCCGGAGATGGGCGTTTTTTCCAGTGGCAACTGCTCGAACGGCTTGGGCAGATTACCGCCATCGACGTCGATCACAATGCGATCCGGCGCCGTCAGGGTGAACACGCTGTGCTTTACCGGACCGGAGAGATCGAATACCAGACGCGTATTATCCGGCGCCCGCCACAAACGCACGCTCTGCACGTCGGAAGCAGCCAGGGCCTGCACGGCCGCGAGCATCAATGCCAAACCACTTACCAGCGCGCGCATGCGCATACCCAACCCCATGTTATTCATTGATTACCGATGGTCAGGACAGAACACCAGCCAACTCCACGTTCGCCTCGCGGCGTCAGACGCAGCGAGCGGCCAGCGCCTTGGGGCGTAATGGTAATGTCCAGGTCGGCCTTTGGCAAAATGCCGGCGCCACGTTCTGGCCACTCTACCAGGCACAATGCGTCCCCTTCGAAATAGTCGCGAATGCCCAGAAACTCCAGTTCTTCCGGATCGACGAGCCGGTACAGGTCGAAGTGAAAGACGCGTGCGGCCGGCGTTTCGTAAGGTTCGACCAAGGTAAAGGTCGGGCTTTTGACCTTGCCCTCATGTCCGAAACCGCGAATCAGCCCGCGCGACAACGTCGTCTTGCCTGCGCCGAGATCACCATGCAGATAGATCACGCCCCGACCATCGGTCGCCCGGGCGATGGTCGCACCCAGCGCCAGCATCTCCGCTTCGTCGGCTGCAAATAGCGTCACATCCGGCATGGCGATTGTTCCTCGAGCAGCTGGCGAATGGCTGGGATCATATCGACGGCGGCCAATCCACGGCCTTGCTCGCCGGCGCGCTCACCGGCCACGGCATGCAGCCACACGGCCAGACAGGCTGCATCGAACGGCCTAAGGCCTTGCGCCAGTAGGGCGCCCGCGACGCCCGCCAGAACGTCGCCCAGCCCCGCACTGGCCATGGCCGGATGGCCGCGATCACATAGCGCCAAACGTCCATCAGGTCCTGCGATCAGCGTACCTGCGCCTTTGAGCAGTACGCTACAACTGTAGCGCTTTGCCAGTGCTTGGGTTGCCGCGGGACGATCGGCCTGGACCTGTGCGACCGTCATGCCCAACAACCGTGCGGCCTCGCCTGGGTGCGGCGTCAGCAGGCAATCACTCGGCAACTCGACCGCGCCGGTCGCCAGCAGGTTCAGCGCATCGGCGTCCCACACTTGAGGCATGCGGCACTGCGGAGCCAGCGACAGCAAACTGCGCCCCCACGGCGCTTGCCCCAGGCCTGGCCCGATGACCAGCACATCGGCGCGTCCGGTCAGCCCCGTCAGCGCATAGGTGGATTCGACACCACTGCACATGATCTCCGGGCGCCGCACCAGCGAGGCGGTGACATGCTCCGGCCGCGTTGCCAGGGTCACCATGCCGGCCCCGCAGCGCAGTGCCGCTTCGGCTGTCAGCAAGGCAGCACCGCCCGTGCCAAGGTCACCGCCAATGACCAGTACCTGACCGAAGCTCCCTTTATGAGCGGTCGGGGAACGGGGCGCGAGCTTGGGCAGGACCGCTTCGGACAAACGCACGGCGGCGTACGCACTCTGCTCGACCACCTGCGCGTCGCCTTGTAGGTCATCGAAGACCAGCGCGCCGATCCGATCCGGCCCCTCTCCAGTGAACAGCCCGAGCTTGAGCCCGATGAATGTCACAGTCAGCTCGGCACGCACCACCTCGCCGAGCAGGCGCCCGGTGTCGGCACACAGCCCCGATGGCAAATCGACTGCAAGGATCGCTAGCTCACTTTCGTTCATGGCGCGAATGGCGCTGGCGTACGGTTCGCGCACCTCGCCGGTAATCCCTGTGCCGAGCAGCGCATCGACCAGCACACCGCGCAGCTCGGCGCCAGACGACCAGGGGGTCACCCGCACGCCGGCTGCCTGTGCTTCATTGAAGGCGCTGGCAGCATCGCCCTGCAGCTGGAGGGGATCACCCACTGCGATGACCTGAACCTCACGACCGGCGCGCTGCGCCAGCGCTGCGATCAGGTACCCGTCTCCAGCGTTATTGCCGCGCCCAGCCAGGACGGTGACTTCAGCGCTATCCGGCCAACGCCGGCGCAAGGCACGCCAGGCTGCGTGGGCGGCGCGCTGCATCAGTTCGAAACCGGGCGTCCCGGCGGCGATCAGCCGAGCGTCGAGTTCGCGTACCTGCGCGGCCGAGTAAAGACGGTTGGGGAGTGTATCGGTGGTCTGGGACATGAATCACCCGAGCGAATATCTGGCAGAATTATACGCATGCGCCTGCCTGGCCGCCCGCAGCGCGTCGACGGCGGACAACAATGGATGTCACCACCTCAGGGCGCACAGCGCGGCAGCTGTAACAGCCACCGCACCGAAACGAACACCAGTTGCCCATCACACGCCGTAACGCCCGACAACCGAAGCCATGTCCAGCACCACTCTCGACCCCGCCGCACTTGCCGACTCCATCAAGGAGTGGGGACGCGAGCTCGGCTTTCAGCAGGTTGGCATCACCGGTGTCGACCTGGGCGAGCATGAAGCGCACCTGGAGCGCTGGCTGGCAGCCGGCTATCACGGCGAGATGGATTATATGGCTGCCCACGGCAGCAAACGTTCCCACCCGGAGCAGCTGGTGCCGGGCACGCTGCGAGTCGTGTCGTTACGCATGGATTACCTGCCGGGCGACACGCGCATGGCCGCGCAACTGGCGCATCCCGAGAAGGCCTACGTCTCGCGTTACGCATTAGGGCGCGACTACCACAAGCTGATCCGCAAGCGCCTGCAGCAGCTGGCCGAGCGCATTCAGCAAGTCATAGGTCCCTTCGGCTTCCGCGCCTTCGTCGACAGCGCGCCAGTGCTGGAAAAAGCCGTGGCGCAGCAGGCCGGCCTCGGCTGGATCGGCAAGAACACCCTGGTGCTCAACCGCAAGGCTGGAAGCTGGTTCTTCCTCGGCGAACTCTTCGTAGACATCGATTTGCCGGTTGACGAGCCCAGTGCGCGCGACCACTGCGGCAGCTGCCACGCCTGCTTGGACATTTGCCCGACCGAGGCCTTCGTCGGGGAACGTATGCTGGACGCGCGACGCTGCATTTCCTACCTCACCATCGAGCTGAAAGGCCCGATACCGGTCGAGCTGCGGCCGAAGATCGGCAACCGGGTGTTCGGCTGCGACGACTGCCAGATCGTCTGCCCCTGGAATCGCTTCGCCAAACCAACTGAGCAGACCGACTTCCAGCCCCGCCACAGCCTCGACAATGCCGAACTGGCGGCGCTGTTTCGCTGGACCGAAGCGGAATTTCTCAGCCGTACCGAAGGCTCGCCGCTGCGGCGGACGGGTTACCAGAACTGGTTGCGCAATCTGGCCGTCGGGTTGGGCAACGCACCCTCGAGCATTCCCGTGCTTGAAGCGCTGCAGGCTCGCCGTGAGGACCCATCTGAACTGGTGCGCGAACACGTCGAGTGGGCACTGGCGCAACATGAAGTCCGCCAGCGCACCTGACCAACCCATGTTTCAGGACTTGAGAGATATCGGTTTGGATATCTCAGGCACCGTAATTCGTATTGGGACGGAATGGCTCGGCTGTCTAGGCTTTAGCCGGCGCAACGGTGCTACACCGACCTGGCGCCGTGCACCACGTAAAAAACAACAACAATGTCAGGTGAAGCCATGCAACCCAGATTGCTACTCAACGGAATTGCCCTGTCTCTCATGATCAGTACATTCGGCGCCCAAGCGGCAGGTCTGTCCAACCAGCACGGCAGCTTCGGCAAGATGCCGGACGGCACGCCCATCGAAAAATACACCCTGAAAAACAGCCAAGGGGTGGAAGCGGTGGTGATCACCTACGGCGGCGTGCTGCAGTCATTGCTGATACCGGACAAGAACGGCAAGACCGACGACATCGTGCTCGGCTTCGATGATGTCGATGGCTACATCAAGAACGGCAACGTTTACTTCGGCGCGACTATCGGGCGCTTTGGCAACCGCATCGCGGATGGCCGCTTCGAACTCGACGGCAAGACCTACCAGATCCCGCAGAACGACGGCAGCAACGCCCTGCATGGCGGGCCGGAGGGTTTCGACAAACGGGTCTGGAAGGCCAGGCCCGCCGACGAGGACGGCTGGGTCGGTGTCGAGCTGAGCTACGTGTCGCCCGATGGCGAGATGGGCTTTCCAGGCAAAATGACCACCCATGTGACCTACAGCCTCAACGAAGACAACGAGCTGCGCATTCAGTACCGCGCCACCACCGACAAACCCACCGTGCTCAACCTGACCAACCACAGCTACTTCAACCTCGCCGGCGCTGGCAGCCCGAGCGTGCTGGATCAGGTCGCGACGCTGCACGCCTCGCGCTATACACCGGTCACCGAGAAACTCATCCCCACCGGCGAGCTGGCCGAGGTGAAGGGCACACCGATGGATTTCCTCCAGCCGACCCGCTTTGGCGAACACATAAAGGATGATCACGAGCAATTGAAGTTCGCCGAGGCCAAGGCCGGCGGCTTCGATTTCAACTGGGTGCTGGATACCGATGGCGACCTCAGCAAGCGGGCTACCGAAGTGCACGACCCCGAGTCCGGACGGCGGCTGTTGATGTACACCACCGAGCCCGGTGTGCAGCTCTATACCGGCAATTTCCTCGACGGCAGCATCAAGGGCAAAGGCGGCAAGACCTACTCGCACTGGAGCGCTTTCACACTGGAAACGCAGCACTACCCGGACTCGCCCAATCAACCAGACTTCCCGAGCACTCGCCTCGACCCGGGCGAGACCTACACCCAGACCACGATCTACAAATTTCCCAAGCCCTGATGCAGAAGGCCCCGCAAGGGGCCTTCAGGCTGTAACGAGCCTCGCGGTTGGCGAGGTCGTTTTTAGCAGCCGCTTTGCTTGCAGCACGGTTGGTTTCATAGACCGTTGTGGATCCGAACCAGCGTTCGCCGCGGGGCGCACCTCCTACAGCGGTTCGGTGCGCGCTGGCCGCTTTTGTGGGAGGCCCGCCTCGGGGCGAAGCTTTTGGCTCTTGCTGCAGCTACGGGCCGTGAGGCCTGCCGTGCGCCTGACTACAACCATGTCGCCGCCCTACCACTCGGCCACACTGCCATCGGCGTGACGCCAGATCGGGTTGCGCCAACGATGGCCGATACGCGCCTGTTCCCGCACGTAATCCTCATTGATCTCGATGCCCAGCCCCGGCCCATTCGGTATCGCGACGAAGCCATCCTCGTACTCGAACACCTCCCGGTTGCTGATGTAGTCGAGCAGGTCGTTGCCCTGGTTGTAATGGATGCCCAGGCTCTGCTCCTGAATGAAGGCGTTGTAGCAGACGCCGTCCAACTGCAGGCACGCCGCCAGCGCAATCGGTCCGAGCGGGCAATGCAGCGCCAGCGCGACGTCGTAGGCCTCGGCCATGCTGGCGATCTTGCGCGTCTCGGTGATGCCGCCGGCATGAGAGGTGTCCGGCTGAATGATGTCGACGTAACCGTCGGCGAGGATGCGTTTGAAATCCCAGCGCGAATACAACCGTTCTCCCAGCGCGATGGGCGCACAGGACAGCGGCGCCAGCTCTTTGAGCGCCTCATAGTTATCGCTGAGCACCGGCTCCTCGATGAACATCGGCCGATACGCCTCGAGCTCCTTGATCAGGATCTTCGCCATGGGCTTGTGCACGCGGCCGTGAAAATCCACGCCAATACCGATATTCCTGCCCACCGCATCCCGTACGGCAGCCATGTTCGCCAACACCGCATCGACCTTGGCATGGCTGTCGACGAACTGCAGCTCCTCGCTGGCGTTCATCTTCACTGCACTGAAGCCACGCGCCACTGCAGCGCGGGCGGCGTTGGCGGTATCCGCCGGGCGATCCCCGCCAATCCAGGAGTACACCCGGATACGCTCGCGCACCCGCCCACCGAGCAAGTCGCTGACCGAGACACCCAACGCCTTGCCCTTGATGTCCCACAGCGCCTGATCGATACCGGCAATGGCGCTCATCAGAATGGGCCCGCCCCGGTAGAAGCCGCCACGGTACATCACCGTCCAGAGGTCTTCGACGTTGCGCGGATCGCGCCCCACCAGGTAGTCGGCCAGCTCATCCACTGCCGCGGCGACGCTGTGCGCGCGGCCTTCGACGACAGGCTCGCCCCAGCCGGTGACGCCTTCATCGGTTTCGATCTTGAGGAACAGCCAGCGTGGCGGCACAACCAGCGTGGTAAGGCGGGTAATTTTCATCGCAGCTCTCTCGCAGAAAGTGGTCAGGCCATCGCCGCGTGGCGGGCCAGAATGAAGGCGTGCGCCCGGCGACCCACCTCGTCGGCGGACAATCCCGGCGAATAAAGTGCCGAGCCAAGACCGAAGCCGGCCGCCCCGGCCCGCAGGTAAGGCGCCATGTTCTCCGGCGTGATGCCGCCCACCGGCAGCAGCGCCGTACCGGTCGGCAGCACGGCCAGCCAGGCTCTCATCGCGCCGATACCGACCTGCTCGGCGGGGAACAATTTGAGCGCGTCGGCACCCGCCGCCAGTGCCGCGAAGGCTTCGCTGGGCGTGGCGACGCCAGGTGCGAGATAAAGACCCGCGGCCTTAGCAGCGTGCAGCACCTGGGCGTCGCAATGCGGCATGACGATCAGCTGCCCGCCGGCTTCCTTCACCGCTTGCACCTGCTGCGTTGAAAGCACCGTACCGGCGCCAACCAGGCAATCGTCGGGCAAGGTCCGGCGCAGGATTTCGATGCTGCGCAGCGGCTGCGGCGAATTGAGCGGTACCTCGATGATCCTTATACCGACGGCATAGAGCGCGCTGCCGACCGACTCGGCCTCCTCGGGGCGCAGGCCTCGGAGGATCGCGACCAGCCCGTTAATGGCAAGCGTGCGGTGAAACATCTGACTCTCCTGCAGTATCGGTGGCGACCAGGCCGGCGCCGGCGGCAATCTTCCAGAGCCCGGCGGCCGTGGCCTCGGGCGCGAAGCGCAACGACTCGAAGCCGCAATGCTCGAGCGCCCAAAGGTAGCGAGCACACAGGGTCGAATTGCCGATCAGGACGATGGACTGCGATGGCGGCACCTGCAGCATCGCGCTCATGGCGGCCAGCTCGTGCCCTATCAACAGCCCGGACAGGTAATCGGCCTGGGCTGCGCCGCTGAGCTCGCCGGTTAGCACCAGCGTGCGGCTGCTGAAAATCGTCGAAAGCGGGCCGGCCTGCCCTTCGCTCGACCTTGCGACGCGAAGGCCACGCTCGAAAGCCGCGGCATTGAAGCTGTCGCTGGTCACCGCGGTGCGCCCGAGAATCGTATGGCCGAGCAACGCCTGATAGACCTCGCCGGTCATGAAGGTCTGGAATCGGCTGAGCTGCCCACCTTCCACCGTGACCCATTTGCTGTGGCTACCCGGTAGGCCGATCAGCAATGGCGCAAGCTGACTGTCATCGCCATCGAGCAGGCCGAACACCTGGGTTTCTTCGCCACGCATCACGTTAGGCACGCCGCCGCGCTGAATCACGCCGGGCACCAACCATAGCGGCATTCCGTGCGAGCGCTCGATGGGCAGCAATGTCAGTTCATCAGCACGCAGCGGCGCTTCGATATAGCGGGCTTCACGCCAGCCCTGGGCGCTGCCAACCATGCCGCAGGCAATCATCGGGGCTTGGGGCGCGGCGCTCTGCCAGTCACCACACGCCTGCTCCAGTGCGCGCTCGAAGTCGGCCTCGCAGCCATCGAGCTGCATGACACCCAGTGGCAAGCCGCGCACTTCCAGCGTTTCGCCGGCCGCACCGAGCCGATAAGCGCGCAGCGAACTGGTGCCCCAATCCAGGGCGATCAGGTGTGTATCCACGGGATTTCTCCAGCGCGCCGACACGCGGCGCGATTGGGATCAGCGCTGCTTCAGCCGATCGATGATCACCGCCAGCAACAGAATCGTGCCGCGGATGACGTACTGGTAGAAGGTGTCGATATTCTTCAGGTTCATCGCGTTCTCGATAATCGCCAGAATCAGCACCCCGGCGATCACGTGGCGGATCATGCCGATGCCGCCGCTGAGCGAGACGCCCCCGAGTACACAGGCTGAAATCACCGTCAGCTCGAAGCCCTGGCCGATCATCGGTTGCCCCGAGGTCATCCGCGACGCCAATACCACACCGGCCAGCGCGCCGATCAGGCCATGCACGGCAAAGATGATGATCTTGGTACGATCGACATGGACCCCAGCCAGCAGCGCCGCTTCCTGATTGCCGCCGATGGCCATGGTATTGCGACCATAGGTCGTGTAGTTGAGCAGCCAACCGAAGAAGGCGAAGCAGACGACAGTGATCAGGATGGGCACCGGTACGCCGAACAGACTGCCATTGCCGAACAGGAAAAAGTCCTCCTGCATCACCCCCACGGCCTTGCCGTTGGAGAAGATATAGGCCAGCCCGCGCACGATCTGCATCGTCGCCAGCGTGGCGATCAAGGCATTGATGCGCAGCTTGGCGATCACGATGCCGTTGATCAGCCCGACCGCCAACCCCATCGCCAGCGCCGCCGAGACACCGAGGAAAACACTCTCGGTATCGCGCATCACCACAGCCGCCACAACTCCGGCGCAGGCAATCACCGAGCCGACCGAGAGGTCGAAGTGCCCGGACGCCAGGCAGAACAGCATGGTGCAGGCGGCGATGCCCACGGTCGAGATCGCCAGCCCCAGGCCGCGCATGTTCAACGGCGAGAGAAAGTTATCGATGAAGATCGCCGACAACGCGAAGATGCCGAGCGCCGCCAACACCATGACCCAGTCGTCGAGGAAGCGGCGCATGTTGAGACCCTGCCGCGGCGCGGCCAGAGCGTTTTGTTGAGCAGACATAGAGCACCTCTTCATGGTTGTTCAGCCGCGCGAGCGCGGAAGTGCCAGTTGCAGCAGGCGGGATTCTTCAGCCTGGTCGCGGGTGACTTCACCGGTGATCGCGCCCTCGCTCATCACCAGGATGCGATCGGATATGCCGATGACTTCCATCAGGTCGCTGGAGACGACGATCACCGCGATACCGCTCGCCGCGAGGTCATGGATGATCTGGTAGATCTCGGCTTTGGCGCCGATGTCGATGCCGCGGGTGGGTTCGTCGAGCAGCAGCACCTTCATTGGCATCGACAGCCAGCGCCCGAGAATCACCTTCTGCTGGTTGCCGCCAGAGAGAAAAACGATCTGCTGGTCCGCCGACGGGGTCTTGATATTCAGGGCGCGGATCTGCCGGTCGGCGTTCTCGCGCTCCCAGCGGCCCTGCACCAGACAGCCGAGACGGGCGTTGCGGCCACGCGCACCGATGTTGATGTTCTCCGCCACGCTGCCCAGCGGCACGATGCCTTCCTTCTTGCGATCTTCGGGACAGAGCAGAATCCCCGAAGCGATGGCGTCGCGTGCCGACTTCAGTTGCAAGGGCTGGCCATCGAGCTGCACCGTACCGGCCTTGTGCGGGGCCAACCCGGCGAGAAGGCGCAGCAGTTCGGTACGCCCGGCACCGACCAGACCGAAGAAGCCGAGTACCTCGCCACGGCTGATCGAGAAACTCACCGGCTCCTGCAAACCGTGGCCGAGCAGCCCTTCGACGCGCAAGGCCTCGCCTTGCTGCTCGCGCGGGCGGTAGTTGTAGATGTCCTGGATATCGCGCCCGACCATGCAGGTCACCAGCGCGTCATGGGTCAGCTCGCTCATATCGTCGAAGGTGCAGACGAAGCGGCCGTCCTTGAACACCGTGACCGCGTCGCAGATACGGAAGATCTCTTCCATCCGGTGCGAGACGTAAAGCACCACTCGCCCCTCGTCCCGCAGCCGGCCGATGATCGTCATCAGCCGCTCGATTTCCCGCGCCGAGAGGCTGCTGGTTGGCTCGTCGAAGGCGATCACATGGGCGTTGCGCGACATCGCCTTGGCGATTTCCACCAGTTGACGCTGCCCCAGCGACAGGCTGCCCAGGCGTGCAGACGGATCGATCTCGTCAGCCAGTCCCTTGAGCAGTTCATGCGCCTGACGCAGCATCGCCCTCCGATTCACCAGCCCGAAGCGCGAAGGCATGTGCCCGAGCATCAGGTTTTCGGCCACGCTCATTTCCGGCACCAGATGCAGCTCCTGGTGGATCACCGCGACACCGCTGGCGATGCTTTCCCCGGCGGATCGAAATGCCAGTGTGCGCGCCCCGATCTGCAGATCACCGCTGCTCGGCTGATAGGCGCCGCCGAGAATTTTCAGCAGCGTCGACTTCCCGGCGCCGTTCTCACCCATCAGGGCGTGAACGGTGCCGGGCCGGGCTTCGAAGCTGATTTCCGACAGCGCACGCACGCCGGGGAAGTTCTTACCGATGCCGTTGAAACGCAGGCTGTCGCCCGAATTGACTTGTTGAAGCATGGAGCGTCTCCACCCTCGCCCGTTCGACTGGACGAGTTCGATACTGAAATCGACCTGAGATCAGGCCGCCCGCGAATGGACCGGCTTATTTCCAGAGACCGATCTTTTCCAGCTCTTCCTGGAAGTTCTCGCGGGTAATCAGGGTGACTTCGTCCATCGCGGTGTACTTGGGTGGTTCTTTGCCGGTGGTGACCCACTCGTACATCATCCGCGCGGTTTCATAGCCTTCGATGTGCGGGCTGGGCAGCATCGAGCCGTAGAAGCCACTGTTGTCCTTCTTCAGCTCACCGATGGCGTCGGTGCCGTTGATGCCGATGCCGATCACGTTCTCGGCGCTGAACCCCGCGCTTTCGGTGGCCCTTACGCCGCCCAGCACGGTGTTATCGTTCATGCCACCGATGATCAGGTGCTTCGCACCACGCGGCAGCTTCACCAGCGCCGAGGTCGTGGCGTTCATGCTGCCCGGCACGTCGAGGGTTTTCTGCGGGGTGTAGAAGATGTGGTCTTCGGGGAAGCCAGCCTTCTTCAACGCATCGACGGAACCGTCAGTACGCTTCTTGCCGGTGTCGAGTTCGTTGTAGGTGTTGATCACCGCATAAGTGTCGTTCCAGTCCCAGCCGCGCTTCTTGGCTTCTTCAGCCATGGCCGCGCCCTGCTTCTGGCCCACTTCAAAAGCGGCCATACCAAGATACGGCACCTCTTCCATGGGCTGGCCCTTGGCATCGACGAAGCGATCGTCGACAGCCATGACCTTGAGGTCGTTGAACTTGGATTTGGCAACGATGGCCGGGCCGAGCGCAACGTCGGGGGTGCAGATGACAAAGCCCTTAGCGCCATTGGCCGCCAGGCTGTCGATGGCGGCCAGCGTTTTCTCGCCATCCGGCACGGCGATTTTCAGCAGGGTGAACCCATGCTCCTTGGCGGCCTTCTCGGCGAAGGCCCACTCGGTCTGAAACCAGGGCTCTTCGGGTTGCTTGACCAGAAAGCCGATCTTGACCTCGTCTTCGGCCAGAGTCGCACCGGCGAAACTCATCGCGCCAACAGTCAGCGCGGCACAGCAAAGCGAACGGATTCCGAAAGACCGGAACATAGCTACCTCCATTGTTCTTATTGAATAGCTTTTTGTTGATTCGTCAGAGCTCATCCCCCTGACACGTCACCACCGGATGCCTTGCTGGCGGCTTGCCGCTGGGGGCACTGCCGGCCCCTTTGAAACGAACCCTTGTCAATCGTGGTAGAGCACCGAGCGTCCACCATCGATGGTGATGCAGGCGGCGTTGATGAAAGGCGCCTCGTCGGTGGCGAGGAACAGCGCGGTCATCGCCACCTCGATCGGCTGGCCGATGCGCCGCGGCGGATGCATGTCGAAGGCGCGCTGGCGCTCGGCGTGGGGGTCAGCGAAATCGTTCCAGTAATCGACGTTGAGCTGCGTCTCGATGTAGCCCGGCGCGATGGCGTTGACGCGGATGCCCTTGGGCGCATATTCGATGCCCAGTGCGCGAGTCAGCCCGAGCAGGCCGTGCTTGGCGACGGGGTATGGAAAGCAGCCGGGAATGATGTTGGTCGAGTGAACCGAGGCGATATTGATGATGTTGCCGATGCCGCGTTGCACCATATGTGGCAACGCCGCCTTGCAACCGAACCAGACGCCGTCCAGATCGATGGCGAAGCAACGCCGCCAGTCCTCTTCGGTCATTTCCAGCGGATCGCGAAATACGTTGACGCCTGCGCAATTGACCAGCACATCGACCTGGCCGTAGTGCTCGAGCGCCAGACCAACCAGCGCCTCCAGCTCCGCCGGCTGGGTGACGTCGGTCTTCAGGGCACGCACCTCACCGCCTCGCGCTCGCCAGCCAGCGGCGACCCGCTCGGCCTTCTCACCCTGGATATCACCGATCACGACCTTGGCCTGCTGCGCCTGGAAGCAGGCCACGATCGCCTCGCCGATGCCCTGAGCACCACCGGTGACGACCACGACCTTGCCTTTCAGGCGCTCGCCGCGTTGGGGTTCGGGTGTCGGTGGCAATGAAAGCGGTGAGGCCATGTGAACAACTCCTAAGCAGTTAAGTGGCCACAGTGCGGCCGGATAAACAGATCAACCGGCGAAACGTGTACAAGGCGTGCCGGTGATACCGACATCAGCCATCAGCACGGCGCCGTCCAGTTCAGTCGACGCCTCGCCCGTCCTGGCGGAGGTGACATACAAATGGGTCAGGTCGGGCCCGCCGAATACGCAGCTGGTGGGGTGACTGACGGGCAATTCGACGATGCGATCCAGGCAGCCATCCGGCGCGAAACGCAGCAGGCAATGACCACCCCAGCGTGCATTCCAGACGTAGCCCTCGGCATCCATGGCCGAGCCGTCGGGAACTCCACGCGGATGCGGGCCGGCCCAGGTGTCTCGGTCGATCAGCTGCCCGTCGTCAGCGACGCGGTGGCTGTACAGCGATTCGTCCAGCGTGTCGCCGCAGATGACGCGATCACCCACCTCGTTCCACAGCAGCGTATTGACGATGCCCAGATCGCTGAGCAGCTGCGTGACCGAACCATCCGGATCGACTCGAAACAGACCACCGGAACGCCGGGTGATAGGCAGGTCGCCGCCATCCTCATCGATGTTGTTCTGCATGGTGCCGAGCCAGAGCCGCCCCTGGGCATCGCAGCGCGCTTCGTTGGCGCGGTTGCCGGGCGTACCGTCGGCGATGCAGAAGCGCTTGAGCGCAGACTCGTCGTCAGCGGCGTGGAGGTCGAGGCGGTAGACACCGCTGGCCAGCGTCACCAGCGCGTCGCCACGCCGGCAGGGAATGAACGTCGAGACCGGCTCGGCCAGCTGCCACTGGCGGTAGCCGTCCGGGCCCAGCCGGCAGGCCAGTCGGCCGATGATATCGACCCAATAGAGCGTCTGCTGCCGGACATCCCAGAAAGGGCCCTCGGCCAGCAGGTAACGTTGTTGCGAGATGGGCAGCCATTGCATGGTCGCACTCCGCTTTCATTGTTTTTATGGCGCAGTCTGCTCGCCGCGTAATACGACCAGCTCGGGGTAATGACGTGAAATGGTCAGGGCCGCACGCTCGATCAGCGTCATGCACGCCCAGACCCCGCGCGCGCCATCGCGGCTGGCGATGGCGTCGGCAATTTCCTTGTGCAGCGGCAGGGTCAGGCCGAGTTCGTCAGGCACCGTCGATGACACTTCGAAGGACACCGCCAGCAAGGCGCCCAGCGCGGGCACCATGCGTTCGATGAATTGGTTGTGGCTGGCAGCAAGCACCGCCTCGTGGAAGAGCTTGTCGGCGCGGTTGTAGTCGTCCTTGTCGCCCAGGGACGCGGCAAGCGCCTGATAGGCAGCCTGGATTTCAGCAATCTGCTTCGGCGTCGCGCGTTCACATGCCCAGCGCACGGCGGTCGGTTCGATGGTTCGGCGCAGATCGATCAGGTCCATCACGAAACTTTCCGGCAGGCCGTTCTCAGCCAACCAGCCTACGACCTGGACGTCGAACAGATTCCAAGAACGCACCGGCGTCACTCGTGTGCCCACCTTCGGCCCGACGTCGAGCATGCCCTTGGCCACCAGCGTCTTGATCGCCTCGCGGATCACGGTGCGGCTGACGCCCAGCTCTTCGCAGAGACCGGCTTCGACCTTGAGTGTCTCGCCAGGTTGAACCTTACCCGACGCGATCCAGGAACCCAGCCATTCCACCGTTGCGCTGTGATAGTTGTTCGACATGCGAGCCTCTGTGCGACTGCCCTTGGGTCTACTGAACCCTATCATCATATGATTGGCTGTCAAATGCAGTTGGCAACTCTCACATCGAAATCGCCCGAACGATTGAGCGGGCAAGCGGCCGGCGCCACGCCACGGAGTCAACCTGACGAAGCGAATACAGCTTTCATGGGCGGTTACAGGAAAGGCACCCTGTCGTGCCGAACGGCGGTTGTTGATTCCGCCAACCGTCGGATGACCCAGCAGGCCAGCCTTCTGATCATATGAATAGAGAATGTCGGGCGTCTGCGCGCCACGCTCGGGATTCGCGATCAGGCAACGCCTCATCGTCTTTCCTCGCTTTTATTGTTCTGGGTGCCGGCCACTCTAAGAAGCACCGCGAGCGCTGCCTAGTGACAGCTGCTGATCGCGCGATAACCAATACTTATCGGCAAACGAGCCTCGTCACGAGGGCAAGCGCATTGAACCGAGGGGTTAGAGACCGCCTTGTACGTTGATCCCCAGCCCAAGCGCGGCCGCGAGCGAGAGCGGCAGTAGCAGGGTGTCCAGCAAAACGCTGGCAGGCAGGTCGAGGGCCGCATATTTCGGCGCTTTGGCCCCGAAGCGGTCCAGCGGGCAGCAACCGCCGTTGAGGCTGTACCAGTCCAGCCGAGTGCCCGAATAGACGATGGGCGCGCCGGGCTTGGCGGCGTCGAGGGTGCGCACCGTGGCGCAACCGGAGAGCAGCAGGACGAGCGCCAGTGTGGCGCCGAGTCGTATGGCCGATCCCTTCATGTGCGCCTCCTCGGTGATTGTCGAACGCAGGCGCGGCTAGGATCAGTCGTCGCTGACGATATGGTGTTCGCCCCAGCGCGGCAACATGTCCTGCGGGATGTTGAGCAGGTTGAGGATACGCGCGACGACGAAATCGACCAGATCATCGAGGGTTTGCGGTTGATGATAGAAGCCCGGCGAGGCCGGCAGGATGACTGCGCCGAGATTGGACAGCTTGAGCATGTTCTCCAGATGGATGCTCGAATACGGCGCTTCACGCGGGACCAGGATCAGTTGGCGACGCTCTTTCAACGCAACGTCTGCCGCGCGCTCGATCAGATTGTTGCTGGCGCCGGTGGCGATGGCCGACAGGGTGCCAGTGGAGCAGGGCACTACCACCATCGCGGTCGGCGCGCCGGAGCCCGAAGCCGGGGGTGCCATCCAGTCTTCCTTGGCGAACACACGGATCTGCCCCGCCGCCGCGCCGGTGTATTCGGACAGGAACGACTGCATGGCCTGCGGCTTGGCCGGCAGCACAACATCGGTCTCAGTGGCCATCACCAGCTGCGCGGCCTTGGAGATCAGGAAGTGCACCTCGCGGTCTTCCTGAATCAGGCAGTCGAGCAGGCGCAGGCCGTACTGCGCGCCGGAGGCGCCGGTCATGGCCAGAGTGATGCGTTCCGGTCCGTTCATATATCTGTTCCCTTTGCCGCCTGGTCGTGTTCCGGTGGGCTGAAGCCCACCCTACCTGTCCTGCGCGTGGAAATGCCTTCGGCGATTTCCACCCTACCCACGGTCACCGTAGGGTGGAAAACCGCGAAGCGTTTTCCACCTTGAGCGATCAGCTCAAAGCGGCGGCCAGCTTGACGTGCAGCCCACCAAAACCGCCATTGCTCATCACCACCACCTGCGTACCCGGTTTGGCGTCGGCTTTCACCTTGGCGATGATCGCGTCCAGCGAATCGCAGACGGTCGTCTCGACCGGCGAGCCGGCCACGGTAGCGGCCAGATCCCAGCCGAGGTTCGGCGGCGCGTACCAGATCGCCCGATCGGCCAATACCACCGAATCGGCCAGGCCTTCGCGGTGAGCACCAAGCTTCATGGAGTTGGAACGCGGCTCGATCACGGCAATGATCGGCGTATCGCCCACCCGCTTGCGCAGGCCATCGAGGGTCGTGGCGATAGCGGTCGGGTGATGGGCGAAGTCATCGTAGATGATGACGCCATTGACCTCGGCGACCTTTTCCATGCGCCGCTTGACGCTCAAGAACTCGCTCAGCGCCTCGGCGCCCTGCTTGGGCAATACGCCGACATGCCGGGCTGCCGCAAGTGTGGCCAAGGCATTGTTGACGTTGTGCTGGCCGGTCAGCTCCCAGTCCACCACGCCCTGCACGGCACCGTCGAAGATGACCTCGAAACGCGAGCCGTCGGCGCTGAGCAGCTTGGCCTGCCATTGCCCACCTTCGCCGGTTGTCTGCACTGGCGTCCAGCACCCCATGCCGACCACCCGTTTTAGCGCTGCTTCTGACTCGGGATGAATGACCAGCCCTTCGCTCGGCACGGTTCGCACCAGATGGTGGAACTGCCTTTCGATCGCGGCGAGGTCCGGGAAAATATCGGCGTGGTCGAATTCCAGATTGTTGAGGATCGCCGTGCGCGGACGGTAATGGACGAACTTGCTGCGCTTGTCGAAGAAGGCACTGTCGTATTCATCCGCCTCGACCACGAAGAACGGGGTGCCGCCCAGCCGCGCCGAGATACCGAAGTTCTGCGGCACACCGCCGATGAGAAAGCCCGGGCTCATGCCGGCATGCTCCAGCACCCAGGCGAGCATGCTGCTGGTGGTGGTCTTGCCATGGGTGCCGGCAGCGGCCAATACCCAACGCCCCTGCAACACGTGATCGGCCAACCACTGCGGACCGGACACGTAGGGCAGCCCCTTGTTCAGCACGTACTCCACCGCTGGGTTGCCACGCGACAACGCATTGCCGATCACTACCAGATCCGGTGCCGGTTCGAGCTGGCTGGGCTCGTAGCCTTGGGTCAGCTCGATACCCTGGGCTTCCAGCTGGGTGCTCATCGGGGGATAGACGTTGGCGTCGGAGCCAGTGACGCGGTGGCCCAGTTCCTTGGCCAGCACCGCCAGCGAACCCATGAAGGTGCCGCAGATGCCGAGAATATGAATATGCATGAATGACCTCTGAAAAGCGCTACGCCAAACCCATGGGGCCAGGCGGCACAGCCGCGCTGTATCGGCGCCGAAAACTGCGGCGCAGATTAGCACAGCACCCGCCCGCGAAACCCCGCACCGCACGTCGCCTCGCCAACCGACGAACGGGCTTTGTTCTACGCTGAATCACAGTAGTCCCACACAATTACAAGTCCCGGAGACTCACCATGCGTTACGCCCATCCCGGCAGCGAAGGCGCTGTCGTTTCCTTCAAGTCCCGCTACGGCAACTTCATCGGCGGCGAGTTCGTCGAGCCGGTCAACGGCCAGTATTTCACCAACCTTTCCCCGGTCAACGGTCAACCCATCGCCGAATTCCCCCGTTCCGACGCGGCGGATATCGAAAAGGCCCTGGACGCCGCCCATGCCGCTGCCGATGCCTGGGGCAAAACCAGCGCGCAGGCGCGCTCGCTGGTCCTGCTGCAGATTGCCGATCGCATCGAGCAGAACCTCGAGATGCTCGCCATCACCGAAACCTGGGACAACGGCAAAGCCGTGCGCGAGACGTTGAACGCTGACATCCCGCTGGCCGCCGACCACTTCCGTTACTTCGCCGGGTGCATCCGCGCCCAGGAAGGCACCAGCGCCGAGATCGATGAAAACACCGCGTCCTATCATTTCCACGAGCCACTGGGCGTAGTCGGACAGATCATCCCGTGGAACTTCCCGATCCTGATGGCCGCCTGGAAGCTTGCGCCGGCTCTGGCGGCGGGCAATTGCGTGGTGCTGAAACCCGCTGAGCAGACGCCGCTGGGGATCGCCGTTTTGATGGAGGTGATCGGTGACCTGCTACCGCCGGGCGTGCTCAACGTCGTGCAAGGCTACGGCCGTGAAGCCGGCGAGGCCTTGGCCAGCAGCAAGCGCATCGCCAAGATCGCTTTCACCGGCTCGACCCCGGTGGGCTCGCACATCATGAAGCGCGCCGCCGAGAGCATCATCCCGAGCACCGTCGAGCTGGGTGGCAAAAGCCCGAACATCTACTTCGAAGACATCATGCAGGCCGAGCCGACCTTTATCGAGAAGGCCGCCGAAGGCCTGGTGCTGGGCTTCTTCAACCAGGGCGAAGTCTGCACCTGTCCGTCGCGGGCGCTGGTGCAGGAGTCGATCTACGGGCCGTTCATGGAAGCGGTGATGAAGAAGGTTTCGCAGATCAAGCGCGGCGATCCGCTGGACACCGACACCATGGTCGGCGCACAGGCCAGCCAGCAGCAGTTCGACAAGATCATGTCCTACCTGGAAATCGCCAAGCAAGAAGGGGCCGAAGTACTCACTGGCGGCGGTGTGGAGAAGCTCGAAGGCTCGCTCGCCACCGGTTATTACATCCAGCCGACGCTGCTCAAGGGCACGAACAAGATGCGTGTGTTCCAAGAGGAAATCTTCGGCCCGGTGATCGGCGTGACCACCTTCAAGGACGAAGCCGAAGCCCTGGCCATCGCCAACGACACCGAGTACGGCCTGGGTGCAGGCGTATGGACACGCGACATCAATCGCGCCTACCGCATGGGCCGGGCGATCAAGGCCGGCCGTGTCTGGACCAACTGCTACCACCTTTACCCGGCCCATGCGGCCTTCGGTGGCTACAAGAAGTCCGGCGTCGGTCGCGAGACGCACAAGATGATCCTCGACAGCTACCAGCAAACGAAGAATTTGCTGATCAGCTACGACATCAATCCTCTGGGGTTCTTCTAGCCCGTTCGCTGTAACGCTCCGACAAGGTGCCAGCCCGACGCCATGCGCGCCGGGCTGGTGCGGCGGTGCCTGCGATAAGGCGCAGCAGAGCGAAAGCATGCTGCAGGCACAGCGCTTGCTTTAACGATCCTGCCGTACCCGACCCCATCAGAGGATGATTCCCATGGCTCTCGAACACAGCAGTGCGACACCTCCAAATCACGCCATCGATTTCGAAACAGTTGGCAGCACCTATTTCAAGGAACGCGAACTGAAGAAAGGCGCCGCCGGTTGGGTGCTGCTGGTGGGCCTGGGCGTTGCTTACGTCATTTCCGGCGACTATGCCGGCTGGAACTTCGGGCTCGCCCAGGGTGGCTGGGGCGGGCTGTTCATCGCCACGCTGCTGATGGCGACCATGTACCTGTGCATGTGCTTTTCGCTGGCCGAGCTGTCTTCGATGATCCCCACTGCGGGCGGCGGCTATGGCTTCGCCCGTAGCGCCTTCGGCCCATTAGGCGGGTTTCTCACTGGCACGGCGATCCTCATCGAATACGCCATCGCGCCGGCGGCCATCGCCGTGTTTATCGGCGCTTACTGCGAGTCACTGTTCGGTATTGGTGGCTGGGCGATTTACCTCGCGTTCTACATTATCTTCATCGGCATCCACATATTTGGTGTCGGCGAGGCGTTGAAGCTGATGTTCATCATTACCGCGATCGCGGCGCTGGCGCTGGGCGTGTTCATCGTCGCGATGGTGCCGCACTTCTCGGTGGACAAGCTGCTCGACATCGCGCCGACCACCGCCGCTGGCGCCAGTAACTTCCTGCCCTATGGCTACGTGGGTATCTGGGCGGCGATTCCCTACGCGATCTGGTTCTTCCTCGCGGTCGAAGGCGTGCCGCTGGCCGCCGAGGAAACCAAGGATCCACAGCGCGATATGCCGCGCGGGCTGATCGGCGCCATGCTGATTCTGGTGGCCTTTGCCGGGCTGATCCTGCTGGTCGGCCCCGGTGGTGCGGGTTCCAGCACACTGGTCGAGTCCGGCAACCCGCTGGTCGAAGCGCTTACCACCGCCTATGGCTCGTCCACCTGGATGAGCGGCTTCGTCAATCTGGTCGGGCTGGCCGGGCTGATTGCCAGCTTCTTCTCGATCATCTACGCCTACTCGCGGCAGATCTTCGCGCTGTCGCGGGCCGGCTACCTGCCGCGCAAACTGTCGCTGACCAACAAGAACAAGGCGCCGGTCATGGCACTGGTTATTCCGGGCATCATCGGCTTCCTGCTCTCGCTGACCGGCCAGGGCGACCTGCTGATTCTCGTCGCGGTGTTCGGTGCGACCATCTCCTACGTGCTGATGATGGCCTCGCATATCGTCCTACGCATGCGTCGCCCGGATATGCATCGCCCGTACAAGACGCCCGGCGGTGTGCTGACCTCGGGCGTCGCGCTGGTGCTGGCCTGCATCGCGGTGGTGGCGGGCTTCCTGGTCGACCCGCGGGTGGTGATCGCCGCCGTGGTGATCTACGGGATCTTCATCGCCTACTTCGCCTTCTACAGCCGGCACCATCTGGTGGCTGGCACGCCGGAAGAAGAGTTCGCAGCGATCGAGAACGCCGAAGCGGCACTGCACAAATAAGGCATCGCACACACAAGGGGGCGACATGGCGGGATATGCGCATAGCGTAGGCGGCACCAACTGGCGCTTCGACAGCTTGCGCGAGGTGATGGCCAAAGCCAGCCCGGCGCGCTCCGGCGACTTCCTCGCCGAAGTCGCGGCGGGCAGCGACGCCGAGCGCGTCGCCGCACAGATGTGCCTGGCGCAGATCCCGCTCAAGCGCTTCCTCGACGAAGCGCTGATCCCTTACGAAACCGATGAAGTCACCCGCCTGATCATCGACAGTCACGACGCCAACGCCTTCGCCCCGGTCAGCCACCTGACCGTGGGCGATTTCCGCAACTGGTTGCTGGGTAACGACGCAGATGAAGCCTCGCTGAAGGCGCTGTCGCCGGGGCTGACGCCAGAAATGGTCGCCGCGGTGTCGAAGATCATGCGCGTGCAGGACTTGATTCTGGTGGCGCAGAAGGTCCGGGTCGTCAGCCGATTCCGCAACACCATCGGCCTGCGCGGGCGCATGTCTACCCGCCTGCAGCCCAACCACCCGACCGACGAGGCCGCCGGCATCGCCGCGAGCATCGTCGACGGCCTGCTCTACGGCAACGGCGACGCGGTGATCGGCATCAACCCCGCCACCGACAGCACCAGCGGCATCTGCGAACTGTTGAAGATGCTCGACGCCATCATCCAGCGCTACGAAATCCCGACTCAGGGCTGCATCCTCACCCACGTCACCACCTCCATCGAAGCGATCAACCGCGGTGCGCCGCTGGATCTGGTGTTCCAGTCCATCGCCGGCACCGAGGCGGCTAACAGCAGTTTCGGCATCAATCTGGCGGTACTACGGGAAGGCTACGAGGCCGGCCTGTCGCAGAAGCGCGGCACTGTGGGCGACAACCTGATGTACTTCGAAACCGGCCAGGGCAGCGCCTTGTCGGCCAACGCGCACCATGGCGTCGACCAGCAGACGTGCGAGGCGCGTGCCTATGCCGTGGCGCGCAAATTCAAGCCGCTGCTGGTCAATACCGTGGTCGGGTTCATCGGCCCGGAATATCTCTATAACGGCAAGCAGATCATCCGCGCCGGGCTGGAAGATCACTTCTGCGCCAAGCTGCTCGGCGTGCCCATGGGCTGCGACATTTGCTACACCAACCACGCCGAAGCCGATCAGGACGATATGGACGTGCTGCTGACCCTGCTCGGCACTGCCGGCATCAACTTCATCATGGGCATCCCCGGCTCGGACGACGTAATGCTCAACTACCAGACCACCTCCTTTCACGATGCCCTCTACCTGCGCCAGAGCCTAGGGCTCAGGCCGGCGCCAGAATTCGAAGAATGGCTGGCGAAAATGGACATCCTGCGCCAGGACGGCGGCCGCCTGCAGATGGGCAGCGAGCTTCCACCGGCCTTCCGACAGGCGCTGGAGCGCA
>NZ_JYHV01000013.1 GCF_000952685.1 Stutzerimonas stutzeri | reverse complement strand
CGCTCGGCAAGGGGTAGTACGGGGGCGTTAACGGAACAGGGATTCGCTCGAAAGGCCGTTACGCTCGAGAATTTCACGCAAGCGTTTGAGTGCCTCGACCTGGATCTGCCGTACCCGCTCACGGGTCAAGCCGATTTCCTGGCCAACTTCCTCTAAAGTGCAGCTCTCATGACCACGCAAACCGAAGCGGCGGATTACCACTTCACGCTGCTTCTCGGTCAGATCGGACAACCACTGGTCGATGCTCTCTGACAGGTCATCGTCGAGCAGCAGATCGCAAGGATCACTCGGCCGGTCGTCGGTCAGTGTGTCAAGCAACGTCTTGTCCGTGTCTGGCCCTAGCGATACATCCACCGAAGTCACACGTTCATTGAGCCCCAGCATCCGTTTAACCTCTGCAACCGGCTTTTCGAGCAGATTGGCGATCTCCTCCGGGCTGGGTTCGTGATCGAGCTTCTGGGTCAGCTCACGGGCGGCGCGCAGATAGACGTTCAGTTCCTTGACCACATGTATCGGCAGGCGAATGGTGCGGGTCTGGTTCATGATCGCCCGCTCGATGGTCTGTCGAATCCACCAAGTGGCGTAGGTGGAGAAACGGAAACCACGCTCGGGATCGAATTTCTCGACAGCCCGAATCAGCCCAAGGTTGCCCTCCTCGACCAGATCCAGCAATGACAACCCCCGGTTCACGTAGCGCCGAGCAATCTTCACCACCAATCGCAGGTTGCTTTCGATCATGCGCTTGCGCCCCGCCGGATCGCCCTTTTGCGCGAGGCGTGCGTAATGCACTTCCTGTTCGGGAGTCAGGAGAGGAGAAAATCCGATTTCGTTGAGGTACAGCTGAGTGGCGTCGAGCGCCCGGGTGTAATCGATGAACTTGTGTTGCTTGACAGTTGCGGTCTTGGATCGGGTGCCAGCTGAACCGACGCGAGGCAGGTCACCGATCGGTTCGACCTCCGCGGAAGGTTCCATGAGTAGAACGGCATCGTCTACGTCAAACTCCGGCACTTCTTTTTTGAGAGCCATTATTGTTTTCCTGTTCTGAGTTCGACAACAGGCTCGGGCGACACGCACTCCCTGGTAACGCTCAAGCCCCTCCTAGTGCCGGAACAGGAAAATAATACAAATCAGCGCTTGGGTAGGTATTGCAGAGGATCTACGGGTTTGCCTTGGCGGCGAATCTCGAAATGCAGCTTCACCCGGTCGGTTCCAGTCGATCCCATCTCGGCAATTCTTTGCCCAGCCTTGACTTGTTGACCCTCCTGAACCAGCAGCCTGCGGTTATGACCGTAGGCACTTACATAGGTATCGCTGTGCTTGATGATCACAAGTTCGCCGTAACCCCGTAAACCACTACCGGCGTACACAACAGCCCCATCAGAAGCAGCTAAAACAGGCTGTCCTAATTCCCCGGCGATATCAATGCCTTTATTCAAACTGCCGTTTGAGGAAAACCGGCCTATTACAGTACCGCCCGCAGGCCAGGCCCAGCCACTTGCGGAGCGGGTTACAGGAGTGACCGGTGTGGTCGCCACGGGCGTTTTGGGCGCCGGCACGCTGGGCCGGGTCAAAGGCGGTGGCGTCGGGACCGGTGTCGCGACCACCACAGGCTTAGAACTTGGCGCAGGAGGAGCCGGACGGGTGGCTACGGTCCGTGGTGCCTGCCCACTGAAACGAATCGCCTGTCCCGGATAAATGACATGAGGCGGACTGATGCCGTTGACCCGTGCCAGATCGCGCCAATCCCAGCCAAAGCGAAAGGCGATCGACCACAGCGTATCGCCGCGCTGGACGACATACTGGCCACTGGTCACACGATCGCGACTATTACGATCCACGACATGCACGCCACCCGAAGGTGAGCTGGCACACCCGGCAAGCAAGGTAGCCGCCACGATGGCGGCAAGTGCGCAACGGATGGACGAAGTGCTTATCCACCGCATGGTGGCTGTGAGCTTCACTGCTCGCTCCCTTTGATCGACAAGACTGTTCAGACCGTTTCCGCCAGTGGCTGACGCCGTCCGGCGAACCACTCGAGTCCGAGCACGAGGGCAACGCCAGCCACCGCCAACAGTACGGCCAGCAACAGCTGCGGATCCTGTCCGGTCAGCTCGCCATAAGTACCGGGCAGCAAGTTCTGCTCGACTAGTGGCACCCGCTGACCATGGGAATCCAGGCGCCAGGTCAAGGTTTCCTTCCACGGCCATACCTTGTTCAGCGAGCCGAGCATCAACCCGGTCAGGAACGCCAGGGTGAGATCCCGCCAGCGCAACAACACCCAGCTCAGCAAGCGGGCGAAACTCAGCAGGCCGACAAGACATCCCGCCGCGAAGGTCAGCATGACTCCCAGGTCCAAAGCCTTGACGGCCCCTAGAATGACTGGATATAGCCCAAGTAGTACCAGGATGAAGCTACCGGAAATACCTGGCAGGATCATCGCGCAAATGGCGATGGCGCCGGCAAAGAACAGACTGATGCTGCTCGCGCTCCATTGCATGGGTGCCGCGACGGTAATCCAGTAGGCAAAGCCGATCCCTGCGCACAGGCTGACCAGACGTGACACGCTGCGTCTTTGGATTTCTTTGCTGACCAGATGCACCGAAACCAGAATCAGACCGAAGAAAAACGACCAGACCGGAATCGGATGATGCTCCAGCAGATAGGTGATCAGCTTGGCCAAGCTGAGCACGCTGGTTAGGATGCCGGCGAACAGCACCAGCAGAAAACTCGCGTTGGCGATACGCCACGCTTCGCTGATGCGACCACGCAGCAATGGGCCGAGCGCATTGGGCACAGCACCGATGGAACGCAGCAATTCGTCGTAGATACCTGTGATGAAGGCTACTGTTCCGCCCGACACGCCCGGAACCACATCCGCCGCGCCCATGGCCATGCCTTTGGCGTACAACATCAACGCGTTTTTCATGCTTCCTTCCGCTGAGATCAAACTACAGGTCCATTGAGCAGCGGCACGAAGCGCACGGTGTCCAGCAGGTGGCGGGAAAAACCGTCTTCCTCTCGAATGATCAGCATCAATTGCTGGACTTCGCCAACCCCGACCGGTATCACCAGCCGCCCGCCGGGAGCCAGTTGATCGAGCAGGGCCTGTGGCACATCGGCTGCCGCCGCGGTAACGATGATGCCGTTGTAGGGCGCCAATGCAGGCCAGCCTTCCCAACCATCACCCCAGCGAAAGACCACGTTGCGCAACTTGAGTTCGACCAGACGCTCTTTTGCCCGATCTTGCAGCGCCTGGATGCGCTCGACTGAGAAAACCCGCTCGACCAGTTGCGCCAACACGGCTGTCTGGTAACCGGAACCGGTGCCGATCTCCAGTACCTTGTCCAGTGGTCCGTTGGCCAGCAACAGTTCACTCATGCGGGCGACCATGAATGGCTGCGAAATCGTCTGGTTGTGGCCGATTGGCAGCGCGGTATCTTCATAGGCGCGATGGGACAGGGCTTCATCGACGAAAAGATGGCGCGGTGTGCGTCGGATGACTTCGAGAACGCGCGCGTCCGATAGGCCTTCCTCGTAAAGCCGTTGAATCAGGCGGTCACGGGTGCGTTGCGAGGTCATGCCCGTGCCGTGGCGCAGCAGGTCGTCTGGTCCGCGGTGGTTCACAGTACACCCTCCAGCCAGTTATCGAGTCCCTTGAACGCCTCGTGGAAGGTCCGGTCGAGCTGTAGCGGGGTGATCGAAACGTAGCCCTGCATCACCGCATGGAAATCGGTACCCGGTCCGCCGTCTTCGACGTCACCGGCGACCGAAATCCAATAGCCGTCCTTACCTCGCGGGTTCGCCTGCTTGACCGGAGGCTTGGCGCGGCGACGGTGGCCGAGCCGGGTCAGCTGGATGCCACGGATGTGATCGAGCGGCAGGTTAGGCACGTTGACGCTGAGCACGGTACGCGGCGGAAGATCGAGCGTCTGTTGGTGCTCGACTAGCTTGCGCGCGACATAGGCGGCGGTCGGCAGGTTGTCGGGCAGCCGGGACACCAACGAAAACGCGAACGCGGGTTGGCCGGTGAAGCGCCCCTCGATGGCCGCTGCCACGGTGCCGGAATACAGCACGTCGTCGCCCAGATTGGCACCCATGTTGATGCCGGAAACCACCATATCGGGTGCTTCGTCCAGCAGTCCGTTGATACCCAGATGAACACAATCGGTGGGTGTACCGTTCACGCCGATGAAACCGTTCGGCATGGTTATCGGATGAAGCGGGCGATCCAGCGTCAATGCGCTGCTGGCGCCGCTCATGTCCTGGATTGGGGCAACCACCTTGCACTCGGCGTAATCCGCCAGCGCGTCATAAAGCGCGGCGAGCCCAGGTGCATACACCCCGTCGTCGTTGGCGATCAGAATACGCATCAAATGTCCGTCTGCCCTGCCAGGCTGACCAGTTCACGCACCACAGCAGTGGCGAAGCACCCGGTCGGCAGGACGAATTCAAGTTGCAGAATGTCAGGCTCGGGATAATGCCACGACAAGCCGCCGATGGGGAGGCGAAGAGTGCGCCGCTCATGCTTCATTCCGGCTTCTGCGAGCCACTTGGCGATTGACGGTTCCGCTACTGCGGTCCGTGCCTCAAGCGCTTGTACTTCGCCTGTAGCTGGCGACTCTCCAGCGCCCCAGAGCGGCCCTGTGGGGTGCAGATCGAGCAGTGCCAGCCGAGGATCAGCGCACTCGGCTTCGCCTGCAGGGAAAAAGCTGCGGCTATCGGTAAACGCAAGCAGATCCCCCACCAACGCTTGATTCCAGCTGCCCGCGGCCACCCGCTCGGCCAGCACCCGATTGAACAGGTAGCTGCGCCCAGCCGACAGCAGGCGCGAGCGCAGATTGCGTTGAGCCGGCAGTTCCTGGCGGTTGGCGTATTCACGTGCGCCCTGGACGTTGCCGCCCTCGAAACCAAATCGCTGCAGGCCGAAATAATTAGGGATGCCGTGAGTCTTGATTCGCTCGAGGCGAACGTCCAGCACTGCCCGGTCTGCGCGTAAGTCGGTCAGCCGCAGGGTGAAACCATTAGCCGAATGCGCGCCGCGTTGCAGCTTGCGTTGATGACGGCCCGCCTGGAGGATTTTAAGCGTTTCGTCTTCGGCCTTGCCAAGCTGCGGATCGGCCTTGCCCGGAAGATGCAGGCTGAACCACTGACGGGTCAGCGCCTGACGATCCTTCAGGCCGGCATAGCTGATGCTCCGCGCCGGCACGCCAGCCGCCCGGGCAATCCGGCGCGCTGCTTCCTCGGTATTCAAATTGCGCTTTTCCACCCAGAGCCAGAGGTGCTCGCCTGTGCCTGACAAGGGAATGTCCAGGACCTCGTCCACCTGAAAGTCCTCGGCGACGGCCTTGAGCACGGCAGTGCCACAGGGCTCACCGTGAGCCCTCGGGCCAAGCAGCTGATCTTCGTTCATGCATTGACCAGCAGTGCGACCGCGTGCACGGCGATGCCTTCTTCACGCCCGGTGAAGCCAAGCTTCTCGGTCGTGGTGGCCTTGACGTTGACCTGGTCCAGTCCGACTTGCAGGTCCTCGGCGATCAGGCTGCGCATCATCTCGATATGAGGCGCCATCTTCGGTGCCTGCGCGACGATGGTGGCGTCCACGTTGCCAACCTTCCAGCCCTTGGCCTGCACCTGCTTGAGCACATGCCGGAGCAGCACCCGGCTGTCGGCACCCTTGAATGCGGGGTCGGTATCAGGAAAGTGCTTACCGATGTCTCCTAGCGCTGCGGCGCCCAGCAGCGCATCGCTCAAAGCGTGGAGCAACACATCACCATCCGAATGGGCGAGCAAGCCGAATCCATGAGGAATCTGCACGCCACCCAGCGTGACGAAATCCCCCTCGCCAAAACGGTGCACGTCATAGCCATGGCCGATACGCATAGTCTGATTACCCTGAAAAGACAGCCCGCGATTCTACAGGACGCGACCGCCGGGTGAAGCCGGATACGCAGCGATGCTCTCGGCGGTGGATCGATGAGCGTGATGAACACCATCAACCGGTTCGATCCCATATCGGAAAATCACGATATATAGTTCGCCCCATCGCAATACACCGAACCAGACGAATCAGGCGGACCAATGCCCGACGAACTCGACGATGTCATCAAGGCACTTGCTCACCCACTGCGGCGGGAAATCCTGAAGTGGCTGAAGGAACCTCAACGCTATTTTCCCGAGCAGCATCACTCCCTGGAAAACGGCGTCTGTGCCGGACAGATCGACCAGCGCGCAGGGCTATCGCAATCAACCGTATCCGCTCATCTGGCGACGCTGCAGCGCGCCGGGCTGATCACCAACCGCAAGATCGGCCAGTGGCATTTCTTCAAGCGCAATGAGCCAGCCATCCAGGACTTTCTGACCCGCATCGGTCAGGAACTCTAAGCGTTATAACCGCCCCCTACCCCAGGAGCAGCCTCGCTATGCCTACACTTTTCGACCCCATCAAGATTGGCGATCTGGAGTTGAACAACCGCATCATCATGGCTCCGCTGACCCGCTGCCGCGCCGAACCCGGCCGCGTGCCCGGTGACCTGATCGCCGAGTACTATGGGCAGCGCGCCGAAGCCGGCCTGATCATTAGCGAAGCCACATCGGTCGCGCCGATGGGTGTCGGCTATCCTGACACGCCCGGCATCTGGTCCTCCGAGCAGATCCAGGGCTGGAAAAAGGTCACCGATGCGGTACACGCCAAGGGCGGCAAAATGGTGCTGCAGCTCTGGCACGTGGGCCGGATTTCCGATCCGATCTACCTCGGAGGCGAATTACCGGTTGCGCCCAGTGCGATCAAACCCGCCGGGCATGTCAGTCTGGTTCGCCCGATGAAGAACTACGAAATACCGCGTGCGCTGGAAACGGCTGAAATCGCCGGCATCGTCGAGGCATACCGCAAGGGTGCCGAAAATGCACGCGAAGCCGGTTTCGATGGGGTCGAGATCCACGGCGCCAACGGTTACCTGCTTGATCAGTTTCTGCAGGACAGCACCAACCAGCGCACCGATCAGTACGGCGGCTCCTTGGAAAATCGGGCGCGCCTGATGCTCGAAGTGACCGACGCCGCGATCAGTGTCTGGGGAGCCGGTCGTGTGGGCGTGCACCTGTCACCCCGGGCAGACCTTCATGACATGGGCGATACCAACCTGGCCGAGGCCTTTGGCTACGTCGCCCACGAACTGGGTAAGCGCGGCATTGCGTTCATCTGCAGCCGCGAAAAAGTTGGCGAAGATAGCCTAGGACCGCAACTCAAGCAGATCTTCGGCGGCGTTTACATCGCCAACGAACGTTTCACCAAGGACCAGGCAAACGCCTGGCTGGCAGAAGGCAAGGCAGATGCCGTGGCCTTCGGCGTGCCCTTTATCGCCAATCCTGACCTGGTCCAGCGCCTGCGCCAGAACGCGCCACTCAACGAGCCACGCCCCGAGCTGTTCTATGCCAAAGGTGCCGAAGGCTATACCGATTATCCGTCGCTCTAGCTCCTTGCGATGGAAGGCCCGACCGGCTACCCGGTCGGGCCTTTTTTCTTCCGCTTACAGTACGTGATGCTTCTGGGCATAGCGATCACTCCCGCCATGCGCCCGTCAATCAGACGGCCCGGGGCAAAGGCGTGGACGGTGCTTCGCCCGACACTCTACGCCTTTAGCGCCCGCGCATGATGGCGTAGGTGGTCGTCGATAAAGCTGGCGATGAAGTAATAGCTGTGGTCGTAGCCAGGCTGGATGCGCAGCGTCAATGGATGCTCCGCAGCCTTGGCGGCAGCTTCGAGCGCCTCGGGCTTGAGCTGATTGGCCATGAAGTCATCGCGGTCGCCCTGGTCCACCAGGATCGGCAGTTTTTCCTCGGCCTTGGCGATCAGCGCGCAGGCATCCCATTCACGCCAACGGGAACGATCCGCGCCCAGATACCCGGAAAAGGCCTTTTCGCCCCAAGGGCAATCGGCGGGATTGCTGATGGGCGCGAAGGCGGACAACGAATGGTAGCGCCCCGGATTCCTCAATGCGCAAACCAGGGCACCGTGCCCACCCATCGAATGCCCACTGATGCCGCGCCTGTCTGAAACCGGGAAATTGGCCTCGATCAATGCAGGCAGCTCATCGACGACGTAATCGTGCATACGGTAGTGCTGAGCCCAGGGCTCCTCGGTGGCGTTGAGGTAGAATCCCGCACCGAGGCCGAAATCGTAGGCGGCGGCAGGATCATCCGGTACATCCGGGCCGCGTGGACTGGTATCCGGCGCGACGATGATCAGCCCGAGCTCCGCGGCCAAGCGATGCGCGCCGGCCTTTTGCATAAAGTTCTCGTCGGAGCAGGTCAGGCCGGACAGCCAGTACAACACCGGCAGCTTCTCGCCCTGCTCGGCCTGGGGCGGCAGATATACCGCAAAGATCATGTCGCAGTTCAAACTGGTCGAACGGTGCCGATAGCGCTTGTGCCAGCCACCGAAGCTCTTCTGGCAGGAAATGTTCTCAAGGCTCATAGGCCCTCCTGGCAGCACGCCACATCGGCCGGTATGGGCCGGGTCGATGCGGCGCGACATACTGATCAAAAATGAATGACGGTCCGAATGCTCTTGCCTTCATGCATCAGATCGAACGCTTTATTGATCTCGTCCAGCCCCATATTGTGGGTGATGAAGGTATCCAGCGGGATCTCGCCCTTCTGCGCCTTTTCCACGTAGCTCGGCAGCTCGGTGCGCCCCTTGACCCCACCGAAGGCACTGCCACGCCAGACCCGCCCGGTGACCAGCTGGAAGGGACGGGTGCTGATCTCCGCACCGGCCGGCGCCACGCCAATGATGGTCGACTCCCCCCAGCCCTTGTGGCAGCACTCCAGTGCGGCGCGCATCAGCTGCACGTTACCGATGCACTCGAAGCTGTAATCGACGCCGCCGTCGGTCATCTCCACGATGACGTCCTGGATCGGCTTGTCGTGGTCCTTCGGGTTGACGAAGTCGGTGGCGCCCAATTCCTCGGCGATGGCGAACTTCGACGGGTTGATGTCGATGCCAATGATGCGCGAAGCCTTGGCCATCTTGGCTCCGATGATTGCCGCCAGGCCGATGCCGCCGAGACCGAAGATGGCCACGGTGGCGCCCTCCTCCACCTTGGCGGTGTTGAGCACCGCACCAATACCGGTGGTCACGCCACAGCCCAGCAGACAGACCTTGTCCAGTGGCGCTTCCTTCGGGATCACCGCCACGGACACTTCCGGCAGCACGGTGTACTCGGAAAAGGTCGAACAACCCATGTAGTGGTAGACCGGCTGGCCCTGGTAGGAGAAGCGGCTGGTGCCGTCCGGCATCAGGCCTTTGCCCTGGGTCGCGCGAACCGAGCTGCACAGGTTGGTCTTGTTGGATTTACAGAATTTGCATTGACCGCACTCGGCCGTATACAGCGGGATCACGTGATCGCCTACAGCCACCGAGGTCACGCCCTCGCCCACGGCCTCAACGATACCGCCACCCTCATGCCCGAGGATGCAGGGGAACACGCCCTCCGAGTCCTGACCGGACAGCGTATAGGCATCGGTATGGCAAACACCTGAGGCGACGATACGCACCAGCACCTCACCGGCCTTGGGCGGCTCGACGTCCACTTCCACGATCTGCAAGGGTTGATTAGGGGCGAAGGCGACTGCCGCGCGGGATTTGATGGTCATGGACTCTACTCGCGAGTGGTTAACAGTGCCAGGCAGTGTAGTTTGCTTGGCCGCCAGGGTTAATGGCTCGATTATGGAAACATTATTGCCATATGGGGATAATCAGGCACACCCTACCACTGCAGGAGTTACCGATGAATCGCTGGGAAGGTCTTGATGAATTCGTCGCCGTAGCCGAATGCGCAAGCTTCATGCGTGCGGCCGAGCAGTTACGGGTTTCGTCTTCGCATATCAGCCGTCAGGTGGCGCGCCTCGAAGAACGCCTGCAGGCTCGGCTGCTCTACCGCACCACGCGGCGAGTATCGCTGACGGAGGCCGGCCACACGTTTCTGGCGCGCTGCCAGCGGTTGATCGAGGAGCGCGACGAAGCCTTTCATGCCATCAGCGATCTGCACGCCTCACCGACAGGCCTGCTGCGCATGACCGCCGCGGTGGCTTATGGCGAGCGCTTCATCGTACCGCTGGTCAACGAGTTCATGGCGCAGCATCCACAGCTGCGAGTCGAGATCGAACTCTCGAACCGCACCCTTGACCTGGTCCAGGAGGGCTACGATCTGGCGATACGCCTCGGTCGGCTCAGCGAGTCGCGTCTGGTGGCAACGCGACTGGCACCTCGCGCCATGTATCTCTGTGCAGCGCCAGCCTATCTTGAGCACTACGGGCGGCCACACACCTTGTCGGAGTTGGCGCGCCATAACTGCCTGGTCGGCACGGGTGACACTTGGATGCTTCAAGTGGACGGCCGCGAGCACCCCTTCAAACCCACCGGCAACTGGCGCTGCAACAGCGGTCAGGCAGTGCTCGACGCCGCGCTGCGTGGCTTCGGCCTCTGCCAACTGCCGGACTATTACGTACAAGAACCGCTACGCCGTGGCGAACTGGTTTCGCTTTTGGAGGCCAACCAGCCACCGAACACGGCGGTCTGGGCCGTGTATCCGCAGCGACGGTACCCTCTGCCGAAAGTGCGATTGCTGATCCATGCGCTCAAGGAAGGACTTTCCATGCGCCCCGAGTACCGTGACGAACGCGATTGAGTTGCGACTGCGCCGCGCGTCCGACTGCCAAGCTCAGGCGGAACCCGGCTATTCTGGCCACGTCGATATTCTGTAGCCGGTGCCCTTTGCGCTTTGCGCTTTGCCTGGAGCTATCCGGCGATTCAATCAGGAGGACATCATGCAGATTCTGGTGAACAGCAATCACAGCGTCAACGTAACCAGCAACCTGGAGGAGCACGTAAAGGCAACGGTGGAGAGCGAGCTGGAGCGTTTCGATGATCAGCTGACCCGAGTCGAAGTTCATCTCAACGACGAGAACAGCGGAAAGAAGGGCCCTCAGGACAAGCGCTGCCAGATGGAGGCCAGGGTCAAAGGCCACGAGCCGATCTCGACGACCCACAAGGCCGACTCCATGACACTTGCCATCGATGGTGCCGCAGAGAAGCTCAGCCATGCACTGGCGCATGCGCTGGATAAGTTCAACCATCATTGATAACGACCTGCCGAACCAGGCCGTTCACATCACGAGGGACCGAACCATCTGATTTATTAGAGAGGCCGTGCATGAACAGATTGCTCGATCGTGAAACCATGTCTCAACTGCTGGCAAAGCGCGAAGCCCCTTGTCTGTCGTTATACCAGCCCACCCATCGCAGCTTTCCCGAGCGCCAGCAAGACCCTATCCGTTTCAAGCACCTGGTCCGTCAGCTCGAGGACTCGCTCAAGCAGCAAGGCCGCGCAGACCAGGCCAAGACTTTGCTCAAGCCATTCCATGACCTGATCGACGACATCGATTTCTGGAATTCCAACCGTGACGGACTGGCGGTGTTCGGTGCGGCAGACTACTTCGAGGTATTCCGCCTGCAACGCAGCGTGCCGGAGCTCGCCGTCGCCAATGACCGTATGCACCTCAAACCGTTGCTGCGCATTGCCCAGTCCGCCGACCGTTATCAGATCCTCGCGATCACACTGGACTCGGTTCGCCTGTTCGAGGGCAACCGTGACGGCATCGACGAAGTGCCGCTCGCCGATGGCGTTCCGAAAACCCTGGAGGAAGCACTTGGTCGTGAGCTGACCGAAAAAGGCCAAACCGGATTTCCTCAAGGCTACGGTCGCGCCAGCGAGCGCGGCGATCCGATGCAGATGGAAAGCGGAGGTGCTGGCCGGCAGGATGAGATCGATCGGGACCGCGAGCGCTTCTTCCGGGAGGTGGACCGCGCCATTCTCGAACACCATAGCCGCAGATCCCGGCTGCCATTGATCCTCGCCGCGCTGCCAGAGCACCAGTTTCATTTTCGCAAGCTCAGCCACAACGAGTTCCTGCTACCGGAGGGCATCGAGAACGATGCTTCGCTGCTCAGCTACGATGAGTTGCGGGAGAAGAGCTGGATGGTTATGCAGCCGCGTTACCTCAAGCGCCTGGAGGGCTTCATCGACCAGTACGGAGAATCACGCGGGCAGGGCCTGGCCAGCGATGAGCTCGAACAGATCGGCCAGGCTACCCTTGAAGGACGCGTAGCAACATTACTCGTCGAAGCCGAGCGGCAGATTCCGGGTGTGGCGGATAAGCAGCAGGGCAAGGCGCTAGCGGTCGATGATGACTCGGCCACCACGCCCGACCTGCTCGATGAGTTGTCTATCTGGACGATTGAGCAAGGCGGTGAAGTAATCTCGGTACCAACCGAACGCATGCCGACCCAGAGCGGCGCGGCTGCGATCTATCGTTACTAGTCGGGAGACGACGGGCCCTCGCCAATCGACCGAACTGAACAGCGCTGACGATCAGGATTGCCAGCGCTGTTCCAACCAGTGCAGATCTTCCGGGCGAGTGATCTTGAGATTATCCGAACGCCCCTCGATCAGTTTCGGGCTGTGCCCCGCCCACTCCAGCGCCGAAGCCTCGTCGGTGACCGGCGCGCCAGCTTCGAGCGCGCCGGCGAGCGCATCACGTAGCACGCCGAGGCGAAACATCTGTGGGGTGAAGGCCTGCCAGATCACGCTGCGATCGATGGTTTCCTGCACGCGTCCGTCGTCCCCGGCCCGTTTCAGCGTATCGCGCGCAGGTACAGCGAGCAAACCGCCGACCGGATCATCCATCAATTCACCGAGCAGTCTATCGATATCATCTCGCGCCAGGTTAGGACGCGCCGCATCATGGACCAGCACCCACTCTTCGTCTCGTGCGCCCAATTCCGCTAAACGACGCAGCCCCGAAAGTACCGACTCGGCACGTTCGGCTCCACCATCGGAACGCTGAATGCGCGAATCACTGGCGCTCTCCAGCCGGGGCCAGTAGGGATCTGCGGGCGCCAGGCTGACCACCAATCCCAGCAATCGGGGATGATCGAGAAAGCAGTCAAGGGTATGTTCGATGATCGTCTTGCCGGCCAGAGGCAAGTACTGTTTGGGCCGATCGGCACGCATACGGCTGCCAACACCGGCAGCCGGAATGACAACCCAGAACGACGGAAGCATGGCCACGCTCACTCGGTGAGCTGGTAGAGAGTTTCGCCCTCTTTGACCATGCCGAGTTCGTGGCGAGCACGCTCCTCGACCGTTTCCATGCCCTGCTTGAGTTCCATCACTTCAGCTTCAAGAATGCGGTTGCGTTCGAGCAGGCGTTGATTTTCGCCCTGCTGTTCGGCGATCTGCTTGTTCAGCCCACTGACCTGAGCGAGGCTGCCCTCACCCACCCAAAGGCGGTATTGCAGCCCGCCCAGCAGCAGGATCAGTACGACGAACAACCAGTGGGGACTGCGCATGGAGGGCATGGAACGGATTCGATTGATTTCCAGTAACGGTGTATGGGCGGCGGTCGGGGACATGCTTGGGCCTTCCTTTGCTGAACGAGCAGTCTGCAAGCGCCGCTTGTACGAACGACCATAGCAGCGCTGATCCTTATCCACAAAAAAAGGGCGACTAACGCCGCCCTTTCTAGCATGCCTGGGCTCAGCCGCGAAACTCGGCACGACCCTTGTAGGCTGCTTTTCCGCCGAGCTGCTCTTCGATACGCAGCAGTTGGTTGTATTTCGAAACGCGATCGGAACGGCACAGCGAGCCGGTCTTGATCTGACCTGCGGCAGTACCAACAGCCAGGTCGGCGATGGTGCTGTCCTCGGTCTCGCCGGAGCGATGCGAGATTACGGCTGTGTAACCGGCGGCCTTGGCCATCTGGATGGCTTCAAGGGTTTCAGTGAGCGAGCCGATCTGGTTGAACTTGATCAGGATCGAGTTACCAATGCCCTTCTCGATGCCTTCCTTGAGGATCTTGGTGTTAGTCACGAACAGATCGTCGCCAACCAGCTGGACCTTCTTGCCAATCTTGTCGGTCAGAACCTTCCAGCCGTCCCAGTCGGACTCGTCCATGCCATCTTCGATGGAGATGATCGGATAGCGCTCGGACAGGCCAGCCAGGTAATCGGCGAAGCCAGCCGCGTCGAAGACCTTGCCTTCACCGGCCAGGTCGTACTTGCCGTTCTCGAAGAACTCGCTGGAAGCGCAGTCGAGGGCCAGCGTGACGTCGTCGCCGAGCTTGTAACCGGCGTTGGCCACGGCTTCGGCAATGGCTGCCAGCGCGTCCTCGTTGGACGCCAGGTTCGGCGCAAAACCACCTTCATCACCGACCGAGGTGCTCAGGCCACGCGCCTTGAGCACGGCTTTCAGGTGATGGAAGATTTCCGCGCCCATGCGCAGCGCATCGGCAAAGGTCTTGGCCCCAACCGGCTGCACCATGAACTCTTGGATATCGACGTTGTTGTCGGCATGTTCGCCGCCGTTAATGATGTTCATCATCGGTACCGGCATGGAGTACTGACCAGGCGTGCCGTTGAGGTTGGCGATGTGTGCGTACAGCGGCAGGTCTTGGTCCTGAGCAGCGGCTTTGGCAGCAGCCAGCGAAACCGCGAGGATTGCGTTGGCGCCCAGCGATGCCTTGTTCTCAGTGCCGTCCAGCTCGATCATAGCGCGGTCGAGTGCTTTCTGATCCAGCGGATTCTTGCCCAGAAGCAGATCACGGATTGGACCGTTGATGTTGCTGACGGCCTTCAGCACACCCTTGCCCATATAACGGCTCTTGTCGCCATCACGCAGTTCCAGCGCCTCGCGGGAACCGGTAGAAGCACCGGACGGCGCACAGGCGCTGCCGATGATGCCGTTATCCAGGATAACGTCCGCTTCCACGGTGGGGTTGCCACGGGAGTCGAGAACTTCACGCCCTTTGATGTCGACGATCTTTGCCATTTTTATTAACACTCCGTAGATAGCTTCAAGGCTTCAAGCAGTTTCGATTGGCGAAAAATTCTTGATCAGATCATCCAGCTGCTTGAGCTGGGTGAGAAAGGGTTCGAGCTTGTCCAGACGCAAGGCGCAAGGGCCGTCACACTTGGCATTGTCCGGATCGGGGTGCGCTTCGAGGAAGAGGCCGGCAAGCCCCTGGCTGAGCCCGGCCTTGGCCAGATCGGTAACCTGAGCACGGCGGCCACCGGCCGAATCGGCACGGCCACCCGGCATTTGCAGTGCGTGGGTCACATCGAAGATCACCGGATACTGCATGCGCTTCATGATGTCGAAGCCGAGCATGTCGACGACCAGATTGTTGTAGCCGAACGACGAACCGCGCTCGCAGAGAATCAGCTGATCGTTACCGGCCTCCTCGCATTTGGCGAGGATGTGCTTCATTTCCTGAGGCGCGAGGAACTGAGCCTTCTTGATATTGATCACCGCACCGGTCTTGGCCATGGCAACCACCAGATCAGTCTGGCGCGACAGGAAAGCCGGCAGCTGAATGATGTCGCAGACCTCAGCCACCGGCTGCGCCTGATAGGGCTCGTGAACGTCGGTGATCACCGGCACGCCGAAAGTTTTCTTGACCTCTTCGAAGATGCGCATGCCCTCTTCCAGGCCCGGACCGCGAAATGAGTTGATCGACGAGCGATTGGCCTTGTCGAAACTGGCCTTGAAGATGTATGGAATGCCTAGTTTCTCGGTGACCTTCACGTAGGTTTCGCAGATCTGCAGCGCGAGATCACGGGACTCCAGCACGTTCATGCCGCCAAAGAGTACGAACGGCTTGTCGTTGGCGATCTCGATATTGCCGACGCGGATGGTCTTCTGGCTCATGCCTTGCCCGCCTTATGATCCAGCGCTGCCTTGACGAAACCGCTGAACAACGGATGGCCATCACGCGGCGTGGAGGTGAATTCAGGATGGAACTGGCACGCCACGAACCACGGATGATCCGGCGCCTCGACCACTTCAACCAGCGCACCGTCGCCGGAACGGCCAGTGATCTTCAGACCGGCCGCCTGCAACTGCGGCAACAGGTTGTTGTTCACTTCATAACGGTGGCGGTGGCGCTCGACGATGCGCTCCTTGCCATAGCAAGCAAAGACGTTGGAGCCCGCCTCGAGGCCGCACTCCTGCGCACCCAGGCGCATGGTGCCGCCCAGATCGGACGCATCGGTGCGGGTTTCCACAGTGCCGGTGGCATCCGCCCACTCGGTGATCAGACCGACGACGGGATGGCTGCTGTCTTTGTCGAACTCGGTCGAATTGGCGTCGGTCCAGCCGAGCACGTCACGGGCGAACTCGATTACCGCCACCTGCATTCCGAGGCAGATCCCTAGGTAGGGGATCTTGTTCTCGCGGGCATATTTCACCGTGGCAATCTTGCCTTCCACGCCGCGCAAGCCGAAACCGCCTGGAACCAGAATCGCGTCCATACCTTCCAGCAGGCCGGTGCCCTGGTTTTCGATGTCTTCGGAGTCGATATAGCGGAGGTTCACTTTGGTACGGCTCTGGATGCCAGCGTGGCTCATTGCCTCGATCAGAGATTTGTAGGCATCCAGAAGTTCCATGTATTTGCCGACCATGGCGATGGTGACTTCTTTCTCCGGGTTCAGCTTGGCATCGACCACACGATCCCATTCGGAGAGATCCGCGCCGCCGCACTCCAACCCGAAGCGTTCAACAACGAAGTCATCCAGCCCCTGGGCATGCAGAACGCCTGGGATTTTGTAGATGGTGTCAACGTCTTCAAGGCTGATCACCGCGCGCTCTTCAACGTTTGTGAACAACGCGATCTTGCGACGCGAAGACACATCGATCGGATGATCGGAGCGGCACACCAGCACGTCCGGCTGCAGACCGATGGAACGCAGCTCCTTGACCGAGTGCTGAGTCGGTTTGGTCTTGGTCTCGCCAGCAGTGGCGATGTAAGGCACCAGCGTCAGGTGCATCAGCATGGCGCGCTTGGCGCCGACTTCGACGCGCAGCTGGCGGATCGCCTCGAGGAAGGGTTGCGACTCGATGTCGCCCACGGTACCGCCAACTTCCACCAGAGCGACATCGGCATCACCGGCGCCCTTGATGATGCGGCGCTTGATCTCATCGGTGATGTGCGGGATGACCTGGATGGTCGCACCCAGGTAATCACCGCGGCGCTCGCGACGCAGCACGTCTTCGTAGACGCGGCCGGTGGTGAAGTTGTTGTTCTGGGTCATGGTCGTGCGGATGAACCGCTCGTAATGTCCCAGGTCCAGATCGGTCTCGGCGCCATCATGGGTGACGAACACTTCACCGTGCTGGAACGGGCTCATGGTGCCCGGATCGACGTTGATGTAAGGGTCCAGCTTGAGCATCGTGACCTTCAGGCCCCGCGCCTCCAGGATGGCCGCCAATGAAGCCGAGGCAATGCCTTTCCCCAATGAAGAAACAACACCACCCGTGACGAAGATGTAGCGCGTCATGAAAAACCCTAGAAGTCTGCGTTAAGCGGTCAGCGCCGCCGGGGAAAAGCGAAGGTGCCATTACGCCTGAAGGCGGCAATAGCGCAACTGCCACGGTTTTCGAAGAAAGCCGCAGAAGCTGTATTGGGACGGGAGCGTAGTCTACTCGAAAGACCCCATCAGCTCAAACCTGGCGTCGGCCGGCGGCGTCCAGGACAACGATAGCGCTTGGACATCGAACTGCGGCAGATTCGCCACGGCGACTAGCTCGTCGCCGCAATAGAGCAATGGCAGGCGCGCGCGCGCAAAGCTTGGCAGTCCTGCCTCGTTCAACAAGCGTTTGAGATCACGGTGACCGCGCCCGGGCAAGTTCAACGACTCGCCGCCGCGGCGGTAACGCACCTGCAGCGAACCCTCGGTACCATGCTTTTTCAAGCGCACGCTGCCATTGCCCGGCAACTGCAGGCGACAATCAGGCCGCAGCCAGTCGACCGACGCTGACGGTGTAACCAGCCAAGGCCCGGAAAGCCACCAAATACGCCCGTCGCCCCGATGCAGCTCGCCGTCAGCCAGCGGCCAGATCGGCGCGGCATCCGAGGCGGCGTCACGCAGCGCATCCCAGCCAGCCCAATGATCAGTGTCGGGGAGAGTCGTCCAATTTACCAACCAATGCCGCAGGGCATTACGCTGACGTGCGGGACTTAACGTCCTGAGTGAAGAGAGGCACAGGCTCGGCACCCCTAGCCATGGATAGCGTCCCCCCACCTGGGCTTGTCGCAAATCGATTTCGGCCAGGTCGTTCAACAGATGCTGCGCTTCACCCAGATGCTTAGCAGCCCGCACCATGCTGGTTGCAGCGCTCGGCCAGCGCTGCTGTAGCACCGGCATGACCCGATGACGGAGAAAGTTGCGCGAATGGTCGAAGCACTGATTGCTTGGATCTTCGACCCAAACCAGCCCGTGCTCACGTGCATAGACCTCAAGCTCGTTGCGTCCAACATCCAGCAACGGCCGCACCAGCCAACCTTCACCCAGCGCTCGAACCGCAGGCATACCGGCCAAGCCGCGTACACCGGCACCGCGCAGCAGGCGAAAGAGCATGGTTTCAGCTTGGTCGTCCCGATGTTGCGCGGTGAGCAACACCTCAGCAGGTTTCAGATGCTCACTAAAGACTTCATAGCGTGCCTCCCTGGCGGCACGCTCGAGACTCGGTCCAGACGCAACTTGCACATGCGCGACGCGTAGCGTCACCCCCAGCCGCTCACAGACCGACTGACAATGCGTCGGCCATTCCTCGGCCGCGGGCTGCAGGCCGTGGTGAACATGAATCGCGCTTATCGGTGGCAGCTGCTCGCGAGTCGACAAACGCGCCAACAGATGCAGCAGCACGGTCGAATCGAGCCCCCCGGAAAACGCCACGCGCCAATGCGGCGCGGTACGCCAGGGTTGCAAGGCATCAAGCAGGCGTGACTCGAGGGACATGGGGTAGCAGCTCTGCAAACATGAATACCGATACGGAAACACAGCATAAACCGGAAAGGCCTGGCACTAGCCGCTCGCTTACCGCACGCCTTAGGAGGGCTTGCGCCAGAGGTCTTTCGGCAGGCACAAAAAACGGCGGATAGTCCGCCGTTTCTGTATGTCCCGATAACCGCAACTATCAGGCGATGCCGTAGCTCATCAGACGCTCGTAGCGCCGCGTGAGCAAGGCTTCAGTGTCGAGCCCCTTGAGCATATCGAGCTGAGCAGTCAGTTCTTCACGCAGGGATGCAGCGGTCGACGCAGGATTGCGATGGGCGCCACCCAGGGGCTCGGAAATCACCTTGTCGACGATACCCAGATCCTTCAGGCGTTCTGCGGTGACACCCATGGCTTCGGCCGCTTCCGGCGCCTTGTCCGCGGTACGCCAGAGAATCGAGGCACAGCCTTCGGGGGAGATCACCGCGTACGTGGAATATTGCAGCATGTTCAGCTGGTCGCAGACGCCGATGGCCAGCGCCCCGCCCGAACCGCCCTCACCGATCACGGTTGCGATGATCGGCGTCTTCAGGCGCGCCATGACCCGAAGATTCCAGGCAATCGCCTCGCTCTGGTTGCGCTCTTCGGCATCGATACCCGGATAGGCGCCCGGCGTGTCGATGAAGGTCAGAATCGGCATCTTGAAGCGCTCGGCCATTTCCATCAGCCGGCATGCCTTGCGGTAGCCCTCCGGGCGCGGCATGCCGAAGTTGCGACGAACCTTTTCGCGGACCTCACGACCTTTCTGATGGCCGATAACCATGACCGGTTCACCGTTCAGGCGAGCCGTTCCGCCGACGATCGCGGCGTCATCGGAGAAATGGCGATCGCCATGCAGCTCTTCGAATTCGGTAAAGAGGTGGCTGATGTAATCGAGCGTATAGGGACGCTGCGGGTGGCGAGCCAGACGGGCGATCTGCCAGCTGGTGAGATTGCCGAAAATGCTCTCGGTGAGCGACTCGCTCTTATCCTGCAGGCGGGCAATCTCATCGCCGATGTTTAGCGAGTTGTCGTTACCAACCAGGCGCAATTCTTCGATCTTGGCTTGCAGGTCGGCGATCGGCTGTTCGAAATCGAGAAAATTCGGGTTCATAGGCATCCGTCATGCGTCGACGGCCAGGCGGCCGGGAGGCTGTTCCGTTTTTTGCGCCCTACCTTACGGGACGGACGCATTCAGGTCGAACAAAAAATGTTCGCAATCATGACCCGATCAACGATCGGGCCGGTCGGGCGTCACTCGGACCGCACGCCAGTATCGGCGCGCAAATCCGCTACGTCCCGCTATCGGTATTGCAGAAAGACGTTGTCGCGCCCGAACTGGTCACGCAATGCCTGTATCAAGTTGTCGGCCGGGTCGATCCGCCAGCTTTCGCCGAACTGCAAAAGGGCCCGCGCGTCGCTACCTGTATATTCCAGCGTGATCGGACAGGCGCCGCGGTGTCGCCCGCAGACATCGGCCAGCCAGCGTACTCGATCACCCTTCAGCGCATCGCTGGCGACCTTCACACGCAGGCTTTCAGCCAGCCCGGTACGCGCCTCCTCCAGACTCATCACCCGCTTGGCCCGCAGGCGTAGACCGCCCGAGAAATCGTCGTTGCTCACCTCACCCTCCACCACCACGAGCGCGTCAGTCTGCAGCAGTGCCTGGGCACTGTTGAAGGCTTCGGCAAAAAGCGAGGCTTCGATGCGCCCGGAACGGTCATCGAGAGTGATGAAGCCCATCTTGTCGCCCTTCTTGTTCTTCATCACACGCAAATTGACGATTAGCCCGGCAACGGTCTGCTCGCCCCGCGCCGGGCGCAGATCGATGATTCGCTGGCGGGCGAAGCGGCGCACTTCACCTTCGTATTCGTCGATCGGATGTCCGGTCAGATAGAGCCCGAGGGTGTCCTTCTCGCCCTTGAGGCGCTCTTTCAGCGATAACTCCCGCGCCTTGCGGTGATTGGCATAGACGTCCGCCTCCGGCTCGGCGAACAGACCGCCGAACAGGTCCATGTGGCCACTGTCGAGGCTGCGAGCGGTCTGCTCGGCCGCCTGGACGGCTTCTTCCATGGCCGACAGGAGAACCGCACGATTGCGATCGATGTTGGCCTGATAGGTCTTGGGCTCGTCGGAGAAATAAGGGCCGAGGCGGTCCAGTGCGCCACCGCGGATCAGCGCTTCGAGTGTCCGCTTGTTGATGCGCTTGAGGTCGACGCGACTGCAGAAATCGAACAGGTCCTTGAACGGCCCCCCTTCGTTGCGGCATTCGCAGATCGCCTCCACCGGCCCCTCACCGACGCCCTTGATGGCGCCCAGCCCATAGATGATCCGCCCTTCGTCGCTGACGGTGAACTTGAACTCGGAGTTGTTCACATCCGGTGCGTCGATGCGCAGCTTCATGCTGCGGCATTCTTCGATCAGCGTGACCACCTTGTCGGTGTTGTGCATGTCCGCTGATAGCACCGCCGCCATGAACGGCGACGGATGATGCGCCTTCAGCCAGGCGGTCTGGTACGAGACCAGGCCATAGGCCGCCGAGTGCGACTTGTTGAAACCGTAGCCGGCGAACTTTTCCACCAGGTCGAAGATGTTGCCGGCCAGGTCGGCATCGATGCCGTTCTTGGCGCAGCCCTCGATGAAACCGCCCCGCTGCTTGGCCATTTCTTCGGGCTTTTTCTTACCCATGGCGCGGCGCAGCATGTCCGCCTGGCCGAGGGTATAACCGCCCATGACCTGAGCGATCTGCATGACCTGTTCCTGGTACAGGATGATGCCGTAGGTAGGCGCCAGCACCGGCTTGAGGCCTTCGTACTGGTAATCCGAATGCGGATAGGAAATTTCCGCGCGACCGTGTTTACGGTTGATGAAATCATCGACCATGCCCGACTGCAGCGGACCGGGACGGAACAGCGCCACCAAAGCGATGAGATCTTCCAGGCAGTCGGGCTTGAGCTTCTTGATCAGCTCCTTCATGCCGCGCGATTCAAGCTGGAACACCGCCGTAGTTTCGGCCTTCTGTAGCAGCGAGAACGTCGGTTTGTCATCCAGCGGGATGAAGTCGATGTTCAGCGGCTCCAGACCCTTTTTGGCCTGTTCACGGTTGATCGTCTCCATGGCCCATTTGATAATCGTCAGGGTCCGCAGGCCGAGGAAGTCGAACTTGACCAGACCGGCTTGTTCCACGTCGTCCTTGTCGAACTGGGTGACCAGGCTGCCACCCTCGTCATCGCAGGCGATCGGCGCAAAATCGGTGAGTTTGGTCGGCGCGATCACCACCCCACCGGCATGCTTACCGGTACCACGGGTAATGCCTTCGAGCTTGAGCGCCATGTCCCAGATTTCCCGGGCATCCTCGTCAACGGCCAGGAAATCCCGAAGCGGCTCTTCCATTTCATAGGCTTTTTCGAGCGTCATGCCGACTTCGAAAGGGATCATCTTCGAGAGTCGGTCGGCCAGTCCGTAGGACTTGCCCTGCACGCGCGCCACATCACGCACCACGGCCTTCGCCGCCATGGTGCCGAAGGTGATGATCTGGCTGACCGCGTTGCGGCCGTACTTTTCGGCCACATAATCGATGACCCGATCGCGCCCATCCATGCAGAAGTCGACGTCGAAGTCGGGCATGGAGACCCGTTCCGGATTGAGGAAGCGTTCGAACAGCAGGTCATAGGCCAGCGGATCGAGATCGGTGATCTTCTGCACGTAGGCCACCAGCGAGCCGGCACCCGAGCCCCGCCCGGGCCCTACCGGCACACCGTTATTCTTCGCCCACTGGATGAAGTCCATAACGATCAGAAAGTAACCCGGGAAGCCCATCTGAATAATGATGTCGAGCTCGAAGTTCAGCCGGTCGACATAGACCTGCTTCTTCGCCTCGTAGTCGGGCGTGTCCTTGGGCAGCAGCACCTCGAGGCGCTCCTCGAGACCGTCGAACGAGACCTTGCGGAAGTACTCATCCATGGTCATGCCGGCCGGCACCGGGAAGTCCGGCAGGAAGTAGGTGCCCAGCTGCACTTCGATATTGCAGCGACGAGCGATTTCGACCGTATTTTCCAGCGCCTCGGGCAGATCGCTGAACAACTCCCACATTTCCTCGGGCGTCTTCAGGTATTGCTGATCGGAATAGTTGCGCGGGCGCCGCGAGTCATCGAGGGTCCGGCTTTCACCGATGCACACGCGCGTTTCGTGGGCTTCGAAATCTTCCTGCTTAAGAAAGCGCACGTCATTGGTCGCCACCAACGGTACGCTGCAGCGCTGCGCCAACGCCACGGCAGCATGAAGATGCTCTTCGTCGTTGACTCGGCTGGTGCGCTGCACTTCGAGGTAGAACCGCTGCGGAAAGACCGCCTGCCACTCGGCCAGCAGCGCTTCGGCTAGCGCCTCTTCGCCGTCCAGCAGGGCATGACCGATTTCGCCTTCTTTGGCGCCGGACAGCGCGATCAGCCCTTCGGCTGCGGCCTTGACCCAGTCACGCTCGATGATGATTTGATCGTTACGCTGTCCCTCCGTCCAGCCACGCGACACCAGCTCGGTAAGATTCCGATAGCCCTTGCTGTTCATCGCCAACAGCGTCAATCGGCTAAGTGGACCATCTTCATCGCGGCTGGCGAGCCAGATATCGGCGCCACAGATCGGCTTGATTCCAGCCCCTTGGGCAGCCTTGTAGAACTTGACCAGCGAGCACATGTTGCTCTGGTCCGTGACGGCCACCGCCGGCATGCCCGCCCCCGTAACCGCCTTGACCAGCGGCTTGACGCGCACCAGGCCGTCAACCAGAGAGTATTCGGTGTGCAGACGGAGATGGACGAAGGAGACGGGCATGAGTGGACCTTGGACTGGCGAAACGACAAGCCGGGAATTGTACCGGAAAGCCAGGAAGATTAAGGCGGCTGGTGATGGATTGCATCACCAGCCGCGCCGATTCAGACCGACAATGCGACCGTGACGCTCACGGGCTCAGCCTGTGTGGCCTGCTCCAGCAGAATGCGTACTGGCGCGAACGAGCGACGGTGAATAATTGTCGGTCCAAGCCGCTGAAGCGCATCCAGGTGGTTCGGCGTCGGATAGCCTTTATGCGCGGCGAGTCCATAGCCGGGATAGCACAGATCCAGAGCGCACATCTCCCGATCACGGCTGACCTTGGCCAGAATCGAGGCGGCGGCGATGGCAGGCACCCGGCCATCGCCCTGGATTACCGAAGCGCTGGGCACCGCCAGTTGCGGGCAGCGATTGCCATCGATCAGCGCCAGCCGCGGCGTCACGCTCAAACCCTCGACCGCACGCTGCATCGCCAGCATGGTAGCGTGCAGGATATTCAGTTGATCGATCTCCTGCACCTCGGCGCGCGCGATACACCACGCCAGCGCCTTCTCGCAGATCTCATCGAACAGCGCCTCGCGCCGCGCCTCGGTCAGTTTCTTAGAGTCGTTGAGACCTTCGATGGGTCGACGCGGATCGAGGATAACCGCCGCGGTTACAACCGGACCGCAAAGCGGGCCGCGGCCGACCTCATCGACACCGGCAACCAGCTCTTCAACCAGATTGAAATCCAGCCCCATTTGCATCAGTTCGCCCCAACCAGTTCAAGCACCGCGTTGGCCGCCTGAGTGGATGCATCGCAGCGTAGGGCTCGGTGAATGGCGTCGAACCCCTCGGTCTGTACGTCGCCGTTATCCAGCAAGGGCGACAGCAACTGCGCCATCGCCTCTGGAGTCGCCGCATCCTGCAGAAGCTCCGGCACCAGAAGACGCTGAGCCAGCAGGTTGGGCAAGGCCACGTACGGGCTTTTCACCATGCGTTTGAGGATACGAAAGGTCAGCGGCGCGACGCTATAGGCTACGACCATGGGCCGCTTGTACAACAACGCTTCGAGCGTCGCGGTACCGGAGGCGATCAGCACCGCGTTGCAGGCAGCCAACGCCTCGTGGGATCGCCCATCGAGCAGCGTCAACGGAAGATCTCGCCCCGCCAGCATCTGCTCGAGCTGAACACGGCGTTCGGGACTGGCACAAGGCACCACGAAACGAATACCCGGGCGCATCGAACGAAGCCGGTCGGCGGCGCTGAGGAAGAGCTCACCGAGGCGCCCCACCTCACCGCCGCGGCTGCCCGGCATCAGCGCGACGATCGGACATTCCTGCGGAAGATTCAGCACAGCCCTGGCAGCCGCGCGATCAGGCTCCAGTGGAATTGCATCGGCCAGCGGATGACCAACGAAACGAACCGCTACCTGATGAGCGTCGTAGAACTTCGCCTCGAAGGGAAATAGCGTGAGCATCAGGTCACAGGCATCGCGAATCTTCAACACGCGCTTCTGCCGCCAGGCCCAGACCGAAGGGCTGACGTAATGCACGGTCTTGATACCGCTGCGCCGCAGTTTAAGTGCCAGGTCCAGGTTGAAATCCGGCGCGTCGATGCCGATGAAAACATCAGGCCGCACGTCGAGGAAGGTTTTCAACAACCGCTTGCGGCGCGCCAGCAATTCAGGCAGCCGACCGAGCACCTCCACCAGCCCCATCACGGCCAGGCGCTCCATCGGAAAATAGGATTTCAGCCCCTGCGCCTCCATCCGAGGGCCACCGATACCGATGAACTGGACACCCGGATGCTGCGCCTTGAGCGCCTGCATCAGACCGGAGCCGAGAATGTCGCCGGACGCTTCGCCGGCCACCAGCGCGACTGTCAGCGGCTTGGACATATCAGCGCGTAATACCGCGATTCGAGGATTGCACCGAGTCCCGAAACAACGCCACTTCCGGAAACGTCTGAGCATCGTCAGCGAGCGCAGCCAATGCGGCTTCGACCGTCAGCCCCTTGCGATAGACCACTTTGTAGGCGTTGCGCAATGCCAGAATGGCTTGCGCGCTGAACCCCCTGCGGCGCATGCCTTCGAAGTTCATGCTGCGCGCCTCGGCTGGGTTGCCGAATACGGTGACGAACGCCGGAACGTCCTTGCCGATCGCAGTGCCCATCCCCGAAAAGCTGTATGCGCCGATATGACAGTACTGATGAACCAGGGTATAGCCAGACAGAATCGCCCAGTCGCCCACGTGCACATGCCCCGCCAGCGCGGTGTTGTTCACCAGGATACAGTGGTTGGCAATCACGCTGTCATGGCCGATATGCGCGTAGGCCATGATCAGGTTGTGGTCGCCGATGGTGGTTTCGCTTCGATCCTGCACGGTACCGCGGTGAATGGTCACGCCTTCGCGAATCACGTTGTGATCGCCGATGACTAAGCGGGTCGGTTCACCCTTGTACTTGAGGTCGGGCGTATCTTCACCTACCGAAGAAAACTGGAAAATTCGATTGTACCGACCGATACGGGTCGGTCCCTTGATGATCACGTGAGACGCGATCACCGTCCCCTCGCCTATTTCGACGTCCGGGCCGATGATCGACCAAGGTCCGACCTGGACGTCATCCGCCAGCCGGGCCGCAGGATCGACGATGGCGCGAGGGTCGATCAAACTCATATCTTCTGTTCCGCACAAATGATTTCGGCAGAGCATACGGGCTTGCCATCAACGCTGGCGCGGCAATCGAACTTCCAGATCCCACGCTTGGCACTGATGAAGGTTGCTTCGAGAATCAATTGATCGCCCGGAACAACCGGCTGACGAAAACGCAGCTTATCCGAACCGACGAAATAATAAAGTGTGCCATCGGCTGGCTTCACCCCCATCATCTTGAAACCGAGCAGCCCGGCGGCCTGCGCCATGGCTTCGATAATCAGCACACCCGGCATGATTGGATGCTGCGGGAAATGCCCGTTAAAGAAGGGTTCGTTGATGGTGACGTTCTTGTAGGCGCGAACCCGCTTGGCATCCGTGTCCAACTCCACCACCCGATCAACCAACAGAAAGGGGTAACGGTGCGGAAGGTATTCGCGAATCTCGTTGATATCCATCATATGTAGAAAAAGCCCGTAAGGATTATGGGAGCCAGCACGGCACCGCTGCCGTGCAACCCGCTGGCGCGAGCCTTTAGCAGGAGGCAATCAGACGACAGGATCAGGCATCAGAAGACGCATCCCCGCTTGGGGTCACGGAGGCCAGGCGTTTTTCCACTTGTTGCAGGCGGCGCGCCATGTCATCAAGATGACGAATCCGGGCCGCACTTTTGCGCCATTCGGCGGCGGTCTGCATGGCTGTCCCGGAAGAATAGCTTCCCGGCTCGGTGATTGACCGGGTGACCATGGTCATGCCGGTAATGAACACGTTATCGCAAACTTCGATGTGACCAACGAGCCCAGCACCCCCGGCAATCATGCAGTTGCGGCCGACTTTCGTGCTCCCGGATATTCCCGAACAGCCAGCCATGGCGGTGTTATCGCCGATCTGGACGTTATGAGCGATCATGATCTGGTTATCCAGCTTCACGCCGTTGCCGATCACTGTGTCCGATATCGCACCGCGATCGATGGTGGTATTAGCGCCAATCTCTACGTCGTCACCGATACGAACTCCGCCGAGTTGAGCAATCTTTTCCCAACTGCCCCGCTCGTTAGCAAAGCCGAAGCCTTCGCCGCCAATCACCGCACCTGGCTGAATGACCACCCGCTCGCCGATGATCACGTCGTGACATAGCGTCACCCGGGCGGCCAGTCGACCACCGGCGCCGATGCGGCTCCTCGCACCGACCACCGACTGGGCACCGATTTCTACGTTGGGCCCGATCCAGGCATCGGCCTCGATTACCACTTGAGCACCAATACGCGCGGTAGCGTCGATCTCGGCACTTGGATCAACAACGGCGCTGGGGTGGATGCCTACAGGTGCCTGAGCCCGTGTCTCGAACAGATGAGAGAGCCGCGCATAGGCAAGATACGGATTGACGACCACCAGCGCGGTGCCAGCATAGCCCTCGGCATCCTTCGCGGTCAGCAGCACGCAGCCCGCACGCGTGGTGGCGAGAAACTTCCGATACTGCGCATTAGCCAGGAAGCTCAACTGCTCAGGACCGGCATCTTGCAGCGTTGCCAGCCCCGACACCCGCAGCGAGGCATCGCCGCGTAGTTCAGCTCCTAGCCGCTCGGCGAGATCGCCAAGCGTATAGACAACCTCACTCATCAGCGCAACTGATTCATGCGCTCAATGACCTGGCGCGTGATGTCGTATTGCGGCTTGACATCAACCACAGCTCCGCGCTCGAGCACCAGGTCGTAGTCACCCTTTTTGATGACCTCTTCTACAGACTTGTCCAGCTTCGGCTTGAGCTGCTTGAGCATGTCACGATCGGCGGCAGCCTTGGACTCGTTGAGCTCCTTGGAAAGGAACTGAAAATCACGGGCCTTCTGCTTAAATTCGAGTTCGAGACGTTCACGCTCGGCCTGCTGCATCTTGTCACCGTCCTTGCCCAGGCGGTCCTGGATGCGCTTGGCATCGCTTTCCAATCCTTTGAGCTTCTCCAGTTGCGGACCGAATTTCTTTTCCGCGTCGACCGAATAGCGCTTGGCGGCGTCTGATTCGAGCAAAGCCATCTGATAGTTCATTACCGCGATTTTCATCTCGGCGAATGCGGGGGTCGCCACCAGGGCAGCGGCAACAACAAGCAATTGGGTCAACTTACGCACGGTATATACCACTCTTCATAAATGCGCTGGAGCGTCGCTCCAGGTGATTAAAAGGTTTGGCCCAGCGAGAACTGGAAGACTTGGGTATCAGCATCGTCCGGCTTCATCACTGGCATCGCCAGACTGAAACTCAAGGGCCCCATGGCGGTGATCCAGGTCAGACCGACGCCGACCGAACTGGCCATGTCGCCAATATCGATGTCGCTGCACTTGGCAGAGCCCGACGGGCAATTCGTATCGTAGACGTTACCCACATCCCAGAACACCGAGGTGCGCAGCGAACGCTGATCCTTGACGAATGGCATAGGAAAGAGCAGTTCCATCCCACCCTGGATCAATACGTTACCACCATAAGGCAACGCATCCTGGTCCGGGTCGGCAATGGTGCCTTCATTCCCGGTCACGTCCTCGCCTCGGCTCGGCGTACTGCGCGGTCCTAGACTGCTGTCCTCGAAGCCACGAACCGAATTGAAACCGCCGGCATAGTAATGCTCATAGAAAGGAAGGCGTGAGGTCGATCCGTAAGCGTCGCCATAGCCCAACTGGGTATGTAGCCGCATGGTGTACGTCTTGGTCACCGGAACGAAAAGCTGCGCATTGTAGTCGAGCTTGTAGAACGACAGGTCGCTGCCCGGAATGGTGGTTTCCAGCGACAGGCTCTGCGAGTGTCCTCGCGTCGCCAACACGCCGCGGTTCAGGGTGGATTCGGACCAGCCCACCGATGCTTTGAAGTTGAGGTAGCTATCGCCTTCCTCTTCCATGAAATCGAAAATTTCGTCGACCGTGTAACGACCGCTGTCGATGGTGTCCTGTTGCGCGGACAAGCCGAAGGATAGCCGTGACGTCTCGCTGATCGGATAGCCGATATTGACGCCCGCACCTAGACTGTCGACCGAGTAGCTGGACACGTCATAGTCCAGCTCGTCGTAATCGGTAGTGCGATAGAAGGCGTTGTAGCCGAGGCTGACGCCGTCTTCAGTCCAGTAAGGATCGACGAAACCGAAGTTGTAGCGCGACTGATATTCGCTGCGCGTCAGCCCGAGGCTGACTCGGTTGCCGGTGCCGAGGAAGTTGTTCTGGCTGATCGAGCCACCGAGAATCAGACCAGCGTTCTGGGCGAAGCCGATGCTCGCCATGATCGAGCCGGACGGCTGCTCTTCGACGCTGTAATTCACGTCAATCTGATCGTCGGTGCCGGGCACCTGCGGTGTTTCGACATTCACTTCTTTGAAGAAGCCCAGGCGCTCTAGACGCGTCTTGGATTGGTCGATCAGGTAGGTCGATGCCCAGCCGCCCTCCATCTGGCGCATCTCACGACGCAACACTTCGTCTTCCGTCTTGGTGTTACCGCGGAAATTGATGCGATTGACGTAGGCCCGCTTGCCAGGATCGACCACAAAGGTGATCGCGACGGTATTGTCTTCGTCGTTCGTTTCCGGCACGCCGTTAACGTTGGCGAAGGTGTAGCCCTCATTCCCCAGGCGTCGAGTGATCAGCTCCGACGTGGTGGTCATGACCTTGCGCGAGAAAACCTGCCCTGGCTTGGCCAATAGCAACGTCTGCAGTTCCTCTTGCGGCACTTTCAAATCACCGCTGAGCTTGACGTCGCTGACTGTGTAGCGGTCGCCCTCGGCAATGTTGACCGTGATATAGACGTCTCTCTTGTCCGGCGTGATGGATACCTGGGTCGAGGTGATATCCATGTTGATGTAGCCGCGGTCCAGATAATAGGAACGCAGGCGCTCAAGGTCGCCTGAGAGCTTTTCGCGCGCGTATTTGTCGTCATTGCGGAAGAACGACAGCCAGTTGCTGGTCTTCAGCTCGAATAGGTCGGTCAGGTCTTCCTCGGGGAAGACCGAGTTACCAACGACATTGATGTGCTTGATCGCAGCAACCGATCCTTCGTTGATATTGATCTTCAGCGCAACGCGGTTACGTGGCTGTGGGACCACGTCGGTCTCGATGGTGGCCGAGTAACGGCCTTGCGCGACGTACTGGCGCTGCAATTCGTTGCGCACGCCTTCGAGCGTGGCACGCTGGAAGATCTCGCCCTCGGCCAGGCCCGACTGCTGCAAACCGGAAAGAAGATCTTCGGTCTTGATCGCCTTGTTGCCATCGATCTCGATGCCAGAAATCGATGGCCGCTCGACCACATTGATTACCAGCACATCACCTTCACGCCCGAGCTGGATGTCCTCGAAAAAGCCGGTGCGAAAGAGCGCACGAGTTGCGTCTACCAGACGACTGTCATCGGCGGCCTGTCCGACGTTCAACGGCAAGGCGCCAAAGACGCTACCGGCGGAGACACGCTGCAGGCCATTGACACGTATATCGGAGATGGTGAAGGACTCGGCGTGAACTTCGGCAATCATCAGTGCGGAAATTACCGCAGGTAGCAGCAGACGTTTCATGAAGTCCTTTCTTTTCAAACCTGATAATTGAACCTGCGCGTGGCGCGGCGACATCAAGGTATATGGCGGTTAAAGGCGGCCAAGGTCGTTGACCAACGCAAGCAGCATCACCCCAACTACCAGGCTGATGCCGATCTGTACTCCCCAGCCCTGGACCTTGTCCGACAAGGGACGTCCACGGACCCACTCGACCAGATAGAAGAGCAGATGCCCACCATCCAGGACCGGGATAGGCAATAGATTGAGCACTCCAAGGCTAATGCTCAGGTAGGCGAGGAAATTGAGAAAGTCGCCCACGCCGGACTGTGCAGAAGCGCCCGCCACTTTAGCAATGGTTATCGGACCGCTCAAGTTTTTTACCGAGAGCTCGCCGAAGACCATTTTCTTCAGCGAATCGAGCGTTAGGACGCTCATCGTCCAGGTGCGGCGAAGCCCTTCCCCCACTGCTTCGACCGGCCCATAGCGGACGCTTCGAAGCATGTCCGCAGGCCATTCGCTAGCGGCAACGCCGGCCCCCAAATAGCCCCGACGGCTTTCGCCCTCGCCACGCTCGGCCAGTGTCAGAGGCAGGTCGACGAGCTGTCCGTCACGCTCGACCTCCAACTGCACAGATCGACCAGCCAAGGGCTTTACGCGATCGATGACTTGCTGCCATTCATTCAGCGGCTTGCCGTCCAGGCTGACCAGACGATCAGCAAGACGCACGCCCGCTGCCTGCGCAGGCCCTTCGGGATCCAGCTGTGCAACGACCGGGGCGATTTCCGGCCGCCAGGGCCGGATACCCAGCGAACCTATCGGATCCGGTTCCTCGACACCTTTGAGCCAGTCATTGAGTTCCAGCTGCAGACGCCGCGTCCGATCACCATCGGTACGCACCAGAATCTCCAGCGAACCGCTTTCTCCAAGCCGCCTGATCAGCTGAAGGTTAACCTCAGCCCAGCCGGAGGTGGGTTTGCCGTTGATCTCGACGATTTCCTGCCCGGCCGCCAGCCCGGCTCGCTCGGCGAGGCTGCCAGCCTCGACGGCGCCCACCACTGGCCGAACCTGCTCGGTGCCGAGCATCGCCAGCGCCCAGAAGAACACCAGGGCAAGCAGAAAGTTGGCCAAGGGCCCAGCCGATACGATAGCGAAGCGCTGTTTGACCGTCTTGCGATTGAACGTCTGCTCCAACAGCGCCGGAGGTACATCACCCTCTCGCTCATCGAGCATTTTCACGTAACCGCCAAGCGGAATCGCCGCCAGGACGAACTCGGTGCCTTGGCGATCATGCCAGCGCAGTAGGGGACGACCGAAGCCTACCGAGAACCGCAGGACCTTGACGCCGCAACGACGCGCGACCCAGAAATGCCCGTATTCATGGAAGGTTACCAGCACACCCAGCGCCACCAGGGTGCCCATAATCATGTACAGCGCGCCCATATTTTCCTCTGCCTCGAAAGGCTTGTTCAGCGGCTCCCGACTCCGGCGGACCCAGAGCCCTGTATCGCTTTGCTAAGCGAACACCCTCAACCGTTAGCGATTGCGACTATGCAACCAACGCGCCGCCAACGTTCGGGCCTGCGCATCGGCCGCAAACACATCCGCCAGACAGCGGGCCGGAACCGACGCTTCCAGATCGAGAACGTCCTCGATGATACTCGCGATCTCGGTGAAGCGAATGCGACCGTTGAGAAATGCATCCACCGCCACCTCGTTCGCCGCATTGAGCATTGCCGGTGCCGTTCCGCCATCCTGGGCAGCCTGCCGAGCAATACGCAAACAAGGGAACCTCTGCTGGTCGGGCGCTTCGAAATCCAGACGGCCGGTCTGCAGCAGATCCAATGCCGACACGCCTGAATCGATTCGCTCCGGCCACGCCAGCGCATGAGCGATAGGCGTGCGCATGTCCGGGTTCCCGAGCTGTGCCAGCACAGAGCCATCGATGTAGTCGACCATCGAGTGAATGACGCTTTGCGGATGAATGACCACCTCGACCTGATCGGGGCGCGCATTGAACAGCCAGCACGCCTCGATGAGCTCGAGCCCCTTGTTCATCATGCTGGCCGAGTCCACAGAGATCTTTCGTCCCATGGACCAGTTCGGATGCGCACATGCCTGATCGGCGGAGACCGCTGAAAGCTGCTCCAGCGGGAGCTGACGGAACGGCCCGCCGGATGCGGTAAGCAGAATCCGCCTCACCCCGACGCTGCCGAGCCCATGGCCATAGTTGCCCGGCAGACATTGAAATATAGCGTTGTGCTCGCTATCGATGGGCAGCAGCACCGCCTCGCTGTCGCGCAACGCCTGCATGAACAGCGCGCCGGACATGACCAGCGCCTCCTTGTTCGCCAACAATACCCGCTTGCTGGCCTGAACCGCCGCCAGAGTGGGGCGCAGGCCTGCGGCGCCGACAATCGCAGCCATCACCACATCGACTTCGGGATGGGCCGCAACTTCGCTCAGTCCACCCTCGCCTACCAGCACACGAGTCTTGATTCCGTCGGAGTCGAGCTGCCCCTGGAGCTCCCGAGCCTTGTCGCTACCATCGACCACGGCATATCGGGGGCGATGCAGGCGGCACAAATCGCGCAGCTCGGCGATACGACTGAACGCCGTGAGTGCGAAGGCCTGGTAGCGCTCGGGATGACGAGCCATCACATCCAGCGTACTCAGCCCGATCGATCCCGTCGCGCCAAGGACCGTGACCTGTAGGGGTGCGCTCACCAAGCACCCCACCCAGCCAGCCACAGCAGAACGGTGAAAACCGGCACCGCAGCGGTCAGGCTGTCGATGCGATCCATCACGCCCCCGTGCCCAGGCAACAACTGACTGCTGTCCTTGATTCCCGAGCTGCGCTTGAACATGCTTTCGGTCAGATCACCTACCACCGAAATCACGACGACCACTGCAGCACCGAGCAGCGCCAGTACCAGCTCGCGGGGAGACCACCCCCGATAAAGCCCGACAGCCAGCGTAATCAACAGGCTGGTGATGAGCCCACCGACCAGGCCTTCCCAACTCTTGCCCGGACTGACCTGAGGCGCCAACTTGCGCCGCCCCAGCGCTTTACCGGAAAAATAGGCTCCGATATCAGCAGCCCAGACCAGGACCATCACCGCCACGATCAGCCAGTTGCCTTGTGGCCATTGCTTGAGCTGTACCAAGGCCTGCCACGCCGGCAACAAAATCAACAAACCGATCACCAGGCTACCCACACGCCCCCCCCAGTAGCGCTGACTACCAGGGTAACCGAGCACCAGCGCGGTGGCAGCCAGCCACCAGAGCACACTGAGCGGGAGCAGCCACGCAGCGGCCACCGACATCCGATACAGCAAAATCAAGAGCAGTGCGACCACCGCGGCATAGCCAATCCGCGCGAGCTGCCCAGCAAAGCCCGCAAGGCGCGCCCACTCCCAGCCACCCAGCACCACCACAACGCCGATGAACAAAGCGAATGCGAGGCCCTCGAGAAGGAAAAAGCCAATCAGCGCGATTGGTAGCAGAACGGCGGCGGTCATGATGCGTTGTTTCAGCATTCGGCACGAACCTCTGTTTCAACCTGATCACCGGTCTTGCCGAAACGCCGCTGCCGCTTGGCGAAATCGGCCAGTGCAGTGCGCATGGCATCGTGTTTGAAATCCGGCCAGAACAGATCAGAAAAATACAACTCGGCGTAAGCCAGTTGCCACAACAGAAAATTGCTGATGCGCCGCTCACCACCAGTACGAATGCAAAGGTCAGGTAATGGCATATCAGCCGTTGCGAGATAGCTCTGGAAAAGTGCCGGCGAGATCTCGTTCGGATCGAGGTGTCCCGCCTGTGCTTCACGAGCCATCCGCTGAGCGGCCTGGAGAATGTCCCATTGACCGCCATAGTTGGCAGCAACCTGAAGTACGAAACGGCCAGGGCCGGCGGTCATTTCTTCCGCTTCGAGCATTGCAGCCTGCAGCTCGGGATGGAAGCGCGAGCGATCACCAATGATCCGCAGGCTGATGCCGTTTTCATTGAGCTTGCGCGCCTCACGGCGCAACGCGGTCAGGAACAGCTCCATCAGCGCACCGACCTCCTCGGCCGGCCGCTGCCAGTTCTCGCTGGAAAAGGCGAACAGTGTCAGCACCTCGACACCCGCCTCGGCACATACCTCGATGACAGCTCGCACCGCATCGACTCCGGCCTTATGCCCAGCCACGCCCGGTAAAAGACGCCGTTTTGCCCAGCGATTGTTGCCATCCATGATGACTGCGACATGACGGGGTACATTCCGCCCGGCAGTCTGCCTGACCTTTTCCATGAAACGACTCTACCTGCGCTCAATCACGCTGCGAACAATGGGAGAAACTGCCGGCGGCAATTTCCGGGGGATACGACTGGTTAGCCCCTCGCGCTTCGGTCCCTACCGGATCGGCGCGCTCCGACGTGAGCAGTACGGACGAAGTCCGGTACAGCACCATCAAACAGCCATCAGGTCGTTTTCCTTGCCTTCAAGCGCCTTGTCGATTTCCGCAACATACTTGTCGGTCAGCTTTTGAACGTCGTCCTGCGCACGGCGTTCCTCGTCTTCGCTGATTTCCTTCTCTTTCACCAAATCCTTGAGCTGTGCGATAGCATCACGGCGGATGTTACGCACCGCGACCCGAGCGTTTTCGGCCTCGGCGCGCGCCTGCTTGGTATAGCCCTTGCGGGTCTCCTCCGTAAGGGCCGGCATGGGAACACGAATGGTGGTGCCCGCCGTGGCCGGATTCAAACCCAGGTCTGAAGTCATGATGGCTTTCTCGACCGCCTGAATCATGCCCTTGTCGAACACGGTCAATGCAAGGGTGCGGGAGTCTTCGGCAATTACGTTGGCGATCTGGCGCAACGGGGTGTCGCTGCCGTAATAGGACACCATCACGCTGTCGAGAATACTCGGATGGGCACGACCGGTGCGGATTTTGGCGAATGCATGCCCCAGCGATTCCAGGGTTTTCTTCATGCGTTCCTGAGCGTCTTGCTTGATCTCGTTGATCATTGGTTCTGTTCCTCGATCAAAGTTCCTTCAGCGCCGCCGAGCACGATATTAAGTAGGGCACCGGGCTTGTTCATGTTGAACACCCGCAGCGGCATGTTGTGGTCGCGGCACAGGCAGATGGCGGTCAGGTCCATGACGCCCAGCTTGCGGTCGAGCACGTCATCATAGGTCAGTTGCTCGAATTTCTCGGCATTTGGATCCTTGAATGGATCTGCGGTGTACACACCATCAACCTTCGTGGCCTTGAGTACGACGTCGGCATGGATCTCGATGGCGCGAAGACAGGCAGCCGAGTCGGTAGTGAAGAATGGATTGCCGGTGCCGGCGGAGAAAATCACCACTTCCCCGCTCTTGAGATGACGCATAGCCTTGCGGCGGTCGTAATGATCGGTGACACCGACCATGGAAATCGCCGACATGACCAGCGCAGGAATGTTCGAGCGCTCCAAAGCGTCACGCATGGCCAGGGAATTCATCACCGTCGCCAGCATGCCCATGTGGTCGCCAGTGACGCGATCCATACCGGCCGCAGAAAGCGCCGCGCCGCGGAACAAGTTGCCGCCACCGATGACCAGACCAACCTCGACGCCGATTCCGACCAATTGCCCGACTTCCAAGGCCATGCGATCAAGCACCTTGGGATCGATGCCGAAGTCTTCCGACCCCATCAGGGCTTCGCCGCTTAATTTGAGCAGAATGCGTTTATAGCGAGGATTGCGTGCACTCATCTGCTGAGCCATTGGCGTTGTTTCTCCTGCGGCGTTCGTATGATCAGACTGGCGCTATGGCCAGAAAATATCTGCGCTATGACAGCGCAGTCGCGAGTTGGTGCCAAGCGCTGACTATAGCGCGGCAAAAAACTTTTCTGCGCCCCAGTCCGACAAAGAGGCCGCGCGCGTGAGCGGGCAGCCTCTTCGAGGACAACAGGAGCGTCTTATTGCTTGGTAGCAGCGACCTGGGCGGCAACTTCGGCAGCGAAGTCGACTTCAGCACGCTCGATGCCTTCGCCTACTTCGTAGCGAACGAAGGAAACGATCTCTGCACCAGCTTTCTTCGCCAGATCGCCAACCTTGACTTCAGGATCCTTGACGAAGGCTTGCTCGACCAGACTGGCTTCAGCAAGGAATTTGCTGATGCGTCCAGCAACCATCTTCTCGACGATCTCGGCGGGCTTGCCCTTGATTTTGTCTTCGTTCAGCGCCAGGAAGATTTCCTTCTCCTTGGCAACGGCTTCTTCGGAAACCTGCGACGGATCCAGGAACTGAGGATTGCTGGCCGCCACATGCATAGCGATTTCTTTGGCCAGCTCGACGTTGCCACCTTTCAGGGCGACCAGAACGCCGATGCGATGACCATGCAGGTAGGACCCAACCAGATCAGCTTCGACAGTGGTCAGACGGCGGATGTTGACGTTCTCGCCGCACTTGGCAACCAGCGCCTCACGATCGGCTTCCTGAGCGGCGATCAGCGGAGCCGCATCGGTCATCTTCTCGGCAAAGGCTTTCTCGACACTAGTGTTGACGAAATTCTTGAAGTCGTCCTGCAGGGCCAGGAAGTCGGTCTGCGAGTTGACCTCAATGATCACGGCACGCTTGTTGTCATCAGCAACCTTGACCGCAATAGCGCCTTCAGCAGCGATGTTGCCCGCTTTCTTGGCCGCCTTGATGGCACCAGCTGCACGCATATCGTCAATGGCTTTTTCGATGTCGCCGCCGGCAGCGGTGAGTGCTTTTTTGCAATCCATCATGCCTTGGCCAGTGCGCTCGCGCAGTTCTTTGACCAGGGCTGCAGTGATCTCTGCCATGTTCGCAAATCCTCTCGATTCGATTTTCGATCATCGCCCATCAATCGGACGATCAATTCGGAAGTGGCAAAAAGGGGGCATAGCCCCCTTTCTGTTCAACGGGTATCAGCTAGGCGACAGTTGCGCTCAGCCTTGAGCAGCCTCAGGGGCGGCCTCTTCGACGAACTCGTCAGCGCCACCGGCACCATTCTGACGGCCACGCAGTACAGCGTCTGCCATGGAGCCCAAATACAATTGCACGGCACGGATGGCATCATCATTACCAGGGATGATGTAGTCGACGCCTTCCGGGCTGCTGTTGGTATCGACAATACCGATAACCGGAATGCCCAGCTTGTTGGCTTCGGAAATCGCGATGCGCTCATGATCAACATCGACAACGAACATCGCGTCCGGCAGGCCGCCCATGTCCTTGATACCACCCAGGCTGCGATCCAGCTTTTCCAGATCACGGGTACGCATCAGAGCTTCTTTCTTGGTCAGCTTCTCGAAAGTACCGTCCTGAGACTGGGTTTCCAGCTCACGCAGGCGCTTGATCGAGGCGCGAATGGTCTTGTAGTTGGTCAGCATGCCGCCCAACCAGCGATGATCGACGTACGGAGAACCGCAGCGAGCAGCTTCTTCGCGAACGATCTTGCCAGCGGAACGCTTGGTGCCGACGAACAGAATCTTGTTCTTGCCCGCAGCCAGCTTTTCAACGAAACGCAGCGCGTCGTTGAACATCGGCAGGGTTTTTTCGAGGTTGATGATGTGAATCTTGTTACGCGCGCCAAAGATGTATTTATCCATCTTCGGGTTCCAGTAACGGGTCTGGTGGCCGAAGTGCACACCGGCCTTCAGCATATCGCGCATAGTGACTTGAGACATGGGACTTCCTCAGAATAAGTCGGGTTAGGCCTCCACGCGTCCCGATATCCAACTCTTGCGAGCACCCAGGATACCGTGTCGACACGTGTGTGGGGTCAGGCTCGGCGGGCACTCCCGCAGAGCGGCGCGTTTTATAGCACAAAGAAGCGCCAGAGGCTAGCGCACTCCCAAGATAGGCACCGTCAGCAGAACGGACTCAAAGTTATCCCGCCACGTTCCCGTTCCGGGCCCGCCTGCAGCCAAAGGGCGCTTTGGTTTATCATTGATCCCTTCAATTTTTCCGCCTGCGCCTCTTGGCGCCAAGAGGGTTGCATGACCGTTTCCATCAAGACGCCTGAAGATATCGAGAAAATGCGCATCGCCGGCCGCCTGGCAGCCGAGGTGCTGGAAATGATCGGTGAGCACGTCAAGCCAGGCGTCACTACCGATGAACTCGACCGCCTCTGCCACGACCACATCGTCAACGTCCAGCAAGCCATACCCGCCCCGCTCAACTACAAGGGATTTCCCAAGTCGATCTGCACCTCGATCAATCATGTGGTCTGTCACGGCATCCCCAACGACAAGCCCTTGAAGGATGGCGACATTCTCAATATCGACATCACCGTCATCAAGGATGGCTACCATGGCGATACCAGCAAGATGTTCATGGTCGGCAAGACTCCGGAATGGGCCGAGCGCCTGTGCAGGGTGACACAGGAATGCCTCTATAAAGGTATCGAGCTTGTTCGCCCCGGCGCGCGCCTCGGCGACATCGGTGAAGTGATCCAGAAGCATGCCGAGAAGAATGGCTTTTCGGTCGTCCGGGAGTATTGCGGGCATGGCATCGGCAAGGTCTTCCATGAGGAACCCCAGGTCTTGCACTACGGCCGCGCTGGGACCGGCCTGGAGCTGAAGGAAGGCATGACCTTCACCATTGAGCCGATGATCAACCAGGGCCGCTCGGAGACCCGCCTGCTCGGGGACGGCTGGACGGCTATCACCAAGGATCGCAAGCTCTCTGCCCAGTGGGAGCACACCATTCTGGTCACCGCTGACGGCTACGAAATCTTTACCCTGCGCAGCGATGACAGCATCGCCCGCACGTCAGCCTGATCACTGATCGATTCCGCAGTTTCGAGGACGAAGGCATGCATCCGGTTGATCCAGAGCTGTTCGATGGAGGCCAGTTCCAGGCCGAACTGGCGCTCAAGGCAAGCCCCATCGCGGCCTTCAAGAAAGTCATTCGTAAAGCCCGAGAGGTGCTCGATGCACGCTTTCTAGCGGGCCACGATATCCGTCGTCTGATCGAGGATCGCGCCTGGTTCGTCGACCAGATTCTGCAAGCCGCTTGGGGCCGCTTCGACTGGTGCGACGATTCTAATATCGCTCTGGTGGCCGTGGGCGGTTACGGTCGCGGAGAACTGCATCCCTATTCCGATATCGATCTGCTGATTTTGCTCGATAACGGTGATCACGAGAAATTCCGCGGTTCCATTGAAGGTTTCCTGACCCTGCTCTGGGATATCGGGCTCGAGGTCGGCCAGAGCGTACGCTCGGTGGCGGAATGCGCCGAAGAGGCACGCGCAGACCTGACGGTGATCACCAACCTGATGGAGAGTCGCACCATCGCCGGTCCCGAGCGCCTGCGACAGGACATGCTGAAGGTCACCAGCCCATCGGAGATGTGGCCGAGCAAGGAGTTCTTCCTTGCCAAACGCAACGAGCAAGCGGCACGTCATTCCAAATACAACAACACCGAATACAACCTTGAGCCCAACGTAAAAGGCTCCCCCGGCGGGCTGCGTGACATCCAGACGATCCTGTGGATCGCAAGGCGCCAGCTTGGCAGCCTGAATTTAAGCGCAATTCTCGACCAAGGTTTTCTGACCGAAGGTGAATATTCCCTGCTCGCCTCCAGCCAGGAGTTCATCTGGCGAGTCCGCTACGGGCTGCACATGCTCGCCGGGCGCGCCGAGGACCGCCTGCTGTTCGACCACCAGCGCAGCCTGGCCGCCCTCCTCGGCTATAAAGACAACGACGCCAAGCTGGCAATCGAGCGTTTCATGCAGAAGTACTACCGCGTGGTCATGAGCATTTCCGAGCTCAGCGATCTGGTCGGGCAGCACTTTGCCGAGGTCATTCTCTGGGAAGGCGACAGCGGTGACGCCGTGCCGCTCAACAGCCGCTTCCTAGTGCGCGACGGCTACCTCGAAGTGACCGATGATTCGGTATTCAAGCGCAGACCCTTCGCGATCTTGGAAATTTTCGTACTGCTGGCACAACACCCTGAAATTCAGGGTGTCCGTGCCGAGACCATTCGTCTTCTGCGCGATCATCGCCACCTCATCGACGATGATTTTCGCAGCGACATTCGCAATACCAGCCTGTTCATCGAGCTGTTCAAGTGCAAGGAAGGCATCCATCGCAACCTGCGACGAATGAATCGTTACGGCATTCTGGGGCGCTATTTGCCAGAGTTCGGTCATATCGTCGGACAGATGCAGCATGACCTTTTCCATATTTATACCGTCGATGCCCACACGCTCAACGTCATCAAATATCTGCGAAAGCTGAGCAAACCCGGCGTCGCCGAGAAGTACCCACTGGCCAGCAAGCTGGTGGAACGCCTGCCCAAGCCCGAGCTCATCTACATTGCGGGCCTCTATCACGATATCGCCAAGGGCCGGGGCGGGGATCATTCGGAGCTGGGCGCGGTGGACGCTCAGGAGTTCTGTTTGCGCCACAAGCTTCCTGCATGGGATACGCGCCTGGTGGTCTGGCTGGTGGAAAATCACTTGGTGATGTCCACAACCGCGCAGCGCAAGGACCTCTCCGATCCGCAAGTGATTAACGATTTTGCCCAACTGGTTGGCGACGAGACCCACCTCGACTACCTGTATGTGCTGACGGTGGCGGACATCAACGCGACCAACCCAACCCTCTGGAATTCATGGCGGGCCAGCCTGCTGCGCCAGCTGTACACCGAAACCAAGCGGGCGCTCAGGCGTGGCCTGGAAAATCCGCTGGGGCGCGAGGAACAGATTCGTCAGACCCAACGCGCCGCGCTCGATAATCTGGTGCGCAACGGCACCGATCCGGACGATGCCGAACAGCTCTGGTCGCAGCTGGGCGATGATTATTTCATGCGTCACAGCTCCACCGACGTCGCCTGGCACACCGAGGCCATCATCGATCACCCGAGCGACGGCGGGCCGCTGGTATTGATCAAGGAAACCACTCAGCGCGAATTCGAAGGCGGCACGCAAATTTTCATCTACGCGCCTGATCAGCATGACTTCTTCGCCGTAACCGTGGCGGCCATGGATCAGTTGAACCTGAACATTCACGACGCCCGGATCATCACCTCGAGCAGCCAGTTCACCTTGGATACCTACATTGTGCTGGATGCCGACGGTACGCCCATTGGCAACGATCCCGAACGTACCGAGGAAATTCGCCAAGGCCTGATCGATGCACTACGCAATCCGGATGATTACCTGACGATCATTCAGAAGCGGGTACCCCGGCAGCTCAAGCATTTCGCCTTTCCGCCCCAGGTCACCATCCACAACGACATGCAGCGCCCGCAGACGATCATCGAAGTTGTCGCACCTGATCGCCCCGGCCTGCTGGCACGCATCGGCCAGCTATTCCTGGACTTCGATCTGTCAGTGCAGAACGCCAAGATCGCGACGCTCGGCGAGCGCGTGGAAGACGTGTTCTTCGTCACCAACGCCGATAATCAACCTTTGTCGGATCCGCAGCTGTGTATCCAGTTGCAGCAGGCGATGATCAAGCAACTGTCACAGGAAAATGAGCGACAACCTTCACCGAGCAGCATCGTCATCTGACACGTCCGGCCTTCGTCAATCCCAGGGCTTGCCACGCGTCCTCGCCGTGTATGGCAGCTTCTGCTGCATCGCGGCTTTGGCCAGTACGTGGGCACTGACCGGCGCGGTCAGAAACAGAAACAGGGTAATCAGCATTTCGTGGAGGCTGAGGCCATCGCCCTGACTACTAAAAAAGATCATCGACGCGATCACGATACCGCCCACTCCCATGGTGCTTGCCTTGGTAGGCCCATGAAGCCGAGTGAAGAAATCAGGCAGGCGATACAGACCGATCGCTCCGACCAGCGCGAAAACGCTGCCCACGATCAAAAACGCGCTCACCAACAGTTCGATCCAGAATGGCATGCTGACTCCTCAGTCGATGATTTCACCGTGCAACAGGTGCTTGCCCACCGCAACGGTACTGACGAACCCCATCACTGCGATCAGCAAGGCGGCCTCGAAGAACAGATCGGAAGCCAGCCAGATACCGAACATTACGATCAGCGCCAGCGCATTGATATACAGCGTGTCGAGCGCCAACACCCGGTCAGGCATGTCAGGCCCCTGGACCAATCGCATCACATTGAGCACCGCCGCAAGCCCGATGATCGCCATGCACAGCGGAATCACATACGTGAGCATTCGAATATCTCCAGCAACGGTGTTTCGTAACGGTTCTTCACCTCGGCGGCCAGCGCCTCGATGTCAGGGGCGTCTAACGCGTGAATCAAAAGGACTTTGTGATCGGGTCGCAATGCCGCTGATACGGTTCCTGGCGTGAGCGAAATGATGCTGGTCAATACGGCGAGAACAAAGGGGTGTTCGATCGCCATCGGTATTTCGACGAATGCAGGCTGCAAACGCCCCCGAGGCCCGAGCACCAACTTGGCGACATGAAGGTTGGCGAGGACGATGTCGTAGAAAACCTTGACGCAAAACAGGCAGAGCTTCAGCGGACGCCGAACCGCCGGCAGATCCACCAGGAAGCCCTTCGCCAGCAATGGAATCGCCCAGCCGAGAAACAGACCGAGCAGGAGGTGTCCTACGCCAAGGGTGTTATTGAGCATCAGCCAGAGCATGGCCAGCAAGAGGGTAAGCGCCGGCTTGGGCAACATACGGGATCTCATACTTCGCCTCCCCGAATGATCTGCAGATAGGGTGCGAGATCGAACAACTGCGTGGCAGTCGCCTGCACGTATGCCTGGATCGGCTGTGCCGCCACCACCAGCATCACACTGCCCAGCAACAAGCCGAAGGCCGTGGCAAGACGTACCGTGTCAGCCGGCTTTCCTACGCTGACTGCGTCACTCGGGCGCCAGAACACCATGCTGCCGGCCCGGCTCAGCGCAATTACCATGCCCAACCCACCGACCAGAATCACGGGCCAGAGTATCGAGGCATCGATACCTGGAGAGACGGCTCGCAGCAACATCACTTTGCCCAGAAAGCCCGAAAAGGGAGGCAGCCCAGCAATGGAAATCGCGCCGGCGAAGAATAGCGCCCCCAACACCAACGGCTGCCTTAAGGCTGGCGCCGATATCAGCTCGGATGCCGTATCGCCGCGCTGTCGCGCGATGATGTCTGCCAGTAGAAACAGACCGCCTGATACCAGGGTGCTATGCACCAGGTAGTAAAGCGCCGCCCCCAGCCCTGCTTCCGTTCCCAGCGCAACGCCGGCCAGCAACGTCCCCACCGAAACCACCACCAGATAGGACAGCAGGATCTGCAGATTGCGTGCAGCCAACGCGCCCAACACGCCGCCGACAAGGGTCAACATCGATAGCGGCCACAACCAGTCGAGCACCATGTTGCTGAGTACGCCCGCTTCGCTACCGAAAATCAGCGTGAACACCCGTACGATGGCATAGAGGCCGAGCTTGGTCATGATCGCGAACAGGGCCGCGACCGGTGCGGTCGCCGAGGCATAGGCTCGCGGCAACCAGAAGTACAGCGGCAGGATGGCTGCCTTCAAGGCGAACACCACCAGCAGCAGGTAACCCGCAGCAGCCAGTAGCGGCGCATCCGCCGGGTCGGCCGCAGCCACTCGCCCCGCCAGGTCCGCCATGTTCAGGGTCCCGGTGAGCCCGTAGAGCATGCTGACCCCAATCAGGAACAATGACGACCCCAGCAGATTCAGCACGACGTAGTGGATGCCAGCCTGCACCCGTTTCGCGCCATGACCGTGCAGCAACAACGCGTAGGAAGAAATCAGCAGAATCTCGAAGAACACGAAGAGATTGAACAGATCACCGGTTAGAAATGCTCCGTTGATACCCGCCAGCTGAAACTGGAACAACGCATGGAAATTCGGACCACGCTCGTCGTCTCCGCGCGCTGCGTAGAGCACCGAGAAGCCCGCAAGCACGGCGGTGACCAGCAGCATCAGCGCGCTCAGCCGGTCGAGCAGCAGCATGATGCCGAACGGTGGTCGCCAGTCGCCGAGTCGGTATACCGAGAGCACGCCGGAGTCCGCCTGCAATAACAGCCAAAGCGTCAGCGGGACCAATAACCACGTCGCTGCAACCGACACCAGACGCTTGAATGGCGCGCCCTGCCGATGAGCCAAAAGCAAGACGCAACCGGTCAATAACGGCAGGAGGATCGGAAGGATCAATGCGTGATTCATTCCCGCGGCTCCCGACCGTCAACATGATCGGTACGTAACTCGCCGAGACCGCGAAGTGCCAGCACCACCACGAACGCGGTCATGGCGAAGCCAATGACGATGGCGGTCAGCACCAACGCCTGCGGCAGGGGATCGCCATACTCGGCACTCTTTCCGATAATCGCCGGAACCCCGGTCGCGAGGCGTCCCATGGCGAAGATGAACAGATTCACCGCGTAGGAAATCAGCGTCAGTCCCATCACCACTGGAAATATGCGAGCACGCAACAGCAGATAAACACCGCTGGCCATCATCACGCCGAGCGTTATCGCGAAGACAAACTCCATCAAAGCACCTCCTTGCACGACTCGTCCTGGCTGACATGACCTAGGTTGGAAAGAATCAGCAGAGTGGCCCCCACCACTGCCAGGTAAACGCCCAGATCGAAAAGCATTGCGGTTGCCAATTCAAACTCGCCAACCAGCGGCAGATGGAAATGGCCGAAGGCGGATGTCAGGAATGGCCGACCGAACAGCCAACTGCCCAGTCCGGTCAGGCCTGCAATCAGCACACCGGCCCCAGCCACGCCGTGATAACTGAACGGCTGACGCTGTTGCGCCCAGACGACGCCATGCGAGATGTATTGCAAGATCAGCGCGACCGCGGTGATCAACCCTGCAATGAAGCCGCCACCCGGCAAGTTGTGACCGCGCAGGAAGATAAACACCGAAACCAGCAGCGCCATCGGCAAGAGCACGCGTGAAAGCGTATCCAGCACCATCGGATGCCGGTCCGTCGACCATAGCCTGCCGCCATAGTCGCGTATCGGATGCGGCAGGCGCAGCCCGTGAAGCAGGCCGTAGATGCCAACCGCAGCGATGGCCAGCACGGCAATCTCACCGAGCGTATCGAAGCCACGGAAGTCCACCAGAATCACATTGACCACGTTAGCCCCGCCCCCGCCGACCACGCTGTTCTCGAGGAAGAACGACGCAATGCTGTCGTAGGGGCGCGTCAGCACCGCATAGGCGAGCAAAGCCACCATGGTGCCGAAAGTACCGGCGAGGATCAGGTCGCGAAAACTGCGCAGACTGCTCGACTCGACCGGCGTCCGGTCAGGCATGAAGAAAAGCGCCAGGATCAGCAGAATGATGGTCACCACTTCTACCGATATCTGCGTCAACGCCAGATCGGGTGCCGAGTAGCGAGCGAACACCAGGGCAACCATCAAGCCCACGACACTCAGCACCATCAACGCCATCAGGCGCCTGCGGTGGAATACAACCGTCATTACCGAAGCCAGGCCAAGGATCACCAGTCCGAGCACGGTGATGCCGTCCAGCGGCGTCATCGGCACAGAGCCGCGCAACGACCGTAGAGGTGTCAGTGCATACACAACTACCAGCAATGAGCTGAACAGCATAAGCGCCAGGTAACGCTGCAGAGATCCATTTTCCATGCGCTCGGTTACCCAGCGCGCCGTTCCGGCAATGTCGCTGACTACGCGTGCGAAGACTTGCAGGGAATCGACCCGTGGCAGCCCTTCGTACCAGCGAAACGCCCACTTACGCATCGAATAGATGAGCAGGCCGCCCCCCAAGGCAACGAAGCTCATGGCCAGGGGCAGGTTGAAGCCGTGCCATATCGCCAGGCTGTACTCGGGCACATCGCCGCCCAGGCTACCGGCAACGGCAGCGGCCAGCAGTGGCGCCACGGTATAGGCAGGCAACATGCCCACCAGCAGGCAGAGCAACACCAGAATTTCGACAGGAATCTTCATGTACCGCGCGGGCTCGTGCGGCGGATATTTAGGCAAGTCGATCGGTTCGCCATTGAAGAAGACGTCATGCACGAAGCGCAGCGAGTAAGCGACCGAAAAGGCACTCGCCAAGGTCGCCAACGCCGGAATTGTCCAGTAGAAGCTGCCCAACAAATGCTGATCGAGGGTCTCGGCAAAAAACATCTCTTTGCTCAGGAAGCCATTGAGCAGCGGCACTCCGGCCATCGCCAGTGAGGCTACCATCGCCAGTGCCGCCGTGTGCGGCATGTACTTCAGCATACCGTTGATGCGTCGCATGTCGCGCGTTCCTGTCTCGTGATCGATGATCCCGGCGGCCATGAACAACGATGCCTTGAACGTCGCGTGGTTGATGATGTGAAAGATCGCCGCCACCGGCCCCAGCCGCGAGTCGAGGCCGAACAACAACGTGATCAACCCGAGATGGCTGATGGTCGAGTAAGCCAATAGCCCTTTGAGATCGTGCTGGAATAGCGCCATCACAGCGCCGATCAATAAAGTAGCCAGCCCCGTCAGGGTGACCAGGTAGAACCACCACTCCGAGTCCGACAACGCCGGATACAACCGCGCCAGTAGAAACACGCCCGCCTTGACCATAGTCGCCGAGTGCAGAAACGCCGATACCGGCGTAGGCGCCGCCATCGCCTGGGGCAACCAGAAGTGAAATGGAAATTGCGCGGACTTGGTGAACACGCCGAGCAGCACCAGGATCAGCGTTAGCGGATACAGCGAGCTGGCCCGGATCAGGTCGCCGGATGCCAACACCGCGCTCAACTCGAAGCTGCCAACGATATGGCCGATCAACAGGATGCCGGCCAGCAATGCGAGACCGCCACCGCCTGTTACGGCGAGGGCCATCCGCGCGCCCTGGCGTGCATCGGAGCGATGATTCCAGAAGCCGATCAGCAGGAACGAGGAGAGACTAGTCAGCTCCCAGAACATCAACATCAACAGAAGGTTTTCGGATAGCACCACACCGAGCATGGCGCCCATGAACAACAAAAAAAAGCTGAAGAAGCGGCCCATCGGCTCGCTTTTAGAAAGGTAATAACGCGCGTAAAGAATGACCAGCAGGCCAATGCCAAGGATCAACAACGCAAACAGGAAGCCCAAACCGTCGAGTCTGAGGCTGAGATTCAACCCCAGCTCGGGGAGCCAGGGCATGGTCAGCACTTGCGTTTCACCACCAAACACGGCGCCACGCTTGGATAACAGCAATACCAGCGCCAACAAAGGGGCCAGCCCGGCGCCAAATGCACAGGCGGAACGACCAAAGCGCTCGCACACCAGCGGCAGGCAAATTCCTAGAAATGGCAAAGCGATTATCAGCGCAAGCGCCATGAGCAAAAACCCCTTGAGCCGCGCAGTCGCGCAGCGGTTATATCCTTTGGTCGACCGTATCTCAGCCCGAGCAGGCATGGCGGTGTGCGCCGATTATCCATACCGATAGCAGCGACGTCATGAATTCATGTATTTCGAAAAACAAAAGGCGCAGCCCAACCACCGTAACAGACGGTACTCAGGCCACGCCTATATCACTACGCAGCGGTGCAACCAGCCGCCTGCGTTTGCTCACCGTAGCAACTGCAGATAGTTGCAAGACCTCAGATCACAGACCTGTCGCTGGCCTACCGAAGCAAGCCATTTCAGGGCGCAATGCGACTGGTGCCATTGACCGTCATGATGCGTACGCGCTGACCGACCCGAAAGACCTGGTTCGGCTCGACCTCTTGAACATAGGCGCGCATGTTGCCGTCGTCCTCACGCACGGTGATTTCGACGCCCTGTGCACGCGTGATGCCCTCTTCTGCCGCTGCGCCGAGCATGCCACCTGCAACAGCGCCGATTACGGCTGCGACCGCACTACCACGCCCGCCACCAACGCCACTACCGGCGATACCGCCCACCACCGCGCCGGCACCACTGCCAATCGGCGTCTTCGTACCCTCGAGCTTGACCGGACGTAGCGACTCGATGGTTCCGTATCGGACGGTCTGCACCGTTCGCGCCTCGTCACGAGAATAGGAGTCTCCGGTGAGGTTGGATGTGCAGCCGCCTACGGCCAAGGCCATAGCGGTAAAGGAAGCCACAAAAAAGGAGTTGCGCATGATGTACTCTCCTGGGAAACAGATATTCATCCCCGACCGCGTTGAACAGGCGCCTGCGGCTAAGAGACGCTTGGCAGCGGCCTCGACCTGACTCAGCATTCGTGCCAATTAGGACCCTACTTTACCCGAGGCGATCCCGCCTCGCATGCATGACGCTCGCTGAGCTGTTTCACGGAATTTTGTTATGGACTATTTCATCATCACCGTTACCACCCTGGCCGGACTGGTTTTCCATGCCTGGCTGTTCGTTCGTTTCAGGCGCTGGGCCGACCGGGATTTGGCGCTATCCCTGGCGGGTAACGATCCGAAGAAACGTGAATGGGCGCTGCAACGGCTCGCGGCAGCAAAGGCGGCCCGCGTGAAACGGAAAGATTTGCAGAGCTGGCTGGAACGAGACCTGGAGCGTTACAGCGCGAAGTGACGTCATGATAAAGGACGGTCCCTTACCATGACCTCAGCGATGTCCCGCTCCCTCTCAACGAATCAGGGCGCCAGCCTCTCGCGCTGCCAGGTGCTGGCGGCGACGCGTCGATAATTGAGTCGATCATGGAGACGACTGGGACGGCCCTGCCAGAACTCCATTCGCTCCGGCAGCAAGCGGTAGCCACCCCAGTGAGGCGGACAATGTGGCATCTGGTCCAGGAAGCGCTGTTCGGTTTCGGCGAGCAATCGCTCGAGTTCGGCCCGATCACGAATAACCTGGCTCTGCGGTGACGCCCAGGCACCCAGACGGCTGCCCAGCGGCCGCACCTGATAATAGGCATCCGACTCGGCAGCACTGACTTTCTCGACCTGTCCTTCGATGCGCACCTGGCGTTCAAGGCTCGGCCAGAAGAAGGTCATTGCGGCGAACGGACAGGCCTGCATCTGCTCCGCCTTGGCACTGTCATAGTTGCTGAAGAACGTGAAGCCGCGCTCGTCCAGCGCCTTAAGCAAAAGTACACGACAATGCGGACGCCCTTCGGCATCCACTGTGGCCAGGGTCATGGCGTTGGGTTCGACCGGAAGCTGCTCCGTCTGTACCGCATCTGCGAACCACTGGCGAAAGAGCGCGAAGGGCTCATCGGGTGCGTTCGCCTCACTGAGGCCTTCACGAGTGTAGTCGCGGCGCATATCGGCCAAGGTCTGGGTCATCGCAGCAATTCCTGAAACAGTCGAAGCCTGAGGGTACCCGTTTGGTCGCGAGCCCAACTTGACGCAACGCAAAACAAGCCATCGCAGCAGATTCAGTCTGTCTTACTTGGCTTTGGTTACCTCTGCAGCGGCCACTTGAGTCGATTTGGGCGCCTCGCTGTACTGGGCAATCAAGGTCAGAAGAGTCGGCTGTGGCGCCAGAACCATTTCGACACGACGATTCAGCGCACGACCTTCTTCATTTTCATTCGAGGCCCGCGGCAGATCGGAGCCCAGCCCGCGAATGCGCAGCCGGTCGTGCTTCAAACCGCTGAGGCGGAAGATCGCCGCTACCGCGCCGGCACGTTGACGGCTGATGTCACGGTTGATATCGGCCGATCCGGTACTGTCGGCATGTCCCAGCACGACCACAGCGGTTTTCTCGTCACCTTCCACCAATTTCGCCACTCGACTGATGGGGCCGAGCGTCACAGGCAGCAACATGCCAGGGCGGTCCGGGTTGAACGATGCGTCGACAGGCGCGGTGACTACCAGCATGCCTTCGCGACGCTCAAGCTCGAAACGACTGTCTTTCAAGGCATCACGCAATCGGGACTCATAATTATCCGCCCAGGCAGGATCAATCACGGGTTCTGGCACAACGGCTACTTCGGTCGGCTTGTCGCTATTGGAGCTACAGCCGGCAATGACCATGCAGAGAATAAAGGAGGCGCTTTTTTTCAGCAGGTTCATGAGCCAGGTTCCGTGAAAGGTGAATTTGCGAATACAAGCCGCGCGGAGCAGGCAACGAGCTTAAGCAAGGATTTGTCTCAAATTGTGGACGCAGGTCATTGTTATGAAAAGTCCCTCCATGGCGAACAGACGAGCGGTTCAACCCAGGCAGGCTTTTACGACCCGCGCCAACGCTTGCGGGCGTGGATCCATCAGAACATAGGGACCAAGCGTATTGGTGACATAACCGAACGCCAGATCACGTTGCGGATCAGCGAAACCAATGCAACCACCCGCCCCCGGATGACCGAAGGCGGCGGGACCCATCGCGAAGGTCGCGTTTTCCACCTCCGGCTGATCCAGCCAACAGCCCAACGCGAAACGTGTGCGACTGAGCAAAGTGCGGTCCTCGCCGAGGCAGTGTTCGCGCGTCATCTCGGTCAATAGGTCGTAATCGAGCAGCTCGCCGCGTAGCAGCCCATCATAGAAGCCCGCCAACGCGCGTGCATTGCCATGACCATTGGCCGCGGGCTGTGCCATCCGACGCCACTCAGGTTTGTTGGCGCTGTTCATGATCGACGGCGGATTGGTGAAGGCGCGCGCAGTCAGCGACTGCGGATCCCCGGTCAACGCCTTGAATACGCGCTGGGCAGCCGCATCGCCGAAGTTGTTCTTCTGCCGGGTCAGGTATCCGACACGGTCGAATTCGGAATCGGCCAGACCGAGATGGAAGTCCAGGTCCAAGGGCCGAGCGGTACGCGCGACGATTGCCTCCCCCGGCTCACGTCCATCGGCGCGACGGATCAGCTCACCGAGTAGCCATCCATAGGTGATCGCGGCGTAGCCATGACCGTCGCCCGGCATCCACCAAGGAGCCTCGGCGGCCAGCGCCGCGGTCATCACGTCCCAGTCGTACAACGCTTCCGGGGGAAGCGGCTGACGAATGGCGGGCAGCCCGGCCTGATGACTGAGCAGCTGCCGTAGCGTAATCGCCTGCTTGCCGTTGGCGGCGAACTCAGGCCAAAGCCGCGCCACCGGCTCGTCCAGCTGCAGCTTGCCTTCGCCGACCAACTGCAGGGCAGCCACCGCGGTAAAGGTCTTGGTGCAGGAGAACAGATTGACCAGCGTATCGCTCTGCCAGGCCTGCTCACCGGCGTTATCGGCTACGCCTGCCCAGAGATCGACGACAGTTTCGCCACCAACCTTCACGCAGACCGCGGCGCCACGCTGCTGGGTTTGCTCGAACAGGTCACTGAACGCTTCTTTGACTGCCTCGAAACGAAGATCGAAATATCCCTGGATCTGCACGCTCGCGCCTCTCGCTTAGGTATTGATCGATGCATTGTTTCAGCCGCACCGGATCATGAAAACAAACCCGTCATCGATTGCCGGATCATTAATCGTCTGAATAGCGATGCATGCGGCGGGCGGGCCGACGCGTAACTTGCTAACCGATCTCACGTCGAAACGGCGGCAAAGCATTGAGAATGGCCTTGCCGTAGCGCTGAGTGACGACCCGGCGATCGAGCAACGTGATGGTGCCGCGATCCTCCTCGGTACGTAGCAGTCGCCCACAGGCCTGAACCAGACGCAACGATGCATCGGGTACGGCGATTTCCATGAAGGGATTGCCGCCCCGCGCCTCGATCCATTCGGCCAGCGCTGCTTCCACCGGATCGTCGGGTACCGCGAAGGGGATCTTGGCGATCACCACGTGTTCGCAGTAGGCGCCCGGAAGATCCACGCCTTCGGCGAAGCTGGCGAGCCCGAACAGCACGCTCTTTTCGCCGTCATCCACACGCGCCTTGTGCTTGTTCAACGTTTCCTGCTTGGACAGATTGCCTTGAATCAGTACCCGCCGACGCCAGTCGCGCTCCAGCCCGTCGAATACGTCCTGCATCTGCTTGCGCGATGAGAACAGCACCAGCGTGCCACGCGAGGCTTCGACCAGCTCAGGCAGATCGCGCGTGATCGCTGCCGTATGCGCCGCCGCATCGCGTGGATCAGCATTGAGATTGGGCACTCGCAGCACACCGGCGTCGGCGTGATGAAACGGGCTAGGCACCACTGCGGTGATCGCGCAGCGCGGCAAACCGGCACGCATGCGATATCGATCGAAGCTGTTGAGCGCGGTGAGCGTCGCCGAAGTCACCAGTGCGCCGTAGCAGACATTCCACAGATTGCGCCGCAGCGTCTCGGCCGCCAGGATCGGGCTGGCATTGACTTCGATATCGAACAGCGCCCCACCTTCGGCCAACGTGAGCCAGCGCGCCATCGGCGGGCTGTCCTGGGGGTCGTCGGCGGTAAAGGCCGTCCACAGCTCCCAGTTGCCTTGCGCCCGGGTCAGCAGGCTGCCAAACAACGGATACCACTCCTCTGCCTGGTGACTGGCAATGCCGACCCCCGCTTCGCCATCCATCGCCTCCTTGAGCAGCTCGGTGAGTCGCGTGAACAGGTCGTTGAGCTTGGCAAAGCCCTTTTTCAGCTCGACGCCCAGTTCGATCAGGTGCTCGGGTACCACGCCGCCGACAAAACGGTGTCGTGGCCGCTCGCGGCCTTCCATGTCTTCCCCGGCCTTGAAATCGGCCAGCTGCTCGCAGGCGCTGAACATGAATTGCTGTTGGCTGCGCAGATCACGAGCGATTTCAGGCACCGCCTCGATCAGCCGGCCGAGGTCGCCTGGTAGCGGATGCTGGGCGAGCAGCTTGGTCAGATTCTTTTCGACCTGCGCCAGCCAATCCGCGGTGGAGCGCAGCCGCGTGAAGTGGGCGAAATGGCCGATGGCCTTGTCCGGCAGGTGATGGCCTTCATCGAACACATAGAGGGTGTCGCGCGGATCCGGCAGTACCGCCCCACCGCCCAGCGCCAGGTCAGCGAGCACCATGTCGTGATTGGTGACGATGACATCGACCTTGGTCATGCCCTCGCGCGCCTTGTAGAACGCACATTGCTGGAAATTGGGGCAGTGGCGGCCGGTGCATTGACTGTGGTCAGTGGTCAGACGGGCCCAATCCGGGTCGGCAAGCTCTTCAGGCCAACTGTCGCGATCGCCGTCCCAACGGTTGCCGGCAAGCTTCTCGATCATGCTGCCGAACAGCTTCTCGCTGCGCTCGTCCACGTCGATGCGAAAGCCTTCCTCTTCGAACAGCTGAGCAGTGGCGCTCTGCGCCTGGCCTTCTTGCAGCAAGACATCGAGCTTGGACAGGCACAGATAGCGCCCGCGGCCTTTGGCCAGGGCGAAGGAGAAGTTCAGACCGCTGTTGCGCATCAGGTCGGGCAGATCCTTGTGCACGATCTGCTCCTGTAGCGCGACGGTTGCCGTCGCGATCACCAGACGCTTGCCGGCGGCCTTCGCCGTGGGAATGGCCGCTAGACTGTAGGCAACCGTCTTGCCGGTACCCGTCCCGGCCTCGACCGCGACCACTGCAGGCTCCCCATCTCGTCGACCTTCGTCGTCAGCCTTGATCGCACCCAGGACTTTCGCCACTTCAGCAATCATAAGGCGCTGGCCATAGCGGGGTTTGAGACCTTTGGCGTCGAGAAATCGAGAGTAGGCGCCCTGGATCTGGGACTTGAGTTCGGTGCTGAGCATGGGCGCGGAAGCTGTATATATTTTCAGTATTTCAAGTGGGTGGCTATGATAGCGCGCGTTTCTTCAATCGCCACCGGAGATTTCCCATGACCGCCTTCGCTCTGCCCTATTCACTCCATGTCCTGGCCGCCGTGATTTGGGTCGGCGGCATGTTCTTCGCCTGGATGGTGCTACGCCCCGCCGCCGTCTCCGAGCTGCAGGCACCCGAACGACTTAAACTCTGGGCCGAGGTGTTTCGCCGTTTCTTCAAATGGGTCTGGGTCACGGTGTTGATATTGCCGATCAGCGGTATCGGCATGTGGCACATGCGCTTCGACGGTCTGAATGCGGCGCCCCGCTATGTACACATCATGACCGGAATATTTTTGGTGATGCTGGCGCTTTTCCTGCGCATTCAGCTGCTGCAGTTGACTGAGCTCAAGCGCGCAATCGCCGCGCAGAATTGGCCGGAAGGCGGCGCAGCGCTAGGGAAGATCCGCCGACTCGTGGGTATCAATCTGTTGCTGGGACTGTTGGTCGTAGCGCTGGCCAGTGCTCGCCCTCTGTTCTGACCAGGGAGGATCGGCAGCGCAAAAAAAGCCGGGCTAAAAAGCCCGGCTTTCGTTTCAGCATCCCATCATGGACGCGCTTCAACCTCGGCTTCTACACGGCGGTTGATGGCGCGGCCTTCATCCGTCGAGTTGTCTGCAACCGGACGGGACTCGCCGTAGCCGACCGAGTCGACACGGCTTGCTTCCAGGCCGTACTGATTGACCAGCACATCACGCACGGCATTGGCACGACGCTCGGATAGACGCTGGTTGTATGCATCGGTACCCACCGAGTCGGTGTGTCCTTCAACCACAGTCGACGTCTGCCCGTATTGCTTCATGAAGTCTGCCAGATCCTTGATATCGGCCATGCTGTCCTGTTTGACCTCCGCACGATCGAAGTCAAACTTGACGTCTAGCTCGACGCGAACAGGCTCTGCCATGGGCTCGGGCTCCGGCTCGGCAACAGGGGTCGGCTCGACGGTCTCGACCATAGCGACGGTTTCCTGTTCGGTACCGTTGGCCCAGCAGTAAGCTGCTGCCATACCGCCGCCGATCAACGCGCCGTATCCAGCATAGGTACTGCTTTCTATTGCGCCCAATGCGGCGCCGCTCACGCCACCAACAGCCGCACAGGTGGGCCAATCCTGTTTCTGCACCCCTGCACAGCCGGCCAGGACGGTGGTCATCACTATCACGGGTACTGCTGTCCGTAAGCTACTCATTGGTAAAACCTCCTAGTTTGGGATCGGCCAGAGCGCCATGCGGACGGCATAAGCGGCTCCAGTAACAACGAGACTAGGACGGCACGCGCCGCCGCGCTAGTCTTTACGCTTTGACAGACCGTACGAATCGCATTTCTACGATCAATGTCACCTGATACCGAGGATCCCGGCTTGGTTGCATCCAATACATCACAAACGCCACAACAGGCATTGGCCGCCCTGCTCGAACACCATGTTCCGACACGGCTGCTGCATGTCGGCAGTAGCGATATACCAGCAGTCGATGCATTCAGCCGCAGCCATGAAAACAGCCAAATCGATCGCGCCCCAGCGGCACCGTTATCCGAACATCTGGCTGGTCGCCGATATGATTTGGTGCTTGTCGCTGATTGCCTTGAGCACCTGCCGAAGCGCGATGGTCTACAGCTGCTGGGTGGTATCCGCAACCTCAATACCAGCCGTATGGCAGTCCTAGTGGACCTTAGCGCATGCAACTGGCAAGCCACGGACTTCTTCGCACTCGCGTTGCAAATCAGCGCCCGCTTCGAACGAGACGAGCAAACCCTAACCCTCTTCACCTACGACCTGCTCGATTACAAACAGGTTCCGGATTGGCTGAACGCGAAGTTCTGGGCCAATCCGCAGATGTTCGGCAAATATTGGTGGTGAAACAATGATTAGCGATCACTCACAAAGTGGCGTGAACTGCCCATGCGGTAGTGGTGACCGACTCGGCGAGTGCTGCGGACGCTATCACGATGGCCTTCCGGCACCGAGCGCGGAACAACTCATGCGATCACGCTACAGCGCCTATGTGCTGGGGCTCATTGACTACCTCAAAGCCACCACACTGCCTGTTCAGCAAGAATCGCTGGATCTTCAATCAATGACGGAGTGGAGCGCGGCCAGTGTCTGGCTGGGGCTTGAGGTCGAAGAAAGCCTGCTGCTCGGCGGGCAGCCGGAACATGCGCTGGTCAGTTTCACTGCGCGCTGGCACGACCCGAGCGGCGAACATGCGCAACATGAGCGCTCGGCCTTCGTCCAACATGACGGTCGATGGTATTTCATCGACCCGACCGTCCCGCTCAAAGCCGGTCGTAACGATCCCTGCCCCTGCGGTAGCAACCAGAAATTCAAGAAGTGCTGCGCCGCCTATATGTAAGCGCGCAACAAACAAAAAAGCCGGCCAGCGCATCGCGCCCAGCCGGCCTTCTTTCTTTTTCCACTCCGAGCGGCTATTTCTCGACGAATGCACGCTCGATCAAGTAATGGCCCGGGTCACCCATACGCGGTGAAGCCTTGAGACCGAAGCTGTCCAGAACCTCGCTGGTCTCGGCCAGCATGCTCGGGCTTCCGCAGATCATTGCCCGGTCATCCTCGGGGTTGATCGGAGGCAGGCCAATGTCGCTGAACAGCTTGCCACTGCGCATCAGGTCAGTCAGGCGGCCTTGGTTTTCGAAGGGTTCACGCGTCACGGTCGGGTAGTAAATCAGCTTTTCTTTCAAAGCCTCGCCGAAGAATTCATTCTGCGGCAGGTGCTCGGTGATGAATTCCCGGTAAGCAACCTCGTTCACATAGCGCACACCATGAATCAGCACGACCTTTTCGAAACGCTCGTAGGTTTCCGGATCCTGAATTACGCTCATGAACGGTGCCAGACCGGTCCCGGTGCTCAACAAATAGAGGTGCTTGGCGGGCAGCAAATCGTCCAGCACCAGCGTACCGGTAGGCTTGCGGCTGATCATCAGCGAGTCACCTTCCTTGAGATGCTGCAGGCGTGATGTCAGCGGGCCATCCGGGACCTTGATGCTGAAAAACTCAAGATGCTCTTCGTAATTGGGGCTGGCGATGCTGTAGGCACGCATCAGAGGCCGGCCTTCCACTTCCAGGCCGATCATCACGAATTGGCCATTTTCAAAGCGAAGCCCCGGATTACGGGTAGTTTTGAAACTGAACAACGTGTCGTTCCAGTGATGCACACTGAGGACTCGCTCGACGTTCAGGTTGCTCATGTACGGATTCCCCTTCTCGCGCGCGATGGGCGCTTCGATATTTACGAGAGTCTACCGGCATCGTTAATATCCGTTAAACGAATATTAATGATATGGCTTATCGGTTATATAGATATGCATTTTACGCTGCGCCAGTTGCAAGTGTTCGTCTCCATCGCCCGCCAGGAGAGCGTGTCCCGCGCTGCGCAGAGCCTGGCTTTATCCCAGTCGGCTACCAGCACTTCACTGGCTGAACTGGAGCGTCAGTCCGGCTGCCAGTTATTCGATCGTGCCGGCAAGCGCCTGTGGCTGAATGCCCTGGGCCGACAACTGCTCCCGCAAGCCGTGAGCCTGCTCGATCAGGCCAAGGCCATCGAAGATTTGCTGGCCGGCAAGACCGGCTTCGGTTCGCTCAATGTCGGCGCAACGCTGACGATCGGCAATTATCTCGCCACGCTACTGATCGGCAGTTTCATGCAGCGCCATCCTGAGTGCCGAGTGAAGCTGCACGTGCAGAACACTGCACATATTGTCCAGCAGGTCGCGCAGCATGAACTTGATCTGGGTCTGATCGAAGGCGATTGCCAGCACCCGGATATTGAGGTGCTACCTTGGGTCGAGGATGAACTGGTGGTGTTCTGCGCGCCGCAACATGCATTGGCCGAACGCGCCGAAGTGAGCCTGGACGAGCTTTCTCGAGAAGCCTGGATCCTTCGCGAACAAGGCTCGGGGACGCGCCTGACATTCGACCATGCTATGCGCCATCATCCAGCCAAATTGAACATCCGGCTCGAACTGGAGCATACCGAGGCGATCAAGCGCGCCGTTGAGTCCGGATTGGGTATCGGCTGTATTTCCCGTTTGGCATTACGTGACGCGTTTCGCCGGGGCAGCCTGGTTGCCGTGGAGACACCCGAGTTGGATCTGGCCCGGCAGTTCTATTTCATCTGGCATTCATCGAAGTACCAGACCGCAGCGATGCGCGAATTCGTCGAACAATGCCGGGCGCTGACCGCAGGGATTCGACGCAGTGACGAAATCGTGCTGCCAACCATAGCCTGATGATCGCGAAGCGGCGGCTTCGCTCCGCTGAAATGGCTGGTCGATACAGTCTCCGAACCCGTATCGGCACGTCTGTGTCAGCTGCCTGGAATCGAGCCCATCTGTTGCAGAAGCAGGGCTGCCTGGGTCCGGGTGCGGACGCCCAACTTGCGAAAGATCGCAGTGACATGGGCTTTGATGGTCGCTTCGGAAACGCCGAGCTCGTAGGCGATCTGCTTGTTCAGCAAGCCGTCGCAGACCATGGTCAGAACCCGGAACTGCTGCGGCGTGAGACTGGCGAGCCCCTCGCTGGCCGCCTTGGCTTCGGGACTGACATACGCGACATCCTGGATGTTGGCGGGCCACCAGACGTCGCCGTCGAGTACGACCTGCACCGCTTCCTGGATGGTTTCCAGCGAGCTGGATTTGGGAATGAAGCCACTGGCACCGAACTCGCGGGAGCGGGCCACTACCGCAGCATCTTCCTGGGCAGAAATCATCACCACCGGCAATTGCGGATACTGCCCCCGGAGCAGCACCAGCCCGGAAAAGCCATAAGCGCCCGGCATGTTCAGATCCAGCAAGACCAGGTCCCAATCCGAGGTTCGGGTCAATTGAGCTTCCAGTTCGGCAATGCTCGCCGCTTCTGACAATCGCACACCGTCACCTAAGCCAAGCGTTAACGCTTGCTGAAGGGCACTGCGAAACAGAGGGTGATCGTCGGCGATAAGGATTTCGTAAGCAGCCATGGCGGACCTATAGTTTTTATTTGGCGCTTTCGCCGACCGGATCGGTATCAGGTCGACAAGAACCCGGAATATTGCTCGGGATTGACCGCGTGATGATATCGCGCCACCACTCGAAATTCGATCATCGTTCCGCATTTAATCAAGCGTTCAGGAGCCCAGAGCGGTGCAGTTGTGGCCAAGCGCATCGGATTGAGGCAAAGTTCGCGGCTTTCCCACAAGAGCCCGAACATGCGTAACCAAGCCCTTCGCGCCGATTTCCTGATGCTCATAACGGCCATGATCTGGGGAAGTGCCTTTGTCGCACAGCGGGTCGGGATGGATAACATCGGCCCGTTTCTATTCACCGGCCTTCGCTTCGCACTGGGTGCGATCGTGCTGCTGCCTTTGCTGCTGCACCAGGGCCGCGGCGCCGCTCGGCATGAGCCGTTCTTTCAGCGAAGCTTGCTGCTGGGCGGTCTCAGCATGGGGCTAGCACTCACGTTGGGCATCAACCTGCAACAGGTCGGCCTGCTCTTCACCAGTGTCACCAACTCCGGTTTCATCACCGGCCTATATGTCATCGTCGTGCCGTTGCTGGGGCTGATCATAGGCCAGAAAACCGGGTTGGGTACCTGGTTGGGTGCGACTCTGGCAGTGGCGGGTATGGCCCTGCTCAGCGTCGACGAAAACTTTCAAGTCGCTTCCGGTGATTGGATACAGCTGGCCGGTGCATTCGTTTGGGGCGTCCACGTGTTGCTGGTGAGTTTCTTCGTCAGCCGTCACGACGCTATCCGCCTGGCTTTTTTGCAGTTCGTCACCTGCGCCGTCGTCAGTCTTGCGCTAGCGGCCGTCTTCGAGCGTTCCAGTCTGGAGAGTGTCTGGCTGGCGGCACCGGCACTGATTTACGGCGGGCTGTTCGCGGTCGGCGTGGGTTATACGCTGCAGGTCGTGGCACAGAAGCACGCGATTGCCTCGCATGCAGCCATCATCCTTTCGCTCGAGGCGGTATTCGCAGCCATGGCCGGCGCCCTGTTCCTCGATGAAAGCCTCAGTTTGCGTGGTTACTTCGGCTGCGCACTGATGTTCGTTGGCATGCTCGCCGCGCAGCTCTGGCCGCGCAAGGCAATGCCGGCGACGACCGATAACGGAATTCCGCAAACGGCCAGGCACTGACTACACTGGCCGATCAGCGCTGTCTGAACGCAGCCAGCGCTCGGTGAGTAACATCACCTAGGTCGGGTGTACGGTGATGTTTGGCAGCCAGATAGTGATCGGTGAAGGCGTCGAGCCAAGCGTCCAGCGCGCCTGCGGCCTGGTCATCACCTGCTAGCCCCAGGCACAACGCAGCAACCTCAGCGGTGCACAGGTGCTCGTTGCGTGTCGAGCGGCGCAGGCGATAGCGCGACAATACGTCGACCTGCAGACTCAGCACTGGTAAACGATTCAGATAGGGACTCTTGCGAAACATCTTGCGCGCTTCGGTCCAGGTCGCATCGAGCAGGATGAACAGCGGACGCTTGTCCGTCGACAGCTCGACGCCGGAAACCACCCGCTCGGGTTCGGCATATTCGCCAGGAAACACCACCAACGGCTGATATCGAGGATCAGCCAGCAATTTCAGCAAGGCCGGTTCCACACCCGTCCGCTGCCAGGTGAAAGCGTGGGTATCGGCCACGATGTCGGCGATCAGCCAGCCGGTGTTGCTCGGCTTCAACGGCTCGATGTCGTGCATGATCAGGCACATTGAGCTGTCCGCCGCTACGTGCGGAAGCCATTCGCAGAGACAATGACTGCTGGCAACGCGGCAACGGGCGCAGCGAGGTGTACGCGACCCCCGCGCGATAAAGGGCTTGGCGCTACGGGCCAGGCGCGCATCGCGTAAACGGGCTACTGCATGTGGCATGGGAGTCTTTCGATCGATTCAAGTGGAGCGGCAGTTTATCAGCCCGACCGGAATCCATGCGCCGCTGAACCGTGTCGACAGACACCGGTCGAACGACGGCAGTTACCAGGAGATTTCTCATGCACCGTCTGACCACCCTATTCACGCTTTGCCTCGCCCTGCCCTTCGCCCATGCCGCCTCGGCACAGGACCAGGCACTGGGCCAACTGCTCGATAAGGTTGCCCGCGAAAGTAGCGTAGGCACGCCGCGCGCGATCAATTCCGACCTTCTCGACGAGGGCTACAGTGTCGACGGCAACGAACTGGTCAACCACCTGAGCGTCCAACCGCGCCACGCCGCGCAGATGCGCGACAATCCAAAGCAGGTTCGCACCCAGCTAGCGGCGAGCGTCTGCAACAATGACGGCCTGCGTCAACTGATGAGCCAGGGTGCGGTGCTGCGCTTCGAGTTCAGCGAATACCAGAGCAAGAAGCCGATCACTACCGAACGGTACCGCTCCAGCGATTGCTGATGCCCTCACCTGCCGAGGGCAACAGCAATCGCCGCCCTCGGCAACCCCGTCTAGCGTAAAACTCGCGGGTCGCCCTTACCGGCCACCGCGGCAGCCTCGTCCGGTTTGAGCAGGGCGGTTCGCGGTACGTCGAGCAATCGCGCACAAGCGGCCAATACGTTGGCCCAGGACGCCCGGTTGGCGAACTGCATGCCCTCCGTGTCCAGCGTACCGCCGCGATTGCGATAGCCCAGCACGGAGTTTCGCCGCGCGTCCGGCAGTATGGGCCAGAGATGGCCGCGCGCGACCTCTGGCCGCATGTGGGTGAGCATCACCCGCAACTCCATTCGTTCAGGAAAGAGTCGCTCGGTCACGCCATCTGCTGCAAGCCCATCAATTTCCCAACGATCGCGCGGGGCCCTGAAACGTCCGGGCTCCTGCAGATAGATCAGCCGATAAGCAACGTCCGCTTCTTTCAGGCGCGCCGCTGCACGCTGCATTTCGGTCAGCTGATAGCTGCCGTTGGCTATTAGCAGAATGGCATCGCCGCCGGCCTGCTCGTCGACGATGATCGCTCCGTCCTTTGCCAGCTGCTCGGCCTGCGCCTGATTGAATACCGCCGGGCGCTCACGCTTGGGCATGACCAGACAGGCCAAGTTGCCGCGCGCACGATAGATCGACGGCAGCAACGCCAAAGCACTGTTATGGTCCGCGGGGAACAGCACCCTGACCATATCGCTCATTTCCCCCAACAGCGCCTCGCAGAAACTGGTGTCCTGGTGCGATTGCTGATTCTTGCCGTTCTCCCAGGTATGGGAAGTGGCAATCAACGGCCAGCCGAGCCAGCCTGCCGGACGTCCCACTTCCTTCTGCTGACGCGCGAAGATCAGCGTCTGGCGCACCGCGCCGAGCATCTTCACGCAAAAGGCTTCGTAACTTGCAACTAGGTTCAACCCGCCCTGGTTGGCCAGGCATGCGGAAACCACCGCCTCCTCATTCAGAGCGGTAATGATCTTCCCGTCCACGGCCTCAAGCTCACTCTCCGGATCGATCACACGATGCTTGAGCGCTTGAAGCACGCCACCGAGGCGGTTGCTCGCAAGTTCATCCGGATTACCTACACGGGGACGCAACGACGGGTTGGCGCAGGTGAGCGCGACGAAGAAATCATCCACCGCTGCCATTGGCGAGCAGGCGTTCCCCTGGTAATTGAGCGGTGGTATCACCGGCTCGGCGGGGCGTCGCAGGGCCAGAGCACTATCCCGCTCCGCCGGACGCCCCTGCCGGGATTGCCGCAGCAGGTCACGAGCGGACTCGAGTTCGTCCTGCGGCACGAAAAGCGGCGCAACGTGGGTATTGAACAGCTCGCGCGAGGAGTCGTCGAAACGCGGATTGCCCGGCAGCGGCAGGTTGTGCGCGGCATTGCTCGCAGCCCCATAGAAGCCGAACCCCTTGACCGTCTCAGCGATGCCATAAGGAATCGGCAACGGGTAGCTGAGCAACCCACGCGCCTTTTCCTCTACGCGCCGGGCCAGGCGCTGCTCCATCTCCCAAAGCATACAAACGAAGGCCGCTGGATCACGCCCGTCGAAGGGAATCGGATCGAAACCGCAACGGCTCAGGTGCTGACGAAACCCTTCCAGTCCTTCATGTGTGCCGAGCTGGGTTCGCTGTTCGATGCGCCGGCCATTTGCAATCATGATTGGCAACGCCATACCGCAATCCTCGGCGCGCCACCAGCGCGGAATCCAGTCACTGCCGCGCTGCTCCTCGGCCGCGCCATCGGACAGAAAGGCCACCAGCGTCTCGCCCGGAAGCGGCATATGGGCGTACTGCAGCTCCGCGAAGCCAAGGTACCCCCCTTCGGCAATGCCGCCGCCGGTATGCGCGTTAACGTGACTACCCAGCGGCGCGGACGGGCTGCCATCCGCCGCCAGGTGATAACCATAGAAATCTTCGAGCAAGCGATTGATGCCAGCCTCGCCCTCACCGTAGGCCCGAGCTTGCTCAGGCTGCATATTATCGGTGAGCAGGTTCAACGCTTCGATCGCTGCGACACAATGGCCTTGCCCCATCAGCCAGGAACGGGTGCTACCGGTCAGAGCATTCAACCCGAGGTAGCCAGCGTAGGCCGGAACCATATTCAGCGAGCCGCCGGTATGCCCCTCCGGGGATGATTTGAAATCCTCGGCATCCAGCGCCGAGCCATCGAGCCGGGCACGACGCGCATATGTCATGTGCACGACCAGCCATAACCCTGCCGAGCCGAGCCGATCGACTGCCTGCAACAAGCGATAGACACTGGCGAGATCCGGCTGCAGATGCGCCTGGACCAACTGATGGGCCAGGCGGAATACGGCGGCTTGGGTTTCCAAGGCATGCTCGATGACACCATAGCCGGTTCTCCAGCGAGCGAATTCCGACTGGATTTCGGCGTGGCGATCCAGCTCGGCGAGACTGGGCAGTAGCTGATTCATGGAGCGCTCCGTTGAGTGGCGGTGCCGATAGTCTAGTCAGCGGCTGCGGGGCCATCGCTGATGTACATCAAGATGGCCAAGCGGATTGACGGGCATGCTGATCAAAACCGTACACAGAGGAAGGGTTCTCATGGCTTTGCTCAGTTTTCTCGGCGCTATTCGGCAGGTCACCGGATCCTGCTATCTGATCGAAACCCACGCAGGCGCGCGCGTGATGCTCGACTGCGGGATGCACCAAGGGCGACACGAGGAAGAAGACAGCAATCGAGCGGGATTCACCTTCGATCCGGCTACCCTCGATGCGGTGGTGCTGTCCCACGCGCATATCGACCACAGCGGCTTGCTGCCCAAACTGGTGGCGGCGGGCTTCAAGGGACCCATTCACGCCACTGACGCGACCTGCAAGCTGGTCGAACTCATGTTGCTCGATTCGGCCAATATCCAGGAGAAAGACGCCGAGTGGGAAAACAAGTGGCGCGCGCGCCTGGGTAAACCTCCGATCAAGCCTCTTTACACTCGAGTCGATACCGAACGCATGCTGGCGCAGCGTGAACCGCATGCCTATGGCGAAACCTTCGAAGCCGCACCCGGCCTCAGCGTGACCTTGTTCGACGCGGGGCATATCCTCGGCTCGGCTATCGTCCAGGTCGACGTGGAGGACTTTGGTCGCAGGTGCCGCCTGGTATTCTCTGGCGACCTGGGTAATGCCTGCTCACCACTGATGCATGCGCCGACGCCGCTGAGCGAAGCCGATGTGGTGCTTATGGAATCCACCTACGGCGACCGCGACCATCGTGACCATGAGACAACCATCGAGGAGCTGGCCAACATTCTTCAGCAGGCCCACCGCGACGGCGGCAACGTATTGATGCCGTCCTTCGCCGTTGGCCGGACTCAAGATCTCATCTATTACCTCGGCCTTCTCTATCAGCGGGGTCGAGTACCGCAGCAGACGGTGTTTCTGGACAGCCCGATGGCCATCGGCGCGAACGCTGTCTATTCACTCTTTCATAAGCAGCTCGATATTGATGCCGCGCCCACCGAGATACTCGGCGGCGGGCAGATACAGCGTATCGAGAAATGGCTGCCGATATTCCGGGCCACGCCGACGCCCGAAGAATCAATGGCCATCAACCGCTTCAAGAGTGGCGCGATCATCATCGCCGGCAGCGGCATGTGTACCGGCGGGCGGATTCTCCATCACTTCAAGCACAACCTCTGGCGTAAGGAATGCCATGTGGTTATCCCCGGGTTCCAGGCTCGCGGCACACTCGGCCGCGCCATCGTCGATGGTGCCGAGACCGTCAAGCTGATGCATCAGCGGATCGCGGTCAAAGCTCAGGTGCATACGCTCGGCGGTTTTTCAGCGCATGCAGGGCAATCGCAACTGATCGAATGGGCGAGCCATTTTCAGGCTCGCCCGGAGCTTTATCTCGTACACGGTGAGCTGGAAAAGATGCGAGCCCTGCAGCAAGCGCTGGACGACCGCCTCGACTGGAAGGCTAACATTCCGGAACCCGGTGATCGCATCGCCCTCTGATCCAGACAATCTTGCGTTAGCCATGCGATAACCGAGAAGCCGCTCCCGGGTTCACGGTTCAGCATCGACGGCCGAAAGCGCGCGCTATTGGTGATGGGCGGCTGCTAGGCTTGCAATAGGTGCCGCACGGTTCGTCGTGCGACACCATTCACGCCATTTCTGGACCGCTGGCACACGCTTACACACGGGCAGCACCTTGCGCAGGGCGGCACCACACAGAGCCGCAAGTTTCAATACAAGGGAGACGTAGTATGCCTTTCGACCCGGACGATTACCTTTCGCGGCATTTCAAGACCAGCGGTGCAGAACTGTCGAAAAAGCTCGATGAGCTGGTGGAACTGGTCGTCCCACCCAACAGCCAAAACCTCCCTCTCTACCGTGAAATGCTGGTCACCGTCATGCGTATGGCTCAGGCCGATCGAAGTCGCTGGGATGCCAAGATTCTGCTGCAGACCATGCGTGAGATGGAACACGCATTCAGCCGACTCGACCAGTTCAAACGCCGCCGCAAGGTCACGGTCTTCGGCTCGGCGCGAACACCCATCGAGCACCCGTTATACGCGCTAGCACGAGAACTCGGGGAAACGCTGGCGCGCTATGACCTGATGGTCATTACCGGCGCTGGCGGCGGCATCATGGCGGCGGCGCATGAAGGCGCCGGTACGGACAACAGCCTCGGACTGAACATCACCTTGCCCTTTGAACAGCACGCCAACCCGACGGTAGACGGCACCGACCATCTGTTGTCGTTCCATTTCTTCTTTGTGCGCAAGCTGTTCTTTATCAAGGAGGCCGATGCACTGGTGCTTTGTCCGGGCGGTTTCGGCACGCTGGACGAAACACTGGAGGTGCTGACACTGATACAGACCGGCAAGAGCCCGCTGGTACCGGTGGTGCTGCTGGACGAGCCCGACGGCTCATTCTGGAAAGACGCGTTGAGCTTCATTCATCGCCAGCTAGAGGAAAACCGCTACATCCTGCCCACGGACATGCGCCTGATGCGGCTGGTCGATAACGCCGAAGATGCCGCCGCAGAGATCGATAGGTTCTATAGTAACTTCCACTCGAGCCGCTGGATAAAAGAACGCTTCGTCATGCGCATGAACCATATGCTGACCGATGCCGCATTGGAGTTCTTGGATAGCGAATTCGCCGATTTGCGCCTCAAAGGCCGCTTCGAGCAGCAAACTTGCTGCGAGATGGAGCTGGACGAGCCGGAGCTGCAGCAATTGCCACGGCTGAGCTTCGTGTTCAACGGCCGCGACCATGGTCGTCTGCGCGAGCTGACCGATTTCATCAATGAACCGCAGAACTGGGTGGGCGCGGGGAGCTGAACCGGGCCGGTGCGGCTATCGGATTAGCTAAAGGAGAGAAGCGGCCGATGAAGTGCCTCAGTCGTCGGCTGAGTTACCCCGTAACAGCCGGCTTATCAGGTCCAACGGGTAACCCCGGTAACTGAGGAAACGGCCCTGCCGCGCTCTTTCCCGCTGATCGCTCGGCAATTCGCCAGCAAATTTGCGCCTCCAGACGTCCTGCAGCTGCGCACTCCAATCGAAACCGCTATCACGCAGGGCCTGTTCGATGTCCTCACGGGACAAGCCGCGCTGGGACAGCTCCTCACGGATGCGCAAGGGACCGTAACCCGCATTGGCGCGCATGCGTACGAAACTCTCTAAATAGCGTGCTTCGCTGAGCAGGCCTTCCTCAGCCAGCCGATCCAGCGCCGGCTCGATGAGCTCTACAGGCGCGCCGCGTGAGCGCAACTTGCGGCTCAGTTCGATGCGACCATGCTCACGGCGGGCCAGGAGATCCATGGCAGCCCGCCGCACCGCGGCGGGGCTATCGAGCACAACAGGCATGCAGATCAGAGATCGGCTTCGGCCAGATCTTCTGCAACCGGGTTGGCTTTGGTATTCGGCGCCACCACCAACAGCTTGTCGCGAATCTGCTGCTCGATTTCGCGGCCGATTTCGGGGTTCTCTTCCAGGAACTTGGCCGCGTTGGCCTTGCCTTGACCGATCTTGTTGCCCTTGTAGGCATACCAGGCGCCGGACTTCTCGACCAGGCCTTGTTGCACACCAAGGTCGATGACCTCGCCGTTGCGGTAGATACCCTTGCCGTAGAGAATCTGGAACTCGGCCTGACGGAACGGGGGCGCCACCTTGTTCTTGACGACCTTGACGCGGGTTTCGCTGCCGACCACTTCGTCACCTTCCTTCACCGCACCGGTACGACGGATGTCGAGACGAACCGAGGCGTAGAACTTCAGCGCGTTACCGCCTGTGGTGGTTTCCGGGCTACCGAACATCACGCCGATCTTCATGCGGATCTGGTTAATGAAGATCACCAGGCAATTGGCGTTCTTGATGTTACCGGTGATCTTGCGCAGCGCCTGGGACATCAGACGCGCCTGCAGCCCCACATGGGTATCACCCATCTCGCCTTCGATTTCCGCCTTGGGTACCAGGGCAGCTACAGAGTCGACGATGATCACGTCGACCGCATTGGAGCGCACCAGCATGTCGGTAATCTCAAGCGCCTGCTCGCCAGTATCCGGCTGCGAGACCAGCAGGTCGTCGACATTGACACCGAGCTTGCCGGCGTAATCGGGATCGAGCGCATGCTCGGCATCGACGAAGGCGCAAGTCGCCCCCATCTTCTGCGCTTCGGCAATGACCGACAGCGTCAGAGTGGTCTTACCGGAAGATTCCGGTCCATAGATTTCGACGATTCGCCCTTTCGGCAGACCACCGATGCCCAGCGCAATATCCAGGCCCAGCGAGCCGGTGGAGATGGAAGGAATAGCCTGACGATCATGATCGCCCATGCGCATGACCGCGCCTTTACCGAACTGCTTTTCGATCTGGCCCAAGGCAGCAGCCAAGGCGCGCTTCTTGTTCTCGTCCATTACAATCCTCACTTGATCAAGAGGGCCAGAGGCCACAACAACTGTATAAGTAGACAGTATTAGAGCATAGGCAAAATGATGCGCCTAGCCCTGAAGCGGATTTTCTCCCGCCGTGAGCCTGATCAATCCGACGAGCGCGGCCTCCACGCTCTGCTCGCGTACGGCCTGCCGGTCGCCGTCAAACTGGAAGCGCCGGGCAACGACCTGCTCGCCCGCCGCCCAGGCGAGCCACACCGTGCCAACCGGCTTCTCCGGCGAGCCCCCGCCTGGCCCGGCGACACCGCTCACCGCGACACCATAATGTGCCTCGCTGGCATGCTGCGCGCCACGGACCATGGCCTCGACGACTTCGCGACTGACGGCGCCCACCTGCGTGAACAACTCGGGCGGCACTCCCAACAGACGGGTTTTCTGCGTATTGGAGTAGGTCACGAAGCCCGCTTCAAACCAGGCCGAGCTGCCGGCAATGCGGGTGATGGCTTCGGCGATACCGCCGCCGGTGCAGGATTCGGCAGTGGTCACCTGTGCAGACTGCGCGTCTAGCGCAGCGCCCAGCCTCGCAGCCAGATCGGTCAAAGACGCCATGAGTGCTCCGACAGCGGATTCGAAATGCGTACATTAACAGGCCTTGCCGAGCGATGATCCATCCCGCCGTCATCACAACAGCCAGGCCTCGGCGCAGCGCCAGATGGCAGTGCCTCGGCGGCGCATTCGGAAGCTCACCTGTTACCCCAGTGCCGTTGCATCTCAAGAAACAGGAACGAAGCAGTCCAGGTAATCAGCACCAACCCGTCAGCGCCTCGACCCCGGTCAGAAACCTGACCGGCCCAACCGGGTGGATATCGTCGAAGCCAAGGGTGGTGACGGTCGTGAAGGAAAAATAGACGCAGTCCATCAGACCACCGCCGAACTGTCCCAAAAGTTCGCCCCATCCAGACGCGCAATGCACGAAGAAGTAGGCGAACGCGAATATCCACACTTCCACCGTATGCGCCGCGATCGCGCCGCATACGCCAAAAACGACGCCGATTCGAATATTGAAGCGCGGCTCGACTCGGCGAACCGACAGACACGACAGAAACTCGTAATGCACACCACGACTGTCACGACGATAAGGAGGTTCACCAGCGAGACGACCATCAAATTGGGTGCCGAATCCAGTGCTTGCGTCAGTTCTGTCATGTGCTCGATACAGCAACTTTGACATGGCGGAGGTGCTGCCCCTCTGCTGTCAGCAGCAGAACCCAGCCAAAGCAATCAGAGAAGTGCCGCATCGGTACGTCGGCAGCCCATGCTAACCTTGCCGGTTTGATCCAGCCGGCACAATAGGGTTGCCAGCCGATGGTCGCAACAGTTGCCGAGACGCGCAGACAACGGCCGCCACTTCTGCATCCACTTCAAGTATCGAGCTATATGTCGTCACAAGACCTGTCCCACCACACCCCGATGATGCAGCAATACTGGAAGCTCAAGCGTGAGCATCCAGACCAGTTGATGTTCTACCGCATGGGCGACTTCTACGAGCTCTTCTACGAAGACGCCAAGAAGGCCGCGAAACTGCTGGACATCACCCTCACCGCTCGAGGCCAGTCCGGCGGCAATGCGATCCCCATGGCAGGGATCCCTTTCCACTCTGCTGAAGGCTACCTTGGCCGCCTGGTCAAGCTGGGCGAGTCGGTGGTGATCTGCGAGCAGATTGGCGACCCCGCGACCAGCAAGGGACCGGTGGAACGTCAGGTGGTACGCATCATCACGCCAGGCACGGTCAGCGACGAAGCGCTGCTCGACGAGCACCGTGACAACCTGCTGGCCGCGGTGGTCGGCGACGAAAAATTGTTCGGGCTATCGGTGCTGGACATCACCAGCGGCCGCTTCAGCGTGCAGGAATTCAGCGGCTGGGAAACCCTGCTGGCAGAGGTGGAGCGCCTGAATCCCGCCGAGCTGATGATTCCGGACGACTGGCCCACCAACCTGCCGGTGGAAAAACGCCGTGGCGTGCGCCGGCGCGCGCCTTGGGATTTCGACCGCGACAGCGCGTTCAAGGGCCTATGCCAGCAGTTCGGGACTCAGGATCTGAAAGGATTCGGCTGCGAAAAGCTGACCCTGGCCATCGGCGCCGCCGGTTGCCTGCTGACCTACGCCAAGGAAACCCAGCGAACAGCTCTGCACCATTTGCGCAGCCTGCGCCATGAACGTCTCGACGATACCGTGATCCTTGACGGTGCGACCCGGCGCAACCTGGAGCTGGACATCAATCTTGGTGGCGGACGCGACAACACCCTGCAGTCAGTCGTCGACCGCTGCCAGACCGCTATGGGCAGTCGTCTGCTCAGCCGCTGGCTGAACCGCCCGTTGCGCGATCGCAGTGTGCTTGAAGCCCGCCAGGACTCGATCACCTGCCTGCTCGAGCATTACCGCTTCGAACAGATACAGCCGCAGCTCAAGGAAATCGGCGATCTAGAGCGCATTCTCGCGCGAATCGGCCTACGCAACGCCCGCCCGCGTGACTTGGCGCGCCTGCGCGATGCCCTGGCCGCCTTGCCACAGTTGCAGGACGGTATGCGGGAGTTGGTAGCGCCGCACCTTACCGCGCTGGCCGACACCATCCGCACCTATCCCGAACTGGCCGAGCTGCTGGCCAAGGCGATCATCGATAACCCACCGGCGGTCATCCGCGACGGCGGCGTGCTGAAAACCGGCTACGACGCCGAGCTGGACGAGTTGCAATCGCTATCCGAAAACGCCGGCCAGTATCTGATGGATCTGGAAGTCCGCGAGAAGGCCCGAACGGGGCTGGCCAATCTCAAGGTTGGGTACAACCGCGTGCACGGCTACTTCATCGAGTTGCCGAGCAAGCAGGCCGAATCGGCACCGGCCGATTACATCCGCCGGCAGACGCTCAAGGGCGCCGAACGTTTCATCACCCCGGAACTGAAGGAATTCGAAGACAAGGCGCTGTCGGCCAAGAGCAGGGCCCTGGCACGGGAAAAACAGCTTTATGAGGAACTGCTCGAGCGGCTCATCGGCCACCTGGCACCGCTACAGGAAAGCGCCGCGGCGTTGGCTGAGCTCGACGTCCTGAGCAACCTGGCCGAACGCGCCCTGACGCTTGACCTCAATCGCCCACGCTTCGTCGAGCACCCTTGTCTGCAGATCGAGCAAGGCCGCCATCCGGTCGTCGAGCAAGTGTTGCAGACGCCCTTCGTTGCCAACGATCTCGAGCTGGATGATGACACTCGCATGCTGATCATCACCGGACCGAACATGGGTGGTAAGTCCACCTACATGCGCCAGACCGCGCTGATCGTCCTGCTCGCCCAGATCGGCAGCTTCGTCCCGGCAAAGACCTGCGAGCTGTCGCTGGTCGACCGCATATTCACCCGTATCGGTTCTTCGGACGATCTGGCCGGCGGTCGCTCGACCTTCATGGTGGAGATGAGCGAGACCGCCAATATCCTGCACAACGCCAGCGACCGCAGCCTGGTTCTGATGGACGAGGTCGGTCGCGGCACCAGCACCTTCGACGGCCTGTCTCTGGCCTGGGCGGCGGCCGAGCATCTGGCGCACTTACGTGCCTTCACGCTGTTCGCGACTCATTATTTCGAACTGACGGTGCTACCGGAAAGCCAACCGGTCGTGGCCAACGTGCATCTGTCTGCCACCGAGCACAACGAGCGCATCGTCTTTCTCCACCACGTTCTGCCGGGGCCGGCCAGCCAGAGTTACGGCCTGGCAGTGGCGCAGCTGGCGGGCGTTCCAGGCAGCGTGATCCAACGCGCACGCGACCATCTGTCGCGGCTGGAAACCACCAGTTTGCCCCACGAAACGCCGAAAATAGCCGCTGGCCAGCCCGCACCACCGATGCAGAACGACCTGTTCGCAAGCCTGCCGCACCCAGTGGTCGAAGAATTGGGACGAATCAAACCCGATGATATGACTCCGCGTCAGGCGCTGGACCTGCTATACAACCTGAAAGCGCGTGTCTGACGGCTGCGAAAAAGCTGCTAGAATCGCGCGCATTTTTTGGATATGTGCGGCATTTGCCTGGTGTCGCCATAGCCCTGCCGAACGGGGGCGTCATTGCAACGCCACCTGACACGCCCGAGGAGATAGCTAGAAATGACCTTCGTCGTCACCGACAACTGCATCAAGTGCAAATACACCGACTGTGTGGAAGTCTGCCCGGTCGACTGCTTCTACGAAGGCCCGAATTTTCTGGTCATTCATCCGGATGAGTGCATCGACTGCGCACTCTGCGAGCCGGAATGCCCGGCTCAGGCGATCTTCTCTGAAGACGAAGTGCCCGACGATCAGCAGGAGTTCATCGAACTGAACGCCGACCTGGCGGAAGTCTGGCCGAACATCACCGAGAAAAAAGACGCCCTGCCAGACGCCGAAGAGTGGGACGGCGTGAAGGATAAACTCCAGCATCTGGAGCGCTGATACGCTCGCCGAAACAAAAAAATGCCCGCTGATGCGGGCATTTTTCATAAGCCGTCGATCAGGCGCGATCGATGCCTTTCTTCAAGGTGTCCTTGGCTTCGCCCTTGACCTGCTGCGCATCGCCTTTGATCTCTTGGCGCTGGCCTTCATTCTTCATGCGCTCATTGTCGGTTGCTTCACCAAGGCCTTGCTTCGCCTTGCCGGCGGCTTCGTTGAGGTTGCCTTTCATCTTGTCTTCGGTACTGCTCATGGCATATTCCTCTTTCTTCATGGGTGTCGTTAAGTGGACCGGGACGGTGGCCGGATAGTTTCGATTTTCCAAGAACGGTACCGACAACCGGCCTTCCAAAGCGGCCGCATGCTCAACCGTTACGCGCTTTCACCAAGCGGTTGAATAAAGGCCGACCCGCCAGGTGCAAGAACAGCGGCGCACCCGCGATCAGATAGAAGTAATAGGTCACGAAGCGCCAGATGAGGATCGCTGCCGCAGCTGTGGACTTGCCCACCAGCGGTGCAAGCAACGCCGCCGAAGCCAATTCGGCACCACCGGCGCCACCCGGCAACAGACTCAGCTGGCCGGCGGTCAATGCCAGCAATTGGACGATGAACGTCCAGGCCCAGGCGAGCTGGCTACCCAGCCCCTGCAAGGTGAGATACAACACGCTGTAGCGCAGCAACCAATGCAGCGTGGTCAGGATGAATACCCCCAACAAGATCGTCCGGGGCAGCCGGAAGCACTCCAGCAAAGCATTACGGAAACTCAGCACCTTCCTGGCCCAGGTACGCTTGCGCGATGCCCCCACGCCGAGCCGACCGACCAGCCAGCCATTCAGCAAAAAGACCTGACGGTGAAAACGTCCAAGCAACGCCAGCAGTACCATCAGGCCGATTAGCAACGCTGCACTGAAGCCGAGCAGGCTGGCGATGTAAGCATTCAGCGAATGGGTCACCGCATAGATCAGCACCCCCACCAGGGCGCACGCGAAGAACAGCAGGTCGGTCAGTTGTTCGACTGCATAGGTTGCCGTGCCCTTCGCGGGTGTAACGCCCTGCCGACGCAACAAGGCCATCATCGTCAGCGGCCCGCCCGCACCGCCAGGTGTCGCGCAGATCGCGAATTCGGTAGCAATGACGACACCCAGGGCGCGGCGCTGCCCAATCCGCCGTCTGCCCACCAGCAAGCGCAGACGTAACGCATTGAGGTACCAGCCGAGCAGAATCATCCCGAGCATGCTCAGCAATAACCACGGCGGAAAGCCCAACAACCGCTCGAACAGCCCGCTTCCCCCTAACAACAGCGGGATCAGCGCCGCAACCAGCAATGCCCCCAGCAGCAGCCACCAACGGCCGCTCATGCCGCAACGCTCGGCGCCAGCGCATGGTGATTCAACCAATCGATCTTGGTCCGCGGATGCCGACCGTCTTCCATCAGCCGAATTAACAGGTCCAGCCAGTAACCACGCGAAAAATCATGCCGCATATCCACCGGATGCAACCCCAGACGTAGCACCGGTGCCTGCCGATGACGATTGAGCATCTGTTCGCTGACCACTCGGGAGATACCGCGACGCCAAGCGCTGCGCGCGCTCCAGACCAGGCCCGGCGCATCCAAGGGGGCGTAATCGGGCAACAGGTAAAAGTGCCCAGGGTCGCTGGTATAGGTCAATCCGGTGGTCGCTAGCGCGCGTCGCGCGCCCGGCCCAAGCAACCAGGCCGGTGCCACGAAGCCGTACAACGGCCATTGCAGCCGTGCGAACAACTCGATGCCTCGCTGCAGCCGTCGCGCCGCTTCGGCTTCGTCGAGCGGATAGAACTCGCCCTCGTGAGTGAACACACGACGCATGAACCAGTCCCGCGGCGCGCGAGGCGGCGGTGCTTCGTCGGCATGATGGTAGCCGTGCAATACCAGCTCATCACCGCGCACCAGCCGGCCGTCGAGCATGCGACAGAATTCGGGATGATCGTCGAGCCGATTGCGCCGATGAAAATCCGGCACCACCAGCCAGGAAATCGGGATGTCGCCCAGCGCGTCGACCGCCTGCACGAAAGGCTGATAGTCCAGCCATGTTTCAGGCGCTACATCGTGCAGCACCAGCATCAGACTGCGCTCAGCCATGCACGGCAACCGGCAGATCGGCTGTACCCAACACGGCGTGATAGTGCGCAAGCAGTCCCGCGACCACGGCGTCCCACGCGTGATGCGCCTCGACATGCTGGCGGGCTTGCAGTCCCAGCAGCCTGGGATCGTCTTCGAACAGCTCCTGCACTGTCTGCGCCATCGCCTGGGCATCCAGCGGGCGGCACAGGCGACCGGTATGAAACGGCACCAATTCGGGCAGCGCACCGGCTCGCGCCGCAATCACTGGAATACCGCTGGCCATGGCTTCCAGCGCGACCAGGCCGAAGGTTTCCTGATTGCCGGCATGCAACAGCACATCGCAGCTGGCCATGTAGCGCGCGACGTCCGATGCTGGACAGAAGCGATCGATCACCGAAACGTTGGCCGGCACGCGGTGGGGCATGCTCGATCCCACCAGCAGCAGATGATAGGGCTTACCGAGCAGACGGGCGGTTTCCAGCAGGACATCGATATTCTTCTCCCTCGAGCCGCGCCCAGCGAAGATCATCAGCCGCGCATCGTCTTCTAACCCCAGCTCCTGGCGTAGCCCGGGATCGCGGCGATCCGGGCGAAAGGTTTCCAGATCGACACCTAGCGGCTGCACGTAGACATTGCCGACACCCAGCTGCCGCAGCTTTTCCGCCATGACCCGGCTGGGCGCCAACACCCGGTCGAAACTGCTGTACAGCCGTGAGACATAACCATTCATGTTGGTGCCGAGCCAGCCGCCGATACGATTGCTGACCAGTAGGGGCAGGTCGGAGTGATAGAAACCGATCACCGGAACATCGAGGCGTCGCCCAGCATCCAGAGCCGCCCAGGCTGTCATGTATGGATCACCCACCTCAATGACATCGGGACGCAGCGCGCGTAGCTGATTGCGCCACGGCGCACGTCGGACCGGGAAGCGATAGCCCTTGCCGAAAGGCAGCGCCAGCGCAGGTATCTGGTAAATGCCGCCGTCATGGCTGTAGCTGTCTCCCGGCACCAGAATGCTGTGACGGACCCCCGAATACAGCTGCAAGCGGCGGTGTTTGGCTTCGAGGTAGGTACGCACCCCACCACTGGCGGGTGCGTAAAACATGGTCATGTCGGCGATATGCAAAATGGAGCGTCTCCGTGAGGTCTCGATGCAGAGCCGTCGAAGGCGAAGGCCGACGGAGATTTAATCGCCACCCCATCGGGTCAACGTCAGGTCTCGCCCGAAAGATTCTGCAATGAAATCAATGGACCACCGGCCTAGGCGGTTGTTCGCCGGCACGCTCAGCTAGTCGATAAATACCGCTCGGCTGGTTTCAGCCATCGACGCGCTTGTCCCCCTGCTCCTTACCTTCGGATGATGCATGTTCGATGACTGCGTTCATTTCCGCGCCGAACAGCAGTACCGCCGCCGAAATATAAAAATAGAGCAACAGCACGATCACCGCCCCGATGCTGCCGTAGGTGGCGTCGTAGTTGCCGAAGTTCTGCACGTAGATGCCGAAACCCACCGAGGCGGCAATCCAGACGATCACCGACAGCACCGAACCGGGCGTGATGAAGCGAAACTCCTGCTCCACGTCCGGCGTGACGTAGTACAGCAAGGCCACCACCAGCATCATCAGGATCACGACGACTGGCCAACGAAGCCACGTCCACAGCGTCACGACTATTTCCTTCAGCCCCACCTGATCGGCCAGCCATTCCATCACCTGCGGGCCGGTCACCATCAAACCCGCCGTCGCGAGCAGAATCAGCGCCAGTCCGATGGTGTAGGCAACAGCCAGCAGCATCAGCTTCCAGGTCGGGCGCCCCTCTTCGACGTCGTACGCCTTGTTCATGGCGTTCATCAGCGAGCGAACACCGATCGACGCGGACCACAGCGCAACGAGGATCCCCACCGATAACAGACCGCTCTTCTGTGCCTGCATTTGGTCGATCACCGGATTGACCAGATTCAGTGCATCAGGTGGCAACACCAGCGACACCTGTTCCCGTAGCCAGATGAAGAAGGTCTGCAGATCGAGCATGCCCAACATGGCGATCAGAAACAGCAAGAAGGGGAACAACGAAAAGATCGCTCGATAGGCTAACGCCGACGCGTAAGTCGTCATGTCGTCATTGCTGAACTCCTTGAAGGTGCGTTTCAGCAATTCGAAACTGCCGATGCCGCGCGTATCCAGCAATGCCATTGCGTTTCCCCCGAACCATCAAAATTAGGCCATCAAAAAATGGGACGACCAGCTGCAACAAGAGTTCGCTGCCGGTCGCCCCGACCGTCGTCGGTGGCCTGTTGCAGGCTGTTGAGCAGACGTCTACGACGTTGTGAACGGCTCGCCATCCCCTGAACGGACGAACAGCATTCATCCCAACGACGACTTCGTTCAAGGAACTTTCAGCCGTAGCGAGGCTCTTGATGGAGTCTCCAGTTCAGCCCATCGTTGAGCTGCAGGCGCAACCGTACAGCGCAACGATCGGTGCAGGCGGAGAGTTCTGTTCCGAACCTCGGCTCGCCCGGCATCGCCATTCGGATACGCCAGACATGGCTTAGTCGTTTTTGCGACCGCAGGAGCATTGAATGAAAGCGGCATATGCAACGGACGCCCCACAGCCAGGAATGAAAGCCGACCTTCTCAAATATGCCAGGCTTATCGTCACCAAAGGCAGCGGGGCTGGCGCTACGCTTGGCTTGAACATCCTGCTGGCGCGACTGCTCGTCCCCGAGTTGGCCGGTACGGTGTTTTTCTGCGTGGCGCTGGGCATCTTCCTGTCGCTGATAGCCCGGATAGGGCTGGATATCGCATGCCTGAAGAATATTTCCTCGCTGAGCGATGGCCAGCAGCGCCGTTACTTCCATCGCGCACTGGGTCTTGCCGCGTTGATGAACGTACCGGCCTTCCTGATCGGCCTGGTCGTGGTGTATTTCTCCAAAACCACCCAAGCATATTTCGCCCATGCAGCGGTCCTCTTTGCCGTCACCGCGCTCGGTCTGTCACTGCTGAGCATCGCCAGCGAAACACTGAAAGCCAAGCATAGAACCAGCGAGGGGCTGTTCTGGCAGACCGCATTCCAGCCGGCCCTGACATTGTTGCTGGTATCGGTCAGCGGTAACGACCTGACCACCGTGGCGGGCTGCTTCGTCATCAGCTACGGCCTGGCCATCTTCGGTTCTATATGGCGCGCCAACGCCAGTCTGCCCGCTTCAACCTCAGAGCGCGCACTCGGCTGGCGGGAGATGCTCACACTCTGCGCTCCGCTGATGCTCATCGCCGTGATGAACAGCGTCATCGAACTCTCCGATACGCTGCTGCTCGGTGTGCTGCGCTCGGCAGGCGAAGTCAGCATCTACTACATCGCTGCGAAGATCGCCGCCCTTTCGACCACCCTGTTGTTCATTATCAACGGCACCATCGGGCCTGACATTTCCAGACGCTGGGCCCGGCACGACCGTGCTGGCGCCTTTGCCATGGTCAGGAAATACTCGCGCTTCATGCTGGCACTGGCGCTAATGATCCTGCTCGCTATCGGCCTGCTGCGCGAATACATCCTCGCCGTCTTCGGCGCCGAATACCGTGAACAGGGTGTCTACCCCCTGCTGGTGCTGGCCATCGGTTACTTCTTCGTATTGGCCGCCGGGCCCCTGGGCATTTTCATGACCATGACGGGCAATCACCGCCGCTATTTACACAACAACATAGCGGCGTGCGTGATCAACCTCGCGCTCAACCTCATCCTGATTCCGCGCTATGGCGTCAATGGCGCCTGCTTCGCCACGGCCGTGGCGCTGGCACTGAAAAACGCCCTGCTCTACCTGCAATTCAAACAAATCGAAAGGAGTCCGACGCCATGACTGACCGGGTTAACGTAATCGCTTACGGAGCCTATGACCGGCACAACTATGGCGACCTGCTCTTTGCAATCGTCCTCAAACGCTACCTGGAGGCCGACGGCCGCTTCAACGTGCTGGTCGCGGCAACCAAGAAGTCGGACCTGTCCGGCTATGGCGCACTGCCGACGGTCCCGCTGAAAAAAGCCCTGGAGGCCACGCGCCAGCAGCCCAAGACCATGCTCATCGTCGCTGGTGGCGAATGCCTGACGGCGCAATGGGAAAGCATCATCGGCTATCTCGCGCCGCAAGCGATTTACTACCCGATCAAGGCTAGCCCCTACCTGATCGGCCACAAGGCATTCATTCGCCTGAGCCGAATGTTCACCTCGATTCCATCGGACATCCCGCTGGTCCTGGGCGAACGCGACCTGCCCGGCTACAAGGTGATGTACAACAGCGTGGGCGGTAACGAGATCAGCCGCAAAAAACCGCTGATCCACGAGGCAATCAAGCGCAACCTCAACGACTGCACCTACATATCGGTTCGCGACCGCGAAACGTCCGCCGAGCTGGACAAGCTCGGGGTCCAACATAATCTGGTGCCCGACAGCGCGATCTTGATTTCGGATATTTTTCAGCAGCAGGTCGACCCGGCCGAGCCCGGCCATATCGTGTTTCACATTTCCGACCACCATGCCAAGCGCCGCATCGAGGCGATCGCCCAGCAATTGACCGAACTCAACGTCAACACCGGCCTGAAGATCGCCCTGCTGACCATCGGCAAGGCGCCCGGCCACTCCGACGACGGTCCACTGGACAAGCTGCACAGCCTCCTGGGTGACGAGCGCGCCTACCGCGTCGATAGCGGCAAGATCGACGACATCATCCGCTGCATCGCTACCAGCAAGCTCTATTGTGGCACCAGCCTGCATGGCGCCATCACTGCCTTGGCCTTCGCCGTGCCGCAGATCGCACTGCTTCCGCAGCGAGTGGTCAAGTTGTCGAGCTTCCTCGAAACCTGGGTACCCAAGCAGTCATGCGGGTTCGCTGAGGTCCCACAGATCAGCCAGATCGGCACCAACCTGATCAATTCATTCGGCGAAAGCCATCGGGCCGAGCTAAGCACTGTGGTCGAAGCCATGAAAGGCCGGGTACGCGCCAATTTAGACCATATGATTACGCTGTATGAACAAGCACCGGCACGTGGCGAGTCGTCGATGGCTCAGACCAAGGCGGAAGCCGTAGCAGCCAACTGAGCGAACAGCGAACCGACAAACGAAAAGGCCCGCAGCAATGCGGGCCTTTTCGTGGATCTGTGGTGCCGGTGAGAGGAGTCGAACCCCCGACCTTCGCATTACGAATGCGCTGCTCTACCTACTGAGCTACACCGGCATGGAGCGGCGCATTATCGGTTTTCGCCGGTGCGGACTCAAGGCCCGCACCGGTGAAAACGTGCCGCATTCGCTATGCGGTGTCGCGCGGTGTCATAGACCGGCAGATGTGGAGCCGGTCGAAGTCGCCGTGCCGGAGGGCGATCGGCTGGCCTCGCCGTTGCTGGCGCCCTGCTTGACCTGGGCAGCCACCTCTTCGCCCTTGGCAGATACCTTTTGGTACCCCTCCTCGGCCTTGTGGCGGAGCCGATCGGTCACGCGATCGCTCATCTCACCCAGCGCCTCATCTTCACGTCGCGTCGGTGGCACCGAGGCCGCTAGCAGCGCCCCCAGGGCGATACCGATGGCACCCAACGCCAGGGGTTGCTCTTGAAGCAAATGATTGAAACCGCCACGCGCCCGGTCGGCCCCGCCCCGCAACCGCTCTGAGGCATGGCGCTTGGAATCACTGGCTCGAGTACGGGCGTTACCGAGTGACTCGGATACGCTGTGGCTCATCTGACTGGCCTTGTCCTTTATCCCCGAGCCCTGCTCTTTGAGGCTCGCGGTCTTGGCGGAAAGCTTTTCACCCATCGAGGGCCCGGTTGATCCATTGCCATAGCCGGTCGTGGTCACGTTCGAATGCGGCTGGCGATTCTGTCCCGCCATCATCCAGAGCAGGCCTATGGATGTCAGCACCGTTGGAACCGGGTTGGCCTTGACCGTATTGCTCAAATTGGAGAAGAACTCGCCGCTGCCGCCCTTCATGTAGCCCAATGCGGTGTCGATGAGCTCGCCCGGGGATAATTTGCTTTCCAACGCATGGACGATATTGCCGATTTCGGCACGCTGCTGGTCGATTTCGCGCTCCAGCTCTGCGGGATCCTTTTGTGCTTCGACATCTATCTGGTTACGTGTGCTCATGATGTATGCCCCTTCACGGCTTCTTTATCCTTGTTAACCGAATGAATGGTGCGCTCGGGCTTGAACGAGGATGCCTCGAACTTCTTCTTGCCGGCGGACACCATGATCAAACCGATCACCACCACCACTCCGCCAACGATCAACGCGGCGAGCCAGGGCTCCATGACTTTGCTCAGTCCATAGACGGCCGACATCAACAGGACGATGAATCCACCGAGCAGGACGGCCCCACCGGTCGCGACGCTCGCGGCGCCGGCCTTGGTGGCGCGAATGGATTCGCTCAGTTCGGCTTTCGCCAGCGCCAGCTCTTTGGTGATCAGAGACGGCACTTCGTGAGTCAGCTGCCGCAGCAGGCCGCCTACAGAGCTATCGCTTTCGGTGCGTAGACCAGGTTCAGGCGTATGCACAGTGGTTGAGGTTGTCTTACGTGCTTCGCTCATGGGAAAAGCCCTCCGTCAGTACCTTTGCCGTCACGGCTGGAAGTGGAACCCAGGCCAGTCCCCGACGTGGAGCCCAAGCCATTGCTACTCGCCCCGGTGCCCGCACCGGTTCCAATACCTACACCTGTTCCCGTGGTGGAGGTCGTGGAGCGGGAAGCACTGGTTGCAGACGAAACGCCGGCGTTACTGACGCTACCGATGGTTCCAGGTTCGCCGGTGTTCAGGCGATCATTAAGCTCTTCCTGATCGGAGCGATACCCATCGCGAGAGGAGCCATACTGACTTCCCGAGGAAAACGAGGTGGAACTGTCACGATGGCCGTAATCGCCCTGGGCAGCTCGCTTGCTGGATGCGCGGGCAAAACGGGTCAAACCGAATCCCAGCGCGACGCTGCCGGCAATGAACAGACCCGGATTGTTCCGTGCCAACTGATTCACGTCCTGGAACAGCTCGTCCACGCTCTTGCCGCGTAGATCGTCGGAGAGCTTGACCATGCTTTGCGCCATGCTGGAAACGTAGTTGGACAGCCCCAGACGATCCTGCCCTTCCAATTCCTCAGCGGCGGCCTTGGCGCTTTGAGCAACCTTCTCGAGCTCGTCGGCGGCTGTTTCGCGGTAGCCTTCGAGCTGGCTTTTGCCTTGAGTTTTCACCTGATCGGCGGCTTGCCTGGCTTTGGCTTTGGCATCCTCGGCGACATGCCCGGTCGACGCGCTAGAAGTCGACTGGCCATTGGTGGAGTTGGATGTCGCAGAAGCGGTATCGGGGCCGGTCTTGGATAGGCCACCGTAACCAGTGATTTCTTCGTCGGGTGTAGTCATTTGATTCACCTTTTATATGGCTTGGCCGGAAGACCACGGTCCGTAGGAACACAGCAACTGCGGGGAACCGCAAACTGTGTAATTTCGGTGTGCACATATAAGGTGACCGGGGCGCTATTTTCGAGTTCCATTATTTCGGCGCGCCATTAATAGCGCGCCTTGGTTGTGAAAGAACGGCAGGAAGCCTAATCCTCGGCACGCTTGATTAGTGGCAAGTTGCCTTCGTACATCTATAAACCGGCGTCGTTATTGAACTTAAGCGGAACGGTATAACTAACAAGCGAAACGGATGATCTATCGTTAACAAAATGCCCATTAGCCGAACTTACCGGTTGAAACTGACAGGAAACGAAACTGCAGCCGACGAGCAGCACCGCGATGATGTCTTCAAATAGTTGAAGGCAAAAAAAAACGGGCCCGAGGGCCCGTCTTTTATACCGGTCGCCGTTACAGCGGGCCGATGGTGGAGCAAGTCTTCTTCGCAGCGGCATGCTTTTGCAGCGGAGCCAGCTGTGGACGGTGCTTACCGCTCGCGACGTCCAGTGCCATGATGTTCTCACCCCAGCGAGGACCGGCTGCCCAGTAGGTGCTCGGGATGCAATTCTCGGCAAGGTACGCCAGCAGCTTGTCGGTGGCGACTACAGCAGACGGAGAGAAGTCCGGGATGCCATGCTCGCCAAGGTAGCCGCGCAGCTTGTTGGCCTTCAGCCACTCGACCCACGGCTTGACTCGCTCTACACCCAGCATCGGGGCGAAGGTTTCGGAGCGCTTGGTGTAGGTGCCCGAGTAGTCGAAGTCGAGATACTGGTGAGCTTCGTAAACCAGGTTGTTCTTCGGATCACGCATCCACGGATCGTTGATCAGCTGGGTGTTGTACTTCTGCCAATGGAAGGCGCTTGAGTAGCGATCACCAGCGATCATGATCCACTTGGTCGGATCGATCTTACGGATTGCCTGCCCAGCGGCTTGCGCAGTTTGCGGCCACAGGTTGTTACCGGTGTTGTACGGCTCGTTCATCAGACCGTAGCCATACAGGGCCGGGTGCTTGGATACCTGCACAGCGATCTTGCGCCAAGTTTCAGCGAACTGCGCCCGCGGAACTTCCGGCGAGTTGATGACTTTGCCGTAGTAACGGTAGTAGTTGTGCATATCAAGGATGACCTTGATGCCGTATTTCTGAGCGTAATCCAGGGACTGCTTGATGCGCGCCAATTCAGCGGCATCCAGTTCGGTACCCAGCTTGGGCTGGATTCGCTCCCAGAGGAAGCCCAGACGCACCAGTTTGAAGCCAAGACCAGCGTGACGCTTGTAGTAGGACTCGTCGGCGTAGGTGTAACCCTTGTTGTAGATGCCCGGAACATTCGCCGGGTCGAACACGCCCGAACCAAAGTTCACGCCGACCAGATCGATACCGCTACCGTCGCTGACCACCGGAGTGGTGGGCGCCGGAGCAGGCGTTGGTGCCGGTGCCGGAGCAGGCGACGAGGTACCAGGAGCCGTCGGCGTAGTCGTGCCGCCGGTGCTGGACACCACGCTGATGGTCTTCGGATAGCCAACGGCGCTGGCGGACAGCGTTGTGCCGCTCAGCATGACGGAGAGGTGGGCGCCCACGTCATAGACGGCGGCAACCTGACGTACCTGGCCGTCTGCCAGTTTTACCGATGCACCTTTAACGAACGAGGCCTTGTTGGCAGCGGTGTCTGGGATCGAGAAGCCAGCGGCCTTGCGATAGATACCGTTTTCCCAATCCGAGTTGGTGAAGCTGTTCAACCCGGCGCTGTACGTCGTGCCGGACGCAGGGGCAGTCGGCGCGGGGGCGGGCGCCGGAGCAGGTGCCGGCTGGGTTACGGAAGGCGAAGTGGTGCCGGTGGCCGACGCCACACTGACGGACTTCGGATAGCCGACGGCGCTGCCAGACAGCGCGGAGCCGCCCATCATGATCGACAGGTTGGCACCCGTGTCATAGACCGCAGTGATCTTGCGTACCTGGCCATCCGCCAGCTTCGCCGATGCACCGACAACGAACGCAGCTTTGTTGGCAGCGGTATCCGGGATGGAGAAACCGGGCGACCGGCGATAGATCCCGCGATCCCAATCAGTGCTGGTGAAGTTGTTCAGGGCGACCGAGAGCGTGCTGCTAGGGGCAGTCGCTGCCGGAGCCGTTGTAGCAGGAGCTGCTGCGGAGGCAACCACGGTGCTGACTGTGCGCGGTGCGCCGACCTTGGCGCCGTCGAGCAGACCACCGTCAACGTAAATACTGATGTTGCTACCGACGACGTAGACCTTGGTGATCTTGCGTACTTGGCCATCGGCAAACTTGATCTGGACGCCCGGCTTGAACGCGGCGATAGCGGCAGAGCTCGCCGGCACGGAAAGAGCCGCGGTCCGGCGCCACACACCGTTGAGAAAATCGGTGCTGGTGAAGGTATTGATCTTTGAAGTGAAAGCGGTCGTGGAAGAGGCACTTACCGTGATGTCAGCAGCCGCTTCGCCAGTGAAAACAACAGCGCCGAATATGGCAGCAAGAGCGATGGAACGAACAAGTGCCTTAGGGGCACCAGTAAATACATTGATAGACATTCAGTCTCTCCGGAACTTAATACTTCGAAAGGCCGAAGCCTTTAAAAAAGTGGCGGGAGTTTTAATTAAGTCGTACAGGCGCTTACTGGGCAGATGCATCACTTCGCGCAACCGGACGAACCGCGTTACAACGAACGCCGGATTACCAGTAGGGGAACCCGGCAATCCGTTGCGTGGCGCCTTTATAATAGGTTTCCAAAACGATTCAAAATTTTTTTGACGGATTTAGATCGCCAACTCTCCGCCACATTTTTGACCGGCCATTAATCCGCTATTAGAAGATGTCTTTTTGCCATTACTCTCAATAGCGCTTAAGCCGCTTTAAACCGTTACGCTAATTGCCTGACGGCGTCATTTTTTTGAATTAACCAGGTCACAGAATGGGAAATCGGCTATGGATTTAACCGACGAACGGTCGAAGCAAGGAAGCGCCGTTTCCGGTCCGCTTATAAGAGAGGAAGAGTTATTTCCGCTCGTGTTATTCCTTGTCAGCCCACCTGGCAGAGTTGGGAGCCGTTCATGACGCAGCAGAAATTCAAGATTGGCGACCACGTGCGCTGGAATTCCGAGGCGGGGTATGTGACGGGACGCATCGTCAAAGTGCATACACAGGACACCGACTACAAAGGCCATAGGCGACGGGCCAGCCCGGATGAACCGCAATACGAGATCAAGAGCGACAAGACGGATCACGTGGCGATGCACAAGGGCAGCGCGCTGGGCAAGATCGAATGATCCCGACCCAGCCGCGCCAGATCTGGACGATTGGCCACTCCACGCGTACACCCGAGGCGCTTATCGCGGTGCTGGAGCACTACGGCATCCGCGCGGTCGCGGACGTCCGTCGCTTTCCCGGATCGAAGCGTTGGCCACAATTCATGTCGGCAAACCTCGAAGCCGTGCTCCTCGAACACGAGATCGCCTATGAGTGGATCGAGCAATTGGGTGGCAGACGTCGGGCCCCGCCAGGGCTATGTTCCAGCGCGTGGCGCAACGCGTCCTTTCGGGGCTACGCCGAGCATTTGAAAACCGACGAGTTCGCCACTGGCCTTCAGCGACTTTTACACCTGGCAGATGAACGACCCACCGCGATGATGTGTGCAGAAGTGCTCTGGTGGCGCTGCCACCGCGCCATGGTGTCGGATGTCTTGAAGCTACGAGGAATAGAGGTGCTGCACATCCAGGACGCTCAACGATTGACGCCGCATCCCTATACCTCGCCAGCAAGACTGGAGAACGGCAAGCTGACCTATGACGCAGGCGTCGGCGTGCCATTGAAGAAGGACGGGCCGGGCGTGAGACACTAGCGCTGACAGCCCGCAAGGAGGGAGAGGCAAACAAGCAGGCGGTTGACCGAACGACGGCTTTGCGTCGTCAACCACGAGCGGATCGATACCGAGTCTTTTCTGGAAGCAGCGGAAGCGGGGCCGCTGCGCGGTACGACCAAGGCACTGATAGATCTGGTAGGCCGGCCCGGCTCTGCTGGCAATGGCTGCGGCGGAGCGCTCAAGGCCTATAGGTGGAAGCGGTAATCGCGCTGTTCAGGCAGTCCTGTACGAGGTGCTGCTGATCTGAGTGTTGCGCCGACGCGCACCCCACCATCGCCCGCGCTCAAGTCCAGCAGAGCGCCGTCGGGTCGATTGCAAAAATCATGTTGGGAATATTGGGGGATGAAGCCACTCGGGCTTCTGACTGGCCAGGTTTTGGGCACTGGCGCGGGGATATTGACTCGCGTTACCGATGAACCTGCTGGGCGCTCGACGAGCAAGACGTACCACGCTGGGATCGTCTCGATCGACGCAAGCTGATGACATTAACGGTGTCCCACGCTAATCGCGGTCCGTTTTGCCACCTATCCTGGCTGCTGCCGCCCTCTCCTCCTTGCCAGGCGGCAGCAATTGGTTAGGGTTCGCGCTTGAGCGCACTCCAGCCACCGACGCGCCGCGTGCTCGAGAAGGCGTTACGCGACAGGTAATAGAAGAACAGCGGGATCCCCACGGCGTAACGCTTGAACAAGCGACGGGGCTCGATGAGCATGCGGAACGCCCATTCCAGCCCAAACCGGCGAAAAAGCATCGGTGCGCGCGGAAAGCGCTGTGCCGAAAAATCAAGGATCGCGCCACCACAGATCAGCAGTGCACGGGTATTCATCGCCTTTTGCAGATGCAGCGCCACATGCTCCTGCTTGGGCATGCCCATGGCCAACACGATGATCGGAAAGCGCCCGGGCACGTGGTGCTGCCGAAAGAACTCCAGGTACTCCTCGGAACGCTTGAAGCCATCGATCGCATAGAACCTGCGGTCGCCGAACAGTTTGCGCGCGCCATCGCTCAGCCAAGGCTCACAAGTCCCCATGGCGAACAGCTCGTAACGGTCTTCGGAGTCTCCTACCAGATCTTCGATCAGCTCTGGAATGAAGTCGGATCCGTTGAGGTTGGCTTTCGGGTCGAGCCCATTGAACAAGCAGGCGATCTTGATACCGATGCCGTCGCGCAGCAAATAGTTGACCTGAAGAAAGCTGTGCAGGACCGAGGAATGACGCTGAGCGATGTTGTAGCCATGCTGATTGAGAAACCCCAGGATGGTCGGCGATTCGCGCTTCTTCAACTCGGAGATAAAAGGGCCGGTATCTGTTTCGTCCAATAGTTTCAGCTTCCCTATCAAAGGATCCATCCTTTTGGTGAGGGGATTTTTCATAAATAGCTTCTCTGTCTGCAAATCAAATGAAAGTCATCGAGACGCACTGCAGCAGCCGGATGGGGGTGCGTGCAGAACGGAAGATTCGTCTGGAAAAAAACTGAACAATGCCTGGCTCTGCCGGACAAACGAAGCAGCCGCTCCCGCGGTATCTTCCCAAAGGGTAAAAAGAGGTAGTCAGATGTTAAGGACACGTAGCGTTTCGAAACGATCAAAAGGAATACTCCTCGGACTCGCACTTGTGCTCGGGAGTGCCGCAAGCGAGGCAGAAAATATCGATCTGATCGGACTGAATATTGGCGGTGCCGCATTTTCTGGCAATGTCATCCCTGGGAAATATAAAACAAATTATTTCTTCCCAGCTCCTGGCTATCTTTCGAAGTGGAAGGCCAAGGGCATCATGACCATTCGCTTTCCCATCATGTGGGAACGCCTGCAGCATGAATTGAACGCGGAACTTGACGAAGATTATGCACAGCTGATCGAAGAGACATTGCAACAAGCCGCTGATAACGACATGCGGGTCATCCTCGACATTCACAACTACGCCCGCTATCAGAAACAGATCATTGGAACCGAAGCTGTACCGATATCGGCTTACGCGGATCTGTTGGAACGCATTGCCAAGCGTTGGAAGGATCACCCAGGGCTTTATGCCTACGACATCATGAACGAACCACACGGCGCCGACGAATATTGGCCGGCCGCAGCCCAAGCCGGTATCGACGCCATCAGAAAACATGACAAGGCGCGGCCCTTGTTTATCGAGGGCAACTTCTGGTCCAGCAGTTTTCGCTGGCAGAAATTCAATGATCCGCTGTTGCAACTGAAAGACCCCTCCGACAAGTTGATATTTTCCGCCCATCTGTATCTTGATAAACACGGTAGCGGACAATACAAGGAACCGCTGGAGAAAGACTTCGACACCATGCTCGGCGTCAAACGCGTCAAACCCTTTATCGATTGGTTGATCGAGCATGGCAAGCAAGGTCATATCGGTGAGTTTGGTGTTCCTTCCGATGATCCCCGCCTATTGGAAGCGATGGATAACTTGCTGGCATACCTGCAGCAACACTGCATCCCGATGACATACTGGGCGGCCGGTTCGTCCTGGGGCAAATACAAGTTGTCCGTCGAACCGAAGGACGGTCAGGACCGTCCGCAGTGGGAAGTGCTCAGCAAGTACGTCAACCAGGGAGATTGCAGCCAAATCGGCCCCAAACACTGAGCAGCACCAGCGCTCGTTCCGGCCGCCCCCAGGTGCGATCGAAACGGGCGCATCAGCTCTTCGACGAGGGTGCGACCGGTACCCACTTGCCAAGAATCGATCTAGCCTTGCCGACCAGCTTCGCCTTCAGGCTGTAGCTCTTGCGCAATGCATTGGACTTGAGGTTATAGACCTGGCCAGGCACGTACATCTCATTGGTCTCGATGCAGTACACCGGTTTGCCACTGAGCTTCATGATCTCGACCGCCTGCCTGACTTCGCTCTCGACGAATAGCCGCGTCAACGGTTGTTTGGCATAAACCTCCGCCTTGAACTTGTGATGGATATTCAATCGGCGGCGCTCTTCAGCAGTGGGTAGGTCGAGCATGTGCAAGGTGCCGTATTGCACACCGTTGCGCTCCAGCCACGCCTCCGTTTCGGCACGGTATTTTTCAAGCCGACTGGTCACCAGATGCGCAACCTTGACCGAAGGGATGAAGAGCGGGCGCGTGCAACCTAGAAACTGCAGGTAGTTCGGTCCGTCATCGTTCTCCTCCAAGGTCGGATCGACGCAGAGCACCCCATCTATATCCAGACATGCCTGGGCCAGGAACGGATGGTGCATCACGTTCCATTCAAACATCCGCGGCTGCTCTACGAGTTCTAGATGTACATCTACGAGATTCCGATTATGTCGTTCGGCAAACGCGGCCATGGTCACCACGCTGCCCTTATAAGCGGAGCGTACCTGCACCAACGCGGCCTGCATGGAGTTGCCCGATGAGATGCTATCGTCCACAAGCAGGATTTTTCTTGCATCCCATGGCTTCGTCAGGTCGGCGTGTTTGTAGGTGCGGGTATTGCCTTTCTTCAGATCATCATTGCGCAGAAACGAATAGAGGTCCGTCAATGGCAGGTTCTGCTTCAGCGCGATGACGCTGGCGACCAGCGTCCCGCTTCGGGGGATACCGACCACTAGATCGACATCGTTTGGAATCTTGCTGGCACACTCAGTGCTGAGCCGCGATAGGTCATTCAGGCTTCGGTAATTCATCGAACACTCTCCTGTGCCTTTTCTTGGACCATCTCCTCGATGGGAAACCCGTCTACTTCTTCAACGCCCCAATGACGAACGCAGTTGTTTGGTATGGGTATGTACGTAATGCAGCACATAGAGCGCCAAGGCGTTGGGTTTGGAAAAATTCAGAAAGCGCGTTCTGATATGCATGTCTTCACGAATCGCCTCAAAGCGTCGCTTGTGCGATACACCCGTGGTATCGAAGATGCACAGCGGAAACGACAGTTGCAGAACTTCGCTTTGCAAGTCCAGCCCCTGCAGGAATTCAAGCAACAAGCAGTAGTCTGCTGACAACTTGTAATCGAGCCTGAATTCGAACTGGCGCAGTCGCTCATTCTCGAAGTACATGGTCTGATGGCTGGCCGGCAAACCCAGCGGCGCGCGTTCGATGGGACGTGCGCTGGTGAGTTTCAAGTCGCCGCTGGCTTCCTTGCGATAGAAGTCACCATAGATGAACTTCGGTACGGCGGTCGTTTTCGACAACTCGCCATTGATACGTTCGAGTACCGATGGGTCGGCAAGCGAGTCACCGCTGTTGAGGAACAGCGTATAGCCGGACGTCTCGACTGCACGCAGACGCCCTTTGTTCATCGCATCGTAAATACCCTTGTCCGGCTCGATGGTTATTTCCGCCTGATCGTCGTCAAGACTTTTCAACCATTCGCCGCTCCCATCTTTTGAGGCGCCGTCGATAACAATCCAGCGAAAGTTCCGGTAGGTCTGGCTGGTTAGGCTCCGATAGGTTTCCTTCAGGCCATCCAGATTATTCCAGTTTATAGTTACGATACTGAAACTGACCATAATTCACCTGTTCAAGATTTGCCGTAAGGGGGGTGTCCGCTGTTTTAAGCTTGGCGTAATAAAGGAAAAACGCCGCCGCCATCCCATACACATCACCAGAAAATGTCAGTGCATTGGAAAGCGCAATATTCAACATGCTGACCACAAAGGATAGTTGCAGGGCTGCCAGCAAAGGCCCCTTGTTCGAGCATTGGCGCATTATCCAGATGAAGCCGCCATAGAAGACCAAGGCGACGATAGGCGCCAGGAACCCGTACCGATAATAGACGCCGAATATTCCGACATCGGCGAGATAAAAGTGTGAGTTATAAATTCGCGAGAACCCGCCTTGCCATTGCAGAGACAGCGCACCCATGCCGAAATAGTTGTTGGCGCTGATGGCATCCAGAATGATCGAAACGGTTCTCTCCCGCACGCCAGGCCCCGCTGTGGCGTCGAAGAGCAAGGCATCGAATCGGGCGTATTGTTCGTGATAGAACTCAGGGACCAACAGGTATGACACCACCAGGATCGTCACGCCGAGCACACTCATCTTCATCAGCGAATCGATGCGCTTACGGAATATCCACATACCCGCCAAGGCCCAGACCACCATGGTCTGCCGGGTCTGCATGACCAGCCAGAGATAGGCCACGAAGTAGAGAAGAACCAGTAGCCTGCCGATCGTGACCCGATCCTTCATGCTGTACATCAGCATGAACGCCGAGATGGTGACTACGGGCGCACCGATGCGGAAGCGATTCGGACGCAACAGGTCCTCGTACTGCGTCCAATCATCGACGGTGAAGGAAGCCACTTTGTTCTGCGGAATAATTCCCAGATAGTAGGCAAAGCCCAGGGTGGCGCAGAACAGGCCGACGTAAAGAAAGTACTTTCCCAGTTCCTCCTCGGTCGGAGACGCCTTGATCAACAGGAACAGGGTCGGGAAAAACACCAGGTATTGAAAGAAACGACGCTCTTCCAGCAAGCCATATGCCATGGGTTGACCGAAGTTCAGGTTGGCGAGCACCGCGGAGATAACCGGCAGCAGGCAGCCCATGAAGATGATCCACAGGCTGGTCTTTGACTGATAGACCCACTTCCATGCTACGAACAGGCAGGCTGTTGCCGCCAGAACCAGTAGCAAAAACAGCTCCTGGAAGTACGGAATTCCGGCCCGCTTGTCATCCGTCAGGAAGAAGCAGGTGGAGTTCAGCAACAGGAGCATGAACAGCAGATTCTTGTACGCCAGAACTTTCCTTAACAAGCGGCTTTCCCCATTTTCCAGATGTGACGTGGCGAACACAGAACCGAGCCGGTCCGGTTTGACGACTTCTAGATAGGCGGTTCACCACGGCGGAGGAATCATGTGCCATGGATGGACAACAACAGCGGCAAAAAAGTCCGCTGTTGCTCAAGCCAAATGCGCCGCATTGCTTCTCCGGCGCTATCGCCCGCCTGTCTCTTCCCCGCTCATCGCGCCAAAAATCCTGCGTGGCAGGCCATGGCCCTGATTGATCAGTGACGAACCAGATGCTGATTTTCGACGAACCAGCGATATGCATCGCGCAGACCGTCTTCCAGGCTGATGCTCGACTGCCAACCGAGCGCCTTGAGACGCGAGACGTCCATGAGCTTGCGCGGGGTGCCGTCCGGCTTGGTGCTGTCGAATTTGAGCTCGCCCTGGTACTCAGTGACCCGAGCAATGGTTTCGGCGAGCTCGCGGATGCTGCAGTCCACCCCAGTACCCACGTTGATGTGCGACAGCATCGGCTGGGTATGGGCCTGATAGGTCTCGTCATCCAGTTCCATGACGTGCACGCAGGCTGCGGCCATGTCGTCGACATGGAGGAACTCGCGCTGCGGCTTGCCGCTGCCCCAGATCACGACTTCGTTATCGCCGCGCTGCGTCGCCTCGTGGAAGCGCTTGAGCAATGCCGGCACCACATGGCTGTTTTCCGGATGGAAATTGTCGTTCGGACCGTAGAGGTTGGTTGGCATCACGCTGCGATAGTCACGGCCGTACTGGCGGTTGTAGCTCTCGCACAGTTTGATGCCAGCAATCTTCGCCACTGCGTAGGGCTCGTTGGTCGGTTCTAACACGCCGGTCACCAACGCCTCTTCCTTCATCGGCTGCTCGGCGAACTTGGGATAGATGCACGACGAGCCGAGGAACAGCAACTTATTGACGTCGTTGCAATGCGCGGCATGAATGATGTTCGCTTCGACCATGAGGTTCTGGTAGATGAACTCGGCCGGATAGGTGTTGTTGGCATGAATGCCACCCACCTTGGCCGAGGCCATGTAAACCTGATCGATCTTGTTCTCTGCAAAAAAGGCGTTCACCGCCGCCTGGTCGACCAGATCCAACTCCTCACGCCCACGCGTGATGAGATTGCGGTATCCCAGCGATTGCAGGCGACGGACAATCGCGGAGCCCACCATGCCGCGATGTCCCGCAACGAAAATACGTGCGTCACGATTCATATTCAGTTCTCCAATGTCACTGGAATGTCGAAGCCGTGCTCTTTGAGCAGGGCATGGCGCTGGGCGACCTTCAGATCCTCGCGGACCATCTCGGCGCACATTTCCTGCACGCTGATTTCCGGGGTCCAGCCAAGTTTGTTCTTGGCGTTGCTCGGGTCGCCGAGCAGGGTCTCCACTTCCGCCGGACGGAAGTAGCGCGGATCGATGCGAACGATGACGTCACCCACGTTAAGCGCCGGTGCCTTGTCTCCTTCGATGCCGGCAACGATGGCGCGCTCGTCTACGCCGCTGCCTTCGAAGCGCAGCTGGACACCCAGCTCAGCGGCGGACCAACGAATGAATTCGCGCACCGAGTACTGCACGCCGGTAGCGATGACGAAGTCTTCCGCCTGCTCCTGCTGCAGCATCATCCACTGCATGCGTACGTAATCCTTGGCATGGCCCCAATCGCGTAGCGCGTCGAGGTTGCCCATGTGCAAGCACTTCTCCAGTCCCTGAGCGATGTTTGCCAGGCCGCGGGTGATCTTGCGGGTCACGAAGGTTTCGCCGCGGCGTGGCGACTCGTGGTTGAAGAGAATGCCGTTGCAGGCATACATACCGTAGGCTTCGCGGTAGTTGACCGTGATCCAGTAGGCGTACAGCTTCGCCACTGCATAAGGCGAACGCGGATAGAACGGCGTGGTTTCCTTCTGCGGAATCTCCTGCACCAAGCCGTACAGCTCGGAGGTCGAGGCCTGGTAGAAGCGGGTTTTCTTTTCCAGGCCCAGCAGGCGAATGGCTTCCAGAATGCGCAACGCGCCCATGCCGTCGACATCCGCCGTGTATTCAGGCGATTCGAAGCTGACGGCGACGTGCGATTGCGCACCCAGGTTGTACACCTCGTCGGGCTGCACTTCCTGGATGATGCGAGTCAGATTGGACGAGTCGGTCAGGTCGCCGTAGTGCAGAACCAGGTTCTGGTGCTCGACATGAGGGTCCTGATAGATGTGATCGACCCGCTGAGTATTGAACAACGAGGCGCGGCGCTTGATGCCATGGACCTCGTAGCCCTTTTCCAGCAGAAACTCGGCGAGGTAGGAACCGTCCTGCCCAGTAATCCCGGTGATCAGTGCGCGTTTCTTTTCCATTTCAGAGTACCTGTAGGTTCCAGATGACAAGAGGAGTGGTGTGTGATGCTGGGCGGCCAAAGCAGGCGCGACCAAGCGCCCTGTCCCGCCGAACAGCAGCTTTAAATTGATTGTTGGCAGCCGAAGTTAACGAAGCGTTACTGCCCTGCCCGCCTCGGACGGACGGACCGCTCATGCGAGCATTTCCTCGTACAGCGCCCGGTACTGCCGAGCGATGACCGGACTGTCGAAGGTGCTGACGATCTTTTCTCTCGCATTGGCCGCGAGCTGTGGATAGTCGGCCTCGCCCGTGACCCACTCGACGCCCTCGGCGAGCCCCCTGGCTTCGAAGGGCGCGGCCTTATAGCCGTCGTGTTGGTGAGTCACGATATCTTTCGGGCCGGTGGCGTCGAAGCACACCACGGGGGTCCCACAGCCCATGGCTTCGGCGAGGGTCTTGCCGAACGCTTCCATCAGGCTTGGCGCAATGAAGACATCGGCCGCCGAATACAGCAGGCGCAGCGAGATGCTGTCGTGCAGGTAGCCAAACGAGGTGTAGTCGAAGCCCAAGCCGTCGGCGATGGACTGGTCCAGCTTGCCGAAAAAGCACAGGTGGTACTTGGCCGGGTCGAGATGCTTGAGCATCTCCAGGTATTTGCCGAAGCCCTTGTAGATGTCCTTGGCGCTGGTACAGCCGGTGAGGATGATCTTCTTCTCGGTATTCAGCCCTAGCAACTGCCTGGCCAGGGGTTTATCCAGCGGGAAGAACTCGTTGGCATCGACGTTGTTGTGAATGGTGCGTACGTCGAAATCGCAGAACAGCAGGCTCTGCCTGGCCTGCTCGGAGACCCAGTCGCTGATGCCGATCATCTTCATCGATTTGGGCAGATACTTGCGCTTGCGGTTGAGCACGAAGCGCGACAGGTCCCTGTCGGAGGTGCTGCCGAGTTGATCGCAGCTGCCGCAGCCGGTAATGAACTTCTCGCAGCCCATGGCGTAGTGACAGCCACCCGTCATCGGCCACATGTCGCGCATGGTCCAGACCACCGGCTTGCGCAGCTTGGCCAGGTGCTTCATGTCGACGAAGCCGCCATTGATCCAGTGCAGATGCACCACGTCGGCCTCGCGGCATTCGGTGCTGTCGGTGAAATCGGCGCCCATCACCCCGGCGCTGAACATGCCCGACTGGCGTCCACGGTAGAAGCTGGCGAATGCCTGGTCCGCCTGGCTCCTGGCGATACTGATGATCTTGTCTTTCTTGCTGCGGCTGACGGACACCACCGAGGTATCGCCATGAGTAATCTGGCTGTTGGTGTAGACGAGAGAATCGACACCCAGCGAGCGCAACCCCTGGTGCAACCAGTACGCACCGCGGGCAGCACCTCCGGTCAATTCGCCAGCGACCAAATGTAATACCTTCATATCAATCGAAACTCTCTTCCGAGTACTGGGCTTTCGGGTGCTGGGCCGCATACCACCGGCGCGAGGCGACCAGCACGATCACCATCAGCGACGAGTAGATGATGATGCTGGCGACGGCGAACGCCTGAACGGTGGCCAGCGCATTGCCGATCAGCAGCGCCCCGCCGAATAGCGAAAGCACGCGCAAGCTGGTGCTGAATATCTCGAACAGAAGGAACCGGCCTTGCAGGGACAGCGCCGGCACCGCCACCACGCAGGGGCGCGAGACGAAGATCACGTACTCGGCCAGCGCCAACCAGCGGGCGTACTCGCCCGCGACGTGCCACTGTTCACCGAACACCAGCGCAAACATCCAAGGCCCGAACACCGCCACCAGCGAAAATGGCACCAAGCCCACCAGTCCCAGCGCGCTGGTCGCCTTCAGCAACATCGCCGTGACCGGCTCACGGTCATGGATTGCGCGGCTGATGCGCGGGTAATAGACGTCGGCGACCGACTTGCCAATCAAGTTGGTCGGCATGGTCAGCGCCTGCTTGCACAGGGCGAAGAATCCGGCCGCGGCCGGGCCGAAATAAGCGGCCAGCACCAGCGTTGGCAGGTGCTGCGAGACAGCGTTGATCAGCATCACCGGTGCGCGATACTTGGGAAAGTCACTGTGCCGACGAGCCAGCTCCAGCATGCCCGGGTCGCCCTGCTCGGTTTCGTCGGCGTGGTTGTCCCGATGGGGCTTCGCACGCAGCATCGCCAGACCCAGCATTGCCGCGTGCAGGGCCTGCTGCAGCGCGGTGGTGCAAACCAATACCAGTGCCGACGACTGCACCAGGCCGGCCAGCGTGCGCATCGAATTGAACAGCAACGAGTGCCCCACCGCCACGCTCGCAGTGATACGGAAACGTTGTGTGCGAAACAGCCATTGCTGACAGATCTCCAACGCCGCACCGCAGAACATCACGAACGGGATGAGCAGCAGGTACGGCTGGATGATCTGAATTTCCAGCGCGGCCGCCAGCCGATCGCCGAATACCAGCAGCGCCAGGGCGACCACCGTCGCCAATGCCAGGGCGATTGCCAACGCCAGACGCACCAGCCCGCGGGCATCGCCATCACGCTTGGGCAGCACGATGGCGATCGGGTAGGTCAGCGCCGCGACCGGAATCAGCATCATGGTGACGCTGAGGAAGGTCCCCAGGACGCCGTAAGCTTCCGGTCCATAGATGCGGGTGATCACCGGCATGAACGCCAACGTGATCGCCTGCGCACCGGCGGTGCCGGTTACCACGGTGACGATGTTGCGTAGCAACTTGCTTCGCATGCTGGCGTGCAACAGCGCGGCTAGCCTTTCCCGAATGGGAGAAGGACCGCGCCGCACGCTGGGCTGATCGATGGCGTTCACTCGCTGCCCCTTGCTCAGGCCAGGACCGGCTGACGGCCGACGCCGTAGTAGCCAAAACCTTCGCGCTTGACCTGCTCGCGGTCGTACTGGTTACGGCCGTCGATGATCAGCGGAGTGTTCAGCAGTCGCTTCAAGGCGCGGAAATCCGGGCGACGGAAAGGTTTCCATTCGGTAACCAGGCACAGCGCGTCGGCATCGATTGCAGCCTCGTACTGACCTTCGACGATCTGCAAACGGCCATCGGCGAACCAGCTTTCCGGAAACTCACGGCGCGCGGTCTCGCGTGCGACCGGATCGAAAGCCCGCACCTTGGCACCGGCATTGATCAGGCTGTTGATCAGCACCACGCTCGGCGCTTCGCGCATGTCGTCGGTGCCGGGCTTGAATGCCAGGCCCCAGACCGCGAAGGTGCGACCGCTCAGGTCGCCATTGAAATGGGTAGAAATCTTGTTGAACAGCGAGTGCTTCTGCTGGTCGTTGCGCGACTCGACGGCCCGCAGCAACTCGGGCTCGAAGTCGTTCTGGTGGGCAATGTTGATCAGTGCCTTGACGTCCTTCGGGAAACACGACCCGCCATAGCCGCAACCGGCATAGATGAAGTGATAGCCGATGCGCTCGTCCGAACCGATCCCCAGGCGCACGTTCTCGACGTCCACGTCGAGGCGCTCGCAGAGACTCGCGATTTCGTTCATGAACGAGATCTTGGTCGCCAGCATCGCGTTGGCGGCGTACTTGGTCATTTCCGCATCACGGATGCCCATGAATATGGTGCGCGGGCGATTTCGGATGAAGGGCGCGTAAAGCGCGCTCATGACCTGGCGGGCATGCTCGTTGTCGGCACCGATGACGATCCGGTCCGGGTGCATGAAGTCGTTGACCGCGGCGCCTTCCTTAAGGAATTCCGGGTTCGAGACCACAGAGAATTCGATATCGACGCCGCGCGCCTCGAGGCGTTCGGACACCGCTGCACGTACCAGATCCGCGGTACCGACCGGCACGGTGGACTTGTTCACCACGATGGCCGGCGCGCTCAGCGTATCGCCAATCTGCCGTGCAACTTCCAGCACGTAGCGCAGATCCGCCGAGCCATCTTCGCCAGGCGGAGTGCCAACAGCGATGAAGAAAACTTCCGATTGCTCGACGGCTTCGCCCAGCGAGGTCGTGAAGTGCAGCCGCCCAGCCGCATGATTCTCGGTGACGATCTCTTCGAGACCCGGCTCGTAGATCGGCAGAATGCCCTGCTTGAGGTTATCGATCTTGGACTTGTCGACGTCGACGCAGTAGACCGTGTTGCCCATCTCCGCAATACAGGCACCGGTAACCAGCCCCACGTAGCCGCTTCCAACGACGGTGATGTTCATAACAGGATCCTCGATTCAGACATTGATACAGGCGTGCCTCGGCGCGACCCTACAGGTGGCCGGAGGCGCAAATTCGTTTGCTGGGCAGATAATCAATCCGAGTCAGGTTCACCGCTAGCGGAACCTGACTCGGTGACGGATGGCGCGAACTGGCTTTAGACCGTCTGCTCGCTGTATCCGTAATGGTCGTAGTAGCCACGGAACTGACCGTTCTTCTTGGCTTTCTCGATATCGACATGATTGAGCACCACGCCCGTGATCGGCGCGTTACTGTTCTGCAGCTGGCTAACGCCCTTCTGCACGTGCGGGATCAGGGTGCTGTCGGATTTGACGACGTAGATCACCGCGTCGGCCAAGGTCGACAGGACGGCCGCATCGCTCACCGCCTGGCTCGGCGGCGAGTCGATGATGATGCGGTCGTAGCGACCCTTGACCACTTCAAGCAACTTGGCGAAGCGTGGCGAAGATAGCAGTTCCAGCGGATTGGACGGCACCGACCCGGCCGCGATCATGTCGACATTGCCGACGGAATGGATGCACTCCTCGAGCTTGGCATTGCCGCCGATGAGGTTGACCAAGCCCGGCGTACCCGGCTTGAAGTCGAATGCCTTGTCGAGCGTCGCGCGGCGCAGGTCAGCATCGATCAACAGCACGCGATGCAACTGCCCCATGGCGAACGCCAGGTTGGCCGAAACCGAGCTCTTGCCCTCGTCCGGCGCTGTAGAAGTCACTACCAATACCTGACGCGGCTGGTTAGCCTCGCTCAGCAGCAGGTTGGTACGAATGGTCCGCACGGCCTCGCAGAAGCGCTTGTCGCTGCTGCGCTCGAACAGATGGCTGACCTCCTTGCGCATCTTGCGTGGCACTTGCGGAACAATGCCCATGACCGGCAGGCCCAGCTTGGTCTCGACCTCTTCGGAGCTCTTGAAGGTGTTGTCGAGGATTTCCCGAATGATCGCCTGCGCGATTCCCACCACCAGCGCCAGGAACAATGCCACGACCATGATCAGCTTCTTGTTCGGTGCACTGGGCTCGGTCGGCGGGATGGCCGCATCGACGATGCGAGCGTTGGTCGAGCTCAGATCCGAGGTCGCGGTGGTTTCCTGCAGACGGGTCATGAAGGTGTCGTACAACGCGCGGTCGCTTTCGACCTGGCGCTGCAGGTCACGCACCTTGAATTCCTTGCGGGAAATGTCCTGGATTCGGCCCTTGTTCTCGTCGAACGAGGCACGCAGCGAATTCTCGTTGGCCACGGCCAGCTGATAGTTACGCTCGATGCTCGCCACTACCTGCTCAACCTGTTGCTTGAGGCTCGCAGTGGCGGCGTTGAGATCCGAGCGTGCCGAAGCCATCGCCGGATGGCGATCCCCATAGCGACGCGAAAGATCTTCCACACGCGAACGGGCATGCGCCTGGTCAGCTTTGAACTGCTGGATCAGCGGATGGCCAAGCACGGCAGGCACACTGGCCAGACGCTCCCAGCCCTGGCTGCGCATGGACTCGACTTGACGATACTGGCTCTCGGCTTCGGCGCGCTGACGGCGGGCATCGATCATGCGGTCGCCAGTCAATGAAAGCTCGTTCGCACTGATGGTACCGACACCGTCCAGATCGACCAGCCCTTCAGCGTCCAGGTAGGCCTGGAGACGGTCTTCCGAATCCTGAAGCTTCTGACGCAGGGAAACCAAGCGCTCATTCATCCAGCTGGCAGCCGTCATCGACATGTCGACCTTGGCCTCCAGTTGCGCTTCGATGTATGCCTGCGCCAATTGATTGGTCGCTTGCGCAGCGGTCAGACGGTCGGCCATCGCAATGGATAGATAGACCAACTGGCTCTTGCCTTCGACCCACACAGTCGTGCGATCCATGAAGGTCTGGGTCGCGTAATCGATGATCTGGGCCTCGGTGAGCGGCTCAGGCTCTTCGCCTGTCAGCGCATCGACGATGCCCGAGAAATCCACCAGCGGCCCAGGCTGCTGACGCAGGTCGAATTCGGGATGCTCGGTCAGGTTCAGGTCCCGAACCACACGCTCGGCAACGCCACGGCTCTGCATCAGGCTCAGCTGGGTCTGCAAATACTCACTGAGTTCAACCGGCGTATCGGCCGCCGGCTGGAACGACAACACCGGCGTGCCTTTCGTCTCGATGAGTACCGAAGTGACGGCCTTGTAGATCGGAGTCACCCGCGAGAGGAGGAAAAACGTCAGCAACGCGACGATGGCCACCAACAGGACAATGCCCCATTTACGCGACCAGATCGCATGCCAGATTTTCTTCAGGTCTATGAAGTCGCTATCGGCTGCAGGCCCTACGGGACGCTGCCACGGTCGATCCGGGCGAACTGGGCTATTCATCAGAAGAATCCTTCGTCGATGTTGATCGTATCGCCGGGGCGAACCAGGGTGTCCATGGTGGCTTTCTCTTCAGCGCGGCTGCCTTCGGACCCCCGCACAATGGTCATGCGTTTGGTCGAGGCGCGCTCGGTAAGGCCGCCGGCCAGCGCGATCGCCCGATCCAGCGTAAGGCCGGGCTGGTAGGGATAACCGCCGGGAAGCTTGACCTCGCCGGCGATATAGAACTCGCGGTAGTTGACCACCGATACCGAGACACGCGGGTCGATCAGGTAGCCGTCCTTGAGTTTTTCCACCAACAGGCTGCGCACGTCACTCGGCGTCTTGCCGTTGGCGTCGACTTCACCGATGAAGGGAAAGGTGAAGGTGCCGGCATCGGTCAGGCGTATTTCTTCGAAAGAAAGGTCCGGCTCTCCGTGAACGCTGATACGAATCACATCGCCTGAGCCCAGCTGATATTGGGCGGCGCTGGCTGCGGCGCTGAACACCAGCAGCAACAGGACGGAAAAGAATTTATACATGTTCGGGATGCGCATGATCGGCTCCTCCTTAGGCACTGGTTAACGTCCTTCCCGGCCTCAAAGGCTCAGGTCGAAGCTCAACAGGTAAACGTTTCGGTCGTAGGTTTCCGAGCTCAGGTTGGAGTCGTTTTCCGTTCTGAGATAGGACAGGGTCACATCGACCCAGCGATCCGGTGACCAGATCACGCCGGCACCGTAAGACGTTCGTTCATCATTTCGACCGATCCCTTCGTAGTCACGATCGGAGAAGCGGTACTTCATTTCGGTCGCGATACGCGAGGTCCACTCGTGTTCCCAGGTCGCCAGGGTGGTCCAGTCGTTGATGGTGCTGGCCCCGTCATCTCCTTCATCGAAGGCGCGCCGTGAGGTCAGGTTGAATACCGAATAGGTGCGCGGCTTCCAGGTGACGCCGGCTTCCCACATCGGACTGGTGAAATCCTCGCGCTGATCACTGTCGAAATCCTTGCGCTCGGCGCCGAGCTTGAAGCTACCGGAGGTCTTGGAAGTGGCATCCCAGGTCGCGCCACCAAGCAGCGCGATGTTGGTGCTGTCACGCAGCGCACTGGCGAGTTTGTAGTCATGATCGGTGTGCCGAACCTCGACCAGCGAGCGCGTGCTGGCGCCAAGGCGATGGAACCAGATGGAGTTGAACATCAGGCTGTCGCGTTCTTCGGATGCGTTGATGTTGCCGCTGTTGTGGTAACGAAGCTGCTCGTAGTTGGTCCCGAACTCGAGCTGATTGCGCGCCGTCCGCGCGCCGAAGCGATAAGCCGCGCGAGCGATGGCCCGGCTGTACTTGTCGTTCTCGGTCGCGTCTTCGGTATCGGCGGTCTCCTCAACCTTGTGATAGGCCAGGCCCCAGCTCAGACGATGGCGGGAGGTGAACTCCATGACGCTTCTGAGCTTTAGATGGTGGTCGGTATTGCTGGCTTCCGAATCCGAATGAAAGATGTCGTGGTTCAGGGAGTACTCGAGTTCATATTCGCTGTTGCGGTTTCCCGTCCCCAGCAAAAAAGTCGGATTGATTCCAGTCACCCAGGAAGCCTGCTCGTTGTCTGACAGCCCGCGATAGTTGTCGTCGTAGCTCTCACGGACAATCAGGGTCGGGGTGAACTCGAAGCCGCCAATGCGTATATCTTGCGGCTCGTTGACCGCCCAGCTATCGGTAGCGACAAGGCACAGTAGCGATACACCTGGAAGCGTGATGTTCCTCATATGGAATCCCTTCTCGGAGATAAATTGTTGTTCATACCGACTCCGGCCACGACGCTGGCTTATGTGAGCAGGCATAGACACGCAACAGACCGCAAATATCCCGGACAGTTGCAGAATCGATGAGCGGCGCCTCCATCCAGGCCTTTCCCAGCACACCCTGAAGCCGGTTCGAAGCTGGATTCAGGCACGCTACCGCCCCAGGGCTGGAGTCCCTGTAGCAGTTTGCCAGCAGCCACAACCACAGCCGCAGGCCGCCTCGACCAGCGAATCCAACGGCAGGCGAAACAAAAATTTCGGTGTTTTGTTTTTTATTAGAGCGACGAAACCGCGCGCCGCTGGACGGGCTGAACGCTCGCCAGACTTACCTGGATCCGCTGCTGGCGATTGAGCACGTTCAACAACAGCATCACCCGCTCCTCGCCTTCCATGGAAAGGAAGATGGCTTCCATTTCGGCAAACCCACCGACGTTGACCTGCACTCGATCACCAGGCACCAACGCAGGCCTGGGGCCTATCGCTGCACAGCGTTGCCGGAGGTGATCGACAATGGCGTCCTGCACCTGACAAGGCTGACCACAGAACGCGACGACGCGATTGACGCCCCGCGTGGAGCGTAGCGATAGCCAGCTGTCTTCGGCGCCCATGCGAATGAACACATACCCGGGGAACAATGGCTGTTGCTGCTCGCGCAGCTTGCCGGCGCAGATCGCTTGCACCGTGAATACCGGTGCGAAGCATTCGAAGCCCTGGCGCATGAGATGCTCCTGAGCCCGCCCGTCCTGGCGCGGCTTGCACTGCAGCAGATACCAGGCCTTCGCCGGCGTTTCGGTATGTCTATCCACAGCGTCTCCGAGCGCGCTAAACATCCGCTGAGGAACCATCGGCGATCCCCCACAAGCCTCTGGATCACCAGACGCCCTTTCTGGACATGATTCGCTCCAAGGGAGTTCCGCTTTGTTACACCCGGCAACACTTAGACGGGACAAGCGGTCGCACCAAGAAGCCGTGCCGGACGAGACTTGGCCGGAATGCCGTCTAACTCGAGGGTTTCACGAGGTCCGTTGAGGCGCGACTGGCGAGACCAGCAGCAGAAAACCGGACCGCTTGTATGCGGTCGGGCTTACAGACATCGCGAGGAGAATGGAGTGACCAAGCGGCGGCCAGATCAACAGAATCAGGCGCGCTCGATCCGATCAGGGTGGATGACGATTCGGCCCTGCTTGTAGAGACCACCGATGGCCTTCTTGAAATTGCCCTTGCTGACGCCGAACAACCGAGCAATCTCGTCGGCCGCCGTTTTGTCGCTGACCGGCAGGCTGCCCTGATTTTCCTGAAGCTTTTGCAGAATCAGCGCCTGCAAGGCGTCACCGGCTTCACTGCCCACCGGCTGGAGGCTCAGGCTGATTTTGCCGTCCGCGCGGACTTCCTTTATATAGCCCTTCTCGCGCATGCCGCCGCGCAGAAACTTGAAGGCTTCGTTCTTGTGGATCAGGCCCCAGTGCTTGCCGTTGATGATCGCCTTGTAACCCAGATCGGTCGGCTCCACCACCAGCAGATCCACTGCCTCGCCAACGCTGTAGCGCGGCGGCGTCTTGTCGAGATAGCGGTCCAGTCGCGCGGTGGCCGTGATGCGTTTGGTGTGCTTGTCGAGATAGACGTGAACGACGCAATAATCGCCCTCTTTCAGCGGACGCTTTTCCTCGGAATGCGGCAGCAGCAGGTCCTTGGGCAGTCCCCAATCGAGGAACAGCCCGACCCGATTGATCTCGACGACCTTGAGGCTGGCGAACTCACCCACCTGGACCTTGGGCTTCTCAGTGGTCGCGATGAGCTTGTCTTCGCTGTCGAGGTAGATGAACACGTTCAGCCAATCATCGACTTCGGTCGGGACGTTCTTGGGAATGTAACGATTGGGCAACAGAATCTCGCCGTCCGGCCCGCCGTCCAGGTACAGGCCGAAACCGGTGTGCTTGACGATCTGCATGCTGTTGAAGCGCCCGATTGCAGCCATGGTGAACAATCCTGTGAGTCGAAGGCGGCGATTCTAACAGGCCGCAGGATGCGAGCGCGCCACGACGGCCAGCCGAATCGCCCCGTGAATGACAAGCGAGGCCCAGCCACCGGGTGCTGATCGGGCCCCGCTCTGACCAGATTCGCCACGCCGGCTATCGTGGCAAGGCATAGGCTATGACCGAGTCACCGGCCTTGGTCCCGAGGGAGCCATGGCCGCCAGCGACCACTACCACCATTTGCCGGCCTGAGCGACTCAGATAGCTCATTGGCGTTGCCTGTCCGCCTGCTGGCAACCGCCACTTGCCCAGCTCCTTGCCGGTGGTGACGTCATAGGCGCGCAGGTAGTAATCCAGCGTGCCACTCAGGAACGCCACCCCACCGGCTGTGAGCATCGGTCCGCCGAGACTCGGCACACCCATCTTGAACGGTAGGGGAATAGGCGCCCGATCCCGCACGGTGCCGTTCTTGCGCATCCAGTGGGTCTTGCCGGTGCGCAGATCGGCGCCGGCGACATACCCCCAAGGCGGCGCGATGCAAGGCAGGCCGATCGGCGAAACGAAGGGTTTGAGCTCAACCGCGAAGGGCGCGCCGAAATTCTCGTTGAGATGCGGCTCACTATCGGAAACATAGGTCTTGCGGTCGTTCTCACGGGGAATCAAGGTCGAGGTGAACGGCAGATAGGCCGGCGTACTGAACACCATCTGTCTAACCGGATCGACCGCTACGCCACCCCAGTTGAAGACGCCGAAGTTACCCGGATGCACCAAGGTGCCCTGGGTCGATGGCGGCGTATAGCGGCCCTCGTAGCGCAGCGAGTGGAACTGGATATGACACATCATCTGATCGATGAAGGTGGCCCCCCAGAGATCCTTGCCCTGCAGCACGGGCGGCTCGTAGGACAGCGCCGACACCGGCTGGGTCGGAGCGGCCCAGTCCCCTTCGGCGGCGCCCTGCGGCGCAGGCACTTCACGGACCGGTAGAATCGGTTCACCGGTGCGGCGATCCAGCACATAGATGTCGCCCTGCTTGGTCGGTGCGACCAGCGCCGGGACCGGTCCATTGTCCGTATCGATATCGACCAGACTCGGTTGCGCCGGTACGTCCATGTCCCAGAGATCGTGATGCACCGTCTGGAATACCCAGCGCAGCTCGCCGGTATCGAGATCGAGGGCAACGATCGAGGAGGAGAAACGCTCGCTGTTCTCGCTACGATTGCCACCCCACTGGTCCGGCACCTGATTGCCCAGCGGCACGTAGACCAACCCCAACGCCTCGTCGGCGCTGGAAATGCTCCAGCTGTTCGGTGTGCTTTCGCTGTAGGTTTCGCCCTCGGCGATCGGCTGGGTCTGTTGCGGATTACCCGGGTCCCAGTTCCACTTCAGCTCGCCCGTAATGGCATCGTAGGCACGTACCACACCGGACGGTTCGGTGGTCGAAACGTTGTCGTTGACCGCGCCGCCGATGATCACCAGACCGTTGGCGACCACCGGCGGCGAGGTGGAGTAATAAAAGCCCTCTTTCACGTTCGGCATGTTCGCCCATAGATTCACCGCGCCATTGCGACCGAATTCCGGGCATACCCGCCCTGTTTTGGCATCCAGCGCGATCAGCCGTGCGTCTGCGGTCGGCATGAACAGCCGCTGCCGACAGGCCTGCTCGCCAGCGGGCGCATCACTGATGTGATAGGACAGCCCACGACAGGTGAGATGCTGACGATTGACCGAGTCCGGGACCTGTGGATCGAAGCGCCAACGCTCCTGCCCGGTGTCGGCGTCCAGAGCGATGACGAAATTATGCGGCGTGCAGATATATAGACTGTCATCGATCTTCAGCGGGGTGACTTCATAGGTGGTTTCCTCCGGATCGCTGGGGCGGCGACGATCGCCGGTATTGAACTCCCAGATCTTCTCCAGCCGATCGACATTGCTCGGCGTTAGCTGCGCCAGTGGGGAATAACGCGTGCCATGCTGGGTACGGCCGTAGGCATGCCATTCACCGTCGGCGACAGCGGGGCCCTCGCCGGCAGGTGCTGCCGCCAGCGGTTGCGGCAGCATGCCCCTGATGTCGTGGCTGTCGCTGGAGATCGCTTGCACCGCTGCGGCGCCCCAGAGCAGAACCGCCAACATCAGCGGCAGCGCACTGCCACCCCAGGCTCGCGCACCGAAATGCTGCCAACCCAACCGCTGGGCGACCCAAGGCATCAACAACCACAAACCCAGCGGCGCGACGATGCTGCCGCGTGGCGCCAGCTGCCACCAGTCGAAGCCCACCTCGTAGAGCGCCCAACCCAAGGCGCCAAACATCACCAGCGCGTAGACCCACAACGCCGCACGACGTCTAGCCAGCAGCAACATGCCGGTCAGCAAAAAGCCCACCGCAAGCACCGCGAAATACCAGGTCCCGCCAAGCGTGATGATTTTCCAACCACCAACGGCGAGCACCAAGCCCAGGATGATGCACAAGACAGCACTGATGACGACCGCCACTCTTTCCTCCTATCCGTGTGTCAGGCCTGGAGATGGCGATACGACGATCCTGTCGCGAGCCTCTCCTGCAGACGGCCAAGATGCAGCCGGCGATCCGGAATCGTCCGGCACTACAGTGGACCGGCGGTCGGCGAGAACGCTCCCTGGCAAAACCGAATCAGGGCATCCGTTTCACTTCGCGCTCAGCCCGACCCGTAAGAGTTTTCCGCTTGGCGAGTCGGTCAGCAGGTATAGAAAGCCATCAGGGCCCAAGCGGACATCACGTATTCGTGCACCCATGTCCTTCAGCAATCGCTCGTCGTGGGTGACCTTATCGCCATTGAGTTGCAAACGGATCAGCGACTGGTCCACCAGCGCGCCGATGAACAGGTTGCGCTGCCATTCGGGGAAGCGTTGTGCATCGTAGAACGCCATGCCGCTGATCGCCGGCGAGCGTTTCCATACGTGATGCGGTGGCTCGGTTCCCGCCGCTTTCTCCCCCTTGGCTTCGGGAATCGGTTGGCCGCCGTAGTTGATGCCGTAGGTCGCCAGCGGCCAACCATAGTTGAGCCCTGGCTTTGGAATGTTGATCTCATCGCCACCGCGTGGACCGTGTTCGTGAGTCCAGAGCTCACCCGTCCAGGGGTTGATCGCGGCGCCCTGCTGATTGCGATGGCCGTAGGACCAGATCTCCGGACGAGCGTCCTGGGTGGTCACGAAGGGGTTATCGTCCGGAACCTTGCCGTCGGGGTAGATCCGCACCAGCTTGCCCTGAAGCTTGTCGAGATCCTGGGCGGTGGGCCGCTGGTTGTTTTCACCCAGCGCGATGAAAAGATGGCCCTCATCATCGAAAACCAGCCGTGAGCCGAAATGAATGCCTGTGGACAGCTTCGGCTGCTGCCGGAAGATCACGGTGAAGCCTTCCAAGGCGTTCAGATCATCTGTCAACCGGCCGCGCCCCACGGTCGTGCCGGCTTTACCGTTCTCTCCCGCCTCGGCATAGCTGAGATAGACCAGCCGATCCTGCCGAAAATCGGGAGACAAGCGCACGTCCAGCAACCCACCCTGCCCGCGCGCATAGACGTCCGGCACGCCAGCGAGCGGCTCGGATAACCGCCCGTCACGCTCGATGACGCGTAGCCTGCCAGGCCGCTCGGTGACCAACATGCCTTTGCCGTCCGGAAGAAAAGCCACGGCCCAGGGGTGCTCCAGATCACTGGCGACGGTTTCCACCGTGACGCGGCCTCGCTCGCTGTCGAAATATTCCATTTCAGCGAGAATTGGCATGGAACAGGTCAAGACGAAACAGCCTGCAAGGCCGATGCGGATATAGCGCAACATGGTTAACTCTCCGAACGTGACGGCAATCATTCAATGAAGACCATGGACGAAGAAAAACGCTTCAGCCAATTGGTACCCATGAAAATCGAACAAAAATTAGCCAGATCTGTATAATGTCCGGTTCGACTGACCAAAGGAACCAGATGACGATGGCCTCCAAGACTACATCCGCCAAACGCAAGCCCGAACCCGCCAGCGAAACCAGCCAGTCTTTGGCCGCTCAGATGGCCGCCTTCCTGAAGGCCGGTGGCGAAGTTCAGAAGATCCCCAACGGCGTCAGCGGCCAGACCCAAGGCCCATCGCGGCAAATCACCATCAGCAAGAAATAAAAAGCCAAGCAGCAACCCGCAACACCTGACCGACAAGCGAGCTTCCGCTGTCATTGCCGTACCGCAGTGGCTCGCTAGGTTTCCCACCGCGACATCCGAGATATCCATGACCGACCCTGTACGCTTGTCCAAACGCCTCGCCGAGCAACTGGGCTGTTCCCGGCGCGAGGCCGAGCTGTATATCGAGGGCGGCTGGGTCAGCGTCGATGGTCAAATCATCGAAGCCCCCTATTTCAAGGTCGACGACCAGCAGATCGAGCTCCTGCCCGGCGCGGTCGCGGCCGAAGTGCCGCCGGTCACGTTGCTGCTGCACAAGCCAGCCGGCCAACCCACCGCCACGGACCCCGCCAGTGCCCAGGTGCAGCTCGCCAAGGCCAGTCACTGGTCTGGCGACGATGCACGTTTCTTGCCGCGCGACCGTCATCTTGCTCGTCAGACCGCCTTGCTAGCGCTCGAGCCGGATGCCAGTGGACTGGTCGTGTTCAGTCAGCAGCGCGAAGTGATCCGCAAGCTGGCCGATCCCCGGGACAGGCTGGAGCAGGAGTACATCGTCGAAGTGGCCGGCGAACCCGAGGAAGGCGGCCTGGCGCTGCTGGCCAAAGGCATTGGCCATCGCGGCAGGGTCCTGCCCAAAGCCAAGGCCAGCTGGCAGAACGAGACTCGCCTGCGCATCGTGCTCAAGGCACCGCAAGCCGGCGATTTGCGCCAGCTGTGCGAAGCCATCGGCGTGCAAATGCTCAGTTGCAAGCGCATCCGCATCGGGCGCCTGTCGATGGCTAAGCTCCCGATCGGCGAATGGCGCTTTCTCGGCGAGCACGAGCGCTTCTAGCAAGCAGCCCGTCTGGTATAGCGCCGGCTGCTCGCGCCTTTTGGCCGCTCAGCTATGCTGGTGGAATGGAAACGGACAGAAGCCACCCACGGGTCGCAACATCGAGCCTTGGCCAACCGCTTCGCCACCCCGTCGTAAAGGTTCGCCATGCAGAGACTCGTTCTGGTGCTCATGTTCGTTCTGTTGCCCCTGATCTGTCGGGCGCAACAGCGAATCGAAGTGTGGACCTATCATTTATCGCCGCCTTTCATCCTCGACAACGCTCAGGGCCTTTCGCACGCATTCGTCGACTTGCTCAACAAGGATCTAGGCAATCGCAACCGATTTCGCTTCGAACTGGTGCAATTACCGCGCAAACGTGTGGATGTGCACCTCGTCCGAAAGCGCCCCGGCGTCCTGCTCTGGGCCACGCCAAGCTTCTTCACTGACGCGCAAAAAGCCAATGGGAAATGGTCGCAACCTTTGCTGATTGACCAACAGGATTTCGTCTCACTACCTGATGCCCCCTTTGAATACGAAGGCCCCGAGTCGCTGCACGGCCTCGTCCTGGGGGGCGTGCTGGGGCATCGATACGCGGAATTGGATGAAGACATCGCCAGCGGTGCGATCACCCGCCAGGATGTTCAGACAGACCAGCAAAATATTCAGAAGCTCCTCTCGGGGCGCATCAACACCTTGCTGATCCCGCGTTCAACCCTGCTCTACTACCGCAAAGAGCAACAGCTCAGGGATCTATATGTTTCGGCCACCCCGTTGTACAAATTCGCGCGACACCTGCTCATCAACGGCGCACCTGGCAAGGCCGTCGTCGACTACCTAGACAACTTCCTCGCCACCTTGCCGACCAATCCCGAGTGGCAGATCCTCCTGTTTGAGTACGGCCTCAAGCCCATCGCCAGTGAAAGCTGAAACAGGCTGAACAGAACGGGAACTTGCAGGTCAGAACACGCGCTGACCCACCTAAATAATCAAGAGAACAAGGCAGCAATGAAGAATGCACTGATGATCGGACTGCTCTTGGCCCTGGGTGGCTGTGCCTCTCAGCCCTGTGATCAGACCGACAGCGGCTGCCGCGCGGAGCGGCTGCTCTATCAGAATGATCTGTTGCAGGCGAAAATCCTTATCGCCATCGGCGACGAAGGGGGCTACGAGCTCGCCGATGCGCTGCTCCAGCGCAGCGCCCGTCTTGATGAGCGCGGTGAGATCGAGTTTTATCAGGCCTTGCTGATGATTCGTCAGGGCCCGCAGCCGGCCGAGGTGCTGCGCCTGCTCGAAAAAGCGCGAGCCAAAGGCCATCCGCATGCCATCGCGCTGCTTTACAAGATCTACCAGGAGCCCTATTTGCTCGAGGAGCGCGACACGGCCAAGGCAGAGCAGTACCGTCAGGCTTACTCGGAACTGGATGTCGCGCAAAGCGGCTACCCTTCCTTCGACAAGGCTCTGGAGCTGGTCTCCGAGCTGGTCGAACCGCCACCGCCGATACCCGAGCGAATCGACCCCTGCGCCAACCGGTGCCCGTAACCCGACCATCGGGACGCAGCCACCGCCCCTCTGCTCCTGTTCACCGCCCGTCACAACCGGCATCCGCGCTGCTGCGTCAGTCCGAACTGCCGCGGCGCTCCGCTGTTCTACTGAACAAGCGATATCGCCGTTTTGGCTGATGGCAAAACGAGGGCTCCGATGCATATCCGTCAGGCGTGTGGCCGTAAGGCCTTGTTGTTACTGATCACCGTCTGCGTGGTCCTGGCCGGCTGCAGCCGCATGAACCTTGCCTACCGCAACCTACATCTGCTGATTCCCTGGTCACTCAACGACTACCTGGACATGAATCGCGACCAGCAGCAGCGCTTGCGGGCCCAGCTGCGCGACCATCTGAGCTGGCACTGCCGTACCCAGCTACCCGCGTATCTCGAGGCGATCGAGCGCCTCCAGAACCAGGTCGGTCAAGGCGACATTAACGAAGCCAGGCTGCGGGCTCACTACCAGAGCGCGAAACAGGCGATTCAAACCATTGCCGTGGAAATCACCCCGACCACGACGCAAATGTTGCGCGACCTCGATGACGAGCAGATCAGCGAACTCAGCGAGGCCTTTGCGAAAGATCGCCGCGAACGTGAGAAGAAGTATCTGCAGCCTCCACTGGAGCAGCAGATCCGCGAACGCGCGCAGCGCATGACTGAGCGCGTCGAGCAATGGTTGGGCAGCGTCAACGCGGTGCAACGGCAGCGCATCCTCGCCTGGGCGCACACGCTCGGCGACCAAAATCGATTCTGGCTGGCCAACCGTGCGCAATGGCAGCAAGCGCTGAGCGAAGCACTCGCCAAACGCCACGAAGAGGGCTTCGACAACCGCATCGCGAAGCTACTGCAAGATCGCGAATCCTTCTGGACGACAGACTATCGAGACGCCTTCGCCCGCACCGAGCAGGCGGCCTTCGACCTTGTCAACGATCTCTACGCCCTATCCGACACCGATCAGCGGCGCCATCTCGAGGCGCAGCTGGGAGATCTGCACAAGGATCTGAGTTCGCTGGACTGCTTGTCCGAGTCTCGCTGACCTTCGTCCTCAGCAGCCGCTCAGGCCAGCCATTGGCCGGATCGAATCAGCGCTTGCGACAGCACAGCAGCAGCCCGACCATACCCGCCGCAACTCCACCCATCATCAGCAAGGTGTGCTGACGGGAATGGTTGCTCCGCCAGCCGCCATCGACTCGCCGTTGGCCCAGGGCGGGATGGAACAGGTTGCCTGACGACGGCGCCACCCGATCTGCGCGACGCAGTGCACCGCCGGTCAATAGGCCCGACAATCGATCGAAGCCCGGGACGATGAAGTGGGCGAAGCGCAGCACCGTCGCCATCGCGCCGACCGAGGTGGTATGACGTGGATGCAGCGCCAGACTGACCATCGCGTCGGCCACCTGACGGGGATCACAGAGTGGAGGTGGCGGCTGCAGCGAACGCCCGGCATAGTTGCCGCCGTCGCGGAAACCGGGCGTATCGACCACCGAGGGATACACATCGCACACATGAATGCCGGGCCACTGCGCGAGCTCGCCGCGCAGTGCATGGGAAAATCCGCGCAGGCCGAACTTGCTGGCCGAATAGGCCACCGCAAACGGCTGCGGCACCCAGCTACCGACCGACAGGGTATTGATCAGAACACCACCGTTCTGCTGTTTGAAATAGGGCAACACCACGTGCGCGCCCCGCAAGTAGCCAATCAGATCGGTCTGCACCACCTGTTCGTGAGCATCCAGCGGCGTCTCGTCAAACGCACCGACCGCGCCGACGCCGGCGTTGTTGATCCAGACATCGATGCGACCCTGACCGAACTCGGCGGCAGCGTTGGCTAACTGCTCCACGGAGTCGCTGAGCGTCATGTCGGTGGGCACTACAAGCGCTTCACCGCCAAGCGCCCGGCATTCTTCGGCCGCCTCCTGCAATGCTTCGTCGTCACGCGCGGCCAACACCACGCGGGCTCGCTGGCGGGCGAAAGCCTGCGCAGTGGCGCGGCCGATACCGCTGGACGCACCGGTTATGACCACCAGCGCACCTTCGAGTCTGGACCCACTCATGCTCATTCCTCCGAATTTGCTGTCGTTCATAGCTGACAGCCACGGCGAGGCAAACATTCCCTACGTCGAAGGAACCAGAGTCAAACCATCTGCAGCGGCTGTCGGCGAGCCGGTGGTGGAAAGGCGCTATCGAGGATGGCCAGGTTCTCGGCCGTCAATTTCAGCTCAGCGGCCGAGGCGTTGGAATGTAGGTGACTGGGGTTGGCCGATTTGGGTATTACCAGCACACCGGGCTGGCGCAAGGCCCAGGCCAGCACAACCTGAGCGGGCTGCGCACCGTGTCGACGCGCGACATCGATGACAGCCGGATGGCGCAGCAGAGCACCGCCCTGCCCCAACGGACAATAGGCCATGACGGGCATGCCCTGGGCCTGACACCAGGGCAGCAGATCGAATTCGATTCCCCGCTCGTCTGGGTTGTAGAGGACCTGATTGGTCGCACATGCGGGCGCGGCCAGCTCGTGCATGTCGTCCAGATCGAAGTTCGACACGCCCCAGCGGCGGATCTTGCCTTGCTCCTTGAGCCGCTCGAACGCCTCGACGGTTTCCGCCAACGGGTACTGACCGCGCCAATGCAGCAGATACAGGTCGATGCATTCGGTGCCCAGCCGGCGCAGGCTACGTTCGCAGGCCTCCGGCACGCCTTTGCGACTGGCATTGTGCGGATAGACCTTGCTGACTAGAAAAACCCGCTCGCGGCGGTTGCGGATCGCCTCGCCGACCACCTCTTCCGCGCCGCCCTCGCCGTACATCTCCGCGGTATCGATGAGCGTCATGCCCAGCTCGATGCCGAGGCGCAGCGCGGCCACCTCGTTGCCGCGTTCGGCCGGATCCTCGCCCATGTGCCAGGTGCCCTGACCGATCACAGGGACCACACCGCCGTCGGCCAGTTTCAGGGTTCGCATCAGCCGTTCTCCCGTGCACCCTGCTCAGCAACCGGTGCCGCCCACGGATCGTAGGTACCGAAGTTCCAAAGATGTCCTTCTAGGTCGCGGCAGCTGAAACCGCGACCGCCATAGTCTTCGTCCTTCAATTCGATCACGATCTTCGCCCCCGCAGCCTTGGCCTTGGTGTAAAGGGCGTCGGCGCTGTTGACGACGACATAGATGCTTTGCGTGGAAACGCCGCCGACTTCGTCCGGCTGCCTGACCAGACGACCGTATTGCGAATCGCTCACCGGGCCCAGCATCAGCATGCCGCTGCCGAAACTGAGCTGGGCGTGAATGATGCCCACCTGCGCATCCTCGACCACACTCTGGCGCTCGAAATCGAACACCCGGCACAGCCATTCCAGCGCCGTGGGGACATCACGATAACGCAGGCAGGGAATCAGGTTGGATGTGGTGTTCTTGCTGTACAGGGACATGAAAGCTCCTTCCGATAGCCGTGGCAGCGCTGTCGAAAAACGCACCGCATACCATTCAGACCGATACCGGGCCGGACGTTCCCCACTGGTTTATGCGCGCTCGGCAAGGCCTAGACGAATGCCCAGACCAATCAACACCGAGCCGAGTACCCGGTCGAGCCATTGGCTCAAACGGCGGTTGCCGCGCAACGCCGAGCTCGCTCGGGCCGCCAGCAACACCAGGGCGCATTCGATAATGATCGCCACCAGCACCACCAGTACGCCCAATACCAGTAACTGCAGGGCTATCGCGCCTTCATTCGGCCGTACGAACTGTGGCAGGAACGCCATGAAGAAAATCGCCGCTTTCGGATTCAGGATATCCACCAGGATGCCCTGGCGATAAGCCTGCCAAGCGGTGATCCGCGCGGCGGGCTTGAGCTTGAGCGACGAGCTGGCGCTGGCAGAGCGCAACGCCTGGATACCGAGGTACAACAGGTAAGCGGCGCCGACATATTTGACGACGGCAAACGCCAGCGCCGACGTCGCCAGAATCGCTGAGAGGCCCAGAGCGGCCGCAGCGACATGAACCAGCGCGCCGCTGCACACACCGCACGCCGAGGCTACGCCGACGCGTCGCCCGCTGGACAGCGTACGCGACAGAACGAACAGCAGATCGGGCCCTGGCGACAGGTTCAACACCAGAGCGGCCGAGAGAAAAACCAACCAGAACGCTGGGTCCGACATGCCCGCTCCCTTTGCCGTCACGATAAAGAGAATGAATGTAGCCCGGCGGATGAGTGTCTTCCAGTTCCATTTAGCCTCGAACGACATGCGCTTCGTCGGAAAACCGCCACTCCCTCTCACTTTTGACTTTTTATTGTCACTGGGCTGAACTATTTTTTCAGCGGTAATGTCAAAGCGCCAGGCCCGGTGAGGAATCCGGGCGCTACTCGTAGCCATTCAGCAAAGGATATGCCCCATGATCGATGAAGCCCGTCTGGCGCTCGTCGCCTCGCCAGCTCGTCTCGTTCTGCTGTCCAACTGTGAAATGTTGGACAACTCGCTTCCCCAATATCTGCTCGACTGCCCTCAGCTGCGGCTGACGCGCAGCACTACGCTTCGTCCCGGACTGGGCGACGTGGACCTGACGCTGGTCGACGTTGGCAGCTTTTCGGATGCAGATTGTCTACGCCTGCTTCGGCAATTGCGCGACACCCCTACCGCGCTGATAAACACCCAGATGGAGCAGGCGCGCCGCTTGCTGGAACTGCATCCTTGGATCAGAGGTGTGTTCTACCCGAACACCAGCCGCGGCAATTTCAGCCGTGGGGTCAGCGTCATTCTCGAGGGCGGCGACTGGCTACCCCGAGCGCTGATGGAAAAAATGCTCGGCCGCTATCGTGAATTGACCCACGTTTCACGCGGCATCGACGAGCTGTCAGTACGCGAAAAGCAAATCCTCGCACTCGCTGGCAAAGGTCTCTCGAACTCGGAAATTGCCGAGCGCCTGCATCTGAGCACGCACACCATCAAAAGCCATATTCATAACGCGTTGGGCAAGCTGGGCGCGTCCAACCGCGCACAGGGCGCATCGCTGGTCATGGGGCACGTCAACGAGGCTGGTATATGAAAGCCGCGTGCCTGAGTCTGATGCTGCTGGTCGGTATCCAGGCCCATGCCGACGAGGCCGAGCTCCAGGGCTTTATCACCAACAACACGATTTCCCGGTCCGGCCAGGAGTTCTATCGCAAATTCTGCGAGCGCCTGAACGACACCAGCACGCTGGATTTCAACCTGGCGGTCAAGGAGCGACCGTCGGCGCGCTGGGGCGTTCTGGTCTGGGTCGAACAGAACAACCAGCCGCTCTACCGTCGATTCCTGCAACCGAACGTCAGCGACATGGAGCAAACCGCCTATGACGCAGCGGATTTCGTACTACAAGAGATAAACCGTAGGAAAGTCGAAGCATTGTTCGAAGACACCATTGACCTTGCGAAGGATGAGTTATGAACCGGTCACCACAAAAAATCACCGGCATGCTTCTGGCAGGCTTCTTTCTCAGCACCGGCGTTACTGCTACCGAACTGGTCTACACGCCGGTCAACCCATCTTTTGGCGGCAGCCCGCTGAACGGTGCCTGGTTGCTAGGCAATGCCCAGGCCCAGAACGACACCAAGGACCCGGATGCGCTCGACCGTTCCTCACTGAACGGCACCTCGGCCCTCGACCGTTTCACCAGCCAGCTCGAATCCCGCCTGCTTTCCGATCTGCTGGGTGACGTCAGGGATGGCAAGACCGGTTCGATCACGACTGATGATTTCATCGTCAATATCGTCAACGACGACATCGGCAACCTGATCGTGAAAATCACCGACCGATTGACCGGCGAAGTGTCCGAAATCGTCATCGGGCAAAACTAACCAGGGAGAGCAAAAGGCCATGAGAAGCCTATTCGTAGCCATCGGGATGATGGCCGTTTTACAGGGTTGCTCCGTGCGCGAGCCCATGTCGGCAGACCAGGAAACGCCGACCCTGACCCCCCGCACCTCGACCTATCAGGATCTGCTCGAACTGCCGCGCCCAAGGGGGCCGTTGGTGGCCGCCGTGTATGGCTTCCGCGACCAGACCGGACAGTACAAGCCAAGCCCGGCCAGCTCCTTTTCCACTGCCGTCACCCAAGGCGCCGCCAGCATGTTGGTCGACGCCATGCAGGCCAGCGGCTGGTTCATCGTGCTGGAGCGCGAGGGCCTGCAGAACGTACTGACCGAGCGCAAGATCATTCGCGCCTCACAGGCCAAACCGGACGTGGCGCCGAACATTCAATCGGAGTTGCCGTCGCTGTTGGCGGCCAACATTCTCATGGAAGGCGCCATCGTCGCCTACGAAACCAACGTGCGTAGCGGTGGGCAGGGCGCCCGCTACCTGGGCATCGGCGTATCGCAGGAATACCGGGTCGATCAGGTCACGGTCAATCTACGCGCCATCGACGTGCGCAGCGGTCAGGTGCTATCCAACGTGATGACCACCAAGACCATTTATTCGATCGGGCGCAGCGCCAACGTCTACAAATTCATCGAGTTCAAGGAGCTGCTCGAAGCCGAGGCCGGCTACACCACCAACGAGCCGGCGCAGCTCTGCGTGTTGTCGGCGATCGAAGCGGCAGTCGCTCACCTGATCGCTCAAGGTGTCGATCGGCGGCTCTGGCAGACTGCCGACAACACACCCGAGGTCAAGGCGGAACTGGCGAAATACCTCACCATTCCGGCGAAGATCTAGTGACTTTTCCCGTTTCGTCCGCGCCGCGAAACGGGAAACTCGAAACAAACGCAACGGTTTCACCCGTTCGATGGATTTGCCGAATCGCGGTTTAGGACAGGATGGCCTATCGCCATTCAACCAAGGATGACTGATGGACCTCGTGCAAAGGATTGCCCGCAACGCGCTGGTGCCGCTGCTCTTCGCAGCGCTCACCTGCCCCGCCCTTCAGGCCGCCGGAATCACCTCATCACGTGATTTGGCACCCAACGAGTTCGCCTTCCGTCAGGCTCACACCATCGCACTGGCGCAGCCAGAAGCCGGCGGGGCAGCTGGCAACCTCGCCTCCGTTACCCAAGTCGGCGACAACCTGACTGGGGACATCACTCAGATCGGCAATGCACTGGAGGCCTTCATCCTCCAGAGCGGCTATGCGCATGAGGCATTCATCGTGCAGCACGGCAGCCACAACCAGGGATTGATTGTTCAGGACGGTACCGGCAACCAGGCCCGTATTGAACAGTACGGCGCGTACAACAACGCGCTGATCGAGCAGACCGGCACCGGGCATCGTAGTCGCGTCACGCAGAATGGCCAGGGTCTGAACCTAGTGGTACGCCAGTACCGCTGAGCAGAGCATCACCAGGAAGTACCGCTGAAAACATTCATGGAGAGACAATAATGTTCAAGATAAACCCCCTTGTAGCTGCCCTTCTTACCGTCGCCGCCAGCCAGGCGTTCGCCGTCGATAACACCTCCGAACAACGCCAGAACGGCATCGACAACCTCGCTCAGGTAGAGCAGAACGGCGGCAGTTCGAACATGGCCACGCAACTGCAGAGCGGCTTAGGCAATGACGCGATGACCGAGCAGAACGCCTCGCACTCGTCGTCGACCCTGCAAACGCAGATCGCCAACTTCCATCAGGCAAACATCAACCAGACGCTCGCCGTGCACAGTAGCGCGGTGCAATGGCAGAACGGCAACGCCAACGATGCCAGCGCCAACCAGACCGGCACCTGGAACAGCGATATCGAACAGCGCCAGCATGGCCACGCCAACAGTGCTGATAGCCAGCAGACCGGCACTCACGACACCGACGCCGTTACCAAGCAACAGGGCAACCACAACGTTGCCTCCAGCTACCAGGCCGTGACCCATGGCAGCGAGTCTGCGCTGTATCAGGATGGCGGCCTCAACGACGCGAGCATCAACCAGTCTTTCAGCGCCAACGATCGCGCCATGATCGATCAAAAAGGCGACGAGAACTCCGCCGCGATTGTCCAGAACTGGAGCGCTGGCTCGGTCGCCGAAGTCGAGCAGGTCGGCAATCTCAACGAGGCATACGTGCGCCAGACGGGCACCCGTCATGAGGCTTACACCTACGCCGGTGGCGACAGCAACAACCTGAACGTGAATCAGCGCGGCGGCTACCAGAACGCCTTCGTCTACCAACTGGGTAACGAAAACAACGTTGACGTCGCCCAGCGCGGCAACGGCAATACCGCCACCGCAGAGCAGCAGGGCTTTGGCAACGTGACGGTAATCGATCAGGACGGTCGCAACCAGATGGCCTCGGTTGACCAAAGCGGCAACTACAATAACGCTACGGTCGACCAGCAGGGCAAGGGCAACGAGCTGGCCTTCACTCAATCGGGCCTGCTCAACAGGCTCACCGCGGTACAGGACGGTGAAGGCAACCGCATCACCGGCTCCAGCACCCTATTCGGCAATGATGTCGACATCGTCCAGGATGGTGATTTCAACCTGGCCAATGTTAACCAGTTCGACGGTCCCCACCAGGCTACAATTTCCCAGTACGGCGAAAGCCATCTGGCTACGGTCACGCAGAGCGGTGCTGGAAACGAGGCCTTGGTGGTTCAGAGCGGCATGGGCAACAACGCGCTGATCAGCCAGGCCGGGTTCAACAACATGGCGGTCGTCAACCAACACTGACGTCTGCAGCACTGCGCAACGGTCGGCCTTGCGCCGGCCGTTGCGCACCGCCAAGCACAACGACCTGAGCAGAACGTCGCCAGCCTGGGCGCGGACGAAACCGCTCAGCGGTCGGCGCGCAGTTCCGCAATGCGTGCCGCCAGCGTATCGATCGAGAACGGTTTGGTCACAATGCGCATCCCGGGTTCCAACTGACCGCTGCCCATCACAGCGCTTTCCGCGTAGCCGGTTATGAAAAGCACATTCAGCAGAGGATCCCGTTGCCGAGCGGCGTCGGCGAGCTGGCGTCCGTTCATCCCGCCGGGCAGTCCAACGTCAGTGACCAGCAGCGCAATCGGCGCGCCACTCTGAAGAATGCGCAGCCCCTCGTTGCCATCAGCGGCCTGCAGCACCCGATATCCCAGCTCTTGCAGTATTTCCACCACCAGCATGCGCACGGCGGGCTCGTCATCCACTACCAGCACGATCTCATCAGTGCCGCCGCCCACCTGCCGTGGCGCCTCCAGTTCGGCGGAGTCATGAGCCTCAACATTACCGAGCGCCACGTGCGGAAGAAACAGACAGATGCGGGTGCCTCGATCCGGCTCGGAGTGTATCTTCACCTGGCCGCCCGATTGCCGGGTAAAGCCGTAGACCATCGACAGCCCCAGGCCTGTGCCCATCCCCAACGGCTTTGTGGTGAAAAACGGATCGAACGCCTGCGACACGACCTCCTTGGACATGCCGACACCCGTGTCCGTTACGCATACGCGCACGTATTGCCCAGGTGGCACATCGAGTTCCAACGCCGATTGCTCATCCAGTAGTTCGTTGCAGGTTTCGAGGGTCAGCGTGCCGCCGTCGGGCATCGCATCCCGCGAGTTGATGCCGAGGTTGAGCAATGCATTTTCCAGCTGATTGCGATCCACCAGTGTCGGCCACAGATCGCTGGCCACGTGCGTGTCCAGTTTGATTGACGGCCCGACCGTGCGGCTGAGGAGTTCTCGCAGATCCCTGACCAGCTCTCCGACATCGGTCGCCATAGGATCGAGCGTCTGGCGACGAGAGAATGCCAGCAACCGATGCGTCAGCGCGGCGGCTCGGCGAGTCGCGGTCTGCGCCACCGCTACGTACTGCTCGAGCGAATCGAAGCGCCCCTGCTCGATGCGCTTCTCGAGCAGTTCCAGACTGCCACCGATCCCGGTCAACAGGTTGTTGAAATCGTGTGCCAGACCTCCGGTCAGCTGGCCGACCGCTTCCATCTTCTGGCTTTGCCGCAGTTGCGCTTCGGCCAGTTCAAGTGCCTGCGCCTGCTCCTTGAGTGTGGTGACGTCGCGCCCCACTGCGTTGATGACCGCATCAGCCGGTCGCGACGACCAACTGATCCAGCGATAGCTGTCGTCGCTGCACCGATAGCGGTTTTCGAAATGTACGAAAGACTGCCCTTGCGAGGAGCGCCGCATCGTCTCCAGCGTGCTGGAAAGGTCGTCCGGATGAACGAAATCAAGGATGTTGGCACCGAGCAGCTGAGCTTCGCTCCACCCGAGCAACTGCTCCCAGGCCGGGTTGACGGCCATGATGAGCCCGTCGAAGCGACAGCGGATCATCACGTCGCTGGACAATTCCCAGAGCTGATTGCGGTCCTTGGTTCGGGTGGCAACTTCCTCGCGCAGGGACTCCATCAGGGCCTGCAACGCCAGTTCAGCGGAGCGACGCCCGGAAACATCGTTGAACAATATCGCGACACGGTATTCGGAAGGCTCGCCAACCGGCATCGCCTGGACTTCGTACCAGCGTTGCAAGGCATCGGCGTTGTTCTCGAAACGCACCGGACGGCGGCTCAGAGCAACCTCGCCATAGATGTCAAACCAGTGCTGCTCATGGGCAGGCGCCAGATCGGTCATCCACTTGCCGACCGCGTCAGCCAGTCCGGTCTGGCGCTCGAACGCCGGATTGGTCTCAAGAAAGCGATAGTCGATCGGCCGCCCCTCGACATCGAATTTCATCTCGATAACGCAAAACCCCGCATCGATTGCGTCGAACAGGGTGCGATAACGTCTGTCGCTGTCGGCCAGGCGTTGCGCGACCTCATCCTCTGCCGTGCAATCGTGAAGGACCTTCAGAAAGCCCAGGTGCCTGCCCTCGCAGAGCAAGGGCGTGAGCGTGCCTGCACCCCGTAGGCGAGAGCCGTCGGCACGGGTATACCAACGATCGTGGCTGGTCTTACCCTCTGCCAGCGCGCGCTGCATCAGCTCATGCAGCGAATCCGCGGAGCGCTCTTCGCAGCTGAATAGTCGATCGAATGCCTTCCCGCGCATGTCCCGCGCGGTCCAGCCGAAGATGCGCTCGGCGCCGGTGCTCCAAGCCGTAATCACCCCCTGCGGATCGGTCGTAAGCATGGCGCAGTCGCAAGCGGCATCGAAGACTGCCTGTATTTGCTGCCCTGAATCAGTAATGACATTGACTCCTACAACTGATCGAACCTATCCATAGGCCCGTCGCCCCGTTCATGGATAGAGCCGTTTGCAACTTTAACCAATAGGTGAGTGAGCCCTCCAGCGAAGACTGGAGAGTGGATGTTTCGACCCTGTACGACCTTTATCGTCGCAGCCCGGCGGAAACGGATTATGTCTGCCCGGCCGGAGGCACGGAACGGCTGAAGACCAGCGCCTTCAAACCGCTCTCGGGGCTGACGTCGGGGTATTCCGGGGGGTTCTCCAAACGTTTCTGAAATACCAACTCGGGCGCCTCGGCGGCAACGCCGTCGATGAGGAAATCCGGCCCGGTATCAGGGTCGTTGATGCAAGCCAGCACCATACCAGTGGGCGTCAGCAGCTCAGGCAGGCGCCGAAGAATCTTCCGATAGTCCCGGTCCAGAGCAAAGCTGCCTTTCTGGAACGAGGGCGGATCGACGATCACCAGATCGTAAGGCCCGCTCTTCTTGACCTTGCCCCAGGACTTGAACAGCTCGTGACCGAGAAAGCTCACCCGGCTCAGCTCATGCTGGTTTAGCCGATGATTGTCGCGTCCTCGGCTCAGGGCCGCTCTGGCCATGTCCAGATTGACCACATGCTCGGCGTCACCGGCGATGGCCGCCACGGAGAATCCACAGGTATAGGCGAACAGATTGAGCACGCGCTTGCCCCGCGCCTGCTGTTGAACCCAACGTCGGCCGTAGCGCATGTCGAGAAACAGCCCGTTGTTCTGCTTGATGCCCAGGTCGAGCTTGTACCGCAGCCCGTTCTCGCTGATCAGCCACTCCTCGATCGGTTCACCGAGCAGCTGCTGCATATGGCTGTCGGGCAGGTAGCGGTGCTGCAGCAGCAGGGTATGCGCCCCGCTCGATTGCCAGGGTTGCGCCTCGGTCAGCGACGACAACATCCCGATCAATGCCTCCAGCTCATCAGGGGCTGGCTCGCGAAACAACGAGACCAGCACCACGCCCTGCAGCCAATCGACCGTGACGTGCTCCAGGCCGGCCCAGCAGCGCCCACGCCCATGAAATAGCCGACGGGTTTCTTCTGGTAGATGCGTGAGGGCGTGGCTGAGATGCTGCTGAAGGGTGGCGAGGGCGTCAGGTTGCATTGGGCACATCGTCCAGGAAAAAAGGCTCGCGCATTCTAAACGCGAACCGGCACGCCTGCTGGGGCGGTGGACAATCAGGTGACACCTCGATAGCTGACCATGCCAGGCGAGACGATGGTGATCCGCGCCACGCTGTTCCTAACCGTCATGCGAGATCGGGTGACTTCACAGCGCGACGCGCCTTGGGCGGCGCTTTGCGGCCCGCACCCTTGCGCTTTTTCCAGGGCGCACCGCGACCGGCTGGGGCGGCGGGCCCGCTGATGATCAGTCGCACGCCCTTGCACCGTTCGACCTGCTTGCTCATCCAAGCCGATTGTTTACTGACGAACTCTTCGAGGTTCATCTCCCCGCTCTGGACCATGTCCAACGCCTGCTCCCAGATTGCCGTGGTGCCGGGGTCGGCGATAGCGCGCGGCACCGCATCGATCAGGCTGAAGGCCGCCGGTGTTGCCGCCAACGCCTTGCCCTGTTTGGTCAGGTAGCCGCGCTCGAGCAAGCCCTGGATGATTCCTGCACGCGTCGCCTCGGTGCCGATGCCGGTGGTGTCCTTGAGCTTCTGTTTCAGCTTGGGATTGTCCACCAGCTTGGCGACGTTCTTCATCGCCTTGATCAAGTCACCTTCGGTGAAGGGCTTGGGCGGCTGCGTCCAGAGATCCTTGAAGATCAGGTCGTGGATCGCGCATGTCTGCCCCTCCCGCAACGATGGCAGCGTCTGCGGCGCTGGCGCCTCACGACCGCGACTGGCCGCCGCCAGCGCCTCGGGCAAGGCGCGCTTCCAGCCCGGTTCGACGATCTGCTTGCCGACCGCCCGCAGTGTCTGGCCGCCGCAGTCAAAATCGGCCTGGGTGCGATCGTATTCGTGCGCGGGCAGGAACTGCGCCAGATAGCGCGCACGGATCAGCGTATAGACCGCCCGTGGCTTGCCCGCCAGCCGCTCGAATGCGCGGGCCGCTGCCGTGGGGATGATCCCGTGGTGCGCGCCGACCTTGGCGTCGTTCCAGGCGCGCGACTTGCGCCGGGGTTCGAGGTGTGGCGCGAGTTCGCCGAGCGACGGATCGGCCTGCGTCAATGCGGCCAGGATGCCCGGCGCTTCGCTGTGCTGGCTCAGCGGCAGGTAGCCGCAATCACTGCGCGGATAGGTGATCAGCTTGTGGGTTTCGTAGAGCGCCTGGGCGATATCCAGCGTTTCCTGAGCACCCAGGCCGAGCTTCTTCGAGCAGATTTCCTGCAGGGTGCCGAGATCGAACGGCAGCGGCGCGGCTTCGCGCATGCGTTCGGTCTTGAGCCGCTGCACCCGGGCGCTGCCAGTTGCACGCATGGCCTCGCCCGCTCGCTGCGCCAGCGCCTGGTCGAGGCAACGCCCCTGGTCATCGCTGTGCTCCTCCGGCGCGCGCCACTGCGCGGTAAAGGGAGCCGGTTCGTCACCCAAAAGCTGCACCTCGATGGCCCAGAATGGCTGCGGCACGAAGTCGGCAATGCTGCGGTCACGGTCGACCACCAGGCGCAGCGTCGGCGTCTGCACCCGGCCAACCGGCAGCACGCCCTGATAGCCGGATTGCCGCCCAAGCAGGGTAAACAGTCGACTCATGTTCATGCCGATCAACCAGTCCGCCCGCGAACGCCCGAGCGCCGATTGATAGAGATTGAAGGTATCGGCGCCCGCGCGCAGCGCGCCGAGGGCCTTGCGGATGGAAGCGTCGTCCAGTGCCGAGAGCCACAGCCGTTGAACCGGCCCTCGATAGCGACAATGCTCGACCAACTCACGGGCGATCATCTCACCCTCACGGTCGGCGTCGGTGGCGATCACCAACTCCTGCGCCTCGCCCAGCAGGCGTTTGACCGCCTTGTACTGGCTCGCCGTCTTGGGCTTGACCAACATCTTCCAGCGCTCAGGAACGATAGGCAGATCGGCCAGCGCCCAGCGCTTGTAACGCGCGTCGTAACTGTCCGGCGGTGCGGTTTCCAGCAGATGGCCGATGCACCAGGTCACGGTGACACCGGCACCCACCCAACAGCCATTGCCACGCCGTGTGGCGCCGAGCACCTGGGCAATGTCCTTGGCTTGGGAGGGTTTTTCACAGAGAAACAGCCGCATCAGGTCGTCACCCGTTCGCTTTGCAATGGCCGATAGCATGCGCAGAGGCGGAGCGGCAGGCAAGATTTATCTGTATGGATATACAGATAAATCTGTTGGATGACGGAAGGCAGCAGGCTGGCTTCGCCCATTAGCAGCCTCGGAACCCATGCAGCACACAACTATCGCTTCCGGCCTAGCCAGCCCCCCGGCGCCAGACAGCCCTTTGAAGGAACCGGATCAAGCGATGCCGCTTGATTCGCGGAGCAGCGGCTGGGGCTGTGCTTCCATTGCGGCGTGCGCCCTCGATCAGCGCAGCGCAACAACCGCAAGCTATCAAAACGTCAGTTTCGCACCGGCATAAATAGTCCGCCCTGGGGCAGGCTCATAGTAGCGACCGAAGTTATCGTTGATGCGCAGGTTGTCGTAGTAATCGCGGTCCAACAGGTTGTCGACGCCGAGATAGGGCTCCCACCGCTGATCGCCCCACGCCAGTCGCCAGCCCAAGCGGGCGTTGGCTACCGCATAGCCGGCCACGCGGTCGACGTTGGCATTGTCCGCGTATTGATGGTCGTAGGCATTGACGTTGACCCGCGCATACCAGTCGTCGCGTTCATAGCTGACCTCGGCGAACAGGGTCTGCCCTGGAATTCCCGGGATGCGGTTGCCGTCGTAACCCTGGAACTGCTCGAAACGGTAACGGTTGTAGCTCCAGGCACCCGTCAAGCGCCAGTAGCGCCCCACCAGCCAGTCCCCGCTGAGCTCGACCCCGTCGCGGCTGGACCGGCCCGCGTTGGTGTAGAAGGTACGCCCGTCGACTTCCGGAACCAGTTCATCTTCGATGCGCATGCTGTAGAGCACCGCTTCGTAGCGCAACCCCGGGTGCTCGCCCTTGAAGCCTATCTCGCGGTTGACCGACTGCGCCGCACCGAGGGACGGATTGAAGCCACCCCCGTTTGGGTTGGCCATTTCATTGATCGTCGGCGTTTCGAACGAGGTCGCGTAACGCACGTACGCCACATGGTGGGCGTCCAGTTGCCGGCTCAGCCCCAGGCTGTAGTTCCAGTCCTCCAGGTTGCGCTCGCCCGAGGCATCGCCGTCGCTCAGGTAACGGTCCTTCGCCTCGAGCCGCACGCTGTCATAGCGCACGCCGGCAGCGAGCAGCCAGGCGTCGCCCAGGTGCAGCTGATCCTCGATAAACACGCCCCGACTGTCCGCTGTTTCGCGCTGGCGCTGCGTCAGGGCGCCGGTGATGCCACCTGGCAGGTTGTCGTTGCGCGAGCGCTCGTCCCGCTGGCTTTCCAGGTCCATTCCGACGGTCAACTGATGCGGCAGACCCGCCAGTTCACGGTGAAAGGTGCGCTGCGCGCCCACCCCGGCGAACCAGCGGTCATAGGCTGTCTGGCCGTTGTTCTGCAACGGGAGGCGGTTGCCGAACTCACGCTGGCCGTAATAGCTGCGCAACTGGTACGTATCGTCGCCGGCGGCCTGCCCATCCCAAACCAGCGAGACGCGCTGCTGCTCGACAGTCTCGTCGGAATCGAACTGCAGGCTCTGCGGCCGCGCCTGGGAACGGTCCGCCCGGACCTGATCCAGCGTCAGGCCACCGGGGTCTTCGGCTCGGTTGTCGATCGCATGCAGGGTGAGCCCGAGCGTGCCGCCCTCCCCCTGCCAACGCAGCTTGCCAGTGAGGTGGTTGGTTTCGGCAGTCCCGTGCGTGCGGTAGCCATCGAGTTGCGTGGCGTTGACGGCGAGCAAGGCGCCCAGCGATCCGGCGCTGCCACTGGTTTCCGCGCGCATGCGGCGATAGCCCAGTTCGCCGCCGGTCACCTCGACCTGAGTGAGCGGCGTGTCGCCCGGTTGTCGCGTCTGGATCGCCAGGACGCCACCGGCGGCATTGCCGTAAATCGTCGACGAGGGGCCGCGAATCACCTCGATGCGCTCGACCAGCGAGGTATCCAGCCCGTCCATCTCGGTCTGCCCGTCAGGCATGGTCAGCGGCACACCGTCGACGAGCACCCGCACGCCGCGCACGCCAAAACTGGAGCGGGAACCAAAGCCACGAATGGACAAGCGCATGCCTTGCGCCAGGTTGTAGCGGCTCTGCGAAAGCGCGCCCGGCACAGGCCCGAGCAAGCTGTCGAGGGTGAGCAACTGCTCACCCGGCTGGTCCTGCGCCGTTACGGCGGACACCGCCATCGGCAAGGTGAACCAGTCGGATTCCGCCCGCGGCGAGCTCACCATCAAGGGGTCAAGCGTAAGCGGTTCACTTGTCTGCGCGAGCAATGGCCCGGTTACCAACGAGAGCGATCCGGCAAGAAAAAATCGGTACATGGTTAAACCTTGTTGTTAGGTGTTTTGCTGCCGCTGGCCTCTGTTGCCAGGCGAACGGCTCACGAGCCATGAACGCCCTCAGGACGAAGGATTGCAGTATTAAGCCCAGGCGCACCGGAGCGCGTTTTTTAAACTACAGAAACGCCCTGATGCGGAAAACCCTGCAAATGCCTGCGCGTCATCAAGGCAATGCACATGCCAAGCGAGCCTGAAGACTTACCGTTTTGCCGTTTGCGCCGCCGAAACAGCCCTACGGCTGCTTTACAGCCGCCCAGTAACCCGTTTCGAATCGCCGCCGCGTTGCCCAGCCTGCTACCGCCGCGCCTGCCGACGCCGCAACCCTGTCGCAGAAACGCGACAGTTGCTGCAGCGGTGCAACGGCCCGGTTGCGACAGACCGCTTCAACCGCACCGCCCCTGCTCGCGCAAGGCCGCGTCGCCACTGGCTCCGCAGCCAGATCGGAACGGCTGGCACAGCGGTTGCTCTCCCGAGAAGACCTGCCCCACAGGGCAGCTAAACCAATAACAAGAGAGAGCCTGCGATGAAGCACCTGGATCCCTACCTGGGCCGACGGCCCACCACCCTGCTTGGCGCCACCAGTTTGGCCGCCCTGCTGTCCCTGCCGCTGCACGCTGCCGAAGTCGACGGCAAACGCATCGCCAATGCCGACGCCGAACCCGGTAACTGGATGAGCCATGGGCGCGACTACGGCGAGCAGCGCTACAGCCCGCTGAAGAAGATCACCGATGACAACGTCGGCGAACTCGGCCTGGCCTGGAGCTACAAGCTCGACATCGACCGCGGCGTCGAAGCCACGCCCATCGTGGTCGACGGCGTGATGTACACCACCGGCCCCTTCTCCATCGTTTATGCGCTGGACGCACGCACCGGCAAGGAAATCTGGAAGTACGACCCCAAGTCCGACCGCTCCCGCGCGGGTGAGGCCTGCTGCGATGCGATCAACCGCGGCGTCGCCGTGTGGAAGGGCAAGGTCTACGTCGGCGTGCTCGACGGCCGCCTGGAAGCCATCGATGCCAAGACTGGCGAGCGCGTCTGGTCGGTCGATACCCGCTACGACAAGGCCCGCAGCTATTCCATCACTGGCGCGCCACGTGTGGTCAACGGCAAGGTGGTGATCGGCAACGGCGGCGCTGAGTTCGGCGTGCGCGGCTATGTCACCGCCTACGATGCCGAGACCGGTGATCAGGCCTGGCGCTTCTTCACCGTGCCGGGCGATCCGGACAAGCCGGCCGAAGGCAAGGGCATGGAAATCGCCAAGAAGACCTGGCACGGCCGCGCCTTCGTCGAACAGGGCGGTGGCGGCACCGCCTGGGACTCTTTCGCCTACGACCCGGAGCTGAACCTACTCTACATCGGTGTCGGCAATGGCTCGCTGTGGGATCCGATCTGGCGCAGCGAGGGCAAGGGCGACAACCTGTTCCTGTCGTCGATCGTCGCGGTCAACGCCGATACCGGCGAGTACGTCTGGCACTACCAGACCACCCCGGGCGATGCCTGGGACTACACCGCGACCCAGCACATGATCTTGGCCGACCTCGAGATCAAGGGAAAACAGCGCAAGGTGCTCATGCAGGCGCCGAAGAACGGCTTCTTCTACGTCATCGACCGCGCCACGGGCGAACTCCTGTCTGCCGAGAACATCGTGCCGATCAACTGGGCCAAGGGTGTGGATCTGAAGACCGGCAGGCCCATCGTCGACGACGAAGCCGCCGCCTACTGGAAGGGCGAGAAAAAGGCCAAGCTGGTCCAGCCGGGCTTCTGGGGCGCGCATGACTGGCACCCGATGTCCTACAGCCCAGATACCGGGCTGGTCTACATCCCCGCGCACATCATGTCGGCCTGGTACGAGCACGTGCCGGATGCGCCGGCGCGCAACAAGTTCAAGAGCATGTACCAGCTGGGCCTGAAGACCGGGATGATGCCCGAGGATCCGGAAGGCCTGGGCAAGTACGCCGACACCTGGTCCGGCAAGCTGATCGCCTGGGACCCGGTCAAGCAGCAACAAGCCTGGGAAGTGCCCTACGTCACCATCTTCAACGGCGGCACCCTGAGCACCGCGGGCAACCTGGTGTTCGAAGGCAGCGCCGACGGCCGCGTCATCGCCTACGCCGCCGACACCGGCAAGAAGCTTTGGGAGCAACCGGCTGCCAGCGGCGTGATGGCGGCGCCCATCACCTACAGCGTGGACGGCGAGCAGTACGTGACCTTCATGGCCGGCTGGGGCGGCGCCTTCTCAACCTTCGCCGGCGCCCTTTCGCTGCGTGCCGGTGTGCAGCCCTACGCCCAGGTGCTGACCTACAAGCTCGGCGGTACGGCCGAACTGCAGGAACCCGCGCCGCGTGAGGATGCACCCAAGCCACCGCCATTGACTGCCGATGCGGCTACGGTCGAGGCCGGCGCCAAGCTGTACGACGGCTACTGCTCGCAATGCCACGGCATCCACGCGGTCAGCGGCGGCGTGCTGCCGGACCTGCGCATGCTCGCTCCGGAAAAGCATGAGCAGTTCCTCGGCATTCTCCACGGCGCGCGCATTCCCGATGGCATGCCGTCGTTCGCAGAAGCGTTCGACATGGAGCAGATGGGCCAGATCCACCAGTACCTGATCAAGCGTGCCCACGACCGCGTGGAGCACGGCCCGAACGACCTGCCGCAGCCGACCCAGAAAACGGCCAGCAACTGACCCTCAGGAGACCGACATGACTGATCCAATCACCTACCAGAACTATATCGACGGCGCCTTCGTCGCCTGTGACAACCTCATCGAGGTGCGCAACCCGGCCACCGGTGCGGTGCTTTCCCGCGTGCCGGAATCCGACGCTGCCACCGCCGAACGCGCCATTGCCGCAGCCCGTGCTGCGCAAAAGGGCTGGGCGCAGAAGCCGGCCATCGAACGCGCCGGATACCTGCGCGCCATCGCCAGCAAGATTCGCCAGAACGCCGAGCGCCTGGCCCGCGTCATCACCGAGGAAGGCGGCAAGATCCAGAGCCTGGCGCTGGTGGAAGTCAACTTCACCGCCGACTACCTCGACTACATGGCCGAGTGGGCGCGGCGTATCGAGGGCGAGATCATCACCAGCGACCGTCCGGGCGAGAACATCTTCCTGTTCCGCAAACCGCTGGGCGTGGTGGCCGGCATCCTGCCGTGGAACTTCCCGTTCTTCCTGATCGCCCGGAAGATGGCGCCCGCGCTGGTGACCGGCAACACCATCGTCATCAAGCCCAGCGAGGAGACGCCAAACAACTGCTTCGAATTCGCCAAGCTGGTGGCCGAGACCGACCTGCCCAAGGGTGTGTTCAACGTGGTCTGCGGCAGCGGTGCCGGCGTCGGCAGCGCGCTGACCACCAGCGACAAGATCGACATGATCAGCTTTACCGGCAGCGTCGGCACCGGCCAGCGGATCATGGCCGCCGCGGCGCAGAACGTCACCAAGCTCAACCTGGAGCTGGGCGGCAAGGCGCCGGCGATCGTGATGAACGACGCCGACCTGGACCTCGCCATCACCGCCATCCGCGCCTCGCGCATCATCAACACCGGGCAGGTCTGCAACTGCGCCGAGCGCGTCTACGTGCAGCGCGGCGTGGCCGAGCAGTTCATCGAGCGCATCGCCGGCGCCCTGGCCGAAACGCGCTACGGCGACCCCATCGCCCAAGCGGATGTGGAAATGGGCCCGCTGATCAACGAGGCCGGGCTGCGCAAGGTCGAGCAGATGGTGCGTACCGCACAGAGCCAAGGCGCACAGGTGATCACCGGCGGCGCCGTGGCGGACCTGGGCAAGGGCTTTCACTACCAGCCGACGCTGCTCGCCAACTGCTCGCACGACATGGAGATCATGCGCCAGGAAGTCTTCGGCCCGGTACTGCCGGTGCAGATCATCGACGACCTGGACGAAGCCATCGCCCTGGCCAACGACTGCGAGTACGGCCTGACCTCCTCGATCTATACCCGCGACCTCTCCACCGCGATGAGGGCTGCGGCTGGTCTGGACTTCGGCGAAACCTACATCAACCGAGAGAACTTCGAGGCGATGCAAGGCTTTCACGCCGGGGTGCGCAAGTCCGGCATCGGTGGCGCCGACGGCAAGCACGGCCTGTACGAGTACACCCATACTCACGCGGTTTATCTGCAAAGCTGAGTGACTTGAGCTGACCAAGAACCCCGCCCCGGCGGGGTTCTTTTTTATGCGATCGAGCGATGACTAGCGCCTGACCCTAGGGTGGACCGAGGGGCGCTCCGCTTCAATCCACCGAAAACACCGAGTCACCTACGAGCATCATTTGCGCAGCGCGGTGAGACCGTAACGGTGCAGCTTGCGATAAAAGGTGGCGCGGTTGATGCCGAGGGAGCGAGCGGCCGACGTGACATTGCCGCCGTGCTGTTCGAGTGTCGCTTGCAGATGGGCCGCTTCGGCAGCGTCTCGGGTCGTCTCCAGCGACTGCGCAACGGGTGCCCGCTCCGCAGGCACCGACATGATCTCCGGCGGCAGACAATCGAGACCGATTATCCCGTCGTCCGCCAACGCGACCGCACAGCGCAGCACGTTGATCAGCTGGCGCACGTTGCCAGGCCACCCATAAGCGGCCAGACGCTCCATCGCCTCGGCGGTCAGCTCGACGTACTCATTCCCGGCCTCACGTTGCAGAACGCGGCGGATAAGCCCCGCGCGATCCGCCCGGTCGCGCAAGGCGGGCAGCCTGACCGTCAACCCGTTGAGTCGGTAATAGAGGTCCTCACGAAACTCGCCCGCAGCCACCATGGTGGGCAGGTCGCGATGCGTCGCGCACACCAGTTGCACGTTCAACGACACCGGTGTTGCGGCGCCCAGCGGCACCAGCTCCCGCTCGGCCAGCACGCGCAGCAGCCGCGTCTGCAGATGCGCCGGCATATCGCCGATCTCGTCGAGGAACAGCGTCCCGCCATTGGCTTGTTCCAGCTTGCCTTTCATCCCCTGACGGCTAGCGCCTGTAAAGGTACCGGCGCGATAGCCGAACAGCTCGCTCTCGATCAGCGACTCCGGGATCGCCGCGCAATTGAGCGCAACGAAGGGCCCCCTGGCGCGCGCGCTGGCGTGATGGATCGCCCGTGCAAAGGCTTCCTTGCCGGTGCCGGTCTCACCGGTCAGCAACAGCGGAATGTCGCGATCGAGCACGCGCCGCAGCTTCTGGACGGAGCGTTGCAGACCTGAGTCCTCCCCGGCCAAGTGTTCAAGCGTCGGCTCTGCCGGAACGACGCTCAGGCCACGCTCGTTCCTGGCGCGCCGCGCGGCGGTGGCCGGCATACGCAGCGTGACCTCCAGTGCAGGCCCGCCGGCCAGCCGTAGATTCGCGGCGCGCCGGCCACCCTGCGTCAGGGTTATCAGCTCATCCAGGGACGTCGACAAGACATCCTGAACCGCCACCCCCAGCAGCGCGCTCCCTTGGTCGGCGGCCACAAAAGCCGCTCGGTTGGCTCCGAGAATTCGGCCCGCCGCATCGAGCGCCAACAACCGCTCGTTGCCCAGGTCGCCGACATCACCGCCCAAGGTCAGCATTGCGTAACTGGCATAGCGCTGGCGGAAGCTGGCGTTCTCGATGAGTCGCGCGTACAGGCTCACCAACTGCAGTGTCAGATACTGCGCCTGCTTCGGCCCACCACTGTTGAGGCAGGAGGCATTGAGACACCCCAGCAACGCACCCTGAGGATCGAACAGCGGCGCCACCGAGCAACTCAACATGGCGTTGCTGCTGAGAAAATGCTCGTCCCGGTGGATGATCAGCGGCTGGCCCGCGGCCAGCCCGGTACCGATGCCGTTGGTCCCTACCAGCGACTCGTCCCAGCAACTGCCGACCACCAGCCCCGAGTCCGCATAGGGGCTGTATTCCCCAGGCAGCCGCGCATCGAGCGTGATACCGCGGCGATCACTGAGCAGTACCGCAAACCCCGCTGGGTTCAGGCGCCGCGAGAGCCCTTCCATGCCCTGGCTCGCAATGGCCAGAAAGTCATGGTGCTCTTCTTGATGCAGGCGGATCTCGTGATGTCCAAGCTGAACGTGAGAAGCGGATCGAGCGGGATCGAGCCCGTGCTCATGGACGCTGCGGTACCACGATTCCGCTATCAACCGATCCGGATTGGATCCTCGGTCGGCGAAATGCGTGGCGACGAATGCGGAGAGTTCGGTTGGAAGCTCTGATGGCGGACGCGCGATCATGCGGGACTCCAAACAAGGCGCCGAGTCGGGCCATGCATAATTGTTCGTATCGGCCGCCGCAGCAGCCAAAACCAAGCCTAGCACGGCCGCTCCAGGCAGGGCTGTCTGCCTGCCCGGTTGAGGTAATTAAGGTGACAGCTTCGGGAGTTGAACTTCGCAACCCCGCGCAGCTGAGGTGCTCCTTTCGGTGCAGAGGGGTAACGATTGAGAGAGCGATCACGCCTGGCGATAGGCGCTGGGCGTGACGCCTACCTCGCGGCGAAACACCTGGGAGAAATGGCTGGGACTCGAGTAACCGACTTCCAACCCGACGTCGATGATGCTGCGGTCCGTCTCCAGCAGCAGATTCCGGGCGCGGCTCATGCGCAAGCGAATGAAGTACTGCGAGGGTGACAGCCCGGTGGCACGCTTGAACATCCGGCTGAAGTGGTACTCGCTCAGCTCCGCGACCTGCGCCAGCTTCACGAGACTGAATTCGTCAGCAAGGCCCTCGTTCATCGCCTCGATGACCCGGCGCAGCTTGTAGGCCTGCAGCGCATTGCTGCGCCGCGCGCCGCGGCGCGGGTCTAGGTAGCGGCGCACTAGATGCACGGCCAGCGCCTGGGCCAGACTGTGGGTGAACAAGGGGCTGGGTTGGCGCTCGTCGATGAGCTCTTGGCGCAGCTGCTCCAGCATCACGCTGATCCGTTCATCCTGCGCACCGGAAATATCGAGGAAGGTTACCGGGTCGGCGTGTTCGCCTAACACGTCGCTCGCGGCCTGATCGATCAGCGGCAGGCCGAGGTACAAGTGCATCACTTCAAAAGTGTCGCAGCCTTGCGTCTGCCAGCGCATCTCGTAGGGCTCGGCGGTATTGGTGAGAAAGAAGTCACCAGCCTTGACGCTGGACGCTTGCCATTCCCCGCCGAGGTCACGCTCTTCGACGCGGGCCGCGCCCTCCAGCACCCATACCAGAAGCGGCTCGACCACCGCGGGCACCAGAATCGGTTGGACGATGCTGCGATGGCTGAACCGCAACACCACCACGTCCTGCAACTGCGGGCGCGGCGGCGAGGCCTGCGGCGCACCCGGCAGATAATGCAGCATCGATTCGCCCGTGATGCGCTGGGCATCGCTGGAAGCGGTGTTTTGGGGATCGGCTTGGCGCACAGGATGTTCCCTCGACAGAGCCCTCTGGCGAGGGCTGGCATCGATAGGTTAGCGCAGCGGTCTTGGCCTTGAGCAAGGCCGCTCGGTCGCTCAGCTGACCAACGCAGGGATGGGCGCATCCAGGGCAAGGGCCGCCCGGACCGGGTCGAAGTATTCGCAGATAAACGCGAGCTTGCCGTCTTCGACGCGTACGAACAGCACGTAGTCCTGCTCGTAGATGCGCTCCGTCGCTTTGATCAGGCCCTCGGCTTTCACCTCGGCGCTGGCTTCCAGCGGGTTCGCGCCAGGGTGAATCCGTAGGTCATGAAAGCGGAAGTTATCCACCGCACCGATGAACCAGCCGACATGGCCGAGCACCTGATCGCGCCCGTCGAGGCGCGCCGGGTGGCCGAGTGTGGGCGCAAACGGCAACTCCCACACCAGATCATCGGCGATCAGGGTCTGCCAACGTTCAGGGTCATCGACGAAGGTTTCGAAATGCAGGCGAAGCAGCTGTTCGGCGGTCATGGTGTTTGCTCGTATCCAGGAGAAAGGGCAGAAAGGGCTTGCCAAAGGGCAAGCCCTGAACGATCAGCCGAACAGCTTGATGGCCGTCTTGGCAATCAGCTCGCCCTGGTGGCGGGCACCGTCCAGCTCGATATCGCTGGGCTGACGCGAGCCGTCGCCGCCGGTAACGGTGGTCGCGCCGTAGGGTGCACCGCCCACCACTTCGGAAACGCTCATCTGGCCCTGATGGCTGTACGGCAGGCCGACGATGGTCATGCCGAAGTGCAGCAGGTTGGTGATGATCGAGAACAGCGTGGTTTCCTGACCGCCATGCTGGGTGGCGCTCGCCGTGAAAGCGCCGCCCACCTTGCCATTGAGCGCACCGCGCGCCCAAAGCCCGCCGGCCTGATCGAGGAAGGCGGCCATCTGGCTGCTGATGCGGCCGAAACGGGTGCCGGTACCGACGATGATGGCGTCGTACTGTTCGAGCTCGGCGACCGTCGCAACCGGTGCGGCCTGGTCCAGTTTGAAGTGGGCACCGCGGGCGATTTCTTCCGGGACCGTCTCCGGGACGCGCTTGACGTCCACTTGTGCACCGGCCACTCGTGCGCCCTCGGCTAGGGCGTTGGCCATTGTTTCGAGATGCCCGTAGGACGAGTAATAAAGAACCAGAACCTTAGCCATGAGATGCCTCCATTGAGTAAGTGCCAGCGGCCGTGTTGCCGCGATGGAGGCAATGTCTCATGGCGCTACGATCGAAAATAGAAGACTAATTTCGAGAGTTAGGTTCGACTTTATCGAATAGTTAAAGCCCGTTCGGATACCTGCGCTTTGAACCGTTCTATCAACCAGTTCGCTGCCGGGCCGGGCGGTGTGTCGGTGCGGTAGATGACATCGAAGGTGTAGTCGCCGACGAAGCAGTCGGGCAGGTCGAGTTGCACGAGGCGGCCGCTGGCCAGGTCATCGCGAACCATGTCGATCGGCATGTTGCCCCAGCCGATGCCTTCTCGAAGCAGCATGTGTTTGGCGCCTAGGTCCGCCAGTCGCCAGGTGCGCGTGCCGACCACGGCGAACTCCTGATCCTCGGTGAGCCGGGAGCGGTCGGTCAGGACCAGTTGCACGTGCGTGCGCCCAGCGCCCGGCGCGTGCGGGCCCGGTTGCGCCAGCGGGTGGTCGGGCGCGGCCACCGGAACCAGCGCCACCTTGCCTACGCCGATACGTTCGATGCCGTCGATGCTGGCGGTCAGCGGTCCGCTCACGCCTAACGTGGCGCCGCGGTCGAGCACGCGTTGCGTCACCCCGCCAAGGGCTTCGATATGCAGGTGCAGCGACACGGTGGGAAATTCCTCGCGAAAGGCTTTTAGCGCATCGACCACCCGTTCGCGGGGCAACATCACGTCGAGCACCAGATGCACCTCGGCTTCCAGACCGTGCAGCAGCCCACGGACCTTGGCTCTCAGCCCGTCGATGCCGCTATAGATGGTGCGGGCTTCGGCCAGCACCGTTCGGCCGGCGTCGGTCAATTGCGGTTTGCGGGTGGTTTTGCGGTCAAACAGGCTGACGCCCAGCTGCATTTCCAGATTGGCGATGGAGTAGCTCACAACCGACGTGGCGCGGTGCAACTTGCGCGCCGCGCCAGCAAAGCTGCCGACATCGACCACGGTGAGAAACACGCGCAGTTGATCGAGCGTTGGGGTGCCTGGGTCTGAAATCATTTCTAATCCCTCGAACGTTTTGATGCATATTATCCGGGTTTTTCAGATAAGCCAGCAGGGCTAGAGTGACCTCACCTTCACTGATTCAACGAGACCGGCCATGACCCTGCAAACCTCCGCCACCGGCGCCATCGAGCAAATCATTCTTCCCAACGTCCGCGACATCGGCGGGTTCGATGTGCGCCGTGCGCTGCCTTCCGTGCAGCGGCGGATGGTCGGGCCGTTCATCTTTCTCGACAGCTTCGGGCCGGTGGTCTTCGGGCCGGGAGAAGGCATGGACACCCGCGCGCATCCGCACATTGGCTTGTCGACCATCAGCTACCTGCTGCAAGGTGAAATGCTGCACCGCGACAGCGCCGGGCATGTTCAGCAATTGCGTGCAGGGGAAATCAACCTGATGACGGCCGGGCGCGGCATCGTCCACTCCGAGCGATCCAGCGATCCGGTCTGGGCCAGCGGTGGCGGGCTCATGGGCTTCCAGGCCTGGGTCGCGCTGCCCGAGTCGCATGAGGAGGCCGAGCCTGGCTTCCAGCATCTGCTGGCCGAGCGTATTCCGCATATCGACGGTGACGGCGCTTCGCTGAGTCTGCTGGCCGGTTCGCTGGACGGCCTCAAGTCGCCCAGCCGGACCGTCTCGGACCTGTTCTACGCCGATCTCCAACTGCAAGCGGGCGCACGTTATCGCCTGTCGGCCGAACATATCGAGCGCGCGCTGTATGTCGTCAGTGGCGAGGTCGAAGTGGTGGGGCAGCCGGAGCGATTCGGGGCCGATCGCCTGGTCGTGCTGCGCCCGGACAGCGAAGTGGTGCTGCATGCCATCGGACCCGCCCGACTTCTGCTGCTTGGTGGCGAGCCACTGGAAGGTCGTCGGCACATTTATTGGAATTTCGTGTCGAGCCGACCCGAGCGCATCCAACAAGCGGCCGAAGACTGGCGGGCGCGGCGCTTCCCTGATGTGCCGGGCGATATGGATTTCATTCCGCTGCCAGACGATTCCCAGGTGCGCTGGCGTTTCAAGACGTGATCTGCGCCGGCTGACCCATGTTCTACGTCGGCGCAAAACCCCGACAGCCCCGGCAAACCTGCGAAAGCCCGCCCCAGCGCATTGCGAGACAGTGAAGCTGTCGATAACGACAGCGCCTCACGGGCGCCGAGCCGGCGAATGTCTCCTCGGCTCGCAACGCAGGAGAGCACCATGACTGATTTCACGCACAGCATTCCTCACGAAGTCGAAGGCAAAGTTGCGCTGATCACCGGCGCCGCCAGTGGCATCGGCAAGGCGATCGCCCTGTTGCTGCATGCACGTGGCGCCAAGGTCGTTGCCGAAGACCTGAACCCCGCCGTCGAAGATCTCTCCCGTCACGGGCTGGTCCCGCTGGTGGCCGACATCAGCGAAGACGGCGCCGCCGAGCGCGCGGTCGCTCTGGCTGTCGAGCAGTTCGGCCGGCTGGACATCCTGGTCAATAACGCAGGAATTATCATCAACAAGCTGGTCGTCGACATGACCCGCGAAGACTGGGAGCGCATCCAGGCGGTCAATGCCACCGCGGCATTCCTGCATAGCCGCGAGGCGGTCAAGGCAATGATGCCCAACAACTCCGGGGCCATTGTCAACATCGCCTCCTATGCGTCCTACTTCGCCTTTCCGACCATCGCCGCCTACACCGCGTCCAAGGGCGCGCTGGCCCAACTGACCCGCACGCTGGCGCTCGAAGCCATCGAGCATGGCATTCGCGTCAATGCCATCGGCGTTGGCGACGTGGTCACCAACATCCTCAACGATGTCGTTGAAGACGGCCCGGGTTTCCTGGCCCAGCACGGTGAAGCCGCGCCTATCGGCCGTGCTGCGCAGCCTGAGGAAATTGCCGAGATCGTTGCCTTTCTCGCCTCGGATCGCGCGAGTTTCATGGTCGGCTCGGTCGTCATGGCCGACGGCGGCATGACCGTCAAAGCCGGCTGATCGAGTTGCACAAGCAGCGGCCGGCCGGATGGGGCAAGTGACGCCGTGAATCGACAGGGACGTCGGCAACGCCATACAGGATCAGGCAAACGCGCGACACGTTCGACATAACGGCCCAACGGCCACTCTCCCTAATCTGGACTCACGAAACGGATGACATCAAACGGCCCGGACAGGCCATCCGTACCCGCTATTCGACTTGTGAGGACATCGCCATGAAAAACATCAGTCAACTGTTGATCGGTACCGCCCTGAGCGCCTTCATCGTCTCCACCGCGAGCCTGGCCCCGGTCGCCCTGACCGTCGCCGAAGACGGCGCAGAGCGCACCGCCATCAGCCGCCTCGGCTGATGGCTCCGCAGATGGAGCGCCTGACATGCAAAGCACGCAACCTTCTGCCGCAACTCACCCTTATGCCGGCATGTGGATTACCGCTGATGGATACATTCGCCACGAGTTGCTGCCCAACGGACGCTACGACGAGGCACGAGGGAATCGCAAGAGCGCCTATCAGGGACGCTACGAGGTGGAAGGCGACTACATCCGTTACCGGGACGACACGGGCTTCACCGCGGACGGGGAGTTTCGCGATGGCGTTCTCTACCACGCCGGTATGGTGCTCTACCGCAGGTAATAGCCAGCCCGGCGTCTTGGCCGGGCTTCTCTCGTCTCGCCGGCATACGGATTCGTGGCATCAGTGATTGGCTTTGCTAACCTTTGACCACTCTCGAGGGCCATCACATGGATACGAACAACGATTCCGACCTCCAGAACACCGCAGCCTACCGCGCCGAACTGATACGGATACTGACGCGGCGGATCCCCAGCCCCGGCACCTACGAAACAGCCATCGCACCGCTGCACGTCATTCGCATGGACGCGCCGTCCGAGCTCATCCACACCGTGCACCGACCCGCGCTCTGCCTGATCGTCCAAGGGCGCAAGGATGTCGGCCTGGGTGATGAACAGTACCGTTACGACCCCCTCAACTATCTGGTGGTATCGGTCACCTTGCCCGTCTCTGGACGCGTGATCGAAGCGAGCCCTGAAGCGCCTTACATCTGTATTCGGCTTGATTTCGATCCGGCTGAAATCGCCCAGCTGATCGCCGAAGCGCCGCCCGCTGGCGTGCCGGACGAGCCGAGCCGCGGCCTGTTCCTCGACCGCATCGATGCTCCGTTGCTCGACACCATGCTGCGCCTGGTGCGCCTGCTCGATACGCCACGGGACATCGGCATGCTCGCGCCGCTGGCCTTGCGCGAGCTCTATTACCGACTGCTGCGCGGTAGCCAGGGGCGTCGGCTCTACGAAATTGCGATCGGTGATACGCAGACGCACCGGGTGACGCGGGCGATCGACTGGCTAAACAAGCATTACACCGAACCCCTGAGGATCGACGAGCTTGCCCGTGTGGCAAATCTCGGCAATTCGACGTTGCATCACCGCTTCAAGGCGGTCACCGCCATGAGCCCGCTGCAATACCAGAAGCAGCTCCGCCTGCAGGAGGCGCGCCGGCTGATGATCAGCGAAGGGCTCGACGTTTCCAGCGCTTGCTACCGCGTCGGCTACGAAAGCCCCTCGCAATTCAGCCGCGAGTACAGCCGTCAGTTCGGCTCACCGCCGTCAAAGGATGTCAGCCGGTTACTGCACAGCGCTTGATGCTACCTAATCACACCTGCAGGGATCCTCTTGAAACGGGTCGAAAGCGGTCCGTCATGAACGGCAGCTTTTGCCCGATTCTGTTGAAAAAGCAGGTTTAGCGGCAGCCAGGCGGTCGGATGTACCGGCTGTCGAAGTGGCTGCAAGCCACTTCAAGTTGCCTTTCGGCGTTTCGCTGAGCGTCATTGCTCAGCTCTGAGGGTTAATTTGAGGGTTTCTGCTCGCAGCAGGCGTACCTATCCCATTAATGGTGGCCCTTGAGGCAAAAGCTTGGCCATGCGGCGCAGGTTCTGCACCGTCGCCGCCAGGGTGAATTCATCAGTCGCACCCGTCAGACCGCGCAGCCGTAAGCGATCAAGTTTCATTATCCGCTTGAGGTGGGCGAATAGCATTTCCACCTTCTTTCGTTCGCAGCGAGAGACTAGGTATTCCGGTGTCTTGGCGATACGTCGAGCCACGTCGCGGGCAGCCTCATGGATGCTGCGGACGATCTTCCGAGTCGGCGTGTTGGGGCAGCACTTCGCTTTCAACGAGCAGGTGGCGCAGTCGGTTTGGCTGGAGCGGTAAATGATGGTGTTGGCCTTGGTCACCCGCGATCTTTTCTGGGTGAAGGCGCGCCATTCACTGCGTAGTGGTTTGCCGGCTGGGCAGCGATATTCATTGGCTTCCTGGTTCCAGTGGAAGTCGTTACTGGAGAGGCTGTCGTCCTTGCGCTCGGTCTTGTCCCACACCGGAACATGCGGCTCGATGTCCTTTTCTTCTACCATCCAGGCCAGCATCGGGGCGATGCCATAAGCGGTATCGCCGATAAGGCGTTCCGGTGTGAGATCGAACTGCGCTTCGACACGCTCGACCATCGTCCTGGTCGAATCGACTTCGGCGGTACGGTGCGCCGAGGTAGCTTCCACGTCCATGATCACACCGTGCTCAGTGTCGATCAGGTAATTCGTGGAGTAGGCAAAGAAGGCCGGGCCGCCTGGTGCTGCTGTCCAACGGGACTGAGGATCGGTGAGCGAAATTTTCTTAGGAAGAGCCTCAGCCAGCGCCTCTTCATCAAGGGCTTCGAGGTACTCGCGCACGGCGCGACTGCTGAGCTTTGGATCGTTCCAATCGACTTCATTACCCGCCATGCCACGTTGGCGGCTAGCATCGGCCTTGATGATGCTGGCGTCCACAGCGAAGCCTTCGCCTTTGACCAGGCCAGCCGCCATGCAGCGGCGCAGCACCTCATTGAACAACCAGCGGAACAGGCCACTGTCACGAAAACGGCCGTGTCGGTTCTTCGAGAAGGTCGAGTGATTGGGTACTTCGTCTTCCAGACCCAGCCGGCAGAACCAGCGATAGCCAAGGTTCAGGTGCACCTCTTCGCACAATCGACGCTCGGAACGAATGCCATAGCAGTAGCCGACGACGAGCATACGCACCATCAATTCCGGGTCAATCGAGGGACGCCCGATGGGGCTATAGAAATCCGCCAGGTAGGCGCGCAGATCACTGAGATCCAGGCATTGGTCGATGCTGCGCAGGAGGTGTTGGGGCGGGACGTGATCTTCCAGATTGAACGAGTAAAACAGGCGCTGCTGCCCTCCCGGTAACTGTCCCATCATGCTGTTCGCCCCCACGCTCACTGACAGAGCAATTTTGCCGAAGGCATGGGGAAGCAGCTACTTTTTCAACAGAATCG
>NZ_JYHV01000047.1 GCF_000952685.1 Stutzerimonas stutzeri | reverse complement strand
ACGGCTGTGCAGCTCGCGGTAGCTCAGGCGCTGTGCGCCGAATTGCAGCGCCAGGGCATCCGGGCTACGCGAGGCCTGTTGTTCCAGTAGCGTTTGCAATTGAACGGCATCAGGGAACGCCGCCTCGGTGGCATTCCAGCCGTGCAGCAGCTGCTCGCGCTCGGGCTTGGCGAGCATCGGCAACTGCCCCACCGGCTGCCGCGGATCGGCCACCAACGCTTGCAGCAGGTTGAGAAAGTGTCCGCAGAGACGCTCGATGGTCGACGCATCGAACAGGTCGGTGGCGTACACGAATTGACCGCGCACCTGCCCGTCACGGCCCTCCTCGGTCTGCAACATCAGGTCGAATTTGGCGATGCCGACGTCCAGCGTCAGGCTCTCCAGCGTCAGCCGACCGCCCTCGCCGCCGGGCAGTTCGCGCAACGCGTCGCGGGCGCTCGGCAGATGGTTGCAGGCCACCTGAAACAGCGGGTTGTGGCTCAGGCTACGTTCTGGTTGTAGCACGTCCACCAGCCGCTCGAAGGGCAGCTCCTGATGCGCCTGGGCATCCAGCACGGCCTGGCGCACCTCGCCGAGCAACTGGGCGAACGAGGCGTGCTCGTCGATTTCGCTGCACAACACTTGGGTATTGACGAAGAAGCCCACCAACCGCTCGCACTCGGCGCGGCCCCGGTTGGCCACCGGCACGCCGACGCGCAGCTCGCGCTGGCCACTGTAGCGCATCAGCAGCACTTCGAACGCCGCCAGCAGCACCATGAACAGGCTCGCCCCCTGACCGCGTGCCAGGCTGCGCAGGCCGATCACCAGCGGCAGCGGTAGCTCGAAGTTCTGCGCGGCGCCCCGGTAGCTTTGCACTGGCGGACGCGGGCGATCGCTGGATAGGGTCAACACCAGCGCCGGATCGCCGATGCGCCGGGTCCAGTAGTCGAGCTGGCGTTGCTCCTCGCCAGCCGCCATCCACAAGCGTTGCCAGCGGGCATGGTCGGCGTATTGGATCGGCAGCGGAGCGAGATCGGCCTCCCGACCTTCGGCGAAGGCGCTGTAGAGGTTGGCGAACTCGTCGATCAGCACGCCCATGGACCAACCATCGGAGACAATGTGATGCAGGGTCAGCAGGAGGATGTGATGATCGGCGTCCAGACGCAGCAGGTCGAGCCGTAGCAGCGGGCCTTCGGCGAGGTCGAACGGGCGCCGGGCGGATTGCTCCAGGTGCTCACCGGCGCTGGCTTCACGCTGAGTCTGAGGCAGCGCCGACAGATCCTTCTCGACCAGCGCCAACGGCAGCGAGGGCAGGATCACCTGGAGCGGCTCACCGCCCTCGTCGCGAAACAGCGTGCGCAGGCTCTCATGCCGTACCACCAGCGCCTCGAAGGCGCGACGCAGGGCGGAACGGTCCAATACGCCGCGCAGGCGAACCGCCGCTGGGATGTTATAGGCGGCGCTGTCCGGCTCCATCTGCCAGAGGAACCACAGGCGGCTCTGCGCCGGCGACAACGACGCGCGTTCGCAGGGCTGGCGGCCGATGGGCAAGCGCTCCAGGCTCACCCCCTTGTCCCGCAACTGACGCAGGAAGGTCAGCTGTCGTTCTTCCGCGAGCGCGCCCAGGCGCTCGGCAATCACGCGCAGTTGTTCGGTTTGCGCATCCAGCATCGTCATCAGAAGTTCTCCAGCTCGCCCAGCAACTCATCCATCAGGTCCAGTTCGGCGTTCTCCGGCGGCGCGCTGTCCTGTTGCGCCTGCAGGTGGGCGGCCAGCGCCTGGATGGAATTCAATTCGAACAGGCGGTGCAACGGCAGCGTGACGCCCAGGCGGTTGCGCAGCGTCATGCCGACCTGGGTCAGCAGCAACGAATGCCCACCGAGCGCGAAGAAGTCGTCGGTGATGCCGACCCGCTCGACCTGCAGCACCTGCGCCCAGATCGCCGCCAGCTCACGCTCCAGATCGTTGCGTGGGGCGACGTATCCCGCTGCCGTGGAGCCGAACTCCGGTTCCGGCAGCGCCTTGCGGTCCAGCTTGCCGTTGGGCGACAGCGGCATGGCCTCCAGCACCAGAATGCGCGTCGGCACCATGTAGTCCGGCAACTGCTCGGCCAGTGCCTGGCGCAGCAGGTCGCCGTCGCAGCTCGCCACGGCGTAGCCCACCAGTTGCTTGCTTTGCGGCGTATCGCGGGCCACCACCACCGCTTCGTCCACCTGCGGATGGGCCTGCAGCCGTGCCTCGATCTCGCCCAACTCGATACGCAAACCGCGGATCTTCACCTGGTGGTCGATGCGGCCGACGTACTCGATGGCGCCGTCCTCGCGCCAGCGCGCCAGGTCGCCGCTGCGATAGAGGCGCCCGCCTTCGCTGAATGGATCGGCGACGAAGCGCTCGGCGGTCAGCCCCGGCCGGGCGTGATAACCCCGCGCCAAGCCCACGCCGCCGATGTACAGCTCACCGGCTACACCTGGCGTCACTGGCTCCAGCCAGGCGTCGAGGATGTACAGCTTGAGGTTGTCGATGGGCCGGCCAATCGGAACGATGTGCCGCGGGTTTTCCTCCTCGCAAGCCCAGTAGCTGACGTCGATGGCCGCCTCGGTCGGGCCGTAGAGGTTGTGCAGCTTGGCCGGATGACGCTGGCGGAATTGCTGTTGCAGCTCGTAGGGCAATGCCTCGCCGCTGCACATCACCTGCTTGAGCGATGGGCACTGCTCCAGCTCGCCGGAGGCGACGAAGGCCTGCAGCATCGACGGTACGAAGTGCAGCACGCTGACCTCGCCCGCGTTGATCACCTGACGCAGCGCCAAGGGATCGCGATGCGCTCCAGGCTCGGCCACCACCAGCGCCGCACCGGTCAGCAACGGCCAGAAGAACTCCCAGACCGAGACGTCGAAGCTGAACGGGGTCTTTTGCAGGACGCGATCAGCCGATGTCAGGCCGTACTCCTTCTGCATCCAGTGCAGACGGTTGATCAGCGCCGCGTGGCTGTTGCCG
>NZ_JYHV01000033.1 GCF_000952685.1 Stutzerimonas stutzeri | reverse complement strand
TTTCCAATCCGCTTCGTCGATATAGATTCCGGCCGGGCCGCTACCGCCTTCCAGGTCGATAGCCACATGTGCCGACACCTGCGGCTTCACCGACGCCAGAATCGGCACGAAGCCGAGTTGCAGGCTGGTTTCGATGAGTGCCTGCTGGTTGCGTTCATCGATGTCGGCCGCCTCATCCAGGTAATAGGGAAGGCGAATACGACCGGCCTGTTCGCGGTCCATCAGGTGCAGCAACAGGTACATGTTGGTCAGTGCCTTGATGGTCATCGTCGTACCGTTGGACGCCGCGCCGTCGATGTCGGTATGGATCACCGGCTGGCCGCCCACCTTGGTAATTTCGAACGCGAGCTCGAACAGGTCCTTCAGGCCCAGCTGATTGTTGTTAGCGGCAACCAAGCGTGCCAGGTACTCCTTGGCCTCCTCGTTCTTGCTGTCCTGTTCGCTGCTTTGCTGCAGGTCGAATACGGACAGCGTCTCGCCTTGCTCGTATTGCCCGGCGCTGTGGATGATCTGGTCGATATGCTTGAGCGCATCCTTGTTCGGTGCCAGGACGATGCGAAAGCTTTCGAGGTTCGAAACCTGGCGCTTGTTGATCTCGCGGTTGAACAACGCCAGCTGATGCTCGAGGCTGTCGTAGTCGCTGCGGATGTTGCGCAAGGTCCGGGCGATATCGGTGACCGCCGCGCGACGCGCCTTGGCGAGCGTCAGGGCTTCGTCCTGGCGATGCGCGTAAGCGTTCACCAGCAGTTGCAACCGCCGCTCGGGATCTTCTTCGCTATCAAACTTGGCGACGCCCTTGAGGCGCACCTGCGCGTAGAGCGCTTCGATCTGGCCGTCGACGCGTTGCAGCGCCTGCCAGCTGTCCTGATAGTCGTTGAGCAGCGGCTGGAGGTTGTCCAGCGAGTCGTCCACCGGATCCATGAAGGGCGTACCGAATGGTAGATCTGCAGGCAGCAGCTGACGGCGACGTAGCGCGTCCTCCAACGTGCGCTCCTTGGCCTCGAGATCCGCCAGCTGACGGCCGACCAGTTGCAGCTTCGCCGATAGATGTTGCACTCGCTCGGTGAAGGCATCGCTGGTCCGCTTGAGTTCGTCCTGCGCCGCCTCGGCCTGGGCCAGTTGCTCAAGCTTACTGTTCTCTTCGGCTGAGAGCGTCTGGCAACGGCGGAAGTCCTCCAAGGCTTTTTGGGCGTCTAGCACCTGCTGGTAGAGCTGTTCGGCCTGCGCCTTGCTCGCGGCGCGGTCGACCGCCACTGAATGCTGGGCCTTGAGTTGTTTCAGTTCACGCTCCAGTCGATCCTTCTGGTCACGCAATGCGGCACGATCAGCCAGCGCCTGCAGGGCCGGCGGTTCAATATGGGACAAGTCGATAGATAACCCGGGCGCCTCGAAGCGCTCGCCCTTGAAGCCGTCCAGGACCGCTTCGAGCGACTTGACCCAGGCCTCGCCATCATCCAGCGCGATGCCTTTGTCCCCTAGCGGCAGGCTGAATAGCTGCCCATTGAACAGCCGCATGAGGCGATCAACGTCCGCTTGCGAGAACTCCTCACGCAGACGGGAGTAGCTGTTGTTGTCCGCGTGGTCCAGTTGCTGCCGGACCGACTTGAGCCGCTTCTCAAGGTCGCGCAGGCGCTCGTCGAGGTCCTCGCTGGAGAACTGGCGCGACTGCGATAGCGCGCCGGCCAACTCGTCATGGGCATCCTTGGCGGCGAGCAACTGCTGCTCGAGCACATGAGCATCATCGACCAGCGCAAAGCGGTTTTTCAGCGAGGAGAGCTCGCCCAGCCAGCGTTGAATCTCACTGATCTCACGCTCCAGGCGCATCAGTTCGGAGGTGCTTCCACGTTGTTCGTTCTGCAGGCCGTCCTGCTCGCGGCGATAGTGTTCGGCCTGGATGACCAGCTCTTCCTTGCGCGCGCCAGCATAGTCCTGCCAGGTCCCGAGCAGCGAGTCGAGCAAAGGCGACAAGCGATGCAGTTTGCCGCGCAGCAGTTCTCGCTGCGCCACGCCGGCAGCGAGAGCTTCAACCAACGGCCCGGCTGCAACCAGCGCTTGATAGTCCTGCTCCATGCGGCGCACGTCGCGGAAAGCCTCTTCGGTAGCTGCAATGTAATCGACACTGCCGGAGCGCAGGCTGTGCTCGAACGCATCGAGGAACAGCTGCTTGAGCTTGGCCGCCGTTATCTCGCGCATGTGCAGCAGGTTGATGAAAAGTGCGCGGAACGTCTTCAGGCTCTGCTCGCTGGTCGAACGCAGTGGGATCAGCGTCATGTCCAGCGGGATAGCGGTGTGGCCGCCGACCAGCAGGCGGCGTAGTTCGTCCGGCTTGGCCTCGTAGGCCTTGATGCCGGCGCGCTCCAAATTGGCGAACAGCTCGCGTTGGCGTAGGCAGGTGCCGTTCTGCTGGTAGTGATCGAGATCCAGCGAGCCCTGGTAGACGAAGAACTGGTGACCGAAGCCACCACCCGGCCCGCGACCAGCAACGCCGATTACGTGAGGGCCATGGGGCAGGGCGACTTCAACGAGGATGTAGCTGGTGTCGCTGGCGAAGTAGAACTTGCGCGACTGCTCAAGGCTGTACTTGCCGAAACTCATATCCGACATGCGCGCCAGAATCGGAAACTGCAGCGCATTGATCGACGCGGACTTGCCCAGGTTGTTCGCACCGTAAACAGATAACGGCGTTTCCAGCGGAAAGATGCCGAGGCTATAGCCGGCGGTGTTCAGCAGGGCGAAGCGGCGGATGCCGTAGCGTTCCTGGCTCATGCTTCAAGCTCCTTTTCTTCAGCGATGGCGCGTGCCAGGGCATCTTCTTCGCTATCGTCAGAGTCGCGATCGATAAGAATGATGTCGTCCTCTTCTTCCTCGGCCATGAGCTGAGGTGCCGCCAGTGCCAGATCGCTGCTGTGCAGGTTCGCCGCGAGGTCGCGGTCCTGCTGGACGGATAGGCAGACGTCGAGGAAGCGGTGCATCGGCGGCAGGAAACGGTAGATGCCGTTGCTGTCTTCGGCGAAGCCTAGTTGCGTCAGGCGGCGGATCACCTTTTCTTCCAGCTCGTCCTGGGTGGTCACCTCGGCCTGCAGGAACAGGTCGCGGTATTTGTCCAGCAGCGCGGGCAGTTCGTCCCGGCCCAGGGTACCGCCGTCGAGCACCGCGAGTGGATCGCGGCCCTGGTCGGCCAGATGCTCGACCAGAATGAAGGTGAACAACGCCAGGCGCTGTGCGGTCTTGTTGACCTGCGCCCCCATCTGCTCGGGGACGAAGTAGTAGAAGCCGCGTGGGTCGCAGACCAGCTCGAAGCCGAGCGCCTTGAACAGAGCGCGGTACTGGTCCTGCATGTTGGACAGCTGGGCGTAGCATTCCGGCTCGCTGCGGGACAGGTGATATCCCTTGAACAACTCGCGGAAGATTGGGGCCAACTGGGTCATTTCTTTCAGATCGATGTTCATAGGCAACTCAGGGCAATCGGCGGGTGAAAACCGCGAAGCGCTTTTCACAAAATGGGTTCGAGACAGGGCGCGCAATACCTGGTCCAGCTCGTAAGCGCTCAGGCATCGGCGTTGGCCAGCAGGGCGAAAGAGCTGAGGCTGACTTGATGCTCGCGCGTCAGGTATTCACGGCGCTCCAGCCGGTCGCGCTGGAAGCGTGCATCGCGGGATAGGCGCGAGAACCAGTAGAGCAGCTCGTCGGTTGCGCCTTCCGGTTCCTGCTCGAGCAGCCATTGCATCAGGTCAGGCAGCGGTAGCGCCTGTTCGCAGCGGTCGAGCATTTCTCGCGCCGTCAACGGCGAGCGCGGTGCGTCGGTCCTGCGCTTGCTGCCGGCCCTGGGGAATTGCGCCGGTTTCGGCTCGAAGCGGGCCAGGGCATAGACATAGGCCTCGACCTGGCTGGCCGAGCCGAGAAAGGTGCTCTGCGGGCGGGTGAACAGCGGCAACGAGGCCTGCGGCACGGCATCGAGTCCCTTCTTGCGGATGGCCGACAGCGCCAGCGCGGCACCCCGGGTCACGGCGTTATGGCGGCGCGCCTCTTCCCGCAACGGCAGCAACAGCTCGCGCGCGTGGCGCAGGGTCAACTGGGCGGTACTCTGCATCTCGAGAATGCGTGCATGGGTGCGCAGCAGCAGGTCGTCGTCGACCAGCTGGCCGAGGCGCTGCTGCTCACCGAGCAGCTTCATCAGCACCTGTTCGACGCGGTACACGCCCTGCTCGAACGCACCATCGGCCGCGACCAGCTGGATCATCGGTTCGACGTATTCATCCCAGGTGGCGAGGACCTCGGCGTAACGTTGACGCAGCGGAATCTGCCGATCGCTGGTTTTTGCTCGGTCGGCGACACCGATCAGGGCCTGCTCGTCATTGGCTAGCTTCTTCAGCACGTCGCGCACGCGCATGTCGAGCAGACGCAGCTGGCGGGCGAGGTCCTGGCCGTCGCGAATCTCGAAAGCGTCCTGGATATGCCCGGCCAGGCGTTCCAGATGGCGGAGGTAGGCTTCGATCTCCAGGCACAGGCCGAGCCGATGTTCGCGGCGCAGGTAGGCGAGGAAGTCATGGATTTGCGCGTTGAGCTCGAAGCGATTCGGGCTTTTCGCCACCGGGACCAGGATATCCAGGCGGATCCACTGATCGAGCAGGGCGGTGATATCGGTGGGCGTGCCTTCCGGCAGTTGCGCGGCGAGCTGATGACGCAGTTCGATCAGGCTCAGGGTGCCGGCATCGAAGCGCTCGCACAGTGGCTCGAGCAACGTCCAGTGTTCGGCGAGGGCACGCAGTACGCGCTTGGGTTCGATCATCTGAATCGGTTCTGTCGGCTGCAAAAAATAGTCGGCAATTGTACTGCCTGACCCAGGTGCAAATCAGCCCAAACCGATCGTTGGGATGACGCAATGAGACGCTCGGCCTTCCCGCTTTGCTGGTTTCCGGCCACAATTCACACTTGAGGCGCCGCCTGAGTCCGCACGGCTGGCCAAGAGGAGTTCGACATGAGCAGCAACGACCGCGTCATCATCTTCGACACCACCCTGCGAGACGGTGAACAGAGCCCCGGCGCCTCCATGACCGGCGAAGAAAAGCTGCGCATCGCCAAGGCCCTCGAGCGCCTGAAGGTGGACGTGATCGAAGCCGGCTTCGCGATTGCCAGTCCGGGGGATTTCGCCGCGGTCAAAGCGGTGGCCGATCACATCAAGGACAGCACCGTCTGCAGTCTGGCGCGTGCTGTCGATGCCGATATCGAGCGCGCCGCCGAGGCGCTGGCCGGTGCTAATTCCGGGCGCATCCACACCTTCATCGCCACCAGCCCGATCCACATGCAGTACAAGCTGCGCATGCAGCCGGACCAGGTGGTCGAGCAGGCTGTGCGCGCGGTGACGAAGGCCCGCAATCTCTGCGCCGACGTGGAGTTTTCCTGTGAAGACGCAGGACGTTCGGACATCGACTTCCTCTGTCGCATCATCGAAGCGGCCATCGATGCGGGCGCCCGCACGATCAACATTCCGGATACCGTCGGCTACGCCATCCCCCATCAGTACGCAGACATGATCCGCCAACTGCTCGAACGCATTCCCAACGCCGACAAGGCCGTGTTCTCCGTGCATTGCCACAACGACCTGGGCCTGGCGGTGGCCAACTCGCTGGCGGCGGTCGTTGCGGGTGCGCGGCAGGTCGAGTGCACCATCAACGGGCTGGGTGAACGCGCCGGTAACGCCGCGCTGGAAGAGATTGTCATGGCGATCAAGACCCGCCAGGATTTGCTTAACGTGCACACTCGCATCGAAACCGAGCACATCCTCAGCGCCTCGCGCCTGGTTTCCGGCATCACCGGCTTTCCGGTGCAGCCGAACAAGGCCATCGTCGGCGCCAACGCCTTTGCCCATGAGTCCGGTATCCACCAGGATGGTGTGCTCAAGCACCGCGAAACCTACGAGATCATGTCCGCGCAATCGGTGGGCTGGAACGCCAACAAGATGGTCATGGGCAAGCATTCCGGGCGTGCCGCATTCCGTTCGCGGCTCGAGGAGCTCGGTATTGTCCTGCCGGGCGAGGGTGAGCTGAACGCGGCCTTTGCGCGCTTCAAGGAGCTGGCCGACAAGAAGCACGAGATCTTCGACGAGGACCTGCAGGCGCTGGTTTCTGACACCCTCGCCGAAGACGTGCAGGAACATTTCAAGCTGGTGACGCTAGAGGTGGCGAGCAAAACCGGCGAGGTGCCGGACGCCAAGCTCGTGCTGAGCGTGGACGGCAATGAGCTGCCCGCCTCGGCACAAGGCTCCGGGCCGGTCGATGCGACCTTCAAGGCCATCGAATCGGTCGCCAATTCCGGCGCCACGCTGCAGCTCTATTCGGTCAACGCCATCACCAAGGGCACCGACTCGCAAGGCGAGGTCACGGTGCGGCTGGAGAACGGAGGGCGCATCGTCAATGGCAACGGCGCCGATACCGATATCGTCGTGGCGTCCGCCAAGGCCTATCTGAATGCGCTGAACCTGATGCAGGTTGGCGCCAAGGCGCATCCGCAGGTAGTCGGGGTTTGATCACCGAAAGCCGGCGTCGGGCCTTTCTCGACGCGATGCAGGTCACCACCTGGCTACCACGGGTCGAGCTTCCCTTTGCCGCGCCGTCGCGCCCGGAGCTGCTGCAGTTCGTCGAGCCCGAAGCCATGCCCGCGCCAGTCGTCGAGCTTGAGCAGCCCGTCGGGCAGCCAGCCCCCTCGTCGCCCGCGCCGGTAACAGACGCGCCAGCGGCCACGGCGAGCCCGGCCGCCGATGCGGTGCGTGCGGCCATGCCCCGCATCGCCATGCCCGAGCCGAAAAAGACGTCCGCGAGGCCCACTGATGCCGAGCCGGCAGCCGCCGAGCAAAAGGCAGCCATACCGCCACCACGTTTTGCCTTGCAATTGCTACGAGCCGGTAATTGCCTGCTATTGGTGGAATTGCCCACCGGTGAGTCTTTCCAGAGCCGCGATCCCGCCTACCTGCTGCTCAAGGATCTGCTGCGCGCCGCCAAGCTACCGGACAAGCCCCAGCAGGTCGGTGACGGTGAGCCGATTCGTTGGCCACTGCTGCACCGCGGCAGTCTCGATCAGGGCGCCGAGGCAGCACGGGATTATGTGCAAGGTGTCGTGGCTGCCGAGCTGGAGGAAATGGGTTGTGCCTGCCTCTGGTTAGTGGGTTTGCCGGCGCTGCGCTTTGCTGGTGAGGTGGAGGCAGACGCCTGCTACCGCGAGCTGCATATCGATGGCATCGGCCACGCTTTGGCCATGCCCGGGCTCGAGCAGTTAATGGAGCAACCTGGCAGCAAGGCCGAGTTGTGGAAGGCGATGCGTCGCAGCATGCCGCGTTGGGTTATGGGTTTATGAGCAGTGCTTCATGAGTGATGCAGTCAGTTTTCGCCCCATGACGGCGGCGGATATCGAAACAGTCCTGAAAATCGAGTACGCCGCCTTCAGTCATCCCTGGACCCGCGGCATCTTCACCGACGCGTTGAGCGCTTATGAATGCTGGGTCATGCTCGAAGGCGAGCAGCAGGTGGGTCATGGCGTGATCAATGTCATTCTCGACGAGGCGCACCTGCTGAATATCACCGTCAAGCCCCAGAGCCAGGGGCGTGGGCTGGGGTTGCGGCTGCTTGAGCATCTGATGCAGCGGGCTCACCAGCGCGGAGGGCGCGAATGCTTTCTCGAGGTGCGCGCCAGCAATACGTCGGCCTACCGGCTCTACGAGCGTTACGGCTTCAACGAAGTAGGGCGGCGCCGTGGCTATTACCCTTCCGCTGACGGACGCGAAGATGCCTTGGTGATGGCCTGCACATTGATCGATTGATCAGGCAGGCACCGCCATACGAAGCCCGACCCAGACGATCGGGCTTTTTCCTTCTTGAAGCGGCCGCCACCCGGACCCGACACGAAGCGGTAAACAACCTTATCGTCCTGGCGCCTTGTCCCGCCCGGAGTCCAGTGGCGCGTCGCCTTCGAGTTCGTTGTCGTCCATCAGGTCGTCATTTTCATGCAGCACGGCATCGCCGCCGCCGAGCCCGGTGTCCGGGTCGCCCTTCGCCGGTCCGTCCCAAGGCTTGCCGTCCAGTGGGTCATAGCGACCCTTCTCTGCCTCGTCGAGATCCACGTCGGCACCGATGCGATGTTCGGAGACTTCGCTCAGGTCCTGGTCGGCCGGGCCGCCATGGCCGCGTTCGTTAGGTGAGCGCGAGCCGTCTTCGCGAATGAGCGTCTCAGGCGCAAGGTCGTCCATGGTGGTGTCGCCATCCGGCACTTCTCCGGTGGTCATGCCCGCTTCGGCTACTCGCTCCGGCGGGAACTCGTCCTCGACTTCTTCGGCCGGCACCTCGTCACCGATACGGCCCTTGCGATCGTCGCGATGCTGGTCGAAATCGAGCTGCTCCATCGAGCCCATGCGGTCCTCGGTGTCGTCGATCTCCGTGGGTGTATAGGGCTTGCGATCGTTCATGACAACCTCCTGTGTGAGCTGCGGTCTTGCAGGTTGTGACCCGGCGTCGATGCGAAGATTCAGGCTGGCCGCTGGCCGGTTCGGGCTTTATGAACCAAGCTGCAAGGGCCGCCTGTTTAGCGCCTAAGCGCTTGTGATGACACAAAAAGCGCGAACCACCGTCGACTATCCGGAGTCTCAAGGTTCATGAACAAACCAAATGACCGACCCGGGCTAGAGGTCCGGCGCTGCGCTTTCTTTTTCGACGTCGACGGCACGCTGGCAGAAATACAGCCTCGCCCTGAGCTCGTGACCATTCCACCTCGCTCGCTGGTTGCCCTGGAGCACCTGCATCTCAGCGAAATTCCCTTGGCGGTTATTTCCGGCCGTCCGCTCAGCCAGCTCGATGATCTGCTCTCGCCACTGCGGCTGCCGGCTGCCGGCGTGCACGGTGCCGAGCGCCGCACAGCGGAAGGCGAGATGCGCAATCTGGCGCTCGACAAAGACGTGTTCGAAGCCATCCAGCGAGAGCTAGCACACGCCTGCGGTCAACACCCCGGCCTGTCGCTGGAAAACAAGACCATCGCATTCGCCCTGCATTTTCGTTTGGCCCCGGAGTTGGAAGGCACCGCCCGAGCGCTGGCTGAAGACTTCGTCGAGCGCTACGGCGACGTCTTGACGCTGCAACCGGGAAAATGCGTGTTCGAGCTAAAACCTCGCGGCGCGAGCAAGGGCGAGGTGATTCGCACCTTCATGCAGGAGGCTCCATTCAAAGGAAGGATGCCGGTGTTCGTTGGTGACGATCTGACCGACGAGGCGGGCTTCAAGGTCGTCAACGAACTGGGAGGACTGAGCATCAAGGTCGGTACCGGCCCGACCGAAGCCAAGCAACGCCTGGAGTCGGTAGAAGCCGTTGGCGCCTGGCTCGAACGCTTGCTCGATGCACTCTCAGAACAGCCGGAAAACCAATAAAACCAGACTGGAGCGAGAACGACCCATGAGCCGACTAGTAGTGGTTTCCAACCGAGTAGCGCCGATCAAGGCGGGGAAGGTCGCTGCTGGCGGGCTTGCAGTTGGCGTCTATGACGCGTTGCGCCAGGCCGGAGGTATCTGGTTTGGCTGGAGCGGTGACGTAAGCAGCACCCCGCAAACCAACACCGAGACCATCGGCAATATCACCTACGTGACGATGGGCCTGACCAAGCAGGATTACGACCAGTATTACCGCGGATTCTCCAATGCCACGCTCTGGCCGATCTTCCACTACCGCATCGATCTGGCCCGCTACAACCGTCAGGAATATGAGGGGTACCGCCGGGTTAATGCGATGCTGGCGGAGAAGCTCAGGCCGCTGCTCAAACCCGACGACATCATCTGGATCCATGACTATCACCTGATTCCCTTCGCCGAGGCCTGCCGTCAGCTGGGTATTCGCAACCGCATCGGCTTTTTCCTGCATATCCCGTTTCCGCCGCCGGAAATCCTCACCGTCATCCCGCCGCACAACGAATTGCTCAAGACGCTGTGTTTCTATGACCTCATCGGCTTTCAGACCGAAACCGATCGTCTGGCCTTCCAGGACTACATGACCCGTGAAGTGCGCGGCATTCTCGAAAACGATGGCAGCCTGACGGCGTACGGACAGAACTTCCGCGCCGGGGTCTACCCGATTGGCGTGGTTCCAGACGAAATCCAGGACCTGGCCGAGTCCTACAAGACCCGCCGCAAGCCTATGCGGCGTACCACTGACGTGGCACGCAAGAAGATCATCAGCGTCGATCGGTTGGATTATTCCAAGGGTCTGGTGGAGCGCTTCAAGGCCTACGAGGCCTTCCTCGAACGCTACCCGGAGCACCGCCGCGCGGTCGAGTTCGTACAGATCGCACCGACCTCCCGCTCTGATGTGAAGACCTATCAACACATCCGCCAGCAGCTCGAAAGTGCCGCCGGCCACATCAATGGCTGGCTGTCGGATCTGGATTGGACGCCGCTGCACTATCTCAATAAAAGCCATGATCGACGCGTGCTGATGGGGCTGTTCCGCAGCGCCGATATCGGCTTCGTCACACCGCTGCGCGACGGCATGAACCTGGTCGCCAAGGAATACGTCGCGTCGCAAGACCCGGAGGATCCTGGCGTGCTGGTGTTGTCGCGCTTCGCCGGTGCCGCCCGTGAGCTGACCTCGGCGCTGATCATCAATCCTTACGACTGCATCGGCATGGCCGAGGCGCTCGACCGCGCCATGCGCATGTCGCTCACCGAACGCAAGGATCGTTACGAGCACATGATGCGCGCCATCCGCGCGGCGGACCTCGACGCCTGGCGTGACAATTTCCTGCGCGATCTACGGGCGTTCTCTTCCCGCCCACGTGCGGAAGTCCCGTCGAACCCGCTGTTTACAGTCTGAAGCTGTGACGCACCGGTCTGCATGCTTGTCATAATGCCGACCGGTTCGTAACGTTTCGGATGGATGGGGTAGGCGATGAGCAACGATCTTCAACAGTTAATCGAAAACAACGCGCGCTGGGCTGAAGCCATCATTGAGGAAGACCCTGACTTCTTCACCAAACTGGCCAAGCAGCAGGTGCCGGAGTACCTCTGGATCGGCTGTTCCGATGCCCGCGTACCCGCCAACGAGATAGTCGGCATGTTGCCGGGCGATCTGTTCGTACACCGCAACGTTGCCAACGTGGTGTTGCACACCGACCTCAACTGTCTGTCGGTCATCCAGTACGCGGTCGACGTGCTCAAGGTGAAGCACATCCTGGTCACCGGTCATTATGGTTGCGGCGGGGTACGTGCTTCGATGCGCGATGATCAGCTCGGCCTGATCGACGGCTGGCTGCGCACCATCCGCGACCTCTACTACGAACACCGCGACCATATCGCCAGCTTCCCCACCGAGGAAGCGCAGGTCGATCGTCTGTGTGAGCTCAACGTCATCCAGCAGGTCGCGAACGTCAGTCATACCACCATCGTCCAGAACGCCTGGCACCGTGGTCAGCCGCTGTCCGTGCATGGTTGCATCTATGGCATCAAGGACGGCATCTGGAAGAACCTGAACGTTACCATCAGCGGCCTGGACCAGTTGCCACCGCAATACCGCCTTCGCCCAGTTCGGCCAGTGTGATGGCCAATCGTCACGGATGGGCCTTCGCCGGCCTGCTGCTCGCTGTGCTCTGCTGGAGCGGAAACGCCTTGGTGGCGCGCGCTTTTCATGAAGCCATCCCGCCGCTGACGTTGTCGTTCTGGCGTTGGGTGCTGGCGACCTGTCTGCTGCTGCCGTTTGTCGTGCGTTCGATCTGGGCCCACCGTGCGGCCCTGCGAGCGGCCAGCTGGCGCTTGCCGATCATCGCGGCGCTGGGCGTCAGCAGCTATAACTCGCTGTTGTATTCCGCCGCGCAAAGTACCGAAGCCATCAACCTGACGCTGGTGAATACCTGCCTACCGCTGTTCACCTTTATCGGTGGCGGACTGTTGCTGGGTGAATGGCCGGCACGGCGTGCCTGGTTTGGCATGGCCATCGCGGCGGGCGGCTTGATCTACCTGATCAGCCGCGGCAGCTGGGCGGCGTTCAGCAGCCTGTCATTTCAGAGCGGCGATCTGATCATGCTCGGGGCGGTGGTGGTTTGGGCGCTTTATACCCTGCTACTGCGGCGCTGGGGCGGCTTTCTACGGATACCGCCGCTGACGCTGCTGGGTGTGCTGATGCTGATCGGCACGCCGATGATTATGCCGTTTTACCTGTTCGAACTGAGTCAGGTCGGCGGTTTCACGCCCACCCCGATTAACCTCGCAGTCATCGCCTACACCGCCATCTTCGCCTCGCTGGTGGCGTATCTCTCCTGGAACCACGGGGTCAAGACAGTCGGCGCGGCGAAAGCGGCCATGGCGACTTATCTGATGCCTGTCTTCACCGCATTCCTCGGCTGGCTGGTGTTGGGAGAGGGCTTGCAGATGTTCCACTGGGTCGGTGGTGGCCTGATCTTCACCGGACTGCTGCTGGCGACCCGTCCGGCCACGCGCATGGCAGTTCGCTAGCGCACCCACGAAAAAGCCCCGCGTTTGCGGGGCTTTTGCTTATTTGCGCTTGTGATTGTCCGGGTCGTCCTCGTCACTGCCATTCATCCGCGTATGCGTTGGCTCCAGGCTGTGACCGACCGGTTGCGTGCGCGTCGTATGGGCGGTGGTCCCGATCTCGACCTCATCGGCCGTGTTCGCCAGCTCATGGTCGCTCTTCTCATGGGGTGTCGCCTTGTCGTCTTTGGCCATGCTGCACCTCGTCATTGTGATGGACTCACAACCTTTGAAAGAGTGGGCAGGACGATGTTCTAACCAGCGGTCAGCTGTCGAGCGATCCCGACGGACGCACGCTGCGTCAATCCCGACTGATATTTGCCCGGTAATTTTTGGCCAGCTGCCGAGCCAGCGCGATGAAATTCTGCAACGCCGGCGACTGATTGAATTCGCGGCAGACCAACGTAAGTGGCGCGACCAGACGTGGGCGGGCGCCGACAATGCGCCGGTAGACAACGCTTTCCCGGTGGATGTCGCGCATGGAGGCCGGCACCACCGAGATCCCTTCGCCCGCCGCGACCAGGCTCACGTTAGTCAGCATCCTTTCGACCTCGAAGGCAATCCGCGGCTCGAAACCGGCTGCCTGGCAGGCGTGCAGCAGGTTGGCGTACATGCCCGGTGCACCGGGGCGGCGAACGAGGATGAAGGGCTCGTCACGTATCGCCAGCAAATCCACGGCGTCAGGATAGTTAGCCAACACGGGATGCCCAACCGGGACTACCAGCAGCAACTCTTCCAGCAGCAGACGATGGAACTCGATACCGGCGGGGCGACTGACGGGCGCACGGAGGATCCCGACCTCCAATTGGCCGGCACTGGCACGCTCGGTCAGGCGGCCGGCATTGCCTTCGTCCAAAGTGATCGCTACCGCTGGATACTGCTCGCGGTAGGCGCGGATGATCCGAGGGATCAGCGGATGCGCTGCCGCCGACGAGGTGAAGCCGATATTCAGCGTGCCCTCTACGCCCATGGCGACGCGAGCGGCTCGGCGCGCGCCATCCTGCACCCGCGCCAGGATCGCCTTGGCTTCGTCGAGAAATACCGCGCCGCCAGTGGTCAGGTCCACACCTTTGGGATGGCGCTTGAACAGCTCGAAGCCGAGCTCGTCCTCCAGGGCCCGAATCTGCTGGCTCAGCGGCGGCTGTTGCATGTTCAAGCGTGCCGCCGCGCGGGTGAAATGCCTCTCCTCGGCGACCATGACGAAATAGCGGAGGTGGCGAAGTTCCATATGACGGCGTCCTGCTCGGCGCTCGCCAGTGCGTTTGACTGACGAGCCGCCTTGATGGGGTAGGATACGGGCACTGAAGCGACTCGCAGCCTGTTGAAAAACTGCCTACGTTGGCAATTCGTCGTTAAAAGCAGCCTCGTCTTGCCTGCCTCGTCTACGTTTTTCAGCAGCCTGCCAAAACAACAACATCGCTCGGCGGCCCATGATTCTAGCCAAGCTGTACCGCAACGACACCGCTCTCATCCTGATCGCGATTGCCCTGGGCCTGTCGCTCGGTATCCTGCGGCCAGAACTGGCGGTCCAAATGAAGCCGCTCAGCGATGCATTCCTCGGCGTGATCGGCCACGCGGTGCCCCTGGTGATGTTCGTGCTGGTCGCCTCGGCGGTAGCGGCGTTCGGTGAGCGCGGGCAGCACACCCGCTGCGCCGGTCGGGTGGTGGCTTATTTCCTGATGATGGCCGTTTTGTCGCTGATCACTGGCGGGGCCGTGGGAATGCTGCTTACGCCCGGCGGCGATGCCGTGCCGCTCACCACCACAACTGGGCGGCCCATGAGCGATCTGCCGACCGCGGTGCTGACTAGCCTGGCGCAGGTCATCGGGCATACGTTCATCCTTCCGGTATTGTTGGCCGCTTTGCTGTTCGGCCTCGGGCTGGGTTGGGCAGGCGATGCGGGCGAACCGCTGCGGCGCCGGCTGGATACCTGGGTGGCATGGCTGCTCAAGGCGCTGCGCATGGTGCTTCGCTTCGCACCCTTGGCCGCATTCGGCGCGATGGCTTACACCGTTGGTCGATACGGACCGGCGTCCGCCTGGCCGCTGCTCAAGCTCGTCGGCACCGTCTACTTTGCCAGCGGCGTGTTCCTTGTGGTTGTCCTGGGCGTCGTGGCCCGGTTGGCCAACGTCGGCCTGTTTCGGCTCATCGCCTACATCAAGGCCGAACTCTGCCTGGTTGCGTTCACTGGTGCTTCGGTGGCCGCTGTGCCGGGCTTGATCGACAAGCTCGAATGTGCCGGATGCGCCCGTCGCGTGGTGCGGCTGGTGCTCAGCACCGGCTACACCTTCAATCTGGCGGGTTCGAACATCTATGTGGCCTGCGCTGCGGTATTCCTGGCGCAGCTCGCCGGTGTCACCCTGGATGGTGCGCATGTGTTGAGCCTGTTGCTGGTGGCGCTGCTGACTTCGCTGGGCTCGACCAGCGCGGCGGGCTCGGCCTTCCTGACGCTGACCGCCACGGTTGCCGGCCTGAATCTGGTGCCGCTGGAAGCGCTCGGCCTGTTGCTCGGCGTCGAGCGATTGATGAAGTGTCGCTCGCTGACCAACGTGATCGGCAATGCGTTGGCCTGCGTGGTGATTTCGGCCTGGAGCGGTGCGCTGGATCGCAACGCGTTGCGCGAGGCGCTGATGCCCCGTCGGCAGGCAGCGTTTCCCGGCGCGGTGGTCGGGAAACGCTGAGGGCTTGCGGACTCTTAGTTCTTCAACAGCGCATTGAAGGCTTTGTCCAGCTCGGTTTCAGCCTTGGCCACTCGATCACGGCGCACCTTGGTCCAGTGCTGATCGCCGGCCAGTGCCTGGTTGGCCTCTTTGAGCATGCGCTTGACCTCGGCCGGCTGCGGGCCGCCAGTGCCGACACGGGTCTTGACCATGTTCTGCGGCGACAGCGTGGCGCGGAACGCCGACTCGCTCAGCGGTAACTCCCGCGTTTTCCACTCGTACTTCTCTGCCGCCTTGGTGAACAGCCGCCGCGCCTCGGCGTAGGGGAAGTTGGCCGGCACGAAGCCTTCCTTGCGCGCATGGCCGACTACCGCCGAGGCGAAGCTGTGACCGATACGGAAGGGCACCTTATGCTCGCGCTCCAGGGTATCGGCCAATTCCATCGAGGTGGTCCATTCAGCTTCCAGTTCTTCCAGCGCGCGTTCCGGATTGATCACCAGCGCGTCCATCACATTGCCCGTGCGGACGAACATCTCATGGGCGCTATCGAACAGCCCGAGGCCGTCGAAGGCGAACTTGTAGTCGGTCATCCCGGTGGTCACGTTATGCGCACGCAGGGTGACGGTATGGGCCAGGCCGACGACGTCCGAGGCCGATTCCCGCGCCCGCATGATCAAGCCGGGGTTGCGCTTCTGTGGCATCGCGCTGCTGGTGTAGGTGGCGCCTTCCTCGAGCAGCATCCACGGACGGATCTGGTGGTACTGCGTATGGATGTCGCCCAACATCGCGCCGATACGGATCGCCGACGACGAGGCGATGCCCGCCGCTTCGATGGGAATGTCGTAGGTCGACACCTGCCCGGCATCCAGCGAGTTGTCGCGTACATCGTCGAAGCCGAGCAGCTCGGATAGCCGTTCACGGTTCAGCGGCCAGCCGGAATTGGCCAGCACCGCCGTGCCCATGGGGCTGCGGTTCAGACGGTCGTACAGCTCGCGGATGCGCTGGGCATCGCGCTCGAAAGCCGCCTCATAGGCCAACAGGTAATGCGCATAGGTGATTGGCTGTGCCTGCACACCGTTGGTGTAGGCCGGGATCAGCGTGTCGACATTGTTCTTCGCCAGCTCGAGCAGTTTTGCCCGGGTGTCGTTCATCGCGTCGGTGTAGTCGAGCAACTGGCTGCGCAGGGTGGCGAGGCGGTAGGTGGCGTACATGTCCTGGCGGCTGCGACCAGAGTGGATCAGCGAGGCCTGCGGCCCGATCTTGTCGATCATGATGCGTTCGATCTGCAGCACGTCGCTGGGCTTCTTGCCGTCGGGCTTGCTGGCCTGGTCGATCACATACTGAACGCCGCTGGCGATTTCACGGCCTTGTTTGCGGCTGACGATCTCTTCTTCGGTGAGCATCACGATGGACGCCTTGTTGATCCGGTTGACCCAGGTGAACTGGTCGTCGTGCTTGCCCGATTTAGCGCCGGAGCGATCGACCGTGGCGCCGATTTTCGCCGCCTCGGCCGCGCATTCGGCCGTAGTGCGGCAGGGCAGGTCGGCGGTGTCCGCAGCCTGTACGGTCAAGTGGCTGGCGCTCAGCGCGAACGCGACGGCCAGGGAAAGCAGCGTCTTTTGCATGATCATATTCATCTCCTGTTAAGCGACACCGTCACCCGCACGGGCGACGGGAAGGCGGGCGGCCGTTACAGCAGCGGCAAGGTGTAGCTGAGGATGAAGCGGGTCTGATCGATGTCATTGCCCGTGCTTCGGTAGGTGCCGTTACGCAGCTTCACGCCGAAGTTCTTCAGCGCGCCCTGCTGAAACACGTAACCGATATCGGTATCGCGCTCCCACTCGCGGCCGTTGCGCCCACCGGGGCCATCGAAGCCGTCACCGCGCAGATAGCGCGTCATGAAGCTCAGGCCGGGAATCCCCATGGCAGCGAAGTCATAGTCGTAGCGCAGCTGCCAGGACTTCTCGCCGGGGCTGGCGAAGTCCGCCGAAATCATCACGTAGTTCACCAGGTAGGAATTGGTACCGTTGATATGCGGGAAGCCGGTTTCGCCGCTCATCTTCTGATACGCCGCGCCGAACGCATGACCGCCGAGTTCGTAAGTGAACTTGGCGCCGAAGGCGTCGTTGTCCACGTTGGTATTGCCGGCTTCGGTGGAACGGGCGAAGCGCAGATCGCTCTTGATTGCCTGGTCGTCGCCCAACCGCAGGACGTGGGCCAGGTTGAATATGTGCTGCTTGTAGTTCTGGTCCAGATGACCGTAGTGGTAGCCCGTGGTCAGGTTCTTGGTCCAGCGATAGCTGGCGCTGGCGAAATCGAATTTGTCGCTGTCCTGTCCGCCCCTGATGCCCTTGCCGGAGACCTGCATGTCGTCATTGGCGGCGGAGTTGCGCAGGCTGTTCTGCGTCAGACGCCCCGCACTGAGCGTGAGCCCATCAATCTCCTTCGACGTCAGCATCCCGCCCCGAAAGGTTTGGGGTAGCAGGCGGGAATCGTTCGGCAACACGGTCGGCAGCCTCGGCAGCAAGGTGCCGGCACGCAGGATTGTTTTCGAGTAACGCAGCTTGGCCGCTGCGCCGAGTTGGCTGTATTCATCGGGCGCCTTGTCATCACCGACCGGCAACAACCCCGAATTCTGCCGCTCCGGGCCGGAATCGAGTTTCACCCCGAGCAGCCCGATGGCATCGACTCCGAACCCCACCGGCCCTTCGGTGAACCCTGATTCGTAATTGAGCAGAAACCCCTGCGCCCACTCGTCACGCTTCGACTGGTTGGCGCCGTCCTGCCGGTAATCGGCGTTGAAATAGAAGTTGCGCAGTTCCAGCGTCGCCTTGCTGTCCGCAAGAAAATCCGCCATGACCACACCCGGCAAACCCGCACCCAGCGCAGCAACCGCAATCGCCGCAGCAAGCGGCTTCGGTGACTTGAGCATCACTGTCTCCTGTTTATTTTTATTGGAGGTAGACGCCGCTGGCGCGAGGCCGGGCGTCTGCAGTGATGCTAATCAGCGAATAAGGGGATTAAAAATATATAGATAATCTCCAGTGGATACTTTCTGAATATCTTAAGCGCAGCATCTCGTTCATCAACGCTTGTTATTGCCGCACACCATATGGCCTTTCATGGCCTCCTGCTTAACGATGAACTCACCCACCAGCGGGCGGCTGTGCAGATAGTGCTCGGTGGTCTTGTGGTGCGCGAACGCCGCTTCGTCGCGGTACAGCTCGTAGAGATAGACGAGGTCGGGATCCGCCAGATCCTGGATGACATCGAACACCAGGCAATCCGGCTCGTGCTGCACTGAAGCGGCGGCGTTGATGCGCATCGCCTCCATGAACCTGTCGAATGAGCCCGGCACGAGTTGGGTTTTCAGGATAAGGCAGTACATGTGCGCTCCATTTTGTTTTAATGTGGGAGTTAGATTGTATACAAAAAGGAGAGAAAAATGCCGCAGCGTCCCGGTCGCCTGAACGGCTTGCGTCATCTGGCGCTTACCGTGCCAAACCTTGAAGAATGCGAATGTTTCTACGTCGACGTGCTGGGCATGGAAGTCCTCAACCGCGCCAGCAAGGATCTCGTCTACCTGACCTGTGGCAACGACAACCTCTCCCTGGGCCGCGCCCGGGAAAAAAGTAGCGGCGTCCAGGCGATGGATCATTACGGTTTCATCGTCGACAGCCTGGAAGAACTGCACGCCTGGTACGAATACCTGAAAACCCAAGGCGTGACCCTGCTGGACCGCCCCTTCGCTCACAGCGACGGCGCTCATAGCTTTCATGTCCTCGATCCTGCGGGGAACACGGTTCAGCCGCTTTACCATCCGGCGATATCGGGGCAGCGTTTGCGTTGATGAGCGATGGGCAAGGTTCGTAGCGGCGTTAGCCGGGTGGCTGTGGATTCAAGAACACCCAAAGCTATTTATCCGACAGCTGAAGCCGGTCCGGACCGTTTGGAGGCAATTGCCGTGCGTTAACGAGGCGGCAGCTGAACCTTGGATGCGACGGTGCGGGTGCAGCGAATGCCGGCCAGCCAGAGCGGCGGCCGGCCGATCCTCAGCGTTCGGGGGAAGCGTGGCTTGGAGGCGTTTTCAGAAGCTGATCAGCGTCTTTAGCCCGAATACAACCACGTCCTTGTCATCGTCGAAGCCGCCTGGTCGGTGGAAGTACTGGATGTTCGGCGTCAACGAAACCGCCGGTGTCAGCGCCACGCGGTAATACAGCTCGGCCGGGTATTCCACGTCCGGCACCGGTTGGCCCTCTTCGCTCAAGCGCTTGCGGGCGTCGTCGTTGATTTCCAGGCGCCCGAGGCCCAGGCCCAGCTCGTCGTTCGGGCGCGAGGCGAATGGCGCGGAGAGCGTGCCGCCAACTTGCCAGATGCGCTCGATATAGGTCACGTCCGGGTCGGACTGGATGAAGTTGGCGAACAGCTTCAACCGTCGCTCGCCTACCGTGCTGCTCTGCCAGACCTGCTGCTCGGCCATCAGGTAGCCGCCGGTGGCCTTGTCGTGTTCGGCGGCTGGCGCACCGGATAGAGCCATCGGTCGACCGGCAGCGTCACGGTAGACGTCCTCGAAGTCGCCGGTATTGCGCCACAGACCCAGCCGATAGGCGCCGGGCTGGCCGGCAAGTGTCGGCGTCCAGCCCAGCTCGGCGACCGCGTGGTAACCGGTGGTACCCGACGGGCTGCCGAAATTCAGGCGCTGGCTACGCTCGGTGAAGCGCGGATTGACCTGATAGATCGCGGTTTGCAGCGACCATTCCTCGTCCAACTGATAGCGCACGGTGGCGCCCCACTGGCTGATCGGCCAGGTGTACCAGTTCGGCGTGATGTAGCCCGGCACCGTGCCGCAGAAGCCGAGGTTCTGGAACGGGCAGGCGAAGGGGTAGATTTCCCCGCTCATGGGCAGGCGGCCGAGCTTGATCAGCAGGCGGTCGTCCAGCAGCGCCTGCTGGTAGTAGAGCTGCACCAGGCGGGTCGCGCTGCCGTAGCCATAGATTTCCTGCGGTTGCAGGAGCACGCCCAGATCGGCTTCGGCGTTGAGGTTCTCGCCGTTGCGGTTGGTCATCGTGAAGCGAAGGCCGGCACCGGACCAGCCCAGCAGTTTGTCCAGGTCCAGCGCCGCATCGAACATGATCTGGTCGGAGTAGGTGCTGGTATGGTCATCGCCACCCTGGGTGTTGCGGGCCAGTTCGTGGACATAGGTGATTTGCAGGTCGACCCCGGCCTCGTGCAGGCGGGTGCGGGTGCCGTTCCAGTCGCCGAAGAGAAACTGGTCGGGTGAATATTCGGCCGCTTGGACAGAAGTGAGCAGGCAGGCGGCGAGAAAGCCGCTGCCGCAGCGCAGGCTTATTGTCATTGTTTGATCCTTTGGATGTAACGGTGCGGGATGCAGCGAATACCGTTGGCCGCAATGCCTGTGGCATGAACGGTATTCGCGTGCGTTTCTGCTCAGTGGTAACGCCTGACTACATGGCTGGTAGGCGTTACCGATTCAGTGTTTGATTGGCGATCGACGGTTGCCGGCTCAATGTCCGCCGCCAGACTTCACACCGTCGTGTGCTTGCCTGCGAACGAAGTGACGGATGCTTTCCAGCTCTGCATCGGTCAGATCCGGGAACTTGGGCATGCCGTTGACGAGCAACGCACCACCGCGCACGACGCTTTCGAACGCCTTTTCACTGCCTGTGAGCAATAACGGCGACTCCCGTAGATCGGGCGCCTTCATACCCGCAACAGCCCCAGCGCCGTGGCAACCGACGCACAGGTTTTCAGCGAAAACACCCGCGCCCGCCTCAGCTTTTTCGGTATCGACCTTGAACTGCTCATCGATAATCGGCTTGGCGAGTTGCGGCGCAGGCTGTTTCGGAACGACCGCTTTTCCATCAAGCGAGAACGTCATGATCCGGCGCTCGTGCGCCCCGTACTTCCAGCCATGGCTTTCAAAACCCAACTCGCCGGAACCGCCGAAGTTGGAGGCCAATGCACCGCCAGGGCCCACCAGCAGGGAAACCATTTGCTTGCCATCCAACTTGTAAGTGATCGGTGGCGCAGAAATACCGAGGCCTACGTCATAAGACCAAAGTTCCTTACCGGTGCGAGCATCATATGCTTTGAACAGGCCATCAGGCTGGCCTTGGAAAACCAGATTGCCAGCCGTGGTCAAGGTACCGCCACCCCATGGGCTCTTCTGGTTTACCTGCCACACTCGCTTGTTCTTGACCGGGTCCCAGGCCTGCAAGGAGCCTCGCGACTCGTGCGGGTCCTTGGTCAATTCCCAACCGGTTAACCCCAGATAGAGTTTGTGGCTCGCCATCTTATGGCCAGGCTTCGTATTTTTACCGTCGTCCTTGAAGGTATTGCCTAGATGGTTGGTAGGAATAAAAGCGAGATTCAGCTCGGGGTTATAGGACATCGCATGCCATGAGTGCGCACCGAATGCCGATGGATAGATATTCTTCTCGCCATCGGGATACCTGGCGTCGTCGGCCACGATATGGCGCTGCTGCTTCAGGTCATACTTGGTCGACCAGTTAGCATCGGCGAATTTCTCCGCGGACAGTACCTTGCCGTTCGAACGGTCGATCGTATAGAAGAAACCGTTTTTTGGCGCATGCAATACGGCGTCAACATCCTTGCCGTCTATTTTCAGGTCGGCCAGCACGATGTCCATGTTCGAGTTGTAGTCCCAGGTGTCGCCCGGTGCCGTTTGGACATGCCACTTGTATTCGCCCGTATCCGCGTCTACGGCTACGACAGAACACAGGAACAGGTTATCGCCACCCTCTGGGCTACGCACCTTGATATTCCATGGCCCCCCGTTACCGGTACCGAAGATGAGCTGGTTGTACTTGGCGTCGTATGTCCAACCATGCCAGGCATTACCGCCACCGCCGTTCTCCCACCACCGGCCACTCCAGGTCTTGGCCGCCATTTCCTGCGCTGCGTCCTCGAACCCATCGGCGGGGTTGCCAGGGACGATATGGAAACGCCAGACCTGTTTGCCGGTTTCGGCATCATAGGCAGTCACATACCCACGCATCGGGCCAAGTTCCGTTCCGCCATTGCCGACGAATACCTTGCCGTCGAAGGCCTTGGGGTGGCCTGTGATATTCAACGGCTGGTCGTGATCGAATGTACGGGTCTGCCAGACTTCCTTGCCGTCCTTTCTGTTGATTGCAATCAAGCGGCCATCCCAGGTGGCAATGAACAACTTGTCGCCGTATGTCGAAAGGCCTCGGTTATGCTTCCAGAAAACCTTCTTCATGTTGTTGTCGAGGATCTCTTTGGAAACTTTTGGATCATATTCCCAAAGCATCTTGCCCGTGCGGGCATCGAACGCACGTGTTCTGTTCATTTCACCAACGTAATACATGACGCCATCGACAACCAAAGGCGTTCCGACGATATCGGATCGATCCCGCAGCGGCGCGTACCATTCAGGCTTGAGCTGGCTGACGTTGTCTACATTGATGTCTTTAAGGGGGCTGAATCGTTGTTCGGAGTGTGTTCTCCCGTAAGCCAGCCAATCAGTAGTGTTGGATTCATCAGATAATTCCTTGTCGGTAATGACTCTGTCTGATGCGTGCAGTGACGTCATCGCAAGAAGCGAGGCCGCCATCATTATCTGAACCCTTAGGTTTGACTGTTTGAAGTTCATTTTTATTATTTCCTTGTTTAGGGTTGTTTCTCGCTTCAGGCACGCCTCAAACGAGCATTCGCGGGTAAAGCTCTGCTGATATTTGTTTTTTTGTAAAACGACTTCAGTGCTGCCTCCTTTATGGCGGGCAACATGACGTGCGCGTATATCACTGCTTTTCAGGTTTGTTATTTAAACTGCAATAACTACAGGTCCGGTTTGGTTGCGCTTTAATTGTCAGCGTTAGTGACGGTTGCGACCCTGCGGTAAGGCTCCGCAGAGAGTTTCTGTACATCGTGCTGGCTGGGTGGTGCCGCCTTGGAGCGGGGAAGGGGGATGCTTCATGGTGTTTCCTCCGATGCATGGCCGGGCCGGATGGCCTGCCGTGTTGTTGTTATTCAAAGCAAGGGGGAGTGCCGTCCGGCGGCGAGGCCTTCGGGCGGATAAGTGCTGGCGCGGGCGCCGAGTTCCAGGCCCTGCCAGGCGAGGACGCGCTGGTAGCACTCGGGCAGGGATGTGGCGGTTGCCCAGGCGTCGGCCAGCCGCTCGCCGAGCGCCAGATGGCTCTCGGCCTGGCAGCGCAGGTCGCTGGCGCAGGCGTGGTAGAAGCGGTTCACCACGTCGGCCATGGCCTCGCGCCAGTCCTCGATCAGCAGCGCGGCGTGAGCCAGCACCACGGGGCGGCCATCGCGGCTACGCCGCCAGCGCTGGGCGGTGCCGGCCAGCTTGCGGCCCTCCAGGGTCAGGTTGAAGCGACCATCGCAAAACGCGCCCGGCACCGCGCCCACACCGGCCTTGAGCCCGTTTTCCGCGAGCCACAGCGCCAAGGGTTCGAGCAGCCGTTCATAGGCGACGTCGATGCGATTGCCGGTCTCGTCGCTGGCCGGCACGGCGAAGGCCAGCGCGATGTTGAGCACCGCCGATGATTGCGGCACCGGCTCGCCGCCGGTGTCGCGCAGCAGGATCGGCCAGCCCTGCGCCGCGCAGCGTTGGCTGGCCAGGGCGAAGCCGGGCCGGCGTTCGAAGCTGCCGGGCATCACCAGTGCCTGACCGGTGGGGCGCCAGAGCAGCAGTGGGCAGTCGAACAACCCGTCGCAGACGCGCTGCATCAAGGCCCGCTCGGCATTCAGGCCGGCGCCTACGCTGAACCGGGCGATGCCATTCATGCCGCGTGCTCCTCGATCCGCCGACACAGGTCGTCGAGAAACTCGGCCGCGGGCGATCCGTTGACGGCGCGGTGATCGAAGGTCAGCGACAGGCCCATCCACTCGACTTCCATCAGCTCGCCACTCGGCCCGAGTTGCAGGCGCCGCTGAATGCCGCCGACACCCAGAATGGCCACCTGTGGCGGATTGAGGATCGGCGTGAAGTGGTGCACCCGGGACAGCCCCAGGTTGGAGACGGTGAAGGTGGCGCCGGTCAGCTCCTTGACCGACAGTTTGCCGGCCTGGGCCTTGTCTACCAGCGTCTTGCGTGCCAGGCACAGGCCTTCGCCGTCCAGCTGCTCGGCATTGAACAGCGCAGGGGCGACCAGTAGATCGCCCGGCAGCGGGATGGCGAGGCCCAGATGCACCGCAGCGTGGCGTTCGATCACCTCGTCGGCCAGCGTGGCGTTCAGGCCCGGATGGGCCTTGAGCGTTTCGATCACCTTGAGCAGCACGAGGTCCTGCACCGACACCGCGCTGCCGGCCGCCTTGAGTTCGGCGCGACGGGCCTTGAGCGCATCCAGCCGGCATTCGGCGTGGTGGGTCAGCTGCGCGGTGGTCTGCAGGCTCTCGAGCATCTTCGCCGCGATCATCTTGCGCATGCCCTTGAGTGGCACCCGCTCGGGGGCCGGGGCGCCTGACAGGTTTTCCAGTTGCGTCATGGCTATTCCACCTGGGCGATGACTGCGCCCTTGGCGATCACCGCGTCTTCGTCTTCGAGGATCTTCAACACCCCAGCTACGGGCGCCTCGATCTCGAACTGGGCCTTTTCCGACATGATTTCGGCGACCAGGTCGCCCGCGGCGACTTCGGCACCGTCGCTCACCAGCCAGGAGGTGATCACTGCTTCGGCGTCGCCTTCCCAGAAGTCGTCTGCGATCACGATTGGGGTTGGGTTACTCATGGGTTCATTCCTTGTTCAGGGCGTGATAGGCGGCCACGATCTTGTCCGCGTTGGGCAGGGCCCATTGCTCCATGACCGGGGTGAAAGGGATTGGGATGTCCGGGAAGGCCACCCGCTGCGGGCGAGCCTTGAGCATGCCGATGTCGTGCTCGACGACGCTGGCGATGATTTCGCCGCTGACGCCGAAGCTGTGGTAGTCCTCGTCGATCACGATCAGTCGACCTGTCTTGCGCACCGAGGCGATGACGTGTTCGCGGTCCAGCGGCACCAGGCTGCGCAGGTCGATGATCTCGGCGCTGACGCCTTCCTTTTCCAGCTGCGCCGCGGCGCGCAGGGCGTGGTGCACACCGGCGCCGAGGCTGACCAGGCTGACGTCGCGGCCCTCGCGCACGGTCTTCGCCTTGCCGATCTCGACGATATAGGGCTCGTCCGGTACCGGCACCGTGGCGCCTTTCTCCGTGCCCAGCCAGCCCATGCCCTGCAGTGCCTTGTGGAAGAGGTAAACCACTGGGTTGTCGTCGCGGATCGCCGCGGTCATCAGGCCCTTGGCGTCATAGGCGTTGCTCGGCACGACCACTTTCATGCCTGGCAGGTGGGCGAAGGTGCCGTACAGGCACTGCGAATGCTGGCCGGCGTCCGAATAGCCGGCACCGGTGGAGGCCATCAACACCATCGGCACCGGCACCTTGCCGCCGGAGAAGTAGGTGTTCTTGGCCATCAGGTTGTAGATGGCGTCCATGCAGACACCGAAGAAGTCGACGAACATCAGCTCCACGATCGGCCGCATGCCGTCGGAGGCAGCGCCCACCGCGGCGCCGATGAAGGCCGTTTCGGAGATCGGCGTGTCGCGGATGCGCTCCTTGCCGAATTCCTCGTAAAGGCCACGGGTGTTGCCGAACACGCCGCCAAGCTGGCCGATGTCCTCGCCCATCACGAACACCTTCGGGTCCAGGCGCATTTCCTGCGCCACTGCTTCGGCCATGGCGCGGGCGACGGTGAGTTTTCTTTCCTTTACTGCTGTGGTCATGGGGTTCTCCTATTCAGCCGGCCAGTGCGGCGGGGCTGACGATGATCTTGACGTTGCGGTCCTTGTGGTTGGCGAGTTCCTCGAAGCCCCGTTCGAGGATGCTGTCCAGCCCGATGCGGCCGGTGATCAGCGGGGTGACGTCCATGCGCCCGTCAGCGATCAGGGCGATGACGTCGGCGAATTCGCCGGCATAGGCGAGCGAGCCGATCACCTGTTTCTCGGTGGCGACGATCTCGAAGAAGTTGAATTCCGAGGGCTCCTCGAAGATGCCCACCATCACGCAGCGACCGGCCTTGCGGATCACGTCGAGGGCGAGCTTGGCGGTGGCCTTGTGGCCGATGCACTCGAAGGAGGTGTCGGCGCCGTAGCCGCCAGTGAGCGCCTTGATCTCGGCGATGGCGTCGCACTCGCTGGGGTCGATGACGCGCGTGGCGCCGACTTCCAGCGCCTTGGCCTTGCGCGCGGCGGACATTTCCAGCGCGATGACCTGCCCGGCGCCGGCGGCCTTGGCGCACATGATGGTGCACAGGCCGATGGTGCCGGCCCCGACGACCACCACGGTTTCGCCGAGCAGGCTGCCGGCCTTCTTCACCGCGTGCATGCCGACCGCCAGCGGTTCGATCAACGCACCGGCCTCCAGCGGAAAGCCCTCGGGCAGGCGGTAGAGCAGCTCGGCGGGTACGTTGACGAATTCAGCGAAAGCGCCGTTGTTCATCAGCCCGGTGAAAGCCAGCTGCTCGCAGAGGTTGTACTGGCCGGTCTTGCAGAAGCGACACTGGCCGCAGTGCTGGCAGGCGTCGGCGGCAACCTTGTCGCCCGGCGCATAGCCCTCGACACCTTCACCCAGGGCAACGATCTCGCCACAGAACTCGTGGCCGAGGATGCACTGGCCCTTGATGCCGGTGAGCGGGTGCGGCGCGTCCACCGGAATGAACACCGGGCCGGCGAGGTACTCGTGCAGGTCGGACCCGCAGATGCCGCACCAGTGCACGCGGATCTGCACCCAGCCCGGTTGCGGCGCGCCGGGCAGCGGCACCTGTTCCAGGCGGATGTCCTTGCGGCCGTGCCAGACGGCTGCGGTCATGGTGGCTTGGCTGTTCATCGGGTGTTCCTCTTGTTGTTCTGGCTGGGACATGAGCTCGCTCCGGAGCGTTGGGCAGGCCCGCGGCCTGCATCGCCGCGAGGGCGCGCCTCCTACAGAAGCGGTTGGTGCTGGCCTTGGCTTCTGTGGGAGGGCCGCCCTCGGCGCGAGCTTTTTGACGCTTTGAGCAGGACCGTAGGACGCGAGCAACTCGCCAAAGCCGCTATACGAAGACCTTCTCCAGCGCCTCTTCCGGGCGCGGATAGGGGCTTTCGCGGGCGAATTGCACGGCTTCGTCGATGCGGCCGCGTGCTCGGGCCTCGATTTCCTCGGCTTGCGCCTCGCTCATCACGCCTTCGTCGATCAGGCGTTGGCGGTAGCCGGGAATCGGGTCCTTTTTCATCAGGCCGTCCTTCTCACCCTCGGGGCGGTAGGTTTCGCCGTCGCCCATGAAGTGGCCGGCCAGGCGGTAGGTCTCGATCTCGATCAGGGTCGGGCCGCCGCCGGCACGGGCGCGCTCGATGGCCTCGCCGGCAGCGTGGAATACGCCGTCCGGGTCGTTGTTCTCGACGAACACACCCGGCATGCCGTAGGCCGCGGCGCGCACATGGTGCTGCTTGATGCAGGTCGCGCTGGCCTTGGCTACCGAAATGCCCCAGGCGTTGTCCTCGATGACGAACACCACCGGCAGCTTCCACAGCGCGGCGAGGTTCAGCGTTTCGTGGAAGGCGCCCTGGTTGGCCGCACCCTCGCCGATGAAGGACACGGCCACCCCGGGCTTGCCCTGCATCTGCCGCGACAGCGCGGCGCCAACGGCCGGGCCCATGCCCTCGGCGATGATCCCGGAGCAGGAGAAATTCACCCGGCCATCGAACAGGTGCATGTGGCCGCCGCGGCCGCCGGACAGGCCAGTGGCCTTGCCGAAGATTTCGGCCATCATCTCGTTGAGGTCTACGCCCTTGGCCACGGCGATGTGGTGAGGGCGGTGCGTGGCGGTGACGATGTCCTCGGCCTCGAGGTGCGCACATACGCCCACCGCACAGGGCTCCTGGCCATTGGAAAGGTGCATCTCGCCGGGGATCGGCCCCTTGGCCATGTTGAACACCGGGGTCTTGCCTTCCATGTAGATGCGCTCGATGCACTCTTCCATGTAGCGGCTGGTCAGCATCTGCTCGTACATCCACAGACGCTGCGGGTTGTTGGGCTGGGTCATGGTGGGCTCCCTTGAAATGTCTGGTCAGATTGCGCGTTCGTTGAGCAGACGGCCGATCTGCTCGGCCTGGCGCAGGGCCAGCGCGACGATGGTGAGGGTGGGGTTCTGGCCGCCGCTGGTGGTGAACTGGCTGCCGTCGGAGACGAACAGGTTGGGGATGTCATGACTCTGGCCCCACTTGTTCACCACGCCGTCACGGGCCTTGGCGCTCATGCGGTTGGTGCCCATGTTGTGGCTGGCCGGGTAGGGCGGCAGCTCGATGACGTCAGTGGCGCCCACGGCCTCGTAGCACTTGGCGGTGGCGGCAACGCCGTGCTTGCGCATGGCGGCATCCATCGGGTGATCGCTCTTGGTCACCACCGGGATCGGCAGGCCGTATTGGTCCTTCTCGCTGTCATGCAGGGTGATGCGGTTGTTCTCCAGCGGCAGGTCTTCGCCGCACAGCCAGACGCCGGACATGTGGTTGTATTTCTCCATCCGTGAGGCGAACTGCTTGCCCCAGCCTTTGCGCGTGGGGTCGAGGAAGGCGGAGAGGAAGGGCAGGCCGAGGGCAAGGATTTCCAGTCGGTAACCGCCGACGAAACCGCGCGACGGATCGTTGTAGGACTCGTCCGAGATCACCCCGGCGCAGGTGGTGCCGCGGTGCATGTTCACCGGCTTGGGCATCACGGCGAAGATTCCGGCAGTGGTGTGGGTCATGTAGTTGCGCCCGACCTGGCCGGAGGAGTTGGCCAGCCCGTCGGGGAACATCGCCGAGGCGGAGTTGAGCAACAGCCGAGGCGACTCGATGGAGTTGCCCGCTACGCAGACCACCCGGGCCTTCTGCCGTTGGATGGCGCCCTGGGCATCGACATAGACCACGGCGTTGACCTTGCCCTTGGCGTCGTGCTCGATGCGCAGCACCATCGACTGCGGCCGCACTTCACAGTAACCGCTGGCCTCGGCGCGGGGGATATCGGTGTAGAGCGTCGACCACTTCGCGCCCATCTTGCAGCCCTGCATGCAAAAGCCGATCTGCTGGCAGGCGGCGCGGCCGTCGTAGGGCTCTGTGTTGATCGCCATCGGCCCGGAGAGGATCTCCTTGTAGCCGACCCGCTCGGCGCCGGTGGCCAGCACCTTGAAGGAGTTGTGCCAGGGGTGATAGGCCATGCCGGTGCTCGGCCCGGTCACGCCCATGTGCTTCTCGGCCTTCTCGTACCAGGGCGCCATTTCCTCCAGCGTCACCGGCCAGTCGAGCAGGTTGGCTCCGGCGATGTCGCCGTTGATGCTCTGCATCTTGAATTCGAAATCACGAAAACGCAGGGCGATGCCGGCCCAGTGCACCGTGCTGCCACCCACCGCCTTGACGATCCAGGCGGGCAGGGTCGGATTGTTCTCTGCGAGGTGCCAGCCGCCAGCGGCCTGGCGTTTGTCGAGCCAGGAGATCTTCTTGAACATCGCCCACTCGTCGTTCTCGATGTCCTCCAGGCTGAAGCGCTTGCCAGCCTCCAGCACCACGCTGCGAATCTTCTGTTTGGCCAGCGCGTTGGCGAGCGTCCCGCCGCCGGCACCGGAGCCGATGATCACCACGACGCCATCGTCGTCCTGGGCAAAAGTTGCCATGGGGTGTTCCTCATCTTGTTCTTGTTGTTAGCCCGTACCGGCGCGTTCAGAGCCAGTTCAGGTCGTTGAAGCCACGGTTGACATAGCCGCCGTACTCCCAGGACGAGCCCTCGTAGCCGAACAGCGGGAACAGCGCCTTGTTGTCGTACAGGCCGAACATCAGGCTGCTGCGCACGGCCTTGAAGAAGGGGGTGTTTTCGATCTCGGTCAGCAGGGCCACCCGCTCGGCCTCGTCGAGCTGCTCGAACGGCGAACCGTGAACCTCGCGTGCATGCCGTTGCAGTTCATCCAGGCCGCCCGCGACCAGGGCTGGCTGCTCGTCCATCAGGCCGAGCAAGGGCTGCACGTAGTGGTGGTCGCTGATGAACGTGTGGGGAAAGACGTCGCGCCCCATGCGCAACAGGCCATCGGGCAGGTCCGGCAGACGTTCCTCGGCGAGCAGGTTCACCGGGATCAGCTGCGACAGACTGAATGCCAGCAATGACTGGCCGGAAAGGGTAAGTAAGCGTCGCCGGTTTAGCGTGCCGTGCGGGCGAGCTGAATCGTGCATGACATAGCTCCTGTTTATTACCCGCAGTTCCGAGATGATCGGACTGCTGGCGATCTTGTTATGCGAAGAGTGTGTTCCGCAAAACGGTAGGAGCAGATGCCATGCCAACTTTATATGGAAGCGTTTATTTAACTTAATTTATTGTTTAGTAAGTAATTTAAATAGCTGCCAGGTGTTGCGGTATTTAATGTGTAAAGCAGGTTACGCGTTACACCTGTAAAGCGCTGTAAAGCGTTTTACAGGTGGGCGTCAAAAAACATGTATAGATAAAGTGCTTCTAAAGTTCAGGCTGGTCTAGGCGGCTCAATGGTTTATCCTTCGTTTATTGCAGAACAATAAAAGCGTTTCGCAGGAGGCGCCCGCGTCAGGTCTTGCGCGAGCACTTCGAGGAGGAGGCATGAACCTGCTATCCAGCCCCGTCAGCCATATCGACGCCGTGCTTTCCCTGGCCAATGCGCCGCATCTGCCTGGTGACCGGGACCCGATCATCGCGCGCTCCTGGCGTCGTTGCGTGCATGACTACGGCCTGGATCCTGCACGTCCGGCTGAAGCCCGTTTCGTGCCGCGGCAGGTGCTGCGCGAACACCAGGACCAGGCCGACGAGCTGATCAACGTCGCTCGCGCTGGTGTCGAGCAGCTCTACCGGCAGATCGCCGAGCTGGGCTACGTCATCCTGCTGACCGACAATCGCGGCATCGCCGTGCAGTTTCTCGGCGACCCGGCAGACGAAAAGGCGCATCGCAAGACCGGCCTGTTCCTCGGTTCGGACTGGGGCGAAGACCACGCCGGCACTTGCGCCGTCGGCACCTGCATCAAGGAACAGCAAGCGCTTACCTGTCACCAGCACGATCACTTCAGCGTCTGGCACACCAACCTCACCTGCACAGCCGTGCCGATGTTCAACCCACACGGCCAGCTGCTGGCAGTGCTGGATATCTCCGCGCTGCATTCACCACCGACCAAGGATTCCCAGACCTTCGCCCTGCAGCTGGTCAAGCAGTACGCGCGGATGATCGAGGATGCCTATTTCATGCGCGTCTACCGCGAGCGGCCAATCCTCTGTTTCGACGGCTCCCGCGAGTTCGTCCTGATCAACCGCCGCTACCTGCTGGCACTGGGTGACGATGGCGAGTTGCTCGCGGGCAACACTGCCGCCCGTGGCCTGCTGGCCGAGCACGGGCTGATGATGCCGGGCCCCTTTGGCACCCCGGCGCAGGCGCGCATCGATCAGCTGTTCGATTGCGAGCTGGGCGACGTGCTGAGCATTCCCTATGCCAGTAACGACCAGGTCCGCGCCTTTCGCACCCATCGCCACCAACTGTTCTTCGCCGCCTTGATGGAGCCACGGCGCCAGGTAGCGGAGCCAATCGAACGCAGCACACCCGGCGGCCATTCCGCGCTCGATGCGCTGGCTGACGACGACCCGGTGATGCGCAAGATGCTCGCCCGCGCCAGGCGCCTATGCAGCGAACCGCTGAACGTGCTGCTCAATGGCGAAACCGGTACCGGCAAGGAACGGCTGGCCAAGGCGCTGCATGAAAGCGGTTGCCGGCGCAGCAAGCCTTTCGTGGCGATCAACTGCGGCGCGATGCCCGAGTCGCTGATCGAGAGCGAGTTGTTCGGCTACGCCCCCGGCACCTTTACCGGCGCACGTAGCAAGGGCATGCGCGGGCTGATTCAGCAGGCCGACGGCGGCACGCTGTTTCTCGACGAGATCGGCGACATGCCGCTGCATCTGCAGACCCGGCTGTTGCGCGTACTGGCCGAGCAGGAAGTGATGCCGCTGGGCGCCGAAAAACCGGTGAAGGTGGATATCCGCGTGGTCGCCGCCAGCCACCGCGACCTGCGGCAGATGGTCGAGAGCGGGGCGTTTCGTGAAGATCTGTTCTACCGCCTGAACGGCGCATCGCTGAAGCTGCCACCGCTGCGCGAGCGCGCCGACAAAGGCTTTCTCATCGAGCGCGTATTCGCCGAACTCGCCGAGGGCCGCCCGGGCAACCCGCACCTGCGCGGCGACGCCATGAGTGCGCTGCTGGCCTATCCCTGGCCAGGCAACATCCGCGAACTGCGCAACGCACTGCAGTACGCACTGGCGACCTGTGAAGGCAACGAAATCACCGTGCAGGACCTCCCGGACGAATGCCTGCCGCCCATCCTGGCGCGCTGTCGCCAGCCGGCACCGACATCAGAACCCGACTCGGCCGCGGCACTGCGCGACCAACTGCGCCGGCACCGCTGGAACGTCAGCGCCGTGGCGCGGGATCTTGGCGTGTCGCGGCCAACCGTTTACCGACGGATGCGTGTGCTGGGGATCGAAGCGCCGGTGTGATTGGCGTCGGGGGTGAGGCGCGGGCGCGCTTTCGTTTGTCGTGGCAGTGATATCGCAGGAGAGAAAGAGGCAGCGTTTCGCCTGCATTGAATTAAGGCTAAGTTCGCTATCGAGGCGGCAGCTACCATGGAGGGCGCTGCCGGCTACGCAGCTCTGACCTTCGTAAACAGCTGCAGCGGACAGCATCACAGCCGACTGCTAGTCTTTCGCACTTCTCAATAGGCCAGCTCAACTGCTATGAGCTATCTCTCACAGATGCAGGCAATCATTGCTGCCGATCCGCTTCGCCTGCGAATTCTCCGTCAGGTGGAAGCGCTTCAGCTTCCGGATTGCTGGGTGGCGGCGGGCTTCGTGCGTAGTGCTATATGGGATCATTTGCATCAGCGAAGCGGGTCACCGTTACCTGCGGACATTGATGTGATTTGGTTCGATAGCGAGCGCTCCTCGCCCGAGCTGGATGCCCGAATCGAGGCCACTTTGCGAAGCATGGACAACGCATCGGAATGGTCTGTAAAGAACCAAGCTCGCATGCATCTTCGCAATGATGATCCACCTTACAGCTCGGCTACCGAGGCTATGGTGTATTGGCCTGAAACAGCTACCGCGGTGGCGGTGCGGTTGGGAACGCAAGGTGTGATCGAGATTGCGGCGCCCCTCGGCCTAGACGACCTCTTCAATCTAGTCGTCCGCCCCACTGATAGGTTTCAAGGCGAGAAAGCGCAGACGTATCGAGACCGACTTCGAGCGAAGAATTGGCTTGCAACATGGCCGCGATTGAGAGTTATTTCAGCAAACTGAAGCGAAACCTTATCAATATGGTTTGCGCTTCAGTTGCGATCAGGTGTCTGGCGTTAGTGCGCTTCCGGCTAGGCGTCGTTTGGGTAAGAAAAATAAATCTGTCCCCTTATTTGTTCGTCCCCTATTTGTTCAAGGCGTGACCCTGCTGGACCGCCCCTTCGCCCACAGCGACGGCGCTCATAGCTTTCATCTGCTTGATCCCGCAGGGAACACAGTGCAGCCGCTGTATCATCCGGCGATATCGGGGCAGCGTTTGCGTTGATGACAGTGGAAGGTTTGTGCCTGCGTTCGCCGGGTGGCTATTAGATTGAAAAATAATCCAAAGCTGTCGATCCGAAATCCGAAGTCGGTTCGGACAGTTTGAGCGCAATTGCCGGTTGCTAACGAGGCGGCAGCTGTTTGGATAGCCCAGCCGGCTACGCAGCTCTAGCCTTCATGAAAAGCTGTAAGCAGGCTCTTGCGGAAGCCGACTTCCGGCCAGGTGCGGGCCATAGACGCGCTGGAAATTCCTTCTAAACTCAGCTGAGGTCATTCTCCTCGCATCCTGTCGCGACTACGGCGCGACACCCACCTGCCTTAAGGAACAATTATGCGTGCATGCTGGGTGCCTTTGGTGGCACCTACTTATAACTAGGTAGATGATGAGTATCTGGGTGCATGGCGAGGCGGGAGATACTCCGTCTATCGGAGAAATTGTCGAATCGCGCTGCCGATTCTGTGATAGTCGCCTTGCTCAAGTACAAGTTGAGGACCGCTGGGCCGGAATCTCAAATGAAATCTCTGAATTGCACAGGGATACCGTGCTTGAGATGGCGAAAGTTCATGGTGACTTCTTGCTCAGGGAGATGGAGCTAATACATGAGCCAGATGAGAGGGAAGCATACCTTTCCATTTGTCCACTGTGCGGTTGGTGGCACGTGTCTAAGGAAATCTACCTTTGCACCAAGAACCAGATTTGGTTTGTCGAGTTCGGCATGAGTGCACTCCTTTACAGATTCAACACGGTTGACATAACAATCCCGGCTGAAGAGGTGCGCCAATACTTAGCGGCAAAATATGACAGTCGTTTTCACGTGCATCCACGTCGATTCGAGGAGGTAGTCGCAAGTGTTTTCTCAAGTCACGGCTTCACGTCGGAGGTGACGTCCTATTCAGGAGATGGGGGAGTCGACGTAATCCTCCGCGACGTACTCGATCGTCCGATAGCCGTCCAAGTGAAGCGATCCAAGGGTGCAATCGAGGTGGCCTCGATTCGCGAGCTGCTCGGAGCCATGGTCCTGAAAGGCTTCACTAAAGGGGCCTTTGTCACAACCTCTACATTTCAGGCTGGCGGTCGAGAGGCTGTGAAGAGTGCATCAGCTCGGGGCTTCGCCCTAGAGTTGATTGACGGTACGCGCTTTTTAAGCAGCCTCCGAATCGCCCAGCTAGCAGATTTCCTTCGGTATCCGCGACTCCTTCAGGACGATGTACTGGCTTCACTAAAGCTCCGACTAGGCAATGAATACCAATGCAACTCCCTTTAAGGACAAAGCACCTACGTATTTCAACATCAGTAGCCATGGCTGCCCAGCCGATAGCTGACGTTAACTCGCCGGTTGCTTGTGTAGCCCGCTCCAACCGCAGAGAGCTTCTATTTGACGGAACCTTGGGCTGGGTGAGAAAGGGAGCGGACGTTTCTTTTTGATGCTATGCGCTCGATTGAAGGCGCGGCAGTGGTTTACCCCTGCTCCCCCGCCCACGGCGCAACGATCTGCAAATCACCAGCCAACAGCTGCGCCGCCACCATCCAGAGCACCGCACCAATCAACCCCAACGACAAATGCCCGACCACGATGCCGATGGAGATCTGTTTCCAGAGCCCTGCGTATTGATTGGATGGGGTAGGAGCAGCGGTACGGTAGGGCGTTTCGCGCTCGGCGCGGATGTTGTCGAAATCGTCTCTCATGGTGCGCTCTCGGTGCGGTTGGCTAAACGGCGGGCACAAAAAAAGGGTTCAGCTTTCGCTGAACCCTTTTGAATTTGGTGGCTACGCAGGGACTTGAACCCCGGACCCCAGCATTATGAATGCTATGCTCTAACCAACTGAGCTACGTAGCCAAGTGGCGCGCATTATTCGCGCCGCGCGGTTGTGTGTCAACCCTCCGGGTGCGCTTTTTCTACCTGCTTTTTCAAATGCTTATGCCGCCGGTCCGACCGTTGCCGGTGCGCTGTTGATCAATCCCATTTTGGCGCGAATCCGGGGTTGGCCAGGCGCTCGTTGCGGTCCAGCGCGGCGATCTCCTGCATCTCCTCTTCGGTCAGCCGCAGCGTCTGCGCTTCCAGGTTGGCGGCGAGGTTTTCGCGCTTGGTGGAGGAGGGGATCACCGCGAAGCCCTGTTGCAATAGCCAGGCCAGGGCGACCTGGGCGGGGCTGGTGTTGTGGGCTTCGGCGATGCGCTGCAACACGTCGTCCTGCATCACCTTGCCGTAGGCCAGCGGCATGTAGGCGGTGATGTGGATGCCCTGGCTGCGGGCGAAATCGACCACCTTGCGATTCTGCAGGAAGGGATGCACTTCGACCTGGTTGGTGGCGATGTTCTCAGCGCCGATGGCATCGATGGCCTGTTGCATATGGTTGATGGTGAAGTTGGAGATGCCGATGGCGCGAGTCAGGCCGCGCTGCTTGGCGTCCATCATCCGGGCCATGTAGTCGGCAACCGCCAGCTCGTCATTGGGCGATGGCCAGTGCACCAGGGTGAGGTCTACCTGCTCCATGCGCAATTTGCTCAGGCTTTCCTCCAGGCTGGGGATCAGGCGGCCCGCGCCGAGGTTGCTGGTCCAGATTTTGGTCGTCACGAACAGTTCTTCGCGCGGGACGCCGCTCTCGGCAATGGCCTGGCCGACTTCCGCTTCGTTGTCGTAGATCTGCGCGGTGTCGATGTGGCGATAGCCGAGTTCGAGGCCCATCTTCACCGAGTCGATGACTTGCTGACCCTTGAGACGAAAGGTGCCGAGGCCGAATGCGGGAATGGTCATTGGGTTCTCCTGTAGTTCTCTGTTGAGTTCAATGCGAGGCGCTAAGCACCGGCTCGTGAGTATCTGTATTGGGTGTGCGTGCTAGCGTTGCAGCGGATCGGCGATCCAGTTGGCCGCTCCAGTAGGTGAGCGCCAGGGCAACCAGCACGACCAGTGAGCCGATCCAGGCGGTATGGATGAGACCCACGGAGGCGACGATATGTCCGCCGAGCCATGCACCGCCGGCAATGCCGAGGTTGAAGGCGGCGATGTTCAGGCCCGAGGCGACGTCCACGGCGTTCGGTGTGTAGCGTTCGGCCTGGCGCACCACGTAGACCTGCAGGCCGGGCACGTTGCCGAAGGCCACGGCGCCCCAGAGCAGTACGGTTGCCAGCGCCAGCCAAGGATTGCTGGCGGTAAAGGTAAGCGCCAACAGGACGATCGCCAGCAGGCTGAAGATGAGCTTCAGCGCGCTGATCGGCCCGCGGCGGTCGGCCAGTTTGCCGCCCCAGATATTCCCCACCGCTACCGAAACGCCATACACCAGCAGGACCAGACTCACCGCGCCTTCGCCAAAGCCGCTGATCTCCTGCAGGATCGGAGCAAGAAAGGTGAACGCGATAAAGGTGCCGCCGTAGCCGACCGCGGTCATGGCGTAGACCAGCAGCAGACGCGGCTGTTTCAGGACGGCCAGCTGCTGGACGAGTGAGGCGGGTTTGCTGTGTTGAATGCTGCGCGGCACGAAGAGCAGGCTGCCGACAAAGGCGATCACACCGAGTAGCGATACGGCGAGAAAGGTTTCCCGCCAGCCGAATTGCTGGCCAATGAAGGTGCCGAGCGGCACGCCAGTCACCAGGGCGACGGTCAGCCCTGTAAACATGATGGCGATGGCGCTCGCGGCTTTCTCTTTCGAGACCAAGCTGGTTGCGATGGTCGAGCCGATGGAGAAGAACACGCCGTGGGCGAGACCGGTGACGATGCGCGCCAGAATCAACGATTCGTACCCCGGCGCCTGCCAGGCCAGCAGATTGCCGGCAGTGAACAGTACCATCAACGACAGCAGCAACAACTTGCGCGGTACCTTGCCGGTCAAGGCTGTGAGCAGCGGGGCGCCGACCGCGACGCCCAAGGCGTACAGGCTGACCAGCAGCCCGGCCGAGGGCAGGCTGACACCGAGGTCTCCGGCAATGGTGGGGATCAGGCCGACGATGACGAACTCCGTCGTGCCGATGGCGAATGCGCTGAGGGTCAGCGCGAGCAGGGCGATGGGCATGGGATGAAACTCCGGTTGGATTGCATGGCGCGCAGTGTCTACCGCAGACTCGTGCGGAAAAACCGGGTCTCAGGCCAAACATAATTGACTGCGAGTCACAGATGAAAACCACGCTCGACGAGTTGCAGGCGTTTACGGCGGTCATCGATACCGGCTCGATATCCAGTGCGGCGATGCAGTTGGGGCAGACCGCTTCGGGGGTCAGCCGAGCCCTGAGTCGGCTGGAAGCCAAGCTCGCCACCACGCTGCTGCGGCGCACCACCCGGCGCCTGGAGCTGACGGAGGAGGGCGCGGCCTTTCTGGTTCAGGCCAGGCGGATTCTCGAAGCGGTGGAAGAGGCCGAAGAGCAGATGTCGCGTCGCCTGCAGCGTCCGGCGGGGCGGCTGCGGGTCAACGCTTCGGCACCCTTCATGCTGCATGTGCTGGTGTCGCTGGTCGGCGGGTTTCGCGAGCGCTATCCGGACATCGAGCTGGAATTGCACAGCAGCGACCAGATCATCGATCTGCTCGAACATCGCACCGATCTGGCGCTGCGCCACGGTCCGTTGCGTGACTCCACCCTGCATGCGCGGCCGCTGGGTCGCAGCCGAATTCGTGCCGTGGCCAGCCCGGGCTATCTGGCGCGCCACGGCATGCCGCAGCAGGTGGAGGACCTGGCGAAGCACAGCCTGATCGGTTTCACCCAGCCGGAGAGCCTCAATCAATGGCCGCTGCGTCATCCCCTTGGCGAGACTTGGCCCATCGTGCCGAGCCTCTGGGCATCGAGTGGCGAGACGGTGAGGCATCTGGCGCTGGCCGGCCAAGGTATCGCCTGTTTGTCGGACTTCATGACCGCGCGCGATCGTGCCGATGGTGCGTTGGTCGAGGTGCTGGCCGAGGCGAACGCCAGGGTGCTGCAGCCGATCCATGCGGTGTACTACCGCAATACCGCGCTCGCCGCGCGCATCACCTGTTTTCTCGACTACCTGAGCGAGTGCCTGGGCGAGCAGGAATGGACACGCTAGGACGACCGGGTCGAACCATGGCAGCCCGGGCCTGCCTAACGCAGCAGGCACACCTGCGAGGAGACCATCATGCTCAGCATTACCCTCCCAAGCGATCCGCCGCTCTATCCTTGGCTGGCGGACGAGTCGCCACTGAACGACCTGGACGACGCCGAAAGTGATACCGAACTGGACGACGGCGACACGCTGCCCGACGAGGTGCTCGAGAATCTGGAGAAGGAGCCACCGCCACCGGATCCGATACCCGACCCCGGCGTGATGTAGCACCTGACCCTGGCTGCGTCGAGTTGCGCGCTATGGCCTGCGGCGGGTGCGGCCTGACGCGGGAGCGCCTGATCAACTCCGTGCGAGCCACCGTTCGCGAATTACGGGAACACGCTGACTGATCGTGCCTACGCCCCGTGTTGACCGTTCGGGGGCGGCCGCCTGCGTTTACCGCGCTGCTACCAAAACCACCTGCAGGGCTCAGCGCTCCGTGACATCATCGGGGCGCGAAGGGCGAGCTCCGACGTGCCTCGGCGGAGCGACCGCTAGATCGATCGAGCCCTACTGACCTTTTCGCACACCGAAACGCCGACTATTCAAGCAAACGGCGCGCTTCCTCACTCAAGAGACGTAACGCATGAACAGGCGGTTATTGGTTGGTGTTTTGCTGATTGGCCTGCATGTATTCATTGGCGTCACGCTGGTTTCAGATCTCTCGCTCGGGCTGTTCGGCACGGGGCTGGCGTGGGTCTATCTCGCGCTTTCGGCCGTGCTGATGCGCTATGGGGTGCTGGTGCGAGGGGCGGGCAATGCGCTGTTGGCGTGGTCCGGACTGCTCGCGATGGGAATCTTTTCCAGCCTGGCGGTTTTTTCGCTGCTGCGTGCTTTCGTGGTGGCGCTGGCCTCGCTCTGGGGCTCGGCGCCGGAGGGCTTTGCACGGGGTTCCGCGTTGGCCGTGATTGCGGCTGTCGTGGCGGTGACGCTGTTCGGCTTGCTCAACGCACGGCGCACTGCTCGGGTTGTCGAGCGCGACATCGTGGTACGCAATCTCCCCGCGGCTCTGGAGGGCTTCAACATCGTCCAGCTCAGTGACATTCACGTCGGGCCGACGATCAAGCACGGCTATATCGATGCAATCGTCCGGCGGGTCAATGGGCTCTCACCTGATCTGATTGCGATCACCGGTGATCTGGTGGATGGCAGCGTGGCAGACCTGGCGGACGACATTGCGCCAATGGCGCAACTGCAGGCACGCCACGGGGTGTATGTGGTCACGGGTAATCATGAGTACTACTCCGGTGCGGACAGCTGGATCGCCGAGTTCGAACGCTTGGGGATGCGCGTGTTGCTCAATCGTCATGTTCAGCTCGAGCACGGCGGCGCGCGCCTGGTTTTGGCCGGCATCGCCGACTATTCGGCCGAACTGTTCCGGCCCAGCCATCGAAGCGATCCGGTTGCGGCGTTCGCCGGTGCGCCCACCGATGCCCCCCGCATCCTGCTGGCGCACCAGCCGCGTTCAGCGAAGGCGGCAGTGGAGGTGGGCTGCGACCTGCAGCTGTCGGGGCATACGCACGGCGGCCAGTTCTGGCCCTGGATGCATTTCGTGCGCTGGCAGCAACCGTGGGTGGCAGGGCTGCAGCGCGTCGGCGACATGCAGATCTACATCAGTCGTGGCACCGGTTATTGGGGGCCGCCGCTGCGCTTCGGCGCACCGTCGGAGATCACGCGGATTCGTTTGGTCAGGGCCACCTAACGATCTCCCTGCGCCTGGGAGCCGGGGTCGCCTAGCCTGCGGCTCGCGCCATAGCGGGTCGTTGCCTCAGCTTCTTTATTGCGTGCGAGCTTTCTCGCGCGCCGAGCGGTTCGCTGCTGCTCGTGCCCGATGCTATGGGACGATCGCGCCTGCTCGGTTTTGGCCGATTCTTTCAGGCGTGCTTCTGGCTTAGACTGCTCCGACCATCACGCAAGGAGTGCACTATGCGGCGCGAGTCAGTGCGTTATTGCCGTTCCTTAATGACATTGCTCGTACTGACCTGTGCCACGTCATTGCGGGCCGAAGATCCGTTGCTTTCGAGCGATATTGATAGGTCGGCTATCGCCGCCGACCGCCAGGCGCGTGGCGTTTTGCGCGCGCGCGATCAGGCGGTATTGGCCAGCGAATTGGCGGGGCGGATCATCGAGATGCCCTTTGCCGAGGGGCAGCCATTTCACAAAGGTGACGTGCTGGTGCGTTTCGACTGTAGCGCCTACCAGGCGCAGCTCAACGCCATGCAGGCCGCGGCGCGGGCGGCGAGCGAGGAGCTGGCGCACAAGAAGCAACTGGCGGCGCTGAATTCGGTCGGTCGCTTCGAGGTCAGTCTGGCCGAGGCGCGCCGAGCACAGGCCGAGGCCGAGGCGCAGGTCTATCGCGTCCAGGTCAAGCGTTGCAGCGTCGCGGCGCCGTTCGACGGCCAAGTGGTGCAGCGTCGCGTGCAGCCCCACGAAAGCGTGGCCAGCGGGACGCCGATGTTGGAAGTCGTGGATAACCGCACGCTGGAAATCCATCTGCTGGTGCCGTCGCGCTGGGTGGCCACGCTTAAACCCGGGCAGCGTTTCACCTTCGTCCCGGATGAGACCGGGAAGCCGTTGCAGGCCGAGGTCAAGCGCCTGGGGGCACGCATCGATGAGGGCAGCCAGACATTGCTGCTGATCGCGGCGTTGCCTGCGGATGCCAGCGGTCTGCTGGCGGGAATGAGCGGTAGCGCGCAGTTCGAGGGGGCGCCATGACCGCTGCTCAGCAACACCCGACCGAGCGGCTATTCGCCGAATTTCTCAGCCTTGAGCGCCAGGCCCGTGCGGCGCGTGATATCGATGGCCTGGCCTACGCCCTGGTCAACGACGCCCAGGCGTTGTTCGGCTACCGCCATGCGGCATTGCTGATCGCCGGGCGAGTACGGGCGCTGACGGCGGTCAGCGTGGTCGAGCCTCATGCGCCCTTCGTCGCCTTTGTCGAGAACGCCACCGGCCAATTGCTCGCCCAGGGGCGCCTGGACAAACCGCAAGTGGTAACCGCCGATACGTTGAATGCGCAGGTTCAGTCCGACTGGCGAAGCCTGTCGGCGGAGGCGGTGTTTTGGTTGCCCCTGGTCGACCATCAGCAAAAGCCCTACGGCGGCTTGTGGATTGCCCGCGAGCTGTCCTGGAGCGGCGCGGAACAGGCGCTGCTGGTGCAGCTCGGCGATTGTTACAGCCATGCCTGGCAAGCGCTGCAACCACGCAAGCCCTGGCGGCTGCGCTGGCCGCGGCGCAAGGTCGCGATTGCGGTGGCGGCGGTTCTGGCGCTGTTGCTGCTGCCGGTGCGCCAGTCCGTACTGGCGCCGGCCGAGGTGGTGCCCCTTGACGGTCAGGTGGTCGCCGCGCCGCTCGATGGCGTGATCGCCGAGTTTCTGGTCAAACCCAATCAGGCTGTGAAGCAGGGCGACGTACTGGTGCGTTTCGATGCCACCAGCATCAAGGCGCAGGCGGACGTCGCCGAGCGCAGCTTGCAGGTCGCCGAGGCAGAATTGCGTGCCAATGCGCAGCGTGCCTTCAGCGACGCCGAGTCGGGTGCGCGCATCGATCTGTTCACCGCCCGCGTGGCGCAGAAACGCGCCGAGCGCGACTATGCCCGCGAGCTGCTGGCACGCACCGAGGTCAAGGCCGAGCGCGACGGCATCGCGGTGTTCGCCGATGCCCAGCGTTGGACCGGTTTGCCGGTGCAGACCGGCGAACGGCTGATGGTGGTGGCCGATCCAAAGCAGGCCGAGCTTCGTATCGATCTGGCCGTGGCGGATGTGCTGGCCTTCGAGCCGGGCGGTGAGGTTGCCTTGTTTCTCGACAGCGATCCCCTGCACCGGCATAGCGCCCGGCTGCAGCGCCTGGCCTATGAGCCGCAGGCCGTTGCCGGCGGCCACCTGGCCTATCGTCTGGACGCCGAATTCGAGCGGGCACCGCCGCGCATTGGCCTGCGAGGCACGGCGAAGTTGTATGGAGAGCGGGGCCCGCTGGCCCTCTATCTGCTGCGCCGGCCATTGGCGGCGTTGCGTCAGACAGTGGGGCTGTAGATGCAGTTACCGGCGCTGCGTCCCGATCTGCAACTGTCCACGGCCGCTCCGGCGCGTGATGGTGCGCCGCAATGGACTCTGGCCGACCCGCTACGCGGGCGTTACTTCAAACTGGGCGCTAGTGCGATGCGGCTGTTGCGCCATTGGACGCTGGGCGACGCGGGGGAAGTATTGCGTGCCGCCAACCTCGATGCTGGCGAACACCTGGACGCGTCGGACTTGGAGGAAATGCTGCGCTTCCTGCGTGGCCATGACCTGATCGTCGCCCAGGATGCCGAGCAACGCGGCAGCTTTGCGTCGAAGGCGGCGTCGCAGCGTCAGGGTTTCTGGAAAAGCCTGCTGCACCAGTACCTGTTCTTTCGTATTCCGCTGTGGCGACCGGATGCCTTTCTCGACCGGACCTGGCCCTGGCTCAGGCGTTACGGCCCAGGTCTGTTGCGCTATGGCCTTCCCATGTTGCTGGCCTTCGGGGTGTTCCTGGTTGCGCGCGACTGGCAGCGATTCATCGCCACCTTTCCGCATCTGTTCAGCCTGGGCGGCGCGTTGGCCTTCGGCGTAGCGCTGGTGTTCGCCAAACTCTGCCACGAGTTCGGCCATGCCTATATGGCGAAGCGCGCCGGATGTCGCGTGCAGAGCATGGGCCTGGCGTTCATGGTGATGTTCCCGCTGTTCTACACCGATGTCAGCGATGCCTGGCGGGTCAACGATCGCCGTTCCAGGTTGCTCATCGGTGCCGGCGGCGTGCTGGCCGAGCTGCTGTTGGCCTGTGTCGCGTTGCTCGCCTGGTCGCTGTTGCCGGACGGAGCGCTGCGTAGCGCTGTGTTCATGCTCGCCAGCGCCACCTGGATCACCACGGTGGCGGTCAACCTCAACCCTTTTATGCGTTTCGATGGTTATTTCCTGCTCAGCGATCTCTGGGATGTGGAGAACTTGCAGGCACGTGCGTTCGCCCTGTGCCGCTGGCGGCTGCGCGAAGCCTTTTTCGGTTACGGCGAGCCGGCGCCGGAACCCTGGCCGCCCGCGCTGCGGCGCAAGCTACTGATTTGGGGCTATGGCGCTTGGTTATGGCGGGCGGCTTTGTTCCTGGGGATCGCCCTGGCCGTGTACCACATGTTCTTCAAACTATTGGGCGTGTTCCTCATGCTGGTAGAGCTGACCTGGTTCATCGGCCTGCCGATCTGGCGCGAGCTGCAGGAGTGGTGGCGGCGACGCGCGCAGGCGCAACCGGCACGCGCGCTGCTCGTCGGGACTGCGCTGCTGGGCGTGCTGGTGGTGTTGCTGGTGCCCTGGCGGAGCACCGTGGAAATCCCTGCGATGCTCGAGGCGAGCCGGGTCAGCGCGCTGCACGCGCCGGTCCCTGCGCGGCTGAAGCAGCTCCATGTACACGACGGCCAGACGGTGCGCAGCGGCGACCTGCTGCTGGAGCTGGAGTCGCCGGACCTCGATTCGCGTCAGCAGATCGTGCGCAGCGAGATCGACATTTTGCAATTGCAGTTACGGCGTCAGGCTGGACGTAGCGAGACGGTGGCCGACAGCGCCATCCTCGAGCAGCATCTGGCCGAAGCGGTGGCCGAATACCGTGGCTTGGCTGCGCAGCGTGAGCGTTTGCAGCTGCGCGCCTCGCACGACGGCGTGGTGCGAGACCTGCCGGCGGACGTGGTAGCGGGTCGCTGGTTGTCGCCGCAGCAAACGCTGGTGCGGGTGGTCGAGGAGCGAGCGCGCTTGCGAGGCTACCTGGCCGAGGAGTCGCTATGGCGCATCGAGGCTGGCGCGCAGGGGCGGTTCATCGCCAGTGCCGACCCCTGGTTACCTGGCGTGCCGGTGCGTTTGACCGAGGTGGATGTGACCGGCTCCGCTTATCTGGATCAGCCAGCCTTGGCTTCGGATCAGGGCGGTCCCATTGCGGTGCGCCGCGATGCCCAGCAACGGCCCGAGCCGCAGCAGGCGCAATATGGCGTACGCCTGGTGCCGCGGGACGAGCTGGCGGCGCCACGGCAATCGCTGTTGGGCGTGGTGGTGCTGGAGGGAAGGGGAGAATCCATCCTGGGCGCCATTTGGCGTCGGATGGCGGCGCTGGGGGTGAGAGAAAGTGGGTTCTAGATCGGATCGGTCGGCGGCGCTGCTGCCGATACCACTCAATCAAGGAAGCTGGTATGGCTGACAGCCCGCTACCGCTCTGTTCGCGCTTGTCCCTTCGCTGCGAGATGCCGCCGCTGCTCGAAGCGTTGCAGCGGATACCGGTTGATGCCTGGCAAGCGCATTTCAACAGCACTTACTACCAGGGCGACTGGAGCGGGGTGGCGTTGATCAGCCCCGAAGATGCGCTCCTGCCGCTCGCGCCTGGGCGTGGCGCCCCACGTCGCAGTGCCTGGTGGCAGGACGAACCCGCTTGGCACGAGGTGCTCGGCCACTTTCAAACTTCGCTGCGCAGCGCGCGCCTGCTACGTCTGGGGCCAGGGTCGGCTATCCAGGAACATTGTGACCACGATCTGGGCCTGCCCGGCAGCGATCTTCGTCTGCATATCCCGCTGCTCAGCCCAACGGGGGTCGAGTTTCTGCTCGACGGCCTGCAGGTGCCGATGCGGCCAGGTGAGTGCTGGTTTCTCGATCTGTCCCGCCCGCATCGTGTGACCAACCCCAGCGGCTCGCCGCGCGTTCACCTGGTGCTCGATTGTTTACCGCAGGCATGGCTGTTGCGGGCAATCGTCGAGTGCCAGGCAACCACACCCGTGCTGCAACCCAGTGCGGCGATGCAGGCATTCGCACGCTTGCGCCGAATCATCGCGAGCGATGCCGATCTGGCGCAGCGCCTGCGTACCCTGACCGACAATGGGGAATTCATCGAGGCGACACTTAAGGTGGGAGCGGAATTGGGGTTGGAGTTTTCTGCGGCTGACGTTCGTGCGGCGATGCGTCAGGGCAGGAGTGAGTGGGCTGCGTTATGGCGAGCCTGACGGTTGCTCCCCAGACGGTCGACGAGATGCGCGGCTGGTTGCCGATCAGGGTCTGGCCAGGCGACGGCGAATGGCGTGTCGACTGGTGCTGGTTTGGCGAGCAGCAATTGACCCAGCCGTTCTATCGCGATGAGGTGGATCTGGCGCTGCGATTGCCGTTCAATCAGGCGTTTCGTCGCGATACGCCATTGACGGCGCTTCTCGACTGGCAGGCGGCGAGCCCGGGTCTGATGCCCACTGCGTTCGTCTTTCACGCGTCGCGCTGTGGCTCGACCCTGCTGGCGCAGATGCTGGCGCGGCTCGATACACACATCGTGCTGTCCGAACCGCCGCCGCTGGATCAGTTGCTGCGCGCGCATTACGGCAGCGAGCTGCATGGTGCTGAGCATGAGCAGTGCGCGGCTGTTCGCGCCATGCTCTCGGCGCTGGGCCAGCGTCGTAATGCTCAAGCGTCACACCTGGTGGTCAAGCTGGATGCCTGGAATCTTTATGAGCTGCCGCTGCTCCGTCGCTGCTTTCCCGATACGCCCTGGTTGTTCCTCTACCGCGACCCGCTGGAAATCGCGGCCTCGCATTGGCATCAGCCGGGTATGCACATGGTGCCTGGCTTGATTGGCGAGTCGCCGCTGAACCTGGCGGGCGAACCATCGACGCCGCGCGAGGCCTTCATTGCTCGTCGCCTCGGTCGGCTCCTGCAAACCGCTGTCGATCTGCATCGTCAATATGGCGGTCTGCTACTCAATTACAACGAGCTGCCAATGGCGTTGGACGGCAGGTTGCGCACGCTGTTCGGACTCGATGCCGCTCAGGTCGCGGCGGCCCTGGCGAGCAGTGGGCAAAACGCCAAACGGCCGGAGCAGGTCTTTGTCGCGGATGGCCAGGGTAAGCGTGACGGCGCTTGTGCGTCGTTGCGTGAGGCGGTCAGTCGCTGGGCTGCGGAGCCCTATCATGATCTCGAGGCGCTGCGTCTGCGGCAGCTGGGTTAAGCGCGCTAATAAGGAGTGTTGCATGAGCGATCTTTCATCCCTGGCGGACGGTATCGGTATGCGTCCGGCCAGGCCGAGCGATGAGCCTTTTCTACAACGCCTGTATCAATCGAGCCGGGCGGATTTGCAATGGATCGATGGCGAAGCCGAACTGATCGATACCGTGGTCGCCAACCAATATCAGGTGCAGCAAGCGGGGATGGGCGCCCATTACCCCAATGCCATGCATTTGATTATCGAAAAAGCCGGCTCGACGATTGGCGCGGTAACGGTCGATTTCGGTCATAACGAGGTGCGTCTGATCTACCTCGCGCTGATTCCCGCCGTGCGCGGGCGGGGTTACGGGAAGATCGTCCTGCGGGGCGTACAGCGTGCGGCGCAACAAGTCGCCAGCCCGGTTGCGGTCGTGGTGTGGCGCAACAATATGGAGGCCAGGCGGCTATATCTGGAGTTGGGCTTCCGGGTCGAGGAGACCCAGCCGGTGGCCGACCGCCTGGTCTGGTATCCCTCGGTTGCGCTCAGTTGAACAGAATCTGGAAATAGTGCTGCGTGGGGTCACGATCCAGCGCCGCTTCGCGCAACACCATCAACTGCGAGACTCGGCCCAGTTGCGGCAGCTCTACCGTGCAGCTGCCGTCCATGAATCTAGTTGGCTGCATGGCGGTCAGCCCGACCGAGAACGGCACGCGCGTTTCCGCCGAGGCACTGGGCATGCGGGCGTTGGGTTTCAGATTGACCGAGTCTACCCGGAGCAACAGTGTTTCACCCGTATCCGCGGCGAACTCGCAGACCTGGCCTTGCAGTTGGAGAAAATGCTCCGCGCTGATGAGGTTCAGCATCTTTTTTCCTTCAGACGTTCGGTGGTGGTGGGCGGCGCAAGACGCCGCGTCAGTCCATTCAAGCGAGTCAGCTCGGCCGGCTTGGCAGTTCGCCGAAGGGCGTGGCCGTGAGCCGAGATGACAGAGCGGCCCCGCAACAGTGGGCTAAGCAGCGACCTGCTCGCACAGGAGCCTGTCCTAACGCCTCTCGCTTTAAGAAGGGCCGCGCAGGTCGATTTTTGACCGCCTGCTTAATTGCGCGAAGGGAATATTCCCAGAATGGCGATGCTGAAGTTCAATGCCAGGTAGGGGTTCATGATATCCACCGGCTGGCTGTTGCCGGCCAGACCGGCCTGTGCGCCACCCATGGTGACCGGCGAAGAGAGCGTATCCGACCAGATGGCTGCAGCAGCCGGGGAACCGCCGATAGAGGCGCCGAGAAATTGATTGGTTGCGCTGGGGGCGAGGGCGGGATTGGACGCCGCGCCGCCCACTTGTACCTGCACGGCGTGGGTGTGCGTAGGCAGTTGACCGCTTGTCAGCACCGTCGAGGGCGAGCCCGAGGCTTCACCGATGTTATGGAGCGGTAAGCCTGGCCCCTGGCCCATGCCGATGGGCATACGCCCTTGCAGGTCGGGCAGGTTGAAGGTGGTTTGCCCGTTGCCACCATAGATGGTCCCCAGCAGCGAGAACATCGCGGTATTTTGGGCAATCGACATGGTCTGGCCGTTACACAATGCCCAGCCGCGTGGTGCGAAGTTGAAGGCGAAGGGTTGGATGGTGCCGATAAATACTTCCATGAATCTACTCCTGGTTCTGGATGGTCACCTGCATGAAGGGCGACATCTCCCGCGGCCATCGTAGTGGCACACTGAAGCGACGCTCGGAGAGTTTTAGTTGAAATGTCGAAGAAGTAAACGTTCGGCTAAAGCCCAGTGCTTGTTACGGCGAAGCGTGCTGGGGTTGCGCGGGCCGTGCGGGATCTTCGTAGGGCTTCGCTATTGCGCTGTTCGGCTAGCCTTCGCAGATGCGCTTCGCACCGTCCCTGTCAAAACCGGCGTCATCGCGGGGCTGCATGAGCGAGCCGAGTAGTCCTTCGCTGCTCAGCCACTGCAGCAGCCGCTCGACATTGTCCGCCACGCTGCACTTGTCGCAATCGAGTGTCAGTGCCGGGGCTTGCGGTGCTTCATACGGGGCAGAGATGCCGGTAAAACTGGGGAGTTTCCCGGCTCTGGCCAGGGCGTAGTGGCCCTTGGGGTCGCGGTGCTCACAGTTGCGCAGCGAGGCGCAGCACCAGACCTCGCGGTAATCGGCGCCCAGGCGCTCGGCCAAGAGCTGCCGATGCCTCGCCAATGGGGCGATCATGGCCATAACCACGATCATCCCCGCATTTACCAGCAGGGCGGCTACTTCTGCGGCGCGGCGCAGGTTCTCTTCACGCTCGTTTTCGCTGAAACCCAGGTCGCGACTGAGCCCGGCGCGCAGTTGGTCGCCATCGAGAACCAGGCACTGCCCGCCATGCGCGAAAAGCCGTGCTTCCAAGGCATGGGCCAGCGTCGATTTACCGGCAGCGGGCAACCCGGTCAGCAAGATGGCGGTCCCGCGATGACCGTGACGTGCTTCGCGTTGCTGACGGTCGGGAGCGTTGGACGGTCCATCCAATGACATAGCAAAAGGTCTCGTGCTGGCGGAGATGGCGGACTTACCTGAGGGCCGGGCAGTCGATTTATTTTTTCCGAGACGGAACTTATCTCTATGCGCTGGTAAGTATCAAATACCGCGGCTACGATTAGGCGATTAATGGAATAAGAAAGAGAGCAGGTAGTGCCGACGTTTCATTTCATCTCGGGTTTACCCCGGTCAGGCTCTACGCTGCTGGCCGCGCTGTTGAGGCAGAATCCGCGCTTTCATGCCGGCATGACCAGCCCCGTCGGAGCGCTGTTTTCAGGGATGCTCAATCAGTTCAGCGCCGGCAGCGAATTCGGTCCCGTTATCACCCAGGCGCAGCGCAAGCGTTTGCTGACAGGGTTGTTCAGCAATTACTACGCCGAGCAGGCTGATAGGGGAATCGTCTTCGACACCAACCGCCAATGGTGCGCCAAGCTCCCCGCGTTGATGGATCTGTTCCCTCAGGCCAAGGTGATCGCATGCGTGCGTAATGTCGCCTGGGTGATGGACAGCATCGAGCGGCTCTATCGCGCCAATCCCTACGAACATACCAAGCTGTTCGGCGACGATGTCGAGCGCAACACCGTCTATAGCCGCGTCGATACCCTGGCCCAGCGCAACCGCCTGGTCGGGTTCGCCTGGGCGGCGTTGAAGGATGCTTATTACGGCGAGCACGCCAAGTCGTTGCTGCTGGTGGAGTACGACCTGCTGGCGGCGACGCCCGAGAAGGTGTTGCGCCTGGTCTACGATTTCCTCGGAGAGCCCTGGTTCGAGCATGACTTCGAGCATCTCGAGTACGACGCGCCCGAATTCGACCAAGCCCTCGGTTTGACAGGGCTGCACAAGGTGCGGCCCAAGGTGGAAGCGGAGGCGCGCCGCACCATTCTGCCGCCCGACCTGTTCGAACAATACGCCGGGCTCGACTTCTGGAAGGACCCGCGTAGCAGTGAAGCCAATGTGATCAGGGTCGCGGAAAGCGCAAAGCATCCATAGCAAGCAGCTTGACCGGCTAAAGGTTCGGTCTGGACACCATTATTTCGAGGGACAGAATCATGTGGTGGGGTAAATCCAAGCAGGCCGAGGCACCTAAGAGCTCTCAGTCGTCCGAGTCGTCGAATGCGCATCGGCTGTCGCGCCCACATCCGCTGATGAGTGCACTCGAACCGCGCATGATGTTTGACGGAGCCATTGCCGCCACCGTGGCCAGCGATGTTCCGAGCGCCGATGACTCCGCGGACAACAGTCATGGCGATGCCACCAGCACGGTAACGAGCCAGGATGCCAGTGACAGCTCTCATGCCGGCCTGGTGCCGGATACCCAGGATGGCGGCCGTAAGGAAATGGTCTTCGTCGACACGCGTGTGCCGGATTACCAGGCCCTGCTGCAGTCCGTTTCGCCGGATGCCGAAGTGGTGTTGCTGAGCACGGATCAGAATGGGGTGCAGCAGATCGCCGATGCCTTGGCAGGCCGTAGCGGTATCGACGCCATCCATATCATTTCCCACGGCGATGCCGGGGTGCTGTTGTTGGGTAACGCGCCACTGTTCGAAGGCAATCTCGGCGATTACAGCAGCGAACTGCAGAGCATCGGCGAGGCCCTGACCACGGATGGCGACATCCTGCTCTACGGTTGCGAAGTGGGTGCGGGCAGCGAAGGGCAGGCTTTTTTATCGCAGCTGGCCAGCATGACGGGGGCCGATATCGCTGCGTCCGATGACGGAACTGGTGGTAGCGCCAAAGGCGCAGATTGGGACCTGGAAATCACCACCGGTGACGTAGCGGCCAGTTATGCGCTGAACCTTTCCCAGCTCGACAGCTACGATCACGTACTGGTGACTACCAGCGTTAACAGCGTCGCCGGGCTCAAGGCAGCGATCGCCACGGGCAACACTGATGGCATCGATGACCTGATCACCCTTACTGGCAATATCACCTTCGCTTCAGCGGCTGACACCCTTTCGATCAACGTTACCGATGGCCATACCATGAGCATCGTCGGCGGCGGCTTCACCCTGAGCGGCAACAATCTGGCACGCGTGCTGAGTGTCGCTACCTCGGGCGCTGGCTCTGCTGTGGCCATTGATAACCTGACGATTTTCAATGGATTGATCGTCGGCAACGGTGCTAATGAAACCGCAAACGCCGTTGATAGCTTGGGTGCAGGCATCTACAACAGCGGTGTGCTGACCATCAGCAATAGCACGATCAGCGGCAACAAGGCCTCGGGTGGTGGCGGCGGTGGTGGTGACGCTGGCGGTAATTATGCTGGCGGTGGCGGCGGCGGCGGTGGTTTTGGCTCGACCTCGGGCGGTACAGGTGGTGCCAGTCCAGGCACCCTATTCGGAGCGATTCCACCTTCGGGTATCACCGGCGGCCATGGGGCTGGCGGGTCCAACTTTGCGGGTGGCAGAGGGGGTAGTGCCAGCGGCGGTTCGGGCGGAAGTTATTACGGAACGGGCACCAATTACGGTTACACGGCGGGTGGTACGGGTGGCACCGCAACCAATGGCAGCACCAGCATCGGCGGCGGCGGCGGCGGTATGGGATCCTCCTCCGCGGGCGGTAGCGGCGCGGCAGCCACGGGCGGCCTCTACAACACCAGCACCGGTGTCCTAACCATCATTAGCTCTACGATCAGCAACAACCTCGGGGCGGGCGGTGGTGGCGGAGGCGGTGTGTCCGCCTACCAGGCCGCCTATGGACGCACCGGCAACGGCGGTGCTGGTGGTGCGGGTGTTGGTGCCATCTGGAATGCCGGAGGTACTGTCCAGATGGACAGCTCAACCTTCGCCAACATGTCGGGCAACGTAGGCGCCGGCGGCGCTGGTGGCGCTGCAGTTAACGGGGGCACTAACGGGCCTGCTGGAACAGCAATTTCAACCATTTCTACCACTAATGGCGGTATCACCGACCTCAACTACAACCCCAACGCTGCACCGACTGCCAGCAACCTGACCCAGACCGTTACCTATACCGAGGATCCCGGTGGCAGCGTGGCGATCGGCGATATCGTGGTTAGCGATGCCGATGGGGGCGACACCATTACCGCGACGTTGACGCTAAACAATACATCGGCCGGCTCCTTGACCACCGGCACCTTCGGCTCGGCCATCTCCTCCTACAACGCCGGCACCGGCGTGTGGTCGGTCACCGGCTCGGTGGCCGACGTGAACGCGGCGCTGGCCGCCGTTGCTTTCACCCCGGCGGCGAACTGGGATCAGGATGTCGCCATCGCCACGCGCATTCGCGACGCCGCCAATACCGGCCCGGCCGATGGCACCATTACGCTGGATGTCACGCCGGTGAACGACGCGCCGACCGCCACCAATCTCTCCCAGAGCAAGGCCGCGACCGAAGGCGGCAATGTGGTAGCGCTCGACGATATCGTGGTGACCGACATGGACACCGGCGACACCGTCACCGCGACGCTCACGTTGTCCGATCCGGCGGCCGGCGCGCTCACCACGGGCGTCTTCGGCTCGGCGATTTCCTCCTACAACGCCGGCGCCGGCGTATGGACGGTCACTGGCTCGGTGGCTGATGTGAACGCGGCGCTAGCTGCCGTGGCGCTGGCCCCTTCGGCTAACAACGATCAGAACTTCACCGTCACCACCCGCATTCGTGACGCCGCCGGCACTGGCCCGGCCGATGGCACCATCAACGTCACCGTCACTCCGGTAAACGATGCGCCCGTGGTCACGACAACCGGCGGCACCGATGCCTTCACGGAGGATGGAAGCGCCACGGTGATCGACAGCGGCCTGACGTTAAGCGATATCGACAGCACCACCTTTGCCAGTGCCACGGTCTCTATCACCGGCAACTTCGCCACCGGCCAAGACGTGCTCGCTTTCGTCAACGACGGCAATACCATGGGCAACATCAGCGCCAGCTATAACGCCGGCACCGGCGTACTGACGCTGACCTCAGCCGGCGGCACCGCCACGCTTGCTCAATGGCAGGCCGCGCTGCGCAGCGTCACCTACAGCAACAGCTCGGATGCGCCCAACACCGCCAACCGCACCATCAGCTTCAAGGTCAATGACGGCAGCGACGACAGCAATACGGCGACTAAGCAGGTCAGCGTTACCGCCATCAACGATGCACCTGTGGCCAGTATGCCGGCGAATATCCTCGTGACCGAGGAGGCGGCCAGTGCGTTGACCGGCATCAGCTTCAGCGATGCCGATGCTGGCGGTGGCAGCGTCACCGCCACCTTCTCGGTGGCCAGCGGCACGCTCAGCGCAACCAGCGGCGGCGGTGTGACTGTCGGTGGCACCAGCAGTGCGCTGACCTTGACCGGCACGGTTGCCAACATCAATGCCTTCATCGCGGGTAACAACCTGGCCTTCACCACGGCGGCCAATGCTACGGCCAACGTGATCCTGACCGTGGCAATCGACGATGGCGGCAACACGGGCTGCGGCGGAGCCCAGACCGACAGCGACACCGTCACGTTGCAGGTCGCGGCGGTCAACGATGCGCCGGCCGTTACTGCGCCGGTTTCCATCGGTGTGGCGGAGGATGTCAGCGCCGCCCTCACCGGCATCAGCTTCGCTGACGTCGATGCCGGCAATAGCATTGTCGTTGCGACCTTCTCGGTGGCCTCCGGTACCCTATCGGCCAGCAGCGGATCGGGTGTGACGGTGGCGGGATCGGGCTCGGGCAGCCTGACCCTGACGGGTACCGTCGCCGATATCAATGCGTTCATTGCTGCCAGCGGGGTGAGCTTCCAGACCGCACTCAACGCCACCAGCAACGTGGTACTCACGGTGGGCATCAACGACGGTGGCAATACTGGCAGCGGCGGGGCCCAGAGCGATTCCACCACGGTCACGCTGACGGTCACCGCGGTGAACGATGCACCGGTCAACAGTATTCCCGCAGCCCAATCGACGGACCAAGACAGCGTATTGGTCTTCTCCAGCGGTAATGGCAACCAGGTATCCATCAGCGATGTGGACGCCGGCGGTGGCATCGTTCGGGTGATGCTCACCGCTAGCAATGGCCTGATCACCTTGTCGGGCACTGCCGGGCTGAGTTTCATCACGGGTAGTGGTACTGCCAATAGCGTCATGACTTTCGAAGGGAGCGTGGCCGATATCAACCTGGCGATGAATGGCATGGTGTTCAGCCCCACTGGCGGATACAACGGCCCGGCTTCACTGCAGATAGCCACTAATGATCTAGGGTTGTCCGGCTCGGGTGGCAACCAGACGGATACCGACACCATCGCGATCAGCGTGAACAGCCTGAATCCGGTCGTCACCTCGGTGAACGTCAGCAACCCAGATGGTGGCTACAAAATCGGTGATGTCATCACCGTGACCATGACCTTCGACCAGGCGGTTACGGTGATTACCGCCGGTGGCTCTCCGACGCTCTTGCTGGAGACCGGGGCTACTGATCGTCAGGCGACCTATGTTTCCGGTTCCGGCAGCAACACGCTGAGCTTCAGCTATACCGTGCAGGCCGAGGACTTGACCGCCGACCTCGACTATCAATCGACTGGCGCGCTGTCGCTGAACGGCGCGACCATCCGCAGTGCGACCAACGACGATGCGGTCTTGACCTTGCCAGCCACTGGCGGGGCCAGTTCGATTGCAGGTCAGCACGATATTATCGTCGATGGCGTGGCACCTACCGCCGGCTTCGTCAGTGTACCGGCCAACGGCACTTACGTAGCCGGGCAGAACCTGGACTTCATCATCAACTACAGCGAGGCGGTTTTAGTCGATACCAGCGGCGGTACGCCGCGTCTGGCCATTACGCTGGATACCGGCGGCACCGTCTACGCCAGTTATCTCTCCGGTTCGGGCACCAGCGCCTTGGTGTTCCGCTACACGGTGCAGAGCGGCCAGTTGGACAGCAACGGCATATCCGTGAGCGGCACGCTCGATACGAACGGTGGCACGCTGCGCGATGCGGTAGGAAACGGGGCCAGCACTACGCTCAACGGCGTCGGT
>NZ_JYHV01000012.1 GCF_000952685.1 Stutzerimonas stutzeri | reverse complement strand
GATTCGAACCTCCGACCGCTCGGTTCGTAGCCGAGTACTCTATCCAGCTGAGCTATGAGTGCACTGAGGGTGCGCATTATAAGTTTGTAGATGTGTTGGTCAAGCTCTTTGATTCAATGATTTCCCATCAAATCCCAACGCTAAAACCGACTCAAAAACCCATTATGCAAAATGGCGGAGAGGGGGGGATTCGAACCCCCGACACCCTTTTGAGATGTACTCCCTTAGCAGGGGAGCGCCTTCGGCCACTCGGCCACCTCTCCGCAACACGGGGCGCATGATACCCATCTTCGCCCCGCTTGCAAAGCCAAAAATCACATAAATATTAATGGCTTGGTTCTTGATCTTTTTCTTTCTGGATCCGTTGATAAATCTCCTCGCGATGCACCGCTACCTCTTTGGGTGCATTCACTCCAATGCGCACTTGATTTCCTTTGACACCCAGCACAGTGACAGTCACATCGTCACCCACCATCAGGGTCTCTCCGACCCGGCGAGTCAGAATCAGCATTCCTTTCTCCTTAAAACGGATTCAATTCAGTAAACAGTCTGCAAAGATAAAAACGGATAATGTTCCGTGAAACATCGACCCTAGAGCCTTTCACCAGCTATTGACCAGTAGGGGCGACTCTAAAGTTCCTTTTTGCCCCATCTAATTCGACGGAAGGCGCGAATTAGTCGCAATTCTGCCAATCACTCCCCTTTCCCGGCGGGAGCATCCAGTTCAAACGCGGTATGTAGGGCCCGCACCGCCAGCTCCAGATATTTTTCCTCGATTACCACCGACACCTTGATTTCAGAGGTGGAGATCATCTGGATGTTGATGTTTTCCTTCGCCAGCGCCTCGAACATCCGGCTCGCCACGCCCGCGTGCGAACGCATGCCAACGCCGACTATCGACACCTTGGCGATATCCACATCGCCGATAACTTCCCGTGCACCCATATCCCGCGCAATGCCTTCAAGGACTTGCAACGCGTTATGGTAGTCGTTCCGGTGGACGGTGAAGGTGAAATCCGTGGTGTTATCGTGCGCGACGTTCTGCACGATCATATCGACTTCGACGTTCGCCGCGCTGATCGGGCCGAGAATCTTGAAGGCTACCCCGGGGGTATCCGGTACGCCACGAATGGTCAGCTTGGCTTCGTCACGATTGAAAGCGATGCCGGAAATGATGGGCTGTTCCATGGATTCCTCTTCATCAAGGGTAATGAGGGTTCCTGGACCCTCCTGAAAGCTGTGCAACACACGCAACGGCACGCTGTATTTGCCGGCGAACTCGACGGCACGAATCTGCAGCACCTTTGAACCGAGGCTCGCCATCTCGAGCATCTCTTCGAAGGTGATCTTGTCGAGACGCTGAGCCTTGGCTACGACGCGAGGATCGGTCGTGTAGACCCCGTCGACGTCGGTATAGATCTGGCATTCGTCCGCCTTCAGCGCAGCGGCCAGGGCCACACCGGTGGTATCCGACCCACCACGACCAAGCGTGGTGATGTTGCCCGCCTCGTCAACGCCCTGAAAACCGGCGACCACGACGACACGGCCCGCCTTGAGCTCCTTGTGAATCTGCTGCGAATCGATCTGGAGAATTCGCGCTTTCGTATGGGCGCTGTCAGTGAGGATACGCACCTGACCGCCGGTATAAGACACCGCCGGCACGCCGATCTTGATCAGCGCCATCGCCAACAGGGCGATGGTGACCTGCTCGCCCGTCGAGACCATGACGTCCAATTCACGAGCAACGGGCTGCTCGCTGATCTGTTTGGCCAGATCGATCAGGCGGTTGGTTTCACCACTCATGGCGGAAACCACCACGACGATGTCGTCGCCATTGTCACGGAACTTCTTGACCTTCGCCGCCACTTGTTCGATGCGCTCGACGGAGCCCACCGAAGTACCTCCAAACTTCTGTACGATCAAAGCCATTTCATCGCCGCCTAAGCCCATCTCGGGCGCTTATTAAACAATCTTTCCAAGCACCGCTATGCACGCGCCCGGTCAGCGTGCCTGCCGGCTCGCCATTCATCGCAACGCGGCCTTTGCCTAAATCGATCAAGCTGACCGGCCACGTCGCCGCTCTGGTTACAAACTTTGCTCGACGAATGCCTGGGCAAGCCCCAGGGCGTCGTCGAGTCGAGCCGCATCGCTGCCGCCGCCTTGCGCCATATCCGGGCGACCGCCACCCTTGCCACCGACAACCGCAGCCGCCTGTTTCATCAGATCGCCCGCTTTTACCCGGCCAGTGAGATCCTGCGTCACGCCAGCCACCAGCACGACTTTCTCGTCCTGCACACCACCGAGAAGAATCACACCGCTACCAAGCTTGTTCTTCAACTGATCGACCAGCGCCAACAACGCCTTGCCATCCAGGCCATCTACACGCGCAGCCAGCGTTTTCACGCCTTTGACGTCGACAGCGGAGCCGGCCAGATCATTGCCGGTAGCACTGGCCGCCTTGGCCTTAAGCTGCTCGAGCTCCTTTTCCAACTGGCGATTGCGTTCGAGCATCGCGCCCAGCTTGTCCAGTAGGTTTTCGCGGCTGCCCTTGACCAGCGCAGCTGCTTCTTTCAACTGCTCCTCGGCCCCGTTCAAGTACGCCAGGGCTTGCTCGCCGGTGACCGCCTCGATACGTCGCACGCCAGCAGCTACGCCGCCCTCGCTGATGATCTTGAACAGGCCGATGTCACCGGTACGCTTGACGTGGGTGCCGCCACAAAGCTCGACCGAGAAGCCGCCGCCCATGGTCAATACGCGGACCTGATCGCCGTATTTCTCGCCAAACAGGGCCATGGCGCCCTTGCTCTTGGCCGTTTCGATGTCGGTTTCCTCGATCTCCACCGCGGTGTTGCTGCGAATCTCGGCATTGACCCTGTCTTCCAGCGCTTTCAGTTGCTCGGGCTTGATCGCCTCGAAATGGCTGAAGTCGAAGCGTAGCCGCTGGCTGTCGACCAGCGAGCCCTTCTGGGTGACGTGGTCGCCGAGCATCTGACGCAATGCCGCATGCAGTAGATGCGTGGCGGAGTGGTTCAGCGCAGTGGCCTGACGAACCGACGCGTCGACAGTGGCGTCGACGGTCGCCCCGATGTGCAGGCTGCCGCTATCGAGAATGCCGTGATGCAGAAACGCTCCACCCACCTTGCTGGTGTCGCTCACATCGAAGCGCAGGCCTTCCGCGGACAGATAGCCACAATCGCCGATCTGCCCACCGGACTCGGCATAGAACGGCGTCTCGTCGAGAACGACCACACCTGCCTCGCCTGCCGACAGGTGCTGTACCGCCATGCCTTCCTTGAACAGCGCCAGCACTTTGCCGCTTCCAGAGGTTCCTAGATAACCGGTGAAGCGTGTTTCGCCCTCGACCTTGACCAGGCTGTTGTAGTCCATGCCAAAGGCACTGGCCGAACGCGCGCGCTCACGCTGGGCTTCCATTTCACGCTCGAAGCCTTCCTCATCCAGCGTCAGCTCACGCTCACGCGCGATATCTCCAGTGAGATCGACCGGGAAGCCGTAGGTATCGTAAAGCTTGAAGATCACCTCGCCCGGGATGACGCCGCCTTTCAATTCAGCCAGATCCTGCTCAAGAATCTTCAGCCCTTGCTCAAGGGTCTTGGCGAACTGCTCTTCTTCGGTCTTGAGTACGCGCTCGATATGCGCCTGCTGCGTTTTCAGCTCAGAGAAGGCATCACCCATCTCCGCCACCAGAGCTGGGACGATTTTGTGGAAGAAGCTGCCCTTCGCGCCCAGCTTGTTGCCATGGCGGCAGGCGCGACGAATGATGCGTCGCAACACGTAACCACGGCCCTCGTTCGACGGCGTCACGCCATCGGCAATCAGGAAGCCGCAGGAACGGATGTGGTCGGCGACCACTTTGAGCGAAGCCTGGCCATCATTACTGCAACCAATAGCCTGAGCGGAGGCGTTGAGCAGGCTCTGGAAAAGATCGATCTCATAGTTCGAGTTGACGTGCTGCAACACCGCGCTGATGCGCTCCAACCCCATGCCGGTGTCGACACTAGGCGCCGGAAGCGGATGCATGACGCCGTCCGCCGTACGGTTGAACTGCATGAACACGTTGTTCCAGATCTCGATGTAGCGGTCGCCATCTTCCTCCGGCGAACCGGGCGGACCGCCCCAGATACCCTCGCCATGGTCGTAGAAGATTTCGGTGCAGGGCCCACACGGGCCGGTATCGCCCATCGCCCAGAAATTGTCCGACGCGTAGGGCGCACCCTTGTTGTCACCGATGCGCACCATACGCTCAGCCGGCACGCCGACTTCTTGGGTCCAGAGGTCATAGGCTTCGTCATCGCTGGCGTAGACGGTGACCCACAGTTTGTCCTTGGGCAGATTCAGCCACTTCTCGGATGTCAGGAATTCCCACGCATAGCTGATGGCGTCGCGCTTGAAATAATCGCCGAAGCTGAAGTTACCGAGCATCTCGAAGAAGGTGTGATGCCGCGCTGTGTAACCGACGTTCTCCAGATCGTTGTGCTTGCCGCCGGCACGGACGCACTTCTGGCTGGTGGCCGCGCGGGTATAGGCGCGCTTTTCCAGACCGAGGAAGCAGTCCTTGAACTGGTTCATACCGGCATTGGTGAACAACAGAGTCGGATCGTTCGCCGGAATCAGCGAACTGGAGGCCACACGGGTGTGACCCTTCTCTTCGAAGAAGCGGAGGAAGGCTTCACGGATTTCTGCGCTTTTCATAGATTTCTTCCAGAGGACTGCGGCCGAACGGCTGCAAAACGACACGGCGAGGCGGCACCGGGAGCCGGTTCGCAGCTATCCAAACGGATAGCCGGCAAAGGGCCGCATTATATCGGGCCTACGCCGCGCGCATAGAGGATAAATAAGATTGAATCAAGCTATTCGATAGCGATTCGGACCTATGCGCTGGCGAACGCGGCAAAGCTTTCCAGGATCGGCTCGACATGCTCGGGCCGTACATCCAGATGCGTCACCATCCGCAGCCGCGGTGCCGCAGTCAAAAGCACGCCACGCTCGGCGCAGAATGCCTTCAGCGCCGCAGCGCGATCACCCATCTGCACATAGACCATGTTCGTCTGCACCGGCTCGACCGCGTAACCCAGCGCACCCAGCCCTTCGGCGATAGCCTGCGCGCGCTGGTGATCGTGCACCAGACGCTGCACATGATGCTCCAGTGCGTAGAGCCCTGCCGCAGCCAGCATGCCCGCCTGACGCATGCCGCCACCGACCATCTTGCGCAAGCGCCGTGCCCGGGAAATCAAAGATTCATCGCCGCAAAGCACCGAGCCGACCGGGGCACCAAGCCCCTTTGAAAGGCACACCGATACCGAGTCGAAGTGACGACTGATGTCCTCAGCAGAGCAACCCAGCTTGACCACCGCATTGAACAATCGAGCGCCGTCGAGATGCAGGGCAAGCCCCCGCTCGCGCGTGAACGAACGCGCCTCGGCCAGATATTCAAGGGGCAAAACTTTGCCCTGCATGGTGTTTTCCAGCGCCAGCAGGCGGGTACGGGCGAAATGAAAATCGTCCGGCTTGATCGCTGCTGCGACACGATCCAGGTCTAGAGAACCATCCGCTTCCATCTCGATCGGCTGTGGCTGAATCGAGCCGAGCACCGCGGCGCCACCAGCCTCGTATTTATAGGCATGCGCCAGTTGTCCGGCGATGTACTCATCGCCACGTTGGCAATGCGACATGAGCGCCAGCAGGTTGCTCATGGTCCCGCTGGGCACGAACAGTCCGGCGTTCAGCCCCAGTTGCGCCGCCAGCGTCTGCTCCAGCCGACAAACCGTCGGATCTTCGCCGTAAACATCGTCTCCGGTAGGCGCGTTCAGCATGGCTTCACGCATGCCAGCCGTGGGCTGGGTAACCGTATCGCTGCGAAGATCGATAAAACTCATGGAATTCCCTTGATCAATGACACCCGCCGTACTGGAGATGGAAACGCGTCGCGCCCTTGCGACTAACGCAACAGACGAACATCCAGGACTTTCGAGCCACCACCCAACAGCGTTTCGGTGATGGCGATGAAGTCCTCGGTAGTGACCTTATCGAGACGCATCAGGCCGCGAGCGACGTCGTCCAAGGAGTGGCGGCTCTTGCTGCGCTGCCGGATTTCCTTGTCGAGATCCTGAAGCAACAGCACGGCCCTCGCGGTAACCCGGCCAGTTGAGCGCTCGGTCCGCAGGCTGTCCACCTTGCGACTCCACTTGGTCAGGTGATCCCGAACCGCCTGGTAACGATCCTCGCTCATGCCACCGGCACGACGAACCAGTTCGATGGCGTAGTACTCGGCCAAGCCTTCGGTGATCCAGTCGCTGCGATCGGCATCGGTGATACGGCTGAACACGTGTACGAGCTCATGCACCAACGAACTGGTTCCGTTCTCGCTGACCAGCGGGCGATCGGCGTGCATGAACAGTGAATTCGGCCCGGACAAACCACCCCGCCACATCGGATCACCAGCCCCGACGATCAACAGCTTCTTGGGATCGCGCGGAAAAACGTTCTGCATCTCCGGCCAGACGAAGGTGAGCAATGTGAGAATATCCATCCGCCGCAGCCCTTCGCCCACTGGCCCCGCGACCGTGACGTCGGTTTCCCCCAGCTTGGCGCGGCGACTACCGAGCTTGCCGGCTAGTATCCAGCCGGTCGGCCGGTCAAAAAGACGTTCACGGTTATCAACACGGAAGCGATTCTCGCCGATGCGCGGCCAACCGGTCTCGACGCTCTTCCAACCCTCGGGCAGCTCGATACGCAGTCGGGAAATCAGCCTGACCCCATCCTGCTGGCTCACCCGACCGGCAGGGATCAGATCATCACCACGAAGCAGCGCCCAGTCGTCCGTCATTCGCGCATCGAAGCGGCCACTTTTACGTTGATGGCTGACCTTTACCCGATAGCTCAGCCGCGCCTTGCCGGCAGCCGGTTGCCAGACGCCGCGACCACCCGCCTCCTCCCAGCTGCCTTGAGCATCGGTTTCGAAATCGCTATACAGGCCCTCGTCACCAAGGTTGAAGTCGAGCTGCCTGATGGCGCTGCCCTCCTCGAGCAACAGCTGGACCTCGGCAACGTCCTGCTCGGGAACGAATTTGACGACGAAATCCAGATCGACCTGCCTGGCCGCATGGGCTGGGGCGGTGAATAGCAGCAATAGAACGGCTAACAGCGGTAACTGACGGAGGGACATCGAGCAGCTCCAAGTTGGGGGCATTGCTATGACGACGTGGTCAGCGGTTGATTCAACCGGCTCGGAAAATCAGGTGGTCTTCCCAATCCTCGTCCGCGACGGAGCCCTCGGCGATCATTCGGCCGGACTGGGAAATGCGCTCGGCATGCACGGCGTCCCGATCACCACACACCAGATGGTGCCAAAGCGGAAGGTCTTTGCCTTCGGCCACGAGCCGATAGCCACAGGTGGTCGGCAGCCACTTGAACTGGGCAGCGTCCTCCGCATTCAGCTGAACGCAATCGGGTACGCTGGCCCTTCGGTTGGGGTAGTCGGTGCAGCGACAGGTTTTCAGATCGAGCAGTTTGCAGGCGACGCGGGTGTAATAGACGCTGCCGTCCTCTTCGTCTTCGAGCTTTTGCAGGCAGCACAACCCGCAGCCATCGCAAAGGGATTCCCACTCGACCGAATCCAGCTCGGCGAGGGTCTTGCGCTTCCAGAAGGGTTCGACTTTTGCCGCCATGAAAATAGCCATCTCGAATAAAGATGCGAGTCTAGCCACTGGCGTGCAGCGGGCCAAGTCTGACGGCACTTGGGCCATAAGCGATCAGCCGCGCGTACCGCGACCGATCACTTGCATACGGGCGCTACACCGGGTCGTTGCGACGTAGCAACTCCTCGGGCAGATGCTCGATGTATTCCTCCTCAGGCGGTGGCATCTGCAGGTGATAGCCCTGCTTTTCCAGGTTATCCAGCACCGTCGCGATGTCCTCGCGCGCCAGCTTGCGCTCAGGTGTCAGGACTATGTCAAAGGCATGCTGCGGCGGACCGAAGGCAGCCAGCAACGCGTCAGGCACTCGTGCCAGCGCCTCGCTGCGTTCGACGTACAGATACATTTCGTTCTTGCGCGGGCTTCTATAAATGGAGCAGATGCGTTTCATGGTTTCGCTTCCAGCACTTCAATAAGGGCTTGGCCCATCCGCTCGCGACGCCAACCGCGCAGCGAATCGGGCAGCTCGTAGGGGCCATCCGGATATCCGCTTTTCAGCAAGGCTTCAAGCACCTTCTTGCGCAACATCAGTTCAGGAGCGATGTCCAGGAGCTTTGCCTCCCGCTGACCGACAGCACGTAATTTCTTCAGCAACCCCGACGCCTCCAACGGTAATGGTTCCGGCAACGGTTCAGGGCAGTCCTGCTCAGGCGTGGCGGCAGCGGTGCGGATCAGCTCGAGCAAGGTTTCACCATCCTGACGCACGGTGCGAGGATGCATGTCGTCAATACGCGCCAGGCTGACCAGATCGGCTGGCTGAGTACGTGCCAGCGGCCAAAGACTATGCTCACGCAAAACCCGATTACGCGGCTGATTGCGCGCCCGCGCCTCACGTTCGCGCCAGGCGGCCAGCACCCGCAATACAGCAAGCTGCCGTGGTTTGAGTCGCCAGGCCTGCTTGACCTCACGGTAGGCTTCATCGGGATCGGTTTCGCGCTGCAGGTTCGCGACCAATTCGGCACCGTCTTCCAGAACCCAGGCGCGCTTGTCATCGGACAGCTTCGGTAGCAACGCCTCGTACAGCTCAGCCAGATGCTGCGCATCTTCGGCGGCATAACGCACCTGCATTTCGCTCAGCGGTCTCTGTAGCCAGTCGGAGCGTGTCTCGCCCTTGGGCAGCTCGATGTCGAGCACACTCTGCACCAGACGCGAATAGCCCATGGAGAAGCCGATATTCAAATAGCCAGCAGCCAGCTGTGTATCGAACAACGGTGCTGGCAGGCTGCCGGTCAAGCGCCACAGCACTTCAAGATCTTCGCTGCAGGCGTGCAGTACCTTGACCACATGCCGATCTTCCAGCAGACCGGCAAACGCTGCCCAATCGGTAATCAGCAATGGGTCGATCAAATAGGCACATCGCCCGTCACCAACCTGCAGCAGAGCGGCGATCGGATAGAACGTATCGACCCGCATGAACTCGGTATCCACCGCTACATAAGGCAGCTGGCGCCACTCGGCACAAAGGCGGGCCAGATGTGCATCATCCAGCACCCATTGAGTTTCGATGGCCACTAGGCCCTCCTTGTTGTTTGAAATACGACCGGCGGGCGGGCGAAGAGGCGCGCAGTATATATCGCGTCCCGCTATTCGCAGCGCAATCATCGGACGCGACGATTCGCGTGATAACGTTTTGCCGACAATCCGAAGGGAGCCCTGCCATGCCGCTTGCTCAACTGATCGATAGCGAACAACTGTCCGCACGCCTGTTCCAGCCAAACCTGCGTATCCTCGACTGCCGTTTTGCCCTGGACGACCCCGACTACGGCAGGCACAGCTACGAGCAGGCTCATATTCCCGGCGCGGTGTTTCTCGATCTGGAAAAGGATCTGTCGGGCCCGGTGGTCCCCGGTCAGACCGGTCGACATCCGCTGCCGCAACCGGACGAACTGGCTGCACGACTGCGCGCCGCAGGTCTGGCTGATGACAGCGAAGTGGTGCTCTACGATGACGGCCCCGGCGCCTTTGCCGCCAGAGCCTGGTGGCTACTGGCATGGCTGGGCAAGCGCACCGGCGTGTACCTGCTGGACGGCGGTTACCGGGCCTGGTGCGAGGCCGGTGGGGCGGTAACTGACGGCCCGACCAGCATTTTGCCGGGCGATTTCGAAGGCAGTGCGGATGACAGCCTGCTGATCGATGCGCAACAACTGCTCACACGTCTGGAGCACCCCGATCTGACCTTGCTCGACGCGCGCGCCCTACCCCGCTTTCTCGGCGAACAGGAACCCATCGACCCAGTGGCCGGACACATTCCGGGTGCTCGCTGCGTGCCATTCACCGAGAACCTCGACGCCAATGGGCGTTTTCTTCCGCCAAAGCAGCTGCGCGCGCGATTCGATCAGCAACTGGCGGACCGGCCCACGGATACGCTGGTGGCCTACTGCGGATCTGGCGTAACGGCCTGCCATAATCTGTTTGCGCTGTGCCTCGCCGGCTATCCACTGGGCAAACTTTATTCTGGCTCGTGGAGCGAGTGGATTACAGATCCAGGTCGACCTGTCGCTTCATCGCACCGACAAAAACATGACTAAATAGTCAAAGTACGTCCATACGGTTTTATCGGCTATTCGACCATTTATCGGCGCCGATCGTCGTTCTTTACGAAAAATTGCACTCTTTCCTTTGCGACGAATCATAGAAGCTTGATAGGGTCCGAGCCGCTTTTTCCCCCTGGAGTACAACAATGAGAACAACTTGGTTGAAGACCGCCATTGCCGTAGCTGTAGGCGCCCTTTCCACTCAGGCCATGGCTGCCGGCTTCGCCCTTAACGAGCAAAGCATCAGCGGCATGGGCACCTCGTTCGCGGGCCGCTCCTCTTCTGCCGATGACGCCACCACCCTGTTCGGCAATCCAGCCGGCATGTCCCGCCTCAAGCGTGAAGAAGTCAGCTTTGGGATGGCGGCCATCAATGCCAAGACTGATATCAAAAACGCCAGTGGCGCACCGGGAAGCAACGACGGCGACATGGTTCCGGTCACTGCCGTTCCGATGGGTTACTACGTCAATCCACTGGATGACAAATGGGCCGTCGGTGTCGGCATCTATGTCCCATTCGGCCTGATCACGGACTACGAAAGCGGATTCTCCGGTCGCTACCATGGCGATTACAGCGAAGTTCGTGTCATCACTGTGCAGCCTACCGTCAGCTATCGCTTCAATGAAAAGTTGTCGGTCGGCTTTGGCCCGACGATCAACCGAATCGATGGGCAACTGGAAAGCGCCGTGCCGCCGGTGCTCGGCACAAGCGACAGCCGAGTGAAAATCAAAGGCGACGATACGGCGCTGGGCTTCAATGTTGGTGTGCTGTACGAATTCAGCCCCCGTACCCGCGCAGGCGTTACCTACCACTCCAAGGTCGATTACACACTGGAAGGTGACACCCGCGTGTCAGGCAACGACCCGGCTCTGGGTTTTGTCGGCGCCTATGGCAAATACGATGCATCCCTAGATCTGGAAACGCCTGAATCCATCGATTTCTCGCTTACCCATGAGCTGAACGATCAGTGGACCATCTACGGCGGAGCCATGCTGACTCGCTGGAGCCGCCTTGAGACGATCATGGTGGAGAACGAGGGTGTTGCGCCTGGCCCGGCATCGGCCAGCTTCGGCACCATCGAAGAAGAGCAGGACTGGCACGACACCTGGTCTTATGCGCTGGGTGCCGCCTACAAGCTGAACAAGCAATGGACCCTGCGCACAGGCTTGGCCTTCGATCAGAGCCCTACCAACAACACGCATCGCTCGCCACGTATCCCAACGGGTGATCGGACCGCAGTAAGTTTTGGTCTGGCCTGGAATCCGAGCGATGATGTGACTGTTGACCTGGCCTACTCCTATCTATGGGAAGAAGACGCCAAGATCCGCCAAGCGTCATACAACGCCACCTACGAAAACAGCGCCCATGGTTTCGGCGCTGCCATGACTTACCGCTTCTGATGCACCCCGCCCCGACCGCTCGGTCGGGGCCACCTTTCTCGCTCGCTACTTGCCCAGCGCCTTTTCAATTGCCGCGATCAGCTTCGGATCGTCCGGCTCGACCTTGCTGGAAAAATAATCGACGACATGGCCGTCACGGTCGACCACGTACTTGTAAAAATTCCAGCGCGGCGCCCCACCGGCCTGTTTGGCCAATTCCTTGAACAGCGGTGTCGCATCGCTGCCTCTGACCGGTTGCGTTTGCGCCATTGGAAAGGTCACGCCGTAGTCGACGTAGCAAACCTTTGCTGTCTCCGCGGCATCGTCAGATTCTTGAAAGAAGTCGTCGGACGGCACGCCCAGCACCACCAGCCCCTGATCCTTGTAACGCTGGTATAGCGCCTCCAGCCCTTTGAACTGCGGGGCGAAGCCACAGAAGCTGGCGGTGTTCACCACCACCAGTGCCTGGCCGTTGAACTGGCATAAATCAATGGTTTCTTTCGAGCGCAGCTTCGGCAGTTCATGTTGCAGCAAGGCCGGGCATTCTTGAGCGGCTACCGGGCCGGCCAGCAGCGCCAAGGCGAGCGAGGCGGCATACAGATGCATTCTCATTGGAAATCTCCAGACGGGATCTCGCCCACGCTACTCCCGCGACAGCAAGCCAGCAACGCCCGGCCTGTCAGGCCACAGCATTCTCGACGACGCTATATACAAATCTATATAACGCTTGTCAGAATAGCCGCGACTGACAGGAGCCAAACATGAGCGATCCGAGACACTTCGAGCCGCTACGCATCGATGGGCAACTCTGGTTCAACCGCGGCGAGAAAGGCTATCTCGGAGGCAAACGCATCGAGCTGCTCCAACAGATCGAGGCAACGGGCTCCATTACTCGCGCAGCCAAGGCCATCGGCCTCAGCTACAAGGCGGCCTGGGACGCGGTGGATGCCATGAACAATTTATCGGAGCGCCCGCTGGTGACGCGGGCAGCCGGCGGCGCCAAAGGCGGGGGTACCCAGCTAACCGACTTCGGCCGCGAGATGCTCCACGTCTGGCAACGCATGCAGTACGAATATGAACGTTTTCTCGCGCATGTGGCGCAAGGCATCGAAGGGTTCGAGGACATCGACAAGCTACTCAGGGCTATCGCCATGAAAACCAGCGCACGCAACCAGTTTCGAGGCCGCATCACCCATGTGGAAAAAGGCGCGGTGAACGGCAGCCTGAGCCTCGATATCGGTGACGGCCAGTCGATCACCGCCACCCTGACCAACGACAGTATCGACGAGCTCCAGCTGGCTCACGGCAAGACCGCAATGGCGTTGATCAAGGCCAGCTTCGTGCTGCTATCACCTGACCCCGCCGTGAAGATCAGCGCACGCAACCGGCTGAGCGGCACCATTAGCGGCCTGACGCCCGGCGCGGTGAACTGTGACGTCAAGCTGCGGCTGCCCGGAGATCGCACGCTGGGCGCAGTGATCACCAATGAAAGCGCCGAAGCGCTCGGATTGGCGGTCGGACAGCCCTGTACCGCGCTGATCAAGGCTTCGCACGTCATCGTCGCAGTCGATTGAGGAGAGACAATGGAGAACGTTCGCGGAATCATCGTTGCGCTGTTAGCGGCAGCGCTGCCGATGGCCGGCCACGCCGATGAAGTCCAGGTCGCGGTGGCGTCTAATTTCACCGCGCCGATGCAGAGTATCGCCGAGCGGTTCGAGCAAGAAACCGGTCACAAAGCCCTGCTCGCTTTTGGTTCGACTGGAAAGTTTTATGCGCAGATTCGCAACGGTGCGCCTTTCGACGTGCTGCTGGCGGCAGATGACGTGGTGCCGACCAAGCTGGAAGCAGAAGCTCTGGGCGTAACGGGAAGCCGCTTCACCTATGCCATCGGTACGCTGGTGCTCTGGTCGGCCAAAGACGGCTATCTCGACGATGCCACGACGCTGACCCAACGACCGTTCCGCCACCTGGCCATCGCCAACCCGAAAACCGCACCCTACGGCGCCGCCGCCATGGCCACGCTGACGAAGCTCGGCTTGGCCGAGTCGCTCCAGGGCAAGCTGGTACAGGGCGAGAATATCGCCCAGACGCACCAGTTCATCGCCACCGGCAACGCCGAGCTCGGCTTCGTCGCCCTCTCGCAGGTCATCAGCGACGGCAAGATTCGCCAAGGCTCGGCCTGGATCGTCCCTGCCGAGTACCATCCACCGATCCGTCAGGACGCCTTGCTGCTGAGCAAAGGCCGCGGCAATCCGGCGGCACGAGCGCTGCTCGACTACCTCAGAAGCGCTAAGGCGAGCGAGGTAATCGAGGCTTATGGCTATAGCTCGGAATGATCGTCCTGGATGAGGCCAGCCTGTCGGCGATCTGGCTGACGCTCAAACTCGCCAGCACGACCACCGTACTCCTGCTATTGATCGGTACGCCGATCGCCTGGTGGCTGGCGCGCACCCGCTCGCGACTGAAGGGCCCGATTGGTGCGGTGGTCGCGCTGCCGCTGGTCCTGCCACCCAGCGTGTTGGGCTTCTACCTGCTGACCGCCATGGGCCCCAACGGTCCGGTCGGGCAGCTGACGCTGTTTCTCGGTCTTGGCACCCTGCCCTTCAGCTTCGCGGGCCTGGTGGTGGGCTCGCTCTTCTATTCCATGCCGTTTGTCGTACAGCCGCTGCAGAACGCCTTCGAGGCGATCGGCGATCGACCTCTGGAAGCCGCGGCCACCTTGCGTGCGAGTCCGCTGGACTGCTTTTTCAGTGTCGTCCTGCCGCTCGCCAGGCCTGGATTCATCACGGCCAGTATTCTCGGCTTCGCCCATACCGTCGGTGAATTCGGCGTGGTGTTGATGATCGGCGGCAACATCCCAGAACGAACCCGCGTGGTATCGGTGCAGATCTACGATCATGTGGAGGCGATGGAATACACCCAGGCGCACTGGCTGGCGGGCGGGATGCTACTGTTCTCATTCCTCGTGCTGCTGATTCTTTACAGCAGCCGCCTCAGACAAGGATGGCGCGGATGACCACCAGGCAAAGCGGTATCCACGCCAGCCTACGTCTGGACCACCCCGATTTCACCTTGGATGTCGATCTGCGCCTGCCAGGGCGCGGCGTCACCGCGCTGTTCGGTCACTCGGGTTCCGGCAAGACCAGTTGCCTGCGCTGCATCGCCGGACTGGAGCGTGCCGGCATTGGCCGCCTCGAAATCAACGGCGAGTGCTGGCAGGACTCCACAAGCCGCCTCTTCGTTCCGCCCCACCAACGTGCGCTCGGTTACGTCTTTCAGGATGACAACCTCTTTGCGCACCTGACGGTCAGAGGCAACCTCGAGTTCGGCATGAAGCGCGTCGCAGCCCGGCAGCGACGCGTCGCCTGGAACCTGGCGGTGGAGCTGCTCGGCATTGGCCATCTGCTGGAACGGATGCCGGAACGCCTGTCCGGTGGCGAACGCCAGCGTGTCGGCATCGCCCGCGCGCTATTGACCAGTCCGCGGTTGCTATTGATGGACGAACCGTTGGCAGCCCTGGATCTCAAGCGCAAGCAGGAAATCCTGCCCTACCTCGAACGCCTGCACGACGAGCTGGAAATCCCCGTCATCTACGTCAGCCACTCGCCAGACGAAGTCGCTCGACTGGCCGACTATCTGGTGTTGCTCGATGAAGGGCGCGTAATGGCTCAAGGCGATCTGCGCGAGACACTGGCTCGCCTCGATCTACCGACGGCGTTCGGCGAAGACGCCGGGGTGGTGATCGACTCGGTCGTCGCCGAACACGACGCGGCCTATCACCTGACGCGTCTGGTCTTCCAAGGCGGCGACGTGCTGGTGGCCAGGCGCGAAGAAGCGATCGGGCAACGTCTGCGTTTTCGCGTTCATGCCCGGGATGTCAGCCTGGCCTTGGCGAAAGCCGAAGGCACCAGCATCAGCAATCTGCTGCCAGCTTGCGTGGAGCAGGTCGTTGCAGCCGACACGCCCGCCCATGTGCTGGTGCGATTGAATGCCCAGGGCACGCCATTGCTGGCGCGTATCAGCCGCCGCTCGGCCGATCAGCTAGACGTCCGCACAGGCAAGACCCTGTGGGCCCAGATCAAGACGGTCGCACTGCTTGGCTGACGCCATCAAGCCTGAAGCGCCAACGCGACCAGCACCGCGCATTCCGCCAGTTCGAGCAACGCGCCTGCGGTGTCTCCGGTGGTGCCGCCAATACGACGACACATGGCCTGCCGAGCCAACGCGCCGATGCCGATCGCCACGGCCAGGGCCAGCCAACCGCTCTGCCCCGATACCAGGCACAGCAAGGCAACCATGACCAGAACCCTGCGAACGGCGGCGCGTGACAGGTGCTCGGCCAGCGCTTGGCCGAGACCGCCAGGGCGTACGTAGGGCGTCGTCAGAAACAACCCAAGCAACGCACTCCGCCCCACCAACGGCGCAAGCAACAGCGCCAGATGCTTGCCCTCGTCGAGCAGGGTCCACAGAGCGACGAACTTGAGCAGTAGCACTGCCACCAGCACAACCACTGCAACCGGCCCGCTGCGCGGGTCTTTCATGATCGCCAAGGTACGCTCGCGATCACCGAAGCCTCCCAGCCAGGCATCGGCGCTGTCGGCCAGCCCGTCGAGGTGCAACGCGCCGGTCAGCCCGATCCACGCGACCAGCATTAACGCAGCTTGCAAAGGTGGCGCAGCACCCTCCAGCAACAGACTGAGCAACCCGAGCATGCCGCCTATCAGCAGGCCCACCAGCGGGTAATACAGGAGCGACTTGCCGACTTGGTGCGGCTCGGGCTTGCCACTCAGCTGTACGGGCAGACAGGTGAGGAACTGCAGGGCGATCAGGAAGGGTTGCATCGTTCTTCCAACCAAAGCGCGGCGTCGGCGAAGCCTGCTCTCAGCCCGAATAACGCACCATGTCCCACCTCGACCTCCAATAGTCGTTCACGCGGGAGACCACGGGCGCGGGCCAGCAACAGGCGCATCACGCCCGCATGGGTGACCAACAAAACCCGTTCGCTCGCGCATCGCTCTGTGATGCGCTCGATGGCGGCCAGAATGCGGGTTTCGAACTCAATGAGCGGCTCTGCGCCCGGCGGCGTGAAACCATAAGGATCGCGCCAGAATCGCCCCAGATCATCGCTTTGATTCACCATCAGCTCGGCGGCGGTACGGCCCTCCCATTCCCCGAAGTCCAGCTCGCGCAGGCCCGGCTCCAGTTCGAGCGGCAGCCCTCTTTGCTCGGCAAGCTCGGCGGCGAAGCCCTTGCAGCGACGCAACGGCGAGCTGACGATACGTTGCCAGGGCGCGCCCTGGGCGACGGCCGCACGCAGCTGCTGCCAGCCTGCAACGCTGAGCTCATCATCCAGGCGACCGCGAAAGCCACCGGTGGACAACGTCTCGCCATGCCGCAACATGTCCAGCTGCACGCTCATCCGAGCTTCGCCGCGACAGCTGCTTCGTCGAACGTGGCCATGCCATCGTGCAGTGCGCAGGCCAAACGTAACAGCGGCACCGCCAAAGCCGCCCCGCTGCCTTCACCCAGACGCAGGCCGAGATCGAGCAGCGGTTCGGCCTCGAGCGCTTGCAGCACGGTTCGGTGGCCGGGTTCGGCCGAGCAATGGGCGAACAACAGCCAGTCACGGCAGGCCGGATTCAGACGGATCGCGCAGAGCGCCGCGACGCCGCAGATGAAACCATCAACCAGCGTCACGATGCCCAACTGAGCGCAGGCGATATAGGCGCCGGTGAGCGCGGCGAGTTCGAACCCGCCGAGCCGCTGCATCCAGCCGAGCGTATCGTGTGCGCCCGCATGGAGCGCCAGCGCACGCTCGATGACGGCCGATTTGTGCGCGACGCCCGTGACATCCAACCCGGTCCCGGGGCCTGCCAGGTCGTGCGGCGAACACCCCAGCAAGGCGCAGGCCAGCGCCGCCGCAGTGGTGGTATTACCGATGCCCATCTCACCGCCTATGAACAGCTCGGTCCGCTGCTCGCGCGCCCGTTCTACGCTGTCACGCCCGGCTCGCAAGGCGCGCTGGCAGACCTCGAAGTCCATGGCGGCACCCTGGGTGAAATTCCGCGTGCCGGGCCCCAGCGCCAGGTGACGCACACCCGGCAAGGGAGGCAGCGCGCCCGCAGTTCCCAGGTCGATCACCTCCAATGTCGCCCCGAGCTGACGGGCGAGCACGCCGATCGCAGCGCCGCCATTGACGAAATTGGCCAGCATCTGGCCGGTGACCGATTGCGGAAACGCCGAAACACCCTCTTCTGCCACACCATGATCACCAGCAAAAACAGCAATCCATACGTGCTCGAGCGACGGCCGCTCGCGGCCCTGCAATGCCGCCAGCCGTGGGATCACAGCTTCGATGCACCCCAGCGCGCCACTCGGTTTGGTCAGTTGAGCATTACGCAGACGTGCCGCTTGTCGAGCCGTTTCATTCGGCACTCGACACGCTTGTTCCCACCAATACCGGTTCAAATCGCCTCTCCTTTCAGAACCATTGGCAAACCCGCCACGGTAAACACCACCCGTTCACAGCGCTCGGCCAGCGCCTGGTGAAGCCAGCCGGCCTCGTCGACGTAACGCCGGCTCAGTTCGCCCAACGGCACCACACCCAGGCCGGTTTCGTTGCTTACCAGCAACACTCGTCCTGGCAGCTCGACCAGGCAGGCGAGCAATGCATCGCGCTCTTCGGGCAGGCGATCCGGATCGCCCAGCATCAGCAGGTTGGTCAGCCACAGCGTCAAGCAATCGACCAGCAGGCAGCGATCATCGCGGGCGTGTTCGCGTAGCACGCGGGCCAGCGCCAGCGGCTCTTCCACTAGCATCCATTCGCACGGACGGCGGGCGCGGTGATGGGCGATGCGTTCGCTCATCTCGCCGTCCAGTGGCTGGCTGGTAGCGATATAGGTGACGGCCAGGCCGCTATCGCTGGCGAGGCGCTCGGCCAGACGACTCTTGCCGGAACGGGCACCGCCAAGAATGAGTTCGATCATTCCGCCTTCCCCGCTGCCAGCCCGCAGAGCGCGAGAAGGCGCACCGCGTCCAGGTGCGCCTCGACCAGATCGGCGAGACGTTCGATGTCGCGCTCACGCAAAGCTTGGTAATCGACCCGTTGAACGTTCTCTAAACCAGCCCAGCGCAGCAGCGCCTGGCAGGCATCAGGTGATTCGAACAGCCCGTGCAGATAGGTGCCGAGCACTTGCCCATCCTCACTGATAGCGCCGTCGCATCGGCCATCGTCGAGGCGCACCGCGGCACCCTCAAGTGCCGGTCCCGTGCTGACACCCGCATGGATTTCATAGCCACTAACTTCAACGTCGCCCACGACCAAGCGCCCGCGAACATTGCGCAGCTGCTTGCCGGCCATGAGCGTTGTAGACAATTCGAGCAGACCGAGTCCCTGAACCAACCCCGGCGCACCTTCCAAGCCGAGCGGATCGGCGATCCGCTCACCGAGCATCTGCAGCCCGCCGCAAATGCCCAGCAGCTTGCCGCCGTAGCGCAAATGCCGTGCAATTGCCTGTTCCCAGCCGTTTTCACGCAGCCAGGTGAGATCGGCGCGCACGCTTTTCGAGCCCGGAAGGATGATTAGATCGGCAGCTGGAACGGCCTGCCCGGGGCCAACGAAATGCAAATCGACCTGAGGGTGCAAGCGCAGCGGGTCGAAGTCCGTATGATTGCTGATACGCGGCAGCACCGGCACCACGACCTTGAGCGTCTGCTCGCCCTTAGCCGACTGGCGCACGTCGATCGCATCTTCGGCTTCGAGATGGAAATCCATCAGATAGGGCAGCACACCGAGAACCGGCTTGCCCGTGCGCCGCTCCAGCCAGTCCAGGCCGGGTTGCAGCAGGGCGATATCACCACGAAAGCGGTTGATCACGAATCCTTTAACCCGCGCCTGCTCGCTCGGGCTGAGCAACTCCAACGTACCGACCAGGTGGGCGAAGACCCCGCCCTTATCGATATCGGCAATGAGGATCACCGGGCAATCCACTGCCTCGGCGAAGCCCATGTTGGCGATATCGTTGGCGCGCAAATTGATCTCGGCAGGCGAGCCGGCGCCTTCGACCATCACCACGTCATAAGCCATGCTCAGGCGTTGATGAGAGTCGAGCACCGCCGTCATCGCCACACGCTTGTAGTCATGGTAAGCCGCCGCATCCATGTTGCTGACGGCCCGCCCGTGAATGATCACCTGCGCCCCGATATCGCTGTTGGGCTTGAGCAGAATCGGATTCATGTCGGTGTGCGGCAGCAGCCCGGCGGCTTGTGCCTGCACGGCCTGAGCCCGACCGATCTCGCCGCCATCGGTGGTCACCGCGCTGTTGAGCGCCATATTCTGCGGTTTGAACGGCACGACCGTTACGCCCTGACGCCGCAGCCAACGGCACAATGCGGTTACCAGCGTGCTCTTGCCCGCATCGGATGTGGTGCCCTGAACCATCAAGGTGCCCATGCATTGATCTCCCTGGACGTGGCCAGCGCATCCGCAAGGCGAGCCCAGCCCAACTCGTCCCCTGGTAATCCAAAACGCAGGCTCGACGGATAGCGGTAGCGACGCACGAGAATGCCCTGTTTGGCGAAGAACTCGTAGAGCCGGTTCGACGCCTCCGTAGCCACCCATTGAAACAGCCCGCAACCGCCAGTCGGAGGCAGAGCGTGGGCCGTCAGCAGCTGCGCCAGGCGCTCGGCATCGGCCTGCAGGCGTTCGCGTTGCAGGCGTTGGCCGCGACAATCCGTCAACAGCGAGATACCCATGAACCGAGAAGGTCCCGCTATCGGCCACGGGCCCAAGGTATCTCCGAGCTGACCGAGCAGTTCGTCTTCAGCCAGCACAAAACCGAGCCGCGCGCCCGCCATGGCGAAGAACTTGCCGAATGAACGCAGCACGATCAGCCCTGGCAGATGACTGTGCATGGCCAGGCTTTGCGCCGGAGTCGGGTCGATGAACGCTTCGTCGACGATCAGCCAGCCGCCGCGCGCAGCCAGCTGTGCGTGCCAGTCGAGCAGTTGAGCTGGTGACAACAGCCGCCCGGTCGGATTGTTCGGATTGACCACCACCAGCACATCGAGCTGATCGAGCGCGCGCGGTACGCCTCCTTCGCTGAATTCGACCAGACGATGCCCGCCACGGCGCCAGGCCTCGGCGTGCTCGCCATAGCAGGGCGAAATGATCCCGACCTGCGATTGACGACGCAGGCGCGGCAACACCTGGATCGCCGCCTGCGATCCGGCGACCGGCAACAGCGATTCGGCGTGGTAGTAATCTCGCGCGGCGGATTCCAGTGCATCGTCGGTTTCGGGCAGCCGCACCCAGACGTCCGCCGGGATGTCGGGTAAATCGAAGCCATAGGGTGCAATCCCGGTGGACAGGTCGAGCCAATCCGACAGCGGGACACCGAACTCACGCGCTGCCGCACGTAATCGACCGCCATGTTCAAGCATCCAGCCAACCCCCCAATAAAAGCACCAGCAGCCAGACGCCTACGCCGGCCCAGACCATATCCAGCGCCCGCTCGATATCGCGCGCACCGGGTGCTTCACCCTCGCCGAGCGTGGGCCGCTCGTGCAGCGCGCCGTGATAGAGCGCCGGACCGCCCAGCGTGACGCCCAATGCACCCGCACCAGCGGCCATGACCGGACCGGCGTTGGGGCTGTCCCAAAGCGGCGCCTGGCGCAACCAGCAGCGAAGGGAGAGGCGCGTGCGTCCAAGCAACGCATAAGTCAGGGCCACCAGCCGAGCAGGAACGAAATTCAGCGCATCGTCGATTCGCGCGGCCGCCCAGCCGAAGCGCTCGAATCGCGCATTGCGGTAGCCCCACATCGCATCCAGGGTATTGCTCAGGCGATACAACACGACGCCCGGCGCGCCGGCGATGGCGAACCAGAACAGCGCGGCGAACACCGCGTCGCTGCCGTTTTCCAGCGCTGACTCCGTCGCGGCGCGGGCCACGCCGTGCGCGTCCAGCTCAGACGTGTCTCGGCTGACGATGAAGCCAACGCGTCGCCGCGCCTCGATCAGATTGCCGCTGCGCAATGCGCTTGCCACCGGCAGCAGGTGTTCGCCGAGGCTGCGAAGCCCCAGCGCGATGTACAGCAGTGCGATTTCCAGCCATCCGCCAATGCCCGGCAACAGGCTCAACAACCAGGCAATGACCGTCAGCGGCAGCACCGCCATGCACCAGGCGGTGACGCCATGACTACGCCAGCCGCGCCCGTCCGGGCCGTTGAAGTGCAACTCCAGACGCTCCGCCAATCGCCCGAACGCCACCAGAGGATGGCCGCGACGAGGTTCGCCGAACATCGCATCCAGACCGACCCCCACGAGGCAGCTCAGGGCCACGCTCACTCCCGGCACTCCCAGTCGTTGTGAAACACCAGTTCCTCCAGCGGTCGCGGCTGGGCCCAGCCTTCCAACGCCAGCATCGGGGCCGGGTAGAATTCGGCGACCGGCCCCAGGCAGATCACCGCAACCGGTTGGGCACCCGCCGGCATCTGCAACAGCGCCGCCAGTGCTTGCGGCTCGAACAGCGATACCCAGCCCATCCCCAGCCCTTCGGCGCGCGAGGCGAGCCACAGGTTCTGAATGGCACAAGCGGCCGAAGCCAAGTCCATCTCCGGCATGGTGCGTCGACCGAATACATGCTCCTCGCGCCCTTCCATCAGCGCGACCACCAGCAACTCGGCACACGCTTGAATCCCTTCGACCTTCAACTGCATGAATTCACGGCCGCGCTCGCCCAGCGCGTCGGCTGTCAGCCCACGCTCATGCTCGACCTGCTCGGCGATGGCAGTACGCAAGTCGCGCCGGGTGATACGGACGAAACGCCATGGCTGCATCAGGCCGACACTGGGTGCCTGATGTGCGGCTTCGAGCAGGCGAGCGAGCAGCTCCGGCGCTACCTCACCGCCGATGAAATGACGCATGTCGCGGCGTTCGGCAATCGCGCGATAGACGCCGAGGCGCTGCGCCTCGGTGAAGGCATGGTCGTTCATGGCTTGAACAGCGCTGCAGCTGCCTCGGGAGCGGAAGGCAGATAGAAATGAATGTAGGAAGCGGTCAGGCGGCCCTCTCGATAGACTGCCTCGGCCGTGCGTCTGTAGTTCGGGCATTCGCCGCACGCTAGGGGCTGCAGCGTCGAATCCAGCGATGAATGATGGAACGTATGACCACGCACGCACCCTTCCGGCAGTTCTACCGCCTGCAGCGCCAGCGCCGCGAGGCGCTTCTGCATTTTGGCTTCACCGGACAACAGACCCAGCATTGCTTCGCGCCCGCCCGCCTGATCGGTCAGCCCGTCGAGCAGATAGAGCATGCCGCCGCATTCGGCCAGCAGCGGTTTGCCGGCTTGATGATGCGCGCGGATCGCGTCAGCCATCGCCCGATTGCCTGCCAACGCACGCAGATGCAGCTCGGGATAGCCACCCGGCAGGTACAGACTATCCACCGCGGGCAAGCGGGCATCATGCAGCGGGGAGAAGTACAGCAGCTCGGCACCGAGCGCCTCGAGCAAATCCAGATTGGCCTGATAGATGAAGGCGAAAGCGGCATCGCGCGCCACACCGATGCGCACGCCCTGCAACAACGTAGGCAACGCCTCCGTCTGCGACGGTGGAAAGGTCACTGGCGTCGGCAATTCGCTGTTGGCGCTCGCTGCCAGCGCATCGGCCGCGGCGTCGAGCCGGGCGTCCAGATCGGCGAGTTCCTGTGCCTGCACCAAGCCAAGGTGACGGCTCGGCAAGCTGACTGCCTCGCTGCGTGGTAGCGCGCCAAACCAGTCAATATGGCTCGGTAGGCAATCGCGAAGAATCTCGCCGTGGCGGCTACTGCCTACCCGATTGGCGAGAACGCCGGCGAACGGCAGATCCGGCTGGTAGCTGGCCAGACCGTGAGCCAGCGCACCGAAGGTCTGCGCCATGGCTGAGCCATCCACCACCGCCAGGATCGGAATGCCGAAATGCCGCGCCAGATCAGCCGCTGACGGCGTGCCGTCGAACAGGCCCATGACGCCTTCGATCAGGATCAGATCGGCCTCGCCCGCCGCTTGCCATAGCAAACGTCGGCTTTCCTCCACGCCAACCATCCACAGATCGAGCTGGTAGACCGGGCTACCGCTGGCATGCGCCAGGACCATAGGATCAAGAAAATCCGGCCCGCACTTGAATACCCGTACGCGTTTGCCCTGGCGTCTGTGCAAGCGGGCAAGGCCTGCAGTCACCGTCGTCTTGCCTTGTCCCGAGGCTGGTGCGGCAATCAACAGTGCCGGACACTGGCGCGGCGCGTTCATCGTGCGACCCCGCTTCCGGCGGGCGTTGGTTCAGTCGCCAGCGGCGCGACACCGTAGGGTGGATGACGCTCCACCCATCCACCGACGGCAATGGCGGATGAAAAAAGCGTCATCCACCCTACGCCGCTCTGGGTCGCAGGCATCAGAACTCCACCCCTTTCTGCGCCTTCACCCCGGCCTTGAAGGCATGTTTGACCAGACTCATTTCCGTCACGGTGTCGGCCGCTTCTATCAATCCGGGCGGCGCGCCTCGTCCGGTGACCACCACATGCTGCAACATCGGCCGCGATTCGATATCGGCGAGCACGGGCTCGAGGTCGAGATATCCATATTTCAGGGCGATGTTCAGTTCGTCGAGCACTACCAATCCAATGCCCGGATCGGCCAGCAGCTCGGCTGCCACCGTCCAGGCCTCGCGTGCCTTGGCGATGTCACGTTGGCGATCCTGGGTTTCCCAGGTAAAGCCTTCACCCATTACGTGATAGCGAACTTCGTCAGGAAAGCGCCGAAAAAAAGTTTCCTCACCAGTGCTCGCGGCGCCTTTGATGAATTGCACCACCCCGACCTTGATGCCATGGCCGAGCGCGCGGGCAACCATGCCGAAGGCGGAGCTGCTCTTGCCCTTGCCGTTTCCGCTGTGCACCAACAACAGGCCGTACTCGTCTTGGGCCTCGGCAATCTTCGCGTCGACAACGGCCTTCTTGCGCTGCATGCGTGCCTTGTGGCGCTCATCGCGCTCGCTCGACTCGGTCATATACGAGCCCCCTGACGCTGGACAGTCCAGACACGCAACCCGCTGAACAGTACCGCGGCGGTTCCGACATAGAGCGCCAGCGTGCCCAGATTACGTGGATAGTAGATGCCGATGCGCTCGACCAGTTGCGCCAGACTTGGATCGGGATAGCGACCCGAAAAGAACAGGAAGCCACCACCGGAAAACAGGTAGCAGACAAACGCACTCAGCATCACCACCCCCGCCAGAACCGCCAGGCTGGATAGCTGATCACGGTGCAATCGCGCGTAGGTGCGCCCTCCGAACCACAACGAGCCGTACGCCGGCGCCAGCATCCAGTAGGCCGGCGACAGGCAATAGCTGCTTACGCCGTTCCATTCGATAGCGGCAAAATCCAGCAGCGAAGCCTCGACGAACAGTGCCGGAAAGACCCAGCGTGGCGCGAGCAGCACACCGGCGAGGAAGAACACCGCCCAGGATGCGCTCGGCAGGTTCACCGACGCGAAGTGCTGGCCGCGGGTCATAGCCATCAGCGCCACCAGCGCGATGCCAACGGCCAGTTGGGCCCTGGGGGACAATCTGATCATTTGCGTTCTCCTTGTAGGTCGTTGGAACTGCGTTAGAGCGCCTGATAGCGAACCGTGAAGTGAACCGCCCGACCGGGCTGCTCATAGGTCTGCGCGGTTTCGTAGTCACGGTCGAATAGATTCGTCAGCCTGGCCTGTAGCCGCCAGGACGCGTCGATGCGGTATTCGCCTCGCAGATCCACCAGCGCATAGCCGGGGAGCCGCTCGGCATCGGCGTTGCTTGCCCGGTCGTAACGCTGACTGGTCGTGTAAAAGGTAGTACCGACGCCGAAGCGACCAATCGTGCGGTCCAGATCGATATTGAGTGCGCGTTTGGCGCGGCGCGGCAGCAGATGTCCGTGATTGGCCTTGCTGCGGTCTTGGGGGTCAAGAATCGTCAGAGTGGTAGCGACATCCCAGCCAAGCAGGTTTGTCGCGACGCTGCCTTCGAGGCCACGGATCCGCGCGACATCCAGATTCTGCGGCTGCATGGGGTCGCTACCGGTCCAGATAATCAGATCGTTGATCTGCGTCTCGAACGCGTTCAGGCCCCATTCGCCCCATTGCTGTTGGCCTTTCAGGCCCAATTCATAGCTTTGCGACTCCTCGGGCGTGAGGTCCGGATTGCCTGCGGTGAAGCCCGTATCCGGCGCATACAGGTCATTGAACGTCGGCGCCTTGAACGCGGTACCGTAAGACGCGCTGAGCACCAGGTTGTCCCGAAGATCGTAACTCCAACCCAGATTGCCGGTGTCGTGGCTGCCGAACTGCTCGTTGTCATCGCGACGCAGACCGGCCAGCAGGCCATGTCGACCGAAGCGGGCCTGGTACTGCAGGTAGGCGCCCTTGTTATCACGCGAATCGATCGCATAGGCATCGCTCACGTCGATGCGATCCTGCTGATAGTCGAAACCAAGCGTGAGCAACTGCTCGTCGGTGATGCTGAAATCGTTCTGCCAGCCTAAGGTGTCTCGCTCGGTGTCGAAGCGTGAAAAGAATTCACCGTCGCGGTGGTTATCACTGTTGTCTTCGCTGTGCCCGCCCTGGAGGGTCACCAGCCAGGGCTCGATCGGCGTGAACCGAGCGCGGGCGCCCACGACCTGCTGACCACCGTCGCTGTAGGCGAAGCGGCCGCTGTTGCCCGAGGAGACTCTCGAGTCGTAGTCGCTGTGGGTCTCGACCTGCAGCCAGCTGCCATCCAGTTCCAGGCCATTGTCGAACCGGTAGCCGCCTCTTAGCGAGCCGGATAACTCACGGTAGCCGTCAGCATCCGCCTCGTACGCCCGAGGGGTCGTGGTGCGATACGCGCGGGAATTGGTGCCGTCAGTGGATTCGCTGGCAACGCCAAGATTGAACCAGCCAGCACCTTGCCCGCCGGAAATGCCCGCCGTACCGTTGAAACTGGAGCGACTGCCTGCGCCAACCGAGAGATAGGGCCTGAATCCATCGCCATCGCCCTGGCGAGTGAAAATCTGCATCACACCGCCGACCGCCTCCGAGCCATAAAGGCTCGAACGCGGCCCGCGCACCAGCTCGATACGCTCGATCTGTTCCACCGGAATGCTCTCCAGCGATGCGCCGCCAGCGGTCGCCGAACCGACCTTGATGCCATCCACCAGGACCAGTAAATGCTGGCTGCTAGTGCCGCGGATATACACCGACGAGGTTTTGCCGCGTCCGCCATTGGCTGAAACGCTCACCCCAGCAAGTCCCCGCAGCAGATCGAGCACGCTGGACGCCTGGCTGCGCTCGATCTCTTCGCGGCTAATCACGGTGCTTGATGCGATGCGACTGAACGAGCGTTCGGTACGGGTCGCCGTGACCACCTGTTCATTGAGGTTGACCGGCTGAAGCGTCTGGGAGAAAGACAGCGAAGAACAGCCAAGCAGCGCGCAGGCTGCAGAGGCGGTAAAGGACGTGCGAATCAAGTTCAGGTCTCCGTCGTGCCCGCCGCACGACAAATAGTCGATAAAGGCAGACGGAGATCGCAAAGAAAGGAGTGCAGGTGCAGGCAGCCGCACCCCGATCAGCGCCCGCCGCACTGCCGTGGAATGCGACAGGCCGGTCTCCGGGCTCGCGAGCGGATGCCTGTGGCACCCTGAAAAACCGCGCCTTCCCATGCCTGTGGCACAGTGGCTATGAGCGGTTTCCTGTCTCGCCTACCGTTGCGGGGGCAGCGCCGGAATCTTCCAAAGAATGGACCGGCTTCCCTGTTTCACCCTTCTGGCTTTTTGCCAGGGGGCACCTGAAGCAGCGCGGAGGTTAGTCCAAGGCCCCACGCAGCGCAACTGGAAGCGCGCGCGAGTAGCTCTGCGGCAGGTTTGAATACCCTTCTTGGAGATTTACCGGAACGCCGGACGCTGAACGGCTTCGAATGCAACAATGCCCATCCGCCACCGGCCCCAACGAGAAGACGCCAGCCAATGACGACCATCGTGCAGATCTCCGACACTCACTTCGGCACCGAGCAACCGGGCGTGGTGCAAGCCATGGAAGATCATGTGAAGGAGCACGGGGCCGATCTGTTGATCTTCTCGGGCGATATTACCCAGCGTGCCAGAGTTTCGCAGTTCGCTGCAGCACAGGCCTTCGTCCAGCGTCTGCACGGCCATGGTATTGCCGAAACGTTAGTGATCCCGGGCAATCACGATATTCCGCTGTATAACGTTTTTGCGCGCTTCTTGATGCCCTATCGAAACTACCGGCGGCACTTCGGCGACGACCTCGAGCCCACGTTCGAGAACGACGAAGTACTGATCATCGGCCTCAACACCACGCACCCGCGGCGGCACAAAGACGGGCTCGTCACCGATGAGCAGGTGCAGGTGGTCACGCAGCGGCTAAGACAGACCAGCCCGAATAAGCTGCGCATCGTGGTCGCGCACCAGCCCTTCGGTGCCATGGTCTTGAGCGATCTGAGCAATCTGCAGCACAACGCCGATGACGCCTTGCACCGGTGGGCCGACGAGGGGCTGGATCTGGTGATGGGGGGGCATATTCACTTGCCCTACGTGCTGCCGTTGTCCAGGCAATACCCAGGACTGTCGCGAGAGATCTGGATGGTCCAGGCCGGCACCACGCTGTCGTCACGGGTCCGCGGCACGTCACCGAACTCCTTCAACCGTCTGAAGCTCCGCTCCGGCACCGGCAAGACGGCCTGTGTGGAACGTTGGGATCTGCTAGACGACTGCTTCGTGCTGGGTTCGCACTTCAACCTGCATTGGTAGCCGCAGCAGATGCACCTTCCACGGCCACCTGCTGCGCCTGGTACGAACGCTGCTAGCCGAGCGAACCCGCCACAGCCAGCCCCGTCAGATAAACACCGGCAAACCCGAGATTGAATGCGATGAATAGATACAGGCTGTACCTGAGGTAGCTGCCGAACGTCAGCCCCGGCACCTTGCTCATCGCGACGATCCCGGCGGCGGACCCTATCACCAGCAGCGAACCGCCGACCCCGACCGCATAGGTCAGCACCATCCACTCGGCTACGCCCATTTCCAGTCCGGACTTGAGCAACGCGGCCGTCAGCGGCACGTTGTCGATCGCGGCCGATAGCACGCCCATCAGATAGTTGGCCAGCACCGCCGGGACCTGGTCGTATATGCGCACCAACCCGTCCAGTACATGGATCTCCTTGAGCATGCCGACTAACAGCAGAATGCCGAGGAAGAACAACAGGGTTTCGAATTCGACTTGGCGCACGTACTCCAAGATCGGATCGGTTTCGATGTCGTCACTGAAGAAGCGCGCCACCAGGAACATGATCGAAAGCCCGGTAAGGAACGTCAGCACCGGTGGAATCTGGAAGAAAAAGTTGCCGGCGATGGTGCACAGAATGGTGCCGAGGAAAATCAGCGCAATGGCGATGTCGACCCGACGGACATCGGTTCGGTGGCTGGTGACCACCACCTGCCCATTCATCCCGACCGAGAGCAATGCAGCCAGCAGCAGCACCGCCAAAAATGCCGGGAGCGCCAGCAGCAGCAGTTGCAGGATTTTGACCTTGCCGGCGAGGAAGATCATCAGGGTGGTGACATCACCGGTGATCAACGCAACGCCACCGGAGTTGACCGCAAATACCACCAGAGCGGCGTACTTGATGGTCTTCTCCGCGCTGAGTTTGAGCGACATGATCAGGGTGATCGATACCAGGGTCGCGGTGATGTTGTCCGCCAGTGACGAAAACACGAAGCAGAATGTCGCGGTCAGAAACAACAGCGCGCGCTCACTGATTCGCTTGGGCAACACCAGATAGATCAGATTCTCGATCATGCCCTTCTTGTTCAGGTAGGCGACGAAGGTCATCGCAGCCACCAGAAAAATCCAGAGCCCGGCAATTTCCGCGATGTTTTCGTTGAGGCTTTCCAGCACCAGATCGCGCTCGGCGCCTTCGGGTGAGAATACGAACAGCAGCATCCAGGCCAAGGTGCCGAAAAACAGCGTGACCTTGGCTTTGTTCACATGGGTTATTTCTTCCAGAACGACACCGAGCAGGGCGGCCACGGCGAGGCCGATCAGCACGTACTGAAGTATTTCAGGCATAAGGCACCTAACGTATAAGGGGGAGACGGTTCGTGCGCAGGATGCGCACCCGAGAAGTTGGGGCGCCGATCATAGCCAAAGTGCGACAATTCGACACCTGACAAATGTCAAACCCCGATGTATTTCCAGATATTCCGAGGCCGCGAATCAGTGGCGAGGTACGAATCCGGCCGGCTTGGTCGACAACCAATCGACAAAGGTGCGCAGGCGCGGATCGCTCAGCAAGGCGTCGCGGCTGTTGAAGGTGAGCGCTAGCTCTTTCTCGCTGAACAGGCGATGAATCGGGTTATGGCAGGGCCGGCAGACCCAGAGCGTGGCGGTGATCCGCGTTTCCCGCCCGAAGCGCTTGCGGACATAGCTTTGCCATGCAGCGCTTTGGGAATCAGGTGATGGCGGGTCAACGGCACCAGCCGCAGGCACAGCTCGCAGGCTTCAGGCTGGTCTGGAAGTCGTATGATCGGCACCATTCAACGTGACTCGAATCGCAACGTGAAACAACCGTGCTTAAGGCTCGCTACCCTGGCGGCCACGATGAAAGCGGTGCCGCTCGTCGGTTCTCAATCCGGCCAGCGTCTGCGGGTTACGGATTGCGAGCGAGCCGCTCACCGTCGAGTACGCGTTTGGCACTGAGGTAGCTGTTCTGCCAATAGCGGTTGGAAAGACTGTCCAGGCGTACGGTTCCACCAGTTGACGGCGCGTGGACGAAGCGCCCCTCCCCCACGTAGATCGCGGCATGGCTGACCCGCCGTCCGCCACTGGTGGCGAAGAACAGCAGATCGCCTGCTTTGAGCGCATCGCGTTTGACGGTCTGGCCACGCATGGCGTTCATCTCGCGCGTGGTCCGGGGTAGCGCGACTCCTGCCGCGCCTCGGTAGACATAGCCGATCAGACCACTGCAATCAAAACCGCCGTCAGGGGTGTTGCCGCCATAGCGATAAGGTGTGCCAACCAGCCCCAAGGCGGTGAACAGAACCTCTTCCGCGGTACCTGGGTATTGCTGGGCAGGAGGCGTCGGCATGATCGCAACCGGCTCGACGGGAGCACGACTCGAACAGGCGGTCACCAGCAAGGCGGTCACTAGTACGGTCAGAAATCGGGCCAGAAGAAGCATGGCAGAGCAGTCCAGGCAAATGAGCCATCACTCTGCCGGCATGTGTTCGCCGATGCAAGCCCGGTAAGCCGCTGTTTCAGCGATCAGTGATGAGTGGGAACCGAGCTGGAATCATGTACCAAGGCCAGAACACGCTTGGCCTGCATGAAGCTGGAACGCCAGTAGGCCTCGTCGAGGCTGTCGACACGCACGCCTCCGCTGCGGCGACTGGCCGAGTGGATGAATTGATCGTTGCCGATGTAGATGCCGGCGTGGCTGACCCGGCCGCGGCCGCGATTGTTGAAGAACACCACGTCGCCTGGCTCGAGATCGCTGCGGGCGACCTTCGGTGCGTCCAGGTTGATCATCTCGCGAGTCGAGCGGGGCAGCTCGATGCCGGCTTCCTTGCGGAACAGGAAACTTACGAAGCCGCTGCAGTCGAATCCTGTCTTCGTGGAGCTGCCGCCGTAGCGATAAGGGGTGCCTACCAATTTGAAACCCTGCTCAAGCACGCTTTCGGCCAGGTCGGGCAGCTGGTAGCTCTGCTCGTCGGCGAGTTCACGCAGTTGTTGTTCGGTGGGTTCGTCGGTATCAGTCTGAGCCTGTTCCGCCTCGCGCAGGTCGGTGGGGAGGCTGAACGCGAAGCCCGGTGCGAGAACCGACGTTTCGGCCTGCTCGGGCTGGCTGGCGCAGGCGGCCAACAGCAGGACCAGCGAAACGGGTAGCAATGGAAAGAGGTGTCGGCGCATGACATAAGACGTCAGGAAGTCGAAGTGGCGGAACTATGCCTGCTGACGATTCGATGAGCAAATTCAATCGCCGAAAATGTGACGAACCGGCCGCGACAAAACGTCTGCCGCCCCCTCGGCGATGTGCACGTCGACCAGAAACGACAGTTCACTGGCAGATGGATCGATTTGCGCCGTAAAGCCGCCACTGTTTCGCACGCGAAGGAACGGCTCGACGATATAGGCAAAACTTGCCGACGTCCCTACCGCCACCACAACGTCAAAACCTTTGTGCAGCTCATCATGCAAGCGCCCCAGCGCCGAGTCCGGCAGCATTTCCTCGAACAGCACCACTGGCGGCCGCAGCACCCCGCCGCAATCTACGCAGCGTGGTGGTAGGGGACGAGTGAGATGATCGGCCAAGTCGACGCTTTCCTGACCGCACGCCATGCAGAACAGCGGTGCAAACGTACCGTGAATCTCAATAAGTCGTTGTGGCGGGCTTCCCGCCGCCAGGTGATAACCGTCGACGTTCTGGGTCAGTACCCAGCAGCCCGGCTTGCGCTGCTGCAGCTCGGCGATGGCGAAGTGACCGGCGTTGGGCTTGGCGGCGATGCAGGCGCGGCCGATTTCAGCCAGATACTTCCAGCACAGCGCCGGATCGAGCCCGAGCATCGGTCCGGACAAGGCCGTTTCGATCGGCAGGCCATCTTCGGTGTGACCGTTATAGAGTCCGCCCACGCCGCGGTAGGTCGGCAATCCGGAGTCGGCCGAAAGCCCGGCACCGGTGACGATCAGGATGCGCTCCGCTTGTCGCAACGCCTCGGCAATTTGCTGTATGGCCCCGTCCAACTTAGCCCTCCTCGACCATCGCGCCCGTCCAGCGTGTCTTTCAAAAGTCGCGGATGCCCGTCAGCTCGAAACGCATCATTCTCAATGATTGACGGTAAACGCCAGCATAGCTGACAGCTGGCACATCGGTCGGCCGCTCTCGTCGTGCCAGCGGTTGAATACCGATTGCACCGCCGCTAGGTCGCGCTGGCTGCTGGGTACCTTGTCGACGACCTTCTGCGCCTTTAGCGCCGCAACGACGTCGTTGCTGGGGATGAAGGTGTCCTTTCCCGCCATGCGCAGCAGCCGCGGCGCCGACAGGCCGCCGAGCTGGCTGCCGTGTTTGGCCAGGTAGCGCCACAGCCCGACGATGTCGGTTATCGGCCACTCAGCGATCAGGTTGCCGAAGCTACCGCGCTCCTTGGCCACGTCGAGCACGAACTGCGCGTTACGCGGCACGCTCTTGAGCTTGCCCAGATGGCGAATGATTCGCGCATCCTGCATCAGACGCTCGATGTGCTCGCCGCCCATGAGTACGAGCTTTTCCGGATCGAAGCGGAAGAACACCTCCTCGAAAGCCGGCCACTTCGCGTCCACCAGACTGTGTTTGAGCCCGGCACGAAAGATTCGCAGGCTGATCAGCGACAGATAACGGTCATCGGGAACCGCCCGCAACTCATCGGGGCTGCTCGGTTGCGGCAGCCGATTTTCCAGAGCCGCGGCCGAACCGAAACGATTGAGACAGTATTCGTGCAGCCATTTGTAATCGTGCATGCGGGACCTGAAACGTGGAATCGAAACGAGCCGTACAGGGTGCCCTTGGCAATCCGGCCCCGCAAGCCCGACCGTCGCGGTCGGGCTTGCCGGCTTATCCTCGTAGGCGCATCGCGGCGTGTCGCAGCATCCGCTCGGTTGCCGCCCAGCCCAGGCAGCCATCGGTGATGGAGACGCCATAACGCAGGTTTCCGGCCAGCGGCTGACAGCCATCGAACAGGTGACTTTCGAGCATCACCCCGCGCAGGCTCGAATCCCCAGCCAGGCGCTGATCGATCACCGATTCGAGCACCGCTGGCTGGCGCAGCGGGTCTTTGCCACTGTTGGCATGGCTGCAGTCGACCATGATCCGCGGCGTAATGCCCTGGCGCAGCAACGTTTCGCGCGCCTTGGCGACGCTCTTTTCGTCATAGTTGGGGCCCACGTGCCCGCCACGCAACACCAGGTGGGTATCCGGGTTGCCGCGGGTTTGCAGCAGCGCCGGATGCCCGAGGTCATCGATGCCGAAATGCTGGTGCGCGTGCTCGGCCGAGCGCATTGCATCACAGGCGATACCCAGGCTGCCGTCGGTGCCGTTCTTGAAGCCCACCGGCAAATCCAGGCCACTGACCAGTTCGCGATGAATCTGCGATTCGCAGGTACGCGCGCCGATCGCCGCCCATCCCAGCAGGTCATCGAAGTAGCCGGCCGCCAGGGGCTGCAGCAGTTCGGTCGCAATCGGCAGACCGCGTTCGAGAATGTCCAGCATCAGCCGACGCGACAGACTCAGGCCTTCAGCCATGTCGCCGCTACCGTCCAGACGGGGATCGTAGACCAGCCCTTTCCAACCGACCGTGGTTCGTGGCTTTTCCACGTAAGCCCGCATCACCAGCAGCAACCGATCATCGACCTGAGGCGCCAGCTCGGCGAGGCGGTCAGCGTATTCAACGGCGGATTCGGGGTCGTGCAGCGAGCACGGACCGACCACGACGAGCAGTCGCGGGTCACTGCCATCGAGCACGGCGCGGATAGCGTTGCGGTCGGCATGGACGCGTGTGGCGAGCGCGTCGCTGAGCGGCACACGCTGACGCAATACGGCGGGGCTGGGCAGCGGATGAGCGCTGCGTCTGGACGGGGTAGCGACGGGATTGCAATTGACGAGCTGAGCGGAAGTCGGTGCGTTCATGATCTGGCGGTCCTTTGGCCGGCGCGGCATCTCTGCCGCGTCGGCGCTAGCGAAGTGTTCGGTCTATGGGTGTCGGAACAGCGGCGTTGAAGCGGCTAAATCGCCAGTCATAGCGGTAGGTGCGGTAATCGTTGCGGTAGCTGTACATGGTGCGTTCCTCGGTACGTATGGCCTTGGCAGGCCGGAAAAAACAAAACCCCCGGTCGGGTGGCCGACCGGGGGTTCGAAAACTGTTGGTGGCGACCCTGCTTGCTAGGGCGCCTGTGGGGTATCAGGCGCGCCTGTGGCTAAACCAATACCCAAAAAAGTAATAGCCGGCCGCGGCGATCAACAGCCCACGCATACGCGCGGCGCGCAGGGCACCGGCTTGAGCGAGGGACAGATGATTACGACTGGACGACATGATTGACTCCGTAAGATGGCCGAACCTTACCCCAGCGCACCGGCGATCTTCAACCAGGAATTACCGCGCCGACTCTTACAGGCTCATCACATCGACAAAACGTGGCGTGGCCTCGTTGTCGATGCGTAGGCTGGTAAAGTCGAACAGGTTGCGATCGGCTAGCTGTGATGGCACCACATTCTGCAAGGCGCGGAACATGATTTCGACGCGGCCCGGCGATTTTCGCTCCCATTCCTGCAGCATTTCCTTTACCACCTGGCGCTGTAGGTTCTCCTGCGAGCCGCAGAGATTGCACGGGATGATCGGAAATTCCTTCATGTGAGAATAGGCTTCGATATCCGCCTCGCTGCAATAGGCCAGTGGGCGAATCACCACGTTGCGGCCGTCATCGGAGAGTAGCTTGGGCGGCATGGCTTTCAGCGTGCCGCCGTAGAACATATTGAGAAAGAAGGTTTCAAGGATGTCGTCGCGATGATGACCCAATGCCATTTTCGTTGCGCCAATCTCGTCGGCGAAGGTGTAGAGGGTTCCACGACGCAGGCGCGAGCACAGCGAGCAGGTGGTCTTGCCTTCCGGAATCTTTTCCTTGACCACCGAGTAGGTGTCCTTCTCGACGATGTGGTACTCCACGCCGATGGATTTCAGGTATTCGGGCAGGACGTGCTCGGGGAAGCCCGGCTGCTTCTGATCCATGTTCACCGCGACGATTCCGAACTTGATGGGCGCGACCTTCTGCAGATACAGCAGCACGTCGAGCATGGTGTAGCTGTCCTTGCCGCCAGACAGGCAGACCATGACCTTGTCACCGTCCTCGATCATGTTGAAATCGGTAACGGCCTCGCCGGCGAGGCGGCGCAGGCGTTTCTGCAGTTTGTTCTGATTGACCGAGAGGTTGCCCATTTCAGAAGTCCGGTGAGAATGCGAAAGGCGCGCATTTTACGCGCAAAGCACGCCGCGCCCTACCCCATCCGTCCAGCGATTTAACTGCTGGCGCTATGCTAGGCTTGCCGGCATGAACGATGACCTCGAACCCGAGATGGACCTGGCCGAGCAGGTGTTTATATTGCTGCGCGAACAGCCGGAGGGCTGCAGCGAATATCAGCTGATCCAGCAACTCAAGGCCCGTCACAGCACCCACATCCCCAACCTGCCGCTACTGGACAAGCTGGTGCTGTTTCGCACCCATTTCCTCGTGTTCAACGCGCTGTACCGATTGCGGGATCGGCTATGGGGCGAACGCCGCCACAACCTTCAAATCTCTCCGCTGTGCGTCCAGCTTCAACCCTATGGGCCCGGGGCCAGCGAAGTCGTCGAGAACGACCCGTTGCGCGAGTACTACCTGGACCTGACCAACCTGCGCGACACGGATGAAGGCGAGGTCGAGCGTCTGCTGGCCAGCTTCTGGTCGCGGATGCGCGGTGATCATCTCGGCGAACTCGGCGATACCTGGAACCCGGAGCAAAAGCGCGCGGCCCTCGAGTTGTTCGAGTTGGACCAGGAATCCGCTTCGCTGACTATGCACACCATCAAACGCCGCTACCGCCAACTCGTCAGCATCCACCACCCTGATCGAGGCGGAAGCACCGCTCGAATACAGTCAATCAACCTGGCGATGGAAATACTGCAACGCTATTACCGTTGATTGCATAGCTCCCAAACGCTCTAACCGCGCCCGGTGCGCCGTACCGTCAACTTCCTATACTGCGACTTAAGGTCGCACGCCCGTCCAACTGACGGCACGCCAGGCGAAGCGACCTCCAAAACCGAGGAGACGCTGGCATGATCAATCACGTTTGGGGACTGTTTGCTCACCCTGGCCAGGAATGGCAGGAAATCACTGGGGAAGAACGCAACGTCGGGCATCTGCATTTAGGGGAAGTGCTGGTTCTGGCGGCGATACCTGCCATATCGGCATTCATCGGCACCACCCAGGTCGGCTGGAGCATCGGCGGCGGAGACGCCGTTAAGCTCACCGAAAGCAGCGCCTTGCAGCTTACTCTGATGTCCTACCTGGCGATGCTGGCTGGCGTCGCGGTAATGGGCGGATTCATCCACTGGATGTCCCGCACCTATGATGCCAATCCGACGCTGGTGCAGTGCATCGTATTTGCCGCATACACCGCCACCCCGCTGTTCGTTGGTGGCCTGGCCGCGCTCTATCCGCACATCTGGCTGGGAATGATCGTCGGTACGGCAGCCATCTGCTACACGACCTACTTGCTCTATGTCGGCCTGCCGACGTTCATGAATATCCCTTCCGACGAGGGTTTCCTGTTCTCAAGCTCCATACTCGCCGTCGGCCTGGTCGTTCTGGTGGCGATCATCGCGCTGTCGGTGATCATGTGGGGCATGGGCGTCGGCCCGATCTACGTACGCTGATCTGCTCGTCAACTCAGCCGGCGCGACTCGTTTCGCGCCGGCTAGCCCTTCGCGTCATTCCTGCAGCTCCTTGCCTTTCCTGCTTCGTCAGCGACCATGGTTTTGAATCCCTGCCGCGCTTGAGCGTCTATAGCAGCAACAGCAGCGCTCAAGCATCGGCATCAGGAGGCACCATGACCCCAGAATTCATCAGCTTGTTTACCCGGCCTGACCGTGCCTGGGAAACCATCCGTCAAAAGGAAGATGCTCATAGCCTGCACTACCTGATGCACTTGCTTTTGCTGGCGCTAATCCCCAGCGTCTGTCTGTTCATCGGGGTTACTGCCGTGGGTTGGAGCCTGGTGGATGAAGAACGCGTGAGGCTCGACTTCGGCAGCGCCTTGCAGCTGTGCCTGCTGCTGTACGTCACCATCATCATCGGCACAGTGATCATGGGCTTCTTCGTCCGCTGGATGGCTCGCGCATTCGACGTGCGACCGAACCTGAACCAGTGCATCGGCTTCATCGCATACGTCATCACCCCCTTCCTCCTCGCAGGCATTACCGGGCTGTATCCGAACCGCTGGTTCGCGGCCATCGTCCTGCTGATAGCGGGCATCTACTCCACCTATCTTCTGTTCACCGGCCTGCCCGCTTTCATGCGCCAGCGCAACTCGCAGAGCTTTCTCTATGCCAGTTCGATCTGGGGTGTCGCGTTGCTCGTGCTGGTCACGGTACTGGTCAGCATGATTCTGTTCTGGACGCTCTCGCTCGAGCCGAACTATGACCGCACCGTGGATGAAAACCAGAGCTACGGGACCCAGGACGAACGCCCCCAGGAAGAGCCCGGCGGTCTCTGAACGGTTGCCAGACTGGCACAGTGCGGCATAATTCCGGGCTTCTTCGGAGGCCCCTATGCCCGAACAGCTACATGCCCGTGTCGAAGCCTGCTATCAGTTGGCCGAAGCCTTCTTCAACCAGCGATTCGAGCGCCCACAGGTCAGCTTCAAATTACGCGGGCAGAAAGCCGGCGTTGCCCATCTGAACACCAATCTGCTGCGCTTCAACCCACAGTTGTACCGGGAGAACCGCGAACACTTCCTCAAGCAGACCGTGGCTCATGAGGTTGCACACCTGATCGCACACCAGATGTTCGGCGGCCGGATTCGCCCCCATGGCGAAGAATGGCAATTGATCATGCGGGGTGTTTACGAACTGACACCTGACCGCTGCCATACCTATGAGATCAGCCGTCGGCAGGTCAACCGCTACATCTATCGCTGCGCCTGTGCCGGTCAGGATTTCCCCTTCACTTCGCAACGCCATGCGCTGGTGCGCAAAGGTCGCCGGTACTTCTGCCGCAGCTGTCGCGCCACGCTGGTCTTCAGCGGCGAGCAGCGGGTCGAGTGACCTTACGTCTCGATCTAAAGGCGCCTCGCCCGCCAGGCGGCGAGCACGAACAGCGCCACGAGCACCACCATTAGCGGCAGCCACCCCGCATGGTCCCAGACGTAGCCGGCGGCATAGCCCACCACACTCGATCCCAGATAATAGGCGCATAAGTACAGTGCAGAGGCCTGTGCTTTGGCACCCTTCGCATGTACGCCAACCTGACCGCTGGCCACGGCGTGCGCAGCGAAAAAGCCCAGCGTGAACAGCCCCAGCCCGATGACGATCGCGATCAACCAGGGCGTCGCGCACAAGCCCACACCCAGCAGCATCAGCCCGACGCCGCCTTGGAGTACGGCTCTGGCACCCAGGCGCGGAACCAACCGTCCCGCCCAGCCAGCACTTAGAATGCCTGCCAGATACACCACGAACAGCAGGCCAATGGCAGTCGAAGACAAGCCGAACGGTGCTCCGGCCAGTCGGAACCCGATGTAGTTGAACAGCGCGACGAAGCCACCCATCAACAGGAATCCCTGCAGAAATAGATTGCGCAGGATCGGGTTGCCCAGATGTTGAGCGAAGTTGACCAGCAGCCCGTGCAGCGATAGAGGCTGGGCCGTGAAATGACGCGACGCCGGTAGTAGCCAAACGAACAATCCCAGCGACACCATCGCCAACCCGGCGATTCCGCCCAGCGCCAGTTGCCAGCCGCCAATATCGCTCAACAGGCCCGACAGCAACCTGCCCAACAACCCACCGAGGGCGGTGCCGCCGATGTACAAGCCCATCGCCGCTGGCAACGATTCAGGATCGAACTCCTCGCCGACGTACGCCATCGCCAATGCCGGCAACCCGCTGAGCGCAAGCCCCAGCAAGGCGCGCAGCACCAGCAACAGCGACCACGACTCTACCGTTACGCACGCAAGACCAAGCAGGCACGCCAGCGCCAGAGCCAGCGCCATGACCGGCTTGCGCCCCCAGCTTTCCGCGAGGCCACCGGACACCAGCAGGCAGAGCGCCAGCGACAAGGTGGTCAATGACAATGCCAGGCTGCTGCTGGCCGCCGAGACGGCGAAGTGCGACGCCAGCAGCGGCAGCAAGGGCTGCACGCAGTACAGCATGGCGAAGGTGGCGAAACCGGCACAGAACAGCGCCAGGGTGGCGCGGCGATAAGCAGGCGTGCCGCGTTTGAGGTGGTGGGAAGCGAGCGAATCAGAAGGCATGCGGTGTACCCATACGCACGTTGGCTTGAAAAAAGCGGCGCAGGCTAGCACAGCCGCAGTAGGCCAATGACTCGGTAAAAAGACAGCTGAAAACCGTCATATACGTGCGTCAGGATTCTCATCGGCGTCGACCAACTGCCCGGCGGTGTGCTGCCCACAGGCCGCATAAGTTGAGCTAGATCAATTGAAGTGCAACTAGCGCCTTATAACCTGCGGTTGTAGACGGATGGCTTTGATTAAGCCGCCTACGCTTCCTAGACTTCAGCACAACAGCCGGAGATACAAGGTGACCGCAGTGCCGCATCACACCGATCCCGCCCCCGTCGGCAAACCGGAGGAAACCAGACTCTTCGTTTTTCTGCTGGTATTCCTGTTCCCACTTTTGAGTGTCGTGACCGTCGCCGGCTATGGCTTCATCGTCTGGATCAGCCAGATGGTCTTTGGTCCCCCCGGGCCGCCGAGCTGATCCCCCGCCCAGTCGTTATTGCAGAGAGTCCCCCTTAGTTGCCTTGCACCAAGCAGGCGGAGCCTTACCTAGAAAATGAACGAAAGAAACGATGCTCTGCATATCGCCAGCCTGCTCGTGCATTGCCGCCCCGAGTTGCTCGAAGCCACTAAACGAAATCTTGTCCTACTGCCAGGAATCGAGCTGCACCAAGAGAGTGCTGCCGGGAAATTGGTGGTTGTTCTGGAGGCCGAGCACGAAAGCCGCATTCTCGACACGATCAACCATATCCAACAAATACCCGGCGTTCTCAACGCTGCCCTGATTTACCACGAACTCCTCTCACCAGAAGGAGAGCCTGAATGAGCCTCACACGACGTCAATTTGCCAAGGCCAATGCCGCGGCTATCGCAGCCAGCGTGGCGGGGATCCCGATCGCCACCAGCGCCAGCAATTTGATTACCGACCCGGAGGCGACGGCGCTCAAGTGGCACAAGGCGCCCTGCCGTTTCTGTGGCACCGGATGTGGCGTGATGGTCGCCACCGCCGGCGATCGAGTCGTGGCTACTCACGGCGACGTCAAGGCCGAGGTGAATCGCGGCGTCAACTGCGTCAAGGGCTACTTCCTGTCGAAGATCATGTACGGCACCGACCGCCTGACGCAACCGCTGCTGCGCATGAAGAACGGCCAGTACGACAAGCAGGGCGAGTTCCAGCCGGTCAGCTGGGAACAGGCCTTCGACATAATGGAGGAGAAATACAAGGCCGCGCTCAGGGAGAGCGGCCCGAGCTCGGTCGGCATGTTCGGTTCCGGCCAGTGGACCGTGTGGGAAGGCTATGCGGCCAACAAGCTGATGAAGGCCGGCTTCCGTTCCAACAACCTCGACCCCAATGCTCGCCATTGCATGGCATCTGCGGCCGTTGGCTTCATGCGCACCTTCGGCATGGACGAGCCGATGGGCTGCTACGACGATATCGAAGCCGCAGACGCCTTCGTGCTCTGGGGGTCGAACATGGCCGAGATGCACCCCGTGCTCTGGACCCGAGTGACCGATCGCCGCCTGAGCGCGCCGCACGTCAAGGTCGCGGTCATGTCGACCTTCGAGCATCGCAGCTTCGACCTGGCCGATATCCCGATGGTCTTCAATCCGCAGACCGATCTGGTGATCCTCAACTACATCGCCAATCACATCATCCAAAGCGGAGCGGTCAATCAGGACTTCGTCAAGAACCACACCAAGTTTGCCAAGGGCGCGACCAATATCGGTTACGGCCTGCGTCCGACCGATCCGCGTGAACTGAAGGCGGAAAACGCCGCCGTCGCCGGCAGTTGGACCGACATCAGCTTCGAGGACTACGCCGAGTTCCTCAAGCCCTACACCTTGGAGCACGCCGCGCACGAGTCGGGCGTACCCGCCGAGCGCCTGAAAGCACTGGCCGAGCTGTATGCCGATCCAAAGACCAAGGTGATGTCGTTCTGGACCATGGGCTTCAACCAGCACACCCGCGGTGTCTGGGCGAACAACATGATCTACAACATCCACCTGCTCACCGGGAAGATCAGCGAGCCCGGCAACAGCCCCTTCTCGCTCACCGGCCAGCCATCGGCATGCGGCACCGCACGCGAAGTCGGCACCTTCTCCCATCGCCTGCCTGCGGACATGGTCGTCACCAACCCCAAGCACCGCGCCGTAACCGAGAAGATCTGGAAGCTGCCCGAAGGCACCATCCAGGAAAAGCCCGGTTTCCATGCCGTCCAGCAGAGCCGCGAGCTGAAGGACGGCAACCTCAAGGTCTACTGGACCCAGGCCACCAATAACATGCAGGCCGGCCCGAACATCATGCAGGAGGTGCTGCCCGGCTGGCGCAACCCGGAAACCTTCGTCATCGTTTCCGACGTCTACCCCACGGTGTCCGCCCAGGCCGCCGACCTGATTCTTCCTGCCGCCATGTGGGTGGAAAAGGAAGGCGCCTACGGCAACGCCGAGCGCCGCACGCATGTATGGCACCAGTTGGTCAGTGCGCCCGGCGAGGCACGCTCGGATCTCTGGCAGCTGATGGAATTCTCCAAGCGCTTCACCACGGACGAGGTCTGGCCAGCCGAGCTGCTGGCCAAGGCGCCGGAGCTGAAAGGCAAGACCTTGTTCGAGGTGCTATTCAAGAACGGCCAGGTGGACCGCTTCCCCACCAGCGACATTGCCGAGGGCTACCGCAACCAGGAATCGGAGGCCTACGGCTTCTACGTGCAGAAAGGCCTATTCGAGGAGTACGCCCAGTTCGGTCGCGGCCATGGTCACGACCTAGCCGACTTCGACCGCTATCACCAGGAACGCGGCTTGCGCTGGCCGGTCGTGGACGGCAAGGAAACGCTATGGCGCTACCGCGAGGGATATGACCCGTACGTCGAGAAAGGCACGGGCGTGCAGTTCTACGGCTACCCGGACAAAAAGGCGATCATCTTCGCCCTGCCCTACGAGGTTCCGGCCGAAGTACCGGACCAGGATTATCCGTTCTGGCTGAGCACCGGCCGTGTTCTCGAACACTGGCACACCGGCAGCATGACTCAGCGTGTCGATGAGCTGCACCAGGCAGTTCCTGATGCGCTGCTGTATATGCACCCCGACGATGCCCGCGACCTCAAGGCGCGCCGTGGCAGCGTGGTCAAGGTGATCAGCCGTCGTGGGGAAATGCAGGCCCGTGTCGAAACCCGAGGGCGCAACAAGCCGCCGAAAGGCTTGATCTTCGTGCCCTTCTTCGATGCCAACAAACTGATCAACAAGGTCACCCTCGACGCGACCGACCCGATCTCCAAGCAAACCGACTACAAGAAATGCGCCGTGAAGATCGAAGTGGTCAGCATCGCCTGAGGAGAGTCGCCATGAAATTTCGTCTACTGCCTTTGACGCTCCTCGCGGTGTTTGGCCTGGCGATTGCCGCCGGGCCGGACTATCCCTTGGATGCCCCTGCTCCGGACGGACGCCGGCCGGGCGGCACCATTACCCAGGAGTTCACACCCCCACCTCTCAAAGATGAGGAAAACAAGGATCTCAAGCGCGAGCGCAACTACCCCGAGCAACCGCCGACCATCCCACACACCATTCGCGGTTATCAGATGGACAAGAACGGCAACAAGTGCCTGGCATGCCATAGCCGAGCTAACAGTGCCCGCACCCAGGCGCCGATGATCAGCATCACGCATTTCACCGATCGGGACGGCCAGACGTTGGGTGCGGTGGCCCCTCGTCGATATTTCTGCACCCAGTGCCATGTGGTGCAACACGATGTGAAGCCGCTGGTGGAGAACGACTTCAAGAACATAGACAAGCTGCTGTATCACGAAAACAAACAGAACGAAGAATGAGGGCGCCGGGATGAAGTCGATACTGTCGTTTCTCAAGCGATACTGGACGGTCCTGCGCCGCCCGAGCGTGCACTACAGCCTGGGCGTGCTAACCCTTGGCGGATTCCTCGCGGGGATCATCTTCTGGGGCGGGTTCAACACCGCGCTCGAAGCGACCAACACCGAAGCCTTCTGCATCTCCTGTCACGAGATGGAAGATAACGTGTACATGGAGATTAAGGACACCATCCACTACACCAACCGCTCGGGTGTGCGCGCTACCTGCCCGGACTGCCATGTCCCGCATGAATGGACGGACAAGATCGCGCGCAAGATGCAGGCGTCCAAGGAGGTCTGGGGCAAGATCTTCGGCACCATCAACACGCGCGAGAAATTCCTCGGCATGCGCCGGGAATTGGCCGAGCATGAGTGGCGGCGCTTGAAGGCTAACGACTCGCTGGAATGCCGTAATTGCCACAACTTCGAGTTCATGGATTTCACTCGCCAGAGCAAGCGCGCTTCACAGTTCCATTCCACCGCTCTGGCCAACGGCGAAGCCACCTGTATCGATTGCCACAAGGGCATCGCTCATCGGTTGCCGGACATGCACGGCGTGCCGGGCTGGTAACCCCAAACTGGCGCGGCCTTACAAGCCGCGCCGGCTTTTGAACTGCACCTCCCACACTCTTCGTTGCATGCCCGTACACCGGCCATGAACGACGCAGTTGCGTGCGAGTCGAACAACGGCTATCAATCAACGGTACCCAAACAAGGAGCTCTACCATGCGCTACTGTCTGCTCGGCGCGCTGATGGCCGCCAGCACCCTCGCCCAAGCCGAGGTCCAGACTCAAGAGATGCCCTATACCGCCGCCGACGGAACCGAGATGATCGGGTACTACGCCTACGACGACGCCATCGAAGGCAAGCGCCCCGGTATCGTGGTGGTTCATGAGTGGTGGGGCCTCAACGACTATGCCAAAAGCCGCGCCCGTGACCTGGCCGCGCTGGGCTACAGCGCACTGGCGATCGACATGTATGGCGAGGGCAAGAACACCGAGCATCCCAAGGACGCCATGAGTTTCATGCAAGCCGCCCTGGCCAACTCCGATGCTGCCAAGGAGCGCTTCAACGCCGGTCTTGATCTGCTTAAGCAGCAACAGCAGACGGACGCCGCCAAGCTTGCCGCGATCGGCTACTGCTTCGGCGGCAAGGTGGTGCTGGACATGGCGCGTCAGGGCGTACCGCTCGAGGGCGTGGTTAGCTTCCACGGCGCACTGGCGACGCAAACCCGCGCCGTTCCCGGCAGCATCAAGGCCCGTGTACTGGTCGAACACGGCAGCGCAGATAGCATGGTCAGCGCCGAAGACGTGGCGGCACTGAGCTCGGAAATGGTCGCAGCCGGTGCCGACTATCAGCTCGTCAGCCTACCTGGCGCCAAGCATGGCTTCAGCAACCCCGATGCAGATAAATTTCAGGAGAAAGGTGTCGACGTGGCCTACAACAAAGCCGCCGACGAGCGTTCCTGGAACGACATGCAGCGCTTCCTTGACGAAACCTTCACCAGTACTCAGCCATAGCGGCAGGCATCGCGTCGCATTCAATCGCGATCACATCCTTTCGGAACCCGCTTGCCGGTGGACCCGGCAAGTACCGATATTTCCAACACAAGCGAACACGATAGATACCGACCGACCGCAACGATTACCTCCCGTTCCACGTCGGGTACGCCCAACACCCCGCCGTGCTAGCATTGCCCCCTGCGCAACCTTCCCCTCATCCCTATCGATCGCGAGTCATGGCCGAACACGATTTTCGCTACAACCTGCTCAATCCCGGACACACACTGACCGAATGCCGAGCCCTGGCACCGGGCCGCTATCAAGTCACCGGTAACGGCGGCAATGTGCGTTCAGGCGATATTCTGATCGTCACGCTCAAAGGCAGTCGTGACCTCTTTCAGCGCCTGACGGTCGACAAGGTTCGCCACTTGATCAATCCGCCGGGTCAATGGATGGCTGTGGCGAACGGACCGGTCTTCCGTGAGCTGGCGATTCTCAATTGGCAGGTCGACTGCGACGGCTGCGGAAAACAACTCGATTTCGAGTTCGCCGTGGATGCCGCCAAAGGCGATACCGCACGTGCCCCGGCGGCCGAAGCGCGGATCGCGGAGCTGGGCTGGAAGAACAACGCCGGCCAGCATCTGTGCCCGACCTGCCAGAGGGCACAGCCATGAGAACGTTGATCATGGCCGGCTTGGCCGTGGTGTCCGTTGCAGGTTGCTCGGTCGAGCCACTGACGCTACAGAACGACGTCACTTATATCGCTGAGTGGATCGGCGACGAACCCGTGGTTGGACGCAATCCGGTCTCGCTGACGTTCAGCGAAGACCGCGCCTACGGCAACGCTGGCTGTAATCATTGGTTCGCCAGCTATCAGATCGAGCACCAGAAGCTTCGCTTCAGCGAGATCGGAAGCACGCGCAAGATATGCGCCGAGCACATCATGAAGCAGGAGCAGCGGTTTCTGGAGTTGCTGTCACGGGTCGAGCGCTGGGATGTTTCCAAGATCGATCAGCTGCGCTTCTGGCCCACCGAGGGCGCCCCGCTACGCGTCTGGCCGGAACAGAACTAAGCTGCGCCAAAGCTGGGCATTGCACCCAACGAAAGCAACTCAAACAGACTGAAACAGTGCAGAAAACCGGGCGTCCCGCACGCCCGCTCCGCTCGAAGCGCGAAAGCGCTGTCTCTGACATTTCCCCGCCGACCCTCTCATCGCCGCATGCCGCGCGGCTTCAGGCTGTGCGGCTGCTCGGAAGTCGCCTGACGGCATTCGACGGATCGGGCAAACACTATGCGGCAAACCGCTCGCTGAAAACTGGCACGCCCCATGCAAATATCCAGATAACCGTTTCGGGGGCCCTGGTACAGGCAGGCCAGGGATCCCCTCTTTTACACCCCAGGCAAAGGGCCGCTCAGTGAGCGGCCCTGCTTATTTCTGGCGGTAGGTTTCGTCGTGGAAGCCTGGTCATTAACCAGCCTTCTTGAATGCCTGAACCAGAGGTGGGTCCGCGCGGCGGGCGGCCTTAGAACAGGCGAAGTTGCTCGAAACCACTGCGCAGGTCGATCAAGCGAACCCCGACGCCAATCAGCCTCACCGGACGCTTGCCGCGCGCAAAGGCACCAGCAAGAAGGTCGGCGTAATCCTCCAGTTCGAGGCCGGAACCCGCCTGCTCGAGGGTCGTCTGGGTGAAGTCATGGAATTTGAGTTTGACGAAAGGTTTGCCCGGACGGTAGCCGCTATCGAGCCGCGCCATCCTGCCATTGAGTTGTTCAAGCAATTCGGGCAGCCGCTCGAGACAGGCCGCAAGATCTGGCAAGTCGCGATCGTAAGTGTTCTCGACGCTGACCGATTGACGCCGACTCTCGACCTGAACCAGACGCTCGTCGACTCCATGCGCCAACCCCCACAGCCTTTCGCCGAACGAACCGAAGTCCCGAACCAGATCCAGGCGTTTCCAGCTGCGCAGATCAGCACAGGTATGAATACCCAGCCGTTTCAGCTTGTCGGCGGTGACTCGACCGACCCCATGCAACTTGGTGACCGGCAGCGCCAATACGAAGTCATCGATCTGGTCTGGAGTGATCACGAACAGCCCATCCGGTTTGTTCCAATCACTGGCTATCTTGGCGAGAAACTTGTTCGGCGCGACACCCGCCGACACCGTGATGCGCAGCTGTTGCCAGACCCGCCGGCGGATATCCTGGGCAATGCGCGTGGCGCTGCCAGCGAAATGCTCGCAGGCACTCACGTCGAGATAAGCCTCGTCGAGCGATAACGGCTCGATCAAATCGGTATAGGTACGAAAGATGCCGTGGATTTCGCGCGAGGCTTCCTTGTAGGCGTCCATACGGGGCCGCAGGATCAGCAGATCCGGGCAAAGCTTCAACGCATGCCCCGACGCCATTGCCGAACGCACCCCGTAAGCGCGCGCCTCGTAATTACAAGTGGCTATGACGCCGCGACGGTCGGCGAGCCCGCCCACCGCGATGGGCCGATTCGCGAGACTCGGATCGTCACGCATTTCGATGGCTGCGTAGAAGCAGTCACAATCGACATGGATGATTTTGCGCGAAGTGTTAACGAGTGAATTTCCTTGGCTCTGCACCGACTACGGCTCATTGGCACCGCTCTGTACTGCAAATCTTTGGACGCTAACCACGGTGCGAGAGTGATTATCGTCCATCTGCGGATCGCAACGCAGCCATTTGTCGAGACCTGGCCAGCGCGAACCCAAGGCGTGGCGAAACAATCAATTCAGCGACCGCTGGAGAGGCGCCACCGCCACCGAAGCACTTGCATAGCTCTGCAGTAACGAATGATGTCATTTTGATATGTAAAATCAGTCACAGATTGCTAGAATTCCGTCGCCTTTCATGGATGAGGACGCATCATGCCGGAACATCAAGACGAAAAGCGGCAATACCATGCGCTACGCAAGCACATCGAAGAGCTGCTGGACTCCGGAGCGGTAATTACGGAACGTAGCCCGCTGACCCTGTCCCTGGGTGGCCGAATCTTACGTGTGAAGCATGGAATGGTGGTTAGCTTCCACGCGCTGCCCGATGCATTCGAGCGCTCTTTCGGTCGCCGATAATCCCGTCGACCGCCTGCGCACGTCAAAATCGGTTCAAGGCGAACAAATCCTGCGAATGCCCAGTCGGATTCAGAGAGATCTGAACAATTCCACCAGCCGAGGATTGCCTATGAATACCTGTATATCCCTGACCGTTGCAGTCTTTGCCAGCATTCTTGCAACCAGCGCCATAGCCAATCAGGACGATATGCATGACGGCACGCATGGCGCTGCCGGCGACACCCAAGGCAGCGCCATGAGCGAGACCCATCAGCGTGCCAATACCGCCAACGTCGGGAAAGACGGCAAAACCATTGACCAGAAAATGAAGAACGAAGTCCAGGACGACTGGCGCGAGGACGCCGAAGAGCGCCGCGACGCCGACGTCAGCAAGCCGGAACAGCGCTGACCTGAGGTGCGTTAGAGTTCGAGGGGGTAAGGCTCAATCAGCGCCTTGCCGTACCCCTCCACGAATTCCGCCGGCATCCGCTTGGGCTTACCACTCGACAGCTGGATGCAAACGAAGGTGGTCTGCGCACGTAGCAGGGTACAGCCATCGGCAGGCCTGACCAACTGGAAATTACGCTTCATCTTCAATCGCTGATCGGAATCGACGATCCAGGTCGCCAGCCGTAATCGATCGCCCTGATAGGCTGCCGCCAGGTAATCGATTTCATGCCTGAGCACCGCCATGGCGCGGTCCAGTCGACGATAGTCTTCCAACCCCAGCCCCAGGCTCTGTGAGTGTTGCCAGGCACACCGCTCCAGCCAGGATACGTATACCGCATTGTTGGCGTGGCCCAGCTCGTCGATATGCTCGGCCTCGACAATGAAATCGATGATGAACGCGTCGGTCTGGTCCCAGATCATGCCTATCCTCGCTGTGCAGTGCGCCGTCAGATTGCGGTCATGCTCTATTGGAAGCCAGACGCCAGTGGATGTCACGTACGCGGCGATCATCTATGACAAACCATTCAGCATTCAGCATCGTTTCAATCTGATGAACAGAGCCTGACCACAGATGAAAGAGCGCCCAAAACAAAAAGGGCCATTTCGTAAGAAATGACCCTTTGATGCCCAAAACGGGCAAAAAAAATGGCGTCCCCTAGGGGACTCGAACCCCTGTTACCGCCGTGAAAGGGCGGTGTCCTAGG
>NZ_JYHV01000028.1 GCF_000952685.1 Stutzerimonas stutzeri | reverse complement strand
AGCCATAAAAAAGCCCCGGTATGAACCGAGGCTTTCTGATTTGGCTCCGCGACCTGGACTCGAACCAGGGACCCAATGATTAACAGTCATTTGCTCTACCGACTGAGCTATCGCGGAACAGCGGTGCGTATCCTACTGTTTACAAAGGGGAAGTCAACCCCCTCTCGGATCAGAGGACCTGGACGATCGCGTCCGTGACGTGGTCTAGATTGTTGTGGTTCAGCGCCGCTGCGCAGATGCGTCCTGTGCCGATCGCGTAGACACCGAACTCGGTGCGCAGGCGTTCCACCTGAGCTGCGGTGAGGCCCGAATAAGAGAACATGCCGCGCTGTTTGGCAACGAAGCTGAAGTCCTGCTTGGCGCCTTTTTCGGCCAGTTGGCGAACCATGCTCAGGCGCATGTCCTGGATGCGAGTGCGCATCTCGGCCAGCTCGGTTTCCCACATGGCTCGCAGTTCCGGGCTGTTGAGTACGGCTGAGACCACGGTGGCGCCATGAGTCGGCGGGTTGGAGTAGTTGGTGCGGATCACGCGCTTGATCTGCGAGAGCACGCGTGCCGATTCGTCACGGCCCTGCGTGACCATCGACAGCGCGCCGACACGCTCGCCGTACAGCGAGAAAGACTTGGAGAACGAGCTGGAGACGAAGAAGCTCATGCCTGACTCGGCGAACAGGCGCACGGCGGCGGCGTCTTCTTCAATACTGTCACCGAAGCCCTGGTAGGCGATGTCGATGAAGGGCACGTGGTCGTTGGCGCGCAGCACCTCGAGAATTTGCTTCCAATCTTGCGGCTGCAGATCGACACCGGTCGGGTTGTGGCAGCACGCGTGCAGCACGACGATCGAGCGGGGCGGCAGGTTTTTCAGATCCTCGAGCATGCCGGCGCGGTCGATGCCGTGGCTGGCCGCGTCGTAGTAGCTATAGTTCTGTACCGGGAAACCGGCGGACTCGAACAGCGCGCGGTGGTTCTCCCAGCTGGGGTTGGTGATGGCCACCACCGCATCGGGTAGCAAGCGCTTGAGGAAGTCGGCACCGATCTTCAATGCGCCGGTGCCACCCAGTGCCTGGGTGGTCACCACGCGGCCATCGGCGACAAGCGACGAATCGCCACCGAACAAAAGGCCTTGTACGGCCATGTCGTAGCTGGCGATACCTTCGATGGGCAGGTAACCGCGTGGCGCGTTGAGTTCCAGACGGGCCATCTCGGCGGCTGCGACGGCGCGCAACAGAGGAATGCGGCCTTCTTCGTTGTAGTAGACGCCCACCCCCAGATTGACCTTGTTCTGCCGCGTGTCGGCATTGAAGGCTTCATTGAGGCCGAGGATCGGATCGCGCGGCGCCATTTCGACAGCGGAGAACAAACTCATGATGGGGAGGCTCGAAGAGAGGAGGTGACTGATGCAACACCCTCGCTTCGCGCTGAGGGCGGTGCGCAAACGGGGCAAGAGTATAGCGGGCCTGCCCCTCCGTCGCGATATGCTGGGGCGGTTTTTTCTAACCGATTCATGCCCGCCTGGTCGCCATTTTGCCTCGCTTCGTCTGCCTGTCCGGTCGGGCACTTGATATTGTCGGGAGCGACCGCATTGAAAGGGGCCGTGTCAGCTGTTCGCCCTGCCCGCAGCGGTTCGATGCATTTGAGAAGATACCGCCTGGAAGGCTCCACCGTTCGGCTTTCGGGTCGTCACGCTATCTGAAGAGGTCGATATGTCGAAGTTCGAATTGGTCACGCGCTTCAAACCCGCCGGGGACCAGCCGGAAGCCATCCGGCAAATGATCGAAGGCATCGAGGCTGGCCTCTCACACCAGACCCTGCTGGGTGTGACAGGCTCCGGCAAGACCTTCAGTATTGCCAATGTCATCGCACACGTGCAGCGGCCAACGCTGGTACTGGCACCGAACAAGACGCTGGCCGCCCAGCTTTATGGCGAGTTCAAGGCGTTCTTTCCGAACAATGCAGTCGAGTATTTCGTTTCCTATTACGACTATTACCAGCCGGAAGCCTACGTGCCCTCTTCGGACACCTTCATCGAGAAGGACGCGTCGATAAACGACCACATCGAGCAGATGCGACTGTCGGCGACCAAGGCGCTGTTGGAGCGGCCGGACGCGATCATCGTTACCACGGTGTCCTGCATCTATGGTCTGGGTGATCCTCAGTCATATTTGAAGATGGTGCTGCACGTGGATCGCGGCGACCGTCTTGATCAGCGCGAGTTGCTGCGACGGCTCACCGGTCTGCAGTACACACGCAACGACATGGACTTTGCACGGGCGACCTTCCGCGTGCGCGGCGATGTCATCGACGTCTTTCCGGCCGAGTCCGATCTGGAGGCGGTGCGCATCGAGCTGTTCGATGACGAAGTGGAAAGCCTGTCCGCCTTCGATCCGCTAACCGGCGAGGTGATTCGCAAGCTGCCGCGCTTCACCTTCTATCCCAAGAGCCACTACGTAACACCGCGCGAGACCCTGCTCGACGCCATCGAGAACATCAAGGTCGAGCTGAAGGACCGTCTCGATTACCTGCGCAGCAACAACAAGCTCGTAGAAGCGCAACGGCTCGAGCAGCGCACCCGTTTCGATTTGGAAATGATCATGGAACTGGGTTACTGCAACGGCATCGAGAACTACTCGCGCTATCTCTCTGGTCGTGCTTCCGGCGAGGCACCACCGACGCTCTACGATTACCTGCCAGCCAACGCGCTGCTGGTGATCGACGAATCTCACGTCAGCGTGCCGCAGGTCGGCGCCATGTACAAAGGCGACCGGTCACGTAAGGAAACCTTGGTCGAGTACGGCTTCCGCTTGCCATCGGCGCTGGACAACCGGCCGATGCGTTTCGACGAGTGGGAAGCGGTCAGCCCGCAGACCATCTTCGTCTCGGCGACGCCCGGACCCTACGAGGCCGAGCATGCCGGCCGGGTGATCGAGCAGGTAGTGCGGCCCACCGGGCTCGTGGACCCGCAGATCGAGGTACGGCCGGCGCTGACCCAGGTCGATGATCTGCTGTCGGAAATCACCAAATGCGTGGCGAAGGAAGAGCGGGTGCTGGTCACGACGCTCACCAAGCGCATGGCCGAAGACCTCACCGATTACTTGGGCGATCACGGCGTGCGGGTACGCTATCTGCACTCGGATATCGACACCGTCGAGCGGGTGGAGATCATCCGCGACTTGCGTCTGGGCGTGTTCGACGTGCTAGTGGGCATCAACCTGCTGCGCGAGGGTCTGGACATGCCCGAGGTGTCGCTGGTAGCCATCCTTGATGCGGACAAGGAAGGCTTCCTGCGTTCCGAACGTTCGCTGATCCAGACCATTGGTCGCGCGGCCCGTAACCTCAACGGCCGGGCGATTCTCTACGCCGACAATATGACCGGCTCCATGGAGCGGGCGATCGGCGAGACCGAGCGCCGCCGCAACAAGCAGATAGCCTTCAACGAAGCCAATGGCATCGTCCCGCAGGGTGTGTTCAAGGACGTTCAGGACATTCTGGAAGGGGCCACGGTGCCCGGCTCGCGCAGCAAGAAACGTCGCGGCGAAGCCAAAGCGGCGGAAGAGGCGGCGCGCTACGAAAACGAACTGCGGTCGCCGAGCGAGATCACCAAGCGGATTCGCCAGCTGGAAGAAAAGATGCTTGCCTATGCGCGGGACCTGGAGTTTGAGGCCGCCGCGCAGACCCGTGACGAGATCCACAAGTTGCGCGAGCGCTTGTTGCAGGTCTGACCGTTGAGCCGCGGTGCGGGCCTAGTGCGCCGCGCCGCCTTTGATGTCCTCGGGGAGTTTGCGGGTAAGCAGTACGGCTACCATGCTGATCGCCAGTGCGATGCCAACGAAATGGAACGCATCGTTGTAGGCCATGATCATCGCCTGCTGATGCGTGATCTCGCTGAGCCGGCCCAACGCGGCCTGCTCGCTGCCCAGCTGCTGGGTCAGTGCGGTGAGACGTTCGGCCACCGCCGGATTGCTCGGCACCACCGACTCGCGCAGATAGTCGAAATAGATCTTCGTGCGGCTGTCGAGCAGCGTCGCGAGCAAGGCGATGCCTATCGCGCCGCCGAGGTTGCGCAGGATGTTGAACAGGCTCGACGCCGAACCAGCATCCTTCGGCTGGATATAGGCCGTGGCGATCAGCGAGACGGTGACCATGATCAACGGCTGGCCCAGCGCGCGGATGATCTGGATCGGGTGGAACTGGTCGCCGGCGAAGTCCGGATTGAGCGCGCCGGAGGCGAAACTGGACAGGCCGAACAGAGCGAAGCCGGCAGCACAGAGCAGCTTGGGCGCGATGATTTTCATCAGTTTGGGCACCAGCGGGATCAGGAACAGCTGCGGAATCCCCATCCACATGATCACCTGACCGATTTGCAGTGCGTTGTAATCCTGGATCTGTGCCAGATACAACGGCAACAGGTAGATGGATCCATAGAGGCCGAGCCCCATGCCCAGGCTGGCGATACTGGTGAGGCCGAAGTTACGCTCGCGCAGAATCCCCAGGTTGATCAAAGGGTTGGGTCGCGACAGCTGCAAGATGACGAACAAGATCAGGCTGATCAGCGCCACCGACCCCAGTTGGACAATCAGGGTCGACTCCAGCCAGTCCTTGCGATGGCCTTCCTCGAGAAACACCTGCAGGCAGCCGAGCCCCATCGCCAGGGTGACTATGCCGGCGTAGTCGGTGCTTTTCAGCAGTTCCCAATGGGGCGGCTTCTTTTCCAGCCCGTACAGCAGGCCGGCGATCATCAGCAGGCCGGGCGGTATGTTGATATAGAAAATGTACTCCCAGCCCCAGTTTTCGGTCAGCCAGCCGCCCAGCGTGGGCCCGATCGAGGGGGCGAAGGTGGCGGTGATGGCGAACAGCGCCATACCCTTGGCCCGGTGGTGTTCGGGCAGCTTGATCAGCGTCAGGGTGAAGGCCAGCGGGATCAGCGCGCCACCGGTGAAGCCCTGCATCGCACGGAACACGATCATGCTTTCCAGATTCCAGGCGAAGGAGCAGAGCAGCGAAGAAATCAGAAAGCCGATCGATACCCACACCGCCAGGCGCCGCGCCGAGAGCAGCTGTACCAGCCAGGCGGTGAGCGGAATCATGATGATTTCCGCCACCAGGTAGGAGGTGGAGATCCAAGAACCTTCCTCCAGCGTGGCGGATAGCGCGCCCTGGATGTCCTTCAGCGAGGAGTTGGTGATCTGAATATCGAGAACCGCCATGAAGGCGCCGAGCATGGCACTCATCACGGCGATCCAGTCCCGCCGGCTGGGTTCACCAACCGGACGAATCAGCGCATCAGCGGCCACGGAGGTCGATCTTCACGTCTACCGACATGCCGGGACGGATGCGACCTTTGAGTGGATTGTCACTGGCAAAGGTCAGTTTGACCGGAATGCGCTGCACCACCTTGGTGAAGTTGCCGGTGGCGTTGTCCGGCGGCAGCAGACTGAATTGCGCGCCCGAGGCGGGAGAGAGGCTTTCGACGCGACCTTCGATCGGTGTGTCGGGGTAGGTGTCGAAGGTCAGTTCAGCATTCTGACCGACCTGCATGCGACCGATCTGGGTTTCCTTGAAGTTGGCCTGCACCCAGATGTCCTCATCCGGGACGATCGACATCAGATAGGCGCCCACCGGGACGTACTGACCGCTGCGTGCCGAGCGCTGGCCGACGATGCCGCTGATGGGCGAGCGGATTTCAGTGCGATCGACGTTCAATTCGGCTCGCTCGATTTCCGCGCGTGCTCCGTCGATCTGTGCCTGCAGGCGCTTGATATCGGCTTGCAAGGTATCCACTTGCTGTCGCTGGGCCGCCAGATCGGCCTCGGCTTTCTGCCGTTGCGAACTCGCCACGCGGGCGTCCGCGGCGAGCGTAGTCACCCGTTCCTCGGAGATGAAGCCGGGTTTGCGCAGGGCTTCGACGCGCGACAAGTCGACCTGGCTGCGCTCGAGGGTCGCCTGCGCCGCGCTGACCGATGCCTGGCTGGCAGCGATCAGGCTGGTCTGTTGTTCGAGGCGACTATGGGCCTGGGCGAGCTCGGCTTCGCGAATCGCCAGGTTGGCCCGGGCCTGGTCCAGTGCCAGCCGGAAGTCACCGGGCTCGAGAGTCACCAACAGATCGTCGGGTTTCACGTGCTGGTTGTCCTGCACATGGACGCGTTCGATTCGTGCCGCGAGCTGGCTGGAGATACGCGTGATTTCGCCCTGCACATAGGCGTTTTCGGTGTGCTCGTAGAAGCGGCCGGTGAAGAACCAGTGGGCGAAAAAGGCGCCTGCCACCAGCAATAGCAGGACGACGAAGATGAAGAGTCGGCGTTGCAGCTTGGCAGGCATTTCGTCGCTCGTGACCGGAAGTGAGCCGCACAATCTACCGGCGTTCCTGTTTCGTAATAAGTCGTTACAATCGCTAAACGTTGTTGCATTCAGGGAACAATCGATGGGCCTAGATGACGCCTTGATCTTCACTCGGGTAGTGGAGTGCCACAGTTTCACCCAGGCGGCATCGAGCCTGGGCATGCAGAAGTCCACAGTCAGCCGCCGGATCGTCCAGCTCGAAGAGCGGCTCGGCGTGCGGCTGATCAACCGCACCACTCGGCGCCTGCGCCTGACCGAGGTCGGTCAGGCCTACTACGAGCGTTGCCGACAGATCATGCTCGATTTCGCCGAAGCCGAGCAGGTCGTCATGCAGCTGCAGCAGGCGCCGGCCGGGCTGTTGCGGATTTCGGCGCCGATCGAATTCGGCCAGTGGATTCTCGGGCGCGTGCTAGGTGATTTCATGCGGCTGTACCCAGACATCAACGCCGAAGTCGAACTGGCTTCGCGCTATGTCGATCCGGTGGAGGAGGGGGTCGATATCGTCATCTCGGTTGGCCAGCCACAGGATTCCACTCTGATCGCGCGCAAGCTGTTCGAGACCCGCCGACGGTTCTGCGCGAGCCCGACCTATCTCGCGCAGCATGGCGTGCCGACGGTGGCGGCCGACCTGGCCGAGCACCGAGCGATCACACTGTCGCGCGACCCGGTGCGCTACTGGCCGATGCTCGAGCAGAACATCAATTGCAGGCGCGTGCTGAGCTGCAACAACATCACCTTCGCTCGTGAAGCGGCGCTAGCCGGTGCTGGTATCGCCGTGCTGCCGACCATGATCACCGACCAGGAGGTCCGTGATGGCGATCTGGTCGAGCTATTGCCTCAGGTCGAACTGCCGAGCGGGGAGATCTACGCGGTCTACCCCTCGCGGCGTTTCCAGGCCATGAAAGTCAAAGCCTTTCTGGATTTCCTGATGCAGTCGTTGCCGGTTACGGACGGTCGCCTGGTGGAGCCAGTGGAGGCACGCCTGCTAACATCGCGCCTTTACACGCGCTGACTCAGCCAATTGCGCCGGCTCCGCCAGTTGCCGTGTCTCCCTGTGCATTGATCCGAGAACATCATGACCACCGTTCGCACCCGCATCGCACCATCTCCCACTGGCGACCCGCACGTCGGCACCGCCTATATCGCGTTGTTCAACCTCTGCTTCGCGCGTCAGCATGGTGGCCAGTTCATTCTGCGCATCGAAGACACCGACCAGCTGCGCTCCACGCGCGAATCCGAACAGCAGATCTATGATGCGCTGCGCTGGCTGGGTATCGAATGGGATGAGGGCCCGGACGTTGGCGGCCCACACGGCCCATATCGGCAAAGCGAACGTGGCGAGATCTACAAGAAGTACTCCGACGAGCTGGTCGAAAAGGGGCATGCCTTCCCGTGCTTCTGCAGCGCCGAGCGCCTGGATCAGGTGCGTGCCGAGCAGATGGCCAACAAGGAAACGCCGCGCTACGACGGCCATTGCATGCATATCTCTGCCGAAGCGGCGCAGCAGCGCATTGCGGCGGGCGAGTCACACGTGGTTCGGATGAAGGTGCCGAGCGAAGGCGTCTGCCAGGTTAACGACATGCTGCGCGGTACGGTCGAGATCGGCTGGGATCGCATGGATATGCAGGTGTTGATGAAAGCCGACGGTCTACCCACCTATTTCCTGGCGAACGTTGTGGACGATCATCTGATGGGCATCACTCACGTCCTGCGCGGCGAGGAGTGGCTGCCATCGGCACCGAAGCTGATCAAGCTCTACGAGTACTTCGGTTGGGAGCAGCCGCAGTTGTGCTACATGCCGCTGCTGCGCAATCCGGACAAGAGCAAGCTGTCCAAGCGCAAGAACCCGACCTCGGTCACCTTTTATGAGCGCATGGGCTTCATGCCCGAGGCGATGCTCAACTATCTGGGCCGCATGGGCTGGTCCATGCCCGATGAGCGCGAGAAATTCACCCTGGCCGAAATGATCGAGCACTTCGACATCAACCGGGTTTCGCTGGGTGGTCCGATCTTCGATATCGAAAAACTGTCCTGGCTCAACGGCCAGTGGCTGCGCGAGCTGTCGGTCGAGCAATTTGCCGCCGCCGTGCAGAAGTGGGCGTTCAACCCCGACTACATGATGCAGATCGCACCGCATGTGCAGCAGCGCGTAGAGACCTTCAGTCAGATCGCGCCGCTGGCCGGTTTCTTCTTTTCCGGAGCGTTGAACCTCGATCCCGCATTGTTCGAGCACAAGAAGCTCGACGCCACCCAGGTTCGCCAAGTACTGCAACTGACCCTGTGGAAGCTCGAAGCGCTGCGCCAGTGGGACAAGGAGCGCATTACCGACTGCATTAATGCGGTCGCTGCGCATCTCGAACTGAAACTGCGTGATGTCATGCCACTGATGTTCGCCTCGATCACCGGCCAGGCGAGTTCGGTCTCGGTACTCGATGCCATGGAAATCATCGGTCCGGACCTGACCCGCTTCCGCCTGCGTCAGGCGCTCGAACTGCTGGGCGGTGCCTCGAAGAAAGAAGTGAAGGAGTGGGAAAAACTCTTCGCGGCGATGCCTTGAGGGTTCAAACCGCTCGTCGGTGGTAAGTATTTGTTCTGATGCTAGAAAATCTCGAGGTCGAGGCGAAAATATCGTTGACACTGTGCGGGGCCGCACCTAATATGCGCCCCGTCCTCGAGATGGGGCTATAGCTCAGCTGGGAGAGCGCTTGCATGGCATGCAAGAGGTCGACGGTTCGATCCCG
>NZ_JYHV01000025.1 GCF_000952685.1 Stutzerimonas stutzeri | reverse complement strand
AGTTGGTAGAGCAGTTGGCTTTTAACCAATTGGTCGTAGGTTCGAATCCTACACGACCCACCATATCCCCCAAGTGGGCAAAAGCCGGATACCGATTGGTCATCCGGCTTTTTTATGCCCGTCATCCGCGATGCGAAACGGTTTTATCCCTCGATTTTTATCGTTTTTCACTACGACCTTGGTCTGTGAATGGGTTTAGAGCAAACGTAATAGACTGCGACCTCCCGATTGTCCGTTGGTTTGAGGCTCACATGTATTCCGATCGCATTCGCTTGTCCTCTCTGCAGAGCAAGGTCATGAGCGCCCATGAGGCCGCTACTCTTATCCAGGACGGGATGACCGTCGGCATGAGCGGCTTTACCCGCGCAGGTGAGGCCAAGGCAGTGCCTCTGGCACTAATCGATCGGGCAAAGGATGAGAAGCTGAAGATCAGCTTGATTACCGGTGCCAGTCTCGGCAACGACTTGGACGGCAAGATGGCGGCGGCAGGTCTGCTAGCTCGCCGTGGGCCATTCCAGGCGGATGCGACCCTGCGCAAGGCGATCAATCAGGGCGAGGTCATGTTCATCGACCAGCACCTTTCTCACACCGTCGAGCAAATGCGCAACAACCAGATCAAGCGCCCGGACGTCACCATTGTCGAGGCGGTGAGCATCACCGAACAGGGTCATATCGTTCCGACTACCTCTGTGGGCAACTCAGCTAACCTGGCGGTCTTCGCCGATAAGGTTATTGTCGAGCTGAACTACGCGCACAATCCGAACCTGGAAGGGCTGCACGACATCTACTTCCCAGGCGAGCGTCCAAACCGCGGTCCGATCCCGCTGACAAAGGTAGACGACCGCATCGGCACGACCGCTATTCCGATCGATCCGGCCAGGATCGCCGCTATCGTTATTACCGAACATCCAGATTCCTATTCCACCGTCACACCGCCGGATGAAGAAACCCAGGCCATCGCCAATCACCTGGTTGAGTTCTTCAAGAAGGAGGTGGCAGCTGGCCGTTTGCCTTACAACCTCGGTCCGATGCAGGTCGGTATTGGCAATATCGCCAACGCTGTGGTGTGTGGTCTGATCGATTCGCCGTTCGAAGATCTGGTGATGTATTCCGAAGTGCTGCAGGATTGCACGTTCGAGTTGATCGATGCCGGCAAGATGAAGTTTGCTTCGGGCTGCTCGATCACGCTGTCCGAGCGCTGCAACGATCGCGTGTTCGGTAATCTGGAGAGGTACAAGGACAAGTTGGTGCTGCGTCCGCAGGAGATCTCCAACCATCCGGAGCTGGTGCGTCGTCTCGGCATCGTCGGAATCAACACCGCGCTGGAGTTCGATATCTACGGCAACGTCAACTCGACGCATGTTGGCGGTACCAAGATGATGAACGGCATCGGTGGTTCGGGCGACTTCGCTCGTAACGCCAACATGGCCATCTTCGTGACCAAGTCGATTGCCAAGGGCGGCAACATTTCCAGCGTCGTGCCCATGGTTGCGCATGTCGATCACACCGAACACGACGTGGAAATCCTGGTCACCGAGCAGGGGCTGGCCGACCTGCGTGGGCTGGCACCGCGCGAGCGTGCACGCGTGATTATCGACAACTGCGTGCATCCGTCCTACCGCGAGGCGCTGAATCAGTATTTCGACGGCGCATGCGATCGGGGTGGCCAGACGCCCCACATGCTGCGTGAGGCCATGCAATGGCACATCAACCTGGAAGAACGTGGCCACATGCTCAAATACGAGCGGTGACATGAACAAAACCGCCGGCTGATGCCGGCGGTTTTCATTTGGGCAACCCAGAATGCATGGCCTGGCACCCCCTCGCTTTCCCTTTTGCAAAGGCTTCGGCTAGTATTCTTGCCCCTTGAGCGGGCACGAAGGTGAAGTCTGCATATCGCGCTACCTCTCCCTTTTGCCTCGTCCGAGCCATCCGGTTGACCGGGTATGCTCGGCGCTTCGTGCAATAACGAGCTTTGCAGGACCGCGAACATGACGCAGATACCCGAACGTATTCTTGTGCAGGCTCATCTGGCGGCCAAGCAGCCAAAGCCGCTGACGCCCGAACAGGAAGCGCAATTGCGCAATGATATTGCCGTCGAGTTGAAACGGCAGAACGCGGTACTCGTGGCGCATTACTACACCGATCCGGTAATCCAGTCGCTAGCCGAGGAGACCGGTGGCTGTGTTTCCGACTCGCTGGAAATGGCCAGGTTCGGCAATGAGCATTCTGCGCAGACGGTTGTGGTTGCTGGCGTCAAGTTCATGGGTGAGACGGCAAAAATTCTCAACCCTGAAAAGCGCGTGTTGATGCCCACCCTGGAGGCCACCTGTTCGTTGGATCTCGGCTGCCCGGTCGAGGAGTTCTCCGCGTTCTGCGATCAGCATCCCGAGCGCACCGTGGTCGTCTATGCCAACACCTCCGCGGCGGTGAAGGCGCGGGCTGACTGGGTGGTGACCTCAAGCTGTGCGCTGGAAATCGTCGAGAGTCTGATGGACAACGGCGAAAAGATCATCTGGGCACCCGACAAGCATCTTGGGAGCTATGTGCAGCGGGAGACCGGCGCCGATATGCTGTTGTGGGATGGCGCCTGCATCGTCCACGAAGAGTTCAAGGCGAAACAGCTGGAGGATATGAAAGCGCTGTATCCGGATGCTGCCGTTCTGGTTCATCCCGAGTCGCCTGAATCGGTCATTGCGCTGGCGGATGCCGTCGGCTCCACCAGTCAGTTGATCAAGGCGGCGCAGACGCTGGCCAATCCAACCTTCATCGTCGCCACCGACCGCGGCATTTTCTACAAGATGCAGCAGCTCTGCCCAGACAAGGAATTCATCGAGGCGCCAACGGCGGGCAGCGGCGCCGCTTGTCGCAGCTGCGCCCATTGCCCGTGGATGGCGATGAATACGCTTGAACGCACCCTGGCTTGTCTGCGCACTGGCAGCAACGAGATCTTTGTCGATCCAGCGCTGATTCCACGCGCGATCAAACCGCTCAAGCGCATGCTGGATTTCACCCAGGCCGCGCGTATCAAGCAGGCTGGCAACGCCTGAGGTAACGGCATCCGTAGCTTTGCAAACGGCGCCTTTCGGCGCCGCATGATTCAGCGCAGCATGTCCTCGACCATTCGCTTCTCTTCGATCAGCTGCTTCTGCCGAGCGTCGATACGTGCGGCTGTCTGGAAGTTGCTCGAGCGACGTTTGGCGAAGTCCAGCTGTTCGATGGCCTGGTCGTAGTCGCCGACCAGTGCGAAATATTCCGCACGCCCCTGATGCAAGCCGATGATGTTTCCGGTGAGCCCACGGATCTCCGAAACCTGATACCAGATGTCCGGATCCTTGGGGCGAGCTTCAACCAAGGCATCCAGTTCCCGCTCGGCCTCCTGCAGCTTGTTTTCCTTGATCAGCAGATCAATGTTTGTCTGGCGCACGGGGTAGCTGCCGGGATACAGGCGGAGCAGCGTTTGGGTACGCGCGCGCGCGGCGGCAAGGCGGTTGGCGGTGATGTCCAATTCAACCTGAGCCAGGTTGTAGGTGGCGTCGTCTGGCTCCTTCGCCAGCAGTGGCTGCAGATTGTCGGCAGCTTCCTTGAGCTGACCGCTCTTGATCTGGGCCAGTGCCAGGCCGTAGCGGGCCGCGTCGAGGTTTTCATCTTCGCTGAGCATGGCCCGGAAGCGCTTGGCGCTGACGCCCGGCGTGGTCTCGAACTTCAGATCCACTCGCGCGCGCATCAGTTGGTAGCGCAGGCTGTCCTCAACGCCACCCGTGGGGTACTGCTCGGCGCGGTTTTTGGTATCAGCGATACGTGACTCGGTAACCGGGTGGGTCAACAGGAATTCCGGCGGTTTCTGGTCATAACGATACTGGCGCATCAAGCGGCCGAACATCTGCGGCATGGCGCGCGGATCATAGCCGGCTCGTTCGAGATTGAGGATACCGATGCGGTCGGCTTCCTGTTCGTTCTGCCGGGAAAAGCGTCGTTGCGCCTGGATCGCAGCGGCCTGGGTGGAAACGATCGCGGCGATGCCGGCGTCACCCGCGCCAGCGGCAGCCGCTACCACCCCAGCGAGCATTGCTGCCATCAATGGGAGCTGCATGCGTTTTTGCTCTTCCAGGCCGCGGGCGAAATGGCGCTGGGACAAGTGCGCCAATTCGTGTGCCAGGACCGAGGCGTATTCTGCTTCAGTCTGGGCATGCAGAAACAAGCCGCCGTTGACGCCGATAATGCCGCCCGGTGCGGCAAAGGCGTTCAGTTGCGGGCTGTCGAGCAGCACGAATTCCAACCGGCGATCCTGCAGCTGACTGCTCTCGGCCAGCCGGTAGACGCTGCGTTCCAGGTAGTCCTTCAGCAGCGGATCCGACAGCTGCGGGACCTGCCCGCGCAACAGGCTGAGCCAGGCACGGCCGAGTTGGTGTTCTTGTTCCGGCGAGACGATGCCCGAGCTGGAGTCGCCGAGGGAGGGTAGATCATTGGCCACGGCTGGCTGCCCGATCAGGCATGCCAGCGTCAGCAGAGTAGGGCGCAGCAATTTCATCCAGACTGGCTCTTGAAAGCAGGAACGTTACTGTAGCCTTGTGCCAGGGTAACTGGCCAGGGGCGGGGGCAGGTCGGTATCCTGCGCTTCTTTCAAGGAGACCAACATGATCCAACAGAGTGTGCCCGACACCGTCTGCGATGCCGAGCTGGACGCCGCCGGGTTGCAATGTCCGATGCCTCTGCTGAAGGCGAAGCTTGAACTCAATCGACTGGCCAGCGGCCAGATATTGAAGGTCACCGCAACCGATCCGGGCTCGCAGCGGGATTTTCGCAGTTTCGCCAAGTTGTCCGGTCACGCGCTGTTGCGTGAAGAAGCCGGCGATGGCCTCTATCGTTACTGGCTGCGCAAGGCCTGAAGTTTCTAAGGAAAGATATGCTCAACGTACTACGCAGCTGGATCCATCGCTATTTCTCGGACGAGGAGGCCGTGGTTCTGGCTGTATTGTTGGTGGTCGCCTTTGCTGTGGTGCTGACGCTGGGCGACATGCTCGCGCCAGTCCTCGCAGGGCTGGTGCTGGCGTTTCTGATGCAAGGGCTGGTCGGTGCGCTGGAGCGCGTCAGGATCCCGCATCTGGTGGCTGTCTGGTTGGTGTTCCTGATGTTCGTCGGGGCGCTCACGGTCTGCATGCTGTTCCTGGTGCCCTTGGTCTGGCAGCAGGTGCTGACCCTGTTCAACGAATTGCCCCGGATGCTAGTGGAGTGGCAGTCCCTGTTGCTGCTCCTGCCCGAGCGTTATCCGCAGCTGCTGACCGAAGAGCAGGTGCTGCGTGGCATCGATTTCATGCGGGGTGAGGTAGGCCGCTACGGTCAGACAGTGCTGACGTCGTCGCTGTCCAGTCTGCCGTTGCTGCTGACCCTGATGATCTATCTGATCCTGGTACCGATTCTGGTGTTCTTTTTCCTCAAGGATCGCCAGCAGATCGGTGACTGGCTGAGTGGCTACCTGCCACGTGAGCGGGCGCTGATCACGCAGGTATCCCAGGAAATGAACGTGCAGATCGCCAACTACATTCGGGGCAAGGCGATCGAGATTCTGATATGCGGTGCAGTGTCGTACGCAGTCTTCGCAGTGCTGGGGCTCAACTACGCTGCATTGTTGGCGCTGCTGGTGGGTGTGTCCGTGGTGGTGCCTTATATCGGTGCGACGGTGGTGACCATCCCTATCGCCTTGATCGGATTGTTTCAGTGGGGGCTGGGTGACCAGTTCATCTATCTGATGGTGGCCTACGCGATCATCCAGGCGCTGGACGGCAACGTTCTGGTGCCTCTGCTGTTCTCCGAAGCTGTCAATCTGCACCCGGTGGCCATCATTTGCTCGGTTCTGCTGTTCGGCGGGCTTTGGGGCTTCTGGGGGGTCTTCTTTGCGATACCCCTGGCGACCTTGTTCAAGGCGGTGCTATACGCCTGGCCGCGTAGACCGCCCACGGTCCCGGTCGTGGAAAGCGTGAGCTAGAACGAGAAAGGCCGGCTTGCCGGCCTTTCTCTTATTTTAGATGCAGCGTCTGAGCGGCCTGCAAAACGGCTTCGACATGCCCGGGTACTTTCACGCCTCGCCATGCCTGACGTAGCACGCCGTCGCGGTCGATCAGAAAGGTGCTGCGATCTACGCCCAAGTATTCCTTGCCGTAGAGCTTCTTAAGCTTGATCACGTCGAACAGTTGGCAGAGCTGTTCATCCGTGTCGGAGATGAGCTCGAAGGGAAATCCCTGCTTGGCCTTGAAGTTCTCATGCGTTCTCAGGCTGTCCCGTGAGACGCCGAAGACCTGCGTGTTGGCTTCGCCGAAGGCGTCGTGCAGATCGCGGAACCCCTGGCCTTCGGTGGTGCAACCTGGCGTGTTGTCCTTCGGGTAGAAGTAGAGCACGACCTGCTTGCCCTTCAGCATTTCGGAGCTGACCTGGATGCCACCAGTGGCCTGAGCCTGGAAGGGAGGAACGGGTTGGTCGACTTCAACGGGCATTTGCGGGTTTCCTTATCAAGGGTTCTGCGGGCGCCAGGGCTCTATCAGGGCGTCCAGATTCAGTGCGTCGGCAAAGTCCAGAAACTGATCACGCAGCCAACTGATCTGCGTGCCCGCCGGCAGCGTGACGGTCAGTGTCGCGTTGAGCATCGTGCCGCCGGTCTGGGGCGCCTGATAGGTGTCGCAAGTCAGGCTCTCGAGCTCGACACGGTGGTCGATAAAGAACTGGCACAGCTCATTGAGGATGTCCGGGCGGTATACCGAGCTGACATAGGCCACATAGGGTAGCGCTTGCGGGCGAACTTCCAATGCTTCGCTGCGTACCACATTGGTGGTGAATTCGTGCTTCTTGGCCAGGGCAGGCAGCGCGGTCTCCATGCGGGCGAGGGCGTCCCAGGTTCCGGTGATTTCCAGAACCAGCGCGCAGCACTCACCATGGCGGGTCAAGCGCGTACTGACCACGGCACAGCGATTCTCGTTGCTGGCTCGGCAAAGCACATTGGTGAGCGCCATCGGGCTGCGGCCCATGGCGCTGATGACGAGAAACTGTTCTCGGGGTACTGGGGGGGTGGACATGCAAGTTCCTGGCGGTAATGAATCGGTCGGCCAGCCAAGCCGAAAACGGGTAAGGGTAGCGAAAAGCATCGCCAGAGGGAATGCGTGCGCAGGCAAGCATCGCTAAAGGGCCCGGTTAGCGTCTGATCGCTCCGACGGCAGGATGCATCTAGCGTACTCGCAAAGCGCTCAGGAGCCTTGTACCATTACGCCTCTCTTTTTCCGGCAGGAGTGGGTTGCATGATTGCGGGCAGTATGGTGGCGCTGGTCACTCCCATGGACGCGCAAGGCGCTATTGATTGGGATAGCCTGAGCAAGCTGGTGGACTTCCATCTGCAGGAAGGCACCAATGCAATCGTTGCGGTCGGTACCACTGGCGAATCGGCAACGCTCGAAGTTCCTGAGCACATCGAGGTGATCCGCCGCGTGGTGGATCAGGTCAACGGCCGTATTCCGGTTATTGCCGGCACCGGTGCCAACTCCACTCGCGAAGCCGTCGAACTGACTGAAAATGCCAAAGCGGCAGGTGCCGATGCGTGTCTGCTGGTCACGCCGTATTACAACAAGCCGACCCAGGAAGGCATGTATCTGCACTTCCGACATATCGCCGAAGCTGTGGCGATTCCGCAAATTCTCTACAACGTGCCTGGTCGCACCGCCTGCGACATGCTGCCGGAAACCGTCGAGCGCCTGTCCAAGGTGGCGAACATCGTCGGCATCAAGGAAGCGACCGGTGACCTCAAGCGCGGCCAGGAAGTGCTCGATCGCGTCAGCACGGATTTCCTCGTCTATTCTGGCGACGACGCCACGGCAGTCGAGCTGATGTTGATGGGCGGCAAGGGCAATATTTCCGTTACCGCCAACGTCGCACCTCGTGCGATGAGTGAGCTTTGCGCCGCCGCCATTGCCGGCGATGTGGAAAAGGCGCGCGCCATCAACGCGTTGCTGATGCCGCTGCATCAGAGCTTGTTCCTCGAGGCCAATCCGATCCCGGTGAAGTGGGCGTTGCACGAGATGGGCCTGATGCAGGACGGTATTCGCTTGCCCCTGACCTGGCTCAGCCAGCGTTGCCAGGAGCCGCTTCGCGACGCGATGCGTCAATCCGGTGTGCTGGCCTGAACAGTATCCGGTGTACTGGTTTAATAATGAAGGAACACGCATGAAGCGACTGGCCGGCCTCTCGACCCTAGCCCTGATCATCTCTGGAACCAGCGGCTGTGGCTGGTTGTGGGGCGAAGACGGATATTTCCGCGACCGTGGCAGCGATTATCTGCAGGCGCGTCAGATGCCACCGATGCAGGCCCCGGCGGGTGCTGCGCTGCGCCCGATCGAGCCGCTGCTGCCGATTCCCCAGCAGGTAGCCGATACCCGCGCAACAGGCGAGTACGAAGTTCCGCGTCCTCAACGTCTGCTGATCGCCGAAGAGACCAGCGAGTTCAGCCTGCAGACATCGGAAGATGCGCGCTGGCTTGTCGCAATGCGTGCACCCTCTCAGGTCTGGGCGGCGGCCAGGCAATTCTTCACCGATAACGGCTTCCAGATCGCTGAAGAGCGGCCTCAGACCGGCGAGTTCACCACCGCCTGGCAGACGCGCGATCAGTTGGCTCCAGCCCTGGTGCGCAACCTTGGCCTTGGTGAAGGTGAGACGCGTGTTCGAGTTCGCATCGAGCCGGGCGTGCAGCGTGATACCAGCGAAATTTTCCTGCTCAGCGTTCAACGCCCTGCAGGCAGCAGTGCCGACGTCGCATGGCCTGACGCACCGGTCAATGCCGAGCTCGATCGGGTGCTACTCGATGAGTTGCAGGCAGGCTTGAACAGTAGCGCCGCGCAAGGCGGTTCTGCCTCGCTACTTGCCGAGCGGGAATTCGATGCGCCTAGCCGCGTGACGCTCAGTGAAGCAGGCAGCGGCACCCCGGTGCTGCAGCTCGATACCGACTTCAATCGTGCCTGGTCGAGCGTCGGGCGAGCGCTAGCCGCCAGCGACATCCTCGTCGAAGACCTGGATCGGAGCTTGGGCGTTTACTACATCAACCTATCGGAAGGCGCCGCGAATCCAGACGAAAAGCCCGGATTCTTCTCCCGCTTGTTCGGCGGGGCGCCAGACCGCGAAGAGATTGAAGCTCGCGCCGAGCGTTACCAGGTTCGCGTGACCGATGTGGGTGGCAACATCCAGGTAACGCTCGACAAGGACCTCGACACCGTCGCACCCGCGGATGTTTCGCGTCGCGTGCTGACTATGCTCAAGGACAACCTGGACTGATTCGACGAATCAGCCCGCCCCAACCAATCCAGGCGAAACCCATCGGTTTCGCCTGTTTCGTTTGATGACAGACCTTTCGTTACGGTTGCCCGATTCCGCAGCGTACCGAAGGGTTGGTAACCGCGAGAATCGCCATGGCCATTTCCAATGCTCTCAGCTTGAAGAAAATCTATTCCGGCAAGGTTCGTGATCTGTACGAAATCGACGACAAGCGCATGCTCATGGTCGCCACCGATCGGCTCTCGGCGTTCGACGTGATTCTCGCCGAGCCGATCCCTGAAAAGGGCAAAATTCTTACGGCGATTTCCAATTTCTGGTTCGACAAACTCGCCCATCTCGTCCCCAACCACTTCACCGGTGACAGCGTCGAGGATGTGGTCCCAGCAGAGGAATTGCCTCTGGTGGAGGGGCGCGCAGTGGTTGCCAAGCGCCTGAAACCTGTTGCGGTCGAAGCCATCGTGCGGGGTTACATCGTCGGCTCCGGCTGGAAGGAGTACCAGAAGAACGGCACCGTTTGCGGCATCCAGCTGCCGGCCGGGTTGAAGGAAGCTGCCAAGTTACCGCAGCCGATTTTTACTCCATCGACAAAAGCTGCCGTGGGCGACCACGACGAGAACATCTCCTTCGAGCAGTGCGAGGCCGTCATCGGCAAGGAGTTGGCAGCTCAGGTACGTGACACCTCCATTGCGCTCTACACCGCAGCCGTCGAATACGCCGCGACTCGCGGCATCATCATTGCTGACACCAAGTTCGAATTCGGTCTGGATGAACAAGGCCGTCTGACGCTCATGGATGAAGTGTTGACGCCTGATTCCAGCCGCTTCTGGCCCGCCGATAGCTATCAGGAAGGCAGCAACCCACCGAGCTTCGACAAGCAGTTCGTTCGTGATTGGTTGGAGTCTACCGGCTGGAACAAGGAGCCGCCTGCGCCGCCAGTTCCGGCCGACGTCGCGCAAAAAACCGCTGACAAGTATCGCGAAGCCCTGACGCGCCTTACTGCCTGAATCAGGCACCTGGTTGAACGCTCGGCCAGCTAGGCGAAGCTGGCGCAAGATGCTGAATAACGAGAAAAAAGATCCCGGCGGGGTTCGACAATCGTTCGCGAACTGCTATGATGCGCGCCGCTGGAGAGATGCCGGAGTGGCCGAACGGGACGGATTCGAAATCCGTTGTACCCTCGCGGGTACCTAGGGTTCAAATCCCTATCTCTCCGCCACCATTAAAAAAGCCCTGTAATTCAATGAGTTACGGGGCTTTTTCTTTTCTGGTTCTACTACTCGTTTCTACTACTCCAGCTATCATCCGGATGGATAGTAGATAGGATCGCTGCCTGATTTCTGCATCAGGTGGATGGAGTGAGTGCAGTCGCTTCTATTGACATAGCTCTCACTACTTCTCGAGATCGCCTCTCCATTCTTCGCGTAGTAAACCCAATACCATTCGCCCCTAGCATCCTTAGACTGCATGTAGCAGGGGTATGTGGCTGTCGACATGAGACCTCCTTGATTGTTGGCATGCGGAGATTTCACCCCGCATGCTAACCGTAGCCTTTGAGGCGAAGCGGGCAATTGATATCTGTCGTCAAGCTTCTCCGGCCATGGTGAAGCAAGTGCACTTCCTGGCTATTCGTCGTGTAGCTGTGTAAGCCAAGCAGCATCGGGCATGCCCCTAACTGCTCACAATCTGCTCACAACTTATCCACAGGTTTTTCCTCTCGGTCGGTTTGAATCTCATTCCAAACAGATATCCTGTGGTGGCACTGCGAAGATCACACTACATGTAGTGCTTTGAGGTTGTGAACTTCACAGCTCCTGACTATCCTAGGCGCAACCGCTTCCTCCCAGCTGTTTGAGCGCATTGGCTTTTTTGAACCGATTACTTGAATTCGCTGAATCCGATGTATCTTGATCCGACAAGGGATTGAAGAGCGACAGGGGGAGGTAGAAGACGATCGTTGGAAGAAAGGAGGTATCGCCATTGATGACGTGACGAAGAAACAGCAGTATCCACACTTGCTGTGGGCAAGCGAAAGCCCCAACCATTCTGGGAAAGGCTGGAGCTTAAGCAATACCGAAGAGTGCTAGGGCGAAGTTTGGTCGCCGACCCCATGCACAAAACCAAACCGTAGGAGGTTCAGCGGGAGCGCAGTCTACAAAGGTAAACATGACTCCTCAAGGCCTTTTGTATACCTCAAGGTACATATAGGTCAACAGCGAGTCTTAAGGCTGCGAACTCCGTTGCCTCCTGCACATGTCGGAGAAAATGACATGAGTACAGGAAACGAGACGTCTAACGAAGACGGAGTAGAGTACATTTATCGCCGCTATCGGCGTTGTGGCAACAAAACCTTGGATGCTTACGCATACGGGTTGAAGGCTTGGCGCTTGCGGGTACGTCGCAAGAAGGGGGACGGCAAATGATTTCCCCACGCAGACGTAGACGTAGACTGTACAGGAGCCGGTTCCGTAGCGTTCATGTTAGGGCATATACGAGGTTTCGGTTTGGGCATTGGGAGGATGTTTGCTCCCATTGGCGTAGTCATCCAGGGCAGCTGACTCTAGATTTCTAACCGAGCGACACACTGAAAGGGGCGGAGCAATCTGCCCCTTTTCTTTGCCTGTAAACAAATCACCCGACAGCCTGCATTGAGGGCGTGCGTGCCTCGCTTATACTGTATGAATAAACAGCATTGGTGGCAGTCATGCAGGACGATGATTTAGAAGAGCTGGCGTTGCTTCTCGGCTCGCCTTCGGAAGCTCAGATGTGGAAACAGCACAGCAGGCTTGTTGAGGCTGAGCTTTGCATTGTGCAGACGGAGCTATCGAAGGCCCGCCGTGACATCAGACAGCTTGCAGACTTGTACCAGAGCGCAGCAGATGAGCTTGCACGGCTGAAGGTGGCGCATGAGGCATTGGGCAAGGAGAACAATCACCTTCGGGTTGGCTTCGCCCAGCTAAACAACAAGCTCAAATTTGCGCCTATTGGGCAGTGCACGCTCAATAATCCTGAGTGCACCAAGCAGCGGTTGGGCTTCGACCGTGAGCTATAGCCACTTCACTGCTATCCAGGAATAGAGGCAGATTGCGAGCACAGCTAAGCCGTAGAAAATTGGCAGGACTCTTTCACTTAGCCACGGTGTGAGAACTATGCCCTTGGCGAAGCTATATACCGCGACGGCGATAACCACTGGTCGATGAGGGTTGATTTCGACGGTAGTTCCGCTGCTGGTGCAGTCTCTTCCTAAGTCATCTTTGAAACGATACGGTACTGAGAAAATAATTCGGTTTTCGTGCTCACGTTTCAACTCTGGGAGATTTGTCAAGAAGAAATCATCAACCGATCCATCATTCGGGACGTGCTTCATCTCGCCCGTTGGGTGGACGCTTGTCAGATGTGCGCTCGGACCAATGTTGTCTCTGACAAACGATTCCTGAGCTGCTTCTCGCAATTGTCGCTTGTATACATATCGCGCTATGGCTATCAACGAGGATTCGTAGCAGGCACGCATTTTGTCGTCAGGCTTAAGGCTGGTTGGACTGAGCTTTTGCACATACCGGAGGAGAAAATAAAAACTCCCAATCGATAGAATCAACCAAACGTTATCCGTGTTTTGCTGAAGCTTGATGGAGTTCCCCAAAATACTGACTTGGGACAGCTCAGCCCCGAAGTACCAGCCTAATAGAACTAGGGTCGAGAAAGTCATTAGCAGGCCCCGAGCCTTCTCCGTCTCGCTATTGAGACCTTCGGAATTCGTGTCGTCCATGCTCTTCTCTTCAGTAAGATCAACTGCTTTGGCAAAATGCTACCAGTCCACCGCGAGAAGCGCACCGCGTTGATTTTCTAGCGAACGCAAAAACGACCACCCCCGTCAGGACAGCACTGCTCTTGCCTGAAATGCAACCCTGCAAATATCGTCGAGGGCTATGAGCCATTAAGCCTGTCCAGAGAGCCGGGCAAATATCACCGTCAAGCGGTGGAAATATCTGCTGCTAGGTGTGCTTAACGCCGCAGCTGGGCCTACCTGTAGGGGAGTCTGGCCATCAGAGAGAACGTCGTTCTATGCTGCTGTTTGCACACTAAAACAGGGCATTGTGGGTGCGTCTGAGGGGTGTTTGTCAGACATAAAGAAGCCCCACCATAAGGCAGGCTTTGTGTGGCGTGCGGGTGATATTTATGCAGGTTGCAGCTCACGCTTGATGCGATAGACCGTTGCGACACCTACGCCAGCAAGCTTGGCAATCTCCTCTACTGTAAGTCCGCCACGCTTCAGCAGGCTCTCTACACGCTTCCAAGCCTCTTGATTGCGGCCTTTACCACCTACCTTCTCGCCGCGTGCCTTCTTGTTCTCCAAGCCCTGCTTGATACGCTCTACGCGCTTCTCCTGATCAAGACGGGCCATCGTTGCCATTAGGTCAATCAGCATGGAATTGATCACCTGCATGATCTGGCCTGTGATGCCTTGGTCATCGACCAGCATGTGAGACGTTGGCAGGTCAGCTACTACAAGCTTCAACCCTTTAGCTTCTATCACTGCCTTAAGCTTCGACCAATCTGCTTGAGACAAGCGAGACAGGCGGTCTACAGACTCCACCAGAAGCACGTCACCAGCTTTAGCAGAGTCGAGCAGGGTGTTGAGCGCCGGGCGATCCAGCCGCGTACCACTAATATTTTCTGAATGCGTGCTGGCAACCCTCAGGTTGTGCTCTTTAGCGAATGCTTGGAGCGATGCCAAAGCGCGATCCGCATCTTGGTCTTTGGTGGAAGCACGAAGGTAGAGGTGAGCGTTCATTATCGTTCGTCCTATGTTCTGATAGCTCAATGATAATCTATCCTTTAGCTATTTGATATAGGGTAAATGATAGATTGTGACGAGCGGCTATCGCTCTACTATTTGTGTCTACTCAAATGATAGGGGCGCATGGCGGCTGGTGAGTTGGGAATGGTGGTGGCATAGTGGCGTTCTGCAATCTCAACCAAGGAAGGCTAAGCCATGAAAGACAGCATCATTCGCTTGAACGACTATCTCTGCTACTTAGTGGTAGTGCTCTGCATCATCGTCGGTTTCGCGTCGTACAGCTTTCTAGGCGCGCTAGGAGGCTTTGTCGTGGGTGCTGTGATGGCTGGCTTCTGGCTCGTACTGAGCGGCATCTATGACGAGTTGAAGAAAGCTAACGCGTCTCGTGGCATCTGACTGACCGGGGCGGCGAAATGGCACTAATCGACTGTTACGAATGCAACACACAGATCAGCTCTATCGCTAAAGCCTGTCCGCACTGTGGAGCGCCCGCAAAGCTGGTGACTTCCGGGGCATTACGAAAAGAACCAAAAAAACGAGTTGTCACGTTTATCCGAATCGCAGGGGTTATCTTTTGGGGCGCTGTGGTAACAAGCGTAATCGGCCTGATGAAAGACGACCCAAGCAAAAGCCCGCCGACGCTTGCTGAACAAGGAATATTTCTCGACAGCAGAGCTACCTACTCGGAAGTGGACAAACAGGTCGGGTGCTCCAGTACATTCAGCGATGACAAGAAGGACGATATATTCGAGTCGCAGTACAAAAATCGCTGGATGGAGTGGAAAGGCAAGATAGCTCTACTTGAGGCGGGTGAAACGTCCATCGACATTGATGGAGGCTTACAAGACTTGAGCGTTAAGTTTGACAATCCAGACGAAGGCTATGACCTAACGAAGGGGAGCACCGTAACTGTCCGGTTCCTCATGAAGTCAGCCGGTGGATGTTTTTTACCGTTTGGTGGTGAGCGGGCACGAATCAAAGAGACTCACTGACCCGAAACTCCAAGGTGCGACCGGCATAGGTCGGGGCGTACAGATCGAGGAAGGTGTCAAAGCTCTGTGGGTCTGTATGGCCCCCGACAATCGTAGACCCTATCGTAAGTGACTCATTAACCCAAAGGCAGGCGTGGGCCTTCAGTAGCTTGCACAGGCTGACGCTTGACAGCGATACGTCGCTTTCTAACAGCACATTGATTTTGCCGTCTCTCAGCTCTTGCACGACTAAGCGCTTAGGGCTGAAGACGGTGTTAATCGCTTCGTTCGTTTCCGAGGTTGGCAGCAAGATCAGCCAATAGTAATGACTCATAGATGACCCCTCGCACTCAACTGTTTAAGTGCAGTCACCTGCCGTGTGGTGTCGTCCATTTTTGATTCGATACGACCGATACGATTCTCAAGATACAAAAGCGTTTGGTCTTGAATGCTTGGTACTGTCGCTTGCAAGTGAATGGCGATGTAGCCCAGACACACGAGTTGAAGCGTTAATATTATCGTTCTGTACAATTTCTTTATTCCTCTTATTGTTATGTTTTTGCAGAAAGCTGGCGGGGGGAAAGCCATCAGGCTTAGCCATATCAGGTGATAGGCCAGAGAACATCAGCGTTCTGAGGTGGCAGCGATAGAAATGCAGGGGAGGGCTTGCCCCTCCGGCTACTGTATTCCATACGTGTTAGTAGCGTCTAACGTCGACGGCATTCCCTGATCCATGCTGCCAATTCTCGACCAAGCTGTTTAGTCTCTTCGCTGTATTGCGGTTTATCTGCTTGCTCTGCCGCCAGCACCTCTGAAGGCTCTTCAGGAACGCCCGCAATAGCCTCCTTTACAGGGGGATTCTGTACGTCAATTGAACGATCAGGCTTAACTGGTGCTACCGGCGCTTTAGAAGGAGAACGTTGTTTTTTCTTCAATAGACGTTGGTAAAACTCTTCTTTGTTGAACGACATACTAGTTGCCCCCGTTTGTGATGGAGGCAAAGTAGGTTTGAGCCTCTTCAAGTGCCTTGGCTTTAGCCTTTTCTTCCTTCTTGCGTTCTGCTTCTTCAGCTTTCTTTTTCTCAGCTTCGTACAGCTGGGAAGCAAGAAGCTCCACTTGAGAAGCGTTCCAAGCTTCAATTTCAGCTCGATACACTTCCTCGACTTTTACAGTTAGAGCGGCAATGTCAGCGTCAATCTCAGCTTGTGGACGATAGAAATAAGCACGATAGTATCCCGGCATAGCCGAGGCTTCATAAGCGTGTGGGAACAAAGGGCGACCTTCTTTTTCAAGCTTTAGCGTAAGCTCCAACAACATCTGCAATGTAGGAGTGCTTTCGATCGCTGCTGCTTGATAGCGCCAAGCGCCGTGCTCATACTTACCTTCGAGATATTCAGCCTTCGCTTTCTCTACTCGCTCGGCAAGCTGCTGAGCGTCGAATACCATCGGGCGTTGAACATGCTTCTGATTGGTGGTGTTGGTAGTGTTGTTAGTCATTTTGTATTACCTCTTTGGTTTTTGAATGGGCAACAGTGCCCTATTGAATGCACTTCGTTATGAAGAGCAAAATCTGGTTATGTATGTTATTTAAACCGCTGAAAGCCCCGTGGCACTAAGTGTTGAGGCAGAAGTGTTGTAACGTGTGATTACTACTGTAGCTGTGTTTGTTTTTATCTAAAATGGGAGATAATTAGGATCGTCCCAAGGGCTTGCGGGAGGAGAAGGAACATAATCATCTTCGACCTGATAATAATGGTCGGGATAGTCATTCAGCCCTCTGCACTCAGTGAAGCTTGCATCATCATAGAAGCTGGCTACTTGTAGAGATTCCTTCTTGCTTTCAAGCCACCAGTACAAGAACTCTGCATCTACCAGGCCAACGTTATTTAGAGCCTGCTTGTTCAACTCTGTCTGCACTGTGAAGATTTCTAAGTCTTCGACAATCCAGGGTGCATTATCCAGCCAGTTAGCATTATGATCGCTCCTTGAATCGTGATGATCCAATGTCGTCAGCTCCAGATACTTACGCAGTGTATTGGTTATCATCTGTCGATCTGGCTTGGCACCTTGCAACACAGCGAAGGCTTGAAACGCTGCGAAGTCTCGAAGATCACTACCATCTTGTTCAGGCTTCAGTCGCAGAGGGTAAAAATAAGAGCCGTACACAAAACCACCGATGGAATCAAAACCACCTTGATCTTTCTGGCTCATCAACCAAAGAGATACGCACCGAACAGCATCAGCTGTGAACTTGTAATCGCTACTCTTGGCTGGGCCTTGGCATTGCTCTGCAAACCGCTCCAGCTCTTCGACGTACACGACAAGCGTTCGGCGTGCTGTCAGGCTCAGGGTGTATAGCTCTTGCTCTTGCAGTGAGGCGTAGAGCTTTCTAAGGGCTGTCATACCCATACGTTCAAGCTCAGGTAGCGGAACCTCGCATTTGGGAAACTCCGTCTTGATCTTCTTCGCTAGTCCGAAACGCTGGCTCTTACGAATAGGGTTCTGCTTTGCATACTCTACGAGCTTGGTGCCTAGATACTTTTGCACCTTCGTCAGTACGGCCTTGTCAGATGCGTCCTTATCTACAAGCCACTTGGTTTTCAAGCTACTGCGCTTGATGCACAGGCCAGCACCCTGTACCTCCGTAGCGCCGTATACCTGATTGGCAAGGCTGCCGCCTATGAAAAGATTCTGATGATGTAAAAGCCCTACAGTGTCTTTACCTTGGGAAGGGTTTATGTGGCAAAGATGGAATTTCGATTTTTGTTTGTCTGCATTCCAACCGTAGCATTTGAAGCGACGGCGATACACCGAAAACAATTCGATCAGATCAACATCTTGTAGAATCTCTACTGTGCCAGCTCGCTTGCATTCACGACTTACCCAAAGCCATTCGTCACAGGCTGGAAGATTGGCAATGCGCTTGGATGCTGTCTTGGTGTTGCGCGCTTTGTTGCGGCAGGAGACAGAACAGAATTTAGCGGCGTATTGGCTGGTGCTGAATTCAGTGTTGCAGTGTTGGCAGACTCGGGTTCGTACTACTGGCATTGTTATTATCCTCAAGGTATGGGAATTGATGTTCTTGCTTGCAAATCAGTTTGTTCAGGAAGTGAGTCAGGTTGCCCGTCTCCCCACTACGTTGATACAGATCGAGAAGCACTGATGCAGCTTGGTCACTGAGCTTAACTTTCATAAGATTTACTCTTTCTTAAATGGCTGAAGGGCTTGTAGTTACTGGCTTAGAGATCTATGTGTTGTTATGCGTAATTACTACTGTTCTATCTTCAAGTTTTTGAACTCATCCTTCAATTCTTGCTCCACAATCCAGGCCTCTAGCTGCGACAGGACGACCGATGTAAGGCTTCGTCCGTTAGCTACTTCCCTGAAACGATCCAGCAGTGACTCGTTGTATGTGGTAGTGATCTTCTTCGTAGACTTAGGTGCGTCTTTCATTATTGTGTCAGTCATCAATCAGAGCCAGCGCGAACACTTCCATCGCTGCCAGTTGTTCCGGTGTTTGGAGCTTCATAAGTAGTTTGCGCACCTTCTCTTTGGCTTGATATGCCTTCACCACACAGAGGTTTCCGTGATAGCGATGGTTGGAACGGGTGGGGGTGAACAGGTCTCCACACCAACAGCACGAGATTTGTTCTTCTTTAATCACGGGGATGCCTCCAGTGGGTAGGATAATTTGATGTTAGTTTTGGAGCGGGTACAAAAAAGCCCAACAGTTTTTAGATGCTGGGCTTCGAGAGAAAGGTGAAGGATTCAAGGGACCAGCTTGAATCCTTCAGGCAACAGTCCTGCAAGAGAAAGACTGAAGCCTCATACAAAGCAACAACTCATACCCATTCGCCAAAATTAGAAAGGGTTGTTGCTTTGTATTATTGGAGCACCGATTGCACGATGCTAAGTAATAAAAACCTCCTTAACGGAGGCGCTGCATAGCCCTTCTATGGCATTCAAAACTCTTTTCAAAAACTTGGATGCCGGGCACAGCAAAAACTCAACGAGGTAAGTGTTGAATAATGAAAATTTAGGAGTTTTTAAGTGGGAGAGGTGGCACGCATAAATATGCGTTTACCTTCTTACAGTATAAGCGATTTTGCTGTTTTGTCAACTATTATTTGTTCACTTAATTGCTATTAGTTGCACTCTAAACCCTGCAAGCCTGATGTTATAAGGGTTGTAGCTTTTTTAACTGCTAAAATATATTTTCATTGCGAAAGGCCGAACGTACGTTCCACCGATAAACCTTCTGAACCTACTACTTACACGCCAAGAAAAATGGCATGGGTAATATTCTAACATCAATAGTTTATTGGGCAAACAAAAACTTGCACGTTTCTATAAATTATGAATGTCCTATGCTGTAGCTCTTTAAATCGCTTGATAGACTTAAGAGGCTACATAGGTAGCAGTAAAAGCCTATCGTCGTTTTTAGCTACGATTTCCCCACTAAAAACCCTGTTTCGTTCGATGTTCAGGGGAAGGCGAAGGACAGTAATCCAATCACCTTGGCTTTCTGCTCCAAACTCGGACCCTTTGAGTAAAGATCGAACGTAATCATTCCCGTCTCGTGTCCGAACAATCCCGGCATCACTGCCGCGTCCGCACCCGCCCGATGCACTTCCGTGATGACTGTCTTCCTGATGCTGTGGAACACATGCTCTTTTCCATATTCTGCTGATGTCTTCAGCCGCCCGAAGCGTTTGCTGAGCGAGTCCAGGCGGTTGCCATATTTATTATTGCCACCGGGCAACAGGTAGCCATCTGGGGAAGCCTCAAGCAGTGATGACACAAGACCCGCGATCTTTGGATGTATTGGCACCTCTCGGATACCAGCAGCTGACTTTGCTTCCTTTATATGGAAGCTGATAGGTACGTCACCTTTGATAGTGAGGCTGTCGCGGTGAATCCTGCCAATCTCTTCAAGGCGAGCACCTGTGTACGCACCCAGCGCAATCAGGTCAGCTAATGGTTGGTCTTTCTTTGCAACTGCCATAGCGTGCAGGCGTTCTACGTCCTTCTTACTGAAGGCATCCCAGCTCACAGCCTCGCCTTTGATCGTTGGGTAGTCGTGATCGGCAAAAGGATTGGGCTGGCCTTTGTATTGTTCCCGCCAATCAACGTCATGCTTACAAGCCCATTTCCAAAAGCTGCTGCATGACCATGCGTGTTGCTTCTTGGTTTTTGAGCTGAGAGCGTTCCCGGCTTTGTCTGTTAGCTGATCGAGGTAGGCCGACACCGTGTCGAAGCTCACCGGCTTGCCCGTCTCGTTCAGGTACTTAGAAAACTGATCCACTCGACGGGACATCTGGTCGATGGTCTTAGGCTCGATTCCTTTGCGCTCTTGAGATAGGCGGAAGGCTTCGATTCGTTTCTGAGTGATAGGGCTTCGTGGCTTATAAACGGATGGGTCTGCTGCGATGCTGTGAGCCTCTGAAGCGTCGGCACCAGTGAGAGACAAGGTGGTAACGGCGTTAGATGCTGATGCACCACGTAGCAACTCGTTAAGCGCCTTGGTGGGTCCTATACGATCTATGCCGGTTGCTTGAGATTTTTGCAGGAGGAGGGCGGGTAGTTGGTCTGCTTGTTCAGACGGCACACCGGCAGCTTTCATATCTGCGATGGTTTCCTGAAGCATTGGCCACATTTCTTCTATTAGCTCTGAGGTGAGCTTGTGCTTGTACTCAGGGCCACTGACGGCACGCATAACCTGACGATTCAGGCTCTTTGTGTACCGTGCGCTATCTGTTGCCAAGCTTTCCCGCCATGTGTCTCCAAGCTTCGCTTTCTGCTCCCTAGCGTCTCGAATCTCTGCTTTCCATTTCGCCAGCAAAGGTAAACGGCGTTCCATTGCCTCACTACGTAGACCTGTCTTTAGTGACTGCGTAAGCACAGGGCGACCACCAAAGGCGTGACGCACTCCCTCGGGAATATCCAGCCGCACATACCATGTGCTTTCGCCTTTCTTCTGGAAAATATGGTCTGCCATGATCCACGCCGGGGCTGAGTGATAGAGTCGATTCTACTACTCAATTCTACTACTCATGGTGCTGTAATGCCCGAAATAGCGTGGTTTCTGGGCTGCGGGTGAGAGATTTTAGAGTCCCTATCTCTCCGCCACTACATATAGCCTAAGCCCCTGAAATTCCTAGAGTTTCGGGGGCTTTTGCGTTTTGGTCTACGTAGCGTCGGCAGAAGTGTCATGGCTCGATTTACGTGTCGCTCGTCAGGCAGTTGAACGATTCGCTACGGTTGATAGAAGTCTTTGCCATGACTATCGGGCGTTGCTTGCCCACCCTTACGGTCGGCTTCGTTAACGCTCATGCTGCCGCCTTTAGCCATAACCATCTCTTGCTCAATTCGGTGTTTTCGGAAGGGCAAGAAGGTTACTTCTATGTGGATAGATGACGCAGCCTCGCAAGGGGCTCTTCGACGATATACCTCGCATTGACAGCCTTCGAAAAGGCATAGGAGAGGTTGACCCCGAAAAAGCCGCTATAGCACCGCGACAAGTGCGACGCATCGCTGAAGCCCGCCAGCTTTATCGCCGAAGCAGTGGGCACGCCAGACAATGTCAACGTGACGAATTCGACCAATCTGTACCACAAGCGATGCCTGCGCAGCGGCGTCCCGACATGGACGCTGAACAGCCGTATCAGCCCGGATTCCGAGAGGCCGACTTCGCTTGCCAGCGCGCGAACGGAGATGTTCAGTGAGGCGGTATTCCTGAGACGCTCGATCACATAGATGACGCGTGGGTCGGGACTTGCGATATCGCTGGTTGTACAGCCATGAATAAGGGCCTCCACGCGCCTCTGTGCCTCTTGGAAATCCGGCGCTTCATCGCGCAGCTGAATCAGGCTGGCCGCCAACTGCCTCTCTTCTGCCAGGTTGTGGTAGACGCCAGCGGTGATCGACCTCATTCGGCGCTTCAATACCTGGAAATCCAGCTTCGCCGCGTCCAGATAACAGGCCGACATCACGCCTCCCTGGTTTTCAATGCTGATTCTGGTGCCGGCCGGAATGAGAACGCTCCTGGCGTCGATCCAGCGTCCGTCTCCTCGGACTTGGAATCTCACAGACCCTTCAAGACAAACCAGCAATGATGAGGCAGCCGAATGCAAATCCCTGATGCGCAATTGGGTGCGCCCCAGATAGATATAGCGCCTGCTTGAGACGTAGATCAGCGCGGGCCTGGATTGTTGGCTGGAACCAGAATGAGTCATGGCCTAGTTGTTTCGTTGTTGTTTTTATACCGGATGGTTGCTTTTGGCCATCACTGGATGGCTTTATACCAGCTTGGACTGCAAAACTGCGGCTAGTGTAGTTCCCGCTACAGTTCTGTCAAAAAACGCAAGGCGCGAAGTGTTGGGCCAGAAACACTGGATCCGCGGCGTAACAAGATGGAGCGTTTTTGGAGAAGTAACTATTGTTGGGTTGGTACGCCCCTTATTACCTTCTAGTTTTTATCCAGGTACATTCACATTAGTTATTTGGTGTTTGCACGTGGAAGTGGCCGCAACGCAGCTCGACGGCCTGGCGCTTGGGTTTTGGCGCTCTTGCCAGTGCCAGGAAGTTCGACACGGGACAGTGCAGGGCATGCTGCGGGGGCATATTCAAGGGAACTTTTCGCTTCAGTCGTTAAAAGTTGTGTGAGGTGGCCTAACGAGTGAGTCACTTTCGTGAGCGGCCGGTCACTTGTATGAATTGAGCGTGTTCGAAGATTGTTGGCGGCTTATCGCCCTTGTAAGTTTTTTGTTCAGGCACCTTGCTGTATGTGTGGGGTGCCATAAGCAACTAGCGAGAACAATAACAAGAGGGCGAACTGCATGAAGATCAAGATATCAATGGTGAGAAGTGCGCTGCTGATCACTTCACTACTGGCAAGTGCCTACGCGTTGTCCGCACCAGGCCCGTCCGCTCCTTGTACAGATTGTACGCGGGGGCCCAATCCGACGGTTGCCTCGCTCAAGAGCAGGTCCGGGCCGTTCAACGTCGACAGGTTTTCGGTATCCGGGTATTTGAAAGGCTTCGGGGACAGCACGGTGTATTACCCCACCAATGCCACCGGGAAGATGGGCGCGATCGCAGTCATCCCCGGCTATCTGTCCTATGAGAGCAGCATTGACTGGTGGGGGCCGCGTCTGGCTTCGCATGGTTTCGTGGTCATGACGATGAATACCAATACCATCTACGATCAACCCGATAGTCGCGCTACGCAGCTCAGCCGAGCGCTGGACTACCTCATCGAACAGAGCAACAGCCGTTATAGCCCGATCGCTGGCAAGGTCGACAGTACACGCCTGGGCGCCATCGGATGGTCGATGGGTGGGGGTGGTTCGCTCAAGCTTGCGACCGAGCGGTCGCTCAATGCGATCATCCCCCAGGCGCCTTATTACGCGGGCTTCAACAGTTTTGATACGATCAAGACGCCTGCGATGATCCTGGCGTGCGGTGCCGATGTGGTGGCGCCGGTGGCTGCGCATGCATCGCCGTTCTACAACAGAATCCCAAATGCCACCCCGAAGGCCTTTCTGGAGATCTACGGCGGCTCGCACTTCTGTGCCAACTCCGGCTATCCCAACGAAGACCTGCTCGGGATGTATGGCATCTCCTGGATGAAGCGCTTCATCGATTTCGATCACCGCTATGATCAGTTCCTCTGCGGACCCAATCATGAAGCCGATCTCAGTATTTCCGAGTACCGCGAGAACTGCGATTACTGACACCGGTGCGGTTGGGCAGAGGGATGGTCCAGCTCGCCTCTGAGTTTTAGGGGCGAGCGCTTTGCGGCCCGATGCCGAGCGGGCAACGATGCAACGCGATGGTTCATGGGGCGTTCTCGCCATCGGTCGACGGATATGGCCGTGCCTGGTTCGCGTCAATACTCGTCTATCTTGTTGATTGTTCACCGTGCGTCCGTCTCCCGTCGCCCAGCCAGAAACCAACAAGAAGGATAGAGCCACATGCGTCCACTACTCTGTGTCGCTTTGACCGTTTCGCTTTTAGCCAGTAGCCATGCCGCCCTTGGCGCCAAACTCGAAGGCGCGGCAGTTGCGGCGCCGGACGCCTACAGCGCGAAGGTCGCAGCAGGGGTGCTCAGTGCCGGTGGCAACGCGGTGGATGCGGCCGTGGCGACCGCTTTCACACTGGCCGTCACCTACCCGGAGGCCGGCAATATCGGCGGCGGCGGGTTCATGACTCTCTACATGGATGGCAAGCCCTACTTTCTCGATTATCGCGAAGTCGCACCCAAAGCGGCCAGCAAGCGCATGTATCTTGATGACAAGGGTGAAGTCATCGAAAACATCAGCCTGGTCGGCGCCAAGGCGGTCGGCGTTCCGGGAACGGTGTTGGGGCTGTGGGAGGCGCACCGGCGCTTTGGCACACTGCCCTGGAGCGAGCTGATCACGCCCGCCGTAGGCTACGCGCGCGAAGGCTTCAAAGTGGCTGATCAGCAATTCCAATACCGCGAGGATGCCGTCGGGCTGTTCAACGGTACGACCAACTTCGAAGCGTATTTCGGCGCCATGAGCCCAGGGATCAATTTCCGCCAGCCGGAGTTGGCCGAAACCCTCGAGCGCATCGCCGATCAGGGCGCTGATGATTTCTACAAGGGCAAGACGGCCGATCTGCTGGTCGCACAGATGCAACGTGACGGCGGGCTGATCACCAAGGAAGACTTGGCCGACTACCGCACCCTATGGCGCGAGCCGATGCGTATCGACTGGCGCGGCAAGAGCCTTTACACCGCTCCGTTACCCAGCTCAGGTGGCATCGCCCTGGCTCAGCTGATCGGTATCAAGGAGCAGCGTGCCGCCGATTTCAAGGACGTCACGTTGAATTCGGCGCGCTACATTCATCTGCTCGCTGAAATCGAGAAACGCGTATTCGCTGACCGTGCCGACTATCTCGGCGATCCGGATTTCTCCGATGTGCCGGTCGCGCAACTGATTGCCACGGATTATCTGGTGCGCCGCGCCGCCGAGGTCAATCCAACGGCGATCTCGGCCACCGAACAGGTGCGGCCAGGGTTGGAACCCCGACAAACCACACACTTTTCCATCGTCGACGCCGACGGCAATGCGGTGAGTAATACCTATACGCTCAACTGGGATTTCGGCAGTGGGGTGGTAGTCCAGGGTGCGGGCTTCCTGCTCAACGACGAGATGGACGATTTCAGTGCCAAGCCGGGCGTTGCCAATGCATTCGGCGTGGTCGGCAGCGATGCCAACGCCATCGAGCCGGGCAAGCGCATGCTGTCTTCGATGAGCCCGAGCATCGTCGTCCAGGATGGGCAGGTCAGCCTGGTGCTCGGTACACCCGGTGGCTCACGGATTTTCACCTCCATTTTTCAGGTGCTGAACAACGTGTACGACTTCAACCTGCCGCTGAAAAAGGCCGTTTCGGCGCAACGCGTTCATCACCAACTGCTGCCCAAGGACACCATTTACTACGATGCCTACGCGCCACTCACCGGCGAAGTCGCGGATGAGCTGAAGGCGATGGGGTATGTCCTCGAGGATCAGGGCTGGTCGATGGGCGACATCCAGGCCATACGTGTGGAGGGCAAGACACTGCAAACCGCATCAGATCCGCGCGGCCGAGGCGTGGGTATGGTCATCAAGCCATGATGGTCTGCTGAATAACCCGTTGCGCGCGGCCGAAGAATTCCGCTAACACGATCGGTCGCGTCCTGCGGAACGGTTCGGCCCCGGCGCCCCTGTGATTGCTTACGCCTAACGTCTGCCTGCCGGCGCCTTTCGAGTGCGCCGGCACTGCGTGGTGATCGTGCTGTCTGAGCAGTTCACACCGCACCGAGACCTCCGATGATCGAGTGGCTAAAAAATAACCATCAACTGATCTCGCTGATCATTTCCGCCAGTACGCTGCTGGTGTGGGTGTTCTACGCGCAGCTGTTACTGCTCAACTTCCGTCGGCAGCGCAAGCCGAGCCTAATCATCAACCGTGGTGCCGGCAGGGGGTTGAGTTCGCTCTGCCTGATTTCCAACATGAGCGCCGAGCCCATGTTCATTAACCAACTAGTGGTTTGCATCGAGACGTCCAAGGGCCCGCTGGAGCTCGATGTGACCGATATCCGGCAGAGCATCGATGACGAAGACGGCGCCTCGCCTGATCTGCCGATCCACCAGACTACCCACCAGGGGCCGTTGCGCAGCGGTGACTTCATCCACATCGGTACGTTTCAGGGCATGTTGCGTCGCGTCGCCGAGCGGCACGGCATTGAACTACAAGGTCACAAACCGGCCGGCGACTGGACGTTCCATACGCTGGAGATCCGTGCGGTGGCGTACTACGGCCCTGAACGTCATCCGATCGGTGTTCTACGGCGGTTTCGTCTGGGCGACGGTGAGCCGGAATGCATCCTGGTGCCGGAAAGCCCGTTTACTCATCAACTGCTGTCGCGTCGTGATCGCCGCAGGGTGCGCCAGTGGCTAAGAGAATCGCTTGGGTAAGAACGGCTGTTGATCGGGGTGGATGCGTCTGGCTCGACGCTTCACTACGAAAGGGTTCGGAACTTGAGCGGCTGATGGCGGTCTCGTTTAGCTGGCAATGCTGCCGGCGGGCGAGCCCCGTAACGGTAACGGATGCTTGCGATGTGCAGCGTGTAGCGTGGTTGCGCAATTGATTACGGCAGCTCGTCCGCGGACAAGCTTGCGATATGGAAGGGTAGTTCGCGTGGAAATCAACCGCATAAGCGCAAGGGATGTCGACAAATCACATTATGAGTTGGTGGTAATCGGGTCGGGTTTCGGGTCCAGTTTCTTTCTGACCGAAGCGTTGAAGCACCTTACCGGACGCGCCTTGATCATCGAGTGGGGCGATTTTCATCCCTGGGATTGGCAGATCCAGACCCAGAGCAGTTCGGCGATCACACCGGAATCCACCTACGACAACCGTGGCGAGAAGCCCTGGAACACCACTATTGCACTCGGCGGTGGCATGAATTGCTGGTACTCGCAGACGCCGCGATTGCACCCCAGCGATTTCGCCATCCGAGGTCGCTACGGCGTTGGCAACGATTGGCCGCTGAGCTACGACGACCTCGAGCCGTACTACTGTCAGGCCGAGCAGATCATGTCGATTGCCGGTGACCCGGACATGGGCAAGGTGCTGCCACGCAGCCAGCCATTTCCGCAGCCACCGCACAAGGGCTCCTCGATCGACATACTGATGAAGGAGGCGATGCCCGATCATCACTTCATCATGCCGACCGGGCGCGCTCGGGTCGCGACCGGCACCCGCGGCGTCTGCTGCGCCAATGCCACCTGCAATCTCTGCCCAATGAACGCCAAGTTCACTGCGCAGAATGGCCTGGCCGAGCTGTACAGCCATCCGAAAGTGGACGTCTGTCTGAAGACCGAGGTCCGCACGCTCGAATACGAAGGCAGCACCATCAAAGGCGTGACGCTGCGGGCCGAGGACGGTGAGTTCAAAGTGTTCGGTGATCTGTTCGTGCTCGGCGCCAATGCCATCCAGAGCCCGGCTATTTTGCTGCGCTCGGATATCGATTTCGGCGAAACCGGTATGGGCCTGCATGAACAGGTGGGGGCTAACGTCGAGGTCTATCTCAACGGCCTGGGCAATTTCGACGGCAGCACCATCACCACTGGCCTGAACTATTCGCTTTACGACGGTGACTTCCGCAAGGAGCACTCGGCGTGCCTGGTTTATTTCGAGAACCGCTGGCCCTACGGCCTGCGCCCCGAACGTGGACGCTGGAACGAGACATTACCCTTGATGCTGGTCAGCGAGGATTTGCCCAACGTGAAGAACCGGGTTGTGATCGATCCGCAAAGCGGGCAGCCGATCATCGACTATCAAGGCGAGTCCGAGTACGGCATGAAGGGTGTTCAGTACGGTCTGGACAGCCTGGAAAAACTGCTCGCACCGCTGCCGGTCGAATCGATCAATTTCCGTGAATGGCGCCTGACCGAGTCGCACGTGCAGGGCACGCTGCGCATGGGGCAGGTCGATGACGGGTCAGTGGTGGATGGTCAGATGCTGCATCACCGCATGAGGAATCTGGTGGTGGTGGGGACGGCAACCTACCCGAGCTGTTCGCCGGCCAATCCCAGCCTGACGGCTGCGGCCCTGTCCATTCGCGCCGCCGATCTGCTGTATAGCTAAGGATGCCCATGAAGCGTCGTACGTTGTTGCTTTCATCCGCCGCCACGCTTGGCCTGGCGGCGGTCGGTTCGGCCGCCTGGGTATACGAAGACCGTCAGGTATTCATTCCTGAACTGCTGCGCCAGCTCGTCGGTGATTTCCAGATGGCCGCCGAGGATCAGCGAAAATTCGTCGATGCATTGGCCGGACACTATGGGTCGCAGAAGCTTGCGGCGCTGATGGGGCTGTACAAGATTCGTCAGGAAACCGGTGCCGGCAGTGCTTATACCGATCTTCGGGTGGATAACTTTGAACGCCGTTTGCTGACCGACTTCATGGTCTCGACCGATTATCTGCGCCATCAGCACGAGTCCCGTCCGACGGTGTCTTTCCTGGGGTACCGGTTGCCTTGTAGCAACCCCTACGCGCGGTTCGACGGGCTGGCCTGATCTGATCCCAAGGGGGCATTTCGCGGCGAGCCCGCGCCCCGGTGATCCGCTCTCAGGAGGCAAACCCATGCGTATCGCGGTATTCAGCACCAAACCCTACGACCGCCGGTTTCTCGATCAGGCCAATCAGGCGCACGGACATGAGCTGGTCTACTTCGACCCGCAACTGACGGTGGAAACAGCACCGCTGGCGGCGGGTTTCCGTGGAATCTGTGCCTTCGTCAATGACCGGCTCGATCGCGAAGTGTTGCAGGTGCTGCGGGCCAGCGGGACCGAGTTGATCGCCCTGCGCTCGGCCGGGTTCAACAATGTCGATCTGGTCGAGGCGGAGCGGCTCGGGATGACCGTGGCGCGTGTACCGGCTTATTCGCCGCATGCCGTGGCGGAGCATGCGGTCGCGTTGCTGCTGAGCCTCAATCGGATGACCCATCGCGCCTACAACCGCGTGCGTGAGGGCAACTTCGCACTCGATGGGCTGCTGGGTTTCGATCTCTATGGCAAGACCGTGGGTGTGGTCGGCACCGGCAAGATCGGGCTGGTTTTTGCCGAGATCATGCATGGTTTCGGCTGCAAGGTACTGGCCAGCGATCCCTTTCCCGATGCCCAGGCCAAGGCATTCGTGCACTACGTGCCATTGGACACCCTGCTGGTCGAAGCCGATATCGTCTCGCTGCATTGTCCGCTGACGCCTGAAACTCATCACCTGATCGATGCTCGGGCTATTGTCCGGATGAAAGATGGCGTCGTACTGATCAACACCGGGCGCGGTCGGGTAGTGGATACCAAAGCCGTCATCGACGCGCTCAAGAGCGGAAAAATCGGTCGGTTGGGCCTGGATGTGTACGAAGAGGAAGAACAGCTGTTCTTTCAGGACCTGTCCCAGCGTGTCATCAGTGACGACCTCTTCATGCGCCTCACGACGTTTCCCAACGTGCTGATCACCGGCCACCAAGCGTTTTTCACCGCCGAGGCACTGGGCAACATTGCCGAAACCACCCTCAGCAATATCTGCGCATTCGAAAGCGGCACCGGCGAGCTTCGGAGAGTCACGGCCGACAAACGGGTTTGAACGGGCGAGTGGGGGCTATTCGAACAACTGACGCAGGCCGCTCGGCACCAGGCCGGTCCAGCGCTTGAACGAGCGGCGGAAATTGGTCGTGTCGTTGAAGCAGAGATAGCTCGCCACTTCCTCGTTGCTATAACCCTTCATCTGGTAGAGATAGAGCGCGACGTGTTTACGCACCAGGTCGAGTTGTTCCTGAAAGTGCGTCCCGTGCTTTTGCAGCTTGCGCTTGAGAGAGGCCGGGCTCATCTCGAAGGCCAGCGCGACCCGTTCGAGATTCAGTGGCGTGCGGATATTGGCGTGCAGATATTCGTACAACTGATCGACGAAGCTGCTTTGCCAGCCGAGGCTCGCCAGTTCGGCGTGGCTGGCATTTCGGGCAACCTGACCGGCAGTTGCCGAGGCATTCGGCCAAGGTTTGTGCAGGTATTCGCGCGGCACGCTCATCATCGTCAGCTGGCTGTCGAAGGCCAGATCCTCACCCATATGGACCCAGTACTGTTCGATGTGGCGCGGTTGCGAATAACTGAAATGAAAGCGCCACGGCAGCCGCTCGCCCGACAGTCGACGGCTCATCGCGACTACCGCCGTCAGGCTGGCTTCAGCGAGAAATCGGCGCAGTTCGTCCGTTCCCCAGCTTTCCACCCAATACAGATGAGCCTGCTTTTCATCGAGCAGCAACCGCGGTGTCAGCAGGGGACTGAGCATCGCGCGCAGGTATTGCAGATGCTCCAGTGCCTGGAGCAGCGTACTGGCGTGGTTCAGCGCATGGCTGGTTTCGCCGTAATGACCAGGGAGCAATCGTTGGCCAAGCAGGAAACTGCTGTCGTCGGCATCCAGCAAGCGCTGAGCGTTGGCGATCAGGGCAAGATACTGAGCGGGGCTGAGGCGCGCACGGCCGCTGGTGACGTCCTCGTAGAACAAACCCGTGCCGCGCAACAGCTGATGGCTATCGATCCCCCGTGATAATGCCAGATCGATCAGTACGGCCGGCTGATGATGGGCCGCGATGAAGCGTGTGTCGCACTCGTAGCCGATGGCCATGGTTCGCTCCTCAGGCGCAGCGCGGTAGCTGCTGCTTGGCCTTGGCCAGGCCTAGGTTGAGGCGCTTGAGAAGCTGCTCGGCATCTTCATCGAAGGCCATCACCGCCGCGCTGCTGGCGCGCAGGTGTACCCGTTCGCCATGCTGAGCGGTCTTGTGTGCCAGGCTGGCCACGGCCTGTTGCAACTCCCTGGCGATCAAACGGGCCTGGGTCTCGCCGGTGTTCGGCAACACCGCGACGAAACGATCCCCGGCCAAGCGGCAAAGCAGGTCCTGGCGGCGCAGGTTGAGCAGCAGCAGTTGCGCCATGGCCTGCAAAATGGCGTCGCCCTCGGTTTGACCGTAGCGCTGGTTGATCGCGCTGAAATCATCCAGATCCACAACCACCAGGGACAGCGGTTGTTGCTCCGAGCGGGCTTGGGAAAGGGCCAGTTGCACTTGCTGGCGTAGGTACTCGGCGGCGCCCAGCGGCGTCAGCTTGTCGAACAGACGGTGCTCGCGGAAGCCTTTTTCGCGTTTGTTCATCTGCTGGCTGATGGCGCGCTGTTCCTGGTTCAGGTGGTAGATGCCCAGTGTCAGCAGTAGCAGACCGATGGGCATCGGTGCGGTTTCCAGCCAGTTGTCCCAAATCGCCAGTTCCGGCAAATGGATGAATTCGTCCAGGGTGTCCATCCACCAGGAGAAGAAGACACAGGCCAGGCCCAGTGCCAGCAGCCGAGTCACGCGCCCGGCCGGGCGGCTGTGCAGCAGCATCATCAGCCAGGCGAGGGCCAGCACGGCCGAGCCGCCTTCGCCGGCGACGTCCATCCAGTTGATCTCGGCCCAGGTTTTGATTTCACCTGTGGCGAGGTGGATCTGCAGACCGGCGTTGGCCGCGAAGGCGAGGCCGATCAAGGTGAAGGTGTGGAGTTTCAGCAGGGATTTCATCGGGTCTCCGTGGCGAGGACGCGCCGGTGCGTGAGGGCACGGAAACAGATGAATGTGACGGTTGGATGAATGGGGTGGGGGTTGAATTGGCTCAGGGCTTTTTAGGGATAGGTTTAAAGGCGGCGCTGCTTAGGTTCAGCGTTAGGCTTATTGGCGAGTTGGTTGAGAGCTTGGTTTCGCCCTGCTGGGCGAGTC
>NZ_JYHV01000006.1 GCF_000952685.1 Stutzerimonas stutzeri | reverse complement strand
GCAGGCCGAAGGCCTGCCAGGGACGAAACAAAGCAGTTGTAGGGTGGATCACGCTTCACCGATTCACCGGGTGGCGATTCACCGGGTGGCGATCCACAGGGTGACGGCCACCGAGGCGGAGCACGGTGGATGAAAAGAGCGTCATCCGCACTATTACCGAAGCCTGAAAGCTTCGCGCCGAGGTTGGCGCGCCCACCAACCCGCGACGCTTCGTGGGAGCCGCGACCTCGCGGCGAATGCAGGCCGAAGGCCTGCCAGGGACGAAACCCAAGCAGTACGCTTCAACCGCTGACAATGGCCTCCAGCTCTCTGGCCGCCGCACGCAGGCGCGGAGCAAAGGTCAGCAGCGACTCCATCGAACAACGAATCACTGGCGCATGAGTGAACAAGCAGGCACTCAGCTCACCGCGGCCGTCGCGCACCGGCACGGCGCAGGCCACCATACCGTCGATGAATTCTTCCGAATCGGTGGCCAGCTCCTCTTCGCGGATCCGTGCAAGGTCGTCGCGCAAGGCACTGAGATCGGTGAGGGTATTGCGTGCCAGCTGCCGGATCGGCAGGCGCGGCAGGATCTTGTCCAGCTGCTCCTGAGGTAGCGAAGCGAGATAGAGCTTGCCGCTGGCGGTGCACCAGAGCGGCGTATGGCTACCGATGGGCAGATTGATCTGCAGCGGCCAGTTGGTCTGTACGCGGTCGAAATAGAGCATGTCCAGGCCATCAGGTACGGACAAGCCGCAGGTTTCACCGATCTCCTCGGACAGCTGGCGCAGGATTGCCTGACGCAGCGCCTTGTGTCGGCCGCTGCCAAGGATATTCACCGCGGTGACATGCAGTCGATCGCCCGGCAGCAGGCCGCCACGCAAGCCGAACTGCAGAAAGCCTTCTTTTTCCAGTGTCTGTACCAGGCGATGGGCGCTGGCCTTGGGAATGTCCAGCTTGTCCGCCAGCGCACTGGGCGTCAGCGGCTCCGCGGCGCCGGCCACAGCTTCGATGATTTCCAGCACGCGAGTGATGGAGGAGCCTTTTTCACGGGGGGTACTGCGCATGGCGAAGCCCGTTACGGTAGATGAATAAAACGGCCGCCCCAGGGGGGCGGAGAAGCTTAATCGAAATGAGCCGGGGCCAGCACCGGCAGTTGCCTGGGTGATCGTCCCGGCCCTGCGGCTTATTTCATTGTCGGCATCGAAAAATCCGCGCCGGCACGGATACCGGTCGGCCAGCGCCGAGTCACGGTCTTCATCCGGGTGAAGAAACGCACGCCGTCCGGACCATGCATGTTCAGCGGGCCGAAGATCGAGCGCTTCCAGCCGCCGAAGCAGTGGAACGCCATCGGCACCGGGATCGGCACGTTGACGCCGACCATGCCGACTTTGACCTCTTCCTCGTACTGCCGCGCGGTGTCCCCATCACGGGTGAAGATCGAGGTGCCGTTGCCGAACTCGTGGTCGTTGACCAGCTTCAACGCGTCGTCAAAGGATTTGACGCGTACGACCGCCAAGACCGGACCGAAGATTTCTTCTTTGTAGATGCGCATTTCGGGCGTCACCCGATCGAACAGGCTCGGGCCGACGTAGAAGCCGTTCTCGTAGCCATCAACTTTCAACTCACGGCCATCGCAGACCAGAGTCGCGCCCTCTTCCACGCCCAGGTCGATGTAGCTGACGACCTTCTGCTGATGCTCACGGGTGACCAGCGGCCCCATGTGCGGCTCAGGCTCAACCCCCGTGCCCGGACCAGTACGCATCTGCGCAATCTCGCCCTTGAGCATCTCGACCAGATTGTCCGCCACCTCGTCGCCGACACAGACCGCCACCGAGATCGCCATGCAACGCTCACCGGCAGAGCCATAGGCGGCCCCCATCAGCGAGCCAACCACTTGCTGCGGATCGGCGTCGGGCATGATCACCATGTGGTTCTTAGCGCCGCCCAAGGCCTGGCAACGCTTACCGTGGGCCGACGCGGTGCTGTAGATGTACTCGGCGATAGGCGTCGAGCCGACGAAGCTCACCGACTGCACGCGCTCGTCGGTGAGCAGCACGTCCACCGCTTCCTTGTCACCGTTGACGATGTTCAGCACGCCCGCCGGCAGTCCGGCTTCGGCCAGCAGTTCACCAAGCAACATCGTCGCGCTCGGGTCCTTCTCCGACGGCTTCAAGACGAAGGTATTGCCGCAGGCGATGGCCACCGGCAGCATCCACAGCGGCACCATGGCCGGGAAGTTGAACGGCGTAATACCAACACAGACACCCAGCGGCTGCATCAGCGAGTTGGAATCGATGTCGCGCCCGACGTTGGGCGAGAACTCGCCCTTGAGCAGATGCGGGATGCCGCAGGCGAACTCCACCACTTCCAGCCCGCGAGTGACTTCACCCTGCGCATCGGAGAACACCTTGCCGTGCTCCAGCGAGATCAGCCGCGCCACGTCGTCGCGACGCTCCTCGAGCAACGCCTTGAAACGGAACATGACGCGGGCGCGCACCAGCGGCGGCGTCTTCGACCAACCTTCGAAGGCGGCCTGGGCGGCGGCAATGGCCTCACGGGTTTCGTCAGCCGATGAAAGCGACACATAGAGGCGCGGCTCACCGGTAGCCGGGTTGTAGACGGTCGCGTGGCGTTCGGAGCGGCCAGCGACGGCCTCGTTGTTGATCAGGTTGCCGAGGGTCTGCATGGGACTCACTCCTGGTTCCAGACGGTTTCGTAGAGGTCGATGATTTCCGCTTCGGTGGGCACGCGCGGGTTGTTACCGGGCGAACCCGAGGCCAGGGCCTGCTTCGCCATGGTTTCGCGCAGCTCGAAAAAGCGTTCACGGGTGATGCCGAACTGCTCGGGGCTGGGTACCTGCAGTTCTTTGTTGATCATGCGTAGCTCGGTGAGCAGCTTGTCATTGGCCGCATCGACGCTGTCGGCTTCACCCGCCACGCCCATGGCACGTGCGCAATCGGCATAACGTTCGGGCGCCGCGGGAATGGAGAACGCCGTGATTGCTGGCAGCAGCATGGCGTTGGACAGCCCGTGCGGCACATGAAAAAAAGCACCAATCGGCCGGCTCATACCATGCACCAGCGCCACCGAGGCGTTGGAGAAGGCGATACCGGCCAATGTCGCGCCGAGCATCATCGCCTCGCGGGCCTGGCGATTGCCCGGCTCGTGGTAAGCGGCACGCAGATTGGGCGCCAGCAGACGCATGGCCTGCAGTGCCTGGGCATCGCTGTAGAGACTGGCCTTGCGGCTGACATAAGCCTCAATGGCATGGGTCAGCGCGTCGATGCCGGTGTCGGCGGTCACCCGCGGCGGTAGCGACAGCGTCAACTCGTAGTCGATCAGCGCGGCTACCGGCATGAAGCCAAGGCCGGCGCAGAGCATTTTCTCGTCACTGGTTTCGTCGGTGATGATGGTAAAGCGCGTGGCTTCCGACCCGGTGCCGGCGGTGGTGGGGATGGCGATCAGCGGCAATCCGGCTTCGCTGACATCGCGCGGGAAACGGTAGTCGCGCATCTCGCCGCCGAATTTGCCGAGGATGCCGATGGCCTTGGCCGAGTCGATGGGGCTGCCGCCACCAAGGGCGATAATCGAGTCGTAGTCACCCTGGCGCACCATCTCGACGCCTGCCCGAATCGACGCCGCGGTCGGCTCCGGCAGAGTATCGGCGAAGCAGTCGCTGGGGATATCGGCCTTGCTCAGAATCTCGCTGATCCGCGCGGCATAGCCCAACTCGACCATCATCCGGTCGGTGACGATCAACGGTCGTTTGCAGCCCAGGTTGTTCAGCACGGAGACGATCTGCTGGCTGGCGCCAGCGCCGACTTCCATCAGGCGCGGCAGGACGATGCGATGGCTCATGGGGCTCTCCGATGGGCGCTCGAGGCACTATGGACGCCGGACGGCAGCCAGACGAAGCACAGACGCGAGCGACTTGAAGGTCAGGACCTGAAGGTCTCGTTTGTTATTTTGAGACTTTTCGTCTCAACCCGTCACTCGAGACTAGAAACACCGCGGCCGACCGTCAAGCGATAACGAGACGTTTTTTCTCATTACTGTTAGAAAGCGACGGTGTCGCCGCGGCTGATCATCGGGGAGCGGCGCCGAACGTCTGCGGGAAAGGCCGGTCGAGAACATCTCGCTCATTCAGAAACAAGGGCGGTTCACCGTTCAGCCTGGCTAGGATCCCGGATCAAGCGAACCCGAGCCGACCGATCGAACCCGCTCGAGCAGTTGCCGCAGGAGCGCATCCCCCTCCGCCTGCAACCGCGCGCGGGCTGCCCCGGCCTGTTCGCGGGCTGTCTGGTCATCGAGCCCGGCCAGATCGGTATCGACATTGATCAAGGCCGCACTGAGCCCCGCATGGATGAGGAAGGCGCCGGCCTGGACATCGCTGCGCAGCCGTTCGGCGCAAAGCGGCCAGGCGATGACCGCCAACTCCAGCGCCTCCAGACAACAGTGCGCCAGCGCCAGCGGCACCGCACAGGCCTGCCGCGCCGCCGCCTGTTTTTGTTCGGGCTCGTCGTCGCGTGCCGCACTCAGGTAATCATCGAAGGCCTGCATATCGTGGTCAGCGAAAGCGCCCGTTCGACCGAGCAAGGCCTCGGCGGCGCGCAGCCGCTCAAGGCGCTCCGGCTCGGACCCGTGCGCCTCGCTGATCCGCAACCCCTTGAGCACCAGCGCCACGCCGATCTCGGCGCTGACGGCGGCGGCCGCTCCGCAGCCGGGCGTCGGTCGAGCGGCTGCAGTCGCGTCGCGAAAAGTCGCCAACGGCTGCGTCCAGACCGAGTTCCGCTCAGGACGCATTCGCGACGTCGTCTCCCCAGGCCAGCAGCACGTCGAGCATGCGATTGGAGAACGCCCACTCGTTGTCGTACCAGGCCAGCACCTTGACCAGATCACCCTGCACCCGGGTATGGCTGAGGTCGGCGACGCAGGAGGTCGGATGGCCGAAGAAGTCCCGCGAAACCAGCGGCAGGTCGTTGCACTCCATCACCCCGAGCGGCATCTGCTGCGCCCCTTCGCGCAATATCCGGTTCACCGCCTCGACATTCGCCGGCGGCCGCTCGGCGGTAAAAGTGAGGTCGACCAGCGAGACGTTGGGCGTTGGCACCCGCACGGACAGCCCATCCAGGCGCCCGGCCAGCTCCGGCAGCACCAGGCCGATGGCCTTGGCCGCACCGGTGGTCGAGGGAATCATCGACTCCGCCGCGGCCCGGGCGCGGTAGAGGTCCTTGTGCGCCTTGTCCAGCAGGTTCTGGTCGTTGGTGTAGGAGTGCACGGTGTTGAGCAGGCCTTGGCGAATCCCCACCGCTTCATGCAGCACCTTGGCCAGGGGCGCCAGGCAGTTGGTCGTGCAGGAAGCGTTGGAGATTACCCGATGCTCCGCGTTGAGGAGTTGATGGTTGACGCCGTAGACCACGGTGAGGTCGGCACCGTCCAGCGGATGCGAGGCGAACACCCGATCGGCCCCGGCTTCCAGGTGCTGGTCGATCAAGGCGCGCTTCTTGAACTTGCCCGAGCACTCCAGCACCACATCGACTCCCAGCTGCTTCCACGGCAACTGGCTGGGGTCACGTTCCTGCAACAAGCGGATCGACTGGCCGCGGATCTGCATCGCGTCATCATGCAGCTCGACCTGCTCGTTGAAGCGGCCGAAGGTGCTGTCGAAACGCGTCAGGTGCGCCATCGCGCTCCGGTCGCTGAGGTCGTTGATGGCCGCGATGTGGATCTGATGGTCCAGATTCCGCTCGAACAGGGCTCGCAACACGGCTCGGCCGATACGGCCATAACCATTGATAGCAATACGCAACATGGCGGTCCTCCCAGGGTCTTTGAGGCAGTGCAAGGTTAGTCGGAGTATGGGCGTCGACGTTCAGTACCGTCCGACGGAGATCAATGAATGGGCGAACCCAGGCGCCGCTCGTCAGTCGTACACCTCACAGGCCCGTTGCGCCGGGCCTGCCGAACAGCGGAAAAGGGGCACGAGCATGAGCGAGTCAACCCAGCCACCCTGGTGGAAAGTCGCCACCATTTATCAGATCTACCCGCGATCCTTCGCCGACAGCAACGGTGACGGCGTTGGCGACCTCAACGGCGTGCTGCGTCACCTCGATCACCTTCAATATCTGGGCGTCGACGCCCTGTGGCTGTCGCCAATCTTCCGTTCACCGATGGCCGATGCCGGTTACGACATCAGCGACTATTGCGACGTCGACCCGCTGTTCGGCTCGCTGGCTGACATCGACCGGCTAATCGCCGAGGCGCATGCACGCGACATTCGCGTGTTGCTCGATTTCGTCCCCAACCACACCTCGGATCAGCACCCCTGGTTCGTCGAGTCCCGCAGCTCGCGGGACAATCCGAAGCGCGACTGGTACATCTGGCGTGACGAGCCGAACAACTGGCGCGCCGCCCTCAATGCCGGTAGCGCATGGACCTGGGACGAAGGCAGCCAGCAGTACTACCTGCACCTGTTCCTGCCCGAGCAGCCGGATCTGAACTGGCGAAACCCCGAAGTGGTCGAGGCGATGCATGGGGTGCTGCGCTTCTGGCTCGACCGGGGCATCGACGGCTTTCGTGTGGATGTCATTCATTGCACCGGCAAGGACCCCAGTTTCGCCGACGACTCGCGCTGTCTGGGCGGCCAGCCTCTGGTGGAGTTCAACGATCAGCCCTACAGCCACGAAGTACTGCGTGGTCTGCGCCGGCTGGTCGACAGCTACCCTGGAGAGCGTGTGCTGGTCGGCGAGGTCAACATCCGCGCCACCGAGCGAGTCCTGCAGTACTACGGAGCCGGCGACGAGCTGCATATGTCGTTCAATTTCCAGCCGCTGGACGCGCCCTGGGAGCCAGTGATGTTCCGCACCTGCATCCGCGACGTCGAGGCGCTATTGAAACCGGCCAACGCCTGGCCGACCTGGGTGCTGTCCAATCATGACAACCATCGCCAGCGCAGCCGCTATCACGGCTCACTGCGCAGCGCCCATGCCGCCGCGGTGCTGTTGCTGACCCTGCGCGGCACGCCTTTCATCTACCAGGGCGAGGAGTTGGGGCTCGAAGATGCGGTGATCGAACCGGACGAACAGGTCGATCCCGGTGGTCGCGATGGCTGCCGTGCGCCCATCCCCTGGTTCTGTGCACCACCCCACGGGTGGGAGGGCAACCGGCCGTGGTTGCCCTTCCCGCCGGAAAGCGAGGAATTGGCGGCCGAACGTCAGGTGCGTGCAGCGGGCTCGACCCTTGAGCTCTATCGACGTTTGATCAGCGCGCGCAAGCGCAGCCCGGCACTGCGTGAGGGCGACTGGGAAGAGTTGCCATCACATCCCAACGTGCTGGCCTACCGGCGACAGCTGGGCGAAGACCAGCGAGTTGTCTGCCTGAACTTCGCCGACCAACCTCATGCATTTCCAATCAACGGACACTGGCAGATCGAAGTTGCCAGCGATGCGCAGAACGAAGGCGAACCCTACTGCGGCGAACTGGCGGCGGGCCAGGCGCTGATTCTCAGCCCGGAGGAACACTGACATGCGCCCACTCTGGTATCGCAACGCGGTGATCTATCAGATCGATCCATCACTGTTCCTCGACGTCAACGGCGACGGCTGCGGCGACCTGCGCGGCATCACCGAGCGCTTGGATTACGTCCGCGGTCTGGGCGCCACGGCCATCTGGCTCATGCCGTTCTACCAATCGCCGTTCCGCGACGCCGGTTACGATGTCAGCGATCACTTGCAGGTCGACCCACGTTTCGGTGATCTCGCTGACGTCGTCTATCTGCTGGAGAAGGCCGAGGAGCTGGGCCTGCACGTGATGATCGAACTGGTGGTGCAACACACCTCGATCGAGCACCGCTGGTTTCAGGAGGCGCGCCGCGACCCGCAGTCGCCCTATCGGGACTATTACATCTGGGCGGACGAGCCAGATGACAGCATCGAGCCGATCTTTCCCACGGTGGAAAAAAGCGTCTGGACCTGGGACGAAAACGCCGGGCAGTACTACCGCCACCTGTTCTACAACCATGAGCCGGACCTGAACCTGGGCAACCCGAAGGTGATCAAGGAGATCGAGCGGATCATCGCCTTCTGGCTGCGCCTGGGGGTGTCGGGATTCCGTGTCGACGCCGCCTCGCACCTGATCGAACAGGCCGGCCACGGCGACAGCGAGGACGGCTACTGGCTGCTCGAGCACATGCGCGACTTCGTCACCCTGCGCCGTCCGGAAGCGGTGTTGCTGGGCGAGGTCGACGTGGAACCGGAAGAGTACCGCGGCTATTTCGGTGAAGGCGATCGGCTGACCCTGTTGCTGAACTTCTGGGCCAACAACCATTTCTTCCTTTCGCTTGCACGCAGCGAGGCAGCGCCTCTGCATCAGGCACTGGAGCGCCAGCCGGAACCGCCCGAGCGCGCGCAGTACGCCATCTGGATGCGCAACCATGACGAACTGGATCTGGAGCGGCTGACTGATGAGGAGCGCGAGGAAGTCATGCAAGCCTTCGCCCCCGATCCCGACATGCGTGCCTACAACCGCGGCATACGCCGACGCCTGGCGCCGATGCTCGACGGCAATGAACGGCGCATCGCCATGGCCCATGCCCTGCTCTTCGCATTACCCGGCACGCCGATCATTCGTTATGGCGAAGAGATCGGCATGGGGGACGATCTGTCGCGACCCGAGCGCCTGGCGGTACGCACACCGATGCAATGGTCCAACGAGCCCAATGCCGGGTTCTCCTGCGCGGAGGCCCCGCAGCTTGCCGCTCCGCTGATTGACGGAGATGAGTTCGGTTACGAACAGAGAAACGTCTACGCCCAGACCCTGCGCGACGACTCTCTGTTATCCAGAACCGGCACCATGATTCGCACCCGTATCGGTCTGCGCGAGATCGGCGGCGGCCAGCATCGCCCCGTCGAGACCCATTGCCCGTCGGTCTTCGCCATACGCCATGACAACGACTCGACCGTGCTGATGCTGGTGAACCTGGCGGATCAGGAGGTGGAAGTCGAAATCGTCGAGGAGGACCTGCAGGACATGGTCGATGTCTTGGCCGACAGCGACTACGAACAACCCCAGGGCCATCCGCTGCGGATACGCCTGACCGGCTATGGCTATCGCTGGCTGCGCCGCAAACAGCAGTTGTTCGGCTAGATGAAACGGACGCTTGATGCCGAGCAGTGGCGCGGTTGGCATGCCGACGCGTTCCCTTCGGGTAGCTGGCGGCGCAGTGACGATGAATTGCAGGCCATCGCCGGTGCCCCGAGGGTCGATCTGGTGTCTCTGCAGCGCTATAGGGACTTCGCCTTGCGCTTCGAATTCGCCCTGCCCATCGCCGGGAATTCCGGCGTGCTCTACCGGGTCGAGGAAGCGGTCGAGCTCAGCTGGCACAGCGGCCCAGAGATGCAGCTGCTCGACGATGCCGGCCATGCCGACGGCAATGAACCCACCACGCGCAACGGCGCGCTGTACGGGTTGCTGGCGGCCGAGCCGGAAACATCGCTGGAGCCTGGCGAATTCATTGAGGCGGCGTTGATCGTCCGTGGCGCTGTGGTCGAGCACTGGTTGCGTGGCCGTTGCGTGGTCCGCTTTCGACTCGACGATCCAGCACTGCACGCCGGCATCGCCCGCAGCAAATTCGCCGCCTTTCCACGCTTCGCCCAGGCAGTTGAAGGCCATATCGTGCTGCAGCACCACGGCGAGGCCGCGCGCTTTCGCCGCTTGTCGATCGAAACGCCTGACTGAACGACCCACTTGGACCGCGGCACGGATTTGAGCGAGAATGCGCGGCTTTCCAGGCTGCGGGAAACGCGGGCGAATGGATGCAGGATCGAAACGGGCTGGGCGCTCGCCATCATGGCGCAGCGCCCAGTCGGTTTTCGGGACGGCGAATCGTCAGCGGCCCCGGGCCGCCCACGCTTGAGGTAGCGCGTTCGTGGAACAGCTGAAACAGAAGATCCGCAATGAAGGCATCGTACTCTCCGACCGTGTACTCAAGGTCGATGCCTTCCTGAACCACCAGATCGATCCCGTGCTCATGCAGCAGATCGGCCAGGAATTCGCCCGGCGGTTCCGCGACGAGGGCATCACCAAGATCGTCACCATCGAAGCGTCCGGTATCGCCCCGGCAATCATGGCGGGCCTGGAACTCGGCGTGCCGGTGATCTTCGCCCGCAAACACCAGTCGCTGACACTGACCGACCACCTGTTGACCGCCTCGGTGTACTCGTTCACCAAGCAGGTCGAAAGCACCATCGCGATCTCCACCAATCACCTGTCCAGCGCCGATCGGGTACTGATCATCGATGACTTCCTGGCCAACGGCAAAGCCGCCAAGGGCCTGATCTCGATCATCCAACAGGCCGGCGCCAGCATCGCCGGACTGGGGATCGTCATCGAGAAGTCGTTCCAGGCGGGCCGCCAGGAACTGGAAGAAGCGGGATTTCGCGTCGAGTCGCTGGCCCGCGTCGCCGCGCTCAGCGATGGCCAGGTGGTGTTCGTCGAGTAAGCGCCCCACGCTACTCCTTGCGCCATAGATCGACCAGCGCGCCCTGGGTGCCGGCAATCGGATCGCTCACCGGCACGCCGACCTTTAGCGCGCGTGCCTGCGCCTCGTCATGGCTGGCTTCGTCCGGACGCAGCAGATCGTATTGTTGTTCCACCGGATAGCCGCCCACCACCTCGAAATCGTCACTGGCGCTGAGCTGGCAATGGCCGGTGCCTGCTGGCAACACCAGCGCATCTCCCGCCTGCACGGCCACTTCCTGGCCCTGCTCGCCGCCAAGCATCAGCCGCGCCGAACCGCGTGAAACGCCGAGCACCTCATGCGCGGTGGAATGAAAGTGGTGATAGTCGTAAACGCCAGCACGCCACTGAGCCGGCCATAGGTGACTGCCGAACAGATTCTCGAACGCGTCGGCATAATCACCACCGGCCAACGGCAGCTGGCGGTATATCAGTACCGGATGCGGACTGTTGGGGGTGCGGCCGTCACTGGAAAAGCGCAACTGCTCGGGTTGCGGGGCGGAACTGGTCATGGGCACCTCATCAGCTTGCCTGGACCGATGTCGCCGTAGCCCAGGATCGGGTTTCAAGATTCGACCCGGCGCCCCGTAGTTTTTCTCCCCTCTGGAAACGACAAAGCCGCCCGAAGGCGGCTTTGCTTGCTGACCGGCTGACGCTTACAGGCCGGACATATGCTGGATGGCGGCCTTCAGCTCGTCATCCGAGCAGTCGCCACAGGTGCCTTTCGGCGGCATGGCGTTGATACCGCTGATGGCCTTTGCCAGCAGGCCATCGAGACCGCCTTCCTTGTCAGCGCGCGCCTGCCAGGCGGCCGTGTCGCCCACTTTCGGCGAGTTCAGTAGACCGGTGCCATGGCAGGCGGTACAGAACTTGCCGACCACGTCTTCACCGCTGCGAGCTCCGCCGCCAGCGGCAGCTGTAGCGGCACCAGCAGCCGCGCACTCTTCACCTTGAATACATACTTCGCCCACCGGCTTGAGTCGCTCGGCGATGTCGTCGTTGGTCGCAGCCTGAGCGCTCACTGCCCACAGGGCCACTACGGCAGTCTGTGCTACCAGGATCTTCTTAATCAGGTTCACCTTATACCCTCATGTGGCTAGACACGCCCGCGGCCACGGTATCGCGAGCGGCGGTCAGTATAACGGCAAGCCATGCTGGCCGAAACAATACGAACGACCCAGCCACCCTCAGCGACGCTTTGCCGCAGCGAAACGTCCGCCGAGGCTCAGAAATTGGCCGGTGTCGTGGCGCTGATCAGCTTGGCGGGCGCCTCGAACGGGTTCCGAAAACGATGAGGCTTGCTGCTTTCGAAGTAGTAGCTGTCACCACTTTCCAGCACATATACCTGGCCGTTCACGGTCAGTTCCAGACGACCCTCGACCAGCATCCCCGCCTCTTCGCCCTGGTGTGAAAGCATGTCCGTTCCGGTATCCGAACCGGGCGGATAGGTCTCGGCTAGAAAGGCGATGGCACGTCCTGGATGGGCCTTGCCCACCAATCTCATGCTTACCGCGCCGTCGGAAATATCGATCAGCTCGCCCGCTTTGTAGACCACCTGGGTGTCACTTTCCTGCTCGAAATCGGGCGAGAAGAACTCGACCAGCGACATCGGAATGCCGCTCAAGACCTTTTTCAGGGAGCTGATCGAAGGGCTGACGCTGTTCTTCTCGATCATCGAAATCGTGCTGTTGGTGACGCCTGCACGTTTGGCGAGTTCACGCTGGGACAGGCCCTTGAGTTTGCGGATGGTTTGCAGTCGAACGCCGACGTCCAATACGGGAGCCCCCAATCAAGCGCGATAAACAGAGGCGCTATGATGGCGAGGGCGTTCAGTATTTTCAACACACCAGGACGAAATGCTGACGGGTTAGATCCAGACCACTTATTCCGGCAGCGCGGCGACCACCGAAAGCTCGACCAGAATCTCCGGCTCGCACAACTTGGCTTCGACGGTAGCGCGGGCCGGCGCCACCCCGTCGGGCAACCAGGTGTCCCATACGGCGTTCATGCCGGCGAAATCGGCTTCGATGTCCTTGAGATAGATGGTCACCGATAGGATGTGCTGCTTGTCGGTACCGGCCTGGCGCAGCAGCCGCTCGATGTTATCGAGCGTCTCGCGGGTCTGCTGTTCGATGCCCGCGCTCATGTCTTCACCCACCTGTCCGGCCAGATAGACGGTTCCGCGGTTGATGACGATCTGACTCATGCGTGAATTAGTGTGCAGGCGCTGTATGGGCATGCTTGCGGGACTCCTTGGTCGTGCCGTAACGAGAGATATCCAGGCCATCGGTACTGATCTGGGTGCGTTTTTTCGCCAGCAAGTCGGCGAGCACGCGCCCGGAACCACAGGCCATGGTCCAGCCAAGGGTACCGTGTCCGGTGTTCAAATACAGGTTGCGATAGGCGGTGGCGCCAATGATCGGCGTGCCGTCCGGGGTCGCCGGGCGCAAACCGGTCCAGAGCTCAGCGCTGCCCGGATTGCCGCCCAGCGGGAACAGGTCACCGACTACCATCTCCAGGGTTTCGCGCCGGCGCGGGTTCAGCGACAGGTCATGGCCGGCGATTTCGGCCATGCCACCGACGCGGATCCGCTGATCGAAGCGGGTAATGGCGACTTTGTAGGTTTCATCGAGCACCGTCGACACCGGCGCCATGGCCGGATCGCTGATCGGTACGGTAAGCGAGTAGCCCTTGAGCGGATAAACCGGCGCATGAATGCCCAATGGCTTGAGCATCTGCGGGCTGTAGCTGCCCAGCGCCAACACGTAGCGATCAGCCTTTTCCAGCCTGCCGTCGATCCAGACACCGTCGAGGCGGTCGCCTGAGTATTCCAGACGTTGAATGTCCTGGTTGAAGCGGAACTCCACGCCCAGCTCGCGCGCCATCCCCGCCAGCCTGGTTGTAAACAGCTGGCAGTCGCCGGTCTGATCGTTGGGGAGACGCAGCGCGCCGCTGAGCTTGTCCGCCACACGCGCCAGGGCAGGCTCGACCCGGGCGATGCCGGCCCGATCGAGCAGCTCGTAGGGCACGCCCGATGCTTTCAGGACGGCGATGTCCTTGGCCGCGTTATCCAGCTGGGCCTGGGTGCGGAACAGTTGGGTGGTGCCGCACTGCCGGCCTTCGTAGTCGATACCGGTTTCGGCACGCAGCTCGTCGAGGCAATCACGGCTGTATTCGGACAGCCGTACCATGCGCTCCTTGTTCACCGCGTAGCGCGCCGCCGTGCAATTGCGCAGCATCTGCGCCATCCACAGGTACTGCTGGATATCACCGGTAAGCTTGATGGCCAGCGGTGCATGGCGCTGCATCAACCATTTCATGGCCTTCAGCGGCACACCCGGTGCAGCCCAGGGCGAGGCATAGCCAGGCGACACTTGGCCGGCGTTGGCGAAGCTGGTCTCCATCGCCACGGCGGGCTGGCGGTCGACAACCACCACTTCAAACCCCGCACGCGCCAGATAATAGGCACTGGTAGTGCCAATTACGCCGCCACCCATCACCAGAACACGCATCGCCGCCTCCCGCCCGGCCTCGACCGGACTGTTCGAGTCACTATTAATGCGGAGTATAAAAAGCGCAACATAGTGGTATTCACCATATAAAACGCTATCTTTGCGATTTATTCACGCCAGAAAAGCCTTATTTGGAGGCGATACGCCTATGCGCACCAAGCATCAGACCCGCCGAGAATTGGACAAACTCGACCGCCAGATCCTGCGCCTGCTACAAGCCGAAGGACGTATGCCCTTCACCGAGCTTGGCGAGCGCATCGGCCTGTCCACAACGCCCTGCACCGAGCGCGTGCGCCGCCTGGAGCGCGAGGGCATCATCATGGGATACACCGCGCGACTGAACCCGCAGCACCTCAAGGGCGGGCTACTGGTATTCGTCGAGATCAGCCTGGCCTACAAATCCGGGGATATCTTCGAAGAGTTCCGCCGCGCCGTGCTCAAGTTGCCGCACGTGCTCGAATGCCATCTGGTATCGGGCGACTTCGATTACCTGATCAAGGCACGCATCTCGGAAATGGCGTCGTATCGAAAACTGCTGGGCGACATCCTGCTCAAGCTGCCGCATGTCCGCGAATCGAAAAGCTACATCGTCATGGAAGAGGTGAAGGAGTCACTCGAACTGCCGGTACCGGATTGACGACAGCGAGTCCGCAGCTTTGCCTCGAGGTCACGCCCCGGTCTACCCTTCGGGCCAGGCACCCAGTCCAAGGCTCGACCATCATGACCCGGCACACGATCGTCCAGGCGCTGCAACACGCCCCGTCCTATTACGCTGCCAGCGCCAATCGCGCGCTCGACTTCGCCCCGCTGCAGGGCGAGCAGGAGGCGGACGTCTGCATCGTCGGCGGGGGCTTCAGCGGCCTCAATACGGCCATTGAACTGGCCGAGCGCGGCCTTTCGGTGGTCCTGCTGGAAGCGCATCGGATCGGCTGGGGGGCTAGCGGCCGCAACGGAGGCCAGCTGATCCGCGGCGTTGGCCACGATGTGGAGCAGTTCCAACCGGTGCTGGGAGCCGATGGCGTAGACGCGCTCAAACGCATGGGTTTCGAAGCCGTCGACATCGTTCGCCAACGCATCGAGCGCTACGCCATCGACTGCGACCTGACCTGGGGTTATTGCGATCTGGCGACCAAGCCACGGCATGTCGAAGGTTTCAAGGCAGAGCATGCCGATCTCGAACGCCTCGGCTATCAGCATTCGCTGCGCCTGGTTCCTCGGACCGAAATACACCAAGTGATCGGCTCCGATCGCTATCTCGGCGGACTGGTCGACATGGGCTCTGGGCATCTGCATCCGCTCAATCTGGCGCTGGGTGAAGCGGCCGCGGCGCAATCGCTGGGCGTGCGACTGTTCGAAGGCTCGGCGGTAGAGCGCATCGAATACGGTCCCACGGTGCGCGCGCATACCGCACAGGGCAGTGTCCGCGCGGGACAGTTGGTGCTGGCCTGCAATGCCTATCTGGGCAACCTCAACCCGACATTGGCAGGCAAAGTGCTGCCCGCCGGCAGCTATATCATCGCCACCGAGCCGTTGCCCGAGACGTTAAGGCGCGAATTGCTGCCGCAGAACATGGCGGTCTGCGATCAGCGGGTGGCGCTCGATTACTTCCGTCTCTCGGCCGACGGTCGCCTGCTATTCGGCGGTGCCTGCCACTATTCCGGTCGCGATCCGAAAGACATCACCGCCTACATGCAGCCGAAGATGCTCGAGGTGTTCCCGCAGTTGCGGGACGCCCGCATCGATTACCAATGGGGCGGCATGATCGGCATCGGTGCGAACCGGTTGCCGCAGATCGGACGGCTGTCGGATCACCCCAACGTCTATTACGCCCAGGCCTATTCCGGCCATGGATTGAACGCCACCCACCTGGCCGGCCGATTGCTCGCCGAGGCCATCAGCGGCCAGGCCCAGGGCCGTTTCGATCTGTTCGCCGGCGTACCGCACCCGACCTTCCCGGGCGGTCAGCGGCTGCGCTCACCCCTGCTGGCGCTGGGCATGCTGTGGTACCGGCTCAAGGACCAGTTCTGAATTTCGCCGTTGCGCTGGCGTCCAATTGCCAAGGACCGACAACAACGAAAAGGAGCGGACCTTGCGCATACATTTGGTGCTTGTGGCAATGCTGTTGCTGGCTGGCTGCGCCGGGCAGATTGTGCCCGCACCCCCGTCCTATGCACTGTCGAGTCAGGATTCTGAACTGACCCGACAAGTCGATTCGCTGGCCGCGCGCCAGCCGGTCGGGCATTCTGGCTTCCGCCTGCTGCCGACCAGTGCCGAAGCGTTCGCGGCGCGGGTGAGGATGATTCGGGCGGCCGAGACCAGCCTTGACGTGCAGTACTACATCGTTCACGACGGCCTCAGCACCCGGGCGCTGATCGATGAATTGCTCGAGGCTGCCGACCGCGGCGTCAGGGTCCGTCTGCTCCTCGATGACACCGCCAGCGATGGCAGCGATTACCAGATCGCAACCCTGGCGGCGCATCCGAACATCCTTATCCGCGTATTCAACCCGTTGCATCTCGGCCGCAGCAACTTCATCACCCGCTCCCTCGGGCGGCTGCTGCACCTCTCGCAACAGCACCGACGCATGCACAACAAGTTAATGCTGGCCGACAGCAGCCTCGCCATCGTCGGTGGTCGCAACCTCGGCGACGAATATTTCGATGCCGACAAAGGCCTGAACTTCACCGACATCGACCTGCTCGGTGCCGGACCGGTTGCCCGGCAGCTGGCGATTAGCTTCGACCAATACTGGAACCATCCGCTTAGCATCCCTATTCAGCACTTTCTGCGCAGCCCGCCTCGTACCGAGGCATTGGATGAGGCCCGTCGGCAGATCACACGCTATCTCGACGCCGAGCGGCAGAAGGACCCGCGACGCTACTATCATCTGATGGCCGATCTGGAGGGACCGGCGTCCACGCAGTGGTTGCAGGATCTGATCTGGGCGCCCGGAGAGGCGATGTGGGATCACCCGGATAAGATCAACGCCAGCGGGATTCCCGATGAGCACCTGCTGTTGACCGCTCGCCTGCGCCCGAGCATGGAAGCCGTAACCCGCGAGATGACGCTGATTTCCGCTTATTTCGTCCCCACGGAGGACGGCGTGGACTACCTCAGTCGCCAGGCCGAGAGTGGTGTAGCAATCCGCATCCTGACCAATTCTCTGGAAGCGACTGACGTGCCTCTGGTCCATGGCGGTTATGCGCCCTATCGTCGCCCACTGCTCGAGGCGGGGGTGCGGTTGTTCGAGCTGCGCCGGCAACCCGATCAAGAGGCCTCGTACAACCTGGGCGGCGAGTCGGAGTCGAGCTTGCACAGCAAGGCCGCGGTGTTCGACCGGCAGGAAGTCTTCCTCGGCTCGTTGAATTTCGATCCTCGTTCGATTCTCTGGAATACCGAAGTCGGCGTCCTGATCAAAAGTCGCGAGCTGGCCAGCGAGGTACAGCGGCTGACCCTCGAAGGCACCTCGCCCACCGTGAGCTACGAAGTGCGGCTGGTCGAGGTTGACGGCCGCAAGCGACTGGCCTGGATTGCCGAAGACAACGAGCGACGCAAGGTGTTGCTGAATGAGCCCGGCGGCACCTGGCGGCGGATCAATGCCTGGTTCAGCCAGCTTATCGGGCTGGAGCGAATGCTCTAGGCGACAGCGGCACATCGCAGCGTTTCATGGCGATCCGGCCAAGATTGCCGGCCAAATGGCCGCTCCGCTTGATTTCACCCCTTCGAGTGATACCAAGATGCCTTCAGCTGGATAGGCTGCCGTACCGATGCCGAGTACGGCACATTGCTTCTATAAGAATAAAAAAGGAGCGCGACATGCATCGCAGATGGATATGGATGGCGGTTGTACTGGCGAGCTGGTTCCCAGCACTGCTCAACTCTGCGCAGGCGCAGACGTTCACCGCGCTGGAAAGCATGCAGATTCATGCCAACCGAGCCACCAGCAGCCTCCTTCTCTACCGCGGCGAAGGCTTTCAGAAAGCACACCTGGCCCGCATGGAAAGCGACCTCAAGGCGCTGGCCGACACCGTAGACAACTTCCCCGGCGCCAGCAACGAACTGCGCGAACTGCATCAGGCCTTGCAGGCCACACTGCGCGAGGGAGCAGGCTTCGGTTACGAAGAAGACGATGTGCCCTGGGGCTGGCCGTTGCACATGAGCAAGGCGCTGCGCGACTTCCTGACGGCGGTGCGCAGCCAGCAGGGCGCCGATGTCCGCGCCGAACTGCCCGCCAAGGTGGAATACCTGACCGTTCAGTACCTGAGCCGTGCCTACGTCGGCTCCTTCGAAACCGCCCGGGAGCAACCGGACACTTACCTCGGCCAGGATGAACGGCTCCTGGTGCCTTCGATCGACAAGCAGCTCGCCGCCTTGGACGGCCAGTCGAATCCGGCTATCGCCAAGCTGAAGACCCGCTGGGATTTTCTCAAGGTGGCGCTCGAAGACATGAACAGTGGCAACAACAGTTTCAACACGGCCTCGGGCCGGGCCTTTGCGCCGATCATGGTTGATCGCCATGCCCGCAGCCTCAGCGATCAGTGGATGGCGCTCGCGCCGGATTAAACGTTCAGGCGTCGATCGGACGCTGGCGCAGCCGTACCGGCCCGACCCGGGCCTCGATGGCCTGACGCAGCGGCTCACGCAGGCCGAGCATGAAACCCAGTTCAGCCGCGACGAACAATGGCCCGATGATCAACCCGCTCAGATCATCGACGAACGCCGGCTTGCGCCCTTCGAAGTAATGCCCGACGAACTGGAAGATCCAACCCACCACGAACAACCCGATCCCCGCGCTCAGCCAAAGCGTCGTCGACGCCTGCGCCAGCTGCGCGCCGATCCAGACGCAAAGTAATAGCAGGGCCCCCATGAGTACGCCGAAGCGTAAGTCCAACCGCAGATAGAACAAGGTGGCGCCCACTGCAACCGCAGCAACCGGACTCAACCAAAGCCCGGAAACCTCTACGCCGGGTCGCGACAGCAGGACCGCGACGGCCAGCACGATCATCGGGATGCCGATGAAATGCGTGAGCAGATTGCGCGGATCACGGTGATAAGCGGCGTACTGCGCCAGGTGATCAGTCAGGGTTTTCATGGGTGCGCTCCGGAAGGCCTTGTGCTGCAAGCTTAGCCAGCCTGTCGATCTGTAGGGGGGCCGCCTATGGTAGATGGCTGCCAAAGGCCAAGGCGCTTGTGCCAACACACCATTAACCCGCTAGGGCTCGGGGCGGTAGCCCAATCGCAGGCCACCCCAATGACGGTTGCCCACCATGATCGGCACCGACAGGTCATGCATCAGCTCACCGGTGTCGCGGCTGTAGGTCTGCAGTAGCACCTTGCGCTGGTGGCTGCCGCAGCGCCCACCGGTGCGGTCATTGAACAGCCGCTTGCTGCGACTCTTGACCTTATCGATCTCCGGGTCGCCAACCAGGGGCTGACTGAAGGCGCGGTTGTGGGTCGGTACGTAGCCGTCCGGTGTAGTCGCGATGGCATAGACCAGCGCATCGTTACGCTCGAGCAGTGGCTCCTGAATCGCCGGCAGGACTTCGTCGGCATAGCGGTCGAAGCGGGTGCTGTAGCGAACCGGATTGGTCCCCGGCTGCGCCTGGTAATTGCGATCGAAAAGGTCATCGAGCGTGAGCCGTCCGGCTTGCAGATCAGCCTCGAAACGCGCACCGATGGCGGCTGCGCCTTCACGCGCCAGGTCAAAGATGCTCTGGTGATAGTCATCGAGCTGCACTTCGGCGAGCTGCTCGCTGACGGCTTCTGCCTGACCGACGAGAGCTTCTGCCGCCTGTTCCAGCTGGCGAGTCTGAGCTTCGCTCTCCAGCGCGTCTCCGCGCAGTTGGTCCAGCGCCACGAACAGCTGTGCGAGCCGCTCATGGTTATTGGCCGTGCCGGAGGTGATTTCCGCCACCTGCGTTTCGACATTGCCGGCCAGGTCAGCGATACCGCTGAGCTGGGTCCCGGTACCGGCGATCTGCGCCGCGGCTTCGTCGAGTTCGCTCGCCTGTTTCTGGATGTGGCTCACCACCGCCCCGCTCTGTTCACGGATATCGCTGACCATCCGCCCGACTTCGTCGGTGGCACTGCTGGTACGCCCAGCGAGGTTGCGCACCTCGTCGGCTACCACCGCAAAGCCGCGTCCAGCCTCTCCGGCACGCGCAGCCTCGATCGCGGCGTTGAGCGCAAGCAGGTTGGTCTGGCTGGCGATGGACTGGATCACATCGGTGATTCGTCGTATTTCTTCAGTGCGCGCCGAGAGCCCGTCGAGCAGTTCACGACTGGCTTGGGTCTGCGCGCGGAGCGCCTGCATACGCTCGATTGCATGCTGCAGCTCGGCGCGCCCGCTGTCGCTGCTACGGCGGACGGCTTCCGCGGCTTCCAGCGCCTGGCGGGCCCGGGAGGCACTGCCCTGCTCGGTCGCAGTCATCGCTTCTGCGCCATTGGCAACCTCACTGATCGCTGTCAGCTGCGACTGCAGGCGCGCGGCCAACTGCTCGGCGCTAAACGATACTTGCGCGGCCGATAGTGCGTTGTGACAGGTATGACGAGAAAGGCTCTTGCTCAGCGCGGTGGAGCTCTGCAGGCCGGTATCGACCGAAGCGGGGGCGTTGCTACCGGCACGCCATGGACCTAGCCAGGGCCACAGAGCGAGCAGCATGATCGAGATCACCGTCAGATAGAACGGCAGTCCCATCCAGTCATGAAATAACAACAGCCCCAGCAAGGCGGCTGCGTGCAGCAGGCAGGCCTTGGGGTGAAGGCGGAAGGAAGGGCGCATCGGTGGCCTCTTGTTTTCATCCGATAAAAAGGTGTTGTACCACCTCTGCCACCCATGAACATTGTTCCTTGGTGGCAAACGGCTTTTACCGGGCGATAAAAACGATGTGCAAGCGTTTTTATCGCCCGGAAGGCCGGGTTTACCGGGTTAACGGCCGTATACCGCCAATCTTCAATCGCGCTGACGCTGCTGATACCAGGCTCGCTTCGCCTCAGCGCGACGCATCCGGCGCCGTCAGCGGCAGCCCGAGCTGCACCCGTCGCCGCAGCCAGGGGCTGGGGCGATAGCGAGGCTCGTGGCCGTAGCAGGCTTGCATGCCTTCCAGAATGTTGAGAATTCGAGCGGGGTTGTAATAATCGGCGAACCCCAGCGGGCCCTTCGGATAGCCGAGCGCAAGCGTCACGGCGCGGTCGAGGGTTTCTGGCGAGGCAATGCCCTTTTGTGCGATCTCACAGCCAAGGTTGACGATGCTGGCGACGATTCTCTGGCTGACGAAGCCTGGAGAATCGTTGATCACCTCGACCGGCACCCCATCGGCTCCCAACGCCTGGCGCGCCTGGGCCTCAAGCGCTGGATCCAGCGCGGGCTGGCGCATCAGCACGCGACGCTTGTCGAGGTCACTGAACAGGTCCAGGGCGATGGTGCGCACCGCCGGCAGCGCCAGGCGCTCGATGCAGTTGCTGGCATCCTCACCCAGTGGGGTGATCAGACAGATCGCTTGGCTCGACGGTTCGGCGCCCTCTTCAAGCAGCGCACCGGCCTGCTGCAGTATCGAGCCGAGATAATTGCGTACTTCGGGCTCGATGCTGTCGAGCCAGAACGGCCGATCGATGGTGACCGTCTCGAAGCGAGGCTCCGGCGGGCGGATCTGCTGGCCATCCTCGTAACGGTAGAAACCCTGACCGGTCTTGCGACCGAGCAAGCCTCCTGCCACCCGCTGCGCGGCGAGGTAGGACGGCGTATAGCGCGGATCGTAGTAGAACTGGTCGTGCACCGACTCCATCACCGCATGGGAGATGTCCAGGCCAGTCAGGTCGAACAGCTCGAACGGCCCCATGCGAAAGCCGGGGCCATCGCGGAGGATGCGGTCGATCTGCTCCGGCGTGGCGATCCCCTCGCTGAGGATCCGCTGGGCCTCGGTGCCATAAGCACGGCCGGCATGGTTGACCAGAAAACCGGGCGTGTCCGGGGTGATGGCGGGAAAGTGTCCGGCGTGCTCGGCCAATTGCACCAGACGGTCGATCACGCCCGGATCGGTGCGCTCGCCACGGACCACTTCGACCAGTTTCATCAACGTCACTGGGTTAAAGAAATGGTAGCCCGCCACCCGCTCGGGACGGGAGCAGGCACTGGCGATGCGGGTCACCGAGAGGGACGAGGTATTGGTCGCGAGCACGGCTTCATCAGCGACCAGCCCTTCGAGCTCAACGAACAGACTCTGTTTGGCCTCGAGATTCTCGACGATGGCTTCGATCAGCAAATCGCAGGCGGATAGCTCGGCCAGTTGATGAGCCGGCTGCATGCGCGCCAGAATCGCAGTCAACTCATCGGCACTCAAGCGGCCCTTGGCGACACTGCGTTCGAGCAGTTCACGGTTGAATTGCAGGGCTTGCTCGATGGCTTCGGGGCGACTGTCGTACAGCCAGACCTGCTGGCCGGCGCTGGCGAATAATTGCGCGATGCCGCGCCCCATGGCGCCGGCGCCGATGATGCCAATACGAGAAAACATGCGAACCTCCTCAATGGATGGCGTTGCGCCTACCTGAACCGACCCTCGCATTCCGCAGTGCGAAATGACATTCCGCCTTTTATTGACCAAGAGCCTAAAGACTGCCAGTCTGCTTAGCAAGCCATCCGTGACCAATCGCCATGCCCACTTCCGACTATTCACCCGCACAGTTGCAGCAGGTCCATGCTTCCGTGACCGGATTCTTTCAAGATGTCGGCTGCGAGCTGCTGGCCTATGGACCACAGCATGCCACCCTCGCACTGGATCTACTGCCGCGGCACCTGAACAATGCCAGCAACATGCACGGCGGCGTCATGGCGACTCTGATAGATGTCGCCATGGGCTTATGCGGCACCTGGGAGGCGGACCCGACGGAACGCCGAGTCGCATTGACCCTGTCGATGAACATCAACTTCAGCGCACCCGCCGCTGCGGGTAGCCGGATCAGAGCCGTCGCCCGGTGCCGCTCCGCCGGGCAGAAGGTATTCATGGCCAGCTGCGACCTGCTGGATGAAGGGGACCGGCTGATTGCCTTCGGCGAAGGTGTATTCAAGCGTGGCGCCCGACGGCGCGAGCTGCCTGCCTAGATGACCGTGCTATTGCCACTGGCGCTGCTGTTCGAGCTCCTGGCATTGCTCACCCAACTACAGCCGCTGAGCGTCATCAGCGGCACCTTGCTGGTACTGTTCTTTGTCCGCCATTGGCGTTCGCTGATGCCCTATCCGCGGCGGCTCGGGATGGTCACTTTGGCCGTGCTCGGTTACTGGCTGCTGTCTGACGAGGCGAACTGGCAACAGGGCGCGCGTCTGTTGTCGTCGGCGGCGTATTACGCAGCCTTCATCGGCGCACTGGGCTTGATGCACTGCTTGGTCAAGCGCCTGAAACAGCTCAGCGAGCTGCATCGCCTGCTGCTGTCAGGGCCGCGCGCGTGGCTCTATCCTGGCTACCTGATGAGCACCTTCCCAATCAGCTCGGTGCTCAGCTTTGGCATGCTCAACCTAATTTGCGGATCACTGGAGCGCCACCTCGAGCGCCGCCCGTATAGCGACAGCCAACGTCGCGAAGGCCGCCGCGGCGTTATGGTCACCGCGCTACGCGGGTTCGCCCTGGTCCCGTTGCTGGCACCCACCAGCGTCGCGGTGGCGATTCTGACCCGCGAACTTCCCGGTCTGAGCTGGAGCACCTTGCTACCGTTCGGCCTGCTCGGCGGCCTGCTTCTACTGCTGTTCGGCTGGCCAACCGAAAACCGTCGCCTGCTACAACTGACCGACCAGCCGCCCGTCGAGCCCGGGGCGGACTCACGCCAGGCCAGTGGCAGCTTGCGCGGGCTGCTCTTTGGCAGCCTGATTGGCATCCTACTAATCGCCCTGCTCGCAGCGCTGACCTGGCTGTCCGCCACCCAGGCCGCCATGCTGCTGGTGCCGATGGCGGTGATCGTGATCCTGTTCTGGCAAGGGATCGCGCCGCGGCAAGTGTTCAGCGAGGTCAGCGAAACACTCATCGGCATGCGCAACGAGACTTTCATTTTCGCCAGCGCGGCCTTGCTCGCCGGCCTCGTCGCGGCGGTTCTGCCGGTGCATCATCTGGCAGACCAGCTCGGCAGTACACCGTTGGCGCTGTTCGCACTGGGGACCTTCGGTGCACTGGCGGTGATGGCGCTGGCGTTGCTCGGTGTCGCCCCGCTGATTTCGCTGAATCTGTGTGCGGCCCTGCTGGCGCAGCTGGCGAGCCAGGGCCTGGCGGTGATGCAACCGGCGGTAGCGCTGCTGTTCGGCTTTTCCCTGGCGATGCTGCTCTCGCCATACGGCCCCTCAGCCTTGCTGCTGGCACGTCACGCCCAGCTGTCGCCCTGGCGCATCGCTGTCGGTTGGAACGGCCGTTTCGTGCTCAGGGTTCTGCTCCCGCTACTGTTGATACCGCTGCTGGCGTGAGCATCGGGCCTCACATCCAGCCGTATTCGGCCATGGACAATGGCTCGTCATCGCCGACGATGAAGTGATCGAGCACTCGCACGTCGACCAGCGCCAGCGCATCGGTCAGTTTACGGGTCAGTTGCCGATCGGCCTGGCTCGGCTCAGCGACACCCGAGGGGTGATTGTGGGTCAGAATGACCGCCGCCGCATTCTGCGCCAGCGCCCGCTTGACCACCTGCCGCGGGTAGACGCTGGCCCCGTCGATGGTGCCGTGAAACAGCACTTCGAAGGCCAACACCCGGTGCTTCGAATCGAGGAACAGGCAGGCGAACAGCTCATGCGGCTCGTGCCGCAACCGCGCCTTGAGGTAGTCACGCACCGCCTGTGGACTTTCCAGTGCAGAGTCGCGGCGAATACGCTCGGCCAGATGCCGTCGGGCCATTTCCAGCACCGCCTGCAGTTGAGCGAATTTGGCCGGGCCCAAGCCCAGGTGACCACTGAACTGCTCGAGATCGCTTTCGAGCAGCGCCCGCAGACTGCCGAACTCACTGAGCAGATGCCTCGCCAGATCCACCGCGCTTTTGCCAGCCACGCCGGTGCGTAGAAAAATGGCCAGCAGCTCCGCATCCGACAGGGCCATCGCACCCTGCTGGAGGAGTTTTTCCCGCGGTCGTTCCGCCGCAGGCCAATCACGAATGCTCATGTCACCTCCTTGTCGAGCGTGGCCCTCGTCCGCTGAGGGCGCTGTGCTATCTTAGCGGCCTTTTATTCACGGTACCCGGCCCCTGCCGGAACCAGTTCTCACCCGTAACAAGGCAGGCCTATGCAGCGGCTTTATCGTAAACGCATCGTCCTGGGCGTCGGCGGCGGCATCGCTGCTTACAAGAGTGCCGAGCTGGTTCGCCGGCTCCGCGACCAGGGCGCCGAAGTCCGCGTCGTGATGACCAGCGGCGGTCGCGAATTCATCACCCCGCTGACACTCCAGGCCCTTTCCGGCCACCCGGTCCATCTGGACCTACTCGATCCGGCCGCTGAAGCCGCCATGGGCCATATCGAGCTGGCACGCTGGGCGGACCTGGTGCTGATCGCACCCACCACGGCCGATCTGATGGCGCGCCTGGCGCAGGGCGTTGCCAACGATCTGCTGACGACGTTGGTGCTGGCCACCAATGCGCCCATCGCCCTGGCCCCGGCAATGAACCAGGCAATGTGGGCTGACCCGGCGACCCAGGCCAACCGCGTTTTGCTGCAGCAGAGGGGCATACGCCTGTTTGGTCCCGCGTCTGGCAGCCAGGCCTGCGGCGACGTCGGCATGGGCCGCATGCTGGAAGCGGACGATCTGGCCCAGGCTGCTGCCGACTGCTTCGAGCGCAGCCTGTTGACCGGGCTGCATCTGCTGATCACCGCCGGGCCGACTCAGGAAAATATCGACCCGGTGCGCTACATCACCAATCACAGCTCCGGCAAGATGGGCTTCGCCCTGGCCGAAGCCGCCGCCGAAGCCGGCGCCCGGGTAACGCTGGTAGCCGGCCCGGTGTTCCTGCCGACGCCCGACCGCGTACAACGCGTCGACGTGGTCAGCGCTCGCGACATGCTTACCGCCTGCGAAGCAGCCATGCCCTGTGACCTGTTCGTCGCCGCGGCCGCCGTCGCCGATTACCGCCCGGAAGTGATCGCACCGCACAAGTTGAAGAAAGACCCCAGCAAAGGTGACGGCTTACTCCTGCAGATGGTCCGCAATCCCGATATTCTCGCCACGCTGGCCGGCCGCGAAGACCGCCCGTTCAGCGTCGGCTTCGCCGCTGAAACCGAGAATCTACTGGAGTACGCCACCCGGAAACTGCGTGACAAGAACTTGGATCTCATCGTAGCCAACGACGTGGCCAACCCCAGCATCGGCTTCAACAGCGAAGAAAACGCCGTGACGGTCATCGACCGTCAGCAGCACGAAACCCGCTTCAGCCAGGCCAGCAAGGGGCATATTGCCCGTCAACTGATTGCCTTTATCGCCGACCGCTTCCACCAGGCCTGACCGACCATGCACAAACTCCAAGCGAAAATCCTCGATCCACGCCTCGGCCGGGATTTTCCCCTGCCTGAATACGCCACCAGCGGCTCCGCAGGGCTCGATCTGCGCGCCATGCTGCAAAACGACACCATGCTCGAGCCGGGCCAGACCCTGCTGATTCCCACCGGCCTGTCGATTCATATCGCCGATCCGAACCTGGCAGCGCTGGTATTGCCGCGTTCGGGGCTTGGGCACAAGCATGGGATCGTGCTCGGCAATCTGGTCGGGTTGATCGATTCGGACTACCAGGGAGAGCTGATGGTGTCCTGCTGGAACCGCGGCCAGACGCCCTTCAACATCGCAGTAGGCGAGCGCATCGCGCAGCTGATATTGGTGCCGGTGATCCAGGCACAGTTCGAACTGGTCAACGAGTTTGACAGCAGTGACCGTGGCGCTGGCGGCTTCGGCCACTCTGGTAGCCACTGATTCAGATTCGCTTTTTCAGGACGATCGAGGAGCTCCATGAAACTCTTCAAGCGCACCGCCAGGGACGCCGGTGTATTCAACCCCGCCGAAACCACATCATCACAACGTCGCCGTAGCGCCGGTCTGGGGACGCTGCTACCTGGCGTGCTACCCGGCTTGCTGGGACTCGTCGTCGCTGGCGTGCTGCTCTGGATCGCTTATCAATCCAGCCAGAAAGAACATGCGTCCGAGCTGGTCCAGGCCTGGGGCCAGAGCCAAGCTTCGGCGGTCGAGCAGGCGCTGCAGCAGCTTGCAGAGGACACCCAGGCGGCGGCTCGGGACCCTCAATTGCTCGAGGCCCTGCGCAGCGAACAACCCGAACGGGTGCGGGCGGCCGAGCGTGAACTGAGCTATCGCGACGGCGTGGTCGATGCACATATCAACCTGCGCGGCCGGGCCCAACAGAATACGGGGCGTCAGGCCCCTCTGAACTTCGCCGCACTCGACCTGCTGCAACGGGCGGAAAACGGTACCCCACCGCCGCCCGAGGCGTTCCGGGTCGGTAAACAATGGTTGCTGTACAGCGCCGTAGCACTGCGCTCGAACCCGCAACAGCCGGCCGAAGGCACTTTGCTGCTGGTGACCAGCCTGGATCGTTTCCTGGCTACGCTGCCGAAGCTGCCCGCCAACGCCGGCCAACTGCGGCTGGTTCAGCAATTCAGCAACAGCCCCGCGCAACTGCTCGCCCAACGCGGCGGTGCGGGCCTGGAAAGCGAGGCTATCAGCCTGCCTTCGGCCAATCCGAACTGGAAGCTCAGCTTTCTGCCCGGCGCAGCGCTGAGTACCACGACGCTGCCTCCGCTTCTGCTGCTGGCCGCGGCTCTCGCAGCACTCGGTGGCCTTTTGCTGGGCCTGCAACTGGTACTGAGCACGCAGCAGCGAAGGCTTCGCGACGATGTCATGCATTTGGGTCGAATGGTCCAGGAACTCTCCGCCGGCAGAACCATCAAAACACCGACTTTGAGCCTGCCGGCGCTCGACGCGCTGGCCAAGAGTCTGGTTCGCCTGCCGCTGCGAACCGCCGGAACGGTGACGACCAAAGCCTCTGCCACACCGCAGCCGGCAGCTCAGCAATCCCAATCCACCGAGTACGTCGACCCTTTGTACCAGGACACCGATATTCTCGACATCGACATTCTCGACGAGGACCAGGACTGGCTTGGCCTCGATCCCAAGGAGCGAGAAACCGCAATGAGTGCCCCCAAAGCCCCGCAACTGCCTGCCAGCATCTTTCGTGCTTACGATATCCGTGGCGTCGTCGGTGACACCTTGACCAACGACACCGCCTATTGGATAGGCCGCGCGGTCGGTTCCGAAAGCCTGGCTAAAGGCGAGCCGAATGTGTCGGTCGGCCGCGATGGCCGTCTGTCCGGCCCAGAGCTGGTCGAACACCTTATCCAAGGCCTTGTGGACAGCGGCTGCAGCGTTAGTGATGTCGGTATGGTGCCCACCCCTGTGCTCTACTACGCGGCCAACGTGCTGGCCGGCAAGTCCGGGGTGATGCTCACCGGCAGCCATAACCCACCGGATTACAACGGGTTCAAGATCGTCATCGCCGGCGACACCCTGGCCAACGAGCAGATTCAGGCGCTGCGCCAGCGCATCGAAACCGGCAACCTCAGCGAAGGCGTTGGCCAGGCCGAACAGGTTGACGTGCTGGAGAGCTATTTCAAACGTATCCGCGACGATATCGCGCTGGCCAAGCCACTCAAGGTCGTGGTCGACTGTGGTAACGGCGTCGCCGGCGTGATCGCCCCGCAGCTGATCGAAGCGTTGGGCTGCACCGTCATCCCGTTGTTCTGCGATGTAGACGGAAACTTCCCCAACCATCACCCGGACCCGGGCAAGCTGGAAAACCTCGAAGACCTGATCGCCAAGGTCAAATCGGAAAATGCCGACCTGGGCCTGGCCTTCGACGGCGACGGTGACCGTGTCGGGGTGGTGACCAATGCCGGCACCGTGGTCTTCCCTGATCGCCTGCTGATGCTGTTCGCCAAGGACGTGGTGTCACGCAACCCGGGTGCCGACATTATCTTCGACGTCAAATGCACGCGCCGCCTGACGCCATTGATCAGCGGTTACGGCGGTCGTCCGGTGATGTGGAAAACCGGCCATTCGCTGATCAAGAAAAAGATGAAGGAAACCGGCGCCCTGCTCGCGGGCGAGATGAGCGGCCATATCTTTTTCAAGGAGCGCTGGTACGGCTTCGACGACGGCATCTATAGCGCCGTTCGCTTGCTGGAGATTCTCAGCCAGGACAAGCGCAATGCCGAACAGGTGTTCTCGGCATTCCCCAACGACCTGTCCACCCCGGAGATCAACATCAAGGTCACCGAGGAAAGCAAGTTCACCATCATCGACGCGTTGCACCGCGACGCCCATTGGGGTGAGGCCAACATCACCACGCTCGACGGCGTGCGTGTCGACTATCCAAAAGGCTGGGGGCTGGTCCGCGCTTCCAACACCACGCCGGTGCTGGTGCTGCGTTTCGAGGCTGAAAACGAGGAAGAGCTCAAACGCATACAGGAAGTCTTCCGCGCCCAGCTTTATACTGTCGCGCCTGATCTCACCCTGCCGTTCTGACCTGCGGAGCCCTGCATGACCCTCAGCCGTGAAGCCGCCACCCAATTCGCCCAGGTTCTATCCGAAGCATTGCCCTATATTCGCCGGTTCGTCGGCAAGACGCTGGTCATCAAGTACGGCGGTAATGCGATGGAAAGCGAGGAGCTGAAAACCGGCTTCGCCCGCGACATCGTGCTGATGAAGGCGGTGGGCATCAATCCGGTGGTGGTGCACGGCGGCGGCCCGCAGATTGGCGATCTGCTCAAGCGCCTCAACATCGAAAGCCACTTCATCGACGGCATGCGGGTCACCGACAGCCAGACCATGGACGTGGTGGAGATGGTACTCGGCGGGCAGGTTAACAAGAGCATCGTCAGCCTGATCAACCAGCACGGCGGCGCGGCCATCGGCCTGACCGGCAAGGACGCAAAACTGATCCGCGCGAAGAAGCTCAAGGCGACCCGTCAGACACCGGAGATGACCTCACCGGAGATCATCGACATCGGCCATGTCGGCGAAGTCACTGGCGTCAACACCGAGCTGCTGGAGATGCTGGTTCATGGCAACTTCATTCCGGTTATTGCCCCGATCGGTGTCGGCGCTGATGGCGAGTCGTACAATATCAACGCCGACCTGGTCGCCGGCAAAGTGGCCGAAGCATTGAGAGCCGAGAAGCTGATGCTGCTGACCAACATTGCCGGCCTGATGGACAAGCAGGGTCAGGTACTGACTGGGTTGACCACGACGCAAGTCGACGAACTGATCGCCGATGGCACCATCTACGGCGGCATGCTACCCAAGATCCGCTGCGCTCTGGAGGCGGTACAGGGCGGGGTACACAGTGCCCATATCATCGATGGTCGCGTACCCAACGCAGTGCTGCTGGAGATCTTCACCGACATTGGTGTCGGCACGCTGATCACCAACCGCAAGTAGCTTTCGGGCCACCAATAGAAACCCCAGCCTTCTTTGAAGCGCTGGGGTTTTTATTTTCGGCTTGCTCGCGGATCTATTCCGATTGCCCGAGCAGCTCGCCGAGCCGCTGGCGTTCTTTAGCGAAACTGACCTCAGCCTGCGTGCGGGCCTGCTTGTAGCGATCGATGTCACGCCGCAGACTGGCTTGTTCCTTGTTGAGGTTATCGATCTGAGTCAGCAGCTGTTTGGGCACCTCTCGACCGGCGCGCTCGTGATTCGCAGCCTCCCTCTGCAGATTGGCCTGCTGATCGCGCAACGACTGCAAATTGCCGTGGGTGATACCGATTACGCTGTCGAGCTCCGACAGCTTTCGCACCTTGGCGCGCTCGACATCTTCGACGCTGGCATACAAACGCAGCAGCTGGGCATCCGAGCTGGCGCGCGCCTTGGCTTCGAGCAAGCGCTGGCGCTCTTCCGGGGTAGGTGCAGGCGGCACCACCCTGGTCACGCGACCTTGGTCATTGAGCACCTCATAACCCTTGCCGATATGCTGGGGCGGAACGCCTTGACGATTGAGCACCACGACACCCTTGTCATCGACATAGCGATACAGGTCAGCTTGCGCAACCGCCGCTCCCAACAGACCCAACAGCAACAGCGCGCGGCTCCCTCTATGCATATTCCAGCCTCTTCCGTATTCGGTGCGTTCGGCACAGCCACTCGAAACGCCTGATTCTTTTTAATGTCCGAAGGGACTCAGCTTATACAAACCCCGTCACACTCGTGCAGCAATAAGCACACCAACTGAGCGACCGACCTGTATGAGCTGCCGCCACGCAGAGATCGCCCGATCCATAATCGCGCGGATATGGCCAGAACGAAGCGCGCGCTCAGCTTCGATTTTTGAAAAAATCAAACGGAAAATTCGCACCACCACTCGATTTTGAGGCGCGAACCGTCGCAATTCGTCAGTTGCTGACAAAAGCAGACCAGCAGACTGGATAACCTCCAAGGCGATCACACACGACCACGTCTTCGAAGCCGATGACTGATCGGCGCAAAGCTTAGATCCCGTACTGATCGCAGTACGCTTCAACCGCCGGCAGGTGCTGACTGAGCTGTGGATCCTGAGCCAGAAACTCCAGCACCTGAGCCAACGAAACAATGCTCACCACGGGCATGCCATAGTCCTGCTCAACTTCCTGAATGGCCGATAACTCGCCCTGACCACGCTCTTGTCGATTGAGCGCGATCAGCACGCCAGCCGCTTCCGCGCCTTGGGCACGAATGATCTGCATGACCTCACGGATCGCCGTGCCGGCGGTAATCACATCATCGACAATCAGCACGCGACCAGCGAGTGGCGACCCCACCAGGGTGCCGCCTTCGCCATGATCCTTGGCTTCTTTGCGGTTGAAACACCAGGGCAGATCGCGTTGATGATGTTCGGCCAGCGAAATCGCCGTCGCTGCCGCAAGGGGAATGCCCTTGTACGCCGGACCGAAGATCACGTCGAAATCGATACCGCTGTCAGCCACGGCGGCTGCATAGAAGCGCCCCAGTTGCGCCAGCGCCGAGCCGGTATTGAACAAACCGGCATTGAAGAAATAGGGGCTGGTGCGCCCGGATTTCAGAGTGAACTCACCGAAGCGCAGAACCCCGCGCTCGATGGCGAAGCGAATGAAGTCGCGCTGGTACGCCTGCATGAAGAATATTCCCGGAAGACACTGGCTTAGCTAATTGCGAAGAGCTTGGGTTATCATACACGCACGTGTTTTTAGGGGCCATTTATGCGGATCATCAGCGTCAACGTGAATGGCATTCAAGCGGCGGCACAGCGGGGTCTTCTCAGCTGGCTGCAAGCGCAGAATGCCGATGTCATCTGCCTGCAGGATACCCGCGCCTCCGTAGTAGAACTCGATGATCCGGCCTACCAGCTCGACGGCTATTTCCTCTATACCGTCGACGCTGAAATCCCGGAACAGGGTGGCGTTGCGCTTTACTCCCGACTGCAGCCCAAGGCCGTAATCATGGGGCTCGGTTTCGAAACGGCCGACCGTTACGGTCGCTACCTCCAGGCCGACTTCGACAAGGTCAGCATCGCCAGTCTGCTGTTGCCAACCGGCCGCGGCGGCGATGAAGACCTGAACCAGAAATTCAAGTTCATGGACGACTTTGCCCACTACCTGGACAAACAACGTCGCAAGCGTCGCGAATACATTTATTGCGGCTCGCTGTACGTGGCTCACCAGAAGCTGGACGTGAAGAATTGGCGCGACTGTCAGCAGGCCACCGGCTTCCTGGCGCCCGAGCGCGCCTGGCTCGACGAGATATTCGGCAACATGGGTTATGTCGACGCCCTGCGTGAAGCCAGCCGGGAGGGCGACCTCTACAGTTGGTGGCCTGACACCGAGCAGGCGCAGATGCTCAATCTGGGCTGGCGCTTCGATTACCAGATCCTCACCTCAGGCATGCGCCGCTTCGTGCGTAACGCCCGTCTGCCCCGGCAGCCGCGCTTTTCCCAGCACGCCCCGCTGGTGGTGGATTACGACTGGACCCTGAGCCTTTAAGCCCAAGCTGGACGCTGCCGGAAAGCGCAGGGCCGTCTACCCGGTTCTTTCTTCGTCTATAGACAGACGCCAGCGTTCATTTGACGATCCGCCAGCAAAACGGGTAGCGATAAGGCTTGCCTTCATTGGCACGGATGCCGGCAATCACCACTAGCACCAACGCTACCACGCTGATCAACGCCATCAGCGGAAAACCGATCAGGATCCAGGCCAGCACGCCGCAGATCATCAGCAGAATGCTGAAGGTGATCTGGAAGTTCAGTGCCTCCTTGCCTTGCTCGTCGACAAAAGGATCCATGTCCTTCTTCAGCTGCCAGACGATAAGCGGCCCCAGCACGTTGCCGATCATCGGCACCAGAAACCAGAAGAACGCCGAGTAATGACAGAACATCGCCCACTGCCGCGCTTGCGAAGAGGGTTGAGGTATCAGCTCCTGACCAGACATGGCGTTCTCCTTTCTCAGATCAATCGGCGAGCGCGGCCAACTGCAGCGCAAATAGCTCTTTCATGCCTTCTTGCGCCAACGCGAGCATGGCGTTGAGCTCTTCCGGCTGGAACGGCGCGCCTTCGGCAGTGCCCTGCACCTCGATGAAACCACCGGCACTGGTCATCACCACGTTCAGGTCGGTTTCGGCTGCAGAATCTTCCAGATAATCCAGATCGAGCACCGGCTCGCCCTGGTACATACCCACCGAAACCGCCGCGACCATCTGTTTGAGCGGATCGCCGCCTTTCAGTCCGCCGCGTTTCTTCAACAGCTTCAGGGCATCGACGAGCGCCACCATCGCGCCGGTAATCGAAGCGGTGCGGGTACCGCCATCGGCCTGAATGACATCGCAGTCGATGTAGATGGTGTTCTCGCCCAGCTTGCTCATATCCAGCGATGCACGCAGCGAACGCCCAATCAGCCGCTGGATTTCCAAGGTGCGACCGCCCTGTTTGCCACGGCTGGCTTCGCGCTGGTTACGCTCGCCCGTGGCGCGGGGCAGCATGCCGTACTCGGCGGTCAACCAGCCTTGCCCCTGCCCCTTGAGAAAACGCGGCACGCCGTTCTCGATGCTGGCGGTGCAGATCACCTTGGTATCACCGAACTCCACCAGCACCGACCCCTCGGCATGTTTGGTGTAATTGCGGGTGATGCGGATCGAACGCAGCTGGTCGGCGGTGCGGCCACTGGGTCGTTTCATGAGGCTTGTCCTGCTTCTGGGAATGAGTAGCCGCCATTATAGAGGTCCCGGCCAACAATAAGGGCCACTGCCGAGCCATTCGGCAGTCGCGTACGTAAAGACCCCGCCATCACGCCATCGGCCCAACACGACGGAAGACGATGCGCGACGCCAATATCTGGTTTTTCCTTTACAATCCTTCGCCTTTCGCACCGTACCGAGGGGTTACCCAATGATCCACAGCATGACCGCCTTCGCACGTGCCGAGCAGGCCGGCGACCACGGCACCCTCAGCTGGGAGATCCGCTCGGTAAACCATCGCTATCTGGAACCGCATCTGCGTCTCCCCGAAGCCTTCCGGGATCTGGAAGGTCTTGTCCGCGAGACATTGCGCAAGGGTTTATCGCGCGGCAAGGTCGAATGCACGCTGCGTTTTGCCGAGGACGCCGCCGGACGCTCGATGCAGGTGGATAGCCAGCGCGCCAGCCAGTTGATAGCAGCGGCGGAGAGCGTCGCCGCACTGATCAAGCAGCCCGCGCCCCTCAACCCCCTGGAGATATTGTCCTGGCCGGGCGTATTGGTCGGCGACTCAGCCGATCCTCAGGCGCTCAACAGCGCCGCCCTGCAGCTGTTCCACGCTACGCTGGCGGAGCTGAAGAGCGGGCGCCAGCGCGAGGGCGAGGAACTGGCCCGCCTGATCAACGAGCGCCTCGACGCGGTCGCCGAAGAGACAGCCACGCTTCGCACCCAGGTCCCGCAGATGCTCGCCGCTCAGCGACAGAAAATTCTCGATCGTTGCGCCGAGATGCGTGTCGAACTGGACCCGCAACGGCTCGAGCAGGAACTGGTATTGCTCGCACAGAAAAGCGACGTCGCCGAAGAATTGGACCGCCTCAGCACGCACGTCAGCGAAGTGCGACGAGTGTTGAAGTCCGGCGGCGCCGCCGGTCGACGTCTCGACTTCCTCATGCAGGAACTCAACCGTGAGGCCAATACTCTCGGTTCCAAGGCGTTCGATCCGCGCAGCACCCAAGCGGCGGTGAACCTGAAAGTGCTCATCGAGCAGATGCGCGAACAAGTCCAGAACATCGAATAGCAACTACGCTTGGTCTTGAATGGCGATAGGCCGCCAGGCATACCCCAGCAACCGTACAGAGAACCCCATGTCAGCCTCCACCGGTACGCTCTACATCGTTTCCGCGCCTTCCGGGGCCGGCAAAACCAGCCTGGTCAAAGCCCTACTCGATGCGCAACCGCAGGTCCGAGTCTCGGTTTCGCACACCACTCGCCCCATGCGCCCGGGCGAGGTGGATGGCGTCAACTACCACTTCGTCAGCCGGGAAGAGTTTCTCGAACGCCTGGAACACGACGAGTTTCTCGAACATGCCGAAGTCTTCGGCAACCTATATGGCACCTCGCAGCGCTGGCTCGAACAGACGCTGGGCGAAGGTTACGATCTGATCCTGGAAATCGACTGGCAGGGCGCCCAGCAGGTCCGTCGACTGATGCCGCAGGCCAAGTCGATCTTCATTCTTCCTCCCACCCAGGAAGCACTGCGCCAACGCCTGACCAACCGCGGCCAGGACAGTGATGAGGTGATCGAAAAACGCATGCGCGAGGCGGTCAGCGAAATGACCCATTACGTCGAATATGACTACCTCGTGATCAACGACGACTTCGCTCACGCCCTGATCGATCTGCAGGCGATCTTCCGCGCCAATCAGCTGCTGCAAGCGTCACAGCAGCAGCGTTTTCGCGGCCTCCTGGAAGAATTGCTGGCCTGAGCCTGTCGCGGTGGCCGGCCGCAGCAGCCGGCTACGCGAGTGCTGATGAGGCTTGGCTGCCCGCCAGCGCAGCTGCGGAAACGTTTTACCGCTTCCCTAATGGCTGGTGATTTTTTAGACTATCCCGTCCGCTCGCCCATTCGGGCATGCTTTACCGTTATTGATGAGGAACACCATGGCCCGCGTTACCGTTGAAGACTGTCTGGACAACGTAGATAACCGCTTCGAGCTGGTCATGCTCGCCACCAAGCGCTCGCGTCAGCTGGCTACTGGCGGCAAGGAGCCTAAAGTGGCCTGGGAAAATGACAAGCCGACCGTGGTCGCTCTGCGTGAAATCGCCTCCGGGCTGGTGGACTACGACGTCATTGCCCAAGACGACATCGTCGACGACGAGCCATTGTTCGTGCAGTACGAGGAAGAGTCCAACGAGGCCCTCTGATTAAATGCCAGGTCGAAGTCGAACCGCAAACACAGCGCCCAGCCGGCAAGGAGCAATCCCTTGCCAGCCATAGACGCTCTTGCCGATCGCCTGTCGACCTACCTCGGCGCAGACCAGGTCAACCAGGTGCGCCGAGCCTATTTCTACGCCGAGCAGGCCCACGACGGCCAGCGTCGACGCAGCGGTGAAGCCTACGTCACCCACCCCCTCGCGGTAGCCAACATCCTCGCCGACATGCACATGGACCATCAAAGCCTGATGGCCGCGATGCTGCACGACGTCATCGAGGACACCGGCATTGCCAAGGAAGCGCTCACCGCGCAGTTCGGGGAAACCGTCGCTGAGCTGGTGGATGGGGTCAGCAAGCTGACCCAGATGAAATTCGAAACCAAGGCCGAGGCCCAGGCGGAGAACTTCCAGAAGATGGCCATGGCCATGGCGCGCGACATTCGTGTGATCCTGGTCAAGCTCGCCGACCGTCTGCACAACATGCGCACGCTTGAGGTGCTGGCGGGCGAGAAACGCCGCCGGATCGCCAAGGAAACCCTGGAAATCTATGCGCCCATCGCCAACCGGCTGGGCATGCACGCCATGCGCGTGGAATTCGAAGATCTGGGCTTCAAAGCCATGCATCCGATGCGTTCGGAGCGCATCCGCGCCGCGGTCCGTCGCGCACGGGGCAACCGCAACGAGATCGTCGAAAAGATCGAGCAGTCACTGATCCACTGCCTCGAACGCGAAGGCCTCGGCGGCGAGGTAGTGGGCCGCGAAAAGCACCTGTTCAGCATCTACAAGAAGATGCGCGGCAAGCGCAAGGCGTTCAACGAGATCATGGACGTCTACGCCTTTCGCATCGTGGTCGACAAGGTCGACACCTGCTATCGCGTGCTCGGGGCGGTGCACAGCCTCTACAAGCCGTTGCCCGGTCGGTTCAAGGATTACATCGCGATTCCCAAAGCCAACGGCTACCAGTCGCTGCATACCACATTGTTCGGCATGCACGGCGTGCCCATCGAAATCCAGATCCGCACCCGCGAAATGGAAGAGATGGCCAATAACGGCATCGCCGCGCACTGGCTGTACAAATCCAACGACGAGGAAGCCCCCAAGGGCACCCATGCCCGCGCACGGCAATGGGTCAAGGGCGTGCTGGAACTGCAAGAGCGGGCCGGCAATTCGCTGGAGTTCATCGAAAGCGTGAAGATCGACCTGTTCCCGGACGAGGTTTATGTCTTCACACCCAAGGGCAGCATCATGGAGTTGCCCAAGGGCTCGACCGCGGTGGACTTCGCCTACGCGGTGCACACCGACGTCGGCAATACCTGCATCGCCTGTCGCGTCAATCGTCGCCTGGCGCCGCTGTCACAAGCTCTGGAGAGCGGTTGTACTGTGGAGATCGTGACCGCGCCGGGCGCACGCCCGAACCCGGCCTGGCTCAACTTCGTGGTCACCGGCAAGGCACGCACGCACATTCGTCACGCGCTCAAGCTGCAGCGCCGCTCTGAGTCGATCAACCTCGGCGAACGACTTTTGAACAAAGCGCTGACCGGCTTCGAAACCAGTCTGCAGAAGGTTTCGCCGGAACGTATCCAGGCCGTGCTCAATGAATATCACATGGATGTCGTCGAGGATCTTCTCGAAGACATCGGGCTGGGCAATCGCATGGCCTACGTCATCGCTCGCCGACTGCTCGCAAGCGAAGGCGAACAAGCACCCAGCGCCGAGGGACCGCTGGCGATTCGAGGCACCGAAGGTCTTGTACTGAACTACGCCAAATGCTGCACGCCGATCCCAGGCGACCCGATCGTCGGTCATCTGTCTGCCGGCAAAGGCATGGTGGTGCACCTTGATACCTGCCGGAACATTGCCGATGTTCGGCACAACCCTGACAAGTGCATTCAGCTGTCCTGGTCCAAGGACGTCACCGGCGAGTTCAACGTCGAATTGCGCGTCGAGTTGGAGCACCAGCGCGGCCTGATCGCCCTGCTGGCCGGCAGCGTAAATGCCGCCGATGGCAATATTGAGAAGATCGGTATGGACGAGCGCGACGGCCGGATCAGCGTCGTTCAACTGGTGGTCAGCGTGCATGACCGCGTGCATCTGGCCCGGGTGATCAAGAAGCTGCGGGCGATCAAGGGCGTCATGCGTATCACCCGGATGAAGGCCTAGCGACTCCGCCAGTTCTACCCTCGTCACGGGGCTTTTGCCCGCTCGCTTCAGCCCGTATCCTCTGGGACCGCACTCTTCTATCGGAGCACCCCATGAGCAAGACCGTGATTCACAGCGACAACGCCCCCGCCGCCATCGGCCCCTATTCCCAGGCAATCAAGGCTGGCAATACCGTCTACATGTCCGGCCAGATCCCGCTGGATCCGAAAACCATGGAGCTGGTGGAAGGCTTCGAAGCACAGACCGTGCAGGTGTTCGAGAACCTCAAGGCCGTGGCCGAAGCCGCCGGTGGCTCGCTGAAGGACATCGTCAAGCTGAACATCTTTCTCACCGATCTCGGCAACTTCGCCACGGTGAACGAGGTCATGAGCCGCTACTTCCAACAGCCCTATCCTGCTCGCGCCGCCATTGGCATCGCCGCGCTGCCGAAGGCCGCACAGGTGGAAATGGACGCGATTCTGGTACTCGACTGAACCTCGGCAGGCTAGCCAACACGAGCGGTTGCAGGGAGCGCGACTGATGATATCGCCCCGCGCCCTGGCCCCGCGCCTGCTGTTGGCAATGGCCGGATTGCTCGCCGCCTGCGCGCTGTACCTAGCCGAACCGCTGATACTGCAAAGCCTGCGCAACAGCCTGTTCGATCAATACCAACGCTGGCAGCCGCGAGCGACGCCGGCGCAGACGCCGGTCCGGGTGGTGGATATCGACGAAGCCAGCCTCGCCCGCCTTGGCCAATGGCCCTGGCCACGCGATCTGCTGGCCCAGTTGCTGGAGCACCTGCACCGGGCCGGCGCCGCGGTAGTGGTGTTCGATGTGCTCTTCGCCGAGCCGGACCGCAGCTCACCGCGGCGGCTTCTGAGCCTGCCGACGCTCTCGCCTGAACTGGCCAGACAGCTAAGCGCCCTGCCCGATCATGATCAGCTGTTCGCCGCCGCGCTCGCACGGCAGCCCAGCGTGTTGGGTTTCGCCTCCACACGCTCGCCTTCGCAAACCTCACCGTCGAGTCGCTTCGGCGTCCAGTCGAGCGCGAAGGCCGAGCAACCCCGTTTTGCCACCTACGCAGGAACCGTCAGCGCTTTGCCGTTGCTCGACAGGGCCGCAGCCGGCAGCGGTGCTATGACCTTTCAGCCCGATGCGGATGGCGTGGTGCGACGCGTGCCGGTGATGATTCGCGTCGGTGAACGGCTGTTTCCTTCACTGTCTGCCGAAGCGCTGCGAATCTACCTCGGACAGAATCGTTACCGCATCGAAACCACTGACGGTGGCGCAGTCGAGCAGGTCGGCATCGGCCCGCTGACGCTGCCCACCAACCGTCAGGGTGAACTCTGGCTGCACTATCGTCGCGACCCGAGCAGTCAGAGCGTACCGGCGTGGCGTGTGCTGCAAGAGGCGTCCGCTGCGCGGTTCCAAGGCAGCATCGTGCTGATTGGCAGCTCGGCGCAGGGCCTGCAGGACCTGCGTTTCAGCCCGCTCGGCGAAATACTTCCTGGTGTCCAGATACATGCCCAGGCAATCGAGCAGGTGCTGGACGGCACGCTGCTGCAACGCCCGTTCTGGGCCAGTCCACTGGAAGCGCTGACGCTCCTGCTCGCTGGATTACTGCTCGGCGCCCTCACGCTCGGTAGCGGGGCGCTCACCGGGGCCTGGGTCGTCGCGATCATGCTGACGGCACTGAACGTCCTCGCCTGGTGGGCCTATTCGCGTCACGGCTTGCTGCTCGATGCCCTCACTCTGTCGATCGGCCTGCTGCTGGTCTACCTCGGCGTCAGCCTGGCGCGGCACCGCGCCAGCGAGCATCAACAGCGCTGGCTGCGTGAGGCCTTTTCGCGCTACATCTCACCGAACCTGGTCAGGCATCTGGTGCGCCACCCCGAACAGCTGCAGCTCGGCGGCGAAAGGCGCTGCTGCAGTTTCGTCTTCACCGATATCACCGACTTCACCACCCTGATGGAGCGTCAGTCACCAGAACAGGTGGTTGGCATGCTCAACGAGTACCTGGAGGGCATCATTCAGATTGCCTTCCTCCATGAAGGCACGCTCGAGCGCATCGTCGGCGACGGCATGGCGATCCTCTTCTCAGCGCCGCTGATGCAGGCCGACCACCAATGCCGCGCCCTGGCCTGCGCCATGGAGATTCGCCGCTTCACCCGAACCTACACCGCCACCCAGCATGCCCTCGGCATTCCTCTGGGGCGCACGCGCATCAGCGCGCACAGCGGCGAGGTGGTCGTCGGTAATTTCGGTGGTGCCACTTTGTTCGACTACCGTGCGCTAGGAGATGCGGTCAACGTGGCGGCGCGTCTGGAAGGCCTGAACCGCTACCTGGGCACCGATCTCTGCGTTTCGGAAACGGTCCGCGCGGCCAATCCGAGCGTACCGATGCGGGCCATTGGCGATGTGCTGCTCAAGGGCAAGAGCCGACCGATCCGCCTCTACGAGCCTTGCGAAGCCACGCAAGATAACGATTACGACGCGGCCTACAGGCTGCTCGCCAGCGAACACGAAGATGCTACCGAGGCCTTCGAACGGCTACATGCCGAGCGACCGGACGATGCCCTGGTGCGCTATCAGCTGCAGCGGCTACGGACCGGACAGCGTGGCGAGCGGATATTGATGACGGATAAGTGAGGCGGCTCAGCGAACGCTGACTTCGACCCGACGATTGCGCGGTTCGGACACACCATCCGGCGTCTGGATCAGCAGGTTGCGCTCGCCATGGGAAGACACCCTCAGGTCGATCACTTCGATGGCTCGGCCGCGCAGCTTGTGAGCCACGGCCTTAGCCCTGATAAGCCCCAGCTGCTCGTTCCAGATCGGGCCGCTGAGCGTATCGGTATGGCCGATGACCGAGACGGCGGAGGGCCCGCGCAGACGGATCGCTTCGACGACCTGCTCGAAGGCTCGCTGCGACTCCTCGGTCAGCTCGGCACTGCCGATCTTGAAATAGAGCTGGAAGCGCTGTGGCAAGGCCGGCTGTGCCGCCAGCGCCGCCGAGAAGTCGCGGGAGATTCGTAGCTCACCGACGGTGAACGGCCTGGCTCCGGCCCCGCCGCTGCCAATCGTTACACCCTGATGCGAACGGTCGAGCCGGGTCTGGCCACTGGCGTCCGCCACCAGAACCGCGCCGGTGGAGCCGTCAGGGTTTTCCAGCAGCACTACGTAATCTCCGCTCACGCAACCTGACAGCAGCACACTGCATAGCAACGCCAGGGCTAATCGGCGCGCCATGGTCACTGGCCGACCTTTACCAGGAAATGCGTACCGCGAACACCGATGGTTCCGGTGGGCGTTTTCAACTCGACCGCCTCCGGCCTGAGCTTGGCGATCACGCCGGAAATGAAATTCAGCGTACCGCGAGTGATGCGGGCGCTCAGCCGCAGCTCCTCGCGGGCCGGCTCAAACGCGTACTCGTCGACGGCGAATTCGCTGTTGGGACCGAAGGACAGCACCGTATTGTCGCTGAGCGTCAGGCCCATAGAGCCTTGCGCACCGGTGCGCAGGACCGCGCCGAGGATCACCGCCTGCCCGAGGGCCGCATCGATGGTCTGGCCGCGGCTGGTGACCGTCGCTTCGCCCTGCACCTTCATGATGTAGCCGATCGGCTCGATCAACTCTTGCGCCTGCCCCACCGGGGCCAACGTCAGCAAGCCGGCAATCAACAATGGCCGGACGCCCTGCAGCACGGCGAAGCCGCTTTCGCACATCATCATTCCCGTCTCCGTAAGGCCCGCTCAGGCCCATGCCTTGGCCTGACACCCCCGTCAGGCTGACGTCGCAGAATGCCGGATGGCCTTCGGCAAATACAAGCGCAACGGGAGGCCTGCCCCGCAGAGCGCCGTCTTGCTCAGTCTCGTTACGCTGGGAACGGTATTTCGACTAGACGCTGGCGACTCGATCAACAGGCCGCGCAGGCGCGCCGTCCCATAGCTGTCGATCATCGAGCTGACGAGTGTCGACATAGCGCGGGACGCCATTGATCTCTTCCAACTCGGTCATCCCGGCCAGTTGGCTGACGATGCGATAGCGCTTGCCGGCGGTTTTGTCTTGAAGGGGGTACAACGCGGCGATCTGCTGCGCCAGTTCGGTGAGGGTGGACATGGGCCGGGTACTGCTCTGAATGCGAAAGGCAGGCTATTTACTACGAATCCTCGATGATTTCGCTGATGACCCGACGCTCAGCAGACCGTTCATCGGATAGGCCTTTTTGCTTCCTTTTTCGCTGTCGATCCGCCACCCACGGGGGCCCCCGGCCGTCGCTGCTCAGCGAGCTGCCGCTGGATATGCGTATTCGCGTTGGTGCCGATGATGGTGTGCTTGTCGCTGCGGTCACAGCGGGCATCGGCGGCGTCGCCAGCGGTGGTCGAGGCCTGAACCGGCCCGTGCTCCGCGAGCCAATTAGTTGCCTCGATGTGGGCAACTTTCGCTTCTCTCGTTGTCTCGTTCTAAGGCGCGCACCAAACCAACCATAACGCGCGCTCGCTTTAGAGCCTGATGCGAGGTCCCGATTCATGCTGACACTTTCGATCAACGGCGCCGACCTGGAGGTCGACGTTCCCGAAGACATGCCCCTGCTCTGGGTCCTACGCGATGTGCTGGGGCTGACAGGCAGCAAGTACGGTTGCGGTATCGCCCAATGCGGCGCCTGCACGGTTCACCTCGATGGACAGGCAGCACGCTCGTGCGTGCTGCCTGTCGGTGAGGTGAAGGATCGCAAAGTCCTGACCATCGAAAGCATCGGCAACACCGAGCTCGGCCAGCAGGTACAGCAGGCCTGGCTGGACGACGAGGTCGTGCAGTGCGGTTATTGCCAGTGCGGGCAGATCATGTCGGCCGTCGCGCTGCTGGAGAAAAATCCGCAGCCCGATGACAAGGCCATTGATCAGGGCATGGCCGGTAATCTTTGCCGCTGCTGCACTTACACCCGCATTCGCAGCGCCATCAAGCGCGTCGCCCAGGCATGAGGAGGCGCAAGATGGCCAACCCTGACAACAGGCTGCAATCCCCTTCGCGCCGACATCTGTTGAAGGTCGGCAGCCTCGCCCTGGGCGGTCTGGTGATCGGTTTCAGCATGCCGTTCGCCGGCCGAAGCTTCGCCGAGCAAGTGCTCAACGAGGGCCCCGAAGATCAGCCGATGTCCAACGCTACGGCGCTGGATGCCTTCATCAGCATCGACCGCGACGGGCAGGTGACCTTCACCGTGCCGAAGATCGAGATGGGACAGGGTGCGCAAAGCGGCTTGGCGGTGATGGTGGCCGAAGAGCTGGAGATCGGCCTCGATCAGATCACGCTCAAGGAAGCGCCGCCGAACGAGGCGATCTATAACGACAAGCTGCTCAACTTCCAGGCCACCGGCGGTTCGACCTCGATCCGCAGCAACTGGGAACCGCTGCGTCAGGCCGGGGCGGCGGCGCGGCTCCTGCTGATCCAGGTCGCCGCGCAGCGCTGGCAGATCGGCGCCGACCAGTTGCGTGCCGACAATGGGCGGGTGCTCGGGCCGGACGGACGAAGCTTTGGCTATGGCGAGCTGGTCGATGACGCATCGAAGCTGCCCGTGCCGGAAAACATCCCGCTCAAGCCCGCCGAACAATTCAAGCTGATCGGCAAGCCGACCCGGCGTCTGGACACGCCGGCCAAGGTCAATGGCACGGCGCGTTTCACTATTGATCTGGTGCTGCCCGGCATGAAGTACGTCTCGGCACGCGCCTGCCCGGTCATCGGCGGCACCCTGCTCAACCTGGATGATCGGGCCGCACGCAAGGTTCGTGGGGTGATCGACGTGATCCGCCTGGACAATGCCGTGGCGGTGATCGGCGAACACACCTGGGCCACCTTCGCCGGTTTGCGGGCCCTGGAAATCGAATGGGACTACGGCGACAACGCCGGCATCGACTCGGCGCAGATGGAGCGCGAGATCAAGGAGGCGCTGGACAAGCCCGGCGCCGTGGCCACCGAACAGGGCGATATCGACCAGGCGCTGAAGGATGCGACGAAAACCTTCGAGGCCGAATACGAAATGCCCTTTCTCGCCCATGCGGCGCTGGAGCCCATGACCTGCGTGGCCCAGGTCCGCCCCGATGCCGTGGAGCTCTGGGTCGGCACCCAGGTACCGGTACGTGCGCAGACCGCGGCCGCCGAAGCCTCCGGGCGACCGGCGGAACAGGTCATCGTTAACAACCAGTTGATCGGCGGCGCCTTCGGTCGGCGTCTGGAAGTGGATTTCATCAGCCAGGCCGTGGCCATCGCGGCGAAAGTGGACTACCCGATCAAGCTGACCTGGAGTCGAGAGGAAGACACCACTCACGACATGTACCGCCCGTACTACATCGACCGTTTTGCGGCGGCGCTGGACGATCAGGGGCGACTGCAAGGCTGGCGCCACACCATTGCCGGTGCCTCGGTGCTGGCGCGCTTCGCCCCTGCAGCGGTTCCAGAAAGCGGTCTGGACAGCGATGCCGTCGAGGTGGCTCAGAACCCGATCTACGCCCTGCCGAATCTGCGCGTGAACTACGTGCCGGTCCCGCCCAAGGCGTTGCATCAGTCCTGGTGGCGGGGTGTCGGAGCGCTGCGCAGCACCTACATGCTGGAAAGCTTCATCGACGAAGTGGCGCGCAGCGTCGACCGCGATCCGGTGCAATACCGCATGGCGCTGCTGGGCAGCCACCCGCGCGCCCAGCAGGTATTGCGCCTTGCCGCGGAAAAGGCCCGATGGGGCGATCCTCTACCGGCGGGGCATGGCCGCGGCGTGGCGGTGCAGGAGGTGTTCGGCAGTTTCCTGGCCACGGTCGTCGAGTTGCAGGTGAGCGAGGACAAGGGCATCAAGCTCAAGCGTCTGGTGGTAGCGATCGATTGCGGCCAGGTGATGAACCCGGTGTCGGTCAAATCGCAGATCGAGGGCGGCACGCTGTTCGGGCTGTCCGCCGCGCTGTTCAACGAAATAACCGTCAGCGAAGGGCGCGTTGAACAGAGCAATTTCCACGACTATCGCCAGCTGCGCATCAGCGAAGCACCGCCAGTGGAAACCTACATCGTCGAGAGCCGCGAGGCGCCCGGCGGGGTCGGCGAATCAGGCACGGCGATGATCGCGCCGGCGCTGGTAAATGCATTGGCGGCCGCCAACGGCACGCGCATCCGTCGCCTGCCGTTGGCGCGCGCCGGCTATTACGTGATCTGAGGAGCCCAGTATGACGATTCGAGTCCCCCTTCGCGGCCTGCTGGGTGTCGCGCTTGCCACTTCCACTGCGGCCGTGCTGGCGCAGCCCGCTGATCAGGCGCTGATCGAGCGCGGCGAGTACCTGACTCGCGCCGCCGACTGCCTGGCCTGCCACGTCACCGAAGGCGGCGAGCCCTATGCCGGCGGCCTGCCGGTAAAGCTGCCGTTCGGCACGCTGTACACGACCAATATCACCCCGGACAAGGAGACCGGTATCGGCAACTGGAGCGACGACGAATTCGTCGAAGCCATGCAGCAGGATGGCGCCGAGGCCCCTTGCATGCGCTGGTGCGGGGACCGCATTTCCTGACGGCGAACGTCACCTGGCACACGGCCATCTCGCGGTCACGCCAGGGACGTCCTGCTGTTCATCCCGGAGAGGCTGGCCGACGGCGTTTCCGAGCGGGCCGACAAGACCCGTCGAGCCCCACCACACCCGCGCAACGCGTAGTTCATTGCTGCCGCTTCGTTCCGCGCCCGGGCGGTCATTCGTCGTAAACCAGACCGCCATTCGTCGCGAAGCCGCGCGCATGATGGCACTTGCCGTATCCTCGCCGGCTATCGGAGCCGAAGCGCCCGAATCGCAGTCCGGCATATAAATCGCATCCCGCAAGCCCGTACTGCCCAGCGTCACCCAATTGGCGCTAACGGGACTTCCCCGTGAACAACTGTGGTCCGCCCAAGGCGGTTGTTTGTCAAAACATCGGGCTTCCCCGATTGGATGTGAAATGAAAACACCACGTCTGCTACAAGGTCGCCGCGGCCCTGTGCTCTCCGTATTGCTGGTACTCGCCGTTGCCGCTTGCCTGGCCTACTGGCAATTCAAATCCGCCGCTCCACCCGCACCTGCCACAGGTGCGGCGGCCAGCATGCTCGAAGCGCTTCAGGCATCCACCGACCCCTGGGAAGCCAATCGTCAGGATCTCTCGGTATTGATGAGCGACCTGCGCGGCGACCGCATCGCCAGCGCCGCGTTGGGCAAGAATGCCGTCTATGTCAGCCTGAACGACGGCCTGCGTTACTGGATACCGGACCAGTCCGGCCGTGTAGCCCAACTGCTGCTCAATCATTACGTCAGCAACGAAGGCCAACTGTTCCCGCTGACGTTGTTCGAAACCGATGGCGAGGCGCCCTGGTACAAGGCGCTGGTGCCCTATGCCCCCTTTATCCTTCTGTTGGTCGGTGCGCTCAGCTACCTGGCATTCAAGAGCCAGGCCTTCCGCGTGCAGCGTAAAGGCAGCGGCATCGGGTTCGCCGATGTGATCGGCGCCAGCGAGGCCAAGCAGGCGCTCACCGACGTCACCGATTATCTGCGCGACCCCGCCGCTTACGTCGCGCTGGGCGCCCGCCCGCCCAAGGGCGTGCTGCTCACCGGCGAGCCCGGCACCGGCAAGACGCAATTGGCCAAGGCGCTGGCCACCGAGTCCAATGCCAGCTTCATTCAAGTCACTGGCAGCGACTTTTCCTCGATGTATTTCGGCGTTGGCATCCAGAAGGTCAAGGCGCTGTTCCGCACCGCGCGCAAGCAGGCGCCGTGCATCATCTTCATCGACGAAATCGACGGCATCGGCAAGCGCGCCGAGCAACAGCGCTCCAGCGACGCCGAGAGCAACCGCATCATCAACCAGTTCCTTGCCGAGATGGATGGCTTCGACGGCGCCAGCGGCGTGCTGGTGCTGGGCGCGACCAACTTCCCCAACTCGCTGGACCCGGCATTGGTCCGCGAAGGCCGCTTCGACCGTTCGATTGCGGTGGGCCTGCCGGGGCTCGGTGATCGGGAAGCGCTGTTCCGCCTCTACGCCGGGAAGATCCGCGCCAGCCAGGACCTGGATTTCCCTCAGCTTGCACGCAACACCGTCGGCCTGACGCCCGCCGCCATCGCCTATATCGCCAACCACGCCGCCCTGCTCGCGGCGCGTGGCAGCGCTAGCGAAGTCAGCATGTCGCACTTCGTTGATGCCGTGGAAACCTGTCGTATTGGCGAACAACCATCGGGCGTCACGCCGATGTCGGCCAACGATCGCAAGCGCATCGCCGTGCACGAGGCCGGTCATGCGTTGGTGGCCGCCGCGCTGAAAGTCGGTCGGGTTGAAAAAGTCACCATTCTGCCGCGCGGCCAGGCATTGGGCGTGACGCTGGTGACGCCGGTGGAAGACAAGCGCTTGCACATGGAGTCCGAGCTGCGCAACCGCATCCAGATGCTGCTGGCCGGCCGTGGCGCCGAGCAGCTGTACTTCAATGAGGTGTCGTCCGGCGCCGGTCAGGATCTGCAGGAGGCCTCGAAGATCGCTCTGTCGATGGTCGGTGCGCTGGGCATGGGCCCGAACGGTTCGCTGCTGAGCCTGCAGGCAGTACGTGATGCCCATATCGAATACGATTCGGGCGAATCCATCCGCGCGGCGGACACCCTGCTCAAGCAGCTGGACCGCGACTGCATGGCGTTGCTGCAGCGCTTGAAGCCTGCACTGGACGAAATCGCCGAGCGTCTGCTGGCCGAGGAAACGGTGCCCGGCGAAGAGGTACTCGCGGCCATCGACCGGCTGCCCGAGCACCATCACGAAGCCAGCGTCAGCTCGATCATCGGCCATGCCATGAGCAGCATCGATCGCGTCGCGGCCAGCGCCATGGAGAACGCCCCATTCCTCGACCTGACTCCGGTTGAGCAACCCGAAGATGACGGCCCGGGCATGCTCTGACGCAGACGCCCGCCGCCGGTAACGACGGCGGGCGCCTGGCTCAGATCATCAATCGGTACCGTACAAACGACACGCCCTACCGCCCTTCACCCTCAGTGCGCACCCAGTGCCGTATCTTGCAGTGTCGCCACGCCGGCCAGACGCCGCGCCAACACACCGAAGCGTCGGCGGTACTGGGCGGGCGTCAAGCCGACCTTGCGTCGGAACAGGCGGCCAAAAAAGCCGGCATCCTGATAACCCACCTCCCAGGCGATCGCCTCCACCGGCAGGTCACCGCTTTCCAACAACTGCTTGGCCTCTTCTAGCCGCAGGGTGTGCACGTAATCCAGCGGCGACAGGCCGGTCGCCTGGGCGAAACGGCGCTGGAAGGTCCGCTCCGGCAGTCCGCTGATCCGCACCATCGCCGCCACCGGCGCGTCGGCCTCGTAATGCTGGGCCGCCCATTCCTGACAACGGGCGATGACCGGATCGGAAAGCTGACCGCTGCGCATCATCGCGGCATAGGCCAACGGGCTGGTCGCATCCCAGTCGAACAGGTTCATTCGCGCCACCTCCATGGCTTCCCGGGCGCCCACGAAGCGGGCGATAAGAAACAGCCCCAGCGCGTGCCAGCTGCTACCGCTGCCGGACATTACCAGCCGCTGCCCGATACCGGCATTAACCAATGCCTTGTCCGGCTGCCAGTGAACGTCCGGATATTCCCGCCGCAGGCATTCACAGTAGCCCCAGTGAGAAGTGCCTTCGCACCCTGTCAGCAGCCCCGTACGCGCCAGCAATATCGCCCCGGAACAAGCGGCCGCGAGTGTCGCGCCGGCCTCATAGCGCTCACACATCCAACGCGCCTCGCGATCATAACGATCATCCAGCGGCTCCCAAGGGCTGATTGCCAGATTACTAATGATCACCACGTCTGGCGGCGGGGCGTTGTCAAGACTCGCATGAGGATGCACCGGCACGTCGTTGTACACCCGCAACGGCAGGCCGTCTCGGCTGATGATCAGCGGAGCGAAAGGCGACTCGACGTCATCCTGGTTCATCAGCTGCTGCCAGTCACGGCGGGTTCCCAGCAGCAAATCGTAGAGTCCGAACAGCGTCGAGGCAGTGGTGTCCGGAGTTGCCAGCAGGGCAACAGTGAGGGGTGGCAGGCTTTCAGCATTATCTGAACGAGTCATGGCGGAAATGGCCGTTTTGTTTCCAGGATGGCTTTGGTCCGACTCGCCCGTAACCACGACTATGGCTCCGCTGGCCCCTGCCAGCGAACTGGACTCCTGGAGCATAGAACAATGAAAGACGCACATGGATACCAACTGACCGGTTGCAACAGTGAGGCGCAGGTCCTGCTCGACCTCGGTCTCACGCAGTTGCGCTGCCTTCGCACCGATCCGCTGGCCACCGCCGAAGCCGCGCTCGAAGCGTCCCCCGAACTGGTGATGGGATACATCCTGCGTGCCTGGCTATATATGTTGGGTACCGAAGCCGCCGCATTACCGGTGGCGCAAGCCTCGCTGGAGCGCGCCCTGGCGTTGCCGCATAACGACCGCGAGGCCCGTCATCTTCAGGCGCTGGGGCAGCTCATCGGCGGGCGCTGGCACGCGGCCGGCCGCACGCTGGAAGACCTCAGCATTGAGTATCCGCATGACCTGCTGGCCTTGCAGGCCGGGCACCAATTGGATTTCTTCACCGGTGACGCGCGCATGCTGCGCGATCGTGTCGCACGGGTGCTGCCGGACTGGTCCATGGACGTGCCCGGCTACCACGCGCTGCTCGGCATGTATGCCTTCGGCCTAGAAGAGACCGGCGACTATCGCCACGCGGAACGCTTCGGCCGTGAGGCGATTTCGCTGCAAGCCGACGATGCCTGGGCTCAGCATGCCGTCGCGCATGTGTTGGAAATGCAGGACCGGCGTGAAGAAGGCATTGCGTGGATGCATGGCAATTCGGCCTGGCAACAGGACAGCATGCTCGCCGTGCACAACTGGTGGCACCTGGCGCTGCATTATCTGGAGCAGGGCGAATCCGACCGGGTACTGGCCCTGTTCGACGGCCCCATCGCAGGCAGTGAGGGTACGCTGGCGTTGGAGCTGATCGATGCCAGCGCGCTACTGTGGCGCTTGCACCTGCTGGACATTGACGTCGGTAATCGCTGGAGCGCTGTGGCCGAGCGCTGGTCCGCGATGGCCTCGGACGGCAATTACGCCTTCAACGATTTTCATGCCGCGATGGCATTCGCCTGTAGCGGCCGCGATGACCTGCTTGAGCGGCTGCGCGAGGCACAGCGGCGCGCCTGCAGTCGGGAGGACGACAACGCCCGCTTCACCCGCCTGGTCGGCGAGCCAGGAGTGGACGCCGTCGTGGCGTTCGTGGCCGGGCAATATGGGCAGTGTGTGGAGCGGCTGCGGCCCGTTCGCAGTCAGGCTCATCTGTTCGGTGGCAGCCACGCCCAGCGTGACCTGCTGGACCAGACGCTGATCCACGCCGCGCGCCGCAGCGGGCAGAACAGCCTGGCGCGTGCCCTCATCCGTGAGCGCGAGCTGCTCGCCCAGCAGCGTCGCATGCAGTAAGCCAAGGGGGCGGCGGCCATGCCGCCCTCCGTTACGGCAGCACCACCAGATGGTTCGGCAGTTCGTTGCGCTCGTGGGTCGCCGGCACGTGTTGCTTGAGCAGTGAACCGCAGGTCTCGATGCAACGAAGGAAGCCTTCGAGCACCTGGCCGTTGCGCACGTCTTCGGAGAAGGCGTCGACGATCGACTGCCACGTGCTGTCATCGATACGGCTGGAAATGCCTTGGTCCACGAGAATTTCCACGTAGCGCTCGGCTTCCGAGACGAAGATCAGCATCCCGGTACCCGCTGCGGTGTGGTGCAGGTTCAGTTCGATGAACTGCCGCCGCGCCAGGTTGCAGGCGCGCCAGTGCCGCACCGAACGCGGAATCAGCCGGCTGGTCAGGCTCGGAATGCGGAACACCACCGCCAGTACGATGAAGGTCAGCCATTGCACCAGCAGCAGTTGCCAGGCCGTCAGCCATCCGCTGAAGAACAGCAGCGCACCCGGTAGCAGCAGCGCCAGCAGGCTAGCCCAGAGCAGCGGGATATAGCGATAGTCGTCGGCCTGGGCCGCCAGCACCGTCACCAGTTCGGCATCGGTGTCGCGTTCGATGCGATCGATCGCCTCGGCAACCTGTTGCAGTTCGCTTTCGGTCAGTAGGGTCATTGCCTGTTAATCATCGATGAAGGTTCTCGTTGTGCAGCGCTTATCGGTTCGAGGACCCGGTGGCTGGATGCCAGCCCGCCACGCGATCCTGTCCGTGATTCGTTGGGGTTCGCCGCGCGGCCCGTCGGCTCACCAGCCACCGG
>NZ_JYHV01000046.1 GCF_000952685.1 Stutzerimonas stutzeri | reverse complement strand
ATCCATGTCCCATCACTCCTCGCTCGGCATCCATGCCTCGCGTCCCCCTGCGCAGCACCTACGCTCGGCCTCCTGAAGGGGAATCGAGTCCGAGTTACCTGAAAGATCGTAAACAGCGAAACAAGCGCGCTTCGCTTGTTTGCTAACGAACGAACCATCAGACGACGCCGAACGCCCCTTTCAGGAGGCCGAATGGAATCGCTGCGCAG
>NZ_JYHV01000045.1 GCF_000952685.1 Stutzerimonas stutzeri | reverse complement strand
AACGGTGGCACGCTGCGCGATGCGGTAGGAAACGGGGCCAGCACTACGCTCAACGGCGTCGGTTCGACCAGTGGGGTATTGGTCGATGCGGTCGCGCCGACCGTGGCGTCGGTATCGGTTCCGGCCAGTGGCGCCTACAACGCTGGCGATGTGTTGAGCTTCACCGTCAATGCCAGCGAGGCCGTGCTGGTCGATACTGGCGGCGGTACTCCGCGACTGGCGTTGGATATCGGCGGCGTGACCCGTTACGCGACGTACGTGTCCGGCTCCGGCAGCACCGCGCTGGTCTTCCAGTACAGCGTGCAGGCGGGCGATACCGACGGCGATGGCATCGCCGTGAGTGCTCTGGACCTCAACGGCGGAACGACCCGAGACGCAGCCGGCAATGGCCTCGATCTCACCTTGAATTCGGTAGGCGCAACCAGCGGTGTGTTGGTGGATACCACGGCGCCGA
>NZ_JYHV01000027.1 GCF_000952685.1 Stutzerimonas stutzeri | reverse complement strand
ATTGGTGTTTCCCTTTCTTTTGCGATTTCGTGGGTCGCGGCCAGATACCTAGAAAGAGCTAAGTTGTTTAAGCCCCATTTTTGTTATTTGCTTAAGATGGGTGAAGGGGCTATTAGGCGCGGAGCTGTCAGGCTCTACTAGTATTGCCTAGTTTATTGGTTTGAGAGGTTTTCTTGAAAGTCGGATTTGTAAATGTCTATCCTTATCGTCCTCATGCCCATCAGACTAAGTACTTAGAAAGGTTGGCTAAACTGCTTGGCTGGGAGACGGCCGCTCTGGTTTGCGATGCCAATGCCGGACATTGTTATCTCCGAGAACTCAAGGGAACGGGGCGTTCCGAATGCGCAAAGTGCATTGTCGGTGGTCTACGGTCATTTACCTTCGACCATACAGATAGTGCTTGGCGATATTGGAATAAAAGCGCTGTATGGCCAGAGCACGAGGCTTTTGTCGAATCTAGCGCTTACACGCTGACTCGCGTTGAATCTTGGGAGCAGCGTCAATCCAAGTTGGTCGCGGACAAGAAAAAAATCTTGTTGCCAGACTCAGTAAATTTCTACCACGCCGCGTTGAAATGGATCGAGCACAGACAGCTGGATGCGGTCATTGCATTCAATGGACGGATGGATTTGACTCGTGCAGCCATCGAAGCCTGCAGGACAGCTGGTATTCCGTACGTGACTCATGAGCGGCCTCTGTTCGGGCATGGCTTGATCTTGAACAGGAATGCCAACTGCTCGTCGTTGGAAAAAATTCATAGGATCAACCAGGAGTATTCGGCGAAGCCGCTGTCAGCGAAACAGTGTGCCATCGCGGCGAAACTGGCTGCGGAACGCTTGACGGGTGGGAATCCACTTGAGTGGAAAAGATACAACATCAACGCCGCGAAGACAGAGGCTTGGCCTGGGCAATCAGTCGGGCCCCGGGTTTTGGTATGCCCGAGCAGCAAGAATGAGTTGCTGGGGCATCCCGACTGGGCTACCGAGTGGACTGACAATACGGATGCGATCGATATTGCGGTGGATAACGGCTGGTTTGGCTATGCCGACATTCTTGTGAGATTTCATCCTTCCTGGAGCGTGAAGTTCGGTCAGGTCTCGGCTCAGTTATGTGAGGAGCATTATCGACAGTGGTGCGAGTCGCGCGGTGTTGCCTATATCGAAAGTTCCAGCAAGGTCAGTACTCAGGACCTGATTCGCTTGGCGGATGTGGTAGTGCTGAACGGCAGCAATACCGTATTTGAAGCGGGAATCCTAGGCAAACCGGTGATCTGTTTGGGTCCGTCGCCTTATAGCTATTCCGGCGCTGCAACTGATGTTCTAACTATAGATGATTTTGATAAAAACAAGCTCGATCAAGTGCTCAAAATTGATCCGGCGAGGTTAATAAGCAGGACGCTTCGCTATTTCTATTCAAAAGCAGCCCGTGAACCCGTTTTTACAAACTATATCCGTTCAAAGGCGGTTACCGAATGTGCGTTTTACGAAGGCGCAGATCCACAGATGCTTGCAGGCTTGATTACCAACGGTGCGGATTTGGTAGATGATACTCAGTTTGCGGGCAGCCCGGAATTCGAGAACACCTATGTTCGTGCGTTTATGAGTGGGGATTGTGAGGCTCTGGTGGGTATGGCGTCGTCTGTTTGGACCGGAGCCGATACGGATGAGATCAGGCTATCTAGGAAGTTTCCGTATGGCCTAGTTGATCGGGTAAGGAATCTTTCCCCGAAAGGCGTGTAATGAAAAAGGGGCATGTTGTGGATTTAAATGAACATGGATTGGTGAGCATCATTACGCCGTCTTACAATGCGCAGAATCTGATCGGCCGTACGATCGAGTCGGTTCTGGCGCAGTCTTATCAAAATTGGGAGTTGATCGTTGTTGACGACTGCTCAAAAGATGGCACGCGTGATGTCGTGAGAGCTTATGCCGAACAGGATCCGCGTATCTGTTTGCTGCCCTTAGAGAAAAACAACGGAGCGCCTGCCGCGCCTCGAAATATCGGGATTAAACAAGCAAAAGGTGAGTGGGTCGCTCTCCTGGACGCCGATGATATCTGGCATCCACGCAAACTCGAGCTGCAGCTCAAAGCTATGTATCAGGCGGGTGCCAGTTTCAGCTGCACACAGATGCGTGATTTTACCGACGAGGCTGCATTGACATTCGCAGAGCCCGGTGAGGTTGTTTGTGAGCGTATTACTTTCAATAAACAGCGGTTCAAAGGTCGTATACCTACGTCGAGCGTCGTGACGCGTAAAGAGGTTTTGTCGAGTTTTCTATTTAATGAGGATATTCGTTACAAGGCAGTGGAGGATTATCACTGTTGGTTAAGAGTGCACGAGGCGCTGGGCGAGAGTATAAAGTTGAAATACCCGCTGCTTTGTTACCGAAGAGTTCAAGGCCAAATTTCTGGCTCTAAGAGGTATATGCTTGAGCGTATGTATATGGTTCATAAAGAATATCCGGGGGTGACAAGCCTTCAAGCAGCATTTTTCACGCTCACTCATGCGTTGGGCGGCTTTTATTATCGGGTATTGAGGAAAGGTCTATGAAGCGTGTCATGGTTACAGGTGGTGCAGGATTTCTAGGATCCCACTTATGTGAGCGTCTTCTCACGGACGGATATGAGGTTCTGTGTGTGGATAATTTCTATACCGGAACCAAACGTAACATTGCTCATCTAATGGGCAATCCGTACTTTGAACTAATTCGTCACGATGTAACGTTTCCTCTATACGTTGAAGTGGATGAAATTTTTAATTTGGCCTGCCCGGCATCGCCGATACATTATCAGTTTGATCCTGTACAGACACTTAAAACCAATGTCCACGGCGCGATAAACGTACTTGGATTGGCCAAGCGTACCAAGGCGAAAATTTTTCAAGCATCCACGAGCGAAGTTTACGGCGATCCAGAGGTACATCCGCAGCCGGAAGGGTATTGGGGGCGGGTTAATCCAATCGGTATTCGCTCTTGCTATGATGAAGGAAAGCGTTGCGCCGAAACGCTCTTCTCCGATTATCACCGTCAACATGGACTGCGGATAAAGATTGCGCGGATTTTCAATACTTATGGTCCACGAATGCATCCCAACGATGGGCGTGTCGTTAGTAACTTCATCGTTCAGGCGCTGAAGGGCGAAGATCTTACCATTTATGGCGAAGGCCATCAGACCCGCAGTTTCTGCTATGTCGATGATCTTATCGAAGGGTTTGTGCGCTTGATGAACACAGACGATGAGGTAACTGGTCCAATCAATTTGGGGAACCCCGGCGAATTTACCATGCGCCAACTGGCCGAGCGCGTTCTCGAACTAACAGGCAGCGCTTCACGTATAGTTTTCCGGCCACTGCCGCAAGATGATCCACAGCAGCGTCAGCCCGATATTGCCCAAGCTAAGACAGTACTTAATTGGCAACCAACCATTATGCTAGATCAAGGGCTGGAGAAAACCATCCGGTACTTCGATGAGTTGCTAAAAGAAGAGAAAGCAGGCTGACGTAACTATGAAAATAACGGTTTTTGGAAGTGGTTACGTTGGTTTGGTTACGGGAGCTTGTCTGGCTGATGTTGGGCATTCGGTGATCTGCATTGATATTGATCAACAAAAGATCGACGGCCTTAATAAAGGCGTCGTGCCCATCTATGAACCTGGGTTAGAAGAACTGATTCTTAACAATTGCAAGGCCGGCCGTCTTAGCTTCTCCACCGACGCAGCTCTAGGGGTGGAACATGGCTATCTCCAATTCATAGCGGTGGGTACGCCGCCAGATGAAGATGGTAAAGCCGACTTGAAATATGTCTTGGAGGTGGCTGGTACCATTGGCCGCTACATGACAGAACCTAAAATCGTAATTGATAAGTCAACGGTGCCGGTAGGGACTGCTGATAAAGTTAGGGAGTGCGTGTCAAGTCTGCTGTCCGAGCGTGGGAAAAAACTGGAATTTGAGGTCTGCTCTAATCCCGAGTTTCTCAAGGAAGGTGCGGCGATCGAGGATTTCACAAAGGGTTCGCGCATCGTTATAGGTAGCAATTCCCCCATAGTGCGTGATGCTATGCGGCTATGCTATGGCCCTTATAACCGTAATCACGACAAATTAATGTTTATGGACGTGCGCTCGGCTGAGCTTACTAAATATGCCGCTAATGCCATGCTGGCTACCAAAATCAGCTTCATGAACGAGATGGCTAATTTGGCTGATCTGCTTGAAGCGGATATTGAACAGGTTCGTCTCGGTATCGGCGCCGACCCCCGAATCGGCTACCACTTCATCTATCCCGGTTGCGGGTACGGCGGTTCTTGCTTTCCGAAAGACGTCCAGGCCTTGGCCCGTACCGCGCAGGAGGTTGGCTATCAGGCCGATCTGCTAGAAGCGGTTGAGTCGGTTAATAAGAGGCAGAAGCAGATGCTGTTCACCAAGCTGCAGCAGGCTTTCGGGGGGAGTCTGGCTGGAAAGCGAATTGCTCTCTGGGGGCTATCGTTCAAGCCCAACACGGACGATATGCGGGATGCACCAAGCAGGACCTTCATGGAGGCGGCCTGGTCCGCTGGCGCGCTCATCCAGGCACACGATCCCCAGGCTATGGCGGAGTGCGAGCGGATTTATGGTGCTCGCGACGATCTAACGCTTTGTGCATCCAGAGAAGCTGCACTTGAGGGGGCAGATGCGTTAGTTATCTGTACGGAATGGAAGGCTTATCGGGTATGTGACTTGGGCTGGTTGCGGCAAACGCTGCGTTTCCCTGTGATTGTGGACGGACGTAATCTTTTCGATCCTGAGGAGATGGCGGCTGCCGGGCTTCTTTATCATGCGGTTGGCCGCGGTCTACGCAAGGCATAACACCAATGTCGAAGATCCTCGTTACAGGGGCAAACGGTTTTATAGGTAAGGCGTTGGTCGGGCACCTAGCGACCAACCGACGCTCTGTTCGTGCGATGACCCGCTCCCCTTTGGGTTGTTCGCACAATAAAGTCGAATGTGCTGTGGCGGATCTGAGCGATGATAAAGGACTAAATTTGGCCTGCGCTGACGTGAGCTGTGTGATTCACCTAGCGGGCCGGGCACATATCATTAAAGAGCGGGTCACCTCACCTCTTGAGGCGTTTCGCGAAGTTAATGTTAATGGCACCGTAGCGCTGATCCAGGCAGCAGCCCGCTCAGGAGTTAGCCGTTTTGTCTTTGTTAGTTCTATAGGGGTTAATGGCGACCGCACTGACGGTCGGCCGTTTTCCGAGAATTCAGTGCCTGAGCCCTGCACTGATTATGCAAGATCTAAGTACGAGGCCGAGCAGGCACTCATTAGTTGCTGCGAGCAGGCGGGCATCGAGTGGGTTATTGTTAGACCTCCTATGGTGATCGACAGTAATGCACCTGGCAATTTTGCACGATTGCTGAGGCTGGTCGATCGTGGTGTTCCGATGCCTTTTGGTCAGGACTGTAATCAGCGCAGCGTGGTTTCCCTGCACAATTTAGTGAGTCTTTTGGAGCGGTGTGCTGAACATCCGCTCGCTGCAGGCGAAGTTTTTCTGACTGCGGATGGAGACGATGTTTCGACCAGAGAGATTATTTCGAGCTTGGCCCATGGGATGGGGAGGCCCGCTCGGCTGTTTCCCGTTCCGGTCAGGACCCTCGGAGCAACCTGTAGACTGTTAGGGCGTCAACGGCTTTTCAATCAATTGTTCGGCTCGTTGCAAATCGACAGTACTAAGGTGCAGAGGGTTCTGGGCTGGATGCCAAGGGAAAGTACCCACGAGGCGCTGGTACGGATTGGTCATGACTACTGTGTTCGTTTCTAATCATTCGCCTGTTACGGAATGTTCGAACGGTTTCCTCATTAACCACATTGGCGGGGTGAGGCGGGGCTATCGCCACCGAGTTGTTGCGTGGCATGAGGCAGGCGATGGTGAACCCCCACGACCCAGTTCAGTACCGGCTGGCATGCTCCAGCTTGGTGCTACCTTGCTGGGCAAAAAAGCGATGGCTCAACGGCTGCTCGGTTCGTTGCAGGTGGATATCAGCAAGACCTGCGAGCTGCTGGACTGGAAACCGCCTTATACGGTGCAAGAAGGGCTCAGGCGTTGCTTCGAGCGATCCAATTGATCTATTACCGGGTGAGCCCGTGATTCGATTTTTCGATTTTGTATTTTCGCTGCTGGGCCTGGTGGTTGGCTTCCCGGTGTTACTTGTGCTGACGCTCATCGGGCTGTTCGATACGGGCGCGCCAATCTTTCGCCAAGTGCGTGTCGGTCGCCATCAAAAGCCGTTTACGCTGGTCAAGTTCCGCACCATGAGGGTGGATACGGCATCGGTTGCAACGCATCTGGCTAGCAGTGCGTCCATCACTCGGTTTGGTCATTTTCTGCGCAAGACCAAACTGGATGAGTTGCCCCAGTTATGGAATGTGCTGAAGGGCGATATGAGCCTGGTAGGGCCGCGGCCAGGGTTGTTCAACCAGGAAGAATTGACTGAGGAGCGTGCCAAGCGTGGCGTGTTCGATGTGCGCCCCGGGATTACCGGGCTGGCGCAGGTGAGTGAAATCGATATGTCCACGCCGGCTTTGCTGGCCGAAACGGATCAGAAGATGATACGTAGCCTGACGCTGCTCGATTACTTCAAATACATCTTTATGACCGTAGCGGGCAAGGGCGCGGGGGACCGGGTTGTGAAACGCTAACGTCGGCTGTTTTCTAACCTGTGTTGTCTAGCGTTGGGTCAGTTGAATGAATAAATGGACTGCATAGCCGAAGCGGCCGGTATTCTGGCTCTGGGAAGGGTAGCTTTGTGTTGAGATTGGCTGAAAAACTTCGTGCGCGACTGGTGCGATTACCCAGGCGCTACAAGCGTTTGATTCAAGTATCGACAGACGTGGTACTGGTCTGGGCGGCGCTTTGGCTGGCGTTTTTCGTTCGTCTTGGTGAGGCTAATTTTGTCGATCCGCTCGGTGGCCATGCCTGGCTGTTCGCAGTAGCACCGCTGATTGCCATTCCGTTCTTTATCCGGTTCGGCATGTACCGCGCCGTGATGCGCTATTTCGGTAATGACGCGCTGATGGCGATCGCCAAGGCCGTGACGCTCTCGGCGTTGCTGCTTTCCCTGGCGGTGTACTGGCGCACCGATGCACCCAAGGTCATTCCGCGTTCGATGGTGTTCAACTATTGGTGGCTGAGCCTGTTCCTGATCGGCGGGTTGCGCCTGCTGATGCGCCAGTATTTCATGGGGGACTGGTTCTCCCCGGATTCGCTGACCAAGTTCAGGGGCCGTGACGCGAGCTTGCCGAAGGTAGCGGTATACGGGGCCGGCGCTGCGGGGAATCAATTGGTAGCGGCGTTGCGCCTGGGGCGAGGCATGCGGCCGGTCGCGTTCATCGACGATGACCCCAACCTCTACAACCGGAGCATTGCTGGACTGCGGGTGTATTCGCCCAGGCATATCCAGCAGATGATCGATGAGACGGGGGCCGATGAGATTCTGCTGGCCATTCCGTCAGCCTCGCGCGCCCGGCGGCGTGAGGTGTTGGAGATGCTCGAGCATTATCCGCTGCACGTACGCAGCGTGCCGGGCTTCATGGATTTGGCCAGTGGACGGGTGAAGGTCGAGGACATCCAGGAGGTCGATATCGCGGATCTGCTCGGGCGTGATGCCGTGCCACCGCAGCAGGCGCTGTTCGAGAAGTGCATTCGTGGCAAGGTGGTCATGGTGACCGGCGCGGGCGGTTCGATTGGCTCGGAGCTGTGCCGTCAAATCCTTTCGAACAAGCCAAAAGCGTTGCTGCTGTTCGAGCACAGCGAGTTCAACCTCTACAGCATTCACATCGAGCTGGAGCGGGCAATCGAGCGGGCTTCGCTGCCGATCAAGCTGGTGCCTATCCTGGGGTCGATTCGCAATCCGGATCGTCTGTTGGATGTGATGCGCACCTGGCAGGTGGAGACGATCTACCACGCGGCGGCCTACAAGCATGTGCCCATGGTGGAGCACAACGTTGCCGAAGGTGTGCTGAATAATGTGCTGGGCACCATGAACACGGCCCAGGCGGCGGTGCAGGCGGGTGTGGCGAACTTCGTGCTGATCTCCACCGATAAGGCGGTGCGGCCCACCAACGTGATGGGCAGTACCAAGCGGGTGGCCGAGATGATCTTGCAGGCGCTGAGCCGCGAGACGGCACCGGTGCTGTTCGATGCGGATGGAGCGGTGCATCACGTCAACAAGACGCGCTTTACCATGGTGCGGTTCGGCAATGTGCTGGGTTCGTCGGGGTCGGTCATTCCGCGCTTTTATCAGCAGATCCGTAGCGGTGGACCGGTTACGGTGACCCATCCGAAGATCACCCGTTACTTCATGACCATCCCGGAGGCCGCGCAGCTTGTTATTCAGGCTGGGTCCATGGGGCAGGGCGGTGACGTGTTCGTGCTGGATATGGGGCAGCCGGTGCGCATTGCCGAACTGGCCGAAAAGCTGATCCACCTGTCTGGCTTGAGCGTGCGCTCGGAGAAGTGCCCGCACGGGGACATTGCCGTCGAGTTCACGGGCTTGCGTCCGGGGGAAAAGCTGTACGAAGAGCTGCTTATCGGCGACAACGTGAGCCCCACCGAGCATCCCATGATCATGCGGGCCGATGAGGAGTATTTCACCTGGGATGTGCTGCGCAGTGTGCTGGCCAAACTGCTCAAGGCGGTGGAGCAGGATGATTACCCGCAGGTTCGGGTATTGCTACGCGAGGTGGTGAGCGGGTATGTGCCTGAGGGTGAGATCGTCGATTTGATCTACCAGCAGCGAAGGGTAGGGCCGACCGAGTAGTGGTTTCGGTTGGCGGGCTGCCGCCCGCATTCGCCGCGGGGGCGCGCCTCCCACAAAAAAAGCTGGTCACTGCGGGTGGTGGGCGCTTCGGTTTTCTTTGGCTTTTGGGCTTTTGGGCTTTTGGGCTTTTGGGCTTTTGAGTTTTTGGGCTTTTGATTCTGTGGGAGGCCCGACCTCGGGGCGAAGCTTTTGGTTCTTGGGTGGGCAGGAGGTGCGCATTCGCCGCGGGGGCGCGGCTCCTACAAAAGAAAGCAGCTTTTGGGCTTTTGGGCTTTTGATTCTGTGGGAGGCCCCGACCTCGGGGCGAAGCTGTTGGTTCTTGGATGGGCAGGAGGTGCGCATTCGCCGCGGGGGCGCGGCTCCTACAGTGGACTAGCGGTGGGCTGATCGGGCTTTAGGCACGACCTCCGGGCAAGGCTTTGGTTTGTTGGCGGGCTGGTCTGCATTCGCTGCGGGACAGGTTCCAACAGCAACCCTCAGGCGAAGCGCTGGTTCGAGGGGATGCTTTAATCCGTTGCCTTATAGAACTTTTTCCCGACTCTGGCGATGTGGTCGACCAGCTGGGAATTGTCTATTTGGTAATGCAGGGACAGGTCCACCTTGTAAGGCAGAAGCAGGTCATCGATCGCCAACTCGATATCGAGTAGGTCCTGGTGTGAGAGTCCATCGCCGATGAGCGTCAAATCGATATCCGAACCAGGGCGGTAGTTTCGTTTTTGCGCGTGAGCCGTAGAGGATCGCTTCGCTAACGTTGGGAAACTGCCGTAGCGCTTCTTGGATCGATTGGACATCGCTTTGGGAGAGCCCCGTATCTTCTAAACTCATGGGGTAGGCTCGGCTCGGCTGCGCATGGTTCGCTCAAGCGCTTTTAGCAGCGAATGATGCTTCATTCGGATATTGCTCAAGATGGCTTCGGCCGTTTCCTCGTTATACGTGTAGGAGGTCCGGTTACGGTCTGTCAGCATGTGCATCCAGGCGTGGCCATCTTCGATCAGTCCCTTGCTAAACGCTTCTCTGATGGTGTCACGCGAGCCCACGATGCCGTCGATTCCTTGCCAGATGAGGAAATCCTTCAGGGTGTTCCAGCCAAGCTCGTAGCAGTATTCGAAGCCTTGGATAACGCCCTGTTTTTCCAGCTTCGACAGGTCGCGCTGTTGCATCAGTTCCATTGCTTCGTCGAGTTGCCGCAGAGCCCTACTAAAGTTATGCAGGCGTTGCTGCCAGCGCACATCGAGGTTGTTCATTCGTAAGCCCTAATACGTTTACGCATATGCTACAACTTCGTCGTCGATCGGCCTATTTGTCTGGCTCGTCCATCCATTTCGGCTTCGGATAGCGACGGTCGGCTTTACCGGCTTTGAGCACCGCACCTGGCACTTCATGCCCGACCAGCTCGGGCAGGCTGGCGGCACAGCGCAGCAGTCGGTCCAGCTCTACGCCAGTATTCAGGCCCATGCGTTGGAACATGTGCACCAGGTCCTCGGTGCAGATGTTGCCGCTGGCGCCGGGTGCGTACGGGCAACCACCGAGGCCACCGAGGGAGGCGTCGAAGCGGTCGATGCCGGCGTTCAGTGCGGCCAGGGCATTGGCCAGGCCCATGCCCCGGGTGTTGTGGAAGTGCGCGGTGAACACCGCCTCGGGCCATTGCCTCACCGCTTCGCGGCAGATGCGCTCGACCTGCGCCGGGTCCGCCATGCCGGTGGTGTCGCAAAGGGTGACGCCTTGAACGCCAATATCCAACAGGCGTTGCACCAGTTCATACACGCGTGGTTCGGGAATTTCACCTTCGAATGGGCAGCCGAAGGTGGTCGATAGCGAGGCGTTGATGAACACGCCGCTGCCTCGAGTCGCCTCGATGATCTCGCGGAACTGCACCAGTGATTGCTCGGGCGTCATCCGAAGGTTGGCCATGCCATGGGTGTCGCTCGCGGACATCACTAGGTTGATCTCGTCTACCTCGCAGGCGAGGGCGCGCTCGCAGCCCCTGACGTTGGGGACCAGTACGGTGTATTCGACATCTGGTACTCGACGAATGCCGCGCATCACCTCTTCAGCGTCGCGCAGGTTCGGAATGGCCTTGGGTGAGGTGAAGGAGGTGACTTCGATTTTTGCCAACCCGGTTTCGGAGAGGCGATCGATCAGGGCGATCTTGTCCTCGGTGGGGATGAAGTTGGGTTCGATTTGGAAGCCATCGCGGGTCGCGACGTCTTGAATGTAGAGGCGTTTTGTCATGGATATCTCCGTTCGATGGCGGCCGCTGCGTTGTTGTTCGAAAAGCCTAAAAGCTTCGCCCCGAGGTCGGGCCTCCCACATGGAAAAGGCCCAGAGCTGTTCCCACCACAGAGCCAAGGTCCCACTCGCATTACTGCTTTTCAGTGGAAGGCGCGCCCCGCGGTGAATGCGGGTTTCCTACCCACCCAAGAGCCAAAAGCTTCGTCCCGGGGGCGGGCCTTCCACAGGAAATGCAAAAGCTTCGTCCCGGGTCGGGCCTCCCACAGGAAGCCGGAAAACTTGCTCCAGTGCGGGTCATCTATAGGGAGGCCAAGTCACTCCTTGCACTGCTGCTGCAGGAGGCGCGACCTCGCGCCGAATGCGAGCGTACTGCCCGTTTAAGCACAAGCTTCGCCCCAGGTCGGGGCTCCCACAGAAGAGCCAGAAGCTTCGTTGCAAGGTTTTCGGTTCCACGGAAGAGCCAAAGCATTACTCGCACTGCTGTTGTAGGAGGCGCGACCTCGCGCCGAATGCGGGCGTACTGCCCGTTTAAGCAAAAGCTTCGCCCCGGGTCGGGGCTCCCACAGAAGAGCCAGAAGCTTCGCTGCAAGGTTTTCGGTTTCATGGAAGAGCCAAAGCATCTCGCACTGCTGTTGTAGGAGGCGCGACCTCGCGCCGAATGCGGGCGTACTGCCCGTTTAAACAAAAGCTTCGCCCCGGGTCGGGGCTCCCACAGAAGAGTTAAAAGCTTCGCCCCCGAGGTTGGGGCTCCCACAAAAAACCAAAAGCGTTGTGCGCAGCGGCTGGAATGCTCAGATGACTCCTCTTTCGCGCAGCCCTTGGCGTTGCTCGTCGGTGAGGCCGAGGCCGGCCAGTACATCCTCGGTGTGTTCGCCCAGTTGGGGGCCGCCAGTGCCGATGCGACCGGGAGTGCGGCTGAGTTTGGGTAGCACGCCTGGGACCTTGAGCGGCCCGGCGAACGTCTCTACCTGTTCGATCATCTGCCGCGCCAGGTAATGCGGGTCCTTGACGATGTCGGCCGCGGTGTAGGGATAGCCGGCCGGAACGCGCGCTTCTTTCAATGCCTCGATCACTTCGTCGCGGCTGTGCTGTGCGGTCCACTCGCCGATCGCGGCGTCGATCAGCTCGGCGTGCTCAGAGCGGCCGTCGTTATGTGCCAAACGTGAATCCTCGGCCAGATCCTGGCGCCCCATCAGGGTCATCAAGCGCTTGTAGATACTGTCGCCATTGCCGGCGATCAGGACGTAGGCGCCGTCATTGCACAGATAGGAATTGGACGGGGTGATGCCGGGGAGGGCGCTGCCGGCGGGCTCGCGCACATAGCCGAAGGCGTCGTACTCAGGCACCAGGCTTTCCATCATGGCGAAAACCGATTCATACAGGGCGACATCGATTTCCTGGCCCTTGCCGCTGCGGTTGCGCTCTTGCAATGCCAACAGGACACCAATGACGCCATACAGTGACGACAGCGAGTCCCCGATGCTCACGCCCACCCGTACCGGTGGTTGGCCCGGATAGCCGGAGAGGTGGCGCAATCCGCCCATGGCCTCGCCGATCACGCCGAAGCCGGGTAGGTCGCGATAAGGGCCGGTTTGACCGTAGCCGGAGATGCGCAACATGATCAGGCGCGGGTTGAGCTTCGACAGTTCGTCCCAGCCCAGGCCCCAGGCCTCGAGCGTGCCAGGACGAAAGTTTTCCACCAGCACGTCGGCTTCGGCGACCAGCTGGCGGACGATCTGCTGGCCTTCGGCGGCTTTCAGATCGAGCGTCACGGACTGCTTGTTGCGTGACTGCACATGCCACCAAAGCGAGGTGCCGTCCTTGAGTTTGCGCCATTTGCGTAGCGGGTCACCGACCTGCGGCGGCTCGATCTTGATTACCTCGGCGCCAAATTCGCCGAGCATCTTGCTGGCGAAGGGACCGGCGATCAGCTGGCCCATCTCGATGACCTTGAGGCCTTGCAACGGCAAGCTGGTTTCATTCTGTTCGTTCATCACAACACCTGTGCCAGGTCGATTCATGTACGGAGGATGACCGAGCGCCGCGCGGCGGACAATTGCTGAATAACCAAGGATGGTTTCGTCAACCACGAAGACAACTCGCGGATGCCTTTCTGGGCGCGCGGGTTTATGGTGGTCGCTTCGTCAGCTGCGAATACGGGAGTCAACCATGCGGCGTGTCGATTTCGTTACCCTGCGCCTCTTCGTTGCTGTTGCTGATGAGCGCAGCTTGACCCGTGCCGCCGAGCGCGAGCACCTGGCCCTCGCGGCTGTCAGCAAGCGTATCAGCGACCTGGAAGACCAGCTCGGCGTCAGTCTGTTGTATCGCCAACCCAAAGGCGTCGAACTGACGCCAGCCGGTCATGCGTTGCTCCATCATGCGCGCAATTTGCTCGACGGCTTACAGCAGATGGATGCCGACCTCAGCGAGTTCAGCCAAGGCGTGAAGGGGCATGTGCGCATTCATGCCAACACATCGGCGGTGATCGAGTTTTTGCCTGAAGACCTGAGCGCCTTCGCGCGCCTGCATCCGGAAGTGAAGATCGATCTGGAGGAGCGTGTCAGCAACGATACGCTTCGCGCCCTGCGGGAAGGTTTGACCGATATCGGCGTCTTCGCGGGGCACATGGCGGCCGAGGACCTGCAAGTGTTCGGTTATCGCGAGGATACGCTTGTGCTGGTCACTCCGCGGGAGCACCCCTTGGCGACGCTGAAGAGCATCGCCTTGCGCGATGCCGCCGGTTTCGATTTCATCGGCTTGCAGCAAGACGCCTCCTTGCATGTGTTGCTGCATCAGTCGGCCCAACAGATGGGCATGCCCTTAAGGCTGCGGATTCAGGTGCGTAGCTTCGAGGCGATCTGCCGGATGATTCACACGGGTATGGGCATTGGCGTGCTGCCTGAACAGGTGGTGCGCAATTATTTGCCGGCGCTGGATGTCGCCATCATCCCGCTGACCGATCCCTGGGCAAGACGCGAACTGAAGATCGGTGTGCGCAATCTCGAAAGCCTCTCCGTAACGGCGCGACAATTGCTGGAGCACCTCACCGCTCGCGAAGGCAGTCGGTGAAAACAGGCTGCGCGCCGCATGGCTTCGTCAAGGTCTTCGTCAACTGCGAAGCCTTGCTTGCTCAAATATGAATATCAGCGAGAAACGGCGCCGGCTAGAGTCAGGTCAGCTACATGGCTCACACAACTACAAAACGGAGCTTCTCCATGGCACGACTTACCCGTGGTATCACTCATCTGCTCGCCGCTTCGGCCTTGTTCAGCGTATTCGCGGCGCAGGCGGCCGATCCGATTCTGATCAAGTTTTCACACATCACCGCTGACAGTACACCCAAGGGGCAGGGTGCCTTGATGTTCAAGAAGCTGGTCGAAGAGCGCCTTCCCGACCAGGTCGAGGTACAGGTGTATCCCAACTCCTCGCTTTACGGCGACGGCAAGGAAATGGAAGCGCTGTTGCTCAACGAAGTCCAGCTGCTCGCACCCGCGCCGTCGAAGCTGGAGCAGTACACCAAACAGCTGCAACTGTTCGACCTGATGTTCCTTTTCGATGACGTGGCGGCGGCGCAACGCTTTCAGCAGTCGGACAAGGGCAAGGCGATGCTCAAGTCCATGGAAGACAAAGGCATCACCGGGTTGGCCTACTGGCTCAACGGCATGCGTCAGTTCACCGCCAACAAGCCGCTACGTGAGCCTGCCGATGCGCGCGGGCTGAAATTCCGCGTGCAGCCTTCGGATTTGCAGGCCGCTCAGTACACCGCACTGCGCGCTGTGCCGCGCAAGATGTCGTTCGCCGAAATCTACCAGGGTCTACAAACCGGCGTGGTCAATGCACAGGACAATCCCTGGTCCAACATCTATAGCCAGAAGTATTACGAAGTGCAGAAGTACATGACCGAGTCCAACCATGGCATCGGTAACTACCTGCTCATCACCAATACGCAGTTCTGGAATGGCTTGCCGGCACCGGTGCGGACCGAGCTCGAACAGATCATCGAAGAGGTCACGGCTGAGGTGAATCGCCAGGCCGAGGCGCTGAACGAGAAGGCTAAGCAGAACATCATCGATACCGGCAAGAGCGAGATCCTGGTGTTGACCGAAGAGCAGCGCAACGCCTGGCGTGATGCTGTGCGTCCGGCCTGGAAGAAGTTCGAAGCGCAAATCGGTCCCGACCTGATCCAGGCCGCCGAAGCGGCGAACCAAGCGCAGTAGATTCGACCGCTACGCGCCCCAGCACGTGCTGCGGGCGCTTTGGTGCGAACAGCGGAGAAATGCCAAAGCACTACCCGCGCTGCTTTTGTAGGAGGTGCGCCCCCGCGGCGAATGCGGGCGTTCTGCCCGCCCAAAAGCCAAAAGCTTCGCCCCGGGTCG
>NZ_JYHV01000044.1 GCF_000952685.1 Stutzerimonas stutzeri | reverse complement strand
GTCAGGCCGTACTCCTTCTGCATCCAGTGCAGACGGTTGATCAGCGCCGCGTGGCTGTTGCCGGCGCCTTTTGGCTTGCCGGTCGAACCCGAGGTGTAGATCAGGTAGGCCAGGTTTTGCGGCGTGCCGAGGGTTGGCAGGTCGCTGTCGTCCAGTGCCGCTACGTCCGACCAATCGCTATCCAGGCAAAACAGCCGGGCGTTCGAGACCGGCAGCGTGTCGCGCAGATGTGCCTGGGTCAGCAGCAGCGTCACGCCGCTATCGGCCAGCATGTGTTCCAGGCGTTCGCGCGGGTAATCCGGGTCCATCGGCACGTAGGCGCCACCGGCCTTAATGATGGCCAAGAGCGCCACCACCAGCTCGACGGAACGCTCGGCGGCCACACCTACCAGCACATCCGGCCCCACACCCTGCCCGCGGAGCCAGCGTGCCAGGCGGTTGGCACGGCTGTGCAGCTCGCGGTAGCTCAGGCGCTGTGCGCCGAATTGCAGCGCCAGGGCATCCGG
>NZ_JYHV01000043.1 GCF_000952685.1 Stutzerimonas stutzeri | reverse complement strand
GGTGACGGCCACCGAGGCGGAGCACGGTGGATGAAAAGAGCGTCATCCGCTCTATTACCGAAGCCTGAAAAGCTTCGCGCCGAGGTCGGCGCTCCCACCAGCCCGCGACGCTTCATGGGGGCCGCGACCCCGCGGCGAATGCAGGCCGAAGGCCTGCCAGGGACGAAACAAAGCAGTTGTAGGGTGGATCACGCTTCACCGAT